>CAVYSN010000009.1:0-477508 GCA_963771165.1 uncultured bacterium | reverse complement strand
TCAACTTCGCCGCCCCGCAGACCGAGCACACCCAGCTCACGGTCGTCGACGAGACCGTCCCCAAAGGCGTGGCGTTTGCGACCTGGCTGCAAAACGTCGGTGGATCCACCGTGCGCGATCAGATCACGGTCAACGAGCCGCGCTACACCTGCCAGACGGTCGACCCGACCAAGGGTGAGCGCTGGATGTACGTCGATCCCGCGCAGTCCATGCCGCTCGGCAAGACGGGGGTACAGGACATGCTGTTCACCACCCCGCAGGACCAGCCGGCCGAGGATCGCTGCGGCAAGGTCGTGTTCTCCGACATGCACGTCTCGTCGGGGTCGAGCTCGAAGGCGGGGACGCCGTACCCGTGCGGATGTTCCACCCAGCCCCTGACCGCGCAGGAGAAGGCGCTCGCCTTCATCTTCTTCGATATCTCGTCGTGTGTGGGCGTGCTGCAGTAGGCGCCGGTGGGGTCCCGGTGGGGGCCCCGATGGGGGCCCCGATGGTCCGGTGACGCGATGCTGGGTGGTCTTCGCCACCCCCTGTTCGCGCCGGCTCGCTGCACCGGCGTCCGTGCGAGGTCCCCGACATCCACACCTCGGGAACTTCCGGAGATGGCGGACTGACCCTGATAGTCGCCGCGGCGATAGCCAGCGCAGCCGCAGCGTCGACGCTGCTCGGCCGTGACCCTCTGCGCAGCGGGCGCCGCGGCACGTTGAAATCTCAGCGGCCAATCCTCTGGAGATCGTGAGTGACGACGCGCAGCACGTCGGGAGATGAGCTAGGTTGACATGAATGCTGGACCCGCATCGAGAGCTCCAAGCGCTGGTCGACGACTTCGTTGCCGAACTCAGCGACCTCGCGAAGCGCATCGCGATCGAACAACTGAAGACGGCGTTCGGAACCGGCGCGCAGCCGGCGGCACCGCTTGCCTCCACGTCGCCGCCGCGCGCAGGTCGCGCGCGGCGCGGTCACCGCGAGATCGAGGCGCTGCGTGACAAGCTCCTGGCCTCGATCGCCGAGCAGCCGGGTCGCCGCGCCGAGGACATCAACACCGCGCTCGGCACCAGCACCCCTCAGATTGCCCAGCCGTTGCGGCAGCTCGTCGCGGAGCAGCTGGTGAGGACCGAGGGCACGCGGCGCGGCACGCGGTACTTCGTGGTCGGGCCCGCCGAGCTTCAGGGCAGCCGGCGCGACGACGGCGTGACCGCGGACGAGCCCCCGAGCGCAGTCTAGCCCGTTGCGGCCAAAGCGATCGCGGCGAGGCAGAGGACCACGAGCGCGACCCAGAGCACGCCGTACGATCGTGTCGGGAGCTGCGGACCGGAGCTGCTCGCCAGCTGCTCGCACGGGATCGACGGCATCGGGATCCAGGTCCGCGCCGGGGCATCGACGGCCAGCCGAGCGGCGCGATGGGAAAGGCCGGCGGTAGCTCCGGCTGCGCGGGGGGGACGTCGTAGGCGGTGCGGGGCCTGGTCGCGACGGCGATGCCGGGCAGCGTCGTGTACAGGGTAGCGGGTGGGGCGCGCCGCACGGGCCCCGTCCCGGTGGCGATTCGGAACGCCGGGCGGGCGACCGCCGTGGCGGCGAGCGCATCACGGTGCCGTCGATCCCACGGGGAGGCTTTGCTCGTCGATCCAGGTGCGATCCTCCTCGACGAGCGTCGCGCCGGGATCCTCGCAAGGCGCGGGGCGCACCCGAGACGATCGTGACCGGGATCGTCTCTGGTCGGGTCGTATGCCGGGTGCACGGCGGTCACGTCGTCGTGCAGCGGAGGCGCGAGCACGCGGTCGAGGGCGTCGGCGAGCTCGCGGATGTCGGCGAACCGATCCGCGGCTCGCGCTCGAGGCAGCGCATCACGATCCGCTCGAGCGCGGGCGGGATCGCCGCGTGCACGACGGCGGGATCCGGCGTCATGGGTGAGCAGCGCGGCCATCATCGACGCGGGGCCGGTGACCTGCGGAGAACGGCGCGGCGGCCGGTGAGCATCTCGTAGATCACGACGCCGAGCGAGTAGATGTCCGACAGGTCGACGGCACGGCGAGCCGACGATCTGCTCGGGCGACATGTAGTCGTAGGTCCCGATCATGTGGCCGGCGTGCGTGAGCTCGTTGCCGTCGTCGATCGAGCTGCCGCCCTCGATCTTGACGATGCCGAAGTCGAGGACCTTCACGACGTCCGGACCGTCGCCGCGGGTCTCGACGTGGATGTTCTCCGGCTTGAGATCGCGGTGCACGACGCCGAGCGCGTGCGCCTCGGCGAGCGAGCTGCACACGCCGCGCGCGATGTGCGACGACGCGGCGCCACGGCATGCGCGCCGCCCGGCGCGGAGCCGCTCGTACAGGTCTCGCCGTGCAAGAGCTCCATCACGATGTAGAGCGTGCCGTCGGCAGGTCTCGCCGACCTCGTACGCGGTGATGGTGTGCGGATCGCGCAGGTTGGCGAGCGTCTTGCCCTCGCGGCGGAACCGGGCGACGACCATCGGATCGCGCGCGAGCCGCGGGTGCAGGACCTTGAGCGCGACTTCCGCGCCGACCGAGCATGTCGGTCGCGCGATAGATCGCGCCGAACCCACCGGTGGCGATCTGGAAGTCGATCCGGAACCGCTGATCGAGGATCGTCCCGACGAGCGGATCGCGGCGCTCTGGGACGGCGGCCGTTGAGGGTGTGCGGTTCGAGGGAGCGCGGCATCGACCCTGTAGATACGAACGAGGTCGCCAAACGTATTCAATGACCAAAATTGCATAATAAATCCGTAGTGATGCGTTGGTCGGTGCGGACCGGGCGCCGCCGTCGCCGGCGGGGGTCGCGCGCCTGGCTACGGCGTGGGCAGGGCGGATCTGTTAGTGTCGTCCGCGCCATGGTTGCCACTGCAAAGCAAGCTGCTCAGGGTGAGATCACGACGCTGCTCGGACGCGGCGCTGCGTTCGAAGGCAAGCTCACGTTCGACGGCACGGTCCGCATCGACGGCCGGTTCAAGGGCGAGGTGTTCTCGGATGACGTGCTCGTGATCGGCGAGGGCGCCCACGTCGAGGCCGAGATCGACATCGGCGAGGTGATCATCCAGGGCACCGTCGTCGGCAACATCAAGGCGAAGCGCTCGATCGAGATCCACGCCCCGGGCCGCGTGAAGGGCGACCTCCACACGCCGAGCCTGCAGATCGACAAGGGCGTGATCTTCGAGGGCCGCTCCTTCATGGAGAACGCGGCCGGCGCGCCGACGGCGCGTCCGGGGGCCACCTCGCCGGCTCCGGCGCCCAAGAGCGGTCCGACGCCGGTCAAGCCCTGAGCGACACCGGCCGCGCCGCGCCCGCGCCGCGATCGAGCGATGCGGGTTGCGCGATCGTCACAGCGCGCGCGACCGAGCTAGCATGCGGGTAGGCGCCGGGGAAGCGTCCTCGACGCGCACCGAGCGCGTGCATCGCGAGCCTCGGCTTGCGCCTAGCGCAGCGATGCGCGGATCGCCCCGGCGGTCGCGGCCCAGGCGATGTCGCCGAGCTCGGCGGGCGGATGCACGCGGGCGCAGCGTGGGCACGTCCGCGCGCCCGCGTTGAACGCGTGCACCGCCGCGAGATACGCGTCCTGCACGACGCCCGGCGCGGAGGTTAGGAACCGGTTGCGCGATCTTTATCCGCAGGCTCAGACGCATGTTTTTCACGGAGCAGGTCATTCAGCGATGATGACTCACACAGAAGAATGGTCCCGCGTTATGACTGAATTTCTTAATACGTAGCTCCGGACTCACTGCCTAACCTTACTCCTTCCTTCACCCGGCCCGGTTTGCTCTTGTTCAGAGCGCGCTCGATTGCTTCAATCAAAACGCTTTCATGAAAGGGCTTATTCAGGTAAGTGTACTCCGACAACACTTTGAGATAAGTAAAGGTTGTTTCCGAAAATCCAGTTAAAAACACAACCGGGATCGGATGATCAAAAAAACTCTGAATAACGATCGCGGTCTCAATTCCGTTCAATTCTCCGGAGATCCGGACGTCCATGATCAGAATGTCGGGAGCCATGCTCCTGACCGCTTCAATCGCCTCCTTGCCGGTGGACGCGATTCCTACCACCGTATAGCCGTTCTTCGTCAACCTTTCTCTGATATCTTCCACAACCAGTCTCTCGTCCTCAACAAGAAAAACTTTTGTCTTGGATGGAACATTGATTCCTATCGTTTTGTCTTCCATTTCCTTATCCTGAACTCCGACTGCAGGAAAACCTGCTTGCGGTTGATCTGTCGTACAACTTACACTGGTAAACAGTATTGCCTGCCTCGAAAAAAAGGCTATCGCGAATGCACACTTGTCGTGTCGTTGGTTTTCTAGCCAAAAAGTCGAAAGTTTTCCCGGTATGTAGTAGATACACGACAAACTCATTCTTTGGTTTTCGTTCTTCCCGCGATATGATCTTCGAGAGATGAAACACCTTGATATCGGCGGGAAACGGTTGGAATACCAGCGCTTCGGATCCGCGGTCGCCGGACGTCCGACCCTTGTTTTTCTGCATGAAGGGCTTGGTTCGTTGGGGCAGTGGAGGGATTTCCCTGAACAAGTATCCTCAGAAACGGGTTGCTCCTCGCTTGTTTACAGCCGTGCCGGCTATGGTCACTCCGACTCCGCCAATCTTCCGCTTTCCATTGATTTTATGCACGACGAAGCGCTTCAAGTGCTTCCGCAATTCTTGACTAAACTGCGTGAACAGAATGTGATTCTAATAGGGCACAGTGACGGCGGCTCGATCGCGCTTATTTTTGCTGCAAACCCAACGGTTTCGGTTCGTGCTCTCATACTGCTCTCTCCTCACGTTTTTGTGGAAGAAATCACTGTTCGTAGCATCGCTGAAGCAAAATCGGATTATCTGCAAGGGGGCCTGAAACGACGTCTGGCCAAGCACCATCCGCGAACAGATGAGACATTTCTGGGATGGGCGAATATTTGGCTGGATCCGAAATTTCGTTCATGGAATATTGAAAACGTTTTGCCAAAAATCGAAATTCCATCTCTTGTAATTCAAGGCGAAGAGGACCGTTTCGGAAGCTTGCGACAGGTTGAGGCAATTCAAAATGGTTGTACCGGGCCTGTCGAAACTTTCTTGATTCCTGGTTGCGGCCATCGCCCACACATCGAAAACCCGCTGGAAACCTTGCACCGCGTGGTGGAATTTATTCACCATAACTTATAACCCTTACGGTAATGGACACTCCAGCTTCGCGAATGCTACAATCCCTTGTCTGATCATGCGAATTCTACTCGCTGTTTTTCTCCTATTATGGATCGTTGCCTGCGACGGGGGGTCTGATGTTTCTCCGGCTGCCCCGCGTGTCACGAATTTACGGGTAGAACCTGACTTGATTTGCGTGGGCACCACCGCTCTCATTTCCTTTACTCTGTCCGATGCAAACGATGATGAAATTATCTGGGGCGCAGGATTGAGCAGCGGAGAACATGGAGGTGTGAATCCTTCCATTGGTAATGTCCCGAGCGGCACAACAGTAACGACGAGTTTCGATGCAGCCAACTCAGGACGGCATAATCATCAAGTAAAACTGCGAATTGTAGCAACTGACATCGGCGGTTTGCAAGGTGAGCCTGCGGAAATAGAGTTTTTTGTCTTCAACTGTTAGAGATTGCGCCGCCGCAACTGGATCCCGCTCCTGCCGTGCATCCGTAGCAATGACGATTCGTAACAATCCGGCGATGGCTCAGCTTGCTCATTTCAAAATCCTGAATATGACGCGGAGATGAGTAACCGACCTCCATATCCAACATCTGATTGAAATCACAGTCGAAAAGCCTTCCATCCGATCCGATTGAAATGGTATTTTTGCACATCAAGCCATTCACTGCTGCAGGATTGAAGGCCTGGACCAGTTTTTCCATATACCGCTGATAGTTTCCTGAGTTCATCAGAAATTCAAGGAAACGACTGATTGGCATATTTGTGATGCAATACAGGTTATTGAACTGAACACCATATCTGTTTTGCAGATTCCTTTTGAACTCCTGCTCGACAGCTTTTTGCGAAGCAGGAAGGAACGCACCCACAGGATTGTGAACCAGATTCAAAATTAAGCCGCTACCGGGGATTCCGTATCCAAGTTTATTGAATCGTTGCAATGCTTCGATCGACCGACCAAACACTCCCGGGCCTCGCTGCCGATCTGTTTCCCGTTCTTGAAAATATGGTAACGAGGCAATAACTTCAACTTTATGGCGGGCCAAAAAATCGGGCAGATCCTCCTTCCCTTTCACAAAGATCACAGTCAGGTTGCATCGATCCATCACATGTCGCCCTAAGGCACGTATCTCTTCTACAAGCCACCGGAAATTCGGATTCATCTCCGGCGCACCGCCTGTAATGTCGACCTTAGGAATCGACGTGCCGGCAAGAGCGCGCAAACAGACCTCCATCGTCTCTTTTGTCATGATTTCCGAACGATCGGGGCCGGCATCCACATGACAATGCGCGCAAACCTGATTGCAAAGCCTTCCAACATTGATTTGAAAAATTTCAATGCCCTCTGCATGCAAATTCTCTTGTTGATGTCTGGCAAGCGTTGTTTCAAATGGGGAAATGGAATCTGTCTGATCCAGGATCCGGATTTGTTCGGCAGCTGAAGCCAGGGCCGAGTGCCTGCGTAATAAGGTTGTTCGTACTGTTATAGACATTACATCTCTAATTTTTCTACTATGTTTCGCATTTGGATACCGTGAACAAGCGATGAGCCACCACGAATCGCGGCGGCAACATGAACCGCTTCCGTCATCTGTTCAAGATTAGAACCTTTTTCAAGGCATGAGTTGGTATATGCATCGATGCAGTACGGACATTGAACCGTGTGGGCAACAGCCAGCGCAATTAACGCTTTCTCGCGTTCAGTCAAGGACCCTTCTGCGAACACCGCGTTATACCACTCTAAGAATTTGTTCCAAAGTGCCGGACTTTCCTTCCCGATATCTGAAAATTTCCCTAGATCATCTCGATGATAGTAATGTTCCATAACTGCCTCCTTTGCCAGGAAAAAGACAGTATAGCAGGAGGATGTTCTTTACAGCGAATACTCGTTGGTAAAAGGCCAGCCACTATCCAAAGGACTGGCTTCTTGCGTGATCCAGCTTGTTTTCATTACAATCAGAAACTCTATGGATGTTTGCCGAATTTTCATTCTATCGCCCGCAAATGCAACCGGAAGGCGTGCGGACATCCTCATGAACCCGCAAGCAAATTTTGATCTTGCACTACGCTTTCATACACAAGGGGCGCAAATTGGTGAAGTCTTTTCCTTTTTAAGCGGCCTTTATTTCAGAGGCAAATTGGCCTACGCGACTCGTTTTGCCCGACCTTTCAGCACTGCCGGTGGAGTTTTCATCGTCACCTCGGATCGCGGCTTGGTTTCAGCCGGGACGATCGTCAATCCCGATGATCTGCGGTCCTTCAGGGAGGTTCAGATTGATTGCGATGAAAAACGATATGTGGAACCTTTGATGATTTCAGCCATGAAACTCGGAGGCGAAATTCCCGCTGGCTCTGAAGTCGTACTCCTTGGGAGTGTGGGTACGAAGAAGTACGCGGCACCTCTCCTGCAAATCTTCGGTCTCCGATTGAAATTTCCAGCAGACTTTGTCGGACGCGGTGACATGAGCCGCGGTGGACTCCTTCTACGAAGCATCGATGATGCTCGTGAGCTCGAATACATCTCTCTGGAGGGTGCTGTAGTACATGGAAGGCGCCCACCAAAGCTTCAAAAACGCCAACCTGTGATCTGAGAACAATTTCGGAGATAGTGAACCCTGTTCTTGTCAAAATATTCCGGTCACTAAGCTGAATCTTACGACAAAGCGTTCTACGGCTTATCGACGTCCTGTTTGGACAAAATACGCTGATTGGCGCTCCGTTCCAACAGTAATTTATCAGGGTAGGAGGGATGAAAACATGCTGGCTCAACAGATAGATCTTCTCGGCGATTTGCGACAGCGATTTATGTTTCTGACGTTCATGACTGATCAGGAAATTGAGCATTTTCTAACGATCCTTGCGTCAGTTGCGGAAGGCACTTCAATCAAGACGGACGATATTCTGCAACAGATTGACCGGGAGTCCTGTAAGAATCTTGCTTCCTGCTGAAGTCTCGGTGTCTGCTTGACGGTTTCCACTCCACCGTGAAATTTTCCTTGTCAGAAGAGCCATTTTTATGGCACCATATTTCAGGAAAATACCGGGGAGTTGAAGATCGATGCTCGAATTTAGCCTTTACGTGAACGTCATGTTATTTGTGATCGGCGTTCTGCTGATTTTTGTGCTTCTTGCCAAACAAAAAGAACATCCTGTCATGATGCGTGCCATTCTCCTGGCTTACTTCCTTGTAGTGCTGCAATACAACTTTGAAAGATTCCGGATGATCGGAGATAAAGTCCTCCTACTATCCGCTGCCGCAGCTCTTATGGTTTGGGTGCGACAACCGATTCCCTCCACGGAATAAGAGCGCAGGCGTCTCGCCTGCTGTCTACTTCGGATCCACGATAGAACCAACGAACAAAACCAAACCCGTTGAGTTATCGCGGATAGCAAAAAAGAAGGGCCGATTCACAACCATCCGAAAAGTCTTTGTCGGAATTGGCATGGATACCACCCGAACCTCCGTGGAAGTCGCCGCGGCGGCTTCAGTTCCTTCTTCATTGACTTCAACAAATGCTTTGTGTTTTACGTCGCTGATGAACGCTTTTGCAGAGGTCATGCCTCCAAAGTCTGCTTGCTGTGCGTCAAAAGCAGATCTCATCCCGAGCGTTTTTAGTGCGCTATTCAGCGAAGCCTCATACTCAACGCGAAATCGGGGTAAAACGATCTCTCCTTCCATCTCCTGAAACTGCTTCATCCATTGTTCCCAATTGGAAGCAGTCAGCGAATTATGGAACGTCTTCAAGCTGGATTCCGTTGAAGGAAGGAAAACGTTCATACTTAAACGCCCATTTCCATATGGCAAGCTGATCGCCTGGAATTCAGGCTGCTCCTGATAGGAATAAGTGCCGCGCTGGCGCATCATGGGAGCAAGCTTCCGTACGCCGGATCCCGTTGTAAAAGAGTCCTCTGTTGTCTTGGTAGCGTCAAATTCTGTGGTCCACTTGCCGTTAAAATAAATTGCATTGATCAGAAATAGCACAGATTCAGGGCTGATCTGATCCACAATCTTATCGATTTTCGATCGCGTCTTGTTTTTGACCCAGGAATTTATGGTGGTTAAAGACCGGGGATCATTGAAGTCCAGTTCTGTTACTTCGGATCCCAAAAAAGTTCTGTTGATCTCTATGAACTCGGGTCGAATTGCGATTCCCCGTTTGGACCAGATAGAGTTTGCGACTTCGATCTCGACCTTAGGATCAATCAGTACCCAGCTGTTCTTCCAATCTCTGTACGCATTGTTTAAATCAGTAAGGTTCATGCCATCAACTTGCAGAACCCTGGCCATTTCTTCTTTGGTTTTACCTTCTGCGCCATTGAGAACCATATTCAGGCACCAGACAATGCTTGCTGGAGATAAGAAGATGTTCTCTCCTTGCCCGGCTTGATTTAACTTTGCAAAGAGATTCAATCCGAAGCCCGTGTTGGCAGCTGCCGCCCGGCTTGCCGCAGGGGAGGCTTGTTTCTTGTTTTCGCCGCCGGCAGGCGTATAAAAAGCAACCAGTAGCATAAGTGTCAGGTTGACCAGGATAAAAGCTTGAAGAACTTTAAAATTCGACATAGTTCCACCTCACTTTAATACAACGTCTGAAGGTAAAAAAAGATTTAAAAAGAAGAAGCATCATTGCAGACGCGTTAAGTCACATTAGAAGACTTTTTCTGGTGACTCATCATAGTAAGTGATCAAACGAGCACTTGTACGTGTGCCGATATACGACCATGCCCATTGAATGAGTACGAAGAGTCTGTTTCGAAAGCCAATTAAGAAGTAAATATGAATGACAAGCCAGGCAATCCATGCGACGATTCCGGAAACTTCGATGCGCCCGCGGCTGCCAATGGCTGCAGCCCGTCCGATTGTTGCGAGGCTCCCTTTATCGTTGTACACGAATGGTGGCAATTTTGCGTTCTTGCGTGAAATCAGCAAGAATCTGTTTTGCCGCGTATCGTCCCATCTGAATCGCCGCCGGTGCAACTCCGGGAACCTGTTTCCCTTCTGCATCGGTTAACGACAGCCAAATCACCAACGACGAAAACCTCCGGATGACCAGGAAGCGAAAGATCTTCGGATACCTTTACACGGCCTGTGCGATCCAATTCAACGCCCAAAGTCCGGCCGAGCGGAGATGCGGCGACTCCTGCCGCCCAGAAAACCCGGCGCGTTTCGATTCGCTTCTCTCCAATGAATATGGCGTTCGGCTCGAGCCGGGTTACAAGAGAATTTGTGCGTACCTCCACTCCTAACTTTTCCAACTGTTTTTGGGCGCTTGCAGAAAGCTTCTCCGAATACGCCGGCAGCACGCGCGGTCCTCCCTCCAATAGCAGGATCTTTGCTCGGGCCGGATCAATATGTCGAAACTCATGCGCCAGTACGCGTCTCGACATTTCACTCATCGTTCCGGCCAGCTCAACTCCCGTTGGGCCGGCTCCAATGATTGCAAAACTTAAAAGTGAATCCTTCTTTTGCGGATCCGGCTCTTTTTCAGCTTCCTCAAACGCCGTCAAAAACATTCGGCGGATATGTACTGCATCTTCAAGCGTTTTCAACCCCGGAGCGATCTTTGCCCATTCCTCATGACCGAAATACGCATGAGTGGCACCCGCCGCTATGACTAGAAAATCGTATTCGACATGACCTTCTCTGAAATGAACTGTTTTAGTGGAAACATCGATTCTTTCTACGGCAGCTAAAAACACTTCCACATTCCGGCAGCTTCGTAAAACATGCCGGATCGGTTGAGCAATGTCTCCGGGAGACAAACCTGCTGTTGCCACCTGGTACAGCAACGGTTGAAAAAGATGATGATTACTCCGATCCAGGACAGTCACACGAACTCTTTTGTTGCAGAGCTCCCGGGCGGCATACAATCCAGCAAAGCCTGCCCCAACAATCACAACACGCGGCTTCCTGTCTTTCGAGACGTTCATCCGATTCGCCCTTACCCGGACTGTATGATATCAGTAAAATTAGGCGGCCATGCAGCTAACCGAATGGATAGTCGGAGGGAATGCATTCGGCTTTTCGAGCAAGGACTTTAAGCTGCTCTCAGCGTGCGTACGGAATTCCTGTGACGAGCAGGATGCGGCGGACTTGTGCTGACACATGATGCTGGCACCTGAATTGCCCGCAATAGCTTCATGCAAAGTACCGCGCTGGAATTGTTTTACAAAGGGAGATTTTTAAAACGAGCCGTTTGTCTGCTTTTTGGACACCACATGAACACCCATCGATTCACGCAAACAGGTACGGAACGGACCTGTAGTTGCGGTGAAACAATTCTGAGTGAGTCTGTGACAAGAATCCGGCACGTCATCCGTTGTTTCCTGGCCGGTCACACCTACGTTTTCGTCGGACCGCGTAACAGGCATCAAGAATACATGTGTACTCGTTGCGGACATCCCTTGTTGTTTCGAATGCATAGGAACCCTTTTCATTCGAAATCCAGCTTTAGGAAGAAGGTTCGTTACCTTTGTAATCTATTCGGGCACAAAGTGCATCTGGTTACAAAACGAGAATCTTTCCATGAGTATGCCTGCTTTTGCGGACACTCCTTTTTCAAGGAAGCCACGGAAATCGGATGTATCACTCATCCTTTAATTTGCCTTTTCACGGGACACTTCGTCGATAAGGTGTGTGAAAGGAATGATCTGACGGAATTCGTATGTAGAAACTGCGGGCATACATTTCTCATTCCGTGTGAAAATGGACAATAGGCTCTTGAAGCGATTCCCGATTCTTAATCGACGTAGCCCTTCCGGTGTCTTACTTTAACTCCAGGTCTCGTTACTTTGACATCGATTTCGTGATACTCGCCTCTCTTCGAAGATGGCTGAAGCGTTCCACACAATAGATACTGTTCATTCATGTCACGCACGATCTCTTCAAGACCCTTGCGATAGTTTTGTCCATTGACAAAAGCAACACCACCAGTTTCATTTGCAATAACAACGAGAGAGTCTTGCAGCTGATGGTTCCGCGAGAGCACATTCATGCCGCGCATAGCTTGAACCGAGTCCCTTTCGGCGCCCCGCGCATTCATCAAGAGTCCCTTTGCGTCCAGCGAATAAATTGTAACGTTCATTCGATTCAACTTTCCGATTGTCCGCTTTACATCGTGCTGGAAATTGACACGCGGACGTTCCATCATCATCAAATATGTTGAATCCACAGTGAAGCGTTCTTCGATTGTCCGTTCAACAAGTGCGAAGTAATGTTCTCCTGGTTGCATCGGGAATCCGCCACTTACGTAAATTAGAGCGACCGAACCATCAAGAGAATATTCCGAAAGATATTGGCCGACACTGATAAAGGAATTTAACGTTATGCGGCTGCGGTTTTCTTCCTGTGCAGCCAAATTCCTGGCCATTGCCTGGGCCGTGCGCAAATACTCATTCGGTCGTGTACCCACTCCCCTGCCGGCCAGTGGATTGTTGCCGTCGGAAGTCGTATCGAACGGATACAGCAGATCCAACAATTGTCTCTCATTGTTTTCCAGCGTGGATCCCAGGGACATATTGCCCTTCATTTTACGGATTACTGAGATCAGCGCCTGACGGTTGTCCGTCATCTTTTGAACAACGCCCAGATGAACAGAAGGCAAAAGAGCGAAGATCATTCCCTGATCATTGCTATGGAAGGAATCCTGGATGAATTTTGTAATGCTGTTTTTCAAAAACTCCATATCCCCGGGAAGAGTGTTATAGAGATCAAAGAAGAAAACGAATTTACGCCTTGGCGCTTCTGTTGCTGCGGATGTCGGTTCGACAAAAGTTCTATCAAAACATCGGAGTTCGACCTTTTTATCATCGATATACAGTTGGAACTCCTCAGACTTCAGATCGCTGACCGGATCCCCGTTTGAATCTGTGACTTTCACCCACACTTCCATAATTCCCACATCCACTTGTTCTTCAATTTCCGCCAATGCTGATTGAGTCAGCATCAGCAACAGAAACCCGAGCGCCATACGTTTCATTCTTGTATTCCTCCGCTTGTGGTTAAGCGTAAGCGGACAGGATCTCCGTTCACAATAAATTTGGCACAAGCAGGATTGAAAAGGCATGAATGGGACTGGCCACTCGCGGTCGAGACGCCCGCGCCACATTGCTAAGAAGCGCCGAAACAAAGTGGCGGAGACGTCTCGTGCGCGGGGGTTAAGTGGTTGCGCTCCTTACAGCGGACGGCCCAGAAGGTCGTCAAGTCGCTGTCTGTAGTAACGGCTTAGCATTAACTGTGTGCCGTCGTGCAAAATAATTTTGCAATCGCCATGGAACCATGGTTGGAGTTCCTTGATGCGATCGATGTTTACGATCGTCGATCTATGAATGCGTACGAATTTACGCGGATCCAGATCCGCTTCCACAGATGTAATGCCTTCGCGCAAAAGATGGGACTCCTTGCCCGAATGAATGGCGATATACTTTCCCTGAGCTTCGATCCAGTCAATTTGCTGGCTCTTAAGAAAATAAATGCGGCCGCCCGACTTGATCACGAGACGGTCCAGATATTTTGGCTTTACTCTTATCTCATCACGCAAGGCTTCCAGTTCTTTTGAAATTTCATTTTGCTGATTGTGACGAATCATCTCTTTTGCACGCGCAACAGCCTTGTCAAAACGCTCCCTGTCAAATGGTTTCAGCAAATAATCCAGTGCATGTACTTCAAATGCTTGAATCGCGTAGCGGTCGTAAGCGGTAACAAAAATAATCTGGGGCGCGTGAGCGATATCCATTGCCTGCAACACCTGAAATCCATCCATTCCGGGCATTTGTATATCCAGAAAGATCAAGTCCGGACGATTTTCTTCAATCACCTGAACGGCTTGCGGGCCATTTGTGCAAAGGGCAAGGACCTGAATGTCGTCATCCCCTTTCAGGAGCCTCTGAACTCTGCGACACGCGAGAGGTTCATCATCTATGATGATTGTTTTGATGGGCTGGTTCATAGGAGCATTCCAGCTTCCCGTATCGCAGGGATTTGGAGCGTTACAAGCAGCCCACCGTGGGGATTATTTTGCACGTGGAAGCTGCACTCTTTACCATAGATTTGTTCCAGGCGCATTCGCGTGTTCGACATACCCACGCCTTCCCGGAAACTTCCGCCGGAGAGTCCCGGACCATCGTCTTCCACTTCCAATAGGAGTTTGCCGTCTCTATGGAATGCCCGGATCTCGACTCTGCCGGAGTCGATCCGCGGGGCGACTCCATGGCGGATCGCATTCTCCACTATGGGTTGCAAAATCAAGTTTGGCACGCGGTCTCGCATGGCTTGAGGATCAATCTCCATGTCCACTTTCAAACGATTTTGAAAACGAACTTGCTGTATGTCAAGATAATTTCGTAAAAAGTTGAGTTCGGTTTGCAAAGTAATTTCCTGCACATCTGAATTCTGGAACGTCAGACGCAGGAAATCTTCCAGCCGTTTCAACATCTTATCCGTCGCATCCAGGTCCTCGTGCATCAGTTCCGAAATAGAATTCAATGTATTGAACAGGAAATGTGGATGAAGCTGCATCTTCAACGCTTGAACCTGCGCTTCCGTCAAGTTTCCTCTCAATTTTGCAGTGTGAACTTCTTCCAGCAGATATTCCCTGTGATACGTGAGCCCCTCATGAACCCCTACGATGGCCCAGTAGGTCAGAGCATCAAACAAATAAGAATACCGTAGAAGGGCCTGCTTGAACGTTGCACCGGCCTCCAAACCGAACGCCCATCGCTGCCCGAAATAAAGGATGACCATGGTGAAGCTGATCACAATACTAAACAAGATGTGAAGAGAAATATTCTTTCGTAGTTGTCCGGGACGCAGGGGGAATCTTCTTGCCAGATAAAAACTGATGGGAGTAAAAAGCGCCCACCAATACCAGGCCGCGGAATCTTTTACACTTTCAAGGATTTGCAAAGGTTCGCCTGCTGATAATCGCGTCAGGATTTCGCTGATCAGAAAAAAGATTCCGGCCAGGGTCCAGATTGCAAGAGTTCCCCAAAATCTTTTCCGGAAGGAAGGTCTTGAACTTTGGATTTGCTGTTCTTTTCGCGCCAGGGAAGTTCGAATTTCATCCAGGCTCTCGTAGAATGTTTCCTTGGAACTTTGTACTCGCTCCTCACGCACCTGGAGCGGAACATTTATCGTCACACGATCCTTTTCCTCCTGCCATTGAAATGGACTCGGGTGGAGCGACGGCGAATCGGCGGCCTTGTGTTGCAAGGACCAAGGGATCACGCCGGAAATCGAAAGCTTTACATGGTCTTTGTCGACTACAGAGGATATTTCGAATCGTTGACCTGGACCGAGTGACTGGATCGCATCCAGAAGAAGACGATTCGGAACCGGCGTTCCAATGGAGTGCGGGTCGACCTGAACATCTAGCAATATCTCAGGGCGAAGGATCCGTTGAATTTCGATGTAACTTCTGACCAGGTCAATTTCTTCCTGTAAAGGCACACTGCCGGCGCACGAGTTTTCAAGCGATAACCGCAAAAAATCGCCAAGACGCGCTGTGAGAAGGTCGGCTGCTTCAATATCTCTACGCATCAGGATCGAAATGGATTGCAAAGTGTGAAACAAAAATTCAGGATTCATCTTTGATTTCAGTACTTGCAATTGAGCGATCGCGAGACGCGTTTCAAGGTCCCGGGCCTTCAATTCCTCTTCCCGTCGCCGTTGGTGAGATATGTAAACGTAACAGGCAATTACAATCAGAAAATAAACCGCAGTGCGCATGAAGAGTCTTGCGTAAAAACCTCTCTGGATGAGTGTAAGAAGCGACTCGGTCTGCACAAGAGCCAGGAATGAGGATTGCAGTGCGATGTGTGCCAGCGCAAAAATGAATCCCAGAAATAAATGAAGGCCAAGAATAACGAGCTTGTTTCTGTCTTTCAGAGAAATACGGCGCGCAAGGAGATAAATTGGAAAAACAGCCGCCCCCCATAGATACCAATGCAACGCGTCGGTGATGAATCCTGTGAATCTGTGTTTGGAAAAATATTCGTCAGTCAGCGCAATAATCGTACGTTGGGTCGTATTCAATAAAATAAAACAACTGGAAATCCCGAACACAAGGAGAAACGTTTTTGTCCGGTTCAAATTCATGATTGCCATCATACCATCGCGATAAATAGAATCTGATCGGGCAGGCGCGAACTGGTCTTGGAGAGGCATAAACCGGATTCGCATTCAATGCATGTGGGAGAGTGAACTGTTCAGTAGTCGCTGCGGTGCGCGCAGCCGGAATCACTTATGGTGCACGATTGAAAAATACTTTTGTTTCCGGCTTCAGCCAGTGGATTAAAAGTGGAATACAAGCCGGAATGCAACAGGCGCTTGTCATGCCGAGACAGATCAAAACCAGATCAAAGATCCAGGCCCAGGGTTTTCGCGGCAGATATGGAGCAGCAAGAAAAGGCGGCGCGGCGAAAATCAACCCCATCCCCACGAACACGGCGCCCATGATCCTCGCCTCCCCAGGTTGCATATCCAGTTTCGCCGGATCGATAAAAAGGCAAACCACGCCGAAAGCAACGAGAGCAAGATACACAATTCCCAGCGCGATGCAATAAATCACAAACCATCTCCAAACCGGTGGCGGCTCGCCGGATGCGTGAAAGGAGCAAGTCCTGTAGTCTAACAGAAAACAGACTTGCGTCAGCCTGGCAAAAGCATCACGGGTAGTAGCCGAAAAGCACAGGCAATCCATCGCATCTTCAGTTCAATTGCTGTATCTTAACGAGTGATGAATTATGACGTGGTTGTTATTGGCGCCGGACCAAACGGGTTAAGCGCTGGGATTGAGATTGCGCGCGCAGGCCACTCTGTTTGCATACTGGAAGCCGGTGATTCAATCGGAGGAGGCATGCGAACGGCCGAGCTTACATTACCAGGTTTTCATCATGATATTTGTTCGGCAATTCACCCGATGGCAATCCTCTCTCCTTTCTTTCAAAGCCTTCAATTGAAGCAGTGGGGGCTTGAATGGAGCTTCTCTCCGGCAGCTGTAGCTCATCCTTTACCGGATGGGTCCGCAGCCCTCTTATACAAAGATCTGAGCCGCACGGCAGAACAATTAGGAGAGGATGGTAAAAACTGGCGTGAGATTTTCGATCCATTTACCCGATCGTCTTTTGCTTTCTTTTCTGAAATTTTGCGTCCCCTTCGAGTTCCAGGAAGACCGTTGCTGATGGCAAAATTCGGGTTATTGGCTCTTCAGTCTAGCGTAGATTTGGCGAAGCATTACTTCAGAAATCCTAAAGCGCGTGCTTTGTTCGCGGGGTGTGCAGGCCATTCGTTCCTGCCGTTGGAATCCAAAGGAAGCGCATCTTTCGGTCTTGTTCTTGCAATCGGAGGACATGCAGTGGGCTGGCCGCTCGCGGTTGGAGGTTCGAAAAAAATTGCCGATGCGCTTGCTGCGTGTTTTCAAAGTTTTGGTGGTCAAATCAAAACAGGTCATCAGGTGAATTCCATGCGCGATCTGCCTGAGGCACGTGTCTATTTGTTCGATGTAACACCACGTCAGCTTCTGCAAATTGCCGGTGACTCGCTCCCTCGCCGATACTCTAATCAACTTTCGAAATTCCGATATGGCCCGGGCGTCTTCAAGGTGGACTGGGCCCTGAATGAGCCCATTCCCTGGACAAATCGCGATTGCCTCCAGGCGGCAACCGTGCATGTTGGTGGAACGATGGAGGAAATCTCGAGATGCGAATCAGAAGTCTGGAACAACAAGCATCCGGAAAATCCATTCGTGTTGCTTGCGCAACAGAGCATATTTGATCCGGGTCGCGCTCCCGCAGGCAAGCACACAGCCTGGGCATATTGCCATGTTCCAAACGGTTCTGATTTCGATATGACCGAAAACATCGAACGACAAATTGAACGCTTTGCTCCTGGATTTCGCGATTTGATTCTTGCCCGGCACACTTTCAATTCACACCAAATGCAAGCATATAACGCAAACTATGTGGGAGGGGACATATCAGGAGGCGCCAATAACCTGGCCCAGCTTATAGCCAGACCAGTCATTCGAATGAATCCCTATTCAACCCCACATCCAAAAATCTTCCTCTGTTCTTCTTCGACACCTCCCGGCGGTGGAGTTCACGGTATGTGCGGTTTTCTTGCAGCCCGCTCCGTCCTCCGAAAGGTATTCAGATAACCCATAATCTCCGTTCTTACGCTCCTTTGCATGTTTGAACTCCTTCCGAATTTCAGCATAATGTACATCAATGATGCCGTCGACGCTGGAGCATCTCATACGTCTCTTCCATCCGATGTGGCAGCTGGTCACCGCGATTTTACTTTGCACAATCCCACTCTGGTGGCTCGTTGCTCGACGCCCAATGGATCCTTTCTTGAAGCTTCTTTTAGCCACGCTTGCGAAATTTTGTTTTCATGTATCTCCTGGAATTTGGCGCTTATCTTCTGTCTTTCCCGCAATGGGTGCCGCTAACCCTGCTACTGATCAGTTTTTTTTATTCCGTAGTTGTTTTATTCAAGAGCAGGTTTGAATTCCCATGGAATGGACTCTTTGCCTGGATTGCTTTATCGATTTGGATTCTTGGTCTGCAAAGTTGGATCGCTGCTTATGGAGCTGCAAGCTGGTACGGAGATTGGTACGAACATTACGAACGATCGATCTGGTTTTTGGAACAACAATCTCCACAGCAGAAATTCCTGTTCAGCATGTGGCCATTATCTGCGCGCGGGCCTCTTTTCAATGCAATTTGTGCAATGCTGATGAATTCGGGCGATGACTTTGCATCGTTTCAGGTCTTCGCGACTGTTTTAAACACATTTCCCGTTTTGCCTCTCGCACTGCTGATCCGCTATATCGCGAAGTTGAAAATATCGTCCGCTCTCATCTGGAGCGTTCTGATCTGCGGTCTGGCGCCATTTGCAGTTCAGCAGGAAACCTATACATGGACAAAAAGCTTTACAGCTGGAATCCTTTTAAGCGCCGTCTATTTTTACAGGGCGGGTTTGAGCGAAAACAGACACGTTCTATGTGGGAATCAGCTTTGGTGTGCTCGCGACTGCCCTGCTTGCGCACTATCTTTCGATTCTCTTCATCATCTTCTTCATTCTTCATTTTCTCGTTACGTTTGTGAGACGCAAATGGAAACCACGGTTGATCGTCGATCATCTTGTCGGCCTGTTCGTTACTCGTAATGACCTGGTTTGCATATCTTTTTGCTGGTTTTCGGCTTCAGAGAAACGGTGACGGCGAATAGCACCCTCAGCCCCTCTTACAATAACTCGTCAGCAAGGAACGGAAGGCGAGATTCCGCCCTGGCCTCTTGTGTTTGCCGGAAACATGGTCACCACAACGATTCCCTATTCCTGGCGGGAAGGATGGAGCAATACATGGCACGGAATCGGTGTGGCGAAAAGACTCAAGCAGCGCGATATTCGCATGGGTGAGCAATTTTATCCGGATGATAACGAATTGGATCTGCAGACGGAATGGTTTGCGCATCTTGTCACTTATCCGAACAGTCTGTTAGGGGGAATAGGATACGCAGGTATGATCGGACTGATTCTGCTTCTGTTCATGCGGATCACGAGACGAAAGAGAAATATTCCGCCGAAAGTCCAGTCCAATTCAGACGCGCTTTTCTGGCTGCTGTTCTTTGTTTGCGTCATACCCTTAAACATCTTTGCAGAAAGAGGATATTCAGCAATCGGTGTTGCACATTTAAATATGCAGCCTTTCTTTTTTCTCACTGCCGTATTCTTGTTGCGCGA
Organism: uncultured bacterium; assembly: GCA_963771165.1. Taxonomy (GTDB): domain Bacteria; phylum Acidobacteriota; class HRBIN11; order JAKEFK01; family JAKEFK01; genus JAKEFK01. The sequence continues at coordinate 457,611 of CAVYSN010000009.1, read as the reverse complement.
GCTGCATGACCTTCCGGTCCTGCGGGTGTCTATTGCTGGCAATCTTTCTCATCGAATCGGCATTGATTACGGGCGCGTGGATCGGGCTTCAACAAAGAAGACTTCCGCTCTCTGTTCGCGAAAAGGGTCAAGTTGTCGTTCATGAAAAAGTCCATGCGGACGCAAAATATGTCAGCAATTACATCTATAAATTGCAGGTAAAAGCTGTTTATCTATCCGACAAGCTGGGAAAATTCAACCTGCCGTTCTTCTTGATCACAACTGCATTTGCAGTCGGAACGTGTGTAGCAATTGGGAAGAAGTCCGAAGAGCCAGATGGAGCGCGGACTTCCAGTCCGCAATAGCATGTGAGCCCAAGGAGTCCTTGCGGCAAAGATGTCCGCGCTACGACTAAGTTTCCACTTAACTCTTTGGATGAATACCCCGCATCTCTACTGTAGCCGGTTCCATAAAAATTCGCGGAGTTTCTTTTTTGCCGCGGCGCCATGAAAAGCCTTTTCCAAACTTTGCCTGGAAACGATCCATGTATACGAAGAATACAGGAGTGACATACAGCGTGAGAATCTGTGAAAAGAGCAGGCCACCAACTACCGCAAGACCGAGTGGCTGACGCGCCTCTGCGCCTGCGCCGATTCCCATTGCAATCGGCAAAGTTCCAAGAAGCGCAGCCATTGTTGTCATCATGATCGGCCGAAAACGAACCATGCACGCTTCATGAATGGCAGTCTCCGCATCTTTTTGCTCGTTTCTCTGCGCATCCAGTGCAAAGTCAACCATCATGATTCCATTCTTTTTCACGATTCCGATCAGCATGATGATCCCCACAAATGCATAAAGGCTCAGTTCCTTATCAAAGATCAACAGAGTCAATAACGCCCCCAACCCGGCAAATGGAAGCGCGGTTAGGATTGTAATCGGATGGATAAAGCTTTCGTACAGGATGCCGAGAACCATGTAAATCACAAGAATCGCCATCAGCAACAACAGTCCGAGACCCGCATTCGAAGATTGGAAGGCTTGAGCCTGTCCTTGAAATGTGGTGGTGATTGTTTCAGGAAGCATGTTTCGAGCAAGCTTGTTGATCGCCGCAGTGGCATCTCCAATCGCAAAACCCGGTTTGAGGTTAAAAGAGATCGTAACCGATGGAAGTTGTCCCGAATGACTGACGGACAACGGACCCAGACCGGGTTCCAATTTTGCGACGGCATCCAGTGGAACGAGACTGTTTTCAGAAGAGCGGATGTAGAGCATCGATAATGCAGCAGGGTCTCTTTGATATTGCGGATCCAATTCCAGGATCACCTGATAGCTGTTGTTCGGCGCGAAAATAGTGGAGATCTGGCGCGATCCATACGCGTAGTAAAGTGCGTCTTCCACTTGCTGCGCGGTGACACCGAGCGAGGAAGCTTTGTCACGACTGATCTCCACGCTTACCTGCGGATTCTTGATCAACAGATCGCTTGTGACATCCTGTAATCCTGGTATTTCGCGCACTTTCGCCTCCAGTTTTGGCGCATGCTCGTAAAGTTCATCGAAATCAGGGCTCTGTAAAGTGAATTGATAAAGAGATTTACTGAGTTGTCCGCCAATACGGATCGGAGGAGGGTTCTGTAGAAATACGAGCATGCCCGGTATCTTCGCCATCTCCGCCCGCATCTGCTGAATCACTTCATCCACCGAAGCTTCCCGTTGATCGCGCGGTTTCAACCGCATAAAAACAACACCCTGATTGCTCCCTGTAAATCCGCGCGATCCGATCGTTGAAAAGAAATGTTCCACGTTCGGATTCTTCCGGAGGACATCCATGACCTTATGCTGGTGGTCCCTCATCCCTTCGAAAGAAATTCCCTGAGCTGCCTCTGTAAAACCAAAGATCTGACCTGTATCGGAGGCCGGTAGAAAACCTTTCGGAACCAGCGTGAAGAGATAAATGGTTGCAAGCAGCATCAATACCGAAGCAATGACAGTAGACCGTTTGTGTTCAAGAACCCAGTGCAATGTTTTGCCATACCACTTCACCGAATTATCGAAAACACGTTCCGACGCGCGATAGAAGCGTCCATGCTGTTCGGTGGGAGTATGTTTCAAAAAACGGCTGCAGAGCATCGGCGTGAGTGTCAGTGAAACAAATCCGCTGATCAAAATCGCCACACCGATGGTTACGGCAAATTCATTAAAGAGCCTTCCCACGATCCCACCCATGAAAAGAATCGGAATGAATACAGCCGCAAGTGAAATCGTCATCGATACGATCGTAAATCCGACTTCTTTTGCACCTTCAAATGCAGCCTGCAGCCGGCTCTTTCCCATTTCCATATGGCGGACAATGTTTTCGAGCATGACGATTGCGTCATCCACCACAAAACCGACGGATAAAGTCAGAGCCATCAGCGAAAGATTGTCCAGACTGAAGTCCAGCAAGTACATGACCGAGAACGTTCCAATGATCGACATCGGCAAAGCCAGACTCGGAATTACGGTTGCAGACAGATTGCGCAAAAACAAGAAAATAACCATGACAACCAGACAGAGCGTCAGATACAGAGTGAACTGAACATCTTCCACTGACTCTTTGATGGATTGCGAGCGATCAAAAAGTATATGAAGCTTCGCCGCAGCAGGAATCTGCTGCTGGAAAAGCGGAAGCAAGCGAGTGACGTTGCCGGCAACTTCCACAGTGTTCGTGCCCGGCTGCCGTTGGATTGCGAGAACCAGCGAACGATTCAGGTCCTTATCATTGCCGTACCATGCAGCGGTTTTATCGTTTTCAACACTGTCCCGGACAAGAGCGATCTCCTGCAAACGAACGGGTGACCCGTTCCTGTACGTCACAACGAGCGGTCTGTAAGCGGAAGCCTGCATCAATTGACCGGATGTTTCAACGGTGAATGCTTTGTGAGGTCCCGACAGCGTACCGGTCGGCAAATTTACGTTTCCGCGTTGAATCGATTCTGCAACTTCATCGATACCGATTCCGCGCGAACGCAAAGCTTTTGGATCCACTTGAATGCGAACCGCGTATTTCTGGGCGCCGTAAACCTGAACCTGCGCAACCCCACTCACTGTGGAAATTCGCTGCGCCATAATGGTTTGTCCGTATTCATCCAGCGTTGACATCGGAAGCGTCGGAGAAGTCAGCGCAATATACATGATCGGTTGATCCGCAGGATTCACCTTCTGATAAGTCGGCGGGCTCGGCATATCAGGCGGCAACTGATTCAACGATCGCGAAATCGCTGTCTGAACGTCTTGCGATGCAGCATCTATATCTCGCCCAAGATTAAATTGCAAAGTAATGGTGCTGACCCCCTGCGAACTGTTGGAGTTCATCGAATCCAAACCAGCGATCGTTGAAAACTGGCGTTCGAGCGGCGTTGCGACGGCTGAAGCCATCGTTTCCGGACTCGCGCCTGGAAGAAATGCAGCCACTTGCACGACCGGAAAATCGACATTCGGCAAATCACTGACAGGCAGAAATCCGTAAGACATGATTCCAAATATCAGAATGGCAACCATGACGAGAGTGGTCATGATGGGTCGTTTAATAAATACTTCTGAAATACTCATAACGATGCTGCCTCCCGATTCTTGAATTCGACTTTAGCACCCGGTAACAGCCGCAACTGTCCGTCCGTAACAACGGTTTCGCCGGGCTGCACTCCCTTTTCAATGATTGTCTCCTGCGCTACTGTTGCGCCCACTGTCACCGGCCTCACTTCAGCGGTCATATCCGCTTTTATAACGTACACATACTGGCCCTTCCTGGCCTGTCTCCACAGCCTGTGCGGGAACGACGACGGCATTGGGACGCGTGGTCAGCGTCATCGAAACGTTCGCAAATTCGCCAGGCCACAAGACGTTGCTCGTATTTGGAAAAGTTCCTTTCAACATGATCGTTCCCGTGTTCTGATTCACTTCGTTGTCGATAAAGGTGAGCGTTCCATTCACTGGATTTGCTCCCGATTTGTCGGTCACGAGAATTGCCAAGCTTCCCTGCACGGAATGACTCCTGATTTCAGCAAGATGCTCTTCAGGTACCGAAAAATTCACATAAACAGGATTCGTTTGATGAATCTGTACCATGTCCGTTTCATTGGCTTTGACAACATTGCCCGCATTCACCTGCAGATTTCCGGTGCGGCCGGTGATCGGCGAACGAATGGTGCAGTAATTCAACAACAATTTTGCATTTGTGATCTCCGCACGATCGGCCTGGACGGATGCTTCCAATGCTTCGGCGTTCGTTCGCACCTGATCGTATTGTTCTTTCGTAACGTAATCTTTTTTTACCAGATTCTCATAACGCACCGCGAGCTCTCTTGCCGTTTTGGCCTGTGCCAGGTTTTTTGCCAGATTTGCCTCCGCTTTTGCAACATCCGCCTGAAAGGGGCGCGGATCGATCGTAAAAAGGAGATCCCCCTGTTTACATTCTGCCCTTCTTTGAAATGAACCGAAAGAAGCAATCCGGCAACCTGCGGCTTGACCCGTACACTGGCAAGAGCTTCCACAGTCCCGACCGCCTTCACCTGAACGGGCATGTCTTTTTGAACCACTTTTTCAACGACAACCGGAACCGTCATCTGCTGTGGAGGCATCCCGCTTTGCTGTTTCTCTTTATCCGAGCATGCAACCGCAGAGAGTAATAAGAAAACGATGAAAGCCACGAGCTTCGTGACGTCCGCTTCACGGTGATAGAGGTTGATGTTCATTGGTTCACTTCCTGATTAACATTGGACAAAACGGGAAATTGATCTTCCTGACCGAGCAAACCCATATCATGATGCAGTTGTGAGAGTGAGAGCAGCCATTCGGTACGGGTGCGAACATCCTGGGCTCTCGCATCCTCCAATGCATTTTGCGCCGCAAGAACATCTAAAATGCTCCCCACTCCTTCTTTATAACGGCCCGATGCCACTTCGTAAGATTCCTGCGCGCTGGCAAGCAATTTGCGCGTCGCTTTGATTCGTTCACCGGATGTATTCAATTGAAAGAAACTGGTCCAGATCTGCAAACCGACTTGCTGCTGAAAGCTGGCAACGCGGGCCTTTGCTGCATCGGCTTCTGCCTTCGCTTGCAAATAATCGTTTTTTCGTGAAAATCCGTCAAACAGAGGAAACGAAACCGAAAGCGAGGCGCTGTAATTGTTACTCGATGCCCATGGTTCAACGTAATACAGCCGTTGAAAACCCGCATTTGTTTCGATTACGGGAAACTGTTCCGCCCGGACGGAGCGCGCGTGTGCCTCGGCGCTCAATGCCAGCGAACGAAGCGCAGCAAGCTCGGGCCTGCGTTTGAAGCCTTCCTGGATCAAAACAAGAATCTCCTTTGAAACCTCGTCCAGAGGGAGATCATTCGGAAGTTCATCGATGACTTCAAACCGGGTCTTTCCCAGGTGGGATCCCGATAGCGATCGCCAGGGTTCCTCGTAAAATCTGAATCTGTCCGGCTGTTGTTGCAGCAGCGAATTCCGCTTCAGCAAGCTGGGTTCGTGTTTGCAGAACGTCGGCAATTGTGGCAAGTCCCGCATCGTGCCTTTGACTTGCCGCATCAAGATCCGCTTTTGCGCGCTCAATGCTCGATTGCTGTGCCTGAAGCAAGGCTTTGAATCCGATATATCCATAATAAGCACGTTGCACTTCGAGAATCAGGTTTTGTACTTCTGCGTTGTGTCTGAAATTAGCCGCGAGAAGAAGTTTCCGTCGATTCATCCACGTCAGCCCTTCTCCTTCCAAAATCAAAAAGAACCCAGCTCACCGTTGAAGCCGGTTCCAATGTGTCCTGTTTAAACGTGAACTGCCCTCCGATTGCAGAGGACCGAATGCGGGCAAGTTCAGCACCGATGGTGACCTCCGGAAAGAATTCCCCCTTTTTGCTTCTGTATTCAGCTTGAGCCGCCTTTGCTTCATTCCAGGAAGCCTTCGTTGTATAAGCCGTGCTCAAAGCAAAATCGATCAAATCGGCCAGTCTCCAATCCACCTTATTCTGTATTTCCGGTGGAGCAGGTACAGGCGTTGCTCCCGATAATGCGGGCGGCTCGCCCGAAGGGATTTTCCAGAACTCACCCGGCTTAGAAGGAACATCCGGTGAACTCCAAGTATTCTTCTGATCTGCTGCAACGGCAGAAATCGAGACAAGAGCAAAGAGCAGCATGGCATAGAATCTTTTCATACTTTCCTCTGAATTCCATTAAGAAAAACATCTGTGATTAACTCCGCGTCCCGTTCCACTGGAACAAGTTTGTCGGAAAAAAACAACCTTTGAAAAATGACGGAAATACTTGCTTCCACCAGCATGGCGGCAACTTTTCGTTGATCGACGTCCAGGAACATATTCTTCTGAATCCCCTCTCCGATCACCCGCGCAACATTTTCCAGAAAACTTTGATACTGGCAGCTGCGATAACGTTTGATCCGGCGTTGTTCACGATTACGGTCATTTACAAAAATGCTGAAGAAAGTCACGATGCCGCTCGAAGTAGGATAGATGGCTGACGGTCATGCGGATGAGCTTTTGATCCGGAGATAAATCGCTTTTTAAGTATCGGTGGTCAGCTCATCGAGCATCGGCGCGATCGTCGTATCGATCGCTTCTCGGACGAGATCCTCTTTGTTGCGGAAATAGGTGTAAAGAGTTCCTTTGGCAACACCGGCTTCGCGGGCAACGATTTCCATTGTTGTGTCGTGCAAACCTTCCCGACTCAGCACCTGCACGACAATCTTCATCAGGGATTCTTTTTTTAATTCTTTCCAGGCTTTTTTCAAGAAGTGCACCTATGAGTCTGTTTTTTGAACTGACCGGTCATTGTATTGACCACGAAGTCAGAAGTCAACAATGGTCGGGGCCACTGGGCGGAAAGCCAGGCGAAAGGGTCAAAAGTAGCCTTCATCATAAACGATGTTGCATCCGCACGCTTCGAAGCGAACTGAGCCACGCGGGCGGATGAATCGCGCACCCACAAACCGAATAATCACTTGTAGCGGCGACATTTATGGCGCCAGATCCAAGCGAGTGCTAATTGACGTTTTACATTCATTAGATTAATATCTATCTAGTATGAAAATATCAAATCTAAATTCTCCTTTGAGGTAAGTCCCGTGGTTCGAAGTCATTTTTTGCTTTGCAGGTCCTCACCGAGACGATTCGCGAATCCACAAGGCATGGAAAGAGAATGCGCTGAAAAGAATTCCGTCCAGCTTTGAAAGAAGATTTTCATTGCTCGGAGGTTCGCCTTATCTATGGCCGATGATCGCGGATACTCTACTGGACATTCCGCTGTCCGTGTCGTTTGAGGAGAGGCTCTCGAAGTTTGCCGCACTGCCGCAGTGGCACGTTTGCAAAGCACAATCTTCCTTGGAATCTTTCACGAACCGGAGCCAGTAAATCAGCTACTATCGGGAAGGTTTGATCTTTATCAAACAGTTACACGAGTTTCCAGGACCAAACGGGAATGGCTCGCATTCTTGGGCCTTTACCCACCTAAAAGAAAGTCCCCCCTTTTCACGGGTCTGGAGTGTCTTCTACGAACTCCCCTGGAGTTTCAAAGGATAGCAAAAACTCTCGTAGAAACATTCTGGGAAAGAGTGTTCAAGGAAACCTGGGAATTCGCTTTCACCGAAGCTTGAAAGATCAAAGGAAGAGAAGGAACGATTGTTTGAATGTTGTTCCCTGGACGAATTCGCGCGAGTCCGCGCTTCTTCGAATCGAATTCGATCAGCGAAAGGGTCTGCTCAAGGCAGTGCGAGGTGGGTACACGCTCCCTTTGAACAACCTTTCCAGGGCAGTGCTTTTGCCATCGGCTTTCAATGACAAGAGACACTGGACAACATGCGAAAAGGATCCAAGATCCGTTTTGGCCTACTTCCCGTATTTTGATCCGTCCATTTCCTTAAACAGAATCGGCTTCCTGCAACCAGAAGAACCCGAACAGAGATCCTGCCCTCATTTTTAAGGCATTAGGCGATACCACTCGTTATGCAATGGCTTCGCTTCTTGCAAAAGAACGTCTCACTTCATCCGACCTTGCCAGAACGCTCGAGTTATCACGTCCGACTGTTTCTCATCACATTCATCTTCTTCGCGAAGCAGGTCTTCTGGATGAAAAGCCGGAAGGGAATACGGTTCTGCTTTCCTTAAGGCGCGACGTTCTCGAAAATCTTTCGGATCTTGTAACACTCAAACTCTTTCAAACCAACGAAGATACAGACTTAAAAAAGACGAGGAGCAAATGAATCCAGGAATCGGAGGCGATGACCCATCCATTTACTACTACGATAGTGATTACCCTTCACCATATGACACTCTTTTTCCGGAAAATTTTGATCCGGTCACAGAATATCAGGGGTTGGCTTTTGACATTGAGAGATATCGTGAGCTGATCAGGCAGCATCGGTGGTCCGGTTCTGGAGCTTTGCTGCGGTACAGGTCGCGTGGCCATTCCACTTGCGCGCGATGGGCACGAAGTGACCGGTGTGGACATCAGCGAGGGCATGTTGCAAAAATTCCGCAGCTCGCTCGAAAAAGAGAGTCGGGATCGTTGCCGAAAGAATCACTTTAATCGAGCAGGATGTGACAAAGCTTGCGCTTGGAAAGAAACAATTCCAGGCATCAATACTCGCTTTCAATAGTCTGCTTTGCATCCCTGATTTTACCAAACAATGCGCGGCCCTGCGATGCAGCATCGCAATACTTGAACGCCGGTGGGAAGCTGCTGATCGATATTGTGAATCCCCTTCGTTTGAAGATCGATGGTGATCCGGTCCCAAAGCCGTTTTTTACTCGAAAAGACAGGAATACCGGCAACACCTATACTCGCTTTGCGATGATGGGTCCATTTGAAACGGACCACAGGCAAAATCTGTACGGATGGTATGACGAAATCAATTCAGATGGACTTGTAAAAAGACGTCACTACTCACTTTATTGGCGGCCCATCTTTCGCTTTGAAATTGAGATGATGCTGCAGCAGGTTGGCCTGCATATTCTTCAGATAGAAGGAGGGCATCGAAAAGAAGCATACACCGCTCAAAGTCCGCGGTTATTTGTTATTGCAGAGAAGGTTTAAGAAAATGCATCCGGATGCAAAACGTCCGCAAGCTGGTAGCCGCGGCCCGCCGGCTCTGACAATCCGGAAACTCCAGGATGCCGGCGAGCCGCCGACGGTGCAAAATCTTTAAGTGCCCTTTTTGCCACCGACCAGTAACAGCACGATCCCTCCGATCAATGCAATTGCACCAAGGACTGGAGGAAGAGGGATCTTCTTTTCTTTTTCAGCCGTGGCTTCGATCGGACCCAGATCAATAACTTTTTCTTTCGTTGTGTAAGAGATGCCGCCAAAGATCAACGCGACAACTCCCAGAACAATCAGGATAATCCCAACAATCTTCAACATCCGTATCCCTCCGCTCAAAGGTTAAAAGAAGCAAAAGTGTTTAAGGGTTCAACGTGTTTTCACAAAAGCACCTTGAACACCTTGAACCTCGAACAACTTTATCACTTTATTTAGGCAGTGCCGCTAAAACGTTCGCTGAGACGCTTTTGTGAATTCTTCACGACTGAGCTGGACACTCCTTGCCTTTACGAACTTCTGGAGAATCCTGCTTTGGCATTCAGTAAACAGGCCCTTGATTGAACATTAGGTAAAAAATGAAGGAATTCAATTCGTCGGGTCCTTTCAGGGGCGTGCCCGGTTTCCGAAATTATTCGATCATTGTTGTGTAATGATAAAATATTTGTATGTCTACATCGAATTCTGATTGGCCGGCTCTACCTTTCAACGAATGGAAAGATACATGTGCAACACTTCATTTATGGACACAGATCGCAGGCAAATACCGGCTGATCCAGAGTCCGTGGCTGAACCATTCGTGGCATGCAACTTTCTATTTGACGTCCCGTGGAATCACCACTTCACCGATTCCTTACAAATCCAGTCAGTTCCAGCTGGATTTTGATTTCCTGAGCCATCAGCTTCTGATACAAACATCGAGTGGCCCTTCGGATTCTGTCGCTTTGCGGCCATGCTCTGTTGCGGACTTCTATCGGGAAGTCCGGGAGAAACTGAAGCAACTGGGAATCGAAATCAAAATCCACGCAACACCGAATGAAGTACCGGTTGCGATCCCATTCGAAAAGGATGAACAACACGCATCATATGATCCGGAATTTGCAGGCCGATGGTGGCGAATTTTGCTGAATACTGATCGCGTGTTCAAAGAATTCCGGGCCCGTTTCATCGGAAAATGCAGTCCTGTTCACCTATTCTGGGGAAGTTTTGATCTGGCCGTGACCCGTTTTTCCGGACGCCCCGCGCCGGAACACCCGGGAAATGTTCCGCACCTTCCGGATTGGGTTGCCAAAGAAGCGTATTCTCATGAAGTCAGCAGCGCCGGATTCTGGCCCGGTTCAGAGCAGGCACCTTCGCCACTTTTCTATTCCTATGCTTATCCCGAACCGGCCGGTTTTAAGGACGTTAAAGTGTCCCCTTCAGAAGCATCCTATAATAATGATATGCGAGAGTTCCTTCTTCCCTATGATGCAATTCGGACATCGAAAGAACCGGAGGAAACCCTCCTGCAATTTCTGCAAAGCACTTACGATGCTGCTGCCGACAACGCAAAATGGGATCGCGCGGCACTCGAAAAACGCTGATAAGCTACAATCGATCAGCGATCGCGGCTACCCTTGATTCTGTTCGCCGGGACGCAGAATCCATGCGTGCGGATGATGGGTAAACCCGATGTGCGGATAATACTTTTCAGCAGCGGGCGCCGCGAGCAAAATGATCATTGTCTGAGAAAGCGCCTCGTAGCACAATATACGACAAGCCACCCCGCGTGTAATACGTCAAAGAAACCGCCCTGTCTGCGATATTACGATTTCAGGAACCATCGTAATCTCATATCACTGATGGAACAGATGAGGACAAGGAATGAAATCAAAGAATAAAACAAATGGCAATCATGAGGCCCTGCAAACCTACTTTAATGAAATCTCCCACATACCCCTTTTAACAGTCGAAGAAGAACAGAAGCTGGGGTACAGGGCGCTGTCCGGAGATGAAGAGGCAATCAAAAAACTCGTAGAATCCAACCTGCGTTTTGTAGTGAAGATCGCGAAGAAATACCGTTATTTTGGAGTTTCGTTTCTGGATTTAATCAACCAGGGAAACCTGGGACTCATGGAAGCGGCAAGACGCTTCGATCCTAAAAGGAATGTTCGATTCATCTCCTATGCCGTATGGTGGATACGACAATCCATGCAAGTCCTTTTATCGGAGATGAGACATCCGTTCCGAATACCAATCAAGATAAATACACTGCTTTATAAAATCCTCAAATCACATTCGAATTCGATCGGAGAGCTAAGCGAAGAGCCATCACATCAAGATATAGCCGAAACCACCGGCCTCTCTGCGGAAGCGATCTCGGAGATTCTCAAAATTGGAACAGAACCATTGTATCTTGATCAAACCTACGGTGAAGGCAAATCTTTTGTCGAAGGTTTACTGCCCCAAAAAGATACTTTAGCTGCAGAGACTGAAATGATGCGGACGGCGCTGAACAAGAACTTGCGGGATGCGATGCATCAACTTCGGGATAAAGAGCGCGTAGTGCTTTTGCTTCGTTTCGGAATTGGCACGGAACAATCTTTGACCCTGAAGGAGATCGGAGAGAAGATCGGTGTTTCGCGTGAGAGAGTGCGACAGATACAGGAACAGGCCCTTGCCAAGTTGCGAATCAGCCCCAAAGCGCGCTCCAGTTATGCCGCAAGCTTCGCATTAGCTTCCTGAATGAACTTACCTTCATCTTGATCAAATTGGAAAACGGCGCCCCAAATTTAGCCATACAATATTTATTCGGGTTGTAGGGGCGCGATTCATCGCGCCCGCATACCTGTTGCACCTCTCCTCTCCTTCACTTCATGTTAATCTTATCTGGTCATGCCTGAAGGGGGGTTTTCTTATGACATTTCGGATATTGTCGTTTCATTTTTTGTTTCTTTCACTGGCATTTTTATTTCTGAATCCTGTGTACTCAGCGACAAAGGGTGGATGCATATCGGGCACTTATCTTGTTCAGGGAGGGAGCGGGACTCAAAGTCTTTGGACGTTCTCAAAGGATGGTACGGTCCAGATTGCCAGCTCCGCGCAAGGCCCGCTGAATTTCAGCGATGGGCAGGGCGAGTGGAAACAATCACGCAGCAGAGAAGCAAAGGCCACGATTCTTGATTTTACATATGGGCAAAATCCATCCCCGAGGCCATCGCGCGCGTGGATGCAGTGCTGTCCTTTTCCAGTAAATGCTCCACGCTGGAGTGTACTTTTGAACTACGCTTTTTCCACCCCGAAACGGAAGATCCGTTGAATCCGGAGTCCGATAACGGCGATCCCATCTCCGATACCATAGCGGGAAGGCGCGTCACAGCGGCGAAATGAAGAACCCTTCACATTTTCACATCTAAACTGAAACGCGAACATTGCATACCTCCATCCGGATCATTAGTGTTCAATTAGAAATAGAAAATTGGAGGAATCATTATGTCAACAACCCAAACCAAGGAAGAATTGGAACGGAATCTCGAAAACAAATATGCAGCTGTGATTAGCCAGGCTAAACAACTTGGCGCAAAAATTGAGAAGTCACATGTTGATAATAACAAACTGGTTTTACGAGTCGCCGTACCAAGTGATCAGGCAAAAAACAAAATCTGGGACGAGGTGAAAACCATCGATCCAGTCTTCTCTGATCTGTCTCTGGAAGTTCACGTAGAAGCAGGAGGAGCATCCGGACAACGAACATACACAGTTCAACGAGGTGACACACTGTCTGCTTTAGCTCAGCGCTATTACGGCAATGCCACGCAGTACAACAAAATTTTTGATGCAAATCGCGACCAGTTGAAAGATCCGGACAAAATCCAAGTCGGCCAGACGTTAAAAATTCCCGAATAACAAACAAAGGGGGCAGGGCCTCCTTGCTCCCTTTTTCCCCACCACAAACCAAATTCGCAGTCCTCCTGCCCTGTTTGACAGTGTATCCAATAATGAACATAATGTTTTGTTTCCCACATGACTTCAAAGAAGAACGTTCTGGATCGCCGCGTTCAGCGGACGCGACAGTTGTTGCGCGACGCGCTGACGGCTTCTGTTCTTGAAAAGGGCTACGAAGCGACGACTGTGCAGGACTTGCTCGACCGCGCAAACCTTGGTCGTTCTACATTCTACGCTCACTATAGCGATAAAGACGAACTTCTTGTAAGCGGCTTTGAACACCTCAAGCAAACCTTTGAAGAATATGATTCTCAACTGACCCCCAGCAACCCCCAGGGACATGCGCGTAAATATCCTCCAACTCTGCTGTTTTTTAAGCATGCAGCAGATCATCATCGCCTTTACAAAGCGATACTTGGCAGCAATCAGGGAGCAAAGATCGTTGAGCGCTATCTATATAAGATGATCAGTAATCTGGCAGGCAAGCACATCAAGCAACTGATACCAAAAGGTAAAAAGCCGCCCGTGCCGCATGAAATGATTGTTCATTATCTGGTCAGTTCTCTGCTGGCCATGCTCACCTGGTGGCTCAATCATGACATGCCCTATGACCCCGAAGAGATCTATGAGATGTACAACCGTTTAACTCTTCCCGGAATCAACGCAGCGCTCGGGAAAGAGTCGTAGGTTGCGATTCATCGTGCCCGCTTGAACTCGCTGCTAAAAGGAAATCAAGTTGTATAATCCCAATCATGAAATCTGTAAATTTCTTTCTATTTTTGATCCCATTGATATATTTTTCATCCATGACATTTGCAACTGAAACAATTCAATTCGCGGTTTCCTTTCCTGCCGTGGCCGGTTTGGAACCGCAGGATGGGCGCTTGTTGCTATTGCTCTCAACCAATGATGAAAAAGAACCGCGGCATCAAATAACGGACGGGATTCGTTCTCAGCTGGTTTTCGGCGTTGATGTGGAAGGCATGAAACCCGGTGAAGAACGGATTGTAGATGGAGAGGCGTTCGGTCATCCGATCCGGAGTCTAAAAGACATTCCTTCCGGCGAATATTTTGTCCAGGCTCTGTTGAACAGGTATGAAACATTTCATTTAAAAACCGGACACAGGGTAAAACTTCCGCCCGAAATGGGTGAGGGACAACAATGGAACGAGAAGCCTGGAAATTTCTACAGCAAACCGGTCCGGATGAATATCAATCCAAAAGATGATGTGGTGATTCGTATTGAGATGGACCAGAAGATCCCGCCCGTTCAAATACCCGCGGATACGAAGTACATTCGGCATGTAAAGATGCAAAGCAAATTGCTCAGCGAATTCTGGGGACGTCCCGTTTACATCGGAGGGCACGTTCTACTGCCGCACGAATTCGATGAACATCCGCAGGCGCGTTATCCATTGATGATTTTCCACGGACACTTCCCTGCCGATTTTAGAGGTTTCCGCACCGAGCCTCCCGACCCGAACTTGAAGCCGGATTTCAGTGAGAGGTTCAACATCCACGGATACAACAAAATCGAGCAAGAGGAGGCTTTCAAGTTTTATCAACAGTGGATCAGCAAAGATTTTCCACGTTTTCTGGCTCTTGAAATCCAACACGCAAATCCCTATTACGATGACTCATATGCAGTGAATTCGGCCAATTTAGGTCCTTACGGTGATGCGATCACTTACGAATTCATTCCTTTTATCGAAAACCAATTTCGAGCGATCGGACAGGGTTGGGCTCGTTTTCTTTATGGTGGTTCCACCGGCGGTTGGGAAGCGCTGGCCGCGCAGGTGTTTTATCCCGATGAATATAACGGGGCTTTCGCAGCTTGCCCGGATCCTATCGACTTCCGTGCTTACATGACAACCAACATCTATGAAGATAAAAACGCGTACTTCTATGAAGGACCATTTGCCAGGATTGCGCGTCCAGCCCATCGGAATTATCTTGGCCACTTAAGCGCCACGATGGAACAAAATAATCATTTTGAGCTTGCCTTAGGAACGAAGTCCAGATCCGGCCAGCAGTTCGATATCTGGGAAGCAGTTTATTCGCCGCAAGGTCCGGACGGATATCCGAAACGTATTTTCGACAAACTCACCGGCGAGATCGATCGGGAAGTTGCCGGGTACTGGAAAGAGAACTTTGATCTGCGTCACATCCTGGAAAGAGATTGGAACAAACTTGGATCAAAGCTACAGGGCAAGATCAATCTGTATTGCGGGGACATGGACAATTACTACTTAAATAATGCCGTTTATTTGATGCAAGATTTTCTGGAAAAAACGAAAAACCCTCACTACGATGGCGAAGTGGATTATGGGGATCGAGCGGAACATTGCTGGAATGGAGATCACAACAATCCGAACTACCTCAGCCGGCTTCGCTATCATACAATTTACCTTGACAGAATTCTTAAAAGAATTGAAAAGACAGCGCCTTCCGGGGCAGACCTGAAAAGCTGGCGCTATTAATCATGTAGCGCGGTACCATGCATCACTTTTTCATCGAAAGGGAGATCCTTTTCCGCTGAAGATCGACTTCGAGTACAGTTACGTTCACTTTCTGATGCACCTGAACCATTTCGTTCGGATCTTTCACGAAACGATCGGCAAGCTGGCTTATATGAATCAGTCCGTCCTGATGGACGCCAATATCGACAAACGCTCCAAATGCCGTGACATTGGTGACGATCCCCGGTAATTTCATTCCAGGCTTCAGGTCCTCCATCTTTTCGATTCCATCGGCAAACTGAAAAGCTTCGAAATGTTCGCGTGGATCACGGCCTGGCTTTGAAAGCTCGCTGAGAATGTCATTGAGCGTCGGCATCCCAGCAGAATCCGTTGCATATTTTTTCAGATCAATTGTTTTTCTAAGGCTATCGTTTTGTATCAAGTCACGCACGGTGCAATGAAGATCTTTCGCCATCGCATCAACGATGTGATAGCTTTCCGGATGAACGGCGCTTGCGTCCAGCGGATTGTTTCCATCGCGAATACGCAAAAACCCGGCGCTCTGTTCAAATGCTTTCGGTCCGAGCTTCGGCACCTTCCGAAACGAATCGCGCGTGCGAAAGGGTCCATTTTCATTTCGGTGTTGAACGATGTTCGCTGCCAGTTGCGGTCCAAGGCCCGAGACATACATGAGCAGTTCTTTGCTCGCTGTGTTGACCTCAACACCCACCACATTCACACAGCTCATAACGACATCATCCAGGCTTCGCTTCAAGGTCCCCTGTTCAACATCGTGTTGATACTGTCCTACACCTATCGACTTCGGATCGATCTTCACAAGCTCCGCGAGCGGATCCATTAAACGTCTTCCAATCGAAACAGCCCCGCGTACAGTGACATCGTGATCGGGAAACTCCTCCCTTGCGACTTCCGATGCCGAATAGACGGACGCGCCGCTCTCATTGACCATCACGACAGTAACGGCTGCAGGAAGTTTCAATCGCTTGATGAACGCTTCTGTCTCTCTTCCAGCGGTACCGTTACCGATTGCAATCGCTTCAATTTTGTATTGACGGCAAAGGTTCGTAATTGTTTCACCTGCTTTTGAAAAGGAGGATTCGGACAAAAGATAGATTGTGTCGTTGTGCATCAATTTTCCTTGCTGATCCAGCACAACCACTTTGCAACCGGTGCGAAAGCCGGGATCGATCGCAAGAATATTTTTTCGGCCCAGAGGTGGAGTGAGAAGCAAATGTCGAAGATTATCAGTAAAAATTCGGATCGCGTCTTCATCCGCAAGCTTTTTCGTGGCAGTTCGGATCTCATTCTCCATCGAAGGGGAGAGCAAACGCTTGTACGAATCACGCGTGGTCATCCTCACCTGATCTGAATTCAATCCATTGGCTTTTAACACGAGCGAATCTAACAAAGGAATCGCTTCCTCTTCCGGAGGAATCACTCGCAGACTTAGGATTCCCTCCTCCTCGCCTCTCCGCATGGCGAGGATTCTGTGTGAAGGTGCTGAAGATGCAGGTTCCTCCCATTCGAAGTAGTCTCTGTACTTCATACCTTCTTCCTCTTTGCCTGAAATCACGCGGGATTTGAACGTGGATTTCAATTGAAAGAGCCGGCGCATTTTCGCTCGCACCATCTGATTTTCGTTGATCCATTCAGCGATGATGTCACGCGAACCTGCAAGCGCATCATCGACAGATTCCACTCCCTTCTCAAGACTCACAAAATTCAACGCGATTTCCCGGGGATCCTCGGCGCCCTGCCTGAAGATCATTTCTGCAAGAGGTTCGAGACCTTTCTTTCTCGCGATCGCCGCTCGCGTGCGACGTTTCGGCTTATAGGGCAAGTAGATGTCTTCAAGAATCCCCATTGTCTGTGTGTCAAGAATTTTATTTTTCAGTTCCGGTGTCAGCTTGCCACTCTCTTCGATTGACTTCAGAATCGCTTCCCGCCTCTTATCCAGTTCCACGAGCTGTTCAAAACGGTCTCGGATTGACGTAATCACCACTTCATCCAATGAGCCAGTGGCCTCCTTGCGATAACGCGCAAGGAATGGGATCGTTGCACCCTCCTCCAACAATCGAACCACTTCCCTCACCTGCCGTTCGGTGATCTTCTGTTGCTGTGAAATTCTTAAGAAATGGGATTCATTCATAGCAGTTTGTTTTAGTCTATTTTCTTACAAGAGACAGCAAAGCAAGCAAAAGCGAACAGTAAGCTTTTACCTTTGCTCTCTTCGCTATCTTCTGTAAAAGCACTCTGGACTCGCTAAGTCGAAAAACTCAAGAATGGGCATGTTTTACATAGCAGCGCGGGCATCTTTGCCCGCAAAGACTCGTCGACACTTAGATATCCGGGCGGACTGGAAGTCCGCGCTCCAACTAGTGCCGCGTAACACAAGGATGTATAGTGATTCTCCCCCTTATCAAGGGGGAGGAGTTGCACTTTGCATTCATGTGTTACAAGCCACTAGTTTTAGTTTTCCTGTTTGCCCGCAAATTGAAAAACCCTCCCTGGAAGAGGGAGGGTATATCCATTTAAATAATGGCCTGGCTTACCAGCGCTTTCCGCCGTATCCTTTCTTGCCACCATCGCCACCACCGGAGAAACTTCTTTTCTCCTGCGGTTTGGATTCATTGACAACGAGGTTACGTCCGCCAAGCTCTTTGCCGTTAAACATTTTTATTGCTTCTGCGGCTTGAGCTTCGGTGGCCATTTCCACGAAGCCAAATCCACGTGATTGATTTGTGAACTTGTCCTTAATGATATTAGCGGAAATAACTTCTCCCGCCTGGACGAACAATTCACGAACTTCTTCAACGTCTGTATTGTAGGACAATCCGCCTACAAATAGTTTCTTTTGCATTTTGTAATCTCCTTAATTCACTGAAAGGGTCCGGTGTACAGACTCCCGTAAGACTATTGATCCAGGCCACTTTCAGTTACGAAGGGGGCAAGAAACCAAAAAAGGGAACTGATGTGCGGTAGGCCTTCAGCAGTATCATCCGAAATTTACGATCTTCGGACTGGCATAATACTCGCACGATACGAGCTAAAGTGCAAGCTTTTTCTTTTCTTTCGTCGCGGAGTCTATTATTATTGCATCGCTTAGAAAACAAAAAAAGGAGATTCATGAGACAGTATTACGCAAGTGACAAGAAGAAGCGAGAAGAGGCGAAACGCAAACAACAAGAGCAAAAAAGGCTGAAACGTTTGAACAAGAATTCAAAAAGTTCCAATCAAACGGAAACCGCTGCAAATGCGGCGTCTGCCGAGGCCGAACCTTCGATCCAGAGAACGGAACCTTGAGGAGTTTGTAGTAGGGAGTTTATTCGCCTAAAACTGCGACTGAAGTCACTGCTGCGAACCTGCGAAATCTTCAACTTGATTGATTTTCTCGATTTTATGTTACCGCCGGAGAAACGGACGCCGGAAGTGCAAATGGGACTCTGCGCGGACTGCAAACACATGAAGCTGGTGCCAAGCGAACGGGGTAGCCAGTTTTTAATGTGCCTTCTGTCAAAGACAAATCCAGCATTTCGGAAGTACCCGCCTCTTCCCGTTCTGGCGTGCCGCGGATACGCGGGAAAAATGGACGGGCAAGCCAACTAAAATTTTTCTGCCACTTTGCCAGGCCGTCTTAACGCTAGTTGCATGCATTCAGCCCCCGAAAGATTGCCGGATGCGACAGCTTCCCTTCTAATGTCGGAAGGGGTGAATGCTTATGCGATTCCTTAACAGTATCTTCTTATCTTTCTTTTTCGTCATTGGATCGGTTTCTGCCGAAGATATTTTTAGTCTTTACGAAAAAGCGCAGGAGGCTTGGAAGAGGAAAGATCAACCGACCTTTCTTGCTATATCCGAACAGTTGCTCGCCAGAGCCCCCGGCCACTCAGGAGTTCAATTTCAGTACGCACGAGGTCTTGCGGCAAACGGCCGAACGCTGGAAGCGCTAAGAGTTCTGGATAAAGTGGCCCGCATGGGAGGCTCTCCTCCTGCTCGCGAAGATGAAGCATTTTCTAAGATCCAGGGATCGCATGAATTTCAGTCCATCCTTGCGAGGTTCGAAGACAATCGAATTCCAAATGGACGCAGCCAGATCGCCTTTACAGTTCCGGGAAAGGATTTCATCCCGGAGGGAATCGCTTATGATTCCGTAGAAGAATGCTTCTACATAGGAAGCACTTATCGCAGAAAAATCATTCGGGTTGATAAAAAGGGGGTTGTTCGAGACTTCACTGCGGAGAAACAGGATGGTCTGTGGGGGGTTGTTGGAATGGAAGTCGATCCGCTCCGAAGACATCTGTGGGCGAATACTGCAAATGGCGACGCCACAATGGTCACGATCGATCCGGATCCCGCAACACAAGGTAAAACAGCACTGTTCAAATACGATTTGCGCACCGGGAAGCTCATAAAAAAATATGAATTGGGCAGCAAAGAAACCCCGCGTTTCTTAAACGATGTCGCCATTGCATCGAATGGTGACGTTTATATCTCGGAAAGTACAGCGGGCGAAGTTTATAGGATTTCGATTGTTAAAGATTCGCTTGAGGTTCTCATTCCTGAAGGTGGAATGAGTTTTCCAAATGGGCTTGCACTTTCTGAAGATGATAGCTTCCTTTACGTTTCGCATATGGAAGGAATCACAGTGTTGGATCTTTCTACCGGCGGAAGACAACTCTTAACAGCACCTCCCGATACACAAGTGGGTAACCATGATGGAATGGTCTATTACCACAACAGCCTGATCGGAATTCAAGGGCTGACTGGAGGGGTGGATCGCGTCGTGCGTTTACACCTTCAGAATCCCAAACAGGTCGGGCGTGTGGAGGTCCTGCAGGCGAATCATCCGCTGTTTGCATTGCCCACCACCGGCGACATGGCCGGTGACGAATTTTACTACATCGCAAACAGCCAGCTACGCAGTTTTGATGAAAAGGGAGCGATCTTCCCTGCTGAAAAACTGAACGATACTGTCATCCTAAAGGTGGACCTGATGGAATCGGAGAAAGAGGTTCGCTAGCGAGCAACCTTCTGATTTAGGCGCCGGCTCGCATGTTCGGCAAAACTGCTGACAGGGACGCGCGCCCCACGGTTTTTGTTGGCGTCAATTGACGAACGGTGTTGTTTGTTGTCCGTATCTCTCCGCGAGCACATTCATATGGTGTAGCTCATGGCCGGCCATTGTATACGCCAGCGCGCGTAAGGATATCGGCTTTTCATTCGCGGTCCCGACTCTTATCCAGGCGTTTTCAGGGATCTGCTCCAGCAAAAAAAATGTCGAGACGCGGACCGCCGTGTACTGCTGAACCACTTTTGAGAGTGGGATCCTGTCATATCCGGCGAGACGCGCATAGGCATTCTCATCAAACCCGGGCAGAGATTGAATATCGCCTCTAGCAATGCAAAGCGTACGGTAGGCGAACACTCGCTCAAAATCCATCACATGGCCAAGCACTTCCTTGATGCTCCACTTGCCGGGAGCATAACTGTAATTTCCTGTTTCTTCGGACAACTTTTCAAAGAACTCCTCGAGTTTGCTGCGTTTGAGCCCCTAAAACGTCGAGAAAGTCCCCTTCCGGAACGCGGGAAATATATCGTGCAAAAGCCGGATCGTATTCCTGTTCTGACGGTCTAATTAGCATGTACTACTCCTTCCCGTAAAGCATACAATTTCATATCCCTTCTATAAAGCTTTATTGGCCTGCGAGTTTTCTGATCTGATCCGATTCGCGCGGTTCCTCGATCATTTTCATTCGTTTTGCGAGTCTCCAGCGATGAATGAGAGTACGAACAGCACCGACGTCAAAAGATTCATTCGCAAATCATCTACATGGTGAGCCAATAATGCAAGTCGTTCGTCAATTTTTATAACGGCCGCGGCTCGCGGGCACCTGAGTTTGAGCTCTTGCCGGCAGGAAACGGCACCACAATGCCAGGTGAATGCTACTCGTATTCTACCAATTGGCGCACCGTAGCGCGGGACGCATGCCAGGCCGGGAGGAAGCTTGCGGCGGCGCCGAAAAATAACACAATCACCAACCAGACCAGGATTCCCACGCGATCGGCGTCAAATTCAAGGTTCGTACGAAGTATTCGGCCCGCTGCCAGATTGCCAAGCTCATGGCTGATCAATCCAGATATTGCCACAGCCAGAATCCAACTGATCGCGCCGATCAAACTTCCCTCAATCAAAACAATCGACAAAACCATTTTTCTGGTGGCCCCGAGAGCTCTCAGCACACCGATTTCCCGCCGGCGTTCCAAAACATTGATGCTCATCACCGTCATCAACCCGAGTCCTCCAACAACAACAATCAGAAGAGCCATAACAATTAAGAAAGTGTAAATCACACTGTTGTGTTCATCGATCACTCGACGGCGCTCGGCCATACTCACGTTGCTTGTAGCCTGGCAAACCGGCGTTCGCAAGATTTTTCTCCAACGCTCTTTTGATCTCCTGAACCGAACCTTCATCATGCTTTTCGGTGACAACTCGCACGTTTTTTGAGCGGCCCAACTGATCCGAAACTTCAGCAAGATAATCGTAGGAAGCATACGCTGTTGCTCCGGCCAGAGGCTGTCGTGCCACGCCTACAATCTCCCAGATTTCTTTGACGCGCTCCGATGCGCAGAGAAATCTTTTTTCCGACTTGATACTCCTGTCCGATGTCTGGACAACGCGTTGTTGATAACAAGAACATTTTTGTCGTTTGGCTGCAGGGCACGCCCTTCCACAATATTAAAAACGATCGCTTGTCGAATTTGAAGACGGCGCAACGATGCTGATCGGGTTCCCTTGCGATCCATCCTTGCCCACCGGGGTCGCTTCCGTCACGCTCCAGCATTCCACATGTTTTACACCGGAAGTGTTTCGTATAATCCGCTCCAATTGTTCGTTTGGATAAAGCTCTGCAAAGCTAATGGTGATGTCGTAGCGAAAAGAACTCAACATGACGTCCACTGTGTGAATCAATGAAGCACGCACGTTCCATGCCGCGATGAAAATGGCTCCGCCTGCGGCCAACGTTGCAACAATCAGCGCGAGACGACCACGCCGGCGAAACGTATTTCGAATGGAAAGCAAAAGCGGACGCGCCACACCACCAACACGAGCAATCATTCGATCTGTCGCTCCACTGCCAAATCTGTGTTCTTGAATACCGTAATCACTGATCGCTTCGCGAACAGTGATGCGAGTTCCTTTGAAAACCGGGTAAAGTGATGCAGCCAATGGCACCACCAAAGCCACCGCAATTTCAAGTCCGAAAACCCAATAAGCTAATGGCGTAACTTTGAAGATCAAAGTTCAGAAAGCGCGACATGAAATTTGAAAGCGCTCTGGCCGGCGATGATGGACAGCGGAATGGAAATGGCCAGCGCAACCGTGCTGAGAATGATCACGGAGCCGAAATACAGACCCATGACCTGGCGTCGTTTCGCGCCTATTGCTTTCATAATTCCGATTTGCCGGATCTGTCCGGCCATTAACGCGGATAGCAGATTGATCACCAGCACTCCGCTCAAGAGCAAATGCGAACAGTCCAAAGCTGGCTTTGAAAAGCAACAGCGTTCCCATCAGATCGGCGTGAGGATGCTCGCCTGGTTTTGGAATTTCGAGCCGGCGAACCGGATGTCCCTTACTTTCTATAAAATTTTTCAGTCTGAAGATAGTGTTGCGAACATGCGCTTCCTGAAACTTGTTTCCGGAAACCACAATTTTCCATTGATCCAGGTAAGGTTCCTGTCCGATCTGCTTCCATGTGTTCAATGTAACGTATCCGTATACAAGTTGCTCCATCCTCGCTTGTGCCTGGCCGACATCATGCACGGATCCGGTCAACCGCAAGGAGTGCTCCGACCCGTCAGGCAATTTGAGCAGGAGGGAGTCGCCAATCTTTGCCCGGGCGACTCCCAAGGCGTCACGTTCAATCAGGATCTCTCGATCGGCCGGGGGCCACATTCCTTTTTCCGGCTTTAATCGGCTGACGCGGATATTCGAATAATCTTTGATGATGAAAAGGACTGCGTTGCGCCACTCGTTGGCTCCGACGCGGATTCGTGCATTGATGGAACGGCGCTCCTCCACTTCATCGATTCCGGGGAAATTCTGAACTTCCTTTGTCAGTTCCTGTATCAATCCGATCGGTCCAGAGGTCGCTGACGCCGGATTCGTTTCGAGGTAACCTGCATTCAATTCGCGTGTCAATATCGAATAGGTGGACAACAGAGAACCGAACCCGGAAACACCTATGGCAATCGCAAGAATAGCCAGAACACTGCGCGTTTTGTTTTGCAGCAAATCGCGAAGGACTTTATACCAGCGAGTCTTCATACGATTCCCTTTCCGCCCGCGGAACTCCCGGCCTTTTGGATTCTGCCATCGGTTAGTGTGATCGCGCGACTCACAAGTCCCCGGATGTCACGTTCATGTGTCACCATTACGATCGTCTTCCCACGGGCCGCAAGGTCCTGAAAGAGTTGCAATACAGAATCCGCTGTGTGCGAATCAAGATTGCCGGTTGGTTCATCCGCAACAAGCATAGGAGGATCGTTTGCAAGGGCTCGCGCCATAGCCGCGCGCTGCTGCTGGCCACCGGAGAGAGAAGCCGGCAATTTGTCTGCCTGGTCGGCAATGCCGAATTGCTCCAGCAAATCGATCGCGCGAACCTTTCGTTCGCGTGAAGGAAACGAATTGGAAAAATCCATCGGCAACATCACGTTTTCCATAACAGTGAGTGTCGGCAGCAAGTTGGAAAAACTGGAAGACCACTCCAACGTTCTTACCACGCCAGACTGCCACCTGATCCTGATTCATTCGATGAATCAGCGATATCATTGATCAGCACTTCTCCCGAAGTCGGCGAATCAATCCCTGCGAGAATATTCAAGAGAGTCGATTTACCGCTCCCGGACTTTCCCACAACAGCCACAAATTCACCGCGCCTCCACTTGCAAATTCACCTGCTTCAGCGCTGTGAACCGGCCATAAACTTTTGTCACATTGCGCAATTCGATCACCAATACTCTCCACTTTTGACACTGTATCCACTAATGAACACGATGTCTTGTTTTATGTCAACAAACAATCCGCGCCGAATGTGCATTACGGCACAAAAACAGCCAAAGCTGTTCGAAATGAAGTGCTCCCTGGCAGGGTCTCAGACCCCCTACTGGTCCTGGACGAAATAACTTGAGCAGTCTTTGTGTTCGATATTTGAAAATCTGTTTTAAGTCAGGCTCAACAAAGAAGTGGTGAATCAGTGGTTCGAGAAACCATCCCGGCACTTCGTACGTCAACAGAGTCGCGTGCAACTGTTCCGTTATTCTGCGCTTCAAACGTGTGAGTATGGATCCACACACGGTACGGGCCCTTGTTCTGCCGATCAACAAATTTTGATGGGGGATCCCATTCAATAATTTCCGTCCGCCAACGCACGCGAATCCCATGAACGCGGAGACTGTATTCCAAAAGAGTTCCTTTCTGCATTTGAATCGGCAACGGAGTCAGGATCTGAAAATGTAACCAGGGAGGCGTTATTTCATTCAGGTTGCCCGCATTGCCGAAGAACTCAAATACAGTTTCGACAGGAGCCGGCAGCCATGTTTCGGTTCTAATAATTCGCAATTTTACAGCAAAGAACTACGTCCGTGTTTGATCGATCGATTCCTTGATTTCGTGAAGTTCCTGCAGCGTAGAGGCAATCGCGTGCCTGGCTTCTGATATCAAAAGTACGGAACCGTACAAAAGGCTTCCAGAACCGATCAGTGCGGTAACCGTAGGAATCCACCCGAATGACCAGCTCATCATAGAAAGGAACCCGAGAAGAATACTGGTTGCCACGAAAAGTGTTATGGATATGTAAAGGCTTGTAAGCGCCGATCTCAGCAAAATTGCCCGTTTTGAAAGGCGCGATATCTGTTCCAAAAAAACCTGAATGGATTCGTGATTTCGTTCCACATCATTAGCCTTTTCCGCAAGCACTCTGACGCGATCAACGACTCTACTCAGGCGATTGGAAGTGGACAGCACGAGCAGACCTGCCGCTGAAATCAACACGGAGGGCGTGATCATTGCCGAAAGCACCTGAAACACGTTAGAACTAGAATCCATAATTCCTCACACGAAAGCGCGCTCGGATGCCCGCTCCGCTCGTTTAATTGTCATTCAAGTTTCTTGTAGACGGTTCCAATGTAGTCGACAAATGGGGCATCCACTCCCTGCGTTCGGATGATCGCTTGGATTTGGGCGCGATGATGAATGCTATGGTAATTGAGCTGCAACGCAATGTCTTTGAGCGTGGCCTGGAATCTTGCGCCATCATAACCCACAAATACAACATCGTTATCCATATCTTCCTCTTTTTTGTCGTGCAGAAAACGAAGCCAAACGTTTAAACTGTTCCTCCATTCTTCCTCCAGCTTTTCGAAAGGGTACACCGGATCCCACCAGCTCATCTTCGGATTATTTGGGTATTCAACGATTCGCGCCATCCACTTTTTCTGAGAATTGATCAAATGACTGAAAAATTTCAGGCCTGTCTCCTGTTCAGGCAGCTTGCTCGATGGCTTCCAAAATCTGCCGGTTGGCCACATCGTTATATTTGAAAGTATCAATCAGATACTGCCTCATTTCCATACTTCTCCTCCGTAAGGCGCTCAACAATACAAAATAAACCGCCAAGGTCACTGAGTTCACTAAGAATTTAGTTTCTTCGTGGTGCGTTTTGGCGGACTTGGTGTCTTGATGGTAAAGAAAAAAAACTTTGAACACTTTAAAAGCAAAGCTTAACACCTTTATCCATGCTTATCGCGTCCAGACTCCAGCGCCTGCGGGCCCCGTGATTTTGACTGTATTCGGGGATAGAACCTGATAAGTCCCTTCCACTATGGTTCCATTCTTGGATACCTGTGTAAACTTTCCATCGCGGCCTTCGAATCGTCCTCTATCGATAGTGGTGGTTGTAATCTGAAAAGTTCCGGAGGAATAAATATCAAAAAGAAATGTGAACTCCTTTCCATCGATTACAGCCGTGGTTTGCCAGCCGCCCACCAGCGCAGGATCCACAGGGCTGACAGCACCCGATGAGCGTTTGCGAACTTTTGTCCAGGTGCCGGTTCCAAATCTTCATAGGATGGTCACCATGTTTGCATTCTGAAAGGTATATGTTCCTGAATCGCTCTCACCTTTTGTAGTCCGAGATTGCCAGCGGCCTGCTTGCGCCAAATACGAGCCGCCATCCTGCAATGTCCCACTGAAATCAAAAGTTGCATTCCGCTGGATTCGCAATTTCAAGTTCCAGGGTTTACCATCCACAATTGGATTGGTGCTCCAGTTGCCCACGAGACTAGGATCGACTGAATCTTTCGACTGAATTTGCTGCCCGGGATCCTCGGTCATCGTAAATGGGACTTTCTCGGCCGGAATCGGTTGTGAATCTTCAGATTCATACTTCTGGTGTTGTTCAGGCTTTGCGAATTTATTCGATTGATCCGGCCCCTCTATAATGATTGGCTGTTCGCGTGAACCTGATAAAACTCTTGAAATCAGGAGTGCTCCACCCGCAATCACGACCACAGCAAGAATCATTGCGGCCCACAGGAGAGCGGGCGTATCTTTCGGCTTCGGAGAGGGAAGCGGCAGAATCATTTGCTCGGCAGTCTTTCTTTTGAGCAACACTTCTACCGTCTCCCCCAGATAATTCAAGTGCTTTTCCATCGGGGGTGTTAAAGCATCAAGCCAATGCGGCGTTGAGATGAAATATTCCAGCGGTTTAGAAAGTGGAACGTTTTCAATCCGGAATGGAATGATCGGCAGGCCTTTGTTTACCGCACGTTCCAACTCACGTTTTATCTGTGGCGAATCATTTGCGTTGGATGAAAAGACGAGGACAAGAAGATGGCTTTCGGAAATTCCATCGATGATCGCGCCGCTCCAATCCATCCCCGGTAGAATGTCACGTGGAGCAATCCAGCATCGGATCCCTCTTGCCTCAAGTGTCGCGCAAACCGCATCGGCTGCCGGCTTGTCTTTCGTCGAATAGCAGATGAAAACGTCGTGCGCCAATTCTGTTACCCGGATTCGATACTATCATACCAGCATTCCTCGTTGCGCCTTAGTAGTCGCCGGCCACGACTAAGATGTGGAGTGCCGGCCTCCGTGCGAGGCGATCCTATGGTTTTACGAACAATGAATCGTCCAGTTTAGGATTGATTTTTACTTCCTTGACAATGGTCGTCTGCACTGTCTGTCCCGTTTTCAAATCTTTCTGTACAGACTTGAATGATCGGAAAGTTCCTCCGATTTTGCGGAAATCGGAATTCGTAGATTCCATCGACTTCTTCGTGGTATCCAGATCCGGATGCAGGGCTTTGACGTCCCTCGTCTTTTCAACAAAACCTGTTTCAGGATGAATGTACAAAAACACTTCCTTACCACTATCTAACGTCAACTTCAGAACATGATAAGAGACATTTTCAACCGTTTGACGCCCTTCATAGGCTAATTTGTGCCCCAGTGAAGAAAGCTCATACAGTCCAAAAAACTTCCCCAGAAAAATTCCGTTGCGAAGGGCCGCAGCTCCTTCCGCCTTTGGTTCCATTGCCTTGCCGTCTTCTCCCATCTGCCATGCGTTCTTTCCATCAAACGCTTCCGTATACACTCGTTTTCCATCCGAATAGACATCGATGCGCATACGGATTTTTCGATCGGCTACGTAGATGGCCTCCACAGTGAATTCGGGCTCTTGAATGGTTAAATGGATTTCAATGGCACGGACCTCTTCGATCGCGTCTTTTCCACCCATGGCGGCGGTGTTCAGCTCCAACACATCTTCCAGAGTTGCGTCGTTCGCCGCTGCAAAAGTGCAAACGACCAAGAGAGCAAAGATTAGGGAACATGATTTCGTCAATATAAACTCCCTGTCTGCTTGGTTAGACGAGTTGGAGATAAGAAAGGTTTATCGGAAGCTACTTACTTTTAGGAAGAGTCAGGCTGAACGTGCAACCGGTTCCACGCCGATTCTCAACGTATATCGTCCCGCCATTGGCTTCAACAAGCTGTTTACATGTCAGCAGGCCCAGTCCCATGCCCTTCTTCTTCGTAGTGACTAAAGGTTGAAAGAGTTTCTTAAAAACCGCGTCCGTCATTCCAGGACCTGTGTCGGAAAAATGAATCTGCGCGGACTGCGGCTCTTCGAGGATCTGAATTCCCAGCGTTCCCGGTTTTTCTCCCATCGCTTCGATCGCGTTGTGAACAAGATTTAAAAAAGTCTGCCGGATCTGGGCGGGGTCGATCCATAAAAAAACATTTTCGGCCTTGCTGCATTCCAATTCAATATGCGCCGGAACATTCACAAGCGAGATCACCTGATCCAGAAGTTGCTGCAAGGAGATCTGCTGCTTCTGAGGTTTCCCTGTAACGGTGGATTCTAATAGATTGGTAATGATGGAATCGCAAAGCGAAAGCTGCCTCTTCATGAGTGGCAAGTGGCGAGCATCCAATCGGTGTTCGAGGAGGATCGCAATATTATTGAGAGCCAGGAGCGGATTTCGCAATTCATGCGCCAGCGTCAGCGCAATTTGTGGCTGATTGGAGAGAATCTCGAGCGCTTTCTTCCGCCGCACATCCTCGGGATCCCGTATGAGATGAACGATGGCTGTAATGTTTTCCGATTCAGGTCGAACAGGCAGGAAAGATTCCACCACTTCAATATCCCTTCCATCTTTTGTCCGCCGTAAAGTTTCCACATCCAGTAAGGATCTGCCGGTGAAGACCAATTTTAAGCATTTCGCAAAGTCCCCCTTGGCCTCTTCCGGAATTAGAATCTCGATGTAATTCAGGCAAGCTTCTTCTTTGCTGTACCCTAGAACTCGCTCGGCGGCCTGGTTCCAGTAACAGATTCTACCGTTACTGTCTTCTACCACAACCGCATCTTCCATACAGTCAATTAAAATTTCAGTTAAACCTCTCATGTTCTGTAGATTCTAGCACTCTTGAAACATCGATGAATACTTGCTTTTCTTCTACCCATGTAGTATGTTTTTTGTAGAATTCATAGACGGAGTATTATCATGCCAAGAAGACCTCGAAAATCAAATCTGTTACTCACCGATGTCGAGTTAACGATTTTTCGCCCTTTCTGGGAAAGTGGAAAGCAAAGTCTTTCGGCAAGCGACGTTCAACTATACTTAATGAATCATGGCAAGAACAACGCTTATACGACCGTAAAAACCATGATCGATCGCATGGTAAAACGTGGTATTTTTACAGCCAAAGAGGCTCAGGGACGGTTTTATTACACTCCCAAGGTAAGCCCGCAACAGGTAGAGAAAGCCTGGGCCGACCATATCCGTGCCCTCCTTTACGGTGGCAAACGCCGCTCCTCATAGTGCATACGCGGAAAATCCGCGACGTCAAATAATTCAATCAGCTACACCGGCGGCCTGCTTGAACGATTAACTTTACAAGTAGGCAGAGTCTGCCGAGGTGCTCTCTGGAAGCACGATAAGATTTATTGATCTTTTTCAGACATCGATTCGTAAATGGTTTGATGAGCCACTCCATACGATTTGGGAGACTGTGGCTAGCGGTAGAAAAAAGAGATCAATAAGGAGGAAGAGAAAATGATAACTGAACAAACCATGGGTACGCATAGAGGCTTCACACCCTCGCCGTTGCATAAGATTTCCTACCGCGCCGGTTATCAACTGGGGAGGCTGGATCATTTGGCCGATTGGATTAAGAAAAAACTGAAGATCGTCAAATGGGGCGCTCGCGTGGTCAATTTTTGGGGGATTGAAACGAGCGCCAGGCTTGGCTGGAAAGGCTTAAAGCTCAAAAGAAAACTCGATCAATTGAAAAAAGATTAAGCGGCATAATTCCGAGGGGGAGATTCAGGCCCGGGGTGAGGCAGGAAGGCTTTTTTTATTCAGAAAAGCCTGGACAAGATTGATGGTGCTGAATTCCCCCAGGCTCAGCCATCGAAAGAAAAGATCAGGCTTAAATACCTTGCCCATAAAATCGGCAACAGGAACACCATCATCCTGAGAGCGGAGAATCTGATCACGAAGCTCTTTAAGAAAGGAAAGCTTTTTAGCAAGCTGCCGTTCCCCATCGGGAACGAATCCTCGATGATTGCAAAAAAGAACATCCGGATGAAGGTCGATCAGCTTCTGCAACGAATGCATGATCTCATAAATATTCTCGTCGTCTCGTAAATAGCGGAGATAACTTGCGAGGTAAAGATCACCTGTAAAAAGCCATCGGGTTTTTCGTTCAAACAGGCAGATATGATCTTCGGAGTGTCCAGGTGTTTCCACCACCTGAAAGCTGTAATGCTTCGTTTCAACCTCATCGGGGATCGCCTCGATCCGTACAGGTCGTGGCCGCCCCCAGATCAGATTCCTGTAAAAAGGGATATTCGAAGAAACCAACCGAAGAAGTTCTTCGGAACGTGGATGTGCAAAGATCATCATTCCCTGATCCACAAGTTTTTGGAGGTTTCCAGTGTGGTCTTCGTGATGGTGCGTCACCAGAACTCTCGAGGCGCCGAGTCCCGCAAATAATTTTTCGAGCGAACGGCCCATATTCACCGGACCGCAATCGATCAAAGTGGAATCGAGATAAAAGAAGCCGGTCGAATACAGATACTTACCTGCATAACTGCGCGCCACCTTCCAGTAATGGACCTGGTCAAGTATGTGATGCGTAATCATGAAACAGCGTATCACTCCTCAATACAGTTCTTTTGAGGCAGTCTAATGCAAAACTTGAACGGAATCTAAATCCGCGCCTGGACTGGGACCGACGTTGTCGCATCGGGCTGCCAGAAACTGCGAGTGTGCCCTGTCCAGGATCCTGACCACGCGAACATTATTTAGTCCGCTCCCGGCCAGATCGAAATCACAAAAATCATCGCACGGTTGAGCACCGAGGCTTGTGAAGGGGCCATTCTCACTTTCGCTCACAAGAACTTCTATCGATTCGTCCGAGACCGTTTGAAACGCGCGCAAATCAGGCCCCGCCAGGTCCTGAATGCACGATCCCATAAAAAGGGTAATAGAACCTTCGACCCCAAGTGAAACAAAACCATCAAATTCCAGTTTCCCATTACCTGTGGATCGACCATCCGGACCGCCTAACGCTTCTGATGTATCCATAAAGGCATTCGTAGGAGAACACGCAATATCGGATTCCAGAACAGCCAGCGCATAAACGCCTTGCGCCTGGCAACCGGTTGGCAGAGTCTGTGTGGGATTGGACTCCTCATCACAGTTGGACAAAAGAAAAGTAATCGCAAGCACAACGCACATGCGCCCGAACCTCAGGAATATTCTCATTTCAACTTTTCTCTGGTACGCTTAATCCTTGAACTCGAACGCCGAAGTGAGAAAAAACGGAATGATCATCAATGTATCCCATAGAGCTCTTGGAGTTGTTTTTCTGCTCCTATTATTGTCTTCATTTTCTTTCGGACAGCAAGTGGAGCCGGCTCCCACCTTCCGATTAATAAACGCCGGGTATGGCGCGGCAGCCCTTGGAATGGGGGGAGCTTTCGTCGCCGTGGCGAATGACCTCAGCGCCATTTACTGGAATCCTGCCGGGCTTGCGCAGTTGCCCGGGTTACAAATCGCCGGGGACTATCGGATTATGGGCGACAGTGATGAGGATTTCGCCGAAGAAGTTTTCCCGAATCGATTTGAATCCGCTCAACGTTTTGCAATCAGCGGTGATCAGCTTCAGGCAATCGGCGTTTCTTATGCAATACAGGGAAAAACCTTCGCTTTCGTTCCTGCTTTTTCCTGGCAAAGACTGGCGGCAACCGGTCCGGAGCGGCAATTAAAAGAAACGGCTGGCGCTGTGGAGTTCCTGGATCGTACTATTTTCATACAATCGGAAGGCCTTTTTTCCGAAGAAATTAAAGATGATGAAGAGGAATTCACGTTTGCCTTTGCCGCGCAGGCTTCCAAGAAAATACTGGTCGGTGGCAGCTGGTCTTTTTTGCGAAATGGTCCCGAACAAAATCTGAATGGAACGCTTCACGACACCTTTATCTCGATCACGCCCGGGATTCAGAATCGCACCGATTTGGACCTTTCGCAGACTTATCGTGAGGAACGTGGGGGAAATTATCTGAAAATCGGATTGTTATTCTATCCACAGACTTCCTTCAGTTTCGGTGGCTATGTCCGATTTCCGTACACGGTTGAATCGGATATTATTCTCCAAAGGTCGGGGCCTTTTGTGCTGGAAGAGAGCTTACTGAATCAGGACGGTGAGATTATCAGCACTGTCATTTCAACCGGATCCTTAGATCAGAACGTTACGGCCAGAAGTGAAATAGATATCCCTATGGAAGTGGCGGGTGGGATCGCCATGCGTCCCTCCAAGACGCTACTTGTGACCGGCTCTGTTACGTATTCCGATTGGACAGACGTCACTCGGACCGTGAGCAATTCTTCGAATCCGGCTGTTATCCCGGAGGAAACGCTTCCCTACCCTGCGCTTCGCCCAACAGCCGCTCAGAATTCCTTGATCCAGTGGCGAGCAGGAACGGAATACTTACTCGGTCATTTCGGCAGAGGCCTGGTCATTCGCAGTGGAATCTTTCGCGATTGCCAACCTTACTCAAATGCAAACGGCGATCGTGTCTATTGGAACGGCTATAGCGCAGGAGCCGGACTTGGATTTGGTTCGTTTCGAATCGACTTCGCGTTTGTATCTGAGAAAGCGAAACTCTCGCTCACACCCAATAGTCGATCCCAATCCAATCTGAAACACAGACGCTGGCAAATCAGCGTGGGCTACATTTCGTTGTAGTCCAACAACAAACACTGCACAAGCCGTTGCGTCCCATGATTTCCTCATTTTCCGCTATAGTTGTAGTATTACCTATTGACATCGTACTACAAACAGTGTAGTATGATCATACTATGATGCTCGTTGTAAAGGCGAAAAACAATTGGCCTTGCACGGCAAATGAGCTATTTTGGGGATCAACCATGCGGGGAAAACTTCTATACATCCTTTACATTGTATGTATCTACCTGGCCCTGGGGATGTTGTTCGGTTTTGCTTAGGAATACCTGTTGTCCGTTCATTTCGCAGTGAAAGGCAGCACTGCTTTTAAGGGGGGCTGCCTTCCTTTTCTTTCCATCGTAATCCTGATCTTGCTTGTGATCGTGCATCCCATCTTCCCTGTGATAAACTCTTACTCACCAGATGCTTGATCAGCAGCAAACAGAGCAAGAGAAACCACAGCTTGTCCGGCGATTAGGGGCGTGGGACGCCGGATTATTGACGATTGGTTCCGTTCTTGGCACAGGTATCTTCATAACGACCGGCGATATTGCCCGAGTCTTGCCGCATCCAGGATTGATCCTGTTTGTTTGGATTCTCGGTGGAGTATTCACTCTTGCAGGCGCTCTAACATACGCGGAATTGGGGGGAATGTACCCGCGTGCCGGAGGCCAGTATCAGTATTTAAAGGAAGCCTACGGAATATTTTGGGGATTCCTGTTTGGTTGGGGTGCTTTCTGGGTCATCATGACCGGCGGTATTTCAGCTTTGGCTGTAGGATTTGGCCAATATTTTGGAGCTTTTGTTCCCTTCTTTTCTACGGACAATGTCCTTTTTTCGATTCCACTGGGATTTACAACCTGGCACTTAAATGGCGGACAACTCGCCGGCGGTCTCGCGATTATCTTTCTTACACTTGTGAACTATTTGGGGCTAAGAGAGGGAGCAGGCGTACAGAATGTTGTGACGATCATCAAAATCGGATCGATCGTGGGACTTGCTCTTCTCGGATTGTTCGTAGAAGCGCGCGTCAGGCCGCAATTGTTCGCCGCTTTACCGCCTGGAAACATCACTGTGGCTATTGGAGTGGCTCTGATTGCGGTCCTCTGGAGTTATGACGGCTGGTACGGCGCCACGAATGTGGCAGGCGAAATGCATCGTCCGGAACGGAATTTACCACTCGGTTTGATCGGAGGAACGATCGCAGTGACGCTACTGTATACGCTGATGAATCTCGTTTACATACGCGCTCTCTCGGTCGAAGAGATGGGACAAACGGGAAGGATCGCGGAAGCGGCTTCTGCCGTTCTATTTGGACCGGTCGGCGGACGAATCATCACGGTTGCTGTTCTAATCTCTGCTTTTGGTTGCATTTCTGCAACGATTCTTTACGCTGCAAGAATTTATCTTCCTATGGCAGAGGACGGAGTATTCTTTCCTGCTTTGGCTCGCATTCATCCCAAGTACAGAACCCCTTCTACAAGCATCATCGCTCAGGGGATCTGGTCCTTTGTTTTAACTTTCTCCGGAACGTATGAACAGCTCTACACGTTTGTCGTTTTCGTCGTGATTGTTTTTCACCTCGCTACCGGAATTGCTGTCTTTGTGCTCAGGCGCACACGTCCGGATGCGCCTCGCCCTTATCGTACCTGGGGCTATCCTGTCGTACCCATTATTTTTATCCTTTCCTCCGCCCTGCTCGTTGGAAATACATTATTTGAAAAACCTGTGGAATCGCTGATCGGAGTATTCATTCTTGCGCTGGGAGTTCCCGCGTACTACTGGTGGCGAAAAACATCGAACGCAAAACCGCAAGCATAAGAAGGGGGATGAAAAAGGATCCGGGAGATTAACTCTTTTACTTCTTAATTCGAAACATCCCTGCTCTCAAATATCTCCTCCGAAGTGCCAAAACAAAGAACGATATGATCACTCCGATGCTATCGAAAACCATAGAGAATCTTCCGACTAGCCGGGATTACATTTACGAAATCAAGCTGGATGGTCAGCGAACAATTGCCGAGGTCAGCAATAAGAAACTGCTTCTGTATACAAGAAACTTCCAAAACGTTACGGAAAAATATCCTGAACTTCAGATCCTCACAAAGTGCATCACGAGAAAATCCGTGATCCTGGACGGAGAGATCATTGCCCTGCAGCATGGAATTCCTTCGTTTGAATTATTACAGCAGCGCATGAGTTTACGCGACGCAAGAGCTGTCCGCCGGGCTGTAGAGGATGTGCCGGTTATCTATTACGTGTTTGATATCCTGGATCTAAATGGAAAAACGCTGCTGAAGACAGCCCTTCTTGAAAGAAAAAAGTTACTCAAAGCAAGTGTAAAGCCCTGTGAGACTGTGAAAATTCTTCCATTCTTTGATTCATCCGATTTTGTATTGGAAGCAGCACAAAAGATGGGGTACGAAGGAGTCGTTGCAAAAAAGAAGAACAGCGCTTACTACCCTGGCCAACGCACGGATCTTTGGCTGAAATTCAAGTTTCAAAAGACCGATAGTTTTGTCATTGGTGGTTGGGTTGAAGGGGGCCGTTCCTATGGTTTTGGATCGATATTGATTGGTAAGTATGACGGAAAGAGTCTCGTACATTGCGGACGTGCGGGAACAGGTTTTGATGAGGCGAAAATCAAGTGGCTCATGACCAAATTTCAGAAGCTGGCATCAGCCCAAAACCCTTTTCTCCATGTGCCACACACCGCTGAACGCATGCACTGGTTGAAACCAAAGCTTGTAGCTGAGGTCAAATTTAAAGAATGGACGAGGGCTCATATCGTACGGGCTCCTGTCTTTGTGGGCCTACGCGACGACCTCAATCCGTCCCAATGCAGAATGTAGAAACTGAGGCTCGCGGTCGCGAATGAATCGCGCCCTTACAAACCGTATAAACATTGTAGGGGAGCCTGCTGGCTTGAACTCCGAATGATCCTTCAAAATCAACTGCATTTTGAACCCGGCTTCTTGATAATTAGAGAGATCCATATAACCTGGTCCCGCAGGTTGCGCCGGAACGATCAAAGAGCCTTCTTCAAACTCACGGCTCAACCCTTTTCTAATGGATGATTCGCGTTTTTCCAACCGGAATATCCGCCATCCATTGAGATGATGTTTTTGTATCCCATTCTCCCTAGGTTGTCGGCTGCGAGGGCGGACCGGAAACCTCCGCCACAATACAGAACAATTTCGGCCTCCGGATCAGGAATCTTTGATTCAATGTCTCTTTCAATGATTCCTTTTCCCAAATGCATGGCACCCGGGCAGATGATCCTGATTCCATTCACTCTCTTCTCTCACATCCACAAGATAAAACTTCTCGCCACGGTCCATTTTTCGTTTGACTTCATCAACAGTCATCTGCCGAATTCGCTTTTTGGAATCGTTTACAATCTCCAGAAATCGTGGTGAATGCTTTTTCATTTATCCTCCTTCACCTTCAATATGAAGCAGATTCGTCTTCTTGAACAACTGGGATAAGGTGTTACTCTTGTAATTGTAGAGCATCGTCCGCACAAAACGTTAACTTCAATGCGGGATTGGGCGTGATTCATTCACGCACTACTCAGAGGTGAATGAATTATGGAAACCATGACTGAGTTGAACACCTGGAGATTTCTTCTTCCGGAAGTGATCGAGCTGTTGCAGGAAGATCCGCGGGAAATTCCGGAAGCTTTGAGTGACCTTCATCCTGCGGATGTTGGGGAGATCATCAATCATCTCCCTGTAGAGTCTGATACCGCGATTCCTGTCCGTATTCCCCATTGAAGAAGCCGCTGATTTCTTTGAATACACCTCCGAGCCAATACGTTTACAGGTCATTCCAATGATGGATCTGGCAACGGCAGCAGCCTTGCTGGATGCGATGGAACCGGATGAGCAGGCGGATATTGTTTCAAAGCTTCCGGAGGATTTGCAGCAGGATTTGTTGCAACGTCTCACTCCGGCCAATAAGCAGGAAGCTCTCCAGATACTCCAGTATCCGGAAAATACCGCGGGCCGCATCATGACAACGGAGTACATTTCCGTTTCACCGAAATCGACGGTACGCGAAGCGCTGGAGGCTGTAAAAAAAGGATTGCCCACTCGTGAAAATTACCATCATGTTTATGTCCTGGAAGGAGACTATTTGAAGGGAGTTCTGTCGATTCGTGAACTGCTTCTAGCGGATGAGAATGCCTTGACGGTTGACGTAATGAATCCACAGGTGATTTCAGTACCGCCGGAAGCAGATCAGGAGCAGGCAGCGCGCCTCCTTTCTCGATACGATTTAATATCCGTTCCGGTTGCGACCGAAGATGGACGGATGCTGGGTGTGGTAACCGTGGATGACATCATCGACGTGCTTGTGGAAGAGCAGACGGAAGATGTTCAGAAACTCGGAGCTGTCGAGCCTCTGGAGTATCCGTATTTTCAGACAAGCTTCTGGACCATTATTCGCAAACGTGCTGTATGGCTGGTTCTCCTTTTCATCGCTGAGTTTGCGACGGGCTATGCGTTACGACACTATGATGATGCCCTCCGGCAGGCAATCAGCCTGGTATTTTTCATTCCCCTCATTATCAGTTCCGGCGGAAACTCCGGTTCTCAATCTTCAACCATCATCACACGAGCCTTAGCCACTGGTGACATTCAATTCTCAAACTTTTTCACAGTCATGCGAAGAGAAGCTCTTTCAGGAATGGTCATGGGCTTGATTCTGGGCAGCATTGGTTTCCTCAGAGCTTACTTCTGGGATACAGGAATGTCTGTAGCCATGATCGTGGGATTCACGTTGCTGGGCGTCGTGATGGTTGGAACCGTGGTGGGAGCCATTTTGCCCCTATTGCTCAAACGCGTGGGTTTTGATCCTGCGGTAAGTTCTGCGCCTGCTATTGCTTCTCTGGTGGATGTCTGCGGAATCCTGATCTATTTTAATATTGCGCAGTTTTTCCTGTCATTGAAATAACCTGCGGCCCATTCTGCTTACCGGATGTCCAAAGATAGATGAAGATCGTTCGAACTATTATTCATTTGTTTCCATCCTCGTCCTTCGGCGGAGGAATCTCCGGTCTGCTGCTGTCGATCGTGATCGTGCGAGCAAGCATTGATCTGAGCTATCGGAAATTGTGGGCTGAGAAGAAGCTTGAGCCGGCCCCAATCAGTACGGATGAAGAATTTCTTCGCCGGGCCTATCTGGATATCACCGGACGCATACCAACAGCGGAACAGACTCGTGCGTTTTTAGCCTCCAGAGACCCGCAAAAGCGGCAGAATCTTTTAGCCACGCTCGTAAATAGTCCGCAGTTTGATGAATACTTCGCTTCTATTTGGACAGCCTTGTTCCTGGGTTACAAGAATGATCAATACGTCAACCGGCTCCAATTTCAAAAATGGCTACAGAGCAAATTACGAACAACACGGGATGGGACAAGATTGCAACCGAAATGATCGTTGCATCGGGCAATCTTGCAGAATCGCCCGCTCTGAACTGGTACGCAAGGCACCGGTTGGACGCTGCGAATCTTGCGGATGACACATCACGACTTTTTCTTGGGATTCAGCTTGGTTGCGCTCGTTGTCATAATCACCCGCACGAAAAATGGAAGCTGGATGATTTTTATGGTTTAGCAGCCTTCTACTCAGGACTGAAAAAAGATGAGCTGACCAGGGTGGAAAAAATGCAGCGACAGGCAGCTCAAGCAGCAGAGAGAAGAAATGATGGACAAATACAAGACCGCGGACGACGCTTTACGAAAGCAACCGGAGGTCGTCAAACAGATGCGTCAAGAGTTCCGTGGATTGCAGCGCGTCGCGAAGAGCCTTCCTCTTCCATCACCGTTGAAATCAAAGGAAAAGAAGAGACATATCCTGCAAAGTTTCTTCTGCAGCCCAAACCAGCTCATTTCCAGGGGAATCAACGTGAAAAGCTGGCCGCCTGGATTGTTTCGCCTGAGAATCCTTATTTTTCCCAAGCGATAGTCAATCGCGTGTGGGGAATGTTCATGGGAAAAGGGTTTGTTCATCCTGTGGACGATATGGGCGGCTCGAATGACACCATCCAATCCGCAATTGCTAAATGAGATCTGCGAAAGACTTCAGACAACATCAATTTAATATTCGCCATCTCGTTTATTCCATAACGAATACCGAAACATACCAGCTGAGTTCACGTTCCGCCGACAAGGACTCCGCCGGCGCATTATGAACGAGGCAAAGTCCAGCTTCTCAATCCGGATCAGCTCGTGAACTCTTTTTTAACCGCAACCTCTGTAGAAACGGCCCTTCGAATGATGTCAAATCGGGAATTCGAAGACCGAAAACAAATGATGTATCTCCACCATGTCTTTCTTTTTGATAATGATGATACGAAACCATCGGTCGAGTTTGAAGGAACGATTCCGCAAGCTCTGTTTTTGTTGAACGGCAAAATCACAAATGAAGCTGTTCAACAATTGCCTGAAAATACGATGAGCAAACTTTCTGGCCTACGAACAATGAATGCTGCCGAAAAGATTGATCAATTGTTTCTGCATGCTTTGAGCCGTCATGCGACCCCAGACGAAATTCAAGTGCTCGTAAAACATGTGCGGATAAAAACCAGAACGTTTCCGCTTACGAAGACATTTTCTGGGCGTTACTGAACAGCAATGAATTCTTATTCAACCATTAGGGAGCGTAACAATCAGCCGCATGCGCGATGAATCGCGGCACTACAACCCGTATAAACCTTGTGG
This sequence comes from uncultured bacterium, assembly GCA_963771165.1. Taxonomy (GTDB): domain Bacteria; phylum Acidobacteriota; class HRBIN11; order JAKEFK01; family JAKEFK01; genus JAKEFK01. The sequence goes on along the minus strand of CAVYSN010000009.1, from coordinate 417,622 downwards.
GGCGCCATTTATGCTGCCCGCATTCCGAGAGAGCTTTTCCATGAATCATAAATCCTGTAACTGTACAAGAAGAGAATTTCTAACAAACGGGAATGCGAGCGGTGCTGTCGCTCACTTTCGGACAGACTTTTAGGACTCACATCGATCCTGGCACAACCGGCTTCGCGGAAAACGTCTGCCTGCATTCTGTTATGGATGAGTGGCGGGCCCAGTCAACTGGACACGTTTGACCCGAAAACCAATTCTTCAAATGCAGGTGAATTCCGTTCGATTCGAACGTCCGTTCCCGGTATTCAGATTTCAGAACATTTGCCTCTCATCGCGCGTGAGATGAAGGATCTCGCGATTATCCGATCGATGAATTCGCGCGAGGGCAATCATGAACGGGCTCGCTATTACGTTCATACAGGCTACATTCAATCCGGCGTAACACAACACCCTTCCATTGGCGCCATCGTCGCAAAAGAGTTGATGGACAAATCAAATCCGCTACCCGCTTATGTGAGTATCAATGGCCCCGGAATTTCATCAGGCCTGCTCGGCGTGGACTTCGCGCCCTTTCGTGGTTCGTGATGCCCTCAAACCTTTAAATAACCTTCAATACGCTGAGGGTGTAACATCGAAACGATTTCAAGATCGTTTGGCGCTGCTGGAAAACCTGGATCAGAATTTTAAATCCACGCATGGCGACCAGGTGTTTTCTGAAAAATCCATGATCTACGAGCGTGCTGTCGATCTCATGCACTCACCTGCACTCACAGCTTTTGATGTTGAGCAAGAGAATGATTCTACTCGCAGGAGGTACGGCAAAAACAGTTTCGGAACGGCCTGTTTGATGGCTCGACGTTTAATTGAAAAAGGAGTTCGTTTCGTTGAAGTGGAATTCGACGGTTGGGACACGCATATGGAGAATTTTTCGCGCACGAAAGCACTCTCCCAACACTGGATCCGGGCTTTGCATCCTTGATTCAGGATTTACGTAACTCCGGTCTTCTGGACTCAACGCTTGTTCTATGGATGGGAGAATTCGGACGAACACCGCAAATCAACTCGAAAGGAGGTCGCGATCACTGGCCTCAGGCGTGGTCCGTGGTTCTTGCCGGCGGGGGAATCCAGGGCGGACAGGTCATCGGAGCGACGGACGCGATGGAATGGAGGTGACCGAACATCCGGTCAGCGTACCCGATCTTTACGCCACACTCTGCAAATGCCTCCACATCGATGATTCCCAATACAATTCTTCTCCATTAGGTCGTCCCATACGCATCACTGACCATGGCCAGGTGATCACCGAGCTTTTGCATCATTCTTGATGGATAACATGAAGAAGCGCATAAGAAGCACGCCGGTGCGATGAATCGCGTCCTTACAAACCGTTAAACATTGCAGAGCGACATTTATGCGACCCGTAGTCAAATTTGAATTTTCGGACAATCGAGAACCTGACGGGCCTTAACGCGATAGAATAATCGCGCAGATGCTAAGCGCGGTCTTCTATTTTTTGTACTTTGCAGCCTTCGGAGTCTACATACCTTACTGGACCCTGTATCTGAAACACCTGCACCTTTCTCCGGTCCAAATTGCGACAATCTACTCCATCCCGTCCATAGCAAGAATTTTCCTGCCGCCCATTTATGGCTACTTTGCGGACCGATTCCAGGATAGAAAGACAATCCTCCGATTCACCGCAATCGGCCAGATTATTCCTTTGCTTCTTCTATTCCGCTTTCACACGTATCAGGCGATCCTGCTTTTAATTTCATTTTTCAGTCTTTTTAACGCGGCCGTTCTTCCATTCACCGAAGCCACCGTGCAGGAGGAACAGGAAAAGGGAAAGTTGGATTATGGGCGAACGCGATTGTGGGGAACATTGAGCTTTATATTACTCGCTGCAACCTTTGGAAAAGTCATTGAACGGTTTCATCACGGCTGGGTTTTATACGGTTTTGTGTTCTTTTTATTTGCGCTTTCCATCCTTTCCTTCTATCAACCTTCCGGGAAAATGGGATTCGAATTCCAGCGCGATGATGTAAACAGAATTCTACGAAACAAAACAACCTGGATCTTTCTAGCATCCGTATTTTTGATGCATGTGAGTCAGGGCGCTTACTATGGTTTCTTCTCGATACATCTTTCTGAACTCGGATTCCGGGATTCCAGCATCGGAATTCAGTGGGCGGCCGCGGCGGCCAGCGAGTTGCTGATTTTCTTTTTCGCGTCTCACATTCTGGGCAGGTTTTCCTTTGGGACATTTATTTCGTATCTGTTTATTCCTCGCGACGTTACGCTGGCTCTGGATTTATCAAGCCCGATCCTATCTTTGGCTTACTCTATCGCAGGGCATGCACGCCTTCAGCTTCGGACTCTTTCACATTGCTTGCATGAGACTGACCCATACGATCTTTCCCGAAGGATTTCGTTCGATCGGCCAATCACTGTTCAGCAGCATCGGCTGGGGCCTGGGTGGTGTAATTGGTGTTCTTCTTAGCGGCTATCTATGGGGAGAATTCGGCGCAAAAACCTTTCTCTTTAGCGGTGCGATCGCTTTTGCCGGTTATCTGGTTTCCTTTTTCTTGAAGACACGCGAGCCGAACAGCCGATCCTGAATCAGGGTTGAGGCGGGGGCGGATCTCCCACTTTCTTTTCGGGATCCTTGAGAAAAAGGGAACGAATCGTAAGATCAGGAGCCTTTTCATACGCCAGATCGTGATCGGTCATGTAGATCGTCTCCCACGGACAATACTGAGCACAAAGCGTGCAACCGATGCAACGATCCAGATCCACTTCCACGAGAGGTCGAAGAACCGCATGTTCGGGACCGGGGACGATTTCAATGCAATCGACCGGACAAACCACGATGCACATTTCACAACCGGTGCAACCGTTCTGATCGATCAGAGCGAGTTGTTTCGGTTGTTTTTTTCGCGGTGGCTTATGCGGATTCATAGTCCAGACGCTAAATTATAGGGGTTCACTTTAGGAAGGTCAATCACGAAACCGGTTTTTCTGTCAGCCTTCGATACCGTTCGCGCGCTTCTTCCAGCAATTCTTCAATTTGCTTTCTTCCCAGAAATTGTCCGATTTGCATGCCAAGAGAGTTCAACATGGAAAGAAGTTCCGTGTCCGGTTCCTGGATCTGTTTATTGAAAAATTCAATAACACCGATGATTTCGTTCTGAAAGCGTATGGGGAAACCGAAAGCAGCATGCAACCCATTCTTCATTGCGGCTGGAGTCCGCGGAAAATTGGAATCCTCTACAATATTCGGAATCCATGCTGGCTCACCGTTCACCCAGATCCGGCCGGGAAGCCCGATTCCAGGGGCCATGACTATTTTTTGTGTCAGATTCTCAAAGTCGGGAAACTCCTGATCCGCTTGACGCCAGAACTGTGCACATCGCAGCACACCTGTTATTACATCGACTCTCCACAAAGCTCCGACAGACCAGTTCATGCTCTCACAGATCGCCTGCAAAATTTTAGGAATTGCCTCCGCCATTGTTCTGGACTCTGAGAGAACTAACGTGACTTTATGCTGAGTTGCAACTCGTTTCTCCGTTCTTTTTCTTTCGGTGATATCCTGAAACGCCGCGATTGCATGTGTTATGTTGCCATGCTGATCAAAAATAGGAGTGGCCCAAACCTGAACCGACATGATCCCTTCAGGCCTGTGGATTTCCATGTCTTCGGCTTCCGTACTCAGTCCCTTTAAAGCTCGAACAATCGGCATCTTATGAATCGGATATTCATGATCTGTTCCTTCCATAAAAACGTGATACGTATCGGCCAGCTGCTCCGGCCCCGCTTGCGGACTGATTCCCCGACCCAGAATCTGTTCTGCTGTTCGATTCGCGTAAGTCGGTCGTCCGTGAGCGTCCAGAACAAAAACTCCAACCGGTAAACCATCGAGAAATTTTGAAAAGGTTTCTTCGGTTTCTTTCAACTGCGTTTTCGGCAGTAACGATCTCCTTGCGCAACAGGTGCAGTGCAGTGATCTCAGCATGAGCCCATGCGCCAAGATCACGCAATAAGCGCATGTCTTCATCCGTCAATTCCCTTGGAACATTGATCCATGATGCAGAGCGTGCCGATCATTTGCTCCTACGGTCCGGCTAAGAGGCATACCTGCATAAAACCGGATGTTTTGTTCATTCGCCAGCGGATTATCAGCAAACCTGGGATCGCGTTTGGTATCCGGCACATAAAAAATATCATTGCCAAGAATCGCGTGCGCACAAAATGAGATATCCCGCGGCGTCTCAGTCGCCTTGATGCCATAGCACGATTTAAACCATTGACGGTCGGAATCGACAAGCGAAATGAGTGCAATGGGAACGCCAAACAGCTCTGCCGCTACACGGGTGATGCGATCAAAGCGTTCTTCCGGCGGTGTGTCTAGAATGTCCAGAGAGTGTAACGAAGCAAGACGTGCTTCTTCATTGGATGCAATGGAGCCGCCATCAAATGTATTGTACATCAATAATTGTAGTGGCAGAGCATTTGCCGTGATGCTATTTATGCGCGTCCCAGCCTTCCGTGCATACTACCGACAACCGTTGCAAATGCCCTGCATGCCAGCCGCAGAGCATTTTCTATACGGGAATTCGCATACAGTAAAAAATGTTTTCAGCGGCGGAAAGGCCTCCCTGTCAAATCACGGAAAATGCTCAGCCACTACAATTCCGGTTTCACAAGATCCTGATAGGATTCTCTCCTACGAATCATGTAGAAGTTTTTCCCATCGACCAGAACTTCTGCAGCGCGCGGGCGGCTGTTATAGTTGGAGCTCATGGAAAAGCCATAGGCTCCGGCTTCCGTAATTGCAAGCAAATCTCCCGGCGTGCATTCCTGCAGCATGCGATCTTTCGCGAAGAAATCACCACTTTCACAAACAGGACCCACTATGTCCTGAAGCAGGGACTGCCGCTTCGATTGTGCCGCGGGAAGGACAGTATGAAAAGCATCGTACAACGCCGGTCGAATAAAATCATTCATTCCGGCATCAACGATGACAAAGTGCTTAGCGTCATTCATTTTCTGTGTACAACACTTCGGTAAGCAAGAATCCCTGCAGTGGCTACAATCGAGCGTCCGGGTTCCAGAATCAAGCGGAGCTTCCGACCCCTCAATAAAGGTCTGAGAACGGAGGCAAGTTCCTGCGGCGCCCCGTCCCCTTTCTGACTGCTGACAGAAAGACCTCCACCAATATCCAGATGATTGAGAATAATTCCCTGTTCTTGCAGTTGATCCATCAATCGTAGAGCCTTACGAACGGCCTCTTCAAAAGGCTTTACGCCGTTGATTTGTGAACCCAGATGCATATGCATTCCTTCGATTCGAAGGTGATTCAATTCAGCAGCTAAAGAGTAAATCGCAGAGAGCCCGCCGGATCGGAATACCGAACTTGTGTTTCCTGAGTCCGGTGGATATGTATGGATGGGTCCGCGGATTGATATCCGGATTGATGCGCATACTGATCGGCGCAGCCCGGCCGAGTTTGCTTGCAATCCTGTCTATCGAGAAACAGCTCCTGTTCTGATTCAACGTGAAGGGCCAGAATTCTCTTGCGAAGAGCAGTTTCAATTTCTTTCGCCGTCTTACCAACGCCGGCAAAAACAATCCGTTCCGGCGCAAAACCTGCTTTCAGCGCGCGATAAAGTTCCCCTCCGGAAACGATATCCGCACCACTCCCCTGCCGCGCCAGGAGTTTCAAAATGGACAGATTTGAATTCGCCTTCAGCGCGTAACAAATCAGATACGAAAGGCCGCGGAAAGCATTCCGATACGCTCTGTAATTCGCAAGGAGCTGTTTACGACTGTAAATATATAGAGGCGTGCCAACCGACTCTGCTATTTGGCGGACCGGCAGATCTTCAACAAAGAGTTTCCTTTTACGATAGCGAACCACGGCCTCCTATTGTACTCATTCCAGCGATTGCCAGGAAACGCCCTCGCGTCTCGCCTCTTCACGGGCATCGTCCAATCTGATTTCCGCATCCTGCAGCTGTCTTTCTGCTTCCGCCATCTTCCGGCACTGGGGAGTCTCTTTGTAAGTGGACATCAGCCCGACCGGTTTTCGGGAAGGAGTGGTTCGCGACGCATATTGCTTTTCTTTTGCCTCTTCGCACGAGGACTCAGATGCAATGTACCTGTCCCGCAAACGATTCACTTCTTTTTTCAATGCCCACAACTTTGAGTGCCATTCTTTTTCAGACGTCGTGGATTTTGCATTGGAGCGCTGCTGCGGCTCTACATCAGAACCCATCACGGAGAATGCGGATGCTTCATCGATATCATCAAAGGTGATCATCCTCGCATTGCCGGTTCGACGTTTCTTCGTTTCAGCGGCGATCTCGGCAATCGATGGAGGCTTTCGTTTTGCCGGCGCATCAATGACAGAATCCGGCCGGTCCTTTCCGTTTGCAATGGACATGGCCGGGAGATCGAGAATACTTTTCTTGAAACTGATCAAGACACCGTGAGAGTCTTTGATCAAAACAGTGGTTTGCTGATCGTTGATCAGGGTCCCTTCAATCCTTTTACCGGATGTAAGCACAACGGTGTAACCGTAGGCGAACTGCGAGGTTAAAAGAATGAATAGAAGGTAGGAAGGAATAGACATTTTGGTCTCCTTCCCGCCTGTGATTGGCTACGGAGTGGTTTTTACTTTCGGAAGAATCCGCTGGTTTTCCCTTTTTCTGCAGTAGGCACGGCCGGTGGGCTTGACAACTGCTGGATTCTTTCCTGTAAACGGGCAATTTTTCCTTCGAGCTCGTTTTTCGTGAACGCGACCTGTTGTTTTAGCTTCTCTCGTTCCTGATTCGCGGCTTGAAGCTGATTGGAGAGATTGTTGACTTCGTCATTCCTGTTTCTTAAATCTTCTTCCATCTGCTGAATGGCTTCATCCTTTTCAGCCAATTCCCTTCCATGGCGGTCGCGAGACTCATCATAAAGCTTCTTAATTTCCTGAAGTTCTACAATCTTAGAAAAATCCGATAAAGGCTCTGCCATACTATCCTCCTTCTTCTCACTCGTCAGGCTCCAATCCTCCGATCCTTCCTCTTGCATGCCGTGCTCAACCTGGTACATGAATTTTCGCAGTTCCATGTCCAGCTCGGAAGGATTGCTCGTAGCTGCGAGTGCGGTCTCTTTTCGAACTGCATTATTCAGAACGAGAGCAATCAAAGATTGATTCATCGTTTGCATCTTGAAATAACTGACTGATTTCTCCATTTCTTCATCGATTTCCGGAATTGTCCCTTCCAGTATGCACTTCTGAATTTTGGGATTCTCCCGAAGGATTTCAACTGCCGCGATCAAACCTGTCTGATCACATCGTGGAATCAGCTTCAAGGAAATGATTGCTTTTAAAACCTGAGAAAGCTGAATTCTTATCTGGCGGTGCTGGCCTTCCGGGAAACTGTCTATGATTCGATCAATTGTTTGCGAGGCGCTATTTGTGTGCAGCGTGCTTAGCACGAGGTGCCCCGTTTCAGCCGCCGTCATGGCTGTCATAATCGTCTCAGGATCGCGCATTTCTCCGATCATGATCACATCTGGATCCTGCCGCAAAGTGTTTTTTAAAGCCTGCGCAAAAGTATGAGCATCCTCTCCGATTTCACGCTGCGTGATCGCAGACATAGCGTCACGGAACAAAAATTCGATCGGATCTTCGATGGTTACAACGTGAACCGGACGATGATTGCTGATCTCCTGCACCATGGCGGCAAGCGTCGAAGATTTACCGGAGCCGGTCGGTCCTGTAACAAGCACCAACCCCTGAGGCAAGTAGCAAAACTGATAAAGGACGTGCGGAAGACCCCAATCTTCAATCGAAGGAAAATCAAATGGGATTCGCCGGAAAACTGCGCTCAAGGTTCCCCGCTGATAAAAAACCGTCGCTCGAAAACGGGATACGCCCGCAAGACTGTACCCGAAATCCACATAGAGTCTTCGATCGAGATGCGCTTTTTGCTTCGGTGTCAAAATCGCGATGATCAGTTTTTCTATGTCTTGTGGAGAAAGTGGAGCTGACTTCACAGGAAGCAAACGCTCTTCCAATCGTAGCAACGGAGGCCGCATTGGCTTCAGATGCAGATCGGAAGCCTTCTGCGTGACCATGAATTTTAACAAGTCATCGAGCGTCAAGAGTCACCTCTGAAACATTATACAGGAGTTTTCCTAACTACGAGCATATGGATTCTAACGTTATAATAGCTCGAATGAGATGGCTCAGAATTGCGTTGGGATTCCTGCTACACAGCATCCGGGCCCGGAGCCATCCCGTCCCTGAACCGCTAAAGGAGAACCGGGCGGCTCCAGAATTTGATTTACCCGATGAAGAGGGGAACCGGCACCGGCTGCAGGATTACAAAGGCAAGAAGATCGTACTCTGGTTCTACCTCCGATCTCGTACACCCGGCTGAACGATCGAAGCGCAAAGATTCCGGGAGAGGATCGACGAATTTCGTGAAAAGAACGCCGTCCTTTTGGGTATCAGCACGGATCCCCCTGAAGAGAATAAACGTTTCATCAAAGAGCAGAATCTTCCGTTCCATCTGCTTTCGGACGTCGATCGGAGGACATGCATGGCTTACGGGGCATGCGCATTTCAAAATGCTTACTACGCAAATCGTATTACGTATATAATCAACGAGCAAGGTTTGATTACAAAAGTGTATCCCCATGTGGACCCTCAAACACATAGCAACGAAGTTCTGGCTTCTCTTTAGCCTCGCACTTTTCTGCGCGCGTGTGGTTTCTGCAGAACCGTTGAATGCACTTCCACCCGAGAGTGAGAAGGATTGTATACGGGGGTTCCATTCCCTTTACGAAATGGATTACAAAGCGGCAAAACAACAATTTGAGCTGATGATTCAAAAGGATACGAAACATCCCGCGGGATACGTTTATCTAGCCTCTGCGATCTGGCTTGAACACCTCGCTAAGATGCGCCGGTTGCAGACACAAATTTACAACCGTGGAAATGCTTTTTTTCGTCAGAGGCAACAGGATCCTATCGATCCAGTTGTGGAAAAATTATTCTACAGCACAATGGAAAAAGGAATGATCCGCGCAAAGATGCGATTACGAACGGACAAGAACGACCTGGCCGGTCTTTATTATCTTGGTACTGCGCACGGCGCGATCGCCGGATACGAGAGCACAGTCAAACGGATGTTTCTGTCTTCAATGCAGCACGGGACAGAAGCAGTCGAAGCGCATCGCATGGTTATCAAGAGATATCCGCAATTCGCCGATGCATACCTCAGCATCGGGATGTACAACTACGTGGTCGGTAAACTTCCCGCTCCGGTGAAGATCCTCATGTTACTCGGAGGAGTGCGCGGTTCAAAGGAGGAAGGATTAAAGCAATTGGAAAAAACGCTGCAACAGGGGCATCTTGCGCGCGATGAGGCCGCCGTAATTCTGGTTGTCCTTTATGATCGTGAGAAAAGACACGAAGATGCGCTGAAACTCCTTCAGAAATTATGGGACAAATATCCGTCGAATCCCGTATTTCAATTCGAGACCGCAACAATGCTGACAAAGCTCGGACGCTTGCCTGAAAGTATTTCGATCTACGAACGCCTTTTGAAAGAGGAAGCGGCGCAAAATTATCTTTTAGATTTCATCCATTTTGAATATGCGGAAATCCTGTTTTCGATGGCATCGTGGGAAAAAGCATATCAACATTATTTGAGCGCGCGGCGGGTCATGAATCAAACTCCCGTAGGATTGATAAGCATGAGTCATCTGCGGTCCGGACAATGCTTAAATGCAATGGGAAAAAACAGCGATGCGACCATCGAATACCAGTTCGTGCTCAAACAACCTGACATTCAGGGCTCTCATGCACTGGCAAAACAATATTTGAAGAATCCATATAAGAAGTGGAAAGTGAAGAGTGAGGAGTAACGAGGTGTAATTCCTGAAGTGGTGCGGGCGAAACGCTCGCACCACTTTGATTACACGTTTCTCATGTTGAACTTTCGAGTTCAACGTCTGTAATACCTAGTGCTGATTTTGCCGAAGTGGTGGAATTGGTAGACACACCATCTTGAGGGGGTGGCGCCGCGAGGCATGGGAGTTCGAGTCTCCCCTTCGGCATTTATTCGCACTCCCAGCCGTAAGTGATTGTTGCGGCTGGGTTTCTTTTTTCTGCCTTCCCGACTTGTGCCAAATTTGTGCCAAGCACTTTTCTCGGTTTTGATTTCTACACATAATCAAGTGTGACTTAGTCCGGAAGTAAATTTGAAAAGATGGGCTTGCCGCCGAGAGAAACTCGAAATGCGTAGATCGCGATCGCGGCCAGCAAAATGAAATCAACAACGAAATCGCCAGCATACCATGCAGTGATATTTGATGTGATCGGGAAGAAGATCAAGAGATGATGAAATACGGTTGCGGCGACAGTAGTGAGCACACCGAACCGAAGAGCCATAACCACAAAGAGTGTCACAAGAAGAACCTCGAAGATCCACGTAACACTGGAGAAAAGACCCACCGATTCACCAAAAACTGCAAGTGTTGAAAGTATCACCCAACCCACTGCAATCCCGAGCCATTGCCTGCGAAAAAGGAGCGTTAAGAACAGGAAAAGGAATGTAAGAATAAATGCCCCGTACAGAGCCGTACTGAATTGCATGACCAGACTGTAACCAACATTTGTGATCCCGATACTTCTACCGCCATGGAAAATCGGCATGTCAGGAGGCATGCCGATCCATCCTGCAAAATTTAGTATCAAAACCCTCAACAAAAGGCCAATACCGCCAAGCATCGCTCCAATCAAAATATCTCGTCCGACCAGTGGATCCGCAAAATCTCCTGAAAGCAGTCGGCTCCAGGAGATGATTCGGTGCGGCCATCGACGTCTCAGGATCGGTTCGAGAGCAAGATACATAAGGCCTACAAAGCAGGACCAGAAAAGCGCAGATTCAATTCCGGTCAATAACAAATTTAATTCGCTAATGAAGACCGGAACGTGATGCACGGAGAAAATCCATCCGATCAACTTGAGAATCAGAAGAAAAAATGCGACGCGAAAGGCCCCTTTTCGATCCCCTCTTCCAAGACGCAAATTTTTGAGAGCCAGTAAAGCGCAGACGATCAACGCGCCATAAAACACGCTCAACAGTAGAATCCCGGCAACTTTCTCGCTCAGGGATGTTTCTGCAGCTAATCGGAATGGAGAAGTTCGCCAGGGTCCAAAGATTTCGAAATACACCGGTTTTCCATCGAATGCGGCAGCTTCAATCCGGATCGGATAGGGGGCTTCCGGATATTTTCCTATCCAGCTCATCTGTTCATCGTAGACTTGAAGTGGTATTTCTTGCGGCGTTGATACCGCGAACTGAGTCATATCCAATTCCGCTTCCCTAAATAGGATCGACCAATCGAAAGGTTTATTTTGTGGAGATTTCTCCGGAACTGCATTAAAGAAAAACAGACGACCTTCCGTATCGACACTCATCAAAACCATTCCGGTTTTAACAACCGGAGGATCAACCGGACTTATAGCTGACTCACTCAAGGGAACCATGTAATTTTGGGCCTGTCGATACCAGTAGCGGATAACAGAAGGACGCCCGCGACTTCAGTTGATTCCAGCGCACCAGAGAAGAATCATTTTTTCTGATGTGTTGAAGAAATTCCAAATCCAAACCGAATCCTGAGGCATAATCTACAGGATCCTGCGCGTAACCAAATCGTTCTGCGATTTCCATCGCACGTTGCCGTAAGACTTCCGGCGGTTTCTGCATCGGTATCATGTCGTAGGCCAATCGACCCCAGAACATGGATATGACTACCATCCCGAATGCAAAGAGCAGAAGCATCATTGCAATGTGAGGCTGCAGCACTCCTTCTTTTGGCGCGGCTGCAACCATTTCAGGAGAGGGTGTTTCGCCGGCGGCGAGCGCTGCTGCAAGCGGATCACCTCCCGGAAGCGCCGCCGCGATTTGAAGCGCGGATGAAGGACGTTTGGAAGGTTCGCGTTCCAGACATCGCAAGATGACACGCTCAATCAATGGATCGATCTCTTTGACAAATACCGAAGGACGCGTCAGTGTATTTTCTTCTTTTTGTCTGATCAATTCCTGGAGGGTCGGCGCATCGTAAGCGCGCTTGCCGGTAAACAACTCATATAAGACAATGCCTAGAGAATAGATATCGCTCCTGGTGGTCACTTCTTTGCCGGCTAACTGTTCCGGCGCCATATATGCCGGAGTCCCGGCTGATATTTCCCCCTGTTGAAATTCCTCAGCGAGTCCTGCAAGTCCGAAATCCGTGATCTTTGCCTTTCCGCGTCCGTCAATCATAACGTTTGCAGGTTTCAGATCGCGGTGGAGAACACCGATTTGATGCGCCGCTGATAATCCTGCGCAGATCTGTCGTGTAATTTCTAGGCTTTATCGGAAGGCAAGTATCCAATTCGTCTCAACAGAGACGCAAGATCCTCTCCGTCAACGTATTCCATAGTGAGAAAATGCTGTCCCTGATATTCGGAAATATCGAAGACACGGCAAACATTGGGATGCGAAACCTGTCTTGCAATGCGCACTTCGCGATGAAATCTTGCAAGCGCAGGCGTATTCGTGTTCAATCTCTCGGGCAAAAACTTTAGCGCAACGGTTTGGGTGAGTTTGATGTCCTCAGCGCGATAGACCTCACCCATTCCCCCTTTACCAATCAAACCAATGATTCGATACCGGTCGGCTAAAATCGCTCCTGTCAGGAATCTGCTTCCGCTGGATGAATCCAATTTTTGACTCGCAAGTGCGACAGGTTCTCCGAGCGCAGTTGGAAAACGCGATGAATTTAAGTCCGCGTGACAGACGGGGCAGAATGGTTTGTCAGAGCTGACCGATTCAAAACACTGGGGGCATTGAATCACGGATCAATTCTACCACCGTGATTACTCCTCCATCGTAATTCACCGACCAACACATTAGGAAGCGGACAGCCTCATCGAGTTTCCAGATCCTGTGCCAGATTTGTGCCAACAACCAGCCGCAAAGAGGCAAAAAGAGCGACAACAATCGGCAACCAGATACAAAGAGAAACAAAAATGCCGACGAGGACTTATTTTACTGCTAAATCATGAGTTACTTCTTTTTCGGGTTTCTGTTTCTCCCCTTCGGCACTCACACTTCAACGCGTCTCGTGTCTGCGAGTCTTTGCGTTCCCTCCGTGCTGTTTGTCCCCGATTTTTATCCGGCAGTTTCCTGAGACATCTCAACCCAGCAGGATCTGAAATAGCGATTTTCTTGTGAACGCGGGCCTGACGACATCCCGGCAGTTTTGATGGTACATTTAAACGCATAGCATGTCATGATTGGCAGCACGGTATCGCACTACAAGATCCTGAACAGGATTGGTGGCGGAGGAATGGGAGTGATATTCGAAGCCGAGGATACACGGCTTGGACGTCACGTGGCGTTAAAATTCCTGCCGGCACAACTCGGTCAGGATGCCGAGACACTGGAGCGTTTTCAAAGGGAAGCGCGGGCCGCATCTGCACTCAATCATTCCAATATCTGCGCAGTTTACGATATTGGAACGCATGAGGGGGAGCCTTTCATTGTGATGGAACTGTTGAAAGGACAAACCTTGAAGCAGTTGATGGGTAACAGGCCCATGGAAATCCAAAAGGCACTCGAAATCTCCGTTCCAATTACGGATGCCATGGACGCGGCTCACGGGGAAGGGATCGTTCATCGGGACATCAAACCGGCCAACGTCTTTGTTACCGAACGCGGGCAGGTGAAGTTACTCGATTTCGGCTTAGCCAAGCAAACTCCAGTGCGAAAACAACCTTCCGGTGACCACGATCGGCGTCCGGATATAGATGATCGCTTAACAATCGCTGGAAAAACCGTAGGGACCATCATTTATATGTCGCCTGAACAGGTGCGAGGAAAAGTACTGGATGGACGCAGTGACCTGTTTTCTTTCGGGATTCTGCTTTACGAAATGGTGACTGGTACCGTACCTTTCGAAGGGAACACCACTGGAGAGACTTTCGAACTCATTCTGACCAAAACTCAAACCTCCGCGTCGCAAGTCAACTCGAATGTTCCTGCAAGGCTTGAACGAATCATTGACAAAGCGTTGATGAAGGACCCGAATCAGCGTTACCAGAGCGCGGCTGAGATGCGGGAAGATCTGCAGCATCTGTTGCGGGACACCTCCACCGGCAGAGTTTCACTCGTTCGGGAAATGCTTGCTCGCATCTCGCTGTTGACCTCACGCAACACACTTTGGGTTGTGTCGCTCATCGGAATTTTGATATTAGCGTTGGTCGGGGGCTTCTGGTTCCTGCGGGAGCCGGAAGTTGCAGGACCGCATGAAGGAACAGCCTCCACTCCCGCCATTGCAGTCCTTCCCTTCAGGAACCTCAGCAATGATCCGGCTAATGAATATTTTTCGGATGGTTTGAGCGAGGAGTTGTTGAATTCACTGGCAAAGATCCGCGGGCTTCGTGTGGCGGCACGCAGTTCCTCGTTTCAGTTCAAGGGAAAAAATGAGGAACTGCGGTGATCGCTGGAAAACTCCAGGTTACATCGATCCTGGAAGGGAGCGTTCGGAAGTCGGGAACTCAGGTGCGGATCAGCGCGCAACTGGTGAACGCGTCCGATGGGTTTCAACTCTGGTCCGAGACATACGATCGGGAATTGAACGACATCTTCGCGGTGCAGGATGACATTGCTCATTCGGTTGCGGATGCGCTAAAGGTCAAGCTACTCGGGCAAGAGTCCCCTTCATCGAAGACAGGAAATACGGAAGCATACAACGCTTACCTGCAAGGACGTTACTTCTTCGACCGACGCAGCAAGGAAGATCTGGAAAAGGCAGGCCGGCTACTTTGAGCAGGCGGTGAAGATCGATCCCGCCTACGCGCCCGCCTGGGTCGGACTCGCATCAACGCACTATCGTCAGGCGGACTGGGGATACATGCCGTTGGATGAAGGTTACAGACAAGCGCGCAACGATGTGAAAAAGGCACTGGAACTGGATCCGAATCTGGCGGATGCACTGGCAGCCCTGGGATGGATACAGATGACCTACGATTGGGACTGGGCCGGGGCAGATTCCTCATACCGGCGCGCGCTGGAACTGGAACCGGGAAATGCAACTGTGATCAGAAATGCCGCAGGGCTGGCCACGACACTCGGTCGTCTCGATGAGGCCCTCACACTGAACCGACGCGCCGCAGAACTCGATCCGCTCAGCGTCTCCGCCCATTACTACCTGGGAATCCATGCCTATTATGCGGGTCATTTTGATGAAGCCGAGGCAGCCGTGAAAAAATCGCTGGAACTGAATCCGGATTATCCCGCGGCACATCTCTTTCTGGGCCAGATTTACCTGGCGAAGTCGCAGCCTGAAAAAGCACTTGCCGAAATCCAGAAAGAGCCCGAACCTCTGTGGCGCGACTACGGTCTGGCGCTTGCGTATCATGCCGCAGGAAAAAAGCAGGATGCAGATACTGCTCTGGCCGAATATGTGGAGAAGCGCAGTGTTGGATCGGCATTCCAGATTGCCGAGATTTACGCCTATCGTGGCGAGACGGATAAAGCCTTCGAATGGCTCGAGGTCGCCTACAATCAGCGTGACGGCGGCCTGGCCGACATGAAGAGGCTCTCAGTTGCTGCGTTCTCTGCACAGCGACCCTCGATGGAATGCCTTCCTGCAGAAAATGAAGTTACCGGTAGATGGAAGATGATCGGGGAAATCGTCTCGCACTATCGCATCGCCATGGAGATGATGGAAAGACGGACACTGAAATATGATATCGGCGGAAAGCCGATGGAGATCGATCAGCAATCTGCGGTATCAGAGCGCAGCGGACATGCGTACAGATTTGCAGCGATTGAAGCGGGATACGTCGCTACCCTCTGTGGGGCGGGCGTCTCTGCCCGCCACGGACGCCGGCGGGCTGGAAGCCGCGCTCCCTCTAACCAATGGCCGCAACCACCGGCGTTTACCAGTCTGAGCGCCGATAAGGAACTTCCTGAAAAAAATGAAACTGCCAATTTGATGGTACATTTGTAGCTCATGATTGGCAGCACGTTATCGCATTACAGGATTTTGAAAAAACTGGGGTCCGGAGGCATGGGCGAAGTGTATCTGGCGGAAGATACGACCCTCGGACGAACCGTTGCGATTAAGGTGTTACCTGCCGAAGTTGCCTCTGATCCTGAAAGACTGAGGAGATTTGTACAAGAAGCAAAAGCTGCTTCCGTTCTCAAGCATCCCAACGTTGCGAGCATTTACGAATTGGGCGAATCGGAAAACATTCGGTTCATTGCCATGGAACATGTGGAGGGTGAAACGCTGGAATCCAGGCTCAAAGGAGCTCCTATCGAAATAAACAGGCTTTTGGAAATCGCGATCCAGACAACGGACGCGCTGGATGAAGCGCATTCCAAAGGAGTGGTCCATCGCGATCTCAAGCCCGCCAACATCATGATTACAACGCGTGGGCAGGTAAAGGTCCTGGATTTCGGCCTCGCCAAGGTGACGCAAGCCTCGGCTCCACAAACGGGAGCCAGCAAATTGAACACGCAGTCAGGTACCGAGCCAGGGCTTGTAATGGGAACCGTTCAATACATGAGTCCTGAGCAGGCGCTCGGGAAACAGGTCGACCACAGGTCGGATCTGTTTTCTCTGGGAATCATCCTGTATCAGATGGCAGCAGGACGTCTTCCTTTCGCAGGCGATTCTGCAACAGAAACGATCAACAAGATTATCAACATCGTTCCGGATGCGCTCGCTCGTTTGAATTATGCTGTCACGCCACAACTGGAATACATCGTACGGAAGTGCCTGGAAAAGAATGTGGAAAACCGCTATCAGTCCGCACACGACCTGCTCATTGATCTGAGAAATCTGAAGCGCGATACGGAGTCCGGTTCGCTCTCCTCACATACAGCATCCACCATTCCCGCCGCGAGGTCCCCGCGTTCCTGGAAATTGCCGGCAATTGCCGCGTTGATAGCGGTCGTTGTCATTGGGGCCTTTTTCTTCCTTCAACGCAAACAAACCGAACGTTCTTCCATCTCCGATCCTCCGACATCCGAAAAACGGAAAATGCTCGCCGTCCTTCCATTCGAGAATTTGGGGTCACCGGAGGATCAGTATTTTGCAACGGGAATGACAGATGAAATTACAAGCCGTCTTTCTACGGTCAAAGATCTTGGCGTGATTTCGCGCACAAGCGCGATGCAGTACAACAAGACGAACAAAAGTATCAAGCTGATCGGTCAGGAACTCGGAGTGGAGTATGTGCTGGAAGGAAGCATCCGATGGAGCCATTCAGGAGGAACAAGCAAGGTCCGTGTTACACCGCAACTAGTGCGTGTTTCGGATGATACGCAAATCTGGTCTGATAATTTTGATCGCGTGATCGACGATGTATTCAATGTGCAGTCAGAAATCGCCCAAGCATTGATCGGGCAACTGGGGATTAATCTGCTGCCTAAGCAGCAAGACACTCTGAAAGCATCTCCCACGCAAAATCTCGAAGCGTATCAGGCTTATTTGAAAGGAAATGAAACGATGTTTTCTGTTTCTTACGACCAACAGACATTTCTTAAAGCAATAGAGCATTACCTTTACGCGGCCCAACTGGACCCTGGTTTTGCTCATGCTTATGCCAATCTTGCCAGAGCGCACCTCTTCCTTTTTCACGAAGGGATCGATCCAGCCCCGGCTCGCCTGGCGCTGGCGAAAGAAGCAGCAGATACGGCGGTCCGCCTGAAACCGGACCTTCCGGAAGCCATGGTAGCCATGGGATATTACTATTATCACGGCCTATCCGACTACGAAAAGGCATTGCAATACTTCAATACCGCGGCCGCTGTTGCGCCAAATAATATTGAGCCGATCGCCGGAATTGCGTACATTGAACGCAGACAGGGAAAATTCGAAGAGTCCATTCGTCATTTCAGAAAGATTCTGGAATTAGATCCCCGTTCCGCGGATTTTCCAGGGGAAATGGCTGTCGTTCTCACTCGATTGCGTCGATACGCGGAAGCAGAGATTCATATGGATCGCTGTCTGGCTCTGGCCCCGGGGCAGGTATATGGATATGGCGCAAAATGGGCAAACACGATCTTCTGGAAAGGCGATCTGAAAGAAGCCGGAAAGGTTCTGGAGAAAATGCCGGATCGAGAGCCGGCATTTTTTCACGCGTTCTGGCTGAACCAGGAGATCCTGGAGCGAAACTACACCGAAGCTCTGAAGCGATTGGATCGCATTCCTGTAGATGTTTTTCAAGAAGAAGGAACATTTGTTCCGAAGACGCTTCTCAAGGCAAAAATCTTTTCTTATTCCAATCAGCAGATGCTTGCTCGCGATGATTATGAGAAGGCGCGGATTTTCCTGGAAGAAAAAGTCAGGGAAAGACCGAAGAGTCCAACAGTACATTCCTCTCTGGGCATTGCCTATGCCGGGCTTGGACGAAAAGAGGAAGCGATTCGCGAAGGAAAGCAGGCAGTAGAACTGCTTCCGATTTCAAGTGATGCATTCATGAGTCCCGCATTTCTGGTCGGTCTTGCAGAGATCTACACAATGGTTGGTGAGTATGACCAGGCTCTGAGCCAGGTCGAACGACTTCTTTCGATTCCGTCCTGGTTTGCTGTAAACGACCTGAAGTTGGATCCCCGTTGGGATCCGCTGCGAACCCATCCACGATACAAGCAAATTCTGGAAAAGTACTCCAACTCCCACGGTCCAACAGTCCTTTAATGAACAAACGCATTTCGATTTTACTCATTTTAGCTGCTGTGACATTGATGGAACGCAGCTTCAGTGTGTATCAGTTCTTCTTTGATCAAACGCGTTCCGGGACCCCTCCATTCACTTACACAATTGAAGATAAGTATTTGACGGTAGAGTCGATCGGAAGTAAGACTTCCAACGAATGGTCGAACCCCGCTTTTGTTGCGGGGCTCCGGAAGAACGACCGCCTTCTGGAAGCTTACACAAATCGCGGAGAAGGGATCCGCATCTCAGGCTTCTTCGATTTCGGAGATGCGTTGCGAAAGAGCCGCAAGTATGAACCGTGGATACTGGTGATTCAAAGATCGCGAGGTTCGCAGGAACTGGGAGTTATTCTGCCCCCGCACCCGGAGTCAAAGCAGCAACCGAACGACCGGTTGCTGCTGATCTGGATCCGTTTCATATTGCCGAGTATTATGATCGTGGCCGGATTCTTCATTGGATTTTCGCGACCTAAAAATGATCATGCATTCCTGGCCTGTTTACTCTTCTTAAGCCTTTCCACCTTAATTTCTGCTAACCGCGGCATTTATTCGTATCCTCCAGGAATCAGGGAAATCAGCTTCTTTTTCCAGATTGTACAAAACAGCTTAGCCGGTTATCTTTTTCTGCTTTTTTTTCTTCTCTTTCCTTTCCCTTCCCCTCTTGAACGGAAAGCACCATGGCTCAAAAAAGCAACACTTCTCTTCTCCATCGTGGGTCTTGCTTACACTCTATCGTTAGAATTTACAAAAGCCATTTCCTTTGAGTATTACAGCTATCTCCGTGGGACCTTGCGTTTCACAGAACCCATCTCGCTGGGAATGTCGCTGATGCTGGCTCAGCTTGGAATCGCATCACTGCTCCTGAACAGGATCAAAAAGTCGACTCAAAATGATAAACGAAGAATGACCCTGCTATTTGCAGGAATTACTTCTTTTACTGTGATTCTTAGTATTGTGTTGACTTACAATTTTTCAGATTTGACAAATGCTTCCGGTGGGCTGGTGATCGTCGCTTTTGCTTCGGGTATCCTCTTTCCTCTTTTCTTTGCATACGCTGTGGTCCGGCATCGAGTGTTCGGAATGAGCGTCATCATCAGAAGAGGGATTCGATATCTTCTTGCGTCGCGCGGGTCTTACATCATCGCAGCCGCATTGATTTTTACGGCCCTTTACCTGACGGTTGGCGCAGCCACATTTCATCTGGAAGTATCGGCGATCCCGGGAGTCGGCTGGCGCTTAGGGACCATGGCGGCTTTGGCATTTGGTCTGGCCATGACGTTACCGGCAATCAATCGCCGCCTGATGCCTTATATCGATCGGAAATTTTTTGAGAGGGCATACAATTCTCACAGAATTCTCGGCGACTTGAGCCGCGCAATCCAGCGACAACCGATCAAACCGGAGATGCTCATCGACCTTGCAATATCTCAAATCCATCGCGCTTTATCTGTGGATCGGGTGGCAGTCTTTCTACGCGGAGCAAAAATCGTAGACGCGTCTGCGGACGCGGATGAATCCCAGGAATTCTCGATCGCATGGATCCGTCGTAAGGAAGCGGATTACCAATGCTGCGAAATTCGCGATTGGTCCGAATTCAAGAAACAGCGAATCATTTCTGCCGAAGAACTTCAAGATCTTTTGCTGCCAAACGATGGTTTCGTAGTGAAGGAGCTTCAGGAAAAGACTGGTGAGCCTCAAGTCCTGGAAATTGATTGGAATGATCCCGTTTCCTGGATTCAAATTCACAAGTCGGATATTGAACATCCGGAAACCATCATTCTAAAGCAGATGAACGCACGACTCATCGTTCCAATGACTACGAACAGGCAATTGCTTGGATTTCTCACTCTGGGAGAAAAGCCATCCGAAGAGCCCTATTCCAAAGAAGAAAAAGAGCTTCTTGTGAACGTGGCTTATCAGATGGCGATTGCAGTCGATTACTCTCTGCAAAGTGACAGGCTGGCAGAGCAAGAAAAGTTAAGACGCGAGATCGAAATTGCCAAACAGGTGCAGGGTCAATTGTTTCCACAGCGACTTCCTGTGTTGAAAACGTTGGATTATATCGGAATCTGCAGGGCTGCGCGCGAAGTGGGGGGAGATTATTACGACTTTCTTGAAATAGGTCCCGGAAGGCTTGGATTTGTTGTCGCCGATATTTCCGGAAAAGGAATCTCGGCCGCACTTCTGATGGCAAGCCTCCAGGCGCTCCTTCGCAGCCATGCGCATTTGCATGGCGACAGGGCCGAATTACTTGTATGGGATATCAACCGGCTGATGCATTCTTCCACGACGAATGGAAAATATGCGTCACTTTTTTACGGCTTTTATGATGATTTGAGCGGTCTTCTTGCCTATGTTAACGCAGGCCACCTCCCCCCGATTCTTTTGCGAAAAGATGGTTCCATTGTTCGTCTCAGAACCGGCGGTATGGTGGTGGGAATGATGCCAGACACTGCATACAAACAAGAAATCGTTAAGTTACAGGCAGGAGATATTTTGCTGATCTTCAGTGATGGAATCACCGAGGCGATGAATACGAAAGATCAAGAGTTTGGAGAAGAGCGTCTTCTGGCCTTGATCTCTTCTCTGGCAGATTTATCGGCGGCTTCTATTTCAGAGGCCATCCTCAAAAGTATCGCCGATTATGTAGGCACCGCCCCCCAACATGATGATTCTACGCTGGTGGTCATCAAAGCCGTATGAAATTTAACACAGAATTTATCTTTGTTTGTGTTAAAAACTAACGGGCGACTTCGATTCGGTTTCGTCCGTACGCCTTAGCACGGTATAGTGCTTCATCCGCTTTCTGAACGAGTTCATCTACCGTGGTTAGGGGGAGATGCGGATACGAGCCAACTCCGGCACTGATCGTAATTCTTAACGGTTCGCGCGCACCCGTAAATTCGGAATTTTCAATTTGTTGGCGAATCTCTTCTGCAAGCAAAAGAGAGCCTTGCAAATTCGTCTGAGGAAGAAGAAGGATCAGTTCGTCTCCTCCATAACGGCCGATGAGATCGCTCAAACGAATCCGCTGTTCGATCATCCGCCCGGCCTGCATAAGAACAGCATCCCCGACAAGATGCCCGAACCGGTCATTCACCTGCTTAAAGAAATCCACATCAAAAATCATAAAGGACAGATCGATGCTATGACGCTTCGACCGGAAGAATTCCCGTTCAAAGGACTCCATGAAACGATGACGGTTGGAAAATCCAGTCAATTGATCAATACCTGCCAACTGATGTAATTTGGCATTTTTCTTTTTCAATTGGTCCTGAAGAAATTTTAACTTCAAGTGAACCTTCACTCGGGCGAGAAGTTCCCCTTCGTCAAATGGCTTCAAAATGTAATCGCTTGCTCCCTGTTCGAGGGTTTTGATCTTCATCGCGACATCTTCTTTGGAAGTCAACATAATAACGGGAACCTCATTCAGCTGCTGGTGTTGTGCTTTCATAGCCAGGAACTTGCAGCCATCAAACTCCGGCATGAGGACATCGCAAATCACAAGATCGACTTCCTTTTCAACGAGCGCTTTGATTCCTTCCAGTCCGGTTCGCGCTTCAAAACAAACCCCTGCTAAACCTGAATGAATCAGGATCATTCTTATCGTGTTGCGGAGTGATTCGGAGTCGTCGACAATCAGAATATTGGCCTTGGGCAGTGCGGAAGAATCCTCCGTTTTGTCGAGCATATGGATGGGTGGGAAAATGTTCAAAACAAGAATACCATACCGAGGACATGCTATAGTTTTGAACATATACATACGGTAGTTGCTCCATCCATGATTGGCCAAACGGTTTCCCATTACAGGATCCTGAACAAGCTAGGCGGAGGCGGCATGGGAGTTGTATATCAGGCCGAGGATCTGAGCCTGAAGCGGCACGTTGCCTTAAAATTTTTGCCGGAGGACCTTGCTGACAATGCCGATTCTCTTGAGCGATTTCAACGCGAAGCGCGCGCTGCATCTGCGCTGAACCATCCCAACATTTGCACCATTTACGAGATCGGAATTACAAGGCATTGGGGAACGTTTACTTCTACAAAGGATGGCTCCGAAAGGCTCTTGAAGTGAACGACCCGCTTCTGGAGAATCTTCATGGCGAAGCCAAATTTCAAAAGATGATGGCACATGTCAAAGCAAAAGTGGATGAAATGCGAATGCGCGCGGAGAGACAATGATCCACTGTGGTGCCATTTTGGCATTTGAATGGTACCTTGAAGATACCAAAACGGTACCAAAATGGCGCATATCATAATCATCAGGCAATAGAAGAAAGGAGGATTTCTGTGAGACTGCTTTGTTACAAAACATTTCGAATCGTCGTCATTCTCATTTCTCTTATATCAGCCAGAAGCACGTTCGCCGCGTCCTCGCCGCAAGCAGTGGTGAACGAGTTTTACAAATATCATTTTGCTCATGACATGGGTTTTACTCCCGAAACATTAAAAGATCGGCAATCATGGCTGACTCCAAACCTGATTCTAGTCTGTCGCACTTACTTCGCGATTCCGCAGAATCCGGATGAGGCTCCTTTTATCAATGGAGATCCATTCACAGGGACTCAGGAGTATCCGGAAAAGTTTTCGCTGGGTTCCGCTAAGGTCTCCAAATCGGAAGCACGCATCGATATAATCTTTCACTGGAAGGAAACCGATCCAAGAAAAGCAACAGTTGTTTTGAAAAAGTTGAATAGAAAATGGTTGATCGATGATGTTGAATTCCCGGATCAGGAATCTTTACGCCAGTTGCTGGCCGGCGCGACAAAAGGCTGAATTTGTTGAACAGAAGATGCCTTCTGTGAAAAAAGTCGTGCGGAGTAGTCTCGGAAGTCTTATCGACTCATCGGACCAAGGTAATGATCGAACCAGTTGAGCACTTCTCGAATCATTTCGGCTCGTGGAATATTATGTCCCGTTTCATAAAACACCTGCCGATTATCTTTTTCAGGAGTTCCGAGTAATCGAAATGCTGAAAGCTGAGAGGTTTCGATCGGCAAAAAGAAATCGTGTCGCCCACTTCTCTTTCCAGGCGCGAATCCGACGCTCTGTAAACTTCACCCATTCCGCCGGCCCCAAGTGGCGCTATGATTTCGTACGGCCCAAGTCTTGCTCCCGGCTTCATCGTCATGCTCCTACTATATCGTAGAAGAAACCGCCCAAGGCACGGTCATACTCCTGTCATGGAGCCGGGCCGCAACGCGTATATAATCGATTCATGATTCGCAAATTTTTCGTTTTGATTCTACTTTTCGCTGTTTTCACCACCGCTGCGGAGCAAGAACCGGCAGACTTGATCCTGACAAAGGCGATGATCTGGACTGCTGACGAAAAAACAGCCATGGGTAGAATCTGTAGCAATCAAAAACGGCCGGATTATTTTCGTTGGTTCTTCCGCTGGCTCCGAAGCATACAGCGGCCCAAAAACAGAGGAGCTGGATCTTTCAGGGAAACTTGTGCTGCCCGGGTTCATCGATTCGCATATTCACTTGATGGGCGGAGCGCTATCCCTTGCTCGAATAGACCTTTCAGAAGATGCGACGGTTGAAGCGCTGCAGGCGCGGATTCGCAAGTTCGCGGCGGAGAATCCAGAGCATGATTGGGTCCTGGGACGCGGATGGTTTTACGGCAGCTTTCCGGGCGGACTTCCCACAAAGGAACAACTGGATGTCGTGGTTCCGGATCGACCGGCGTACATGGAGTGCTATGACGGACACACAGGCTGGGCCAATTCCAAAGCACTGCAGGCAGCCGGCATCACCAAAGACACCAGAGATCCTCCAGATGGAATCATCGTTCGTGATCCAAAAACCGGTCAAGCAACCGGCGCCTTGAAGGAAGCAGCCATGGCGCTGGTGGAGGCACGAATTCCGTTGCCGGATGAAGAGGCGCAATATCGATTGTTGCTGCAAAGCATCCGGCTTTTGAATTCACAGGGAATCACTTCCATTCAGGATGCCGATTATTCCATCGCGGAAGTGGAGAAACATCTAAAGCTGTTTGAGCGCGCCAAACGAGAAGGACATCTCACCGTGCGAACGATTGTCGCGGTGCGCATGGAAGAGAAAAATTTTGCAGAAGCTATTACTGAAACGCGCCGGCTGGCCGATGAGCACAAATCCGACCCTCTTCGTTTCGGCACCATCAAGGGTTACGTGGATGGCGTGATCGAAGCTCGCACCGCAGCAATGACGGAGCCATACGCAGATTCAACCGAGAGCGGCAGCTTGAACTGGGATCCGGAAAAGCTAAAACAAGCCGTCGCGCTTGCAGACCGCTCAGGTTTGCAAGTTTACCTTCATGCAATCGGCGACCGGGGCGTTCACATAGCGCTGGATTCTTACGAAGCCGCACAAAAAACGAACGGTGCCTCGGACCGACGTAGCCGTGTGGAGCATATTGAAACGATCCTCCCGCAGGACTACCAGAAATTTCATGCGCTAGGCGTGATCGCTTCCATGCAGCCGCTGCACGCCGATCCGAATCAGAATATTTACGATGTCTGGGCCAGGAATGCCGGGCCGGAGCGATCCACTCGCGCTTTCAGCTGGAGGAATTTTGAGAAAGCGAATGTCCGTCTTGTTTTCGGCAGCGATTGGCCCGTGGTCACTTCCGATGTTCTTCGCGGGATCTACTGCGCTGTAACCAGAAAAACAAAAAATGGGAACCCGCCGGAAGGCTGGTATCCGGAACTATCCGTGAGCATGGAGAACGCGCTCCGCCATTATACGATCGACGCAGCTTACGCGTCGTTCGATGAAGATCAAAAAGGATCCATTGAACCAGGCAAACTCGCCGACATCGTTGTTCTCTCCCAGAACCTGTTTGAAAAACCGCCGGAAGAAATTCTTAAGACCCGGGTATTGCTGACCGTTCAAAACGGACGAATCGTTTACCGCAATCAAGATCTGCCCGGTTCGAATTGAGGAGCGCCCGGGGCCCAACCATGATGAAAGACGAATACATCGGAGCCATTGACCAGGGAACGACAAGCACGCGATTCATTGTTTTCGATGCGGCAGGTAACGAAGTGGCTCGAGCGCAGCAGGAGCACGATCAGATTCTGCCTCAAAACGGTTGGGTCGAGCATGATCCGATGCAGATCATCGAGCGTACGCACTCTGTCATTCTCTCCGCGCTTGAAAAACAGAAACTTTCACCGGATTCCATTGCTGCTATCGGCATCACAAACCAGCGCGAGACAACGGTCGTCTGGAATCGGAAGACAGGTAAACCACTCTACAACGCCATTGTATGGCAAGACATGCGCACCGATCGCATTGTGATGGAACTCGAAAAAAACGGAATGCGCGAACTGTTCCGAAAAAGAACAGGCCTGCCACTATCCACTTATTTTTCCGCTCCAAAGCTTCAATGGATTCTGCAAAATGTCCCGGCTGTAGCAAAAGCTTCCCAAAACGGTGAAGCGATATTCGGAACTGTGGATAGCTGGTTGATCTGGAATTTAACCGGCGGTTCGGAAAATGGCGTTCACGTAACAGATGTAACCAATGCAAGCAGAACCATGCTGATGAATCTGCATACTCTGGAATGGGATGACGAACTGCTGAACATCTTCGGAATTCCACGGGAGATGCTCCCGGAAATACGACCTTCCTCTGATCCTTCGAATTATGGATACACTCTTGAATCCGGTCCGCTCGCGCGGGCGATTCCAATTTGCGGAAATCTGGGAGATCAACAGGCGGCACTCATAGGACAGGCTTGTTTTGAACCTGGCGAAGCAAAAAACACCTATGGCACCGGCAATTTTTTGTTGATGAATACGGGCGCACGAGCAAAAGTGTCCAGGCATGGTTTACTGACCACGTGCGCTTACAAGCTCGCTGAAAACCCGGTTCTGTTTGCTCTGGAAGGGTCTGTCGCGGTAACAGGATCTGCAGTTCAATGGCTTCGCGATCAATTCAAGATGATTCGCAGTTCATCGGAAGTGGAAGCTCTCGCTAATACGGTGACCGACAACGGTGGAATTTATTTTGTCCCTGCATTTTCAGGCCTTTTTGCTCCCTATTGGAGGTCCGATGCTCGCGGCACAATTGTGGGTCTATCACGCTTTAGTAACGCAGGCCATCTCGCGCGAGCAACACTCGAAGCGATTTGTTATCAGACTCGAGATGTGCTGGAAGCGATGCGTGAGGACAGCGGCGCAAAAATTTCCACACTGAAAGTCGATGGTGGCGCAACGGTCAATGATTCGCTGATGCAACTGCAAGCAAACATTCTGGGAGTACCTGTGATCCGCCCGCTCGTCATCGAAACGACCGCACTGGGTGCGGCTTACGCGGCAGGAGTGGCATGCGGCTTTTGGAAGGGCATCGCTGAATTGAAGCAGCACTGGAAAGCGGAAAAGATCTGGGAGCCGGCCTGGAGCACGGATCAACGTGAAGCCGGATACAAGGATTGGAAGAAAGCTGTGGAACGGACATTCAACTGGGTAGAGTAATGATAAACAGGACGAAACTGAATCGTCAGCTATTATCCGAACAGGAAAGCTTTCGAAAACAGCATCCCCGCTCGATGGCGCTATACGAACGGGCCTGTAGAAGTTTGCTCGGCGGTGTTCCCATGAGCTGGATGAAAAAGTGGGCCGGCGGATTCCCTCTTTTCTTTCGCAACGCAATCGGAGCTCATTTAGAAGATATCGACGATTTCAATTACGTAGATTTGTGCCTGGGGGACACAGGTGCAATGGCCGGCCA
Source organism: uncultured bacterium (assembly GCA_963771165.1). GTDB lineage: Bacteria > Acidobacteriota > HRBIN11 > JAKEFK01 > JAKEFK01 > JAKEFK01. The sequence goes on along the minus strand of CAVYSN010000009.1, from coordinate 390,132 downwards.
TTCGCCGGAACAAGTGAGGCATGCGGTTTCGATTCAATCTGCTCGCGGAATTACAACCATGCTTCCATCGGAAGATGCGATCTATGTCGGCGAAGAACTCCAGCGGCGCTTTGGTTTGAGCTTCTGGCAATTTGCATTAACCGCTACCGACGCAAACCGATTTGCGATTCGACTCGCCCGACAGATCACGGACCGTCAACGCATCCTGGTCTTTAACTACTGCTATCACGGAAGTGTGGATGAAACTCTCATCACGTTAAAGGATGGGATTCCCGGACCTCGCGCAGGCAACGTTGGACCGCCCGTTGATCCTTCATCGACAACGGCGGTCGTTGAATTCAACGACCTCGCGGCGCTCGAAAGCAAACTCTCCGGAGGAGAAATCGCTTGTGTTCTTGCGGAGCCGGCTATGACAAATATCGGGATCATTCATCCTGAACCCGGATACCATGATGAATTGCGGAAACTGACAAAGGAAAACGGTACGTTGTTGATCCTGGACGAAACACACACTCTTTGTGCCGGTCCCGGCGGGTATACAGCAGCGCACGGTTTGCAGCCGGATATTCTCACGATAGGAAAAGCAATCGGATCCGGAGTGCCTTCCGCCGCGTACGGGGTCACAGACGAAATCGCTGATCGAATTCTTCGTGAGAAAGATGCAGATTACGAAGATGCAGGTGGAATCGGCGGTACACTGGCAGGAAATGCTTTATCCATCGCGGCCATTCGCGCGACGTTAGAATATGTGTGGACTGAAAGAGCCTTCGCAAAAACCATTCCGCTGACTCATCGATTTGCGGAGGAAGTTCGATCCGTCATTCAGGAGCATCAGCTCCCATGGCATGTAACAGAACTCGGGTGCAGGGCCGAGTACAGATTCCGGTCTTACCCACCTCGCAACGGAACAGAAGCAGCAGCCGCAAATGATCCCGAGCTCGATACGTACATGCACCTTTTTGCTCTGAACCGCGGAATCCTGATGACTCCCTTCCACAATATGGCTTTGATTTCTCCAGAAACAACGGAAAACGATGTCGATCTACACACGAAAGTATTTCGCGAAGCAGTTCTATCGATTCTGTAGCTAACGCGCGCGCGATGAATCGCGCCCCTACAAAGACATGTAAGCATTGGCCACCTGCACTCCTTACATTTTTTGTACAAAGCGTATAACTCTTCCGCTGTAATCGGCATAGAACTCAACTTGAGTTCCTTTGCTGAGATCCAAGATTGCAAAATTTCGCTTCGCAAGCAGGAAATCTTCATCAGGGCTTTGCAGTTGTTTCAGTTCACCCTGAAAATCTCCATTCATTAGAGAAACCTTCTCCGAACTTGCCCAGCGCAACAACATCCGTACAATGCCATACGGCGGTGGAGAACCGATCCCGGAAGAAACGATCTGGTGAATCGTTTCATGGCTTGCAGCGGATTGTATCTTCCCGACAGTAGCTACATGTACATCACCGCTCAAGAGGATGACGTTCGTTTCAGGCGACTCGCTCTTGAAATGAAACAGGGCAGATAAAACCCGTCGCCCCTCCGTAAGGTTGTTGACGGCGGTCCATGAATCGCGCAAATCTTCGACCAATCCGCCGGGACCACCCGTAAATTCAACCAACCTTAAATAAGACATCACCGGAACATGGAGAAAAGGGACGGCGGTTACAATCAGAAGATTCTTCGGTTTCTTTTCAGTAAGGACACGGAGCCAGGCTTCCACATCTTGCGATTGCGGATCACCAAGGATGCGGCCTTCCGTCCACATGCGATTCGTTCGTCCATCCAGTGTTAGCAGCGCTGTCTGATCGATCTGTAAGCCGAAAGCGAATGAATGCTCTCCAAACCTGGTAGGATTTTTCTGGGCTTGAAATTCCCAGAAGGCCTGCTTTGCTGCCGTAAATATCGTCTGTGCAAGTTCAGACGAATCGTCACCGTGTGATCCGTAACCGTCGAAAATGTCGTGATCATCCCACATCATCAAAGAAGGACTCTGGCTCAAGACCGACTCGACTTCCGGAACAGACCAGGCATCAACGTAAGTTTTTCGGTAACTGGAAAGAAACGATCTGATCCGCTCCTTGCGGCTCCGATTCGAGTCAGCAATATCCTGCATCGCAACCGAATCCGCGTAAACTTGATCGCCTGCATGGATCACAAGGTCAACCTGACCTGCCTGGATTTGTTTATGCTAATTCCTGCCATAAAAGAAAACGACGAGCTTTGTCCTTGATGCGGTACACACCATTGCAGCTCACGAGCGCAACACGCAAGGCGCGTCCGGATGGAAGCAATTTCAGAGAGCGCCGAAATGTGTGATTGTACTTCTGGATTTCACTATCGATCGAATAGTTCATTGATGAACCGTCAAAACTGGAAGGCAGGTCCATCACTTCAAACATGGCAAGAGAATATGGATCCGCTGATAAGCATGGAACGGAAGAGTGGCCACTCTGATGGTTCACATCATAGTAAAGATGCACGATCGTTCCAGGAGGAAGGGCCGGTTGAAAAACGGCAAGAAATTTTGCGCTATTATGCGTGCAATGCCCCACAACAACCAGTCTTGGCGCGGACATGTAGCAATTTTATCTCAGCGGGGATCTATGTCAGAATTTTCTTGTAGATCAGTTTGTCATCACCCTCACGATAGAAATCGTTGATTCTCGCAACGAACTCATAGCCAAGCTTTTCATAAAGGCGGAGCACCCTGCCGTAACCTTCCAGAGAAGAAGTTTCACACAGGAGAAGTTTGCCTCCTCTGGCTCGAATCTGATCTTCGACATATTGAAACAGCATCAAACCAAATCCGCGCCGCTGATGTCGCGGATCAATGACCATCCAGTAGAAATCGTATGTGGTTTCGGTAAGCGGCGTTTTGCCGAAACATACGTAGGCCTGTATTTCGTTTACATCTTCCAGGACGTGTACTACATAGTCCGAGTCCATCTTTTTCTGCAACGCATCATCAATCAATTCCATCGCCACATTCCGGTCCGCTTGATTGAAGTTTTCAATGGATTGAATCATCAGCTCAATGGGATAGCGATCTGTTTCGCGCAGAGGGTCGAATTTCCATATTGGTTGAAGATTATAGCGGGATGATCACCGGTTGTCATGAGAAAAGGACCATTATTCTACCAGGCCTCGTCGACCCCATCTGCTATAATGAACTCGCTATGCAACGATTACTTATGATCATGGGCATTCAACGTTCCGGCACCAATGCCCTGTTTCATAGCTTCGCAAAAGGGGGTGCATGCATTCCCCGAATAGATGTAGAGTCGGATGAAGTCTATGACCAGTTTTACCTGCGGCCAGAGCATGAAATCCGTTCTGTTTTGGCAGCCCAGTCTAAGCCGATTCTCCTGAAACCTGTCTTTGAAACGACAAAGAGAAACATCGACTCCCTGTTGGAAGAATACCGCAACTATGATCTCAGCATTTTGTACATTTATCGGGATCCTGTGAACAGCTACTTTTCCCAAACCGAAAAGTGGCCCCAATATACGGATGTAGATTACTTCATACAAGACTGGAATAGAAGAAACCTGTATGCCGTCAACATCTCCCCGGAATGGAAATCAAGATTGGGAATCGTGAAATACCAGGATCTGGCCGACGATCCGAAAGTGTTTGACGTGGCATGCGATTTTTTTAAGATTACTGGAACCTATTTATTCCGCAAGGACAAGAACAGAGGCCGGCAACATTTGTCGGTCGAGATCCAACGCAAAATCGATGAAGGCACTCGCGAAGTTCTGGATCGGATGGATCAGTCACGTTCGTTTTTGCCCGGTCAACCTGCTTTTTCCTTTCGGAAAATTTACAGGAACACCAGATTTTTTCTGATCCAGCAATTGCGAAAACTCCAGTTATTACCGCAATGAGGATTTCCTGAGTGATGGAAACCCGCACCTCGGACCAAATTCGCCGTCATTATGAGATTGAGAAGGAACTGGCTAACCGTTTACGTAATTCCTCGCGCGAAGAGCGTAAAACGCTCTATCAGCTGGTGTACGATGAACTTTTTGCCCGGGTGCCCGATCATCCAATGCTGACCCGTAAACAGGATCCTGCTTTGCGTCAACGCGAGGTTCAGGATCAAATGAAGCTGCTCAAGCCCTTCTTGAACACTCGCCAAACATTGCTGGAAATCGGTCCTGGGGACTGCAGCCTTTCGTTCGAACTTTGCAACCATGTTAAACGTGTATATGCGGTTGACGTTTCCAGCACAATCACATCGAACGAAGCAGCCGCCTTCGAACTTTCAATTGATTCTTACCGACGGCATTCGCCTCGATCTTCCATCGCCAGTATCGATTTTGTGTTCAGCAATCAACTGATGGAACATCTTCATCCGGACGACGCCTTAGAACAACTCACTGACATTTATAGAGTCCTCAGACCCGGCGGCGTCTACTTCTGCATAACGCCTCATCGTTTCATGGGGCCGGATGACATTTCCAAATACTTTGATAAAGTTGCGACCGGATTTCACATGAAAGAATACACAAACAGGGAGCTTTTCTCGATTTTTAAAAAAGTCGGGTTTTCAAGAATCTCTTCCTATGTGGGCTGGAAAGGCAGCCATTACAGACAAATTCCGACTCTACCTGTACGCCTGACGGAATTCCTGCTACATCCCTTGCCGTACTCGTTTCGAAAAAAGTTATCGTTTGCGCCCTTCATTCGCAACATCCTTTACATAAAAATGTTTGTGGCCAAGCCTCAGTACGAAAAACGTTCAGCAAACAAATAGAACCAATCCTTTGAATTCTTCTTTTTGAGATCGATGCCGGCAAATGAAAACTTTTTCGTAATCTCGCGTAGAATTCAACACCACGCCGGTCACTCCGGTTATGACGAGCTTGCGAGCTATCTTGACAGGACTGTGAAGGCTCCACAATGGCTCTATCAGTTGCGTGGAATCGGAAGCTTGCATCGTTATTTCAGAAAGAGGGCAGGCATGGAGTGGTATGACGGCCTTTATGCCGAACTTTTTACTTCTTTGCACATGCGAAGGAACGATCCTGCTTTGTATCATTTCCTTTTCACTGAAAGAGATTTTCGCTATCTTCCGGCACTCCGGTCTGATCGCGGACACAAAATCATCTGCACTTTTCACACGACTCCTGATGAATTCACAAAAGTCATGAAGTATACGGAACATCTGAAGTCGATTGATGCAGCAATCATAGTTTCAAGAAACCAAGCGCCCCTTCTTGAATCGATTATCGGAAGCAAGAAGGTATTCTTCATTCCTCACGGTGTCGACACAAAATACTTTACGCCACTGCCTCAAGAGCATCAGTCCAAAAAGATTTGTTTAAGCGTAGGACATCATCACAGGGATTTTGAAACACTTGCCAGAGTTGCCGCCATTATCAGGAAACGGGATCCGGATGTGCGCTTCATCGTGGTAAACCGCGTGTTTTCTGTGTATCTAAGTTCAGAACAACAACGCTCCTTGAAAGAATTGTTTTCAGCGGCGGGCAACGTGGAACTACGCAACGATCTAACAGACGATGAATTGCTCCGATTGTATCAAACGAGCGATCTCATGGTGCTCCCCTTATTCGATACGACTGCGAATGTTGCAGTGTTGGAGGCTCTCAGTTGTGGCTTGCCGATGGTTGTCACAGACGTGGGTGGAATTCGTGACTACATCGAGCCGGAAGGCGCGGCGTTCGCTGCTCGTCAAGACGCTGAAATGATGGCCAATCATGTGATGCGACTTCTGCAAAATCCCGGGGAGCGTAAGAGACTGTCAAGATCTTCGCGGAGCCAGGCGCTCACCTTCGATTGGCGGCATCGTCGCAGCAAAAGTAAAAGAACTGTACCGTAAAGTAGCGGAGCGTCATGAAAGGTAAAACAACACTGCTCGCGTTGCAACGCGGAATCCTTTTGTTCTGGTCGGTCTGGTTTTTGATCGTGTGTCTGACCAACCTGTTCGATGCATTCGTTACATTCAATTTGCTTCCGTTTGATTGGCCTGCCGTTTCCAATAACTACCTTCTGATCGAGAAGAGCACATCGATTTATGATCTTCCTGGCTGGGTGAATCATCTATTTTTTTTATCAATCATCGCCTGGGAAGGGATTTGTTCGATTCTCTTTTTTCGGATTTTTTTTCGATTCCCATCTGCGGAAACAGAGGATCCTTCGACCCTGTACGAGGCGTTCGGTGCAGCGTTCGCTCTCTTCTGTTCTTTCATTCTTGCATGTGAGCTGTTTATCGTTTACGAGGTTGAAGCGGCGCACGTCCGAATTCTTATCGCTCTCCTGGCGAGTATCTTATTCGTTCGATCGAAGTAAAGCGAGAAATCGACCCGGCTCCTACGTCGTCATTGCAACTTCGCCAATTCAGCTCGAAGTTGACGTAAAGTAGCCACTCTTTTCTTGATTGCGGTTAGATAGAGCGAAGCTTCTTCTTTCAATTGCTCCGCATCCTGACGAATCAAAGCGCCTTCCAGGCCGGGCAAAAGTCCGTCCGACCCGGACCAGAGATTTCTGTCGAGTTTGGATCCAGAGAACCCCTCCGGACGATAAAAATTCCTCGATGCAAGGAAATACTTTCGATTGAATTCCTCCAGTCGCTGGTCCGGAATTATTGAAGGCGCCTTCCTCAGCCATGCTGATTTCTCGCGATCCAGTGCGAAGGCTTCCTTTTCCCACAGATCGATTTCAGTCAGGGCATCACGAAGCATTGGCACCTCCACATTCTGTTTTCCGGCTGTTTCACGAAGGCTCCTGTATGCCATTCGCCAGTACTTCGCCTCACCGGCATAGTCAAGTTGGAGAAGATCGGCGTTTGCAATGCGCAGCACAACGAAACCTTGCACCAGCGCCATCGCGATATGGTATTCAAAAGTTGGATCGACAACGGTTTTCATCCAATGGAAATTTTCGTAGATCGAATGATACATTCCATAGTCAGCTCCGTAATACATATCGGAAGCCGGGAGCGCAAGCTGATAAAAAAATGGAGCAGCATCGTCCGATGGAGATTCGAATATCCAGGGTTCCTTTAATTCTTGTGTCGGATTGAAAAAGTATCCCCAACCATCCACACTGGGAGTTTCACGGAATTGATTCTGGAGATCGCGCCAAACCTCAAACATGGATTTTTCTGTCTTTGGATCCTTTATGTTTTGAGTGACTTCCCGGAACAACCTGTGCAGGACCGGATGGGCATTTACGCTGAGCGGACGCTCCGTATTGAATACGGATGAATCCATGTTGATGCATGCAACGGCTTTTCTCAGCAGTTCTTCCTTGTACTGTTCCACGTACTCAGTGCTGCCGCCAAGAAGCATCTCTTCCGCGTCCCAGAATGCAAGGATAATCGTGCGTTGCGGTCGATAACCTTGTTTGATGAGCTCACCCAGACCGCGCGCGAACTCCAGTAAGGAAGCTGTTCCGCTGGATGGATCACCTGCTCCAAAGATCCATGCATCATGGTGATTACCTGCGATGATCCATTGATCGGGATATTTTTCTCCCTCGATCCTGCTAAGAACGTTCAGAATCGGACGGTCCCCGTTATCCATCACCGTTTTCATACGCAGTTTTGCAGGTCCGGGACCCAGTTTATAGGGAAGCGGAAGTTCTCCTTGCATGTGATGAGGGGCCATCGGTCCTTCGAGAAATTCCAGAATTTTCTGCGCGCTTCGATAGGAAATGGGCAAAACCGGTATCTTCGGAAGTTCCAGATTCTCGGGACGAAGTCGCTTTGCACCTTTTACTGAAGCCCACCCCGGCGAAAGTGGATCTCCATCGTACCAGAGCGGAATGATCGAACGGCGCATGATTGCGCCGGGAGGTCGCCAATTTCCTTTAGGATAAACATCCCCGTACCGGTACCCGTCTTCCTTCGGATCCGAATAGAGCAAAACGCCTGCGGCGCCCGCTCGTTCGGCATTTCGGACTTTTGTTCCTTCGCCGGTCCCGAAATAACGCATCAAAAGTATTTTCCCTTTGAAATCGATACCCATTTTCCGGATCTGTTCCAGATCATTTTCGGAACCATGATGCGCATAAACAACTTCACCAGTTGCTTCCCCGGATGGTGAATAACCGTTCCAACCTGGATGATCCTTTACGAAATCTGTGAACGGGTCCCCTTCAATGGGATCTTCTGTTGTGGGAATGGACTCCTGTTTTGGAGCCAGCATTTCAACGGAGGTTGAAACGGGGGCCGTCAAATATGCTTGATACGTTTGGATTTCAGCAGAGAGGCCGTACGACTTCAGCTGCTCCATTATGTATTGCGCGGTAATTCGCGCCCCTTCGGTGCCTGCCCGGTGCGGCCTGCTGGTTAATTCTTTGAGCAAACGCTCCGCATTTTCCGGCTTGAGCGTGGATTTCATTTTCATCTCATAATCGAGTTGTCGAGCAGAAGACGTCTGCAAAAACCCGGCAATCGAATCGTTGCTTTGTATTGCCGGAATCGACGCAGTTAAAGAGACAATAAACAGAAACAGAAATGCAGATCTTCGCAAATCGTTTTTCTCCATGTATAAATTATCCATACAAACTACGATCAGGTACAGATGTTGAAAAGCTGGCGAAAAGCATACGCGGAAATCTTGTGCTTGGGTCTCGTCATGGTTCTGTTTCTACCGCTTTGTGGATTTCTGTTCCAATGCGGGTGCAGTCATCTATGGTCCGGTGGTGTAAAACACTGCAACATCCAGAAACCGGGACCGCCCGATTGCCCCTGGTGCACCGGCCCTCTGCTGGCCCAGCTGATACCTTTCTTGCTGGTTTGCCTGAGCACCATTTTCGGGATCCAATTCGTACGGCGGTTTAAGGCGAATCATTTCATACGCGATGTGTTTGCAGGCCTGCTATGCGCGTTTTTCACCGCACTCGTTCTAGCATGGATTTACGGAAGGATTTTGAATTATCCTCACTTTTTATTCGAATAAAGTTGCGACGGATGGGAATTCGCTAGCGATTCAAGAAAACAGCCAGAATATGGTGATGACTGCAAGAACAAAGATTAAGACGAGCAGCCTAGTCTTGGAACGGTCCGAAGATTCGCATTTCGAACACAGGACAGAATTCGGAGCGACGGCTCTTCCGCAGACTTTGCAGCCGTTTCGCGAGGACCGTCTCTCGGCTGCCTTTTCTCGCCGTTCCTCAGTCAGATCAAGTTGACTGATTCTTCGTTCTGCGCCGCTGGTGATCTGACCACAATAGGAACATCTTGATAAAGCAGCTGAAATCGCGGCACGGCAGGAGTTACAGCGCACCAATTCCAGTTGTCCAGGCGCCTCCACATCTTTCGAGCTGTTCGCCACTTTCACCTCCAAGAGCATGCCTTCTCGGTCCGAAGGCTACATGTGCAAATTAAGTTCAAGTGCCTGAAGAAGTCAAGTTACAGACAGTGAGTAATGATCGCCTTTGCCGGCTACCAGGCGATGCCATAATCTTCCCCGTGATGGCCGGAGCCGCCCCACATCGTGTTGTGATTGCTATCGAAGTTGATCGCATTAACATTTCGTGTTGTAGTGGCAGAGCAACTCCCGTATGATCCGGGACCAGGGCTTTGAGACGATTTTATCTTTCCATGAAAAGACCGACTCTGAGGAATTGCTCTGCAGATTGAAGCAGGTTGCAGAGCATTTGCTCAAAAGATGAACGCTTAAGATACGTGCCAATCGTCGTTATGAAAACTAAAGTTTCGACAGGAATAAACGGTAAATGCTCAGCCGTTACGAACACCTGCGCTGGTTGATTTGATCTCTTTTCTTTTTAAAAGCTGTGAGCCAGTGATCGATTGTCACTATCGTTTCATGGCCATTTTCAACAATGACTTCTTTGGTTTGGTCCGCGCGTGCCACTCGAAACAGATCGCGAATTTGATCATCTGTCAGTTGATTCAAGAGTCGGGACAAGAACTGTCGTCCTTCTTCGCTGATTTCCGGGTCAAATAGCCCGTCTTGAAAGGCCGAGGTCAAACGGCCAAAGCACACCTTGCGTCCATTCTCTTGTAGATAGCGATCTTCCAATTCTGAATTCCATATATCGATTCGCTCCCAACCTTTGTAATACATCGCAGAAAAGGCGCCGACTTTTGCATCCCCCACTCCAAAGGTCGCACCGAGATCCTGAACCATCAAAACTGGCATGGAACAAGTGAGCCTCGACTCGTGCCACTGAAGGTTCTCCGAATAACAGGCAAGCCGCTGCTGCGGGGGCTTGCTGTCACTATGCTGAATAAAAACGGCAAGTAATTTTAACGCATCAACTTCTGCTTTTGTGGCCCCTCCGGCCTTCGCATCGATCCGCTTGAGTTCTGACCATTTCCAGCCTTGATCCGGAAACTGAGCGAGTTCCTCACCCGTAAAATTTCGTTCCAGAATCGCGTCGGGAAGCACACGTTCAATTCGTTTTTGTCCGGCATCCGGTTTAGAAGGATCTAACTCAGGGCATCCATAGCAGCGGAGTTTCACCGGATACACTTCATCGACGTAGAAGCCGAGTGTCCAGAGTAGACGTGTTCCTGCGACTTCTGCGTAAGTTTCACGTCTACTGAATTTGATTCGTACAATTTCACCCGAATCCATTAACCTGCACTTAAATTTGGGAGATGCACCGACTTGCAGCTTCTCCTCCACGTAGTAACAGGGAACCTCCGCTTCAGGCGGTAGGGATGTTCCACTTTCCGGACCTGCCTGGATCATCGTTGCGGCAATATCGGTCGGATGCCAGATCTGCGCTTTTTGGAAATAGCTACGGCGCACTTTCGGCGACAAGCGTGTGAGATCATTCGGTGCGGGACAGAACAGACAGAGAAAGAAAATGATTACGACAACGGGACAGACGCGAAAGTATTTGAATTTTCTGCTCATGCGAGCCTTAAACGGAACTCCCACATCCTATATAAGTTGAGACAAAATATGGAACCTGCAAGATGTAAATGGGCCGGATAAATTTCCTCTATACTGTTAGATCACAATGAACTGGCTGGATGCAATCTTACTGGGAATCATCGAAGGAATTACCGAGTTCTTACCAATTTCTTCAACAGGTCATCTGATCCTGGCATCGACTCTCTTGAAGTTGGAAGACACGGAGTTCCTGAAGACTTTTGAAATTGCAATTCAGCTCGGGGCGATTCTTTCCGTGGTGGTTTTGTATGCCAGGCGGTTGCTCAATGATCGTGTACTGATACAAAAAACGATCGCCGCCTTCCTCCCTACCTGTATCATAGGTCTGGTCGCATACAAGTTCGTAAAACAATATTTGCTCGGAAATGAACTTGTTGTCGTTGCCGCTTTGCTCATCGGCGGTGTAATTTTAATCGTTTTCGAATTGTTACATCACGAAAAAGAAGGAAGGGTAACAGAAATTTCTTATTCTCAAGCGATTCTGATCGGTTTATTTCAATGCATCTCTATGATTCCAGGGGTATCCCGTTCCGCGGCAACCATCATCGGTGGAATGTTCCTTGGAATCGAAAGAAGAGCCATTGTAGAGTTTTCTTTTTTACTCGCAATTCCAACAATGGCAGCCGCAACGGCTCTGGACATCTATAAAAGCGGATCCGCTTTTTCGATGGCTGAAATCCAAATCCTGCTTGTCGGTTTTGTGGTCTCCTTTATTGTCGCTCTTCTGAGCATTAAGTTCCTGCTGCGCTACATCCAGAATCATACTTTCATCGCCTTCGGCATCTACCGGATTCTCGTGGCGATGTTGTTTTGGACAATCATGATGTAGCCTGCTTGTAGCTTCGTTCTTGACACAAACCGGACCACAATCACACTTCGTAGCGCTATCAGGATTAGAACGTCCTATTTCTACTACAGACTCGGGCTTATGCTCGTCGTACATTCTCTTGGAACGGTGTTTGCTACGACACCCATTGTTTGGAGGAACAATTTTATGAGGTATGTACGAAAAGCTTTACTAATACTGTCGATGGTGGCTATGAGTGTTGCGGGGGCAGATGCAGCTACTTCGATCACAATCGGCAAAGGAGATTTTTACATCTCCGTAGGAGATTATGATTATCTCCCGTATGGTGGTTATCGAGACCGCCTTCCGCGGGTGAGTTTTTATGAAATGATGAATGATTACGGAGCATGGGTTTCCGTTTCCCCATTTGGCCGTGCATGGCGTCCGTATGTTTATTACGATTGGCAGCCATACACTCAAGGCCATTGGATTTACACCAGTTATGGCCCGACCTGGCAGGGATATGAGCCGTGGGCTTGGGTTGGTTATCACTACGGAAACTGGATCTGGACTCAACAGTACGGCTGGGTCTGGTTGCCTGGATATGACTGGCACCCCGGACGCGTCATCTGGTCTTACAGTTACAACACGATCGGCTGGATGCCGGCGCCGCCGCAAGGGTACAACTACTTCTGTGGTTATCTATGTCCAGAGCGGTATACCTATGGTGGTTACGGTTCCGCATATCCGTATCGAACATCGGATGATTATTACAGATTCGAAGACTACAACGACTACGATGAATATTCCGAATACGAAGACTACGATGAATACGATCGCTTCGAAAACGAGGGATATGAAAATGACCGATATAGGAATGATCCGTATGGGAGCAACAGATATCCGGGACAGTATAACGGCCCGTACGACTCCTATGGTTTCCGGTATGACCCTTACTACTTCAGCCAGGCGTACTTGAGAATTGCGCCCCGCTTGTGGGTGTTCATTCCGGCCAACTACTACGGATATGACAATTATGCTGATTTCTATTTCGACATCGACTTCGTGCGATATCTTTTCGACCGGAGATACATTCAAATCAACCGGCAGGGTTTGGACCGGGTTGCTCTGGAACGGATCGTCCGCCAGAGAATTGTCGAACAGCCTGTGACAGTGAAGCAGATGCAGACCGAAAGGCAGGTTGTGAGAGTTGTCATTCCTCAAAACGAAGAGGAAAAGATTCGTTTGCACGCGAATCGTGTTGTAAAGGAAGTAATTGCCCCCGCTTTTGTTGAAAAGCGTAAAGGATTCAAGGGTGCAAAAGCACGCAATCGCGAAGTTGTAACGCGAGTGTTCAAAGATCCTTCAACCGCAAAGTCACAGGATCAGGTTGAAACGTTAAATGATCAAACCTTGTTAAATGATGCGAAAAGATCGCGCGAAGAACGTCGGGTGAAGCGTCAAAAAGTTGTGAAGCAAGGAATTCAAACGATGGAGAATGCGGATCGTGAAGGAAAACTCGAACCGATGAAGCGCGCAAGACAGGATGCGGAAAGGAAGGAAAAACCATCCAATCGTCAGGGAGTGGAAACAGGTCCCAGCGAACAAAATCGCTCCGAAAACACGTTAAAGAAAAGCGCGGAAGCACAGGAGCCTCGGGCGGACACGAATTCTGCCGCACAGTTTGAAAGATGGAAAAAGCGGGAAACAGCAAAGTTCAACGCATGGAAAGATCGTCAGCAAAAGGAATTCGAAACCTGGAAGGAATCTCATAAAGGAAACTCCAGGGAGCTTCAAAAAGCTGAGAGCGAATTCCAGCAACGGATGCGCAAAGCCGAAGATGACTTTCAAAAACGAACAGAACAGGCCCAGAATCAGGGCCGGAATTAAGACTCGGAAAGGCGGGCCTCAGGCCCGCCTTTCTTCTAAGCAATATTGCCGCCTGCATTTATTAATATTTCAAGAACTCTTCCCCCTTACGGATGACTTCATCGTGATCTTCGGGTGGTTCCTGATTCGATAGAAGTTCGATCGTGCGATCGCGCAGAAGCTGCTCCATTCGGGGGTTGTTCAGCTCTTCCCATTTTTCCAGACTGATTCGCGGGAAGACGCCCTGGAAATAGGCATTCTTATAACAGGCAAGTGTGCTTTCGGCTGTCAGAAAATGCTTGTTTTCCTGCATCTCGTACACGATTTCTTCCGCTCCTACGGCCTGTTCATCAACAGGAAAGCCGTGCGCAAAAATCCGCGCCTGTGCAATAACATCGTTCGCAAACACAGTTTGTGTCGGCATGTAACATTTTGAATTCAAACCGCTTCCAACAAATGGAGCGAGCCCTGCTTTTCCCATCAAACTGGTGAGATGGTTTGTCCAATTCACACCAGCGGCAAGCAAATCTGCGCTCCAACCCTCTCCGCTCCCAGATGTTCCCGCGTGCGGAATGCCGTAATGCGCCATCATTTCAGCACACCCCAGGTTGATCAAGAAGCTTTGCATATCCATGAAATCTACCATCGTCTTCATGTCGAAGTACGCCGGAAGACTTCCGCAAATGATAGGCGCTCCTTCCTTTGCAAGCTGACTCATAACAATGCCTGCCAGCAACTCTGCGTTCAGAAAAGTCAACGCGCCCGCGGGTGTAATGGGGGTAGACATTCCCGCCATGCCATAATTCGAATAGATCGCAGCAATACCGTGATCAATGGAATCCAGAAGTTTGTCCGAAGTGCCTTCATTGATTTTCAGCGGTGTGACCGGATTCAAGTAAGGAATGATGAAGGGCTTGTTACCAACATCTCCATGGACCTTTTCAATGAGTTTCAACACTTGTGGAAAGAGCTTCTCATCCGAGATAAGAAGAACAAGCGGCTTTGTTGAATTCGCAATCATCTCCAGAACGGCGTACAGATCGGCAACCGCAGGATGTAAATCTCTCAAAACTCCGAGTGTTGAAATCACATCGTACTCGGGAAGAGATTGAGCGAGGCGTACTCCCAATTCCATGTGTTTTCGCAAAAAAGGAGAGATCACGTCAGTCTGGGGATCCTGGTAAAAAAGATTAGTCACGCCATTCCCAAAGCGCGTGGGTCCATCCCCCAGCGAAAACAGTTTCTCACCGGAACGATCAAATACGTCATATGTCGAAGGGGCGACACGAACAGCCCACTCTACAATGTCTCTGTCAAAAGTTACGGATTCTTCAGAGACACGGACGCTCCCCTTCCCTTTCTCATATACGTCACGCGCGCGTTTTGATTCTACAATTACACCGGTTTTTTCAAGCACTTTCAGAGAGCCTTCATGAATCAGCTCGATCTGATCAGGTGAAAGAAGTGTGATGCGCGGTCGTGCCCAGCTTGACATGTCTTATTTGATCTTCGCTCGCATGATAAAATCCCTGACTTAATATGCCATCCTTGACGGATCAGCAGTCGGATAACAAATACCTCTTCTACATCTCACTCGGATTTCTACTTTTGCGAATGTTGATTCTCCAGCAATATGTTACAACGAATCCGTTTTTCTCCTATCCAATCTCCGATTCGGAATTGTACATGCAGTGGGCTGAATCGATTCTGGAGGGCAAAACCTATTTTGCACAGGAGTATCACCATCCGCCCGGTTACGCATTCTTTCTGGCACCGGTGCTCTGGCTCTCAGGTTCCAACCTGTATGCCATCGTGTCGCTCCAATCTTTCATGATAGCACTCCAGGCTCTGCTCGTATTTTATTGCTCCAGGCGTTTGTTCGGAAGGCGTGCGGCCTGGACAGCATTCTTTCTGTATTCCATTTGCGGACCAGTCATCTTTTACTCGATGAAGATTCTTTCGGAAACTCTGTATACAACGCTGATTCTTGCCAGTTTTCTATTTTTATTCCGTTTTTTTGATGAATTAAAATGGCCGGATATCTTTCTTTGCGGGTTGTTCCTTGGATTAGCAATGGAAGTCAGGGGAAACGCGACTATGCTTTTCTGGCCGACTCTGGTCGCCGCTCTGCTCGTTACAAAAACATGGAAGGCACGAGCAAAGGTAACGGCTTTGCTGATGGCTGGTATTGCCATCATTGCACTCCCAGTTTTGATCAGAAATGTTTCTGTGTCCAGGGCATGGACACCGGTTGCATCCAACTGGGGGGAAAATTTTTATTTTGGAAACAATCCGGGAGCAACGGGAGGGGTCCCACATGTTGCCGGTATTCGTACGAATATATTCGATCAAATTCATGACGTTCAAAAAGAAGCAAGTAAAAGGGCCGGACGCACTCTAAATTCACTGGAAGCACAACGTTTCTGGTTCCGCGAAGGACTTGCTTTCATCATCGAGCACCCGATCCAGTGGCTCAAACTCGAGTGGACGAAATTCAGGCGTATGCTTCAAGCTCATTTGCCTTCGGGAATCTATTCTTACTCTATCGAAGCAAAGCGCTATCATCCTTATCTCCGATTCACGCTCGGGTACGGGTTAATCTTCCCTCTTTTTGTCCTGGGTCTGCTGGAGATTCCATGGAATAAAAGAACGGCGCTCTTCATTGCGTATCTGGGTATTCAAATTTCCATCATTCTTCTCTATTGGCCTGAAGAAAGATATCTTCTCCCGATCATTCCCTTTTTGATGATGGGCGCGGGATGCATAGCTTCTCTGACAACAAAAACGCTCTCTTCAAAACGGAAGGCCGCATTGTGTGCGGCGGCTCTTTTACTTTGCCTTTACGTAAACTTACGTCCCGTTCTCCCTGGCGGTTTGGCAGCATGGTGCAGCAACGCGTCATCAGCACATTTCGCAAGAAATGAATTTCGCGAATCGCATTCGATGGCTTTGGAGGCGCTGAAACAGGACCAAAATTCAGTCGAAGCATGGACGAATCTCGGTTCATCACTCTATGCACAGGGTAACATCCAGGATGCGCGAAAAGCGTGGCTGCAGGCTTTGCGTATCAATCCATCGGATGTGATGTCGATGCGAAATTTGGCGATATCCTACGAAAAAGACGACAAGAACACTTCTTTAATTTGGTGGGAACGGACATTAAAAGCGGCCATAGACCAACAATTACCCGACGAAACAGTCATCGCCGTCCGGAAGAAAGTCAACGGCAATTAGCGGCTTTGTAGTATTCTTTACACAATGCGGCTTGCCATTTTGATTCCCTGTTACAACGAGGCTTTGACGATCGCAGATGTCATTCGCTCTTTTCGCGCAGAGCTCCCTACCGCCGATATTTACATTTTTGACAATAACTCCACGGATGGCACTGCGACTGTCGGCGGAGAAGCGGGCGCGACCGTGCTGACTGAACGGCGTCAGGGGAAAGGATATGTCGTGCAAACCATGTTCCGAAGAGTGGATGCAGAAGTCTACGTGATGGTCGATGGAGATGGGACTTACCCGGCATCCAGCGTTCATCGTTTGATAGAGCCGATTATGAGCGGAGAAGCGGACATGGTTGTCGGCTCCCGCCTCCACCCTGCTTCACGCAGCAGCTTTAAAGCAGCAAATCTCTTTGGAAATAAGCTGATCCGCTGGCTACTCAAACTCATTTTCAGCGTCAATCTTACCGATGTTCTTTCAGGCTATCGAGCCTTTAACCGCAGTTTCGTAAAAGGCATTCCACTCTTTGGCGGAGGGTTTGAAGTTGAGACCGAGTTAACAATCAAGGCGTTGCAAAAAGGTTACCGGATTGAGGAAATCGCCGTGAATCTGGAAGATCGCCCCAAAGGGAGTTATTCCAAGATAAACATCGTGCGCGATGGTTTTCTGATTATAAACACGATCCTTTCGTTGTTTCGAGATGCAAAACCGCTTACCTTTTTCGGCATTGTTGGATTGCTGTTCATCCTTACAGGCGTCGTAACTGCCCTCAATCTTCACACAATTGTTGGTGTCAGCCTGTTCTTCATCGGCATACTTTTTATTCTGTCCGGCTTGACTCTGCACACGATCGTCAGGCGTTTTCAGGAATTTGACCATCAACTTCGAATCCTCGAAACAGAGCGCAAAGCAAATCAAAAGCCGGATCACGAAGTCTGAGTTGTCTTCACTGATGTTGCGATCTGCAGATGGGACAGAGCCATTGTCCTGATTTCATTGTGATGTGCCTTCCACAATTTCCATACGGATCCGGCCCAATTCCGAACCAATCGAATGTGCTGTTCAACGGATCCGGCGAGAGCGACATCACAGACCGTGAACGGAGCTTGTTCCTCGGGATGTTCAAAGTGCGGCCAGGTGTCGATACGGCCCGCTAAACGCTGAAGCATGGGAGGAACTGTTGTCGGCTGCAGGCCGAAATCCAACTGCAGATGCAGTCCTACAAGATGAACGGTGGTGGATTTGTCCGGATGTTTGCCGCCGGCATGCTGCACTGCATAAGTGTCAACGGTGAGCTGGTGAACACGACCAAACAAAAACGCATTGCCGTATTCACAAGACAGGACTTCCGTATAGACTTCCCAGCATTCGGGTGAAGTATTGTAGTAGCCATCGTAAGAAGCCGTGTGGCGCTTCGGCATCTTCAGACCGCAACCGTCACAAACAATCTCGACCAAACTCATACGTCCATTTTACGTCAAGCGCCAACTGTGGCCGCTCTGACTCCCGATAGACTATAATCACTCCACAATGTGCGGAATTGCGGGGATCTTCCAGTTTCAACCACAAAATATTCCGCAACATGCTCTCCGCAGCATGGTTGCAGCGCTTTCCCATCGAGGGCCGGATGATGAGGGATATTTTTGGGGTCGACTGGGCGCGCTTGGCCATCGCCGTTTAAGCATCATCGACCTCTCTCGCGCGGCGGCGCAACCGATGCGAGACGAATCGGGACGCTATAACATCGTCTTCAGTGGCGAAATTTATAACTTTCGTGAATTGCGAAAACAGCTCGAGCCGTCTTGTTCATTCTTTTCGAATTCGGATACGGAAGTCATCCTTCGTTTATTTCAACAAGATCGCGACAAGGCCTGGCCTCGCTTGAATGGGATGTTCGCCATCGCAATACTGGACGATTCTAAGAATGAATTGTTTCTTGCGCGGGATCACGCAGGAATCAAACCGCTCTACTATTACAAGGACCAGGATAAATTCCTGTTCGCATCCGAACCGCGGTCTCTGATCGCTTCAAAACTGGTATCCGCGGAAATCGATCAGGAAGCGCTTTCGTTATATTTGCAACTGGGTTACTTCCCTGCTCCGTTTACACCTTTTACCCTCATTCGCAAACTCCCAGCCGGGCACTCCATGAAAGTGTCAGCAACGGGAGTTGATGTCCATCAGTACTGGAACCTGCCTCAACTCTCGCCCGGCCGGACGGAATCCGATTCCAACATTCCGGGAGATCCGGAACAGGAACTGGAACATCTGCTTCTCAAATCGGTTGAGCAACAGATGATCAGTGATGTACCGATCGGAGCTTTTTTAAGTGGCGGGATCGATTCCAGTCTGATTGTTGCGTTGATGAACCGAATGGCTGGTTCGCGGGTTCGCACTTTCACGGCTGGTTTTTCAGACATGGGCTATTACGACGAGCGCCCGCATGCTGAGAAAACAGCAAAGTTCTTCAACACCGAGCACCACGATTTTGTCATCTCTGAACCGCTGGAAGAATTGGTCCTGAAATTTGCTTCCGTTTTTGGTGAACCTTTCGCGGACTCTTCCTCGGTACCAACTTATTGCCTTGCTGAATTGACGAGTAAGCATGTCAAAGTCGCCCTGTCCGGAACTGGCGGGGATGAGATCTTTGGAGGATATAGAAAGTACATGGCCGCGCGATGGGCATCGGCCTACGTCTCCCTTCCAGGAGCTCTCAGGAAAACGATTCGTAAAACTGTGGGATTGCTTCCAGCTTCGCGACAATCTCTGTGGCAAGAACGGGCCCTGCTGATGCAACGTTTTTCCGATTTGTCGCCTCGGATTCCACCGAATTTGCAGTTGAACGCGATTTTTTCCCCGGACGAAGTCAAACAGCTCACAGGCAAAGATCCGTTTCAGATTTGTACACTCTTCGATTCTGTAGCCGCAACCGTTGTGGAAAACATGATGCTCTTCGATTACAAAATCTATTTGCCGGAAGATTTGCTCGTGAAAGAAGACAGATGCACTATGGCGTTCGGACTTGAAGCGCGTGTACCTTACCTGGACCGCGAATTGATCGAATTCATGAATCGACTTCCTGTACGGTACAAGGTTTCCCGTACCTCGACAAAACGACTGTTCAGGAAAGTTGCGGCAAAGTACTTGCCTGATGCTGTTTTGCGCAGGCCGAAGCACGGATTCGGATCACCCGCCGCCGAATGGATCCGGAAAGAACTTAAACCGCTGGCAGAACGGATGATTCTTTCCTCTTCTTTTTTTCCAGACAACGTATTGCTTCGTTCGAAATGGGATGAGCATCAAAGCGGGGGTCGCGACAACAGTCGGGCGCTGTGGACGGTCCTGATGCTGGAGCTCTGGAAGGAGTGGATCGACCGGTTTCGCTAATTGTCTCGCGGAACACTCATCATTCGCTGCAAAGCCAGCAATGCCCCACGGGCCACATCAGGATCTACGCGAATTTCAAACACCTCTTCTTCGAGCGAACGGAGCACAGCAGGTAGATCGATCATCTTCATGTAAGGACAATGCAAACGGCATCCGATGCAGCCATCGGCAATGATGAATTCCCGATCGGGATAGCGCTGCTTGAGCTGATGAATGATTCCATTCTCAGTTGCAATCAAGAACGTCTTGGCGTTTGGATATTTTTCGACGACGTTCATCATTCCAGAAGTCGAACAGATTTCATCGGCCAGAGCAAGAACGTCTTCACGGCACTCCGGATGAGCCACAACAACCGCTTCCGGATTCTCGGTCAATGTTTTCTTAACATTCGCACCGCGCAATACATCGTGTGTCGGACACGCCCCGTCATAAACCACGATCTCTTTCTCCGGGTACGTGCTTTCTCACCCAGTTCCCCAGATTGCGATCCGGCGTGAAAAGGATTTTGTTATTGGGCACATGTCGTACCACAGATATAGCATTTGCAGAAGTACAGCAATAATCGGAAAGCGCTTTGACTTCTGCGCTGGAATTCACATACGTAACGACGGTGTGATCCGGATACCGCTCCTTCCAATCCATCAGCGATTCGGGAGTGATGGAATCTGCCAGTGAGCACCCGGCGGAGAGATTCGGTAGAAAGACCCTCTTCGCAGGATTCAGAATCTTGGCAGATTCGGCCATAAAATGAACACCGCAAAAAATGATGTTCGAGGCATCTGTCTTTGCAGCTTCCAGAGAAAGACCGAGCGAATCGCCAACAAAATCGGCAACATCCTGCACTTCAGCCACCTGATAATTGTGTGCCAGGATGATTGCATTCTTCGCCTTTGCAAGCTTGCGAATATCCTCTTGCAATGTGGGAATGGTTTTGATCCCTTCCATGCTGATCATTCTCTTTAACGCTCCTCCACTCGTGCCCCTTTCAAAGGCTTAATTTGATCCGTTCCTCCCGGAAAAATACGCCAGAACTCCTTGCGAATCAAACCTGTAATCATGCGGCTTTTATTCCATCCGTGATAACGCGCAATCGCATCAAGCATGTGCACTTCACGGTCCGTTGCCGAAAACGTTCGTACTTTTCTGCGTATCATAATCTTATATAAGTTTTATATATGTCATCTATAATTATATTCCTTTTCATGGCGCTGTCAATGGCAAGAAAAGTGAAATTGGCTTAATATACAGAAATCGTATTTACGGAACGAATCTAGGGAAGGAAAGAATGAAAAGAACAATCGTAACAGTAGCGCTTGTGGTGTCGGTTTGCAGCGTCGCTCTCTTTCGCGCAACAGCAAACGGCGCCGGCTCAAAGCGCCCCCGCAGCTCCAATGACGGATCAGGAAAAAACAAGCTATAGTATCGGTCTGAATATCGGCATGAATCTCCACGAGCAGGAGGTCAAAGTCGACGTCGGCGCACTCACAAAAGGGATTCAAGACGGTTTGGCAGATACCAAACCGGCTCTCTCCGAAGCAGAGATTCGTACGGTCTTGACGAATCTGCAGAAAGAAGTGACGGATCGCCAGCTTGCCAAAAGGAAAACAATGGCGGACAAAAACTTAAAAGATGCCGAAGCATTTCTCGATCAGAATAAGGCGAAGGATGGGGTCGTCACTCTTCCAAGCGGATTGCAGTATAAAGTGATTACAGAAGGAAAGGGTCCAAAGCCGTTGGCCACAGACACAGTTGTAACGCATTACAAAGGAACTTTTCTCGATGGAAAGCAATTCGACAGCTCCTATGACCGCGGTGAGCCTGCATCCTTTACGGTCAATGGAGTCATTCCAGGATGGACAGAAGCACTTCAATTGATGCCGGTCGGATCCAAATGGCAGCTCTTTGTCCCGCCAAAATTGGCCTATGGGGAAAATGGCTTTCAAAGCGTGATTCCTCCAAATGCGGCTCTTCTTTTCGATATTGAACTCGTATCAATTCAGCCACCAGCCGAAGCGGAAAAGAAGTAATTCGCTTGATTCTTTTGCGCAGCCTTTCTAAAATTGAACACGGCCAGACGCGAATGCTGACGCATTGACGCAATTGCCGGAGTGGCGGAACTGGCAGACGCACGGGACTCAAAATCCCGCGATGCTTACGCAGCGTGTCGGTTCGACTCCGACCTCCGGCACTTTTCTTTATTGCAGATTGTAGATCGCAAATTGCAATCGAAAGCAAAACGAAGACCAAGGACTCCGAATTCCACGAGCGTGTCCAACAAACAGATTCTTCATCTGACCTACAGGAGAAGAATCAGCAAGGAGATGAAAGATTGGCCGTTTCAGGAAATATCACGGGAAATACGGTCGGTCCTTTCACGCATTCCTGCGCATTGTACCGGATTCCAGGCTTGGGGAGAAATTGAAGGGCTACAAATCGTAAGGCCTGGCTGGTAGCTAGGAACACGGGCACCTTAAATGTCGCCCCTGCAATGTTTATACGGTTTGTAGGGGCGCCGATTCATCGCGCCCGTCTCTTCTTTACGGATAAAGGATCGAATCCCCTTGCTCGTTGTGCATTTTTTCGAAGAGTTGGACGATTGCATCACGGCGTTTCAACATGGAACGAATTTCAAAAGTTGTAAGATAGTTGCCGCAGCGCTCCTTCACTTTGGATTCATCCAATCTTTTCAGCGCATCCATAAACGATAATGAGAAGCGGGTCAAATCACTCTTGGATTTCAGTGTCTCAATATTTTTGAAACAACGGGAATGGTCGATCATCCAAATTTTCCAATCCGGCGTGATCAGAAGATTGCCAAGATTGCGATCGATGTTATAAACGAGATTATCGAATAATCTGACCTTGTAGAGATACTGATTCCAAGCTTCTGGATCAGGCGGATTCAAACCTTTTTCTTTGCGGTTTCCTTCCGTCATTGCGTCGGGAACCCACCATTGCAACATGCCCTTTTCTCCCTCGTATCTCCGTTCCACAGTAGGAGGGACCATATTCAGACCGAGCAGTTTGTCCAATTCATATGCCGCCACATCAAACTGCCAGCAATCTTTAAAATCCATTTCAACGCCACTCTTCAATTGAGTCGCCCCGGTTTTTCGAACATCGACTTTCTTGAAGACTGCATTGAACTCAGTGTTTCCATCGAGCAAAGTGAGTTTGAGTGGATTCGTGACTCCCGTACCCAGCTTCTTCGCTTTGATGATCTTTGCGTTGCGCAGGGCATTCTCTTTCGCTTCCAGTGTCGGATATAGTTGCGCCAGGTCCGGCTTCTGGAGCGTTTCCTCGGCAAAAACGGAAAAGACAATCGTCAGCACGAAACTCACTACGAAGAAAGAAACGCACAATCGGTGGAACATGCGGGAAACCTCGTTGAACACGCTGAACACATTGTAAAATAGCGTTCTTGCGTATGTCAATTTTCATCCTTAGTATAGGAAGGTCATGAAGCGAGTTCTTGTATTCTTCTTTCTTCTGCTGAGCGTATTTGCTGCAGCCGATCAACCGAGAATTGTAGCTGTCGGTGATATACATGGGGACTTGAGCTCGTTCCAAAGCATTCTTCAAACCGCGCAAATTCTGGATCAGACCGGGAATTGGACAGGCGGCGATTCGATTCTCATTCAAACAGGTGACGCGGTCGATCGAGGTTCGCAGAGCAAACAGGTTCTCGATCTGCTTATGAAGCTGGAAACTCAGGCTCCCGGGAAAGGAGGAAGGGTGCATTCTCTCCTTGGAAATCATGAGGTCATGGTTATGATGGGCGACCTTCGTTATGTTCCCGCTCAAGAATTCGCGAACTTCGCGGATCCACAATCTGAAAAGCGCCTGAGGGAGGCCTTCGAAAAGTGGAAGCAATTCAAGATTCGAAAAGCGAAGCAAAGAAAGCAGTCGGCGCCTGAGTTCACGGAGCAGGTGCAGGCAGATTGGTTCAAAACGCATCCGACGGGATATCTGGAATTCGGGGATGCGTATGCAGCGGGCGGAAAATATGGAAAGTGGCTCCGCAAGACAAAATGCTGCATTAGATTTGAACCATAATATTTTCGTGCATGGCGGCATCGATCCGAAAATGGCTCCGCTGAACGTCCCGGAAATCAACAACCGGATTCGACTGGAGCTGCAGTTATTCGACAGGTTGAAAAAAGCGATGGTGGACCAGAAAGTCATCCTTCCCTTTTTTACATTCAACGAAATGATTGATGCTGCAAAAGAAGAGTTTGAGATCCGGAAGAAGGATGAAACGCTGGAGACATTTCTAAATCTCACAACCTGGTTAAGCATTTATCCGGAAGGTCCACTCTGGTTCCGAGGTTACGCACAATGGACCGACGAAGAGCTCGCGGCTGCATTACCCGCACTTCTGGATACCTACAAGGCCAGGCGTTTTGTGGTGGGTCATACTGTCGTAAAAAATGGGGAGATTCAATCCAGGCAGAATCATAGCGTCATCCTGATCGATACTGGAATGAATCGCGCTTTCTACCCGGAAGGTAGAGCATCGGCGCTTGAAATTAAAGGCGAAACGCTCACGGCGATCTACGCCGACGGCAAAGTGGTCTTGAATCCGTAATCTTGGCGGGCAGGGACGCCCGCGCAGCAAGAAAGTGGATACAATGAATTCGCGTATCATAGTGGATGGGAAGGAGCTGAAGCTCAACCGCTTCATCAGTGAATTGAGCGGGAGCGTGGTGGATGCGATTGCGCGTTCCTTGAAATTCAGTGAAGGAACACAAATTCAATTCCGCATAAGAGGCGAAGAACTGGCGATGTATGTTGATGGAACTGGAAGTCCCCCTGAATCTCGGCCATGCGTCACACATTGTAGGGGACGTGCTGAAAGGGCTATTGAAACACTTATATGGCGCAGAGAATGCTAAGGAAGTTTTGTTCATTTGCGAAAGGACAGCATGAATTACGTGATTCAGGACACACAGATTGTTCTTAAGCAAGGTGACATAACAGAAGAAGACACGGAAGCGATCGTCAACGCAGCCAACAATCACCTTCAGCATGGCGGTGGTGTTGCCCTGGCCATCGCACGGAAGGGAGGCCTTGCTATTCAGGAGGAATCCAATCGAATTGGCTTTGTTGCCACAGGAAATGCAGCAATTACATCGGGTGGAAATTTAAAAGCACAGTATGTGATCCACGCAGTCGGCCCGCGCATGGGTGAAGGGGACGAAGACGAAAAACTCCGTCTGGCAACCTGGAATAGTTTGCGTCTGGCTGACGAAGGCCAGATCAAAACCATTTCCCTTCCCGCGATCAGCACCGGTATCTTTGGCTATCCGGTCGATCGATGCGCCGCCACGATGCTGGAAGCTGTTCGGAAGTACTGCAAGGGAGACACTTCGATTCGCGAAATTCGTTTCTGTTTGTTCGATGAATCCACACTTGAGAATTTTTGAAAAGACCGCCGAATCTGCATTGAAAAAATGAAAATTCAGATTCGCCGGAGCCCCACGTCATCCAAAACAGGGCCGGTTAAAATACGCGAGAAGAGCGTTTACAACTGCAAAGAATGCAGCAATAAATATTACTCATACTATTTTTTTTGCCCACAGTGCCTCGGTGAAGTCGTCTCCAATACAAAGCATTCGGCCCTTCTTCAAATTGTTTCCTGTCCTGCAGAGCATGATGCCGTCAGTCGATTTGTTGAAAAAGCTCTCAGAAAATCAAGTGTTCGACTTTGAAAAAGCGCTGCAATCGCTTCCATGGGTTTGCATCATGAATACGGATCCTGGCGTCTTGCAGCACTGGAAGGAATGTCTGGAAGCGCAGAAAATTCACGCGGAGATCCTGGCGGTCTTGCCTCCTAATAAAAAGCGTAAACGCAAAATGCAGCCGCCGTTGTTCGCCGGCGATGCTCCGTTCCCGAATTTCTTCGCGTCTTCGATCTCGCAATCGCTTCGCAAAGCCGCCAAATCCATCCCGTTAGCATCAGCAAAGCTGCGATGGGCGGAAACCGTGCTGCTGTCTTTTAACATATTAGAAGGTCTTTACAAAAACCATACGGGAAGAATCCTGTTTTACGATTTTATTTTTCAAATTGAAGAGCAATTCAGGGAGTTTCTCGAATCCTTTGGAAGTTTCAAATGGTCGGAGAACGAGTTTTTAAAGCGAAACGACAAATTAAAAGTTTCATTCGAACGAATGGCGGATGAAATCCAGGCGGTCCGGGAGCAAGTGCGAGAACAGCTATGACGCTCCGGTTGAGCAACCCTGACGAAGACCGTTATCAGCGATTGCGCCTGATCCGGTGGTGGGACCAGGACAAATTAAAAGCGGCCTCGACGCTTGTGCTTGGCGCGGGAGCGTTGGGAAACGAGGTTGTAAAGAATCTTGCGCTGCTCGGCATCGGGAAGATCTGGATCGCGGATTTTGACCGTATCGAAACCACGAATCTGACCCGTTCCGTTCTCTTTCGTGCAGCCGATGTCGGGCAATGGAAAGCGGAGGTTCTGGCATCGCGCGCAAAAGAGCTGAATCCGGATTGCATGACTCATGCTCTGACAATCGATGTGCGCTACGAATTTGGTCTCGCCTTTCTGAAGGAAATCGACCTGATCTTCGGCTGCCTGGACAATCGTGAAGCCCGCTATTACATGAACCGCAATTGCTATTTGCTGAGAAAGATGTTTATTGACGGAGGGCTCGACACCTTAAACGGATCCGTCTCAACTTTTCATCCGCCTGAAACCGCCTGTTACGAATGTACGCTCAGTCCGACTGATCGGTCGGAATTGCAAAAACGTCTTTCCTGTTTGAAAAGCACCGACCCGGAGATCAAGCAACATATTCCCACCGCACCGACCATAGCGTCCATCGTGGGGGGAATGCAAGTTCAAATCGGAATACGAGCTCTCCATGGATTGACGGTTCCTGCGGGAAAGCGATTGGGACTTTATGGATTGAGTGACGTTTTCTTTGAAATTGAACTGGCAAAATCAGAAGAATGCGGCTTGCACACTACGGCCGATCCGCTCCCGGAAACAATCGAAAAACTGGAGATCGCAGTGGATACACCGCTCAGCGGCATTCTCGCTCACGCGCGAAAACGGTGGAATGCAACAGCACTCAACTGGGATTTTGATAGAGACTTAACGATTGCTGCGACCTGCACATCCTGCGGGACATCCGTTGATTTTGTCGGAACCCATAATCAAATATTCCCTGGCGGCGGAATGCGGATGTGGCGGTATTCTCAAACCCGAAAAAACAACTTCTTACACAGGAGAAGCCGCCTGGGGTAACAGAAATTTCGCAGAGTTAGGCTTTCCACAAAAACACATCTACGCTGCTGATACTCCGGAAGGTCGAGTTTACTTCGAATTGTAGTGTTGTCCTGCCTGGGCAGAGTTCCGCAGGAGTGCGCACCGGGCGAAACGATTCATCGCGCCGCACTTGAGCCGGCGCGCTTGGCCTAGAAGACCGCGCGTGAAGTGGTACATCGCGAAACATTCCAGCGCGAAGGGAGGAAAGCCGAGCAGTCCCAGCAAAGGCATCTCAAAATATTTCAGGTTCTTCGTAAAGGGCACGGTGTAGATCCATTTTGCGCCTGCCCAAAAATTCCAGAACTCCCAGAGAAAGCCGCAGATTGCTCCGCCTGCAAGAAGCAACCACAAACGGCGCCAGCTTCCCCGTTCAATATCGGCATAAATCGAGCTGTTCCCCTTCCAGTAATTGATCGGCTCAAGCAAGAAGAAGAACCCGAGCCACACAAGGCCGAAAACATACGGTGACGGGAAAACCAACGGAAAGACAACCGCCGATACTACCACCTGCCAGTGAGGCCATCAAGAAACCAGAGCTGATTTTTCTCGGTTTCAATATCTTCTCCCGGAACAGTCCAAAACCTTCGAGCAAATCTGCCGTCACGAAAATTCCGGGAAAAATTGTGGCAAATGCTGTAAAAGAACCAAGCATTCGTTGCCATTGTTGTGGCGCAAGGTTGATGTAATACCAGTTCCTGAGAAGCAAGTTGTATCCTTCAAAAATCAGCCAGCAGACATTCGAAAGAACCAGCATCAGCAGAAATTCCTGTGGACGGTCTGTGATCAGACTCTTTTTCTGTCTACCCCAAACAATCGCATCAGCCAGAAAAATGTAATTCCACCACTGGATGGGAGTAAAGAACGTGTAGACAGGCTCCACCCGCTGAAACATCAAGTACTGGCAAAGTCCCAGCGAGAGTAAAGCGATATATCCGTACCAGCGCATCTACTTAAAAGACCGCATTTCAGTGCCGGAAAGTCGATCCAACAACAACATTTTTTTCCCGAGCGCCACCGGCAGAAGGTTGAGAATATTTAAAACGATGAAGGCAAACCAACGGACAATCAGCTTATCCAAGGGAATAACTGAAACCACAGGATCCCGTAGTTCCAACGCAACAAACAGCATTCCCGGAGTCTGGCGGGATGCCCGGAAGAAGTACAGATAATAAATAAAATGCAACAACAGAAAAAGAAATAGACATCCCATCCAATTGACGAGGATCATACGCTCAACGGACTCGCGAGTTATAAACGAATACACAAGCAAGATCACACCGGCCACCACGACAAGTATCGCGTGATCGATGAGTCCTGCCAGAATGCGCCTGATTAGATAAGGTCCGGTGGAGGAAGCCGTTCCTTCCTTTACTTCTTCAGGAGCCGCCAAACCCTGAATGTCCTGAGTCCAGACTTCTACGGGTGGTTGAGCAATCTGTTTCTCTGGAAGGGTACAACACAGGTTTTACTTCATCATGGATCCCCCTGGCCGGCGGGTCGGGTGCGGCGTCCTGAGAAAACGGAAGGGCCGGCTTCTCAGCTATCAGCATCCTGCGGAGATTTGGATTCATTATTCTGTTTTATTGGATAGGGTGGAGTGGTGAGTCTCTTTTTACGTTCACCGTAAGCCTTCACCTTCTCCGCAATTTCTTTCTTCCACTCTGGAAGTTGAGTGTTGACAGGCGTATCCTTTCGCATGGTATCGTCGCTATTCAGTTCTTGCAGACATTCGTCTGCGTTTACAGCGAATGGCGAGCCGCCAGCTACCGGCGCATTTCCATCAAGGCAACGGCTTTCCGTACCTCAATGTCGCTTGTACCTGACTTCTGGCATCTCCGCGCAATCGCAAGGGCATCCCTGCTCAGTTGATCGGTTTCGTCAATGAACAAAACCTGGCGGAAATAGTCACCCGCTATGTCACATCTCCATTCCCGGATCGCAATGACCCCGAGATTGTAATAACACTTCAGGATCAGAGGCAGTACGTTTGGTCTTTCGTCCGGATGATTCGCGAGATATTTTTCGTACAGCTTTACGGCTCCCGCGAATTCAGAATACTCGAAGTAAGTATTCGCTTCCGCCAAAAGTTTCTTTTCCTTTGCCTCAATATCCTCAATGCTTTTTTTTGCTTGCAGCCGTATCGAAATGGCATCTTTGTTTCCCGGTTGCAATGCCAGTGCTTCGTCGGCTTTTGTAATTGCCGTATTGAATTCTTTTTCACGAATATAAAACTGCGCTTCCCGAAGCAGACGCAGGACCTTGTCCGATTCAGGTTCGTTTGACGCAGGTGTGGTGGCGGCCGGTGTTGTAGTCGTAGTTCCAGGTGCCGGTGTGGAGGTCTGTGGATTCTTATATCTGGAGGAGAGCCGGTTACCGGTGGTTTTCTTGGATCCGTCTCCGGAATCATCGCCTGCAAAGAAGAAGAAGTAACCGCCTGCTGCCGCTACCAGAACAATGACTGCGATTAAAAGTGCGGGGCTCACCGGCAATCCGCGACGCGCCACAGGCGCGGCAGCGCCTCGTACGGCTGCACCGGGCATGGAAGATCCGGCCATTGGAGCGGCGTCCTTGACGGTCCGCATCAACTCAACGGCTTCCGCGTTTGTCGGATCCGTTTCCAGAACCTTCGTTAAAGCGTGACGTGCCGATTCAAATTTTCCTTCTGCTACAAATGCTCTTGCGTTGCCCAGAAGATTTTTGCTCTGTTCGCTGCGTTTCGCGAGCAGATTGAGACTCTTGATCTTATCGGCCAGGACTGCGTTTTCAGTATCGACGGCCAGGGCCTGCGAAAAATATTGCGCAGCTTCACGATACTGTCCCCGTTTTTCAGCGTCTTCACCGCTGGCGATCAATGCTTCCAGACTTGGCTCTTCATCCGATCTTTCGATCAAACTCAGATATTTTGCTGCTTCCGAGTTCTCAGGATCGATCGATCGGACTTTATTGAAAAGCTCATGTGCTGCCTCAACCTCTCCTCTTTCAAAAGCAGCCTGCGCGTCTTTAACCATGTCCCTGAGCTTCAGCCTTTGCTCGCTCGCGGCCGTCCTTGCTGTTTCAATCCGTTCCAGGGCGTCAGGATGATTCACATCCAGCATAAAAATTTCAGACCATACTTCAATGGCACCCTGATATTGCTCGTTATTAAACAAGACGATCACCCTCTTCCAGCAGCTGTCGAATACGATCCTGATCCGAAACGAAACCCAAACCATCACCTTCCGGTGCAGCTTCGGCGCTTGGCGGTGGAGATTCCAGATCAAACAGAGGCTCTCCGCCTGACGAAGCATCCGAGTCCGCTCATGTGGCGCGCATTATTGATCAATCGGTCCAGATCCGGATATTCCGGATCAATGGACCGAACCTTTTCCCACTGCGAAATGGCTTCGCTGTAGAGCCCGCTTTCAAAAAGAGAACGTCCTGAATTGATGAAATTCTGCACAAATGGTTCAGCTTCAAGCTTTTCTTGAGATCGTATTAGAAGCTCATTTACCATCTGATTGTCGGGATCCAGTAACTGGATTTTCTGGCATTCGTTAATGGATTTCTGGTAATCCCGGAGCTTGAAAAATTCCTGCGCCTTGCGGAGATTCTCCTTTGTGAATAGCTCAGCCTCAAGTTTACTTTGGGCTTCGTCCATCAATTCCTTTGCGCGCTGATTGTCTGGAGAGATATTCAGCACAGCCCGGCAACCGTTGATGGCATCCTCGAAGTTTCGAGAATGGAGTGATGTTTCACACTTTGCGAGCAAGTCGCCAATATGTTTATCTTTGGGATCGAGATTCGAAGTCGAAAGATTCATCTTAAGTGATCAATGATCGGTGTCCAGTGATCAGCACTAGTCACTTTTCAACGAAGGTCGTATTATACTATACGGTTTTTTGGAGTGTCAAAGAATCATGAGTGAAGTTTTAGTGGAATATCGGGTTACGGATGGAATTGCTTTTTTAACATTGAATGATCCACCTGCGAACACATACTCCTACGAAATGATGCGTCAGTTGGATGAGGCCATTCTCCAGGCGCGGTTTGACTCGAATGTTCATGTTTTGTTGCTGACAGGCAGCGGCGAAAAGTTTTTTTGTGCCGGAGCCAATATTAAGATGCTTGCAAAGCGTTACTCCGGAATTCAAATACTATTTTTGTCTGCATGCAAACGAGACATTGAACCGCCTGGAACAAACGCCCAAGCTCGTCATCGCTGCGCTCAATGGACATTGCGTCGGGGGTGGACTGGAGGTCGCTCTGGCTGCTGACATCCGGATCGCCCGAAAAGGGGGCGGCAAGATCGGGCTGCCGGAAGTCAATCTTGGTGTATTACCGGGCACCGGCGGAACCCAGCGTTTGACACGTCTGGTTGGAAAATCAAAGGCGATAGAAATGATGGCGCTTGGACGGACATTCGAATTCGAAGAAGGTTTACAGCACGGACTTCTGAATCACATTTTTGATTCAGAACAGTTTTCGGATCATGTCATTGATTATGCGAAGCAATTTTTGCCTCCGGGGAAAGCAAGTAAAGCCGTGGGCCGGATCAAACGTGCGGTTGTTTCAGGATCTGAAATGGCGTTTCAAGATGCGCTGGCACTCGAACGGGAACTTCAGCAACAGCTTTTTGAAAGCGACGATGCGAAGGAAGGGCTGGCGGCCTACACGGAACGGCGCACGCCGAATTTTAAAGGAAAATAAAGGAAGCAGAAAATGGAAAGTAGAAAGTGATTAGGAGACCGAATCAATGGAACTAAAGCACGCACTCCCGCAAACGAATCTTATTCATAGGTGGAAAATGGACGGAACCGAGTTCCGGAAAACGGTTCGACACGATCAACCCGGCCACGGAAGAAGTGATTACGCAAATCGCGCTTGCGGACCAAAGTGATGTCGATCAGGCTGTGGCTGCAGGCGCAGAAAGCTTTTGAAGAGGGTGCCTGGAGCAAACTCAGCGCAACCGATCGCGGGAAACTGCTCCACAAGATCGGCGATGCGATCCTGGCGCACGTGGATGAGTTTGCGTATCTGGAAACAATTGATATAGGAAAACCCATTTCCGAAAGCAGGAATATTGATATTCCGTTTGTTGCAGAACTTTTTCACTACTATGCCGGCTGGGCAAACAAATATCATGGAGAAACGATTCCGGTGAAGGGTAATTATTTAAACTACACATTGCGCGAACCTGTCGGAGTTGTCGGAACCATTACTCCCTGGAATTTTCCATTGTTGCTCGCCTCCTGGAAAATTGCCCCGGCGCTTGCGATGGGGAACACAGTGGTCCATAAGCCATCCGAACAGAGTCCGCTTACTTCGTTGAAGCTTGCAGAGATCTGTCAGGAAATCGGGTTGCCCGAAGGTGCGTTCAATGTTGTGACTGGAAACGGGCGGATCACAGGATCGGCAATGCTGCAGCATCCGGGAATCGATAAAATCGCATTTACCGGTGGAACATCCACGGGAATTCTGGTCATGCAGGAAGCCGCAAAAACACTGAAGAAAGTGACTCTGGAGCTTGGTGGAAAGTCGCCGAATATCGTTCTGGAAGACGCGGATCTGGACGCAGCCGCAAAAGGAGCGCTCAATGGAATTTTTTACAACAAAGGGGAAGTTTGCGCGGCCGGTTCACGACTATTCGTTCAGGAATCCGCTCATGATGCATTCGTTGAAAAGCTGATCGAGCGCGGGAAAAAACTGGGCGTCGGCGACCCGTTGGATCCAAAAACCAGATTTGGTCCGCTTTGCAACGCCGACCAGTACGAAAAAGTCCTATCCTACATAGAGACCGGAAAAAAAGAGGGAGCGAAAGTGGTTTTGGGCGGCGATCGCGCAACAGTCGGCACCGGCAAAGGTTATTTCGTTCAACCGACCATTTTTGATGATGTAACCAATCAAATGAGAATCGCGCGCGAAGAAATTTTTGGTCCGGTCCTTTCAGCCATTCGATTCAAAGATCTTGATGATCTGATTGCGCAGGCCAACGACACTGTTTACGGATTGGCTGCCGGAGTTTGGACCCGGGATGTAAAAAAGGCGCATTACATTGCAAAAAAACTGAAGGCCGGAACGGTTTGGATCAACACCTATAACATCTACGATCCCGCTTCCCCGTTTGGCGGTTATAAGCAGAGCGGTTTCGGACGCGAGCTCGGAATGCATGCGCTGGAATCTTACACACAGGTGAAGAGTATCTGGGTAGACATGAATTTGTAACCAAATCGGGCGCGATGATCGCGCCCCTAACAATTCCGCCCGCGTAAGAAGTATGAATCGAGAAGTTTTTGCAGCCCGAAGAAGGGAATTTATGAACCGGATGCAATCCGGCAGTATAGCAATCCTTGCTGCAGCACCGGCTTCCATTCGAAACGGAGATGTGGAGCACGAATACCGTCAGGACTCCGATTTTTTCTACCTCACCGGGTTCGAAGAACCTGAAGCATTATGTGTGCTTCTGCCCGGTCACCCAAGACATGAGTATGTGCTTTTCGTGCTCCAGCGTGACAAGGAAAAAGAGACCTGGACAGGGTTGCGCTCGGGAGTGGAAGGAGCGATCCAGGATTTTAACGCCGAAATGGCACACGGCATTGAAAAACTGGATGACATTGTGCCTGAATTTCTACAAAACGCCTCCGCGCTTTACTACCAGATCAACAAAAATCGTGAGCTCGACCGGAAAATTCTTGCCATGATCGAATTTGTACGTCAAAAATATCGTTCCGGCGTGTATCCGCCCTCTTTGATTGTTGATCCTTCCCGGATACTGGAACAAATGCGCGTGATCAAGAGTACGGAAGAAATTCAAATGCTTCGCAGAGCCGCTGAGATTTCAGCAAAAGGCCATACTGCAGCGATGAAAGCCGTACGACCGGGCATGTATGAGTACGAAGTGCAGGCGATCATGGAATACGTATTCCGTTCAAATGGTTCCAGGCGAAACGGCTATCCCTCGATCGTGGGATCCGGGCCAAACACCTGCATCCTCCATTACACGAACAATAACCGCACAATGCTGGAGGGAGAGCTTCTTCTTATCGATGCAGGCGCAGAGTTTGATTATTATACGGGCGACATCACCCGCACTTATCCGGTGAACGGCAGATTCACACCTGAACAAAGAGCGGTTTACGAAATTGTTCTTGAAGCCCAAAAAAAAGCAATATTCGCCGCGAGGCCCGGAGTGAACTATGCACAGGTGCACGCGCTGGCTGTGGAAGCATTAACGGAAGGAATGATTCAGCTTGGATTACTGTCCGGAACATTGAAAGAAAATCTCGAAAATCACAACTACACAAAGTATTTTCTGCATCGCACGAGTCACTGGCTGGGGATGGATGTTCATGACGCGGGAGTGTACAAAAATGGGGATCAATGGCGATCGCTGGAACCTGGAATGGTTTTAACTGTGGAACCCGGAATCTATGTTGGCACAGATGATGACAGTCGTTTTCGAAATATCGGAATACGGATTGAAGATGACGTTCTCGTTACAGAGGACGAACCTCTGGTTTTATCCGCTGACTGTCCGAAAGAGATTCATGATTTGGAATGCTTGATTGGCACAGGTGTCACGTGGGTGTAGCGCTGGTGTCGCGTAACAACGGTTGGGCTAGGGTGGAGAATCGCTCTCCGAACGACCGTTACGGAGTACTAGTCAGGATTCTCCTTTTATTTCTTTTCACAGTGTCTCTTTTTTCCTGTAAGCCAAAACAGGATATTAACGCGCTGGCGCATTCAGTCCATGTGGACGGCTTTATGAAAAAGAAGCTGGAATCCGAACTCAAGGACATGCGAAAGGAGAAAGACGAGTACTTCAAAACCGCTTCGGACTCTCCTCTTCCTGCTCAACTGAAAGGCTTTTTTACAGGGTTGGAGTATTATCAACCGGATTGGAGATATCGTTTTGAGGGTCCTGTGATCCGTTATCCGGACCCTGCCAAATTCCAGATCATCACAACATCCGGAATCTGGCGGGACGCCGTTAAATATGGCTACATTCGTTTTATGTTGGATGGAAAAGAATTTAAGCTGGAAGTCTATCGTTTGCTGGATCTCCAGGAAAAAAACTTGCTGTTTGTCCCTTTTGTCGATTCAAAAGTGGGAAAAGAAACTTATCCTGCAGGCCGGTACATTGATCTTAATCGAAAAACCGAACGGAAGGTACGTGATCGATTTTAACACCGCTTATAATCCCGCCTGTGCTTATGGCGGAAGTTTTCCCTGCCCTGTGACGCCCAAGGAAAATCATCTTCCGATTGCAATACCCGCTGGAGAAAAAATTCTTCCGCTAGCGGCGGCATTGGAAAAATCCAGGACAAACCTTTAAACTGATCATGGAGCATGCGCCCGGAGCGATGAACCGCGCCCCTACAACACCCATTGTGTAGGAGCGACATTCACCACGCCCGCGCACCCCGCCAGGAGGATTTATGACGCAGCGCACATGTTTAATTGTGCTTACGCAAGCGACCGGACGCGTTACCGGACAGATTCGTGAAGGGGATGAAGTCATCAAGGAGCTCAGCTTTTTTCTGGGAAAACTGCACAAGTCTGAACCCGTTGTTGTCGAAAATATGATCCGGTCCCGTTACGGAGATTGGGCAAAAATCAATGGTGTTTCAGAAATAGAAATTCAGTACCAATAACAAGGAGACTCAAAAATGAAGCGGAACTTAATTCTTTCGGGGATCACAATTCTTTGCACCGCCTTTCTACTGATCGCCGGTTTTACGCAGGACAAACCGGCGGCACAAACCACGGCTCTATCCGCAAACGCAAACATTGTGAAGCGGGGCCAATACTTGACAATTATCGGCGGTTGTCATGATTGCCACACTCCAAAGACATTTGGACCGAAAGGACCGGAACCGGACCTATCGCGAGCATTATCCGGTTATCCATCGAACACCAAACTCCCCGAGATTCCCGCCGGAATCATAGCACCCGACAAATGGGGAGCGGTCATCACGAATGATTTGACAGCATGGGCCGGCCCATGGGGGGTCAGCTTTGCAATCAATTTGACACCCGATGACGAGACAGGCATCGGGAGCTGGAACGAGGCCATGTTCTTGAAGGCTTTGCGAACAGGAAAACATTTGGGCGAAGGCCGGGATATTCTTCCACCCATGCCATGGCAAGCTCTGAGCCAGGCTACAGACGAAGATTTAAAAGCGCTCTTTGCTTATTTGCGCACGATTCAACCGATCAAAAATGCCGTTCCGGACCCGATACCTCCCACGGGGAAATAAAGTGAAGGTATTTGTTTTCTCGTTCGCGCTTCTGGTTTCGGCAATGTTGAGCGCATCTCGTCTATCAGGAAAGAGATCCTGCTGACGGTGGCGTGATAAAAGGCAAAGTGTTATGGAAATCTACGCCGCCTGCGCCTCAAACGATTCCAGTGACAAAGGACCAGAAAATTTGTGGAGATTCTAAAACTGTTCCGGGAGCAACAATTGGAAAAAACGGTGAAGTTCCAAACGCCGTTGTTTATCTGGAAGGAATCACATCAGGCAAGAAGAACCTATCAGTTCAGAAAGTGCGACTGGACCAAAAGAATTGTGAATACATCCCGCACATTTTGATTGTTCCGCATGGTGCTGAAGTTGAGATTTTGAACAGTGATCCCACTCTCCACAATGTGCATGCTTACACCGTCGCCGACAAGCCTTCCACTATTTTTAATCTGGCTTTTCCAGTTCAGGGTCAGAAGATTACAAAAAAGCTATCTCAAACAGAAGGAATTCTTTCCTTGTGCGACGCAGGACATCCGTGGATGAGTGCGCATATTTTTTTGACGGAACATCCTTATTACGCTGTCACCGATGGCCAGGGAAATTTTTCGTTGAACAATGTTCCGCCGGGCACATACACTCTGCGGCTCTGGTATGAAGGTATACCGAGGTTGGGAAACAATTCAAATAGCGGTTTTCTGAAAGCTCAACCGATCGAATCGAGCAAGCAAGTTTCCGTATCGAAGAAGGCAACTATAACAATCAACTTCGAACTGTAATTTCTTACAAAGATAGCAAAGGTTCTTATCTTTGTTTCCTTCGCGAACTTCTGTTAAAAGCTATTCTTCTTCGCCCGAACGTAGTTTTTCAAGCACGCTGAAATCTTCGAGTGTTGTTGTATCGCCACCCACAGAACCGGTGGTGGCAATTTCCCGAAGCAAGCGTCTCATAATTTTGCCGCTGCGTGTTTTCGGCAAAGCATCCGAAAAGCGGATTTCATCAGGACGAGCCATAGCTCCGATCTCATGCGCAACGTGGCGGCGCAACTCTTCTTTTAGTTCCGGAGTCGGCCTGTATCCTCCTTCCAGAGTCACAAAAGCGCAAATGGCAGAGCCTTTGATTTCATCCGGTTTCCCAACAACGGCTGCTTCTGCTACATGTTCGTGACTCACAAGCGCGCTTTCAATCTCCGCTGTGCCGAGACGATGTCCTGAAACATTTAAGACATCATCCACCCTTCCCATGATCCAGAAGTATCCGTCATCATCACGACGCGCACCATCTCCAGTAAAATACACTCCAGGTATGTCGCTCCAGTATTGCAGTTTGTATCGTTCCGGATCACGATAGATCGTTCGAAGCATCGACGGCCATGGCTTACGGATCACAAGATAGCCGCCTTGATTTTTGCCGACGGATTCTCCTTTTCTATTCACAACATCAGCAACAATTCCGGGAAAAGGTAGGGTGGCTGTCCCCGGCTTTAAAGGGGTTGCCCCCGGAAGAGGTGTGATCATGATCATACCTGTTTCGGTTTGCCACCAGGTATCCACGATCGGGCATTTTCCTTTTCCGATCACCTTGAAATACCACATCCACGCTTCCGGATTGATCGGTTCTCCCACCGTACCAAGAAGCCGTAGTGAGCTCAGATCATGCTTCTGCGGCCATTGCTCGCCCCATTTCGTAAACGCCCGAATCGCTGTAGGTGCCGTGTAAAATATATTTACTTTGAACTTTTGAATGATTTTCCAGAACCGATCCGGTTCCGGCCAATTCGGAGCGCCTTCGTACATGACGGTGGTGGCGCCATTCGACAGCGGGCCATACACAACATAAGAATGCCCTGTGACCCATCCAATATCAGCGGTGCACCAGTAAGTGTCTTCCTCTTTCAAATCGAAAACCCACCTGGATGTGAGCGTCACTCCCAGCAGATAACCAGCTGTCGTGTGAACAACTCCTTTGGGTTTTCCGGTTGTACCGCTGGTATACAGAATAAAAAGCGGATGCTCCGAATCAAGCGCTTCGGCTTTGCATTGGTCTGATTCATTTTGAATAAGCTCGGACCACCAGTGATCGCGGCCCGGCTCCATATGAATGGGAGTCCCGGTCCTCTTGAGTACGACGACGTTTTCAACAAAAGGTAGCTGCTGAAGCGCTTCATCCACATTCTTTTTTAACGGCACAACACTACCCCGCCGGAAACCGCCATCCGCTGTAACCACAATTTTTGCACCGGCATCCTGAATGCGATCCACCAGCGCTTGCGAGCTGAATCCGCCGAAGATGATGGAGTGCGTGGCGCCAATTCGCGCGCAAGCGAGCATCGCGATTGCAAGCTCCGGGACCAGTGGCATGTAAATAACGACACGGTCCCCTTTTGCGACTCCAAGTCTTTTTAGAACATTTGCAAACCGGCAAACTTCGGAATGGAGCTGTTGATAAGTCAAAGTGCGGCTGTCACCTGGTTCTCCTTCCCACAGAATCGCCGCCTTATTTCTCCGCCAGTTTTCCAGATGCCGGTCCAGGCAGTTGTAGGACACATTGATCCTGGCACCGGCAAACCATTTCGCAAAGGGAGGGCTCCACTGCAAAACCTTCTTCCATTTCTTAAACCAGGTCAGCTCACGAGCAGCATTCGCCCAGAATTTCTCGGGATCCTTGATCGACGCATTATAAATGCGTTTATATTGCGCGAAGGATTTCACATGCGACTTGCAGGCAAATTCAACGGGCGGCTTAAATACTCTGTTCTCTATTAGGATGGATGTGATGTTTCCTGATGGGTCGTTCTTTTGCTTTCCCATAGCGTTTTCAATATTCCGTTAATTCAGCAATCATGCAGGTTGCCACCAGCTCCTCCTGATGGGCTGCCGCACGGAACCACTCCCACATGGCCTTTATCTGTTGAAGCTCGATCGGATCAGAGTCCCCCAGATCCTCCTTTTCCAACTCGTGAATCTTTTGACAAACGGAATCCAGATATCGCACATACGATTCCTGAATGGAATCGATTCTTAGAAACATAAAATCCCGTTTCATTAACATATTTTTACATTCATTAAAAGTGGGAAGTGCGGCATGCCACAACTCCCGCATACTCTGTCGGAATTCAAGAGATGTCTTCCATCCGAAAAAAGTATCCAGGATGATCAACTTGCCTTGAGACTTCAAGTTTTTTCGGGAAAGATTAAACAGCCTGCCCCAATCTGAAATGTGCCACCAGGAAAATACATCGAGAATCAGATCAAAATGGTCCTCCGGAAAGGAATCCGGAAGTTGGGAGACTTCCAGCCGGACATCTTTGTCCAGATTCTTCTCCTTCAGAAGCTGGCCTGTCTGATTCACACGATCCTGATTCGAATCGACCGCCACAACATGGCAACCTTTTTCCGCGAGCCATGCTGTAATTGTTCCTCTACCACATCCGGCATCGAATACTTTGAGGCCCGGGCGAACTTCCGGGACGAGAATGTTTATGGTGTCTTCGAAAAACAAAAAAGAGTCGTGTGCTACCGGCTCCAGCAACCTTCTTATGCGCGCTGTAAGAGATCCGTACAGAAGTGAATCCTGCAATATCGTATCCATCATTCTCCTTCGTCTGAGTGCCAAAGCAATGAGCAATGAGTCTTGAGACCGGGTGGCACGGTCTCATTGCTCATGATTCATTGCTCATGACTATTTACATCTTATCGCTGATCGGTGGATGGTAGATGATCTGTATGACATTCTGTTCGGGATCAGCAAAGTAAATCGACCGTGCGCCATCGCGATGAGTCTTTGCCTCCATTGCCAGTTTTACACCAAGGGTTTTGAGGTAAACAGCCCAGGCATCGACCTCTTCCGGTTTCTGAACCACAATGCCGATATGGTCCAGCCGTCCTGATGTAAGTTCTTCCGGAACTTGATGAAGAGCAAGATTATCCGAGCCCGATGTTAAATAAACGTTCTGACGATCCGGTTCCCACTCCACGCTGAACCCCAGAACATCTACGTAAAACGAACGCATCCGTTCCAGATCATGAACTTTTAGCGCGAGATGGCGGAGACCGCGTGAATCCGGACGATTCATCGCTGATCCGTTCGATCTAGTCCATACGGGAATCCTGGATAAGTCCGGCTTAAATATCTCTCTTCCAGTTCCTCCCCCACGTTGCGGAATGCAGAAAATAGTCGTTTATCAACGGAAGCTGCACGGCCGGTTTCAGAATCAACGTAATTGCGTCCATGATAAACAAGCAAGGTACGAGGAGAACCACCATCGGCATAGTTAATAAGATGAAGCACGAAAGCAGAAGCCATCAAAGAATGGTTGCTGTAAACAAGGTAATCCACAAGAACAAAATCTTCGCGCACTCGATGCGAAAAGACATGTCTGATCTGGATCACATTCTTCTCTCCGATCCGCTGCTTCACCCAGTAATAAAAATCGGGTATTCGTCGATTCCTGCTTGCGGGATACACAGATAAGTAACGGACCACGTCCGGAAAGTAAGCAGATAAGTGCGGAAGGTCTTCCAGATAGGAAGCAGACGGATTGCCCGTTTTCAAATATCGATGAACTCTATCCAGAAGGATTTTACGGTACAGATCTTCCAGGTTGGAGCCTTTCTGTATTGCAGCAATCTCTTCCTTGGTTAGATTCAGACCGCAATCGCTGGAGCAGGCGGCAATTTCCTGCAGTTCCGCCGCATCGAATGTTAGTGGAGCAAGATCTTGCAGCTCGGGGATCAGCTTAAACTTCCCTACTTCCTGGAAATCTCGAAGGCTCCTGAAATTTTCAACGTAAGAATAGTAGTCACGAATAAAATATCCAGGAACATCAAAAACTTTAGCAGCTGTGATGCCAAATTCGCCGGGACGTCGATCTTTCAGAGAATGAATGACAATTCGACCTTCCTGC
The DNA here is from genome assembly GCA_963771165.1 of uncultured bacterium. Classification (GTDB taxonomy): domain Bacteria; phylum Acidobacteriota; class HRBIN11; order JAKEFK01; family JAKEFK01; genus JAKEFK01. Next base: position 348,550 of record CAVYSN010000009.1, on the reverse strand, counting down.
AGGTCGCGAATTTCATTCTTCGAAAACCCAAGCATCCCAAGATACATCGGATATTCGTTGGGATAGGCTGCAAATAGCGCCGAACAGCCCAGGAACAGCATCAAAAGACAAAGCTTTCTCATAACACATAATTATAATCCGAAACTTCGTAGTGGGAGAGTATTTGCTGCGTGATTCGCCAAACTTTGGTTCCACTCTGATGAATGGTCCTTAGCGTATGCGTTCAGTAGTTGAACAAATGATCTGCAGAGCAATTCCTCCCAGAGGAACGTTCCTAGAAAAATAAAATCATCCATTCAAGAGTGCTGTTTTTTCCGAATTACATTGGAATTGCTCTGCCACTACCCATGTTCAACGGAGTGATATATTAAATTCACTGCTCTATGAAACTAACAATTGGCGTAATGGGAGCCTCAGCCATACCGAGTGCTGAAATTGAGATGCGAGCGTTTGAGACCGGCCGATGCATTGCGCGTAGAGGCGCCGTGCTGATTACAGGAGCAACCAGTGGATTGCCGCTGGCTGCCGCAAGAGGAGCAAAGGATGCCGGAGGGGAAGTCATCGGGTTCTCCCCCGCCATAAACCGGGCGGAACATTTGCGGATCGGCTATCCCTGTGAATTTCACGATCTGATCATTTACACCGGTCTATCCGCTGCTGGAAGAAATCTTTTGAATGTGCGGGGAAGCCATGGACTGATTTTTGTCGGTGGAAGCATGGGCGCGCTCAATGAATTCACCATCGCGTATGACGAGAACAAGGTGATTGGGATCCTGCAGCGAACCGGTGGTTTTTGTGATCATCTCGAAGAATGGATGATCCATCTCGCGAAACCGAACAACCGGGCTGTGATAATTCACGCTGATGATCCGGAAAAGCTTGTGGAACAGGTGTATGACGCCATTCGCAAGCGAAGCGGAGAACTCGGGTTATGATACAGATTCACCGCTCGCATTTTGCTGCGGGCGACTATTTAACCCGTTACCCCGCCGGACACAATTATGAATTACGGATCGATGCACCATTCGAAAAGCCTGGATGGAAATCGCGCAGTTTCTCACCGGTAGGACACTCCATATTTCCAGGCAGCGCCGTTGAATTTGAAGGAAAGTATTACGAAGTCGTTTTTCAGGACTACGAACCAGGACCACCCGTAACGATTTGCTACTACTTGAATCAGTGGGACGACCGGTTTCCGATTCGCGTTCAGTTTCACTACAACAAAGAAGAGTGCAGGAATACCGCCCTCGCCTACCGCAGCCGCATTAAGAGCAATCGTCAACAACTGTTGCTGACTTTAATGGCTCCCGTGGTCGGCATGCTCCCGGCCGAAGATCAGATCAAAATTGCAAACCGATTCGGAATGCAGGCCAATCAGATGACATTTCTTTCTGCTGTTGTTCTCCTTGCGCCGGCAGGTTTTTTGGTTCTTTTTCTAGTCATACATTTCTTTGCTAAAGTTCCCTTACCTGGTCCGTCCTGGATTCACTGGATCTATCCATCGGGTCTATATTTTCTTGCTGAATCACTTCTGCGAATGCTGACTGCAGGCAAGCTGGAGGAACCGATCGGCAGCGTGATTCTTTCATTACCGGTTCTGATCGGGCGTTCGATTCGCCATTTTTTTTGATCCTGTAAGAAGGCAACGGAAGTTTGAAAACCTGCAGCCGGTCAGTGAAAAGGACCGTTCCGTCCTGGCGAACGCCCAGGATCAAGTAATCCCGTCTACCGATGAGGATTTTGTGGAGATCATTTCAGTTCTCCCGAAGCCCCACTGGAATTCACGCGTTGGAATCGCCTTCAACGCAGTTTGGTACGGTCTCATTGAAACCGAAAAAATTAAACGAGGCAACGATATTAGTTATCGCTTTGTTCTAAAAAAAGCCCCTGAGGGTACCTGGTTTGCTTCGGTCATTGATTACAATCCCGACGAAGTGCAGATACTGTACAGGAACAAACGGCGTCTGGATCTAAAAACATGGGTGGATACTTTTGCGGTGTTCTGGGGTCTGTTAAGCCGCGATGATCAGGTAAGGCTGGAAAGTTTATACGACTTCGATTCGCTGAAATTTACAAGGCTTACGGTCCTCAGTGTTGCGGTTCTGGCTTTTGCGAATCTTAGCGTCTCGTTGATCAATCTGATGACCGGTTTAGCGACGAGCCTGGATGCATGGGTTTTAATCCCTTCGGGCTTCCTTCTGCTCGAAAGCTTTTCACGATGGAAGGACCTGAAAGCCGGGGAGCCAAGCGGCAGCATTCTCGGAGCCGTGGTGCGCCCGTTTGCGCGCAAACTCCTTCAAGGGCCGTAGCTCCACCGCAAAAAGCGCAAAGCCCCAAACTGACGGCTAAAGAACTACACTGTTTAGTCTAACGTATTAGTAACGATAAAAATGATCACAAAATTGACCACTATTTGAGTGGGTGGTATAATCCGCCTGCATTTGTTTGGAGGAGGACTGGCAATGAATAAACAGGATCTGATCGGACGGATAGCAAAAGACGCACGCCTATCCAAGACGGCAGCCGGGAAGGCCCTTGATGCAACTCTGCAGACGATCACCGACGCTCTCAAAAAGCGGCAAAGTGTGACGCTGGTGGGGTTCGGAACATTTACAACGGCAGATAGAAAGGCGAGAACAGGACGCGATCCTCAGACCAAGAAACCGATCAAAATACCTGCGAAACTCGTGCCAAAATTTCGGGCAGGTAAAGCCCTGAAATCAGCAGTCACGAAGAAGTAGAAGGCTTCACCTTTCTCAGGTGTTCCACCATCCTTCCAAAGGATTCCGATGAGTGTCTGAATACTGTCCGTGTCGTGATCCTTACTCAGGGTGAATAATAGCGAGCCCCTCGCCAGCGCTGTACCAATGCCGAGCGCCTTCAGGACATGCGATTCCTTCTGTGCATACTGATCGCACGTAGACCCGGAACTGGCGCGAATCCCTTCCGTTTGCAATAGCGTTAACAATGCTTCTCCATCCACATCGGCCAAAACATGAATATTGTCGATCAGCCGGCAATTCCTGCTCCCCGTTACAGGAACCATCCGGGAATCCAGTGATTCAAAACATCGTTGCTGAAGAACACCGAGCTGTTCTTTCCATTCTTTTTTCCTCTCCTGCACAATACGGGCCGCCTCACCAAATCCCGCAATCAACGCGATCGACTGGAGTCCGGGCCTCATCCCCTCTTCCTGCATTCCACCATGCAGGAGCGGAACCATTCTTGTTCCGGAACGAATGTAAAGCGCGCCGGCGCCGGCGGGACCGTAGAGTGCGTTGGAACTGACACTCACCAGATCCAGCTGCATCCGTTTCATAGAAATCTCTTCGTAACAGCAGTATTGAACAGCATCCGTATGAAACAACACATCATCGAAACGCTGCTTCAAAGAGGCTATGGCAGCGATGTTCTGGATTACACCAACTTCATCGCTGGCAGCCTGAACAGAAACAAGAAACGTCGTGGGCCGAATCGACTTCGAAATTTCGGCAGGATCGACAAAACCTTCCGGACTCACAGGAACAAATGTGACTTCGAATCCCTGGCGTTGAAGAAACTGGGCGGTCTGATAGACAGAGAAATGCTCTATCTCCGAAATGACGAGGTGATTCCTTGTCCTTTGATAAGCGTAGCCGGCCCCCTTCAGGGCCCAATTATTTGCCTCGGTGCCACTGGAAACAAAGTAAATTTCCTCCGGTCGAGCTTCGAGCAACGTTGCAACAGACTTTCGTGCCTCGGCCAACGCTTTACGCGCCGCCTCAGCTCCCTCCGACTCGGTTAGAGGATTCTCGTATTCCTGATGCAAGAATGGAGACATTTTCTCAACAACTTCAGTCAGGGGTTGTTTGCTGAAAGCATTATTGAAATACAGGTTTTTCATTTTTTCTTTTTTACGTAGGCACGAAATTCATCGCCCTGCTCCTCCAGCAGAATGAGCTCATTTCCGGATGTCATGCACCACGCAGGCATGTCTTCTTGAATTCCCGGATCATCTGAGAGGACTTCCAGAATGTCTCCCGGTTTTAGATCCTTCATTTTTGCCGCAGTCTTGATGATGGGCATTGGGCACAACAAACCAAAGGTATCTAGAACTGCTGCGATATGCATCCTGTTGCGATTCACTGGTCACCAGTCACTGTTCACTATATTATAGATACCTGAAAATTCTTGGAGGACGGATGAAGGCGTTTCCGGCAGTGCTTTTAGCGGCATTCTTTGCAGTTTCTTTTGTGTTTGCCATCAACGCGGAAGAAGAGAAAAAATCCGACAAGAAAGAAGAAGAGGAAAAAGAGGTTATTGTGAATTACGAAGTAATCCAGCAGGGAACCTACAGTGGGAAGAAGGATGCCGTTGCACTGGTCATCACGAACCAGCAGGATTGGGAGAAGCTCTGGAAAGAGCATGTGAGCGTGATTGTTCCTCAACCTCCGGTCCCTTCGATTGATTTCGAAACTTCAGTTGTGGCTGTCATTTTCACAGGTGAGAAAAAGACGGGGGGCTACGCTGCGGTCATCAAAGGTGTCTCGTTAGAGATGGACGATGTCTTAGTGGAATACAGGCTAACGGAGCCTCAGCCCAACAGCCTGACACTTCAGGTCATTACGCAACCCTACGTGATGTTAAGGATTGACAAACCGAAGGGAACGGTGAAGCTGGTAAAAGGTTGATGATGAGTATTTAGATATTACAAAAAATCGATCTCGAACATCGCGACTCGCCCCTTTCTTTTTTTAAGCTTTTTCGCCTTTTCGTGCGCCTCTTTCACGTCTGTCCACTTCAATACTTTTTCAATCCAAGCCTCAGCGCTATCGTCCTTCTTTTCATTGTAATCGACCTGTGCGAGCGACAGATAAACTCCGCGAAGTAACCAATAGGGTTGGTGCACAGGAGGCTCAGCCAGAGCAAGAAGAATCTCTCGAGCTTCATCCCACTTCTGCTGCTGAATCTTGGCCCGCGCTGTCCAATAACGAATTTCCCGTTCCATCGGTCTGTAGATTGGCACGACCGAGTCGTCCGGTGCGTGCTTCGCTGAGTAATCCAGAATTTGCAAACGCAGTTTTTCGAACCATGAGATCGTTCCTTCGAAATCCTTTGAGTAGTAAAGATTAATACCTTTGTACAACCCCACATCAAAGCTCGGCGCGTACTGATCCAACACGTTGTCAGACATTTTTATGCCGTCATCGAAATTTTGTTCATAGTACGTGTAAATGATGACGAGGGTTTTTCCTGCTTCCCCCTTTGTAATGTCCGCTTTTTCGTACGCTTCAATCAATTGCTTCAACCCTTGCTTTCGATCTCCGCCGGGCAAAAAGACAAAAACGCGGAGAAATTTCAAGTAGCCGGGAAGGGCATCTGCGAAATAGTTGTACGAACCGAGCAAGTAATACGCAGGATAAAATTCAGGATCTTTTTCGACAATCTTCGAAGCATGATTTTTCATCCTTTTTCCGAGCTTAGCGGTCTTCCACCAATCCCCATCAGTGGCAGCGACCTGTGCTCGCAGTCCGATGGCAGCCGCATGATAAAACTGCAAAGCGGCGTCCTGCTGAAGGCCGGGTACGCAAATACTATCCACATTATCCAACAGGCCGATGACCTCTTGCCGGTCAGCAGAATTGTAAGTGGACAGCCACATCATCTTCCATTTGGTCATTGCCTTCAGAAATAAGAATTCTTTTGAAGTCGAATGAGTGCCCTCCAGCCCGTTTAGGACCGCATAAGCTTCGAGAAGCTGGCCCCTGTTAAACAAATCCAGAGCCGGCTCAAGTTCAGTTGGAAGTTTGGGTGAGGCGCCCCAGCAAAAGCCGGCGGCCAGGAGAATAGCAAGCAAGAAGCAAGGAGACTTGCAGCGGATACTCATGACTCATCGCTCATAGCGATGGGCATAACCGGAGGACTTAGCCTTCGCGGATAACAACGGTGCCAGCGATTTTGTCGTGCAGTGCACGATGCTGCTCTTTGTCGAAGATGATCATCAAAAAACCAATATAGCAAATGAGACCGCTGATCATGTAGCCGATCATACGCAGGAAAGCTTTACCGATTCCAATCGGGTATTGCCCATCGGGAAACGTCACTCGCAGTTTCATGAATTTCTTGCCGGGAGTGGCTCCTTTTTTGCCGATGAAGATGAGCTGATAGAGTAGACTCAGAATCATGATCATAAAATAGGAACCAAAGATCGCGATCATAGCGAGGGGCGAAGGTTCTCCTCCCGTCTGCATTCGCATCATAAAAACCGCAACGATGATGATGAATGGAATCATCAACGCAGATAACAACAAGCTATCTATAATGGCTGCTACGAGCCTGACTCCGAAGCCTGCATAGGTTAAGACACCACCTGCCTGAGGAACAACCGGAGGGAGAGGAGGTTGCATTCCGAAAGCCGGGGGTGCAGGGGGTTTCGGAGAAGCTGCCGGAACCGATGGAGGCATGGGAGGTCGAGGTGGCGCCGGAGCCGCCTGTGGAGGAGGCGGGATCGGAGCTTTCACGGGTTGCGGAGCCGGCGGTTGTGGAGCAGGAGCTTTTGATGGACCGAGTGACGCGCCACAAAACGGACAAAACCGTGCTCCCGATTCAACGACTTTACGGCAAGAGGGACAAAGGATACCGACAGGAGTTTCCTGGTCTGGTCTTGCAGCAACGGATGGAGCAGGAGCAGATGGTGGCGGTGGTGCTGCAGTCTGAATCGAAGGACGAGGCGGGGGTTGCGGAGCCGGCGGTGGAGGAGCCGGCGGGGCACCCACCAGGGGCGGAGGGGGCGGTAAGGGACGATCATCCGGCACAGAAACTTCCGCCTGGCGGAGAGCGTCGGTTACACGTTCACTCGGATTGAATGTCGCTGCATCCGGATGTGTCATGTCCGGCATATCCCCGCGATTGATAATAAAAGTGGCGCCTTCTTCTTCATCTTCAAATACCAGCGAAGCGCTACCGAGATTCACTTTATCGTTGTGATTTAGTTTCTGCTGGCTGATTTTCTTTCCATTGATAAAAGTGCCGTTGGAACTGTTTTTGTCTACGAGATAGTAACCATCCGAACGTTTTTCAATATATGCATGTGCTCGCGACACGCTGGGATCTGCAATCACCACCTTGTTCGTGGCTTCGCGTCCCATAGTAATTGCTTCATCCGTTATTTCGAATTCACGGAGCACATTGTCGCGATCCATGTAATTTATTTTTGCCATTCAGATTTTCTCCTTACTCCCTCGAGAACAAAGCCGCTCTTTTGGAGGATGATAACAGGAAAAACCGTGGGGTGTCAACGTAGTACTACAAGCCGCTGCGCGGTTGTAGGGTCTACATTCATGGCACCCGCGTCGTTTTGTCCGGAATTAGACGCATGAATCGCGCCACTACCTGCGCGGTCAGTCGAAAGTCGAAAGTGGAGTGCTAAGAGCGTCGAAGGCGGCTGAGGTAATGGCCGGTAAGCGATGCGGAATTCCTGGCGATCATTTCGGGCGTGCCTTCTGCAATCAGATAACCACCTTTTTGGCCTCCTTCCGGTCCCAGATCGATGATGTGATCACTGGCAGCAATTAAATCGAGATTGTGTTCGATGCATAAAATGCTGTTATCGCTTTGAATCAGCTTGCGAAAACAGCGTAACAGTTTTGTGATGTCATCGAAATGTAGCCCGATTGTTGGTTCATCGAATATGTAAAGAATTCCATTCTTCCTTGGCTGCGCCAGATGATAAGCGAGTTTCAATCGCTGCGCTTCTCCTCCAGACAAAGTGGAGGTCGCCTGGCCCAAACGAAGATATTCGAGGCCGACTGAGCTGAGGATATAGAGTTTTTCCAAGATTCTTCCTTGATCAGCAAAAAAATGCATGGCCTCTGTAATCGTGAAGTTCAAAATCTCAAAGATATTCTTGTCTTTGTATCTGACATCCAGGACTTTTTCCTGATAGCGGCGCCCTTTGCATGCATCGCAGATCAAAGTGACGTCGGCCAGGAAAAGCATTCCTACACGAAGAATGCCCTCTCCTTCACAAGCTTCACATCGGCCGCCCGGAACATTGAAGGAAAAATCGGAAACTGTAAGCCGGTGCTTTCGGGCTTCGTTCGTGCTTGCGAGCAGATTCCGGATGTCATCAAAGAATTTCAAATAGGTCGCGGGAACGGATTTTGAGCTTCGCGATGGCGGAGATTGATCCATGAAAACCACATCTTGAATGTTCTTAACTCCTGTAATTCGATCGAAGGCTCCAATCGGACCCTCCCAATCTCCACAATCCTGACAGATGGCCGGATAAAGAATGTCTTGAACCAGTGTGCTTTTTCCCGATCCGGAGACACCGGTTACGCACACAAGCTTCTTCAAAGGAAAGTGAACCGTTAGATTTTTTAAATTGTGCTCTCGAGCACCGTGGAGCACGATTTCTGTTTCCTTTTTCCTTTTGTCAGGAACCTTCAAAGGCTGTTCCACCTTCTTTTCACCGCGCAGGTACTGAGCAGTCAGAGAGTTGGTAGCCTCCATCAGTTCAGCTGTTGTCCCGGAAAAAACCAGACGCCCTCCATGTTCTCCAGCGCGCGGCCCCAGATCAATGACGTGATCGGCCCGCTCAATCATGTCTTGATCATGCTCCACAACAACCACCGTATTGCCGATTTCTTTGAGGTTTTGAAGGATCGAACTAAGCCTCGAAATATCGCGAGCGTGCAAACCAACAGATGGTTCATCCAGAATGTAAAGTGTGCCGACGAGAGAGGATCCAAGACACGAGGCAAGATTGATCCGCTGAGCCTCTCCCCCGCTTAAGGTTCCGGAACGACGTTGTAAAGTAAGGTATTCCAGTCCCACATCGATCAGATACTGCAAACGTTTCCTGATTTCAGGCAAGATTTTTTCAGTGATCTTCAGCTCAGATTCTGTAAGCGGAAGTTTCTCAAAAAAACTTTGAGCTTCGTTGATATCCAGGAAACAAAACTCGCTGATATTTTTACCGTTGATTTTTACAATTCGCCCGTCTTTTTTCAATCTTTCGCCGGAGCATTCGTTGCATGGATAGTATCCCCTGTAGCGTGCCAGAAAGATTCGAACAGACACCTTGTAACGTTTGTTCTGCAAGCTGTCAAAAAATCGGCGAATGCCCGGGAAGCTCGCTTTGCCTTCCCACAGAATTTTTCGCTGGAGATCGTTGAATTTTTGTATCGGAATATTTTGTGGTAGCTCCTCTACATCTTTGGCATAGCCATACACCCAGCGGTATTCCGAATTATTCCAGGGTGCGATGGGGTATTCTTCCAGGGTTAAAGAACCATCCGGGATAATTTTTTCCGGATCCAGATCCATGACATTGCCAAAACCCTGACATTTCGGGCAGGCCCCGTACGGACTATTAAATGAGAATGCCCTTGGATCCGGTTTATTGTAAAGAATGCGGCAGTTTCTGCATTCAAAACGATCGCTGAAATATTGCCTTTTCCCCTTGACCTCTAAAATGGCCGTACTCTTTCCTTCACGAAACGCTGTTTCAAGCGCATCCGCAATACGCTGGCGATTTCCCTCCAGTCGAACACGATCCGCAAGAATGTAAAACTCCGGTGTCTTTTCACCAATCGTTTCTTTATAGAAGTCATCGATATCCAAAATTTGATCATCGATAACGACGCGATAGAAGCCCTTTCTTTTCAGCGCCAGCAGCGTTTGATGAGAGAGCCCCTGTTCTAGAAGAAATCCGATACGGACCACTTCTTCACTGGAATATGTCGATTCGAGTTCTGCAAGAACAGAAGCCGGAGAATCGCAGCGAACTTCCTGTCCGCACTGGTAGCAAAAAGTTCTTCCAATACGCGCATACAGGAGGCGCAAATAGTCGTAAATTTCTGTGACGGTTGCCACCGTCGATCTTGGATTTGCCTGACTGGTTCGCTGCTGAATTGCAATCGCAGGATAAATCCCATCAATGGAATCGACATCCGGCTTTTCCATCTTATCCAGAAATTGTCGAGCGTAAGTAGAAAGGGATTCTACGTAGCGTCGTTGTCCTTCCGCGTAAAGCGTATCCAGAGCCAGACTTGATTTCCCGGAACCGCTGACTCCGGTGATCACAACGTATTTTCCGGATGGGATCTCGACATCCAGATTTTTTAAATTGTGCGTGCGCGCACCACGTATAACAATGTTATCGTTCATGGAGAGCTTCACTGCAAACGCTATGACGCCAAGCCGCAAAGTTAAATATATTTTTCCCTAGCGTCTTTGCGCCTTTGCGGTGAATCTTATTCGTCGCCGGTTTGATAAAAGGTAAGAGTTATGTTTGCAAACGTCAATGTATCGCCGTTTTTCATAGGAACAGGCGTACCGGTAGCGAGGCGCTGATTGTTCATGAAGGTTCCGTTGACGGTACCGATTTCTTCAACCAGAACGAAGCCGTCATCAGTCTTCACAATCTTTGCGTGGCGGCGCGAAATAAATCGCTTGGGATCCTCATCGGAAAGATCGATTTCCGGCACGGCACCCGTGACGCGGTCCACGCGCCCAACATAAGATTCGGTCCTTGTGATCGGAAAAGTCTTTCCCGACATCGTAGAAACCAGATAAGCCTTGACCTCTTGCGCATCCTTTTTGGGCTTTGGCTTGACTCCACCCTCCGCAAGATTCAACATTTCTGTTGAAGCGTGCATCAATTTTTCGATCTGCACATTTGCCTCCCGGAGCCTCAGCGATAGTTTTCGCATAATCCGTATCGCGATCTCGATATTGGATTTGATCATCGCGACAAAATTCGCGCTATTGATCTTGATCAAATCACAATCTTCTTCCGCTTCGACCGAAGCGGATCTCGGCATCCCTTCCAGGATCGACATCTCCCCGAAGAAGTCCCCCTTCTCCAGGACAGTCAAGGTCTGATCAAATCCATCTATATTCTTGAAAATACGGATTTTACCGTTTTGAATGATGAACATCTCACTTCCAAGATCTCCTTCGGAAAAGATGAGTTCCCCTTTCTTGAAAGAGACCTTGTATTTGTCGAAAAGTTCGGAGGACATCGGTTGCTGTTCATTCTAGAAAGAAAATCTATTGCAGTCAATGCGACGTGAAAAGACCTCTCATGAGCGGCCTCCCGTTACAAATCCCCACCTATGCTATGATTGTTGACGATGAAAATCTTGTACGCAATTGCTGTAATGACTCTGTTCCTCGCAACATCATTTGCAGAACAACCCACGACGATATCCTTCGATGCAGCGCTTCTGGTTGAAAATGATGTCGAGATCAAGACCCGGTTGACCGGCATCATCGAAAAAATTTATGTGGAACGTGGCGCCTGGGTGAAGAAGGGTCAACCACTGGCCGAACTTGACAATCGGGATTTGAAGCTTGAGATGAAGAAAGCCGATGTGCAACTTCGGGAATTGAAAGCGGAATATGACCGCGCCAAATCGTTGAACGAACAGAAGCTGCTTTCCGATTCCGAATATGACGCCAAACGCCTTGCTTTTGAACGTGCTGAGACTGAAGTCGATATCGCGAAAGTGAATTTTGAAAAGAGCATCATTCGCGCCCCCTTCAACGGTGTGATTGGCGACCGGTTCGTGAAATTAGGACAGCGCGTGGTGGAAGATGAGAACGTTGCATTGTTCAGGGTGACTGCAATGGAACCTTTGTTGGCAAGAATTTTCATCCCTGAAGAGAAACTTGGAATCTTCTCCACCGGTGCACGTTCAGAATTCGTTGCATCCACGCAACCGGACCGTCGTTACTGCGGCTCAAGTAAAGTGGATCAGTTCCACCATAGATCCGGCAAGCGGAACGGCCCTGGCGCTTGTGGAGTTGAATCGCGGTGAAGGCAAAGGAATCCTCCGGCCCGGGACATCGGGAAAAATCATTATCTGGCTGAACGCTGGAAAACCATCGGCTAATCGATAACGAGAATGTCACCTCCAGTCTTACCCTTTCCCAAATTAAAACTGGTTAAGAATTCAGGCGAAGAACGGGCTTTTCTAATTGAAAAGCCAAAGTTCACACTTGGCCGAAGCGGCGAAAATGATGTGCAGACCAATGACGCCTCTGTGTCACGCTTTCATGCGGAAATCCTCAAAGACGGGGCTCATTACACAATTGTAGACAAACAGAGCAAGTGCGGCACTTTTGTCAACGGACAACGGGTACAAACGGCAGTTCTGAAACATCAGGATCGAATCCTGCTCGGCAACGATACCCAGATTTTATTTCTGACACAGGATGAGACTTACGAAGGATTCCGCTCCTTTTGTCACCGATACTCCTTCCATGATACTCTCCGTTGCGGGCAGCGACCTGAAGAATGTTTCTCACCTGCTGGAAGTCGCCCGACTCCTGAGCGGCACCGCCCCATTGCATGAAATTCTCGATATGGTTCTGGATACAGCCATTGAGATCACGCGCGCCGAAAGGGCGTTTCTTGTTCTAAAAGACCCAAGCGGCGAACCGAAAATCGAACGCGGACGCGATAAGACAAAGCAGTCCGTCGGCGCTGAAACCGTCAATATCAGCACAACAGTTCTGAAACAGGTGATGGACTCCGGTGAAAAAGTGTTTATGTCCGATGTTCAAGGACCGAACAAATTCGCCGTGTCCGAAAGCATGCTGAATCTCGAACTGCGAACAATCATCTGTTTGCCTCTAAAGCAATTCGGTATTCTTGATTCATCCACAAGCGCGTTCGGCGATCAGAAAGTGATTGGCGCCTTGTACCTGGACGGCAAAAAGGCGACCGAATCCTTTTCAAAAATCAGCCAGGGAATTTTGGATTCGCTTGCAACGGATGCAACCGCGGTGATTGAAAATGCACGACTGCTGCGCGATGTTCGTGAAAAAGAACGCCTTGAAGTGGAATTAGAACTGCAAAAGAGATTCAAGCAACCTTGCTTCCGCGCATCATAGGCTCTTACGGCTATTTCGAAGCGTGCGCCCAAAATATTCCCAGCAGGCACATCAGCGGTGACTGCTACGATCTCATTAAAATTCCGGATGGCCGATATGCCGCGATGATCGCTGATGTATCCGGGAAAGGGAGTATCTGCAGCGGTGCTTTGTTCGATGGTGCAGGGCCTTCTCTTCGCCGAAGCCATGAAAAGTCCCACCCCGTCAGCCTGCTTGAACAGCGTCAACGGCTACCTTGTACAGAGGACTGCGGGCAATAAATTCGTTACGCTATTTTACGCGAACATTGCGCCTTCAGGCGAATTTCAATACGTAAATGCCGGACATAATCCCCCCTATCTTGATCCATCCGGATGGAACCATTGAAGAACTTTTTTCCGGCGGCCTGATTGTGGGAGCATTTCCGTTTGCCACATACGAACACAACACAATTCAGCTTCATCCGGGCGATGTGATTTGTCTGTTCACCGACGGAGTTACAGAAGCACGAAGTAGAGAATGGAGAGCTGCTGGGTGAAGAGGAGTTGCAAGAACTGCTATTGAGCTCACCGCACTCAGCCTGTAGATGAAATTGTTGAAGCCATCTTTCAACGCATCGCCGAATATTGCAGCGGGCGCACCACAGTCGGATGACATTTCAGTGTTCGTCTTGCGGTACGTCGTGGCCTCCGACCAGGATGCAGTTACACGCTATTGAGACAGTATGAGCCTCGAAAAAAAAATCTTCTTCGTGTATCGCTACAACAGACAGTGGACTCCGTGATCGTTCATGACATGAAGAATCTGGCTTTCCGGTTGAGCGCTCTTTTGCAGAACATGGATGAAAACTATGATAGTCCGATGTTCAGGCAAACCATGGCGGAGATTCTCAATGATACTGTTAAGAAAATGGACGGAATCGTAAGCAAGCTTCCGCGAAAATCAGCAACAGGTCGTTGTAAAGCTACGAGTGGACGTCAACCAGCTTTTGAAGAAGCTTGTAGAAGACCTATCCGCAGCAGAAGAAGTCACGGACTCAATGTGGAGGCCTCTTTCGGTGAAGTTCCCTTGATCTGGGCGGATCCTTTTTATCTCCGTAATGCATTTCAGAGTTTGATGCAAAATGGTATCGAAGCCATGCCGAATGGTGGAACTCTTCGATCAAACCAGGCTGACGCATCAACGAAGAAAGAGAAAAGATTCAGATCGAGATTTCCGATACAGGTGTCGGAATGGACGAATCGTTCGTGCAGAACGATTTATTTAATCCATTCACAACAACAAAAGAAAAGGGACTCGGTCTCGGGCTCTTTACCAGCCAGCAAATTTTTGCCTTGCACGGCGGAAAAATTGATGTGATGAGCACGCCTGGCTCAGGAACCACATTTCGTATTACCCTGCCTGTTGAGGAAAATGGCTCTGAAGAAAATCGCCGTCATTGAAGACGATCGCTTCCTGCGACAGCAAATTGTTTTGTCGTTAAGCAAGCAGTACGAGGTGGTCGAAGCAGGCGACCGCATCCAGGGCGAGCAGCTTCTGAATCAAGAAAAACCGGCCCTGGCTCTCATCGATTTGAATTTACCCCCCTCAGGAAAATGTGATGAAGGAATTGGTCTCGTCGAAAACAGCGAGGGAAGAACATCCCCGACATGGTCGTCATCATTATGTCGGGAAATACCGACATGCAAGAAACGCTGAAAGCCGTCGAGGCCGGCGCTCACGATTATTTCAAAAAGCCCTTCGATCTTGCTGAATTAAAGCTGATCATCCACCGGGCGCTTGAAATGCAAGATATGCGGAAGGATAACGTGCGTCTGCGCATGGAACTTCAAAGGAAATATTCATTCGAAAACATTATCGGCAACAGCCCTGAGATGATGGGAGTATTCGAATCGATTCGCCGTGTGGCGGATACATCCGCTACAGTGATCATACGCGGTGAAAGCGGTACGGGGAAAGAGCTCATCGCTCGGGCCATTCACTACAATAGCAAGCGCAAAGATCAACCATTTGTCAGCGTCAATTGCGCGGCGCTTCCTGAAACCCTCGTGGAAACCGAACTTTTCGGACACGAACGAGGCGCCTTCACGGGAGCTGTTGCCTTACACACAGGTCGGTTTGAACTGGCTCATCAGGGTACACTCTTCCTGGATGAAATCGGATCCATCAGTCCGATGGTACAGGCTAAGCTGCTCCGCGTATTGCAAGAAAAGACGTTTGAACGAGTGGGCGGTACAAAGAAAATATCAACCGATGTGCGATTGATTACGGCAACCAATGAAAAGTTAGAAGAGAAGGTGTCCCGCGGAGAATTTCGAGAAGACCTATATTACAGAATTCATGTTTTTCCAGTTCATGTACCTCCTTTAAGAGAACGTAAAGAGGATATTCCACTTCTTCTCTATCATTTTCTCCGGACCTTCTGCAAAGAAAATCAAATCCCTTTAAAAAAATTTCATCCCGCCGCGCTGGAAGCCCTTCTATGCTCATTCCTGGAAAGGGAATGTGCGAGAACTGGAAAACCTGGTACAAACTCTTATTTTGATGAGCGATGAACAAATGATCGGCCTGCATCACCTCCCTGCATCCGTTCGAGGATATCAGTCCGCTTCGCTTCCGCTTCTCGGCGGAATCCCGGATGAGGGCATCAATCTAGACGATGCGGTTCAACAATTCGAACGTGAATTGTTGCGAACAGCGCTGGACAAAGTGAAAGGCGTCAAGAGTAAAGCTGCCGGCATTCTCGGCATTGACAAGAACCGAATGAAATATCTCTGTCGTAAATACCAGTTTTGAGGCTAACCATCGTTTGAAACGAAAAAATGAGGACTGTTCCAGCAGTTGGCTTTTTTTTATTTGCTACTCACAGCTGATGATGGGGCAAAAATTCAACCAAAAGAGAGTTCTTGGGGGGTAATTATTTTCTCAGCAACCGGGATTAACCACTGCGATGACTTCCCCCTCAAGACAGAACTCCGACGGAAACCGTCTCGTCAGCCCCTTGGAGCGACCCAAGTGAGAAGTTGGCAAGCAGATTGCAATTGCCCAGAGCGGACAAAATAAACCGAATGGAGGCGTAAATGTCAGAAACAAAAGGAACGATCATCGAGTTGACCGAAGAACAAAAGAAACTGATGAGGGAAGTAACTGGAACAGATCATCAGGCAATTAAAGTTGAAGTTGGAACGCATTTTGTTCCGGCAACGATGCTCGAAAAGAGAGGCCTTGGAAAGAAAGGCTTGGGCAAGAAAGGATTGGGTAAGAAAGGCCTTGGTAAAAAGGGTCTAGGCAAGAAAGGTCTGGGCAAGAAAGGCCTTGGTAAAAAGGGTCTGGGCAAGAAAGGTTTAGGAAAGAAAGGTCTCTAGGGCTTAATGTTTTTGAAAAGAACCATCCCTTCGGGGATGGTTCTTTCTATTTTCACCAGATGATAGACTGAACTCCCCGGTTCAGTTCACGAACGATCCTTCTCACGATCGAATGTCTGCCCGCTAAGATTTTTGCATAACCGCTCATTCCAGACACGAGCTTTTTGTGTTTGTTGTCAATGACGACATCCACTGTAAAATTAGTGAAAGTACCTTCCAACGCTTCGACTCGTTCGGCACTCGCCGGCGAAATCTTTTCAACTTGTCCTTCGAAAGTCTCTGAAGGATAAGCGATGACTTTTAAAAGCACTTTTTGGCCAACCTCTACGTCATCAATGTCGTATTCTCGTACAGGAATCTGAACTCTCACCTGATCGATGTTAGCAACCACGCAAAACAAGCTTCCTTTTTTAGCAAAACTACCAACTCTATCTTCCAGCCGTGGAGTAACGATGGTTCCCTGAATGGGCGTTTTCAGAACCAATCTCTCCACCTCTCTTTCTGCCTCTTTTTTTTCGTGAAGAAGCTGCTCCCTTTCGCGAACTTTCATCTGATTCTCCGAACCCTCAAATTGCGAGGCTGTCATAGAAATCTCCCGATCCAAAATGTTCAAGCGGGAACCGATTCGCCTTATGTTTTCGCTCACGTTGGGATTTCTGACTCGCGCAAGGACTTGACCGCGGGCCGTCGAATCGTTTTCCTTTACCAGCACTTCATCCACGAATCCATCGGACGGGCTCCGAATTTCGGCCCTTTCTACCGGCCCCAACACAAACTCCCCGGAAATCTTTATGTGGGAGATCGGAATCAACAGTAGAACTGCCAATACAATGGATCCCAGCACTAGAGCAGGTTTTCTTCTCATGAGAACCTCTTTTTTATCCAGATAGAAAAATTTTAGAAAATTGAAAATGGCTCGTAACTTTTTTCGGAATAGTAGGTAAAGCGTCAGCAGGAACAAAACGGAACCAAGTTGGCCAAAAGTTTCCAGATAGATATTCCTGATCCAGAAAACGATCAAAGCATACAGACTCGCCGTGTATAGAATAGAAAAAAAACCGAAAGTAACAAAGATTCGCCGTTTTCTTCGGGTAAGTTCTGCCGGTGGTTCTGCTTCCAGGCGTAAAATATTTTTCTTAATCCACCAGCCGATGAAGTTGAACGATTCCTCACGAAGTCCTTCTATCCCGACCAGGTCCTCCAGGATAAAATAGCCATCCAGTTTGACCAGGGGATTCAGGTTCATCAGCAAGCCGGAAATTCCAAAGAATACAAAAACGGTAAAAGCCAGATCATGAATTGTCGTCCCGGGCAACGTAAAGAACCAGATATAGGATGCGATGCTACAAACAATCATTTCCGAGTAGCAGCCCGCTAAAGAAAACCAGATTCGCTGGCTCCTTTTTTCAAAAAGATACGCTTCGGTAGAATCCACAAAAAACGCGGGCGAACCGTAGAAAAGAAGAAATCCCATTTCATGACATTCCCCCCCGTAATGCTTCAAAGTAAGCGCATGTGCCAATTCATGAAGGCCCAGAGAAATAGTGAACAAAAGAAAAAAAACAATCACATCCCACAGCGTTTTGTCCTGAAAGGTGTAAATTTGAATCGTTGCCTGCACGAATTCATCCCATTTGATGATATTGATCACAAGCATCAGCAATATGCCAATCGTCGAAATCACAAAAAACGCAGGAGTATACAAAAAACGCAAGTACGGGATGATACGGCCCATGAACTCGTCTGGATCAAAGGAAAAAATGGTCATGTATTCAAATGTCCATTTGTTCTTCTTTTCAATGCGGTGCTTCCTTTGGGATCTGATCCGGTCCATGAGCATGAGATTCTTTTCTGTGGAAGATACATCTAAGAGGCCGGAACTCTTCAATTCGTCTTTACACGCTTCTAAAAATTCCTCATCAATGGTGCCAAACGGATATTTCTCATTGTATTCACTGATGATTTGTTCATCCGTGTGCTCTCCGTCGAAAAGTGCCATAAGATCCCAGGTGGGTGGGGGATATTTTAAGTACTCACGGCTGACAGGATCCTTGATTACATAGAAGATTTGGTCGGCACTGTATTGAAGTCGCCGAACGATGAGGTCCGATCTTAATTTTGGAAGCGAGGATTCAGGGAAGCCAAACCCAGAGCTTTTTTCGTATAAATTGGAAGGGTTTTCGTAATAAGACATAACCGATGCTGTGATAACCGGCTTCCACCTTGGCTTTACCAACCATGCCGGATTTCAGCAACAAGTCCGGATTCTCCATCTGAGCTTCAATACGGTAATGCGGTGTTTCACCGGAAGAGTTGATTTGGGCACCGAGAAGCGAGACAGTTCCAAAGAATTTTCTGGTTGGAAATGCGTTCATCTTCATTTTTACATTTTGAGCGAGCTTGATATAGCCAACATCTCCTTCTGCAAGCATGACTTCCGCACGCGGTCTGGTCATATCGGCAAGCTCGCAAAATTCGTCACCTTTCTTCAATAGAAACCCTACTCGCTCTTCTATTCTGGGAGTAATGATAACGCCGTCGACTGGAGCCAGAATCTTCGTACGATTCAGCTCCTGCTGGTAAAATTCAATCTCGCGCTCTGTCTGATCGAATTCAATTTGCTGCATCCGCAAAGCACCCATATCGCCGGTGGTTTGACTTCGACTAATTTGTTTTAACAACAGATCGCGGCGCATCCTTTGTTCATCCAGCGCAAGATGATAAGGGCTATCTTCCAGGACTGCGAGAAGAGCGCCTTTACGGACAGATGCCCCCTCACGAAAATACACATTCTTGACAATCCCTTCTACTTCGGAGACAACGGGAGTTTGTTTGGTCGGCAGTACGGTTACGTCGCCTACTAATTTCATATTCCAGGGAATTATGATCAACAGTAAAATAGCCAGCCCTGTTCCGATCAGCCATGCATTTCGCCGGCCTTTTGGCATTTTCAAAAGCATTCTCCGTTTTTCCATTAAAGGCTCCATCAGATTGATCAATGGAACCTGCCGGTACAGCTGGGCATTACGAATGGCAACAGTGGCCTGGTTTGCCAGAATGCTGACGACTTCCAGGTGTCTTTCATCCAGGAAATAGGGAGTACTGCTTTCAAATATCAGAATCCCAAGCTCTCCTTCCTCATCTTTTAGCGGAAGAGAGATAAAGGATTTCATGCCGGTCTTTTCGAAATATGTCTTAAACTTCTCTTTCGTCTCTTCCCTATCGGTTAGAATTTTCCCGTTGAACTCAGAAATATAAAGTCCCTTCCCAACGCGAGCGGCCCATGCGGCCGTTTCCTGAAGATCCTTTGATTCAGAACTCTTTTTATCCACTTCCATTCGTCCGGAAACTGCGGCCAGATCTACTTTTTGATTATCGATCAGTGCAATAGCGGCTCGCTCATAAGGAATCAATGTAGCGGATTGATTCACAATCGTCTTTAACACGCGCTCAAGATTGAGTGTTGATGTAATCTCATGACTGATAGAAAGCAATAGATCGAGTTCCTTGGCTTTTCGTTCCGCACGCAGAAGATTAGCATTGTGGATCGATACTGCGGCTTGATGAGAAAGATCATTCAGCAGGAACTGGTCCTCTTCGTTGTATGCTTTCTCAACGGTACGATTCATCACTTCCAGCGTTCCGATGATCTTTCCCTTACACTCCAGCGGCGCCGCAATGTAAGTATAGATAGGGGTCTCTTCCGGATTCGGGAATCTCTTCATGAGCCGCTCTTCTCCCGAAGCATCTTCCAACAAAACTCCTTCCCCATGTTGGGCAACCTCGCCGGCAATATCCTCATCCAATTTGGATTTATAGGGTTCCAAAAGTTCCTGGTACGCACCGCGGCTCATGCCGCAACGGATTTCATCGCCGGCATCATTGAGAAACCAGATCGTGCAAGTTTCTGCATCCAGGATGTCGCGAATCTTTTCGCTGATAATCGGTAAAAGCTTATCGAGCTCCAGTGTAGAGTTGAAGATCTGGCCAATATCATAAAGGAGGGTCAAACGCGTAATCGCATTCAGTTGATTTCGACTCTGTTCTTCATACGATTTCATGTTGCCGGCCGCGACAGACACCAGATCCAGACCCTTTGAAATGAAATCGATGTCTTCTTCGGTGAATGACTGAAGCGGATCGGATTTGTTAATCAGCTCCAATACACCTTGCAGTTCCGGTTTTCCTTTCACCGGAACGCACAACCCGCTGTAAGGAACCACTTCTTTCGGAAACTGGATGTGCTTGTTCGGTTGTTTGAGCATGTCCAATTTGAGAAGTAGAGGTTTTCCGGAACGAAAAACTTCACCCAGGAAATCGCTTCCGACGGAAACAGTGCGGGTCTTGATACCTTTTTCAGTTAAATAAGATGACACAGGCTCAAGTGTTCCATGTTCCGGTGAAAACAGCCAGAGTAACGCATTTGTGGCTTGAACAGATTTGGCCAGATCCTTTGTCGTAACTTCCAGTACCTCCTGAAGAGATCGACAAAAAACAAGTGAATATGCCAGCCGGTATAGTTGATACGCTTTACTGGTCCCTTCTTCGGTCATTCCCAAAATCTTTGTCCCCTGGAGTCATTCAAATGATTGTACTTCAAGTGAGTCTGCATTGGCATTCGATTTTTAGCTCAGTACTTTTTCCGCTCTTCCATCAGGCCTGTGCAACCACATATGCAAGCCAGGCTTCATCCTGTAACGCCTGCGATTTGATCCGAAAAACACCGGTTCCATCCTGGGTTCTTGGGTTGGTATTTTCCCAAAGAACCTGCACGTGACGGAACCCGGCTTCTGCCAAAAGGTCCTGCAGTTCAGGCAAGGTCCACATCCGGCAATCATATTGGAACGCATCGGGTATTTGAGAACCATCCTTGAATTTGAAATGAATCTTAAAAAGAATATTGTGATTGATAGGATTGAAACCCGCCACTTCCCACACGTAAGTGAATTCACTTAAATTAAATTCAGTCTTTGTGATTGCTTGATTCATCGGGCCGCCCATCACATCCATCATCAATACGCCGCCACGAACCAGGTCTTTTTTGGCCTTTCGGAAGTAGGACAGCAAAACATTCCTTTTTTTGAAGATCCAATAACTAAAATTGAAAGCCGCAATCAGATCCACTTTGGGCAGGCGCGTTTTGAAAACATCTGCTCTTTTTAACTTTAGACGCTTGCGCTGAGATTTCGTGAGTAAAGGCCAGTTGTGCAGAATACACCACTGCAAAGGAGCCGGATCAATATCCACGGCGAAAGCGCGATTTTTTGGACCCAGCCGGACAAACTCACAACTAAGATTAGCCGTTCCGCAAAAATCCTCACGGAATGTGCGCGCGGCGCGACCCGTTACTTTTTGAAACCATCGCGACATTAAACGGGCGTCGGTCGACGGCGCCTGAACCGTTCTGAGGTACAGGTCAAACTTATCGGCAGTTCGGGCGTTCAGGTATCGGCCTTTCCTCATCTGTAAACTGATATTTCACGAACCGAGGGCGAATTGTTTGACTGCACCGCACCACACCTTTATAATAGCAAATGCGAATTGCGCTGATAGTAGCATTTTTCAACCAGCCAATCAATTAGTGGGGAATCTCAATGGATCATGAGTTTGATATCCAGAAGCGTAAGAAAGGCGACGTCGTTTTGCTCGACTTGTTCGGCAGTCTGACAGTCGGAGCGAATGAACAGGCATTTAAGGACACTGTTACTGAACTAACCGCGCGTAAACACAACCGCATTGTTGTAAACCTTACTGGCGTCGAATTCATGGATAGCTCTGGGATCGGAGCGCTCGTGAAAAGCTATACGACCATCACACAGAACGGTGGCAAACTAAAGCTGCTTCAGCCCAATAAAATGATTCGTCACACTCTGAAGATTACAGGCTTGCTTGGAATCTTCGAAATTTTTGAAGACGAAGCCACAGCAATCGCTTCTTTCTAGCTTCGGCTATTTTCCCGCAGGTGCGGGGAGTGGTGCTGAAACGTGCTCATGAACAATGAGCCACTTGCCCTTCGCCTTTTCCCAGATGACCGTATGCCGGCAATCCTGTTCTATCGCCGTTCCATCCTTCTGTTTTCCCGAAATGTGAACAGTCATGGTTGTCCACGCGATCTTCCCTTTTCTTGTGACCACAAGGTCCTTATTCGGGATCAGCTTGAAGGAGGCGAAACCCTCCAGCAATTTGACAACTCCATTCTGATATTCTTTCCAGCCTGTATACTGCAATGGGGTAACATCATAGAACACCAGATTCGGCTCTTGTGAATAGTATTTTGATGGGTTCGCAGGATTCAGAGTATTCCATGCTGCGTAATAATCCGCGATCAGAGTGGTAAACTCGTCTGTATTCTGTTTTGGTTTTTCTTTCGCGTCGTCCGCGTTTTTCGTCTTAGAAACTTTCTCTTTAGGCTGAGTTTGGGATTGAGATTGTGAAAAGGCAAAGGTTGAAGTTAAAAAAATGCAGAGGAACAATATCGTATTCTTCATCGAGACCTCCGCCGCAATCCTAAGAAGGGCGGCCGGGTTTGTCAACCTTCAAGTAACTTCTAATCCTGTTAAAGTTACACATGAGATTTCTGTAAGTTTCACGGGAGGTTCAGAATGGAAGTAAGGAATCAAGGTTCAGCTTATGTTCTCGTTTTGGAGATAGGCGAACAAGTGATAAACGAACTGACTGTTTTTGCCGGCAAGAGGAACATCACCTCCGCATCGATCAGCGGGATTGGAGCCTTACGTGATTTCGAACTCGGGTATTATTACCTGGATCGAAAAGAGTATGGGCGCAGAAAATTCACGGAGATTGCAGAGCTCATCAGCTGCTCTGGCAACCTGGCCATTCGCGAGGGGAATCCTTTTGCTCACCTTCACGCCTTGCTGGGAAAAGATGATTTCAGCGTGATCGGCGGGCATTTGTTCGAAGGAACTGTCGCTGTTACGGCGGAATTCGTGTTGACACCCTTTCCCGAACAGATGCAACGCGATTACGATGAACGTACTGGATTATATCTGCTCAAATCACGTTTTTGAAAAACTGTGGAGGGCCTGTTGCTCATCATTGTAAATCTCGAACATCGTATCCAGCTTTGTGATTTGCAGCAGCTTCAATACACGTTCGTGTGGCTTTAGAATTTTTAGCTGTCGGTTCTTTTCGACAAACTTGTTGAGGTAACCGACGAGTTCCCCGATTCCCGTGCTGTCAACATAATTGATTCCGGAGAAATTCACCAACACATTGGTACCGCTTTCCGAAAGCAGTTCATCCATCACGAGAGCAAACTTCTCTTTGCTTTCCCCTAGCGAAATTGCGCCGTAGATATCCAGAATGACTACGCTTCCTTCACGCCGTTGCAGAATTTCCATTTTCTTTTCCCCAATCTCTAAAGTATGGTGTTGCATTACCCGGCGGTATTACCAGATAGCGAAATCCCTGTTCCCATCCAGGCAAGTTATAGAATAACACATTCCGATTTCTCGATTGCATCTGAACCATCTTTTCCACATGAAAATGTCCAATGACAATCAAATCGACACCGGATTCAGCCAACCGTTGTAAAAATCTTTCAGCGGACTGCACCGGATAAAACATTTTGTGTTTCTGATTTGTCCTTCTCATATCCTTTTCCAACCGAAGAGCCATCCGCAATGTTACGAATGCTGGAAGATGATGGAGCAGAAAATAAGAGAATCTGCTTTTGCTGATTCGTCGCCAGGCCCTGTACTGGCGATCCGCTTCATTGACGAGATCCCCATGTTCAGCGTGTATTTTTCTTCCATACCAATCGGTTCTTAGAACGCCCTCTGAAACTCTACGGAAAAGGATTCCTTGCATGTAAAAAATCCCGAAATCTCTGTTCCCTTCCACATAATCGACTTGCAATCCGGACGAGTACAACTCCTTCATTCTGCGCAAAATCGGCTTCTGAAACTCCATTGTGAGGTCGTCCCATCCGAACCATAAATCAAAAAGATCTCCGACAATCAAAACCTGATCACGGTGATTCCACGCTGCTTCCAGGAACTGCAAGAATTGTTCGTTTCTTTGCGGAGACGTTGGACTGAGATGCAGATCGCTGATCACAAGAAGATTCATTTGAAGAAAGTGCTGAAAGTCTTCCGGGGTCTGGAGGTGTTGAATGTGTTTCGTGAGTCTTGTGAAAACACCTTGAACGCTTTCAACACTTTTAACATTTTGAACTTTTCTTGTCGGCCGGCCAACATCTAATGAATTAGTTTATCTTTGTTTGCTACTTCAACTTTTCTAAAGCAACTTCTAGCGCATGTATTACTTCATCACGCGATACTTTTGATTTATTAAAGCGAAGCATTAATTTGAAATCGTCACCCTTGAATCTATACATGAAAGGTTCTGCTTTTTTACCTGAGCTTTGCTGTTTCTCTTTTCGAACATCATTGCGGGAAAGATTTTCACGTTCAATTCGCATCGCAAGATTTTTCATTTCCTCCACGTTTGGTTGCCGAACAATTTGCAGCAGTAGTGATTTACTTGCAATGTCGGCGTGCCGACATATATCACGCACTTCTTTTGGAATTTGATTCAATGCCAAAGTTTCTGTAACAGACGTACGCGACTTTCCTATGACTTGCGCTATTTGCGCGTGTGTGTATTGAAATTTTTCTGCGAGCGATTGCAATCCTTCCGCTTCTTCAAATGGAGTCAAATCTTTGCGCTGAAGATTTTCGATTAAAGCGATTTCCAACATTTCGCGGTCATCGACATTTTTTTCGATGCAAGGAACAACAGAGAGGCCCACTTCTTTGGAGGCGCGCCATCTCCTTTCACCCGCTACGATTTGATATCCATCTTCAAAACGCCGCACAATCAGCGGCTCCAGCACACCTTTTTCCCGGATCGAAGCCACCAGATCGGAAAGATCATCGAATTCGCGGCGGGGTTGATCCGGATTCGGACGAATCAACTCAATCGGAATGAAACGGCCAACAACACCGGCCTTCTCTTCCAGCAGTTCATCCACATAGTGCAAATCATGCTTCATTCGAATCGAATCAGGCAGTCCTCTTTTCACGATTCAACACCTCCCTGCTTAACTCTTCATATTCCACAGCGCCCGAGGATTTCGGAGCGTAGGTGAAGATGCTCTCTCTGTACGCCGGACTTTCTTCAAGACGCACGCTCTTGCTGATCATTGTACGGAATACTTTTTCACCAAAGGTTCGCTCAATCTGCTGAACAATATCATGTCCCAGTGTAGTCCTTCGATCATGCAAAGTCACCAGAATCCCCAGAAGATTCAATTTCGGATTCGCGCGACCCTTTACCTTTTGTATCGTTTCCAGCAGATCATCCGTGCCTTCAAGAGCAAAATAGGAGGATTGAATCGGTACGATCACATGCGTAGCAGCAACCAGCGCGCTGACCGTGATTAAACCGAGTGTGGGAGGCGTATCGATCACTATATATGGATACTCCGCAAGAAGGGGGGTCATCTTGTCCTTCAATCGGAAATGAGCATCGATTTCGCCCATCAGTTTGCTTTCCAATTTGGCAAGAGAAATTCGTGCGGGCGCCACAAAAAGGCATGGAATCCCGGTGGGGCGAATGATATCAGGAAAGCTCGCCACTCCGTCAATCATTGCATCATAAACAGATTTCTCGATTGTATCCGGATTCACGAACGAAAGAGTGCTGTTCGATTGGGGATCCAGATCCAAAAGCAGCGTCTTGTGATTTTTGTACGCCAACGCCGCCGCCAGATTGATGGCCGTTGTGGTCTTCCCAACTCCCCCTTTCTGGTTGGCAATCGCAAGAATCATAGCTCGAATTTACCCGAAACAGCCGGGCAATGTCAATGAAAAGGAAACGACGGTTACTAATAGATTAGAATGAATATCTTGGGCGGTGATTCGGGTCCGGCTACATTTTGTACTTGCCGAGCTCATCGGGGCGGAGATTTTCGAGCCAGCGCTGCAAACTCTCACTGTCGGCGAGGTCTCTGGTTCCATCCAGGCTCTTTGCTTTGTTGATCACCTCTTCTTCCACAAAGATCGGTGACTTCATCCTCAGTGCCAGGGCGATCGCATCACTCGGGCGGGAATCAATGGCAACGGTCTCTCCATTGGTCTCGATAAATACAAGAGCATAGAACGTATTATCCCAGAGGTTATTGACAACAATCTTCTTCACATTTGCATTGAGTCCGCTTATCACGTTCTTTAGAAGATCATGCGTCATGGGCCTCGGAGTCGTTACGTTTTCCATTTGTAATGCGATGGCATTGGCCTCAAAAAAGCCAACCCAAATCGGCAGAATTCTTTGGCCGTCCAGATCGGACAGAATAACAATGGGCATGTTCGTAATGGGATCCAGCATCAAGCCTTTAATCCGCATCTCTACATGCATAACATCTCCCGCATTATCCCTTAACTCAAACTAGCTAAACTATATATAGGGCTCACAGGTGTGTCAAGGAAATGTAACTCACAGCGCTTCAGACCGTTTCTGCGGTTCAGTTTTTGTTTCCAGGGAGGGTCTTTCCTCTTTCGTCTGATAAACAAGACACTCCTCCGGATTGCCATGACAGAAAGTTTGCAAATCGTAAATAGACGGGATCATCAGCTGCATCGAAGCCTGACAACTAGGTCTATCAGATTTCGTCAGGTATTTGCAGCAACTCATACTCTTTGAATTTTATCATAAAAGTTGCTTAAGATGCGTTGTAAAAATATAATTTGTGGCGTTATGAAAAAAGATGAAAAGAAACAATCCGTTCCACCACTGGCAATCCTCGCTTTTGGCCTGATCATCCTTGCCATAGTCGGCTTTGCCTTGCTTCGCGATAGGGAAACAGCACAGATAAAATCCGAGACACCGGCGCAACAGGCTCTGAATCAAAATCAGAATTCTGGAGAGCCAGTCATCCCCGAACCAGCAGTCCCTATGGCGACTACTCAACAAGAGCCCGTTCAGGAAGAGTTCCGGATTCCGGCTTATCATGAGACTGTTGACAACATAAAGCTGCCGCCGGTCAAAGATCCATCGAGCGTTTCTGCCGAAGCGCGTGCTGCGTATCTCGTGGTTCAAGCCAAGCCGAAATTAATCGCCCAACTTCCCTGCTTCTGCTATTGTGAACGCTGGGGGCACGGATCCCTTCATGATTGCTTTGTGACAGAACATGCGGTCACGTGCGATATTTGTATGAAGGAAGCGCTTCAAGCCGATCAAATGGACCGTCAAGGCGTACCGATTGCTGAGATCCGCGAAACGATTGTAGCTCAGTTCAGGCAACGGGCCGAAGATCATACCGGTCATAATCACTAAAAAGGAAGTGGAAGAGTGAAAAGTGGTGAGTGGAAAGAGAACGCGAAACATCTTGCACTTTCATTTCACTTTCCCCTTCCCACTTCCTACTTCTTATGAGATTGGATCCTGAAACCATACATCGTCGCATCGCCGCCCTTTTGGGGCAAAGGAAAACATTCATTGTTGCAACCATGCTTGAAACAAAAGGATCGGTTCCCCAATTGTCAGGCGCAAAGATGATTATTCATATCGATGGCTCATTTGAATTCACCATAGGAGGCGGAACATTCGAAGCGGAAGTCATTCAGGATGGACTCACGCTTTTCACTGGAGAATCTCCGCAATCCAGAGAATACAGACTGACCAAACCCGATCTTGGGATGTACTGTCAGGGCGTTGCAAAAGTGTTTTTTGAAAAACACGTGCCGCGACCGCAGTTGATGATTTTTGGGGGAGGACATGTCGGCCAAGCTTTGTCGCGTGTGGCATCAGCAACGGAATTGTTCTCAGTTATCGTGGTGGACGACAGAAAGGAATATTCCAAAGCCGATAAACATTCTGGAGCGGACCGCGTGATCTTCACGGATCGCACTTTTACGAAAGAAGTTCCACCGGTCGATGACGATACGTATATGGTAATTCTGACGCGTTGCCACGCAACAGACAAACTGCTGGTCAAGAAATATGTAAGCTCAGCTGCCGCATACATCGGTTTAATTGGAAGCCAGCCAAAGATCAAGCAATTCGCTCGAGAGCTCGAAAAAGAAGGGGTTTCTACAAAAGCTTTTGAAAGGATTCACGCGCCCATAGGAATTCCAATCGGCGGAAAGGATCCTTCTGAAATCGCAGTTTCGATACTCGCAGAAGTGATTCAGGCAAAGAACAGCAGGAAACTCGCACACTCAGTAAAGTTCAAGGGCATTCAGGGTCACCGGGACGCGGGCGTTACAAACCGCTGATGTATTTTTCGTAATCTTCCTTCGTGTCGATATCCCTTATCACACCCGGATCATCCACTTCGATCCATGCGGTCTCGTTTGAAAACAACAACTGCAGATCCTTACCTGTCTGGCTTGCCTGGAGGTGCAGAGCCGCCTGCATAGCCGATCGATTGTAGATGACCGGGTGCCCTTTGCGCGTTTGATAAACCGGAATCGTTAAAGCGGTCTTTTTATGTTGATGGGCATCCATGATTCGATTCACCGTTCCGCTTTGAACCAGCGGCTGATCGACGGGCCAGACCATGGCATCGGTTGTCGCATCTCCGAGCTCTCGAATTCCTTTTTGCAGCGAGGAAATTTGGCCAAGCATATAATCTTCATTTTTGATGCATTGTATCTGTGGTGGGAGTGTTCGAATGATTGCCTCGTGATCCGGTCCTGTTATTAAAAAGATGGAATGGATTCCAGCAAGATTCGCTTTGCGCACAATGCATTCCGCGAAGGTTTCACCTGAGATTTTGAGGAGCGCTTTCGGAAAGCCCATGCGAGAGGACTCCCCTGCCGCAAGGATCAAGAGCGTGAGCATCGTTTTACCACGGAGCCACGGAGATCACAGAGTTTTAAGACCATGATCTTTTACCTCCGTGTTCTCCGTGACTCCGTGGCGATGAATTAGAATTTCAGTTTCGTGCCGATCATGAGCCGGCGTGGTGGAACAAAAAGGGAGCCGACTCCAAACAACCCTTCTGTCCCTGGACCAGATAAGGTGGTTGCAACATCCAGAAATGCGCCGTCGTTGAAGATGTTGAATAAATCGGCGCTTACAGCAACGCTGAAAGACCCCGTGATGGGAAAATCCTTTTCCAGCCGCAGATCCAGCAGATTGATTGCATCTGTCCTGCGTGAGCCATCCCGTTCTTCAGCAAATATTGTGCGGATGCCCTGATCCAGGATAGCGGTCACCTGCCGCGCATAGGGGCGCCCTGTCATGGCTGAGTAGCTGCCGCTCACACTCATGTCCCACGGCAGCAAATAAGTGCCCTGGAGCTTGAAAATGTACGTCCTGTCTCCGTTTAATAAACCGTCTGCGTTGATGTAATCGTTCGGGTCCTGACCGTACACGGAATTATCAAACGGGAAGAATGACGAATCTTGATCCTCATACGGCCCGATTCCGCTGCCGGCATGCAATCCTTCCGCTTTTGATATCGTAATGGACCCGGATAACTGCCAATTGCTCATCTGTTTAGTGATTGTAAGCACGAACCCGTGATACTCTTCACGGAAGAAGTCCGGATTCGTAATCAGAAAGCGATTGTCTGTTAAAGGATCATTCGTCTGATTCAACACAAGAATCGTATCTCCGGTAACAGGATCGATAAACGGAATTTCTTCGAAAGTGCCTCCTGTATTAATCGTACCGACAAAATCACGGGATCTTTTATAGATGTAAGTGGCGCCTAAAGCGAGTCCTTTGGTGATTTCATGATCCATACCTAAAGCGAACTGATCTGTATGCGGGGCTTTCAAGTCATCATCAATTTCGAATTGCGACGGATCCCTGAGAAATGTTAGGTCCGCAAGCTCCCCCGTTTCCGGATCCAGAGAATATCCTTCGATTCGTGCCCTGTTTCTTATGTAAGGCGTTAACAGAGCTTGATAGTAACGCCCATAATGTCCGCGAATTTGCGTGGCTTTTTTGAAAGGAAAACTATAGGTGAAACCAAGGCGTGGAGAAACAACATTCCAGTTCGCCAGGTCGGACTCTCCAGGTATGGTGCCGCCGGATTCGTCCCCTGCAGTATTCAACAGTGGGAATTCGGGTCTGGATGCAGTGCTGCGATCGAATCGGATCCCTAAATTCAACGTTAAGTTATCTGTGACGGAGAATGTGTCGTCGGCGAAGAACCCTATGCTGTTGACTTCACCGCCGGTGTGATACGGCGTTTGAAAATAAGCGTAAGGATAAGCGTAACCGTAATCGTAGAACTTTACACCGTTTGTGTAAGCGTAAATGTAATCCGTTCCCGCGTTTGTATATTGGACACCAAAGCGGAAATCGTGATCACCACCCAGAAAATTATCTGCATAATACGAAACTTTGCCGCTGACCTGCGATTTCCAGATGTCGCCGTCGTACCAGCTCAAAATTCCGCCGGAATAGTATCCGGTATAAAAATCGTACCTTCCGGAATTGTAATCGCCTGTTTGAGGTTCGCCAATATCGTGACCGTAGAATCCAGCGTACCGGACTTCCAGAATACTGCTCTCATTTAAAGTTGAGGTCAACAGAACACTCGGGGTCGGGTTGCTTCCCGTTTCCACAAGCGCTGTTTCAATAGGCTTCGTAACGGTTACAGGTTCGGGAATGTTGTAATAGTCGTTATGGAGACTGAACTGCAGGTTATTGCTCTTATTGATATCGTACGTAAATTTAAAGAAGTAACGATCGTCATCTTCTTTCACCGGAGATTCGGGTGGAGTTCCCGCATGCGAAAAATGCTCGCGTCTGGTTTGGACTCCGCCGAAAAACCAGAGTTTGTCCTTCAAAATCGGACCCCCGACTTGCGCTGTAAGATCGGTGTACTTTTCTCGGTGATATGGAATTCCATCGATTTCAGCATTGTTTCCTGTTAAACCTTCCGTCTGAAAATAAAAATTCGCATCTCCATGAAATTCATTGCCGCCTGATTTGGTCACGACGTTGATCACGGCTCCCTGATAATTTCCGTACTCGGCAGGAGCGCCAATGTCGAGAATTTCAATTTCCTGAATGATGTCCGTGTTTGGCCACGGCCATGCAGCCCCTGTTAATGCAGAGGTAAGATCCGTTCCATCCATTTGATACATGTTCTCATTTGTGTTGGATCCAAGGATGGAGTGAGCAAAGGCTGTGTTATCAAAACGCATCGGGGAAGAAGCGGGAGCCATTTGCACGAAATCGAAAAAAGTAAATCGCGCGATCGGGGTATTCTCAATGTATTCCTGTGTGTAGTTGGTTGAAAATCCCGGCTTTGTCGGATCCACAAGCGGCGTTTCACCGCTAATCACCATCTGTTCAGAGACCTGTGAAAGCCTCAGAGTAGCGTTCTGCTCAACCGTGGTTCCGATGATGATACGAACTTGATCGAGCACAACGGTTTGAAAGCCTCCCATTTCGAACGTCACGTTGTAAGCGCCCGGCGGCAAACCTGGAAATCTGTAGCCACCGTCAGCATTGGTCGTGGTCGTTTGAGGACCACCAATCAAGGCTTCGCTTTGCAGAGTCACGGTTACGCCAGGAAGTGCGCCTCCTTCATCATCGGAAACTTGTCCCTTGATGGAGCCGGTTACGCGTTGAGCATGACTGATATTCGCTAATAGAAGAAGAAAAGAAACAACGACCAGAATGAGCTTCGTTCTCATAGGCCTCCGAAAAAGATCGTTTGATTCTGCCACATTCAATGCACGGGCGCAATAAATCAGGGAAACTCAATACCAGCCGATAGGCTGCTCGTTTAAATTAATGTAAACCTGCTTGGTTTCCAAGTATTCTTCGATTCCCCAGTGTCCAAGTTCCCGTCCGAATCCGGATTGTTTGTACCCGCCCCAGGGAGCCTCCACATAGGTTGGTTGCATATGATTGACCCAGACAATTCCGGCCCTGAGTTGTTTTACCGTTCGAAGCGCCTTGTAAATATCTCGCGTCCACACTGCAGCAGCTAATCCATACTTCGAATCGTTGGCAATGCGCACGGCATCGGCCTCATCCTTAAATGGAATCACAGCGGCGACCGGCCCAAAAACCTCTTCCTGGGCCAATCTGGAATGATTGTCTACGTCGTAGTAAATCGTTGGTTGAACAAAAAAGCCTTTCGCCAGCTCACCTTCACGCGCTATATCTCCGCCAATCGCGACTTTCAGTTTTTCCTTTTTAGCAATTTCCATATATTGCTGCACTCGATCCCTTTGTTCCCTGTTGATCAGCGGACCCATTTTTGTGTCACGGTCCAGACCGGAGCCGAGCTTAATATTGCGCGCTTTTTCAGTCATTCTTTCGAGAAAACGGTCATAAATCGGTTGTTGTACAAGAATTCTGCTTCCCGCGGAACACACTTCTCCCTGATTGATAAAAACGCCAAATAAAGCGCCATCCACCGCGGCTTCGAAATCGGCATCGGCAAAAAAGATGTTTGGCGATTTTCCGCCGAGTTCAAGCGACACGCGTTTGAGCGTTTCGGATGCATCCCTCATAATCTGCTTGCCGACAGAAACCGAACCGGTAAATGCGATCTTGTCCACATCGGGATGCACGACAATTTCGTGACCTGTTTCGCCCAGACCGGTAATGATGTTAACTGCTCCAGGCGGCAGGCCGACTTCCTTGAAACTGCTTGCCAGTTCCAGAATCGACAAAGGAGTTTGTTCCGCCGGTTTGAGCACACATGTGCACCCGGCCGCAAGAGCCGGCGCAAGTTTCCATGCAGCCATTAAAAGCGGGTAGTTCCAGGGAATAATCTGTCCTGCCACTCCAATAGGTTCTTTGAGCGCCAGGCTCAATGCGTTGTCAGGAACAGGCAAAACTTCGCCGTGGATTTTCGTGGCAAGTCCGCCATAGTATTCAAAACATGTGGCAACATCTCCGAGGTCCGCTTCTGCTTCAACGATCGGTTTACCTGTATTTAGACACTCGAGCCGCGCAAGCTCTTCCGAACGGCTTCGAATGACTTCGGAAAATCGAAGAAGAATACGGCCGCGTTCCTGATGTGTTTTACCGGGCCAATCACCGGAATCAAAACAACGCCGGGCTGCGGCCACGGCCCGATTCACATCTTCACGATCCCCCTCAGGAACGACTCCAAGCACTTCCTGATTGGCAGGATTGATTGCTTCAAAGGTTTTCCCTGAATGGGCATCCACATATTCACCGTTTATGTAAAGCTTGTAAGTTTTCGTTGCCATAAATAATTCAACCTCAATACATCCTTCTTACTTCAGGACAGTTTCTTTGTCAAACAGATGGGCGCCATAAATGTCGTCCCTGCGGTTCGAAACGCGATTCATCGTACCCGCCTGGACGCTCTCCAGTACAACAGTACAGCCAACCCGATCATGATCAAAAAGCTGGCAGAAACTTCTATGAAAAACCGTATCGGACTCTCCACAGATGATGAAGGAACGAACACCAGGATTACTCCGGCCGCTGTTGCGACAAATCCGAGAGCAGCCCACACTCGATGTTTCCCGAGTTTCCATAGCGCTGCGAATAAATAAAGAAAGGGAATCAGCTGAATGGCCACAGAGCTACTCAACAATTTTTCATAAGCTTCGCGTACGTTTGTTCCATACAGTGACAGCAAGATCAGTGCACTGGATATAACAGACTGAATGAGCAAGGCGACGTACGGAGTGTTCCAACGTGGATGGGTTTTCCCAAGAGCTGCCGGCAAGTAAACGTTTATGCCCATCACAAAAGGAATTCGTGCTGCTCCGGACATCCAGGCAGAACAGATTCCGAGAACTGCAAGCGAAATCAGTATTGCAAAAATCGGAATCAATCCATTCGCTTGAAGAGTCGTTGCCACCGAAGTAACGGCCTGCATCATTCCCTGGATCGCGCCCACTTCCCCGGCAGGGATCGCCATTAACAATGCAGCGGTTCCGATTACATATAGAATGATACTGATCGTTCCGCCCCATAAAGCCGCTTTCGCTACGATTTTTTCCGGATTCTTGATCTCGTCTCCCATCACGGAACCGAGTTCCAACCCTACCAGTGAATACATAACGATGCTGAACGCAGAAAAACCGCCATAATCGGTAAAGGATGGAAGCAGCTCATTCCAGTTGAAAGGCGTAGCCGGTGCGCCGTTCCTCCGGAGCATCAGAACCCCTGCGACAACCAGGATGGCGAAGGTAAACCAAGTCCCAATTGCTCCTATGTTGTTGAGCCACTTCCCTACCCCCAGTCCGCGAATATGCAAAAACGTAACGAACCATAGGAAGGCAAGCGAGGTGATAGCGATAAAGTTGCTTTGTTCCGCGAGATAAGCGGATTCGGCGCCGCCCGCGTACACAAGCACTCCGATCAAAATAAAGAGTATCGATGGAAAATAAAACAAGTTATTTGTCCAATAACACCAGCCGGAAAGGAAGGCATGAAAGTCTCCGAACATTTCGCGGGTCCATATGTAAATTCCCCCTTCTCCGGGAAAGCGTTTGCCAAATTCTGCGACAGCGATCCCTTGAGGAATCAGGAATAGCACAAACGCAAGAGCCCAAAGAGAAATGGACCGCCAACCCTCCCCCGCGATTCGAGGAAGGATGTTGACGTTGACCACGGCAACTACGAGAAGCAGAGTGAGATCGAAGAGACCTAATTCCCGCCGAAGTCTCGGAGAAGTCATATAGTTGTCTGACGGATGTGGCGCGGACGTCTCGTCCGCGGAGAATCGATGGAGCCACCAAATCGCGGGCGAGACGCCCGCTCCACTTTGAAAATCATCCTTGCGCCTCTTTCAACATGGGGACGAGTTCGCGAAATTTTGCGAGATGGAATTCCATATCTTTTTCTGTATGAGCCACGCAGATTGTCCATTGTTCGTCCCAGGCATAAGCCTGCGTCATCACGCCTCGATTCAGCATTCCGTACCACCAGACTTTCCACATTTCAGCATCGACTTCCAGCCAATCGCGATAATTTTTGATTTCCTTGGAAGCAAATTGAACGGTGCCGTTCACACCCGCTCCAATGGCATATCCTTTTAATCCTTCCTTTTTAAGGATTTCGTTGTAACCATCGATCAACATCTGATTCAGTCTGCTTAAACGCGGATAGACATCATCCGTCAACACTCTTGTGAGCATCGCCAAACCTGCAGCAACGCCTACAGTATTCGAATTGTATGTCCCTGCGTGAAAAACAATTCCCTTGTCGAGTACTTCCAGCACATCTTTGCGTCCGCCAAATGCAGCCATTGGAAATCCGCCACCGATCGCTTTTGCGAGACAGATCAGGTCCGGCTTGATTCTGAAATATTCGCACGCGCCGCCGCGCGCAAGCTTCACACCCGTTTTCACCTCATCCAGAATGAACAGGGCCCCGTTCTCTTTGCAAAGATTATGTACATTTTGCAAATAGCCTTCCTCCGGCATACAGACTCCAATGTTCATTGGGATCGGCTCCAATATGACCGCAGCAATCTGTCCTGGATTTTTTCGAAAACAATTCTGGAGGGATTCAAGATCATTGAAAGAACAAGGCACCGTGTTCATAGCCGTCCCATCGGGAATGCCTTCGGAAGCTTTTACAACATTCGGATGTTTCGGATCTCCTGCCTGCTCCACGGGTGGTTTATAACTGATCAGCACGGAATCGTGAACTCCATGATAGCAGCCTTCCATTTTGATGATCTTATCCCGTCCGGTAAATCCGCGCGCAACCCGAATCGCATGCATCGTGGCTTCGGTTCCGGAATTTGCAAATCTCACTCGTTCAATAGGAAAACGCTTGCACAATTCCTCCGCGAACTTTTGTTCCAGTTCGTATGGCATACCATACATTGTTCCTTTTTCAACTTGCTCGGCCACCGCTCTGAGTATTGCCGGATGCGCATGCCCGGCCATCAAAACGCCGAAGCAGAGGTTATGGTCCAGATATTCATTTCCATCAAGATCCCAGAATCTTCCGCCCGATGCGTGTTCAACGAAAATGGGATGCGGAGGGTAGTAGCGGAAATTGCTTGTCACTCCCAGGGGAATGAATTTTCTTCCATTTTCCAGGGCGGTTCGGGATTTCTGCGTGCGCGAAGCAAATTCTTCCATTTGAAATTCTGATGCGCTCAAAATAATTCTCCTTGACCACGGAATCACCGGGCTCACGGAGCTAAAAATGCAGAAAACTTAGCTGTCTCCGGGTTCTCCGTAACTCTGTGGTGAATTTTCGCTCGCCATTTTAGCACGAAATAGGTGCTTGACTCTCGAGAACGGAGTGCTATTAATATACCATTGCCTTTTTGGGAGGCATGGAAATAGTAATCGCATCATGAAGATAAAAGGAGAATAGAATGGCACAAGAAAAAGTTAACAGGGCAGGAGTGAAACGCGAATCCGGATATTTGTATTTCTTGGATGGAGATGGTGATATCAGCCGCGCACCCATGGTTCGGGGACACAGCAAATCACAGAAGGGTAAAACGGAAAAGGTTGCGAAGACGCAGGTTAAGAAAGAACCCGGTTACATGTATTTCATTGATAAGGATGGAGACGTGGCCCGCACGAAGATGGCTCGGGGCGGCAAGAAAAGATAAGTCAGGCTTAGCCAGGGGGGAGCAATTTGTCTCGCCCCCTAAGAGCTTGCGCGAGCTTGTTGTACGTGATGCATGGCTTCTCGCGGTTTACCCAAGCGATTGTAGATATCGGCCAGCAAGTAATGCCCGAAAGGAAGCTGCGATTTTTCCTGTAGCTTCCGGATACCCTCTTCGGCAAATGATTTTGCCTGTAGGATATCTCCCCCTGTATCCATATAGTTCTTCGCCAGGTACAGGTAAGCAATTCCAAAGTCCGGTTTTGAACGAATGCATGCTTCCAGCTCAGAACGTTCTTCCCTCCGTCTCCCCTGTTTCCTGAAGATCCTGCTCAGATTGAAATTCGCGGGATAAGATTCAGGAAACAGCTCAAGTTCTTTCCTGTATTCAGATGAAGATTGTTCGAGATCCTGGCGTTCTTCATGAATCAAAGCCAGATTAAAATGAGCATTCGGCATTCGTGAATTCAACTCCAGTGCTTTCTGAAGTTCAGGGATCGCCTGATCAAACATTTTTAATTCCACATACGATGCTCCCAACCTGCTGCGGGAGATTGCCTGATCCGGATCGAGCTCAACCACTTTCTTTAGATAAGAAAGGGCCTGATCAAAATTCTTCTCCTCCAGCGCGATATCAGCAAGACTGAAATAAGCCTTCGAGTCCCTCGGATCCTTCTCCATCAGGTGTTGGAAACCTGCTTTGGCTGCTTCAAAATTTCCTTCATCTTTATAGACTCGTGCCAGCGCAAAAATAGCAGCGAGATAGTCAGGATTGTACTTTAACGCATTTTGAAAGCTCTTGCGGGCCTCGGGATAATTCTTTTCCTTTGAATAAAGATTGCCCAATACAAGATGGGCTTCCAGGATGCGATCATCCTCTTGCAAAACTCCCTTTATGTTTGTGAAAGCTTCAGGAATCTTGCCTTCCGCAGAAAACGATTGAGCTATTTTGATCTTGTTGTAAAGGCGTATTTTCAGCTTCGGATCCGGCAAAACACCTGTTTCGGACGTGTGTGTCTGCGCGACATATCCGATGTATCCCAGCGCCTCCAGCTTTTCAAGCGAGTCATCATCCATGGTTTGCGGCCCTTGAACCGTCGTAAAGTTGGCCAGCATGGCCGTCAGCTCCGACTCAAATGGCCTGGCTCGTTTCTGCTCCTCCTTGTAGCGATTTTGTACTTCAGCAGAGTCCTCCGACAGGCGGTAAAATTCGCGATCGGGTGCCTCAATGTACTTGTATTCGTTCGTTCGAAGGGCCTTGAGCTCGCTCCAACCATAGTGAAAGCGAGGATAATAAGATTCGCTGTACGCCACAAGCTTCTTTCCCCACGTCTCTCCCCGAACGAGCGGCATCAGACTGGTTCCGGCACCATGATTCGACTGCACACCGGCGGCGTCACAGATCGTTGCAAACAGATCAATGCTGCGAACCTGATCCTTCACTTTTCGGGCCTTGGCATTCGGCATCTTGATGATGAGCGGCACGTGCATGGTTGCATCATAAATGAAAAAACCGTGCCCTGACTCTTCATGCTCGCCGAGACTTTCTCCGTGATCCGCTGTTAGTACTACAAGTGTAGTATCAAGCAAATCGTTTTGCTGAAGATACTCGCGGATCCTCCCGATCAGATTATCCGAGTACGACACTTCTGCGTCGTAGAGACCGATCGCGTCTTTCCGGAGGGCTGCCGAGCGAAAAGGTTCCGGAGGATCATATGGCGTGTGCGGATCATAGAAATGGATCCATGCA
The DNA here is from genome assembly GCA_963771165.1 of uncultured bacterium. Classification (GTDB taxonomy): domain Bacteria; phylum Acidobacteriota; class HRBIN11; order JAKEFK01; family JAKEFK01; genus JAKEFK01. The sequence goes on along the minus strand of CAVYSN010000009.1, from coordinate 310,066 downwards.
AAAAAACGGGAATTTTTGTTGCGATCGATCCAACCGATGGCATGCTGGAGTGTTTCCTCCCCGCGTCTCTGGACAGAATCCATGCTCACCATCTTGTATTTAGAAAGTTCAAAGTTATCAAAGTACTCTTCAAATCCCTGGGAGATTCCCCAGCGCCGGTCGAGTACAAAAGCGCTGATGAATCCGCCTGTACGAAATCCATTGGATCGCAGAGTCTCGGCGAGTGTTTGGGATTTATCATCCAAATAGAATCCCCCGTTATCCCGAACGCCATGAACGTATGGATGGAGGCCGGTCATGATCGAAGAATGCGAAGGCAAGGTCAAAGGAGTTCCAGCAATTGCATTCTGAAACAATGCGCCTTCTTGGCTCAGGCGATCGATGTTCGGGGTCTGGGCTGGTGCATATCCGTAGGCGCCAACGTGATCAGCCCGCAATGTATCAATCGTGATGAGAAGCACATTGCGAACGGTTATGTGCTTCGCGGGCTTATGGAAATAGAAATATCCTACGACAGAAAGGAGGGTCACGCCGAGTAACAAGAACACAATTCTGCGCATCAAACAAATGATAACAGTTTGTAATCCATTTTGTGGCGCGACTTTGATAGAATGTTACTCGCATGCGTGCATGGGTTTACGGAAAAGACACAAACGGATCCCCGGGGAATTCACATATTCGAAGAGACTGTGGCGGATCCGGTTCCCGGAACGAATCAAATTTTGATTCGTGTTGAAAAGGTATCCGTTTGCGGCACGGACGAATCTTTATTCAAAGGGGAGCTGAAAAAAGTCCCTGACGGAATCATTCCCGGACATGAATTCTACGGGGAGATCTTGGAACTGGGTTGTGATGTTGAGCATCTGTCCCCCGGTCAACGGATTGCCGGAGAATCTCATTATACCTTTCCCGGCATAAGCGACCAGGGAATTATCGGTCTATGGGGACCAGAAATTCGAAAAGGAGAATTGGCCCCGCCGATTCATGGAGCTTATGCAGAATACCTGGTCATTCCTGCCGAATGCGCCCATCCGGTACCAGGTGAGCTCGTGTCACACAACTTTTGGCCTTCTTTGTTTGAAGCAATTGGGAACGATTATTTTTTGGTAAAACGAGCCATCGAAATGTCGCATCCGGCGCATATCGGAATTTTCGGTTGCGGTCCGCATGGATTATTCGCTCAGGTATTTGCCAGACATTTGGGAATTCCCAAAATAGCGGCCTTCGAAGTCGATCCCTACCGTCAAAAGTTTGCTTCCTCGCTTAAAATTGCCGATCAGATATTCGATCCGACTGCGAACCTGGAAAAAAATGTCCTGGAGTTTACCAGCGGACAGCTTTTTGACCTGACGATCGACATGGTCGGAAAGCAGGGCCAAGCGTTTGAAGCCTGCTGCAAAACAACCAACGATGGTGGAGTTGTTCTGCTTTTCGGTCTCTTCAGCGGAGATAAATTTTACGTGGATGGTGTTGCTGGAAACGAAATCATTTTTCAAATGAAGAGAATTCCCTATCGTTACGGTGACAAGAATCTCACTGTTGTTGGAATTACAGGCAGAGAGGGCATATGGGAAGAACTGATTCATATGGTTTGCCGTGAGAAGGGCCTACAGGAACAGCTGATGAAACCCATTCATGTGATGGGCTCCCTTGATCAACTGGGGGAGGATACTCGTAACCCGAAACCGGGAATATTGAAACGGGCATACCACGCGTTCAAATCATAAGGAGTTCGAAATGGCGTACGGTGCGATCAAGGAATTCTTAAGAGAGGAATTGAACCAACTCAGGGAAACCGGTCTTTTTAAAGAGGAAAAGATAATCCAGTCGCCGCAAGGTACTAAAATCAAAACGGATGCCGGCGAAACAATAAACTTTTGTGCCAACAACTATTTGGGATTAGCGAACCATCCGGAGATCATAGCTGCTGTCAAAGAAGGATTGGACAAGCGCGGCTTTGGGATGGCGTCTGTGCGATTTATCTGCGGCACCCAGGATATTCATAAAGAACTGGAGAAACGGATTTCGAACTTTCTTGAGATGGAAGACACCATTCTTTACAGTTCTTGTTTTGATGCAAATGGAGGGCTTTTTGAAACGATTTTAGGCCCCGAAGATATGATCATCAGCGATGCGTTGAACCACGCCAGCATCATCGATGGTATCCGCCTGTGCAAGGCGCAGCGCCGGGTTTATCAACACGGGGATATGGTTGATCTCGAAGCAAAATTAAAAGAGAGTACAGGCGTTCGACATCGCATGATTGCAACGGACGGGGCGTTCAGCATGCACGGAGATCTCGCACCGCTCCCTCAAATCTGCGATCTGGCGGATCGGTATGACGCGCTTGTGATGGTGGATGATTCACACGCTACAGGCTTTTTTGGCCCCACAGGCAGAGGAACACCGGAATATTTCGGCGTGAAGAAACGTATCGATATCATCACAAGCACCATGGGGAAAACCTTAGGCGGGGCTATGGGTGGATTTACATCCGGACACGCCGAAATTGTAGCTATGTTGCGGCAACGTTCCAGACCGTATCTCTTTTCCAACAGCGTTGCTCCACCGGTTGTGTACGGCACAATGAAAGCATTCGAACTGATCGATCGGCAACCCGAAATGGTTCGTACACTTGCGGAGAACACAAAATATTTTCGCGACAAGATGACACAGAATGGATTCCAGATTAAACCGGGCGTTCATCCAATCGTTCCCATCATGCTGGGTGATGAGAAACGCACAGTAGAAATGGCCGGACGGATGAACAAGCACGGGATTTTTGTCGTTGGCTTCAGCTATCCCGTGGTTCCAAAGGGAGAGGCGCGTATCAGAGTGCAAATCTCAGCGAGCCATACACGAGAGCAGCTCGATAAGGCAATCCAGACTTTCAAAGAAGTTGGGAAAGCGTTACAGCTGATCTAGGCGGGAATGATGGGCGACACTGCTGCCGCCCCCGAGCTTCAATCTATTTCTTATACCAGTTCGCGTTCATATCGATGTATTGCTGCCATTTATCAGGAACATCCTCATTGGGGAAAATGGCCTGAACAGGGCAGGCGGGAACGCACGCGCCGCAGTCAATGCACTCATCAGGATTGATATAAAGCATGGTTTCGGCTGCGAAGTTCTCTTCGTCCTTACGCGGATGAATGCAGTCAACAGGACAAACATCCACACAAGCAGTATCTTTTGTACCAATGCAAGGCTCGGCTATCGTATATGCCATTCTAATTTCCTCCGAGTTCGTTAAAAAAGAATGATTATCATAACTAAATTTCAAATAGTCGTCAAACGAGTTAGCGATCCGGGGAGCTTCCTCGCAAATCGCCGAAAAAGGTGCTGCTAACCGCCACGGATCTCCTACTTTCGGATGATAATCCCCTCGATAAAGGCTAGTATTATCTCTTAATGAATATGCGTAAATTGCTGATGGCGCTCTGCATTGTTCTCACGCCGTTGATTTCTGCCTTTGCCCTGGACCCTTCGAAACATGTTACGCAATACGTCAACGACACATGGCAAAATCTGCCGCCCCTGGCCGGCTGGGTCAACACAATTCACCAAACGCGTGACGGATATCTCTGGATCGGAACCGATGAAGGTTTGGCACGTTTTGATGGAGTCCGATTCACATTTTTCAACAGAACGAACACGAAAGAATTCGAAGGGAGAAGAAATGCCGTACTCACCCTGCTGGAGGATTCGGAAGGGATACTGTGGATCGGTACCCATGGTGGGATGAATACAATCCGAAACAATGAGGTCAAGCAAGTCCTGATCGAAGGTATCTCGCGTGTGCTTTGCCAGACAATTGACGAAGAGGGCAACCACTGGATTGGATCGGATCGTGGGCTTATGAAACGCACGAAAAGCGGCCCTTTTGCTCCTGTAAACGGACTCGATAACACATCCGTTTTCTCACTAAAAGCTCAAAAAGGTGTTTTATGGGCAGGAACTCTCACTGGTATTTACGAGATTCGCGGGGCATCGATTCAGCCCATAGGTACGCAAAGCGAAATGAAGATACGCCCGGCCTGGGGACTCGCCTCCGGCAAAGATGGGACTCTCTGGATCGGCACTCAAGATGGTCTCGTACTGTGGAAAGATGGAACTCTTCTCCCTTACCCCGATCGGAGACTTGGGAAATGGATGATCACTTCTTTGCATGAAGACAAGAATCAAAATATCTGGGTTGGGACTTATGGTGGCGGTCTCTTCCGCATCAACGATCATGGAGTTGAAAATTTCAGCACACAGAATGGTCTGCTTCAGGATTTTGTCATTTCCATCTCGGAAGACCGTGAAGGAAGTCTTTGGATCGGATCAGGGGGATTGAATAGATTGAAGGACGGGCCTTTTGTTACCTTTTCGACTCTTGAAGGATTATCTGGAAAGCTTGCGACTCCCATTATTGAACAACCGGACGGCACGATGTGGATCGGTACAGACAAAGGGGTCAATCGATTGAGAGACGGAAAGTTTACAACCTTCACAACAGAAGATGGCTTGCCGAGTAATGTTGTGAATTCGTTATGGTTCGACAGCAAAAAGCGCCTTTGGATCGGAACACTCCATGGTTTGGCAATCCTGGAAAACGGTCTGATCCGAACTTTGACGATGCAAGATGGGCTGATATCGAATCATGTGAAAGCTCTATACGAAGACAAATCCGGGCGAATATGGATCGGCACCAGCTCAGGAATTAACTGGTTTGAACAAGATACGATTCGAACCTATACCGATGGAAAAAGTTACTGGCGAGGATCCGTTAGTTGCTTCCTGGAAGATCAAAAAGGACGATTCTGGTTCGGCTCCAATCGAGGACTGACCAACCTTCGGACTACAGGATCGAAAACATACACCACTCGAGACGGACTTCTCGACAACATGGTTCTTACAATCGCTGAAGATAAAGATGGGTCGCTCTGGATCGGAACGGACCAAGGATCTGAACAAACTGAATGACGGCCGCTTTTCCAGTTTTACTTCGAAAGACGGTCTGTTTCAGGATCGCATTTATAACATCTTGGAAGATCAGAACCGAATTCTGGATGAGCTCCAACTATGGAATTTTTTCAATTGCAAAAGATCAATTCGATCGCTTACGAAAAGAAAAAAATTCCATCCTTGCAATGCAATGTTTATGGCCCGGAAGATGGAATGAGAAGCAGCGAAGCCACTGGAAATTTTCAACCGGCCGGCTGGAAATCATCCGACGGAAACTTGTGGTTCCCCACGACAAATGGTGTGGTTCGGGTTCATCCCGGACAAATCACAAAAAACAAAGTTCCTCCACAAACACGCATTGAGGAAATTCTGATCGATCAACAAGCATTCCTATGGGCCTCGGGGAAATCCGGGTACCACCGGGAAAAACGAATTATGAATTCCGTTACACCGGTCTCAGCCTTTTCATTCCTGAAAGAGTACGATTTAAGTACAAGCTGGAAGGAGTGGATAAAGACTGGGTCGAAGCAGGAAAACGGCGTTCAGCGTTTTATACAAATGTTCCGCCCGGCGATTATGTTTTCCGCGTTCTGGCTACCAATAATGATGGAGTCTGGAGCGAGTCGGCCGCAAATCTGAAGCTCTCCGTTTTACCTTTCTTCTATCAACGAACAAGCTTTTAAGGCTCTTTTTCTTGGAGTCCTGGGTGCCCTGGGCTTTCTTCTCGTACGAGTGCGTCTGCACAGCCTGGTGAAGCAGAAGGACGCACTGGAAATCAGAGTTCAGGAAAGAGTAACGGCAATCCGCCAAAAAGCAGAAGAGACCGCTGTTCTGGAAGAGAGATACAGGATTGCCCAGGAGCTTCACGATAACGTGGCACAGAGTATAGCAGCGATGATTGTACATCTTGAGCATGCAATCAAACTAATGGAGGGATCTCAGCGGCACGCCGTCAGTCAGATCCGGACTGCGTGTGAGCTAGGCAGAAACAGCCTGGAGGAAACCCGTCGATCTGTTTTTGCTCTTCACCCTTTATTGCTCGAGCGAGGTGATCTTGTTCGAAGCGCTTCAAAGAATCGTGCAACAGATGTCCGGGGATACGCCGATCCATGTGCGTTGCGAACTAAATGGCCGAAGACGCGTACTATCTAAAGAGGTCGAGCTGACGTTTCTGCGCGTAACGCAGGAAGCACTTGCAAACGCACTACGGCACAGTGAGGCACATGAAATTTGCGTGTCCCTTACTTATGAAGACAGCTTTGTCGAACTCAAGGTGCAAGACGATGGAAAGGGATTCGATTCCACGGACTGGCAACGTTACACGCGCTTCGGATTTGGCCTCTCCGGAATGCATCAAAGAGCGCAAAAAATTGGAGCACTTTTGAAGATCGACAGCGAAACACGCAAAGGAACGACGATCGTTCTATCTGTCCAGTTGGAACCCATGTACAAAGAAGCACTCCCTGTTGAGTCGATTTGATGGCGCCCGATCCGATCCGGATCATGGTTGTTGATGATCATCCCGTTGTCCGAGCCGGCCTGGTCATGTTGATTTCACATGAGCCTGACATGACAGTTGTAGCACAGGCGGCCCACGGCAAAGAAGCCATTACATTATTTGAAAAGACCAATCCGGATGTCACACTCATCGATTTGTCATTACCGGATATTCATGGAGTTGAAGTCATTGAGCGAATCCGAAAGAAATTTCCGCATGCGAAGATGCTGGTACTTGAGTGTTTACAGCGGAAGTGAGGATGTTTTCCGTTCGTTGCAGTCCGGTGCTCTTGGGCTATCTGATCAAGGATTCGACTCCCGATCAATTATTCCATGCGATTCGCGAAGCCAATGAAGGACGGCGCTATCTGCATCCTTCAGCGGCGTCCCGCCTCGCAGACCGCATGCTCAATGACATGTTGACTCCCCGTGAATTGGATGTTGTCCGGTTGATGGTGCAGGGAAAAAGCAACAAAGAAATCGCAACCGATTTGAATCTCAGTGAAACGACTGTGAAAACGCATGTCGCCAATATTTTGATGAAATTGAATGTGAGCTCACGAAGTCAGGCAATTCTTGAAGCTTTAAAACGCGGCATCGTCCACCAGGGATAGCTCTTTAACGCAGGGCACGCAGACGCGAACGTTATGAATATTTTCTCTGCGCCTCCGCGTCTCTGCGTTAAGATCCTAAAAAACGTTGGAGGACGCTGCGTAAGTTTTCGAACTCAACCGGTTTTTGCAGCTGTTCATCGAACTGATAGTCACGAAGCACTGTGGTTTTGTATTTTGCAGCTCCCGTGAAAGCAGTCATGATGATCGCTCTTGATTTTCGCGGTTTCGCGGGTCGCGTTTTAACATATTACACATCTCTCGACCATCGAGTTTTGGCATTAGCGCATCAGATATAACAAGATCCGGCAAATAATGTTTGGCCAGATAAAATCCCTCTTCTCCGTTTTGTCCCACGATCACTGAATAGCCAAGACCACGAATGAGGCGGGATGCTATTTTCAAGACGCTCGTTTCATCATCTACAATCAAAACAAGAGGTCGTTTGGTTTCCTGAAGGATCGGATTTAACGGGAGTGAATTACTCGCCTCTTCATGTGTCCGCTTGCGATCCCAAAACGTTTCCGGCGCCGAACCCCAGATGCCGTGGCGGTATTCAAGCGTCGACCTGCAAAAACACTTCTGACAGGCGGGACAAATAACCGTCGGATCCGATGTGATGCACATGCACCAGGGAGCATCGTTTGCATCGAACTTATGCTGACAATGGAAGCAAGTGATCAAATACACGGACATCCCTTTTCTCATATCAATTCCGGGGTCCGGCAGCACAAGAGCTATTTCGGGGAGCTCTGCATCCATCGGCTGCGTTTTTTCAACTTGTGCAACGGGGGCAGGCCTCATTTGTTGTCTACGCAGAAATTCTGTCAGCAGGTTCTTCGGAAGAGCGGGACTGAAGAAATTTCCTTGATAGCCGTCGCATCCAAGAGTTTCTAGTAAGGCCCGCTCGGCTTGTGTTTCAATGGCTTTTGCAATCACTCGAATCTTCAGATTATGAGCAAGGGAAAGAGCAGATTCCACAACGGCCGCATGAGGTGAATCAGCCTGGATTCCACGAATGTAGGCAGGGAACAACTTGATGGCATTGACCGGATAACGCGCTCAAGTTTAAGAGGCTGCCGCTGCTGCCGAAATCGTCAATTGTCAGATTGACGCCCAAAGCGGAATACTCCGCCAAGCGAGCGATGTTCTTCTCTGCATCCCTGGAAAGAAAACCGTTCAGCAATCTCGAGATCCAACAGGTTGGCCGGCGTCGCCGTTTGTTGAAGGACCTGCGAGATCTTTTCCACGCCATTTTCCCAAAAGAAGTTTTGCGAGAGGTTTAACGGATACCCGGGTGGTACCCAGCCCTTCTTTTTCCCATTGACTCCGCTGCATACAGGCGGTCCGAATCATCCATTCATCAAGCTGTGATGCGATTCCAATCTGTTCGGACAGTCCCAAAAAGTTGATCGGATAAACCGTCAGACCCTGCTGTTTCCTCCAGCGGATCAATGCTTCCACCGATTCGACTTCATTCGAGACGAAACGGACAACAGGCTGATAGTGCAAACAAATTCCTGTTTTGCCGCAGCTTCCTTTAATTCCTTTCGAGACATCAAATAACTTCGCACTTTCTCATTCATCTCTTTTGAATAAAAACGGATGGAATTCCCAGTACTCTTACGTGAAACTTCGAGTGCTGTTTCCGCGTGAGCCATCAGAGTTTCGGGATCAGGGCCATCCATCGGAAATAGACTGATACCAATGCTTCCTGCGAGGTTGAGCGTTTTGCCGTCCACTTCCAGAGGACGACTCAAACTGAGCAGCATTTTCTCCGCTACAGTGGCCGTATCTTCCAAACTGTGAAGACCCCCAAGGCACCATAGAATGCGGTTATCACCGCCGCGGACAGCGATATCGCCTTCTCTCAAATTCTTCATCATGCGATCCAGAACCTGTTTGATGATTCGGTCCGGATGTTGAAAATCGTGGGTCTTCATCATCTCCTCTATACGACCGATCTCCATGTACATAACTGCAGTAAGATCCGAGCTTCTTCTCGCATGGGCAAGCATAGGAGACATCATTAATGGAAAGAGTTTTGAGTTCGGCAAAAGCGTCAGTTCATCCCATAAAGTGTCCTCACGTATTTTTGTCTCGCAGTTTAACTGCATTTCACGGAGTTGAACTTCGGCCTCTTCCTTTACCTTCTCGATCTCACGCCGCGCGCTTTGTTGGATCGCTTCAATTTCACGACTGTTTTCTTCCGCGGTGCCGTCGACACGCTCGCGTAATTCTTGTAACTCAGCCTGCTGATCTTCGTTCTCCACAGGCTCCCGGGACACAATTGCTTTTCGAAGGATTCCCAGAAGCGCAGCGGCCTCTTCCAACCAGCCAACCGTTTCCTTGTCCGCGTTTACAGACTCGGAGTGTCCAACGGACAGAGCACCACCTTCATCAGGAAACGGGAAAATCAAAACTGCATCGACTGGAATCAGAGCGAATGAGTCAATATCTCTCAATGATTCATAAGATGACCCATCGCACTCGACTTTTATAAACTGAAATGGGACCGCCAGTTCATCAACAATTTCTTGAAAGATTTCCTGAACCGTTTTTGGAGACCGCACTTTTTCCAAAATGACCCGCAATCCGGCCAACTGTTGGGAAAGCGTCATCTTCAGCTTCTTGGGAGATTTTCTAGCCATGACACCCTTTACTTTACCAGACCATCCGATAAAGCATCCAATAAACAACCACACCTGTTATTGAAACGTACAACCAGATGGGAAAAGTCCATCGCGCAATCCGACGATGCTTATCGTACTGCCCTTTCCACCCGCGATACAGACTGATCGAGGCAAGCGGCGGCACTGCAGCCGCAAGAATGGTGTGCGTTAGCAGCACTGCAAAATAGACGACTCGCGAAGTTCCTGTTCCAGGAAAATGCCTGGATCCCGCCATGGAATGGTAAGTCAGATAGGATATTAGAAACAAAATGGAACAGCAAAAAGCAATCACCATACAGGCGCGATGGTGCGAGACCTTTTTCGCTCGAATGTATCCGTAGCCGATCAGTAGAAAAAGCGCGCTTGTGGAATTTAACACGGCATTCACTGTCGGCAGATCGGATGTGCTAATCATCTTCTTAATTCTAGTTTGTGGCGCGGGTGTCTCTGCCCGCGATGGGCACGGAGGCCCGTTCCACGAGATTACGAATTATTGTTTTGTGATCATCATCAGTATCAGCAGACAAGGCAAATACACGACCGAAGTTAAAAGAAGTCTTCGGGCGGAATGTGCAGTTTTTGTAAACGCCAGCTTGATACCCATGGACAGGAAAACGATGCCTAGAACAAAGGCGCCAACGAAATAAAACGGATCAAAAACGCCCAGCGAGGCAGGTAATAGAGTAATACAAAGGAGAGCGATTGTTTCTAATATGATCTGGCGGCTTGTCTGGCTTCCCTCTTTATCGATCACTGGAAGCATTGGAAATCCACCCCGCTCATAATCTTCCCGGTACAGCCAGGCGATCGAAAGAAAGTGCGGCAACTGCCAAAGGAAAAGAATTGCAAAGAGCCACCAAGCTTCAAAATCTACTGCGTTGCGCGCTGCGGTCCATCCCATCATTGGAGGAATTGCACCCGGAATTGCGCCCACGATTGTGCAGAGTGAAGTCATTTTTTTCAACGGTGTATAAGCAAACAGATATAGCAAAGCGGTGGCTGCAGACAGGATGCTTGTGAGCATGTTTACAAGAAATAAAAGGTAAAGTGCGCCGCTGATGCAAAGAAAGGAGCCAAACACAATCCCTTGGAATACGGATAATCTTCCTGACGGAATAGGGCGGCCTTCGGTACGGCGCATCTTCGAGTCGGCTTCCCATTCGAATACCATGTTCAGGGCGCTGGCGCCGGAAGCAATCAACGCCGTTCCAAGTAACGTATTCAGCAACAGTGTCACGGAAACGGTGTCGCGCACACCAAGATAAAAGCCGACCAACGTAGTAGCAACAACCAGTAGAGTGATTCTGGGTTTGGTGAGGCTCAAAAACTCCGGAAGTACTGCTCCCCCTGAGGCAACGCTTAAGGCCTTCATACTGCTCGTACCGCCGGCTCCCAAACACGTGTCGATTCCGCTTTGAAACCGCGAAACAATTTCAAAGAACGCAAACTCAATACGAGGCTCGTTGCGAGAAGAATTGCCCCCACGGTCACATGTAACGTTGCAAAAATTACCGCCGTTTTGGACCACACCGTGTACGCCCCCAGGTGATCTGCACAAGGACGAGAAGTAAAAGCAACAGCGAAGGACGAAGGATGGAACTCTCCCTCCGATAGGAACGCAGGATGACCGCCAGGTTCCAAACAATCATTACCAACACGAGCAAAGCCCCCACGCGGTGTGAAAAATGAATGGCGATTTCCGGGCTCAGGAAAGGCGGAATGATCTTCCCGAACGCGAGTGGAAAATCAGGAATGGCAAGCGCTGCCGCGCTATGGCGCATCCAGGAACCGATCATGAATTGTATGTAGATCAATAGCGTTGCGATCACAAAACGCACCGTTGGGTTTTGCGGTGAAGCTGTCGGTATATGATCTTCCTTCCACCATCGGGAGGTAAAAACGGTAAGGCTTACGATCGTGCAGAAAAACGTCTGGGCAACAGTCGCATGGAGAGTGGAAACCCACGTCGGCAGAAAATAGAGCACTGTGATACCTCCAAGCACTGCCTGCGCAATAACGGACAGCAGGGCACCCGTTGCAAGGATGCGAACCCACTTGCGCGGCTCTTTCCACCAAAGCCATGCCGTCATGATCACAGTCAGAATGCCCACAAAACCGGCAATCATTCGATGACCATGCTCATAAAACACGCCGCCGATCATCGGTGGAAACCACATTCCATAGGACTTCGGCCAATCAGGAACGGCCAGGCCGTAGTCCTGACTGGTGACAAGCCCGCCGGCAACAATCAACAACAATGTCGCAAGCACCATAAAACGTAAATAACGATTCAACCACATAGTAATTTCACCGCGGAAAGCACCGAGAACACGGAGTCAGCTCAAATATTTATCATCTCCGTGCTCTTTGTGACTCCGTGGTTACAGCTGTATGGATTCACCGCGCAACGCCGCCTGAACTTCAAGCAGCCGGGCCCTGCGGATCCAGTAAAACGCCACGCCGACGATTCCGCCGATCACGGCCACAATGATACCCAGGAGAACCGCCACGCCGGCCTTCGCTCCATGAACGATCGGCGAATTCGGATCTCCAAAGCAAACGCTGCAGGCCCAAAGATCCTGCATGAACAACAGGGAGACGATCAATACTGTCAGCACCCTGGAAATAAAACATCTCATAAGTAACTCTCGTTCTTTAATTTTCTTATGAACCAGCGGAAGTAAAACACAAGAAGCACCGTTCCAACGAAAGAAAAAAGCCCCATCAGCAGGTGCGATACATCCGCGCTGTTGCGATAACTGCTTACACCCCACCATCCGAACCACGCCGTCAACAAAATGGAGACGATGATGAAGAAAACGTGGAACGCCTTTAAAGACATTTCAAAAACACCCAGGTCAGTCTCAGCTCAATGGCTTGATGTTGCCACCGGCAGAAACAACAAATGCAAAAAGAAAACAAAGCAAATGAGCAATACCCAGTAAATAATCGCTCTTTCGGAGATCAAATGCATGAAATAGCACGCCACCAGCGATCCCTTCACAGTAGCGACAATTAATGCGAACGAAATCGCCCAAACCGGTGAAAGGTGCATGTACGATATTCCGACTGTTATGATTGTCAGAGCGGCCAACGCAACAAACACACCGATATAAACTTTTACATGTTTTCGTATCTCTTCAGCAGTTTCTGCGCTCATTTTCCCTCCTATAAGAGATAAAGAACCGGGAACAGGAAGATCCATACAAGATCCACAAAGTGCCAGTACAATCCGGCATATTCGACTCTATTTGTAAATTTTTCAGGATCTTTTCTCCAAAGTTTGCTCCCGGGACCCAGTAAATAACTGTTTGCCAGAATTCCACCAACCACATGCAGCCCGTGCAGCCCTGTTAGAGTGAAATAAATCGCGAAAAATGTACTGGAACTGGGATAGTGACCATGGTGGAACTTCTCTGTGTATTCGAAATATTTTACAATCAGGAACACGAACGAAAGCAGAATCGTCCCTCCCAGATACATGCGGAACCTGCCGAGTTGATTCAGCTTCAAAGAAGCCCAGGACATCACCATCGTTACGGAAGACGATATGAGCACCATTGTGTTCAGCGTAGCCAGGGGCACGGAAAGGCCCACATCCCTTCCATGCGGCCACACATCAGCGCCGACTCTCAATAAAACATAGCTGGAAAACAAAGCCCCGAACAACATGACTTCGGAAGCCAGGAAAAGCCATATGCCGAATTTACCATTGGCAATCCCCGTTACGGGGTGAGGTTTTACGCTGTATGGAATTTCCATTACGCCTCCTTCTCAAATTGCGGTGAAAAATCTTTTGCCTTACCCGGAACGCTGTATTCGTATGGTTCACGGTAGACTTCCGGCGGCGTTGGAAAATTTCCATGAGGAGGTGGAGTAGGAGTGGCCCATTCCAGGGTTGTGGCGTCCCATGGATTATCGGAAGTGACCTTTCTTCCCTTCCAGATGCTCCAGAAAAAATTGATCACGAATGGAATCTGGGAAATCGCCAGTAACCATGCGGACCAGGAGATAAACTCCATGATTGGCTGCATCGCCTTCCCCCACGGAAGCATGGTGGGATCGTAATAACGTCGATTCATTCCAGCCATTCCCTGGATCAACATCGGCAGGAATATGCCATTCATGAAAATCAGCGAAAGCCAGAAATGTATTTTGCCCAGAGCGCTATTCATCATCCTGCCTGTCACTTTCGGGAACCAGTAGTAGATGCCGGCAAACATCGCAAAAATCGTGCCGGGCGCGACCACATAATGAAAGTGTCCGATCACGTACCACGTATCATGCAGATGAATATCGGATGCAGTCAGGCCAAGAGGAAGTCCCGTCAAACCGCCGATTGCGAACATCGGGAGAAACGCGATGGCAAACAACATCGGAGTTGTGAATCGAATGGAGGAGCCCCAGAGACTCAACAACAAGGAAGTCAGGATGACAACCGAAGGAATCGAGATGATCATTGTTGTTGTCTGAAAAAACGTGCTCATCGTCGTTCCCATTCCTGTCATGAACATGTGGTGCGCCCACACTGTAAATGACATTGCGCCCAGAAATAAAATTGCAAAGACCATTGTTTTGTAGCCCCAGAGCGGCTTACGTGTATTGTTCGCGATCACTTCGGAAACAATGCCCATTCCTGGAAGAATCAATACATAAACTTCCGGATGGGCCAGGAACCAGAAAAGGTGTTGCCATAACAAAGGACTGCCGCCGCCTGTGTTGGCGATGACCTGTCCGGAAACGACAAGACCGCTGGGCAAAAAGAAGCTTGTACCGGCGAGACGATCCATCAACTGCATCACCGCCGCCGCTTCCAGCGGTGGAAAAGCGAGAAGAAGCAGAAAAGATGTAACAAACTGCGCCCACACGAAAATCGGCAACCGATAAAAGGAGAGCCCCTTAGCACGAAGTTGAACAATTGTTACGATGAAATTCAGAGAACCGAGAAGCGAAGAGGTAATCAGGAAAACCATCCCGATGAGCCACCACGTTTGGCCTGTCGGAGCGATGTCTGAAAGAGGCGTGTAAGAAGTCCAACCGGACTGAGCGGGTCCTCCCGGTACGAAAAAACTGTAAAGCATCACCACGCCGCCAATAAAATAGACCCAATAACTTATCAGATTGATTTTTGGAAAAGCCATATCCGGAGCGCCGATCTGCAAAGGCATTACATAATTGCCGAACGCTCCGACGGCGAGCGGTACGATCCCCAGAAACACCATGATCGTCCCGTGCATGGCTCCCAGCATGTTGTAAAACTCGGGCAACATCACACCACCAGGCATAAAATTTTCGCCAAGAATTTTTCCCAGCCAGACCAGGGGTCTACCGGGATAAGCCAGCTGGTATCGGAGCAGCATGATTAACGAAAAACCAAAAAGCAAAAAAACCAGTGCTGTGATTCCATACTGAATTCCGATCACCTTGTGATCTGTGGAAAAAATGTACTTCCGCCAGAATCCAAGCTCTTCATGATGAGCTTCATGGACAGGATGATGGTTCACTACATCGCTCATTGACTTGCTCCTTGAAGTTCGCTTTCCTTTTGCGCATACCATTGCGCGTATTGTTCAGGCGTGTCGATATAGACATAACCCTGCATGCGATAATGTCCCAGTCCGCAAAGCTGCGCGCAGGAAATCTCGTGCGTTCCGACACCGGAAACCGCTTTGAAGTGGATGGGAACAACCATCCCCGGCACCGCATCCTGTTTGACGCGCAGAACGTTGATTGTAAAGCTGTGGATAACATCTTTTGAAGTGATATCCACGATCACGGGCTTATTCAACGGAATGTGAAATTCATTCAAAGTGATAATGTCATCTTTCGCGTTCGCATCTGTTAAATCAAGGCCCAGGGAGTTACCGAGATTGTTCATCAACTTCGGATCCGTTTTCCCGAATACGCCATCTTTTCCCGGGTAATGAAAATTCCATGCGAACTGCTCAGCCACAACGCGAACATGCAAAGCTTGATCGCGCGGCGGAAAATGTTTTTTATAAGCAGCCCAGGCAGGCATCGATAAAGCAATCAGAAGAATCGCTTCTGCAATGATTACGCCCACTTCGGAATACTTTGCAAGTTTGCCTTTCGCCTGCCCGTAATCTGCTTTGTGCCCTTCCCTTTGACGAAAACGAATGAGGCAATAGATAAAGTAAATTCCCCACGTGATAAACATGACAAACATGAGGTAATGCACGGCTGTAATCAGTCGATCGATTTCAGGACCGTGCTCGGACAAATTCGGCGGATAAGGAAACCAGTCGCGCCAGGTTCCAGGATTCATTTACCCTCCTTCTGAATAAGGCCTTGGGCAAGGCGGGCACAAAGGCCCGCCTTCCCGAAAAAACATATCCAAATATCTCTCAGGATGCTTTGAACGTGAAGTTGACTTCTTGTGTTTGATTATCGGTCACCGTTACTTCTTGCGTTTGAGCCCCGAATTTTTCATGCCATGCTTCCACGGTGTAAGTTCCGGCCGGCAGCTTGATTGAATAAGAGCCGGTATCACCCGTTACGTTATAGAACGGATGGCCCAGTACGGCAATGTAGGAAGACATCCATCGATGTACGTCACATTTTACGGGAATGGCAACCTCGGCATTTGGAAAATTCTTTTCCGCTTCCATGCCTTTTACAGGTTGGCCCAGATTGAATTGTGGATTGTTCTTGGGTAACGGATGGATGTTGTGAAGGAACGGATCGCTGTTCCTGATCTTGATCGGCTGATTTGTCATAACCGCTACCACGTGAGGTTTGTACTGGCAACCGACCTGATCCAAGACCACAGGCTCCGAAGGAGTCGTAAACGTCCATTTCTCAGCGCCGGACTTGACGTAAATCAACACATCTTTCAATGTACCGTCCGCATTGAGTTCCACTGATTGTTCCATCGCCTCACCCGGGTGGACCTGCTTACATTCGGGAGTCAAGGGGAGCTTGGCAAGCTGCGGTTTTGTGCCGTCGAATGTTACTTTTCCGTTGAGAGTGGCCGTAGCCTTTGATGAATCAAAGGTGTTACCTGAAGGCGCTGCAGCCGAAGGGGCAGGAGTTGCCGGCGCCGATTTATCTTCACCGCCACCGCACGCGAATATTGTGATCGCTATCAGTAGCAGAGCATAGTACGAGAGTTTTTTGTACTGCATATTGAATTGTCCTCCGAATTATGAAATCTAAAAGATTCTTGTTGCCCGGGGTAGGCAGTCCTTCGCAAGCTCCTCATTATAAAAGAGGATGAATACAGGATGCAAGAGTTCCTATTGAAGATTGTAGACTGTAGATTGCAAAATGGAAAATGATCCGGGACACACTGTCTGGGCCTTCTTTGCATTTTTCAAATCTGCAATATGCAATAAGATTCTTCGTCATAGAGGGAAGGGTTGTCGACGGTCCTTTGGGTTCGATTTACGGGAGACATGAGGATTTCCGAAGAGGTAGGCGCGCCACAACCTGTCTTCCCCTCCCGTAATTCCAATTCGCGAGGACCACCGGACATCCATCTTCTGTTGTCTGCCGGACGGCCTGGCAATGAATAGCTCCTGCTCTTGAAGCGAAATCGCATTCAATGCCTTATCAATTTCCATACTGCGGCATAGTTTTCCCGGACCGCTGGCCGGTCGGGGATCCTCACCCGTAAACCCGGAAACCGGCTCCACGGCACGGATCAATACAGCTGCCGGAAAACCTTCCCTTTCCGTTACAACATTCAACATAAAGTACATGCCGTAAGTGAAATAAACATACGCATGGCCCGGAGACCCGTACATCACGGAAGTCCGGGAGGTCAAACCATGAAAAGCATGGCAAGCCGGATCATCTTCCCCGATATAAGCTTCGACCTCCACAATTCGGCCGGTCCAGCGACGAAGCGGCGTAACGCGGATCAGTAATTTCCCAATCAGTTGTTCTGCTATAGATATAGTACTATCTGCATAAAACGATGACGGCAGTGGCTTCAGATTGGTTGCCATGCAGAAACCGTATGAAAAAGTGCTTCGCGGTGTTGCCATGACCGCGAGCGCGGTATCCACATCGGTCCATTCAAAGCGGATCGTTTTGCCCGGCCCTGTGGCAGCGAGTACGGTCCAGGAAGTACGGCTCAATACTGCAATCTGGGCATATCCCCCGGTTGTGGGTCCTTCCGGACCTAGAATAATGGGGGAACCGGATCGAGGGATTTGAACCGTTCCTGGAATTGCGGGAGCAGATCTGCGGACCGATGGTGGATTCACAGAAAGACCTTCGAGTCGAATACCCATGCGGTTGGATTGTGAATTGATCCTGTAAGGATGTTCAACGATCTTTTGAAGCTCTTTGCCGTTAAAGCGGGATGTATGTTGTGACGGCAAGAGTTGTAACATGGATTCTTCGGCAAAGCTCCAATGAGTCGAACGCAAGGAAAACAGCTGCGCGGTTGCGGGGCCAACTTTCAACCGATCATCCTTTTGTATACGTCGGCCGATCCCACCCGCAACGTAAGTTGAAACACTTCCTAACACTTTTTCCCCCTCGATTCCGCCACCGACAGCGATATATCCATACCAACCTTTCATACCCGCGAAACGGAATTCAGAACCTGCCTGAACAGAGAATGCGCCAAAAACAGGGAATGTGGTTTTGTTCACTTCGTAATGAATGCCGTAACCGCAGATCGCCACGCTAACATTTCGATGAAAGCGAAGCTCCGGACCGACAAGAGCAAATTCAATCAAAGCTGTATCCAATGGATTTCCAACCAGCTTATTCGCAACGGCTGCTAGAAATGGATCAAATACACCTGACCGCGGTACACCGTAGGCTTCAAAACCTCTTCGTCCGGCATCTTGAATTGTGGTCAGTAAACCGGGCCGCAACACTTCAATCATTGAGATAGCAATGAGTCATGAGCAATGAGCAATGAGCAATGAGATATGGTGATCAATTCTCATGACTCATTGCTCATTGCTTTGGCACTTAAAACTAATCGATGAGATGCTTGAGCGCCTGAATGGAAATTTTCGCCTGTTGAAGCTTTTCAAACACTGCCCGCGCAATCTTTGCGGCACCGGGAGTATCTCCATGGATGCATATTGTGCTCACCTTGATCTCAATCTTCCGGCCTGAAAGCGACTGAACTCTATGCTCTTTCACAAGTTGGATTGCCTGCTCCGCGGCGATCGCCGGTTCCGAGATCATTCCCGACAGTTTGTTGCCCCGAGGCACAAGTTTTCCCTCATCTCCATAGACTCTGTCTGCAAATCCTTCCGGGGCGAAATCCAATCCCCTTTCCTCGGCCTCTTTATGCAGAACAGAGTCGGGGGGACCCACCACAATCGGAGGATTCCTCAGATGAACGATGGCGTCCAAAAACATTTCAGCGAGTCTGCGGTCTTCTGACGCCGTATGATAGAGTGCGCCATGCAATTTTACATGCTGTAATGGAATTCCGGCTCGTTCCGCCATCATTTGTAGCGCCCCAATCTGGTAAAGAATCATGTCCACCACTTCTTCTGCAGGATATGGCAGAGCAACGCGCCCAAAATGCAATCGATCCGGATAACCGGGATGCGCCCCCACAGCGACACCGTGCTTGGCGGCGAGATCCAGTGTTTTTCTCATCACGGTTGGATCGCTCGCATGAAACCCACAGGCGATATTGGCTGAAGTTATGTAAGGGAATATTTCTTCATCGTTACCGATATTGTAAGGACCAAAACCTTCGCCAACATCCGAATTTAAATCGACAGCAAGTTGCTTCATTGTTTTTCACAGAAGATAGCGAAGCTAGCAAAGAATCTTTAAGTTTCGCTTCCAATGCTACCTTCTGTTAAAAAATGAAAAATCTATGTTTCTTTCGCGATTTCTTCGAACTCTTCTGCAGAAATCTGCTGAAATCTGACTTTCATGCCGTAATCAAATGTCCACGGCACAGCTCTAGAGTAGTCTATGATTTTCCACGGCGTTCGTCCGATCACGTGCCAACCACCCGGAGACTGAACCGGATAGATCCCCACATACTCCTCCGCAATGGCGACCGAACCTGCCGGAATCACAGGATCAGGATTCTCCTTTCTCTCCATCTGGAGCTCCGCAGGAAGCTCTCCCAGATAAGGAAACCCCGGCATGAAACCAATCATCCAAACCTGATATTCAGTGGAAGCATGCAATCGAATCATTTCTTCCTTGCTCAAACCTTTCCGGGCCGAGATCGTTGGAATGTCATAACCGAAATCATAACAGATTGGAACAACGACCACGTCCATCGAACTTGCCGGCTGGTAGCCATTGAGGTCCGTTTGTGCCAGGTCTTGCAACCAGTCTTCAAACGTGACGTCCAATGTGTGCTCAATCAGGACAGAATCCAGCCCAGGATGCAGAGAAATAATGGCCGGATGAGGATGATTGCGGATGTATTGACGGATACAGCGAACGAAAAATACGCAATCACGAGTTTTATCATACGATACTGATAATACTACAGCCTGTTCACCGGCCTGGTCGATTCTCATTTATTGCGTTTGAACCGACAACCCTTCCGTGGCGATTTCAAAATCAAGGATTTGATAGTTCTTTTCCCTGGCCAGATCGTATAAATACTGCCTGGTAAAATTATCGATCAGAAAGACAACGCAACCGCCGCCGCCCGCGCCACACGCTCGGCCGGTCCGGGAACCGTTGGTGATCCCGAATTCAATCAAATCATCAATTTCGGGTGTCGTGATCGTGGGCGCCAGTCTCTTTCGTGCTTCCCATTCGTTGTGGATTCCCTCGGCAGCTTCACCCCAATCTTGTTCTTTCAAGGCGCGATGCACTTTATCCGATTCCTGTTTGATCATCTGCAGCATTTCTACCGTATTCGGATCACCATCCAGGCGGTTCTTCATGATTTGCCAGTTATTCATGCCGGAAGAGCGTTGCTGTCCGCTGTAAAAAAGGAGCAACCGGCTTTGCAATTCTTCAACCGGGATGTCATACGGCTCCCGTACGGTTTTCTGGACACGAAAATGCCAGGCATGAAAACCCCCATAAACAGCGGCGTAATAGTCCTGTTCACCGGTTGGAATTCCCAGCACCTGCGCTTCAACATCCCGCGCGACCCCGATGAGTTCTTCGGGAGAATATTTCATCCCTGTAAATTCATTCAGCGCTCCGGAAACGGCAATGGCGAGTGATGAAGAGCCACCCAGGCCGGATCCTGCAGGAGCCTGACAATCCGTTTCCAGTACAAACCCCTGGGCAGGTGAAAAATGTTGAATGAGTCGTGTCAGCAAGGAGAGCTTGCCGTCGTGATTCAACGAGATAGAATCATCTGCTTCCTGTGTTGCTTTCTGGTCCTTTGAAACGATGGTTACTTTCTTCCCCGGTAGAGGTTGAATTTTTGCGGTTGCGTACAGATTGATTGCAACGTTAATCGTAGTCGCTTCACCGACCAGAAGATAAAGAGGCCATATATCCAGCGTACCTCCGGATAGATCAATTCTGGTGGGCGCTTTGGCTAAAATCTCCATTCCAGTGACTCCTCTTCCGTGACAAGTTTAGCGATCAAAGATATCACAAAGGAAGTTCAAAGTGTTCAAGGGTTTAAGGTGGCAAAGCGTTTCATTAGACACCTTGAACATCTTTAACTTTTAAACTCTTTCAACTATTTTCGGCGTTCAAGGATCGCGTCACGGATCTGTTCATGGCCGGAAGGCAGAAGGCGCTTGGACCTGCACTCATTGAGCGCAATTAAAGTCATTTCATCGATCGCTTCCTGGTCGCGGGAAGTCGGAATAAAATCCTCCAATGCGCGATCAATATGCTCCTTCTTGATAAGGATGTCCCCTTCATAGTTTGCTTCGAGCGAGGCAAAGCGGTAAGCAGTGGTCAGCACAAGTTGCAAATCTGCTCCTGAGAAACCCTCTGTTTTGTCTGCGTACGGTTGAAAGTCTTGAACTTCGGTTTTGAAATTGAACCGCTTCGCCAAAACCTCCAGGATCTGCTTTCTAGCTTCGGTTCCCGGCATCAGAATAGGAATCTTAATGTCGGTTCGTCCCGAACGCCGCATAGCGCTATCAATGAGATCCACGCGGTTGGTCAAATCGATGCGCAGCACTTTGCCACGCAAGCTTTGATCCCCCCAGAATTCGAATTGTTGAGCCCGCATCCGTTCCGTTACGCCGGAATCGCCGGACGCCGAATTCCGTGAAGACTGCTGTTGATCGCTTTCATCCACCATGACAACAACCGGAGCAAGGGCCTTGATCGCAGAGAAAGCCCGTTCCTGATTTCGCTCCGATTGGCCTACGTACATGTCACGAAGTGGTTTAAACCTCACGCAAAGTAATCCGCATTCTCTTGCAAAACACTCCGCAAGATAACTTTTTCCGGTGCCGGGCGGCCCCATCAATATGACACCCATAGGCGCTGCGCTCGTCAAACCTTTTTTCATGATGTCTGATATTTCTTTCAACTCCTGCACGGCATAGTCCAGGCCACCTACAGAGTTCAAACCATACTTTGGCTGGATAATTTCAAGAACCTGGCCATATTCCTGCTCAAGTATTTCAACTTTCCGGGCCAGGACAGAATCTGTTGTGATCGTATTTCCTTCGGCAGTCGCCCGCAAAACGATGTCTTCGATCTGATTGAGACTCAGCCCCTGGGTGTGGTGGGCAAATTCCTCCGCGGTTAGAACAAGCTTTAACGCTGGATTATGAGCGATCAGAAAATCAATATAATGTCGCCGCTCCGGATGTTCCGGCTTCGGAATTTGAACGACTTCGATTCCCTGGCTTGACGAAAGCAGCTGGTTGTTCAAATCTTTCAGATTCGCTGTAAGAAGAAAAATGATCGGCTTGCGCGCAGCCACCGAACGGTCGTTGGCCCATCGAGTCATCGTGATGACGTTTGCTTTCTCTTCCGGACTCAAATTTGGATTAGCAGGGAAGATCGTTTCAGCGTAAGGCACAATCAAAGCGAACTGGCGATTTGGGAAAGCATCATTTTTCAAGATTCGATCAATCAACTGCAGGCTTTGATGAGGACCGGCCGGAAGATGTTCGCGCGAACCCAGGCCTGCCAGCCTGCGGAATTTCGCATCCATTTCAGGACTGGAGAATTGGAGACCGGAAGGATATTGATACGTGGTCAGAATGTCACGCTGGGAACAAAGTTCCTCCAGCATATCTTGCAAAGACACGAAGCGGTCCTGCACAGGAAAGTAATCGCTGATGTTGAAATGAAGGATGAAAATGTGTGAGACACCGCTGTTAAAACGGTCGATCACCTTCTCTCTCAACCACTGCGGTATCTGTACTACATCTTGCATCTCTGCGCTCTCTGCGTGCTCTTCGGTTAAATACTGAGTGCGTG
This sequence comes from uncultured bacterium, assembly GCA_963771165.1. Lineage (GTDB taxonomy): Bacteria > Acidobacteriota > HRBIN11 > JAKEFK01 > JAKEFK01 > JAKEFK01. The sequence continues at coordinate 287,004 of CAVYSN010000009.1, read as the reverse complement.
AAATCCCTGATCGCTCCCCACATAAATCATAGAATTATGATAACAAGCCGTCGAATTCATCGGTGCTTTCGCGTCAAATGAAGACACAACGTGGCCGTTTGCATCCAGAACATAAAAGAGACCGTCGTTCGATCCGACGAGAACGAATTGATTCACGATCAGGGGGGTGGCTGTAACTGGCCCCCCAGTAGCGAATTCAGCGCTCTTTTTCCCCGTGGCCTGCTGAAAAAAGCTGACGACTCCCGAGTTGTTTCCCACGGCAACAAAGCTGCGTCCATATGCTGGAGAAGAATACATCGCGCCGGCTTCCCGATTCTCCCAGACAATTTCTCCGGTACTCCTTCTAATTTTATAGAATGCTCCGCCAAATCCACCGACATAAATGAAATCTCGAATGCTCATTGGAGTGCTTCTGATCTTCCCCGACAGACTCAATCTCCATTTTTCTGTTCCATGATTCGTGAAACAGTACAACTTTTCATCATCACTGCCGATGATGACCTCATTCCGATCCACGACCGGACTTGAGAAAACAGGTGCCATCCCTTTTTTCCAGACAACGTTGCCGCTCTCGCGTCCCAGACACCAGAGAAAGCCGGTCTTCTGCGCGGGATTGATGCTTCCGAGGTAAACGTGCCCATCATCAAAGTAAGCCGAAGAACGAATGTATTCTCCCAGATTCTTCTTCCACAGAATCGAACCATTCCGGATGTTGATGGCATGAAATGCACCAAGATCGTTGCCCACGTAAGCGACATTGCCGTCAATGCAAGCCGTGCTTTCGATCCTTGCGCCCAGGTCAAGCTTCCAGATAATTTTGCCCGTATTTGAATCCAGACCATAGAAATTCCCATTTCCTGAGCCGACGAATAGATATTCACCCGCCATAACAGCGGAGCTCCAGATTTCGCCAATACCGGCTTTCCAGACTTCCTTCAGGGTCTTCCCGGCGGGCTGAAAAGAAGAATCGTTGACTTGATTCGTACGTGCCCCATTCAACTTGAATGCAGGCCAATGAACAGTCCAATCGCCCGTTAGCTCCTTTTGCAACTGCGCTAAATCTTCCTTCAGATCCACAAGACTGGGGTAACGGAGTGATCGAACGTTTTGCAACAATTTGACCACGATCGACTCAAATCGTACTGAAATTTGCGGGTTTTTTTCGCGTACGGCAGGTGGCCCGTCCAGATAATGACTGATGCGAAATGGGCTTCGGGTCAAAAGGAAATGCAAAACCGCGCCGGCACGGAACAAAGCTTCGGACTGGTCCTTTGTGTGTGGTGGGTGAGCGGTACTCCAACGATTCCCGTTTTCAATATAAACGTTCTTGGGGCTCAATACCCGAAAGCCCCCGGAAGGATCTTCTAAAATATCGCAGAGCTGCAATGCCCATCCGAGCGCCTCTTCTTCAGAGGGATAGCGATTTTCCTTACGAACGAAATCTTCGATTGAAATAATCTTTGATGAATCCATTTACTTTTCCAGGATCCATGCAATGCTGGTTTCAGGCATTCGGCCCAGATGAATCGCGACCCTGCTGAAATTGCAGGATGTAATCCAACGCCGCGAACACCTCTTCCTGATTGATGTCCTTCACGATTGTTACTTTCCCCGTTTCTACAGGTAAAACGAAATTTAGGGCTTTGCCGGTCTTCTTTTTGTCATTTTTTAATGCTTTAAAAATATCTTTTGCTTTCAATGCTCCGAACGAATACAGGGATTTCGATCGAATAATGATCGATCGGAGTTTTTCAAATTCAGCCGGATTCCACATTTTCCTCCGAATCGCCATAGATCCTGCTGCCAGCATGCCCCACGCGACGGCCTCACCATGTCTGAGAACCTTATAGCGTGTTGCCTGCTCCAGGGCATGCCCGATCGTGTGTCCGAAATTCAAAATTTTTCGAAGCCCTGTTTCCCGTTCATCCTCTTCCACGACTCTTATTTTTATGGCGATGCAGCGGGAGATCAGGTCGCCGAGCAGCTCTTTATTATACGAAAGGATTTTTTCAATGTTCTGATGTAACAACTCAAAGAGCTCCGGATCGGAAATAACTCCGTACTTGATTGCCTCACCCATCCCTGCTGAAAATTCCCTCGGTGGCAAGCTTTGCAGAAGAGCCGGATCCGTTAACACGATGCGCGGCTGATTAAAACTGCCGATCAAATTCTTTGCCCGTGGATGATTCACAGCGACCTTTGCACCAATGCTGCTATCCGATTGTGACAGCAAAGTGGTCGGAATCTGTATAAAATCCAAACCTCTCATATATGTGGATGCGGCAAAACCGGCAAGATCTCCAACAACGCCACCGCCAAAAGCAATCACGGCCGAGCGTCTATCCGCTCCTTTTTTCAAAAGGAAATCCTGGATTTGTTTCCAGTACTTCAGACTCTTCGAGGTTTCGCCCGGAGGAACAAGACAATAATGAAAAGGCAGTCCATGTAAAGCTTCTTCGAGGCGGCGCCCTTGATGGCGAAAGACCGTTTCATCGCTGATGACGTACAGTGCGCCGGTTAAATGTTCTTTATCAAGAATCGACGGCAGCTGGTCCAGAATTCCCCAGTCAAAATAGATTCTGTAAGATCGATCGTTGACGGCTTTGCAGTTGAACTCCATGCCTAATAGTTCACCACAAAGAACGTAGGGGTGCAATTCATTGCGCCAACATCCTCCGGATCGATGAATCGAACGCTACCGAAATTCCGGATAAATTTCGATCTCCTTCTTTTCAGTACCGCGCAGGACTGTAAGAACAGCGTTCGTCCCTGTCTGTTTTTCTGACAAACACCTGTGGAGGATATCGATGCCCGCGGTCGGATGATGATCGAAAGCCACAATCAGATCCCCTTCACGAAGCGAAGCTCGCCCGGCTGGACTATTCGGTTCAACAGAGGCTACAAGGATCGCCGATTCAATTTTCAAGTCATGATGACGAACGATACGCCTATGCAACGGCACATTCTGTCCGGCCACACCAATGTATCCCCGTACGATTTTTCCATCTTTAATCAATCTTGCGGCAACATATTTCGCTGTATTGATTGCGATTGCAAAACAAATGCCCTGCGCCGGCAGAATAACTGCCGTATTCACCCCGATCACCTGTCCTGCAGAGTTGACGAGCGGGCCTCCCGAGTTTCCGGGATTCAACGCCGCGTCGGTTTGAATAACGTTATCAATCAACCGTCCCGATTTCGAACGCAATGAACGTCCCAGTGCGCTGACAACACCGGCTGTAACAGTGGTTTGAAAGCCGTAAGGGTTCCCCACTGCAATTGCGAGCTGTCCAACACGAATTCTTTCCGAATCACCAAACTCCACTGGAATCAGGCCGGATGCGTGGACGCGAATCAAAGCGAGATCGGTATCAGGATCGTCGCCTGCGAGCGTAGCATTCACGCCCCTTCCATCCGAAAGAGTCACTTCAATGCGTGAAGAACGGCTCACAACGTGGCTGTTCGTCAGAATAAAACCATCCGGTGTAAACACAAATCCAGAGCCACCACCCTGCCGTTCGCGGGAACCTGAAAATACAACTTCAATATTTACGACAGATGGACTGATCCTTTCTGCGGCGCCGGTCACGGCTCGTGAATAGGCATCCAGAAGTTCGCCGTCCCGCTCAACGGAGGCAACGTTTCGCTCACTCTGATCACCCATAATTGAATTGGAAACAACTTTCAGTTTTGGCATTTGCTTTAAATATCGAAGGGATGAACAAATTTGTCCACGTTTGGATTTTTTACTTGGGAAGCGGGCGCGATGAATCGCGCCCGACTACAAACGGTAACCCCTTCCCTGTATGATAAGAGGGTATGAAAAAAAACCTGTTTATCGTTCTGTTTCTCTTCACATGCTTTTCGGCATATGCGCAGCAAGCAAAGCGAAACATCCACGTTGACGACCTGTATGCCTTGAAAGATATAACCGATCCGCAAATCTCCCCTGACGGCAAATGGATTGCGTACGTTGTCGAAACGTCGGATGAGAAGAAAGATAAAAACAATAAGGATATCTACATGGTTGCTTTTGGTGGGGGAGAACCTCTACGGTTGACAACTCATGATGAAGAGGACAGCAGGCCGCGCTGGAGTCCTGATAACAAGTATCTTGCTTTCCTATCCAAACGAAATAAGAAAAAACAGGTCTTTCTGATGAACAGAACTGGCGGTGAGGCGATTCAACTGACCGAGATCAAACAAGGCGTTTCCGATTTTACGTGGTCTCCGAACAGCAAAAGGCTTGCACTGGTGGTTTCAGATCTCGATCCGGACGCCCCCTCGGATGAAGATAAGGAAGAAAAGGAGAAGGAGAAAACCAAAAAGCCAATTGTTATTACCCGTTTGCAATTTAAGTTTGACGAATACGGGTATTTAAAAGAGTTATACGATCATATTTACACCTTTGATATTCAGTCGAAGCAGCTAAAGCAAATCACTTCCGGCCCTTACAACGATGCCGGTGAAGTCTGGAGCTCGGCATTATCCTCTCCGCAATGGAGTCCGGATGGGAAACAGATTGCTTTTGTAAGTAATCGCAGCGATCAGCCCGATGGGAACCGGAACACGGATATTTTTCTTGTACCATCGGAAGGTGGTGAAATAAAAAGGCTCACAACAAATGAAGGTCCGGATGAAGCACCACAATGGAGTCCGGATGGAAAATGGATTGTCTATCAGGCACAAAGCCAACCGGACCTGATCTGGTACGACACAACAGAAGTGATGATCATTCCGGCAGAGGGTGGGAACGCGAAGCCATTGACACGAGAACTGGATCGAAATTGCTTCATGGCCCGTTTCAGCCAGGATGGCCGGATCATTTATTTTATTCTTGAACACGAAGGTACGCAGGTTCTTTCCTCCGTTTTTCCATCGGGAGCCAATCTGAAAAAGAATGTCGGCGGCGAAAACGTCGTCTATGACTTCGATCTTGGCCCCGCACAATCTGTGGTTCTACTCGCGTCCCGTACGGAATTGCCCGCCGAACTTTTTACATCAACAACGGGCAAGAGCAAACAGCTCACCTACACAAACACGAAGACGATCGAAAACATTCAGTTTGGAACGACCGAACGGGTGCGCTACAAAAGCAAAGATGGTACGACTGTAGAAGCGTTTGTCGTAAAACCCGCCTCTTTTGATGCAACGCAAAAGTATCCTCTTGTCTTGTGGCCTCATGGAGGTCCGACCGGACAATATATGGAGGACTTTGATTTCAGATCTCAATTATTCGCGGCCGGCGGTTATGTCGTTTTGCTCGTAAATCCGAGGGGTTCCACAGGTTATGGTGAAGATTTTTGCAAAGCGATCTTTGGTGACTGGGGGAACAAAGACTACGAAGATGAAATCGCCGGAGTCGATCATCTCATTTCACTTGGCTATGCGGATGGCGACAAAATGGCTGTTGGCGGATGGAGTTACGGTGGAATGATGACCGACTTCGTCATCACAAAAACCACTCGCTTCAAAGCCGCCATGTCCGGCGCCAGTGAAGCGAACTATTTTGTAGATTATGGAGTCGACCATTACCAGTACGAGTGGGAAAAAGAGGTTGGGCTCCCCTGGGAAAAGCCGGAAGTATATTTAAAGATGTCTCCTTTCTTTGATATCGAAAAAGTGAAAACGCCGACCCTTGTGATGTGCGGAGAATCGGATCAAAATGTACCGCTTGTAAATTCCGAACAAATATTCCAAGCACTGAAACGCCTAGGAGTGGACACAATGCTCGTTGTTTATCCGGGCGAACCACACGGCATCTATACTCCCTCTTATCAAAAGGACCGGCTTCTTCGGTACATGGCGTGGTTGGATCATTACCTGAAGGGAGCCCCCAGCAAGATACCTGCAAAGTAGACAAGCCCTGGGCTCAAACTTATTATTTTTGATGCGATCTGTGGAGGTCAGGGTTTTGCCCATGCATAGAATTCTTATTCTTTGTGTTTTTCTAGGTTTCGCTGCAGCGGCTGACGCACAGATTAAACTTGTGCAAATTGCCGCAAATCTCGATCGCCCGGTGGATATAGCGGACCCAAAGGACGGTACGAATCGACTCTTTATCGTACTTCAGGGCGGTAAGATCGTCATCTACAACGGATCGAACATCCTCGGAACCCCTTACCTCAACATCAGCAGCTCTGTTTCCTGTTGTGGCGAAGAAGGACTTCTGAGTTTGGCATTCCATCCGAGTTACAAGACCAATGGGTTTTTCTACATTTTTTACGTAAACACTTCAGGAAATCTTGTTCTCGCCCGGTATAAGGTTTCCTCCCAGTCAAACGTCGCGAATGACGGCTCCAGAACAATTCTTTTAACGATTCCTCATCCAACCAACAGCAATCACAATGGCGGTCAAATAAAGTTTGGTAAAGATGGTTTCCTGTACCTCTCGGTTGGCGATGGTGGCGGTGGTGGTGATCAAAGCAACAACGCGCAAAACCTGGGAAAACTACTGGGGAAAATCTTGCGGATCAATGTAAATAGTGGCAGTCCTTATTCGATTCCTTCCAGCAATCCTTTTATTAACAAAACCGGCGCGCTGAAGGAAATTTGGGCTTATGGAGTACGGAATCCCTGGCGAATTAGTTTCGACAAAGCCAATGGAAATTTGTATATAGCAGATGTCGGCCAGAATAAATGGGAAGAAGTAAGTTTTTTTCCAGCAGATGGCACTCCGGGAGCAAATTTTGGATGGCGCCGTATGGAAGGCAAACATTGCTTCAATCCATCGTCCGGGTGCAATAATGGTTCATTGAAAATACCTTTTGTCGAATACGATCACTCGGCAGGATGTTCGGTAACCGGCGGTTATGTCTATCGCGGCTCTTCGATTCCGGCGCTGGTTGGAACTTACCTTTTTTCTGATTATTGCTCCGGAACAATCTGGGGATCAAAACGCAATTCGAACGGACAATGGATCACTTCGAAATTGCTCTCCAGCGGCGGAAACGTCAGCACTTTTGGTGAAGATCGAAATGGCGAGCTTTACGTCGCGCATCTCCCCACTGGCAGGATTTATCGCATCGCCAAACAATAGGATTAACGCAAAGTCGCAAAAAGAATTGTTAAAGGATAAAGGTTAAAAGTTAAAGGTGTTTCTCGACTCCCGCTTGATCCTTAACTTTTAATCAATTTTCTTATCTTGGCGGCGTTGCAGCTTTGCGTTAAAGAGCTAACGCCGGACCGGTTTTTGCACGCGCAGTAACACGCGCACTTGATCGAGCTCGCGGCTGGCCCTCAGAATTGTTTTTTCAAGTCGTTCATCACCGAACCGGCTGGCTGTTCCCATAGAAAACGAGATCGGAGCCTGTCCGAGCGCCGCCTGCCGAAATCGTCGATTGATGCGGGTTACAATCGATGTATCCACATTCGGAAGCAAAACCACAAATTCATCATCTCCCATCCGAATCACGCCATCGCTTGCGCGTGCGTATCTCATTAAGAATCGGCTCATCATCCGCAACACTTCTTCACCTGTTTCATATCCGTAACGATCATTGAATTGTTTGAAATGGTCGATGAAAATGTAGATGCAGCCCCAACTTTTCCGGCTGTCAACCATTCTCCTTTCAAAATCCTCCAGATAGAGCCGGTTGTAGGACCCTGTCAATGGATCTCGAAGGCTCGGTTGTTCCAGAGAGCTTCGCTCCGAACGTTTCCGCTCCGTAACATCGACAATGATCCCGTGATAAAAAAGATCTCCAGTTCTCTCGTCGCGCGCCGTAAAGGAAATATCCAGTATCGTCATCAATCGTCCATCTGTTCTGCGCACATTCAGATCCAATTCGCGAACAAGACGGTCCTGCCTCGGTACAGCCGGATTTCGGTCGTACGGCTCTAAATTCAACATCTCCCTTGCATTGCTTTGCCGGAGCTCTTTCATCGATGCGAGCCCTAAAATCTCCAAAAACTCGTCTGTTGCCTCCAGGAAATTTCCATTTACGTCGATTGTATAAAGTCCAATTTTCAGATTTCTAAACAGAGATCGAACACTCTCAAGGTCTCTCAACAGTTGAAAGGGAATGTTAGCCACAGCACTCCTCACAAGGAATCTATACCGGCCCAAAGCAATTTCTGCTGTTATTTGCCTGCTTTTGTTGCCAGTGTTTCGTATTGTGATTGTTCAGTGCATGCGGTGCAGACGGGAAAATTCAATAAACTCCAACCAGGCTCCAACACACGGCCCATTGGATCCATAACGCCCACAAATCCTCCCCGTACATTCGCAACATTCGTAAATCCAAGCTGGGTAAGGATTTCGCAGGCTCTTGCGGAACGAACGCCAGTTTTACAACCAACCACCATCCTTGTGTCTTTAGAAAAGTTGGCTTCAACAACATTTTGAAAATCATCGTTGGGCATCATACCCATGCCGGGCAAGAAGTGCAGAATAGGAATATTAATGGCACGAATCGGATGCCCTTGTTGAAATTCGGGAACCGAACGAACGTCGAGATAAACGACCTCCGGATCAGTCTGCAGCTCTGTAAGAGCTTCGTTTGGAGTTATCTCTTTCATCTTCCCGCTGGCGCCCTCATGCTTGCAGTATTATAACAGAACGCTCAATTTTGAAGAATCGGCCTGAAGTATAGAAGTGGAAAATGTGAAGTGGAAAGTGGAAAGTGGAAAGTGTAAAGTGCTACGAGCAAGGCGAGATTAAACTGAGAATTTTTGAGAGTCGTAGTTGAGTACCGAAGTTACTGAAATAGACTCGCACCAGCATCCACACGGTGAAGGGAACCGCCCTGGCGGGCGTTACCTTCTATTTCTCGCATTAGGAGCGCTGGGTGTTGTTTATGGCGACATCGGAACTTCGCCTTTGTACGCCCTGCGGGAATGTTTTCACGGCCCTCACGCGATCCCGGTCAATGAAGTGAACGTTCTAGGCGTCCTTTCCTTGATCTTCTGGTCCCTGATCATAGTGATTTCGATTAAATACCTGCTCTTCGTTATGAGAGCCGACAACCGCGGCGAGGGAGGAATTCTTTCACTGATGTCTCTTCTCAGAACCGAGAGTCTACCAAAACGTCCTGGAATGGGCGCGCTTGTCGCAATCGGACTATTCGGTGCAGCGCTTCTTTACGGAGATGGAATCATCACCCCCGCAATTTCCGTGCTCAGTGCCGTCGAAGGGTTAAAGGTCGCCACTCCCTTTTTTGAGGACAAAATTATTCTGATTACAATCGTTATTCTCTTCTTTTTATTTTTCTTCCAGCGAAAAGGTACAGCAGGTGTCGGAACCATTTTCGGGCCTCTTACACTTGTTTGGTTCGGAACGATTGCGATACTGGGATTTGTTCAAATCATTCAAAGGCCTCAAGTTTTGAGTGCAATCAATCCATTCTTCGGGGTTCAGTTCTTTCTACAGAATGGTTGGACAGGATATCTGGTCCTGGGCTCCGTCTTTCTGGTGGTTACCGGAGGCGAAGCGCTTTACGCGGATATGGGACATTTTGGAAAACACCCGATTCGTTTGAATTGGTTTTATATCGTTCTTCCCGCGCTTACTCTAAACTATTTTGGCCAATCCGCCTTACTCTTGAGTAATCCAAAAGCGGCGGAGAATCCTTTTTTTTTCATGGCTCCAAACTGGGCATTGTATCCGTTGGTGATTCTTGCAACGGCTGCCACATCCATCGCTTCTCAGGCTGTCATTTCCGGTGCATATTCCCTGACCCGGCAAGCCGTGCAACTCGGCTATAGTCCCAGGGTTCAGATTCTGCATACGTCTGCCCGGGAAATCGGACAAATCTACATTCCGGCGGTCAATTGGGCTTTAATGTTTGCAACCATTCTTCTCGTGCTCGGCTTCAAGACATCGAGTGACCTGGCCGCGGCCTATGGAGTGGCCGTGACAACAACAATGGTGATTACGACGATTTTGCTTTACGTTGTAGCCCGAGATCTATGGGGATGGAAAAGGTTGCCGACGATGCTCCTGATGGCATTCTTTCTCGCCATCGATCTCGCGTTCTGGGGGGCCAACATCATCAAATTGCCGCATGGAGGCTGGGTGCCTCTTGCCATCGCTGCTTTTGTTTTTACGCTGATGACAACCTGGTGGCGCGGACGGAAAATCCTGGGCGACCGGCTGCAAGTGTCCGCTCTTCCGGATGAACTTTTCGTAAGTAGTGTGGAAATTAATCCTCCGTTGCGGGTTCCGGGTAGTGCTGTATTTATGGATCGAACGCCGGATGCGACACCTCATGCTCTTCTTCACAATATCAAACACAACAAAGTCCTGCATGAAACCGTCGTTTTGCTCACTGTAGAAACGAAGGAGATGCCTCACGTGGATGAAAAGGATCGTTCTGTTGTGATTTCCAAAGGGACACGGAATCTATCGCGTGATAATCCGGTATGGATTCATGGAGGACCCTAACGTGCCGCGGGTCTTGAATCAAGTTAAATCTCCGGGTCTCGAACTAAAGCCGAACGATACTTCTTATTTTCTGGGCCGTGAATCCCTCATCGCGAGTCCGAAATGGGGCATGGCAATCTGGCGTGAAAAATTATTCATCTGGATGTCCAAGAATTCCACAAACGCGGCAAGCTTTTTCCGTATTCCTTCTAACCGGGTAGTAGAACTGGGCGCTCAAGTGGAATTGTGAAGCATCAAGCTTCAATCGGATTTACAGCAGGCCGGGACCGCTCAATAACCGAATGGGCCTGGTCCGGATTGTCCGTGTGCGCCAGTTGATCCAGCACGTCATCCGTTAATGTGAGTGACACGGTTCGCAGGAATTGAAGATGATCCTTCATCGATTCGCTTCCTGAAACAAACAACAACCAGAAGTGCGCGTCTTTGTCTTCGCCTTTATTCCCGCTTTGAATTCCGAGAGCGGCAATCACGCCGCTGATACCATCTACGGTAGCATGTGGAATAGAGACATTCGGTCGCACTAAAATTCCGCCGGCTTCCTCCCTTTCCTCCACGTCACGAAGAGTGCCGGAAGGATCTGAAACTCCCAGAGAATAAACCAGGGTTCTCAGGATCTCTTTCGTTGTAGCCTGAGAGGCAAAGAAAAAAATTCTTCCGGGTAAGAGATAGGCAGCCAGCGAAGGTTTGAAAGACGCCGATTCAGTGATCCGCTTTTTGATGTCTTCTGAAGTTGGAAAAACATTCTCCATCAAAGCGGCAAGTCGTGCGACTACACGAGTGATCTGGTCAGACTTTTGGGTTAACACACCAAACGCTTTTTTAAACGATGGTCCGTATTTGTCAGTCAGACTACTAAGCTGTTTGACTGTGGCTGAAATTTCCTGAGCCGGACCGGCGACATCATATGAGAAAGAACGAAGAACCAGATTCTTAAGTCGTTCCGCTTCCATGGATGCAGTGGCCCGGCCTGCGGATTCGGAAAGTTCCTTACTTTCAAGCGCCTCCCCGATTTCAGAGGCAAACGTCTCCAACAGTTGAACCTGTTCCGGTTCAATCAACCGGGCTTCTTCCTGCAGACGAATTCCGAAAACGCCCATAATCTTATGTCTTCCTTTCAATGGGAAATAGGTTGCCTTCGAACCGGCCAGTGTATCGCTACCTCGCCCGGCAAGCTCGCCATGGCGATAGACCCAATCTGCTGTCTGGATCTCATTTCCTGAAAAGCCAAAACTCTGGCGATCACCCGATGCAACCTGCAATGCGCCTGTCGAATCGGCAATCAGGATAAGCACAGGGGATTGAAAAAATTCTTCGATATGTCGTGCTGCTGCTTTCACTATCTCATTCTGATCCTGAATTTCCGTCAAAAGACGACTCACTTTATAAAGGCTTCGAAGTCTCGCTTCCCGCGCTCTTGTTGCATCAGCAAAGGAAAATAAGCGACCAGTGAGGGTGCTGATGAAAAGAGCGACGAACAGCATGACAGCGAAAGTAATGAAGAATTCCGTATCGGATACTGCAAAAGTGAGATAAGGCGGAACGAGAAAGAAATCAAAGGCCAGCACACTCAAAATCGATGAATAGACGCCGGCCCATTTGCCATATCTATATGCGGTCCATACCACAACGAGTAAATAAAACATCACAAGGTTGGCCCTATCCAGCCGCTCCAACAACAAGAAGTGACTCATCGCAGTACAAAGCACAACCAGCAAAGTTGCTTGCCAAATCCCTTTTCGCTTTTCTGTTCCTTCAGTCGTTACAGCGGTCGTTGATTCTCCATTCACGTCCTTTGCGTTAATTACGTATAGGTCTATATCCTCCGAGCGGCGCGCGATTTCGTTGACTGTCGAACCGAAAAGCAATTCTTTCCACCTGGGTTCGGAAGGCTTTCCTAAAACGATTTTTGTTACGTTCCTGCTTCGCGCATACTTCAAAACTTCTTCAGCCACATCCTGTCCCGTCAGGACAGCTGTTTCTCCTCCCAATCTTTCCGCTAATCGAAGCGTATCGATGATGCGTGCTTTCTGGTCCGCGGGAAGCTTCTCATGCTCAGGAGTCTGCACATAGACAGTGATCCAATCGCATCGAAGACTTGTGGCAAGCCGCAAAGTCGCGCGAACCAGACGCGCGGAATGCGGGACAGCAGTAATTCCGACCAGCAGCCGTTCCTTGACCGGCAAGACCTTTTCTATTGCATATCGGGATTTGAACTCCTGCATTTGCTCATCGACCCGCTCCGCCGTGTGTCGTAAAGCAAGCTCGCGAAGAGCAATCAAATTACCCGCTTGAAAAAAATTCTCCGCCGCGCGAATTGCCTGATCACCGATATACACCTTCCCTTCCGACATCCGCTTCAAAAGATCGGCAGGGGGCAAATCGACAAGCTCCAGTTCATGCACTTTTTCAAGGAATGTGTCCGGCACAGTCTCCCGCACCCGTACTCCGGTGATTTGGGCGACAACATCGTTCAAGCTCTCCCAGTGCTGGACGTTCATCGTTGTATAAACGGAGATGCCGGCTCTCAAGAGTTCATCGATATCTTGCCATCGTTTGGCGTGTACCATGCCCGGCGGATTCGTGTGGGCAAGCTCATCCACAAGAATGAGATCGGGTTTGCGCGACAGTGCCGCCTCCAGATCGAATTCGTGCAGAGTAATGCCTTTGTATGGAATCGCTTTTCGCGGAAGCACTTCTAATTCCTCTAAAAGTGCTGCGGTTTCGGGTCTTCCGTGTGTTTCAACCATCCCGACAACGACATCCTGACCTTCCCGTTTCCGCTCTCGCGCGCCTTCCAGCATGGAAAAGGTTTTGCCGACGCCGGGGTAAGGGCCAAAAAAGATCTTCAGGCGGGCTTGTTTTGATTCACGCTCTTCCGCTTGAATTCTTTTCAGCAATTGATCGGGATCGGGCCGCTCCTGATTCATTTTGAGATTTCATCCAATGCAAGATTCAATTCCAGAACGTTGACAACCGGTTCGCCGAACAATCCGACGAATCGAGGTGTTGTGAATCGATTGATCAACTCCTCTACTTTTGTTTCGGGAATGTTCCGTAAACGGGCAATCCTGCTTTTCTGATACTGCGCTGCAGCAATAGTGATGTGGGGGTCCAGACCGCTGGAAGAGGCGGTCACAAGATCCACAGGCACAGGTTGAACATTTTCCGGATCTGCAGAATATAATTGTTCCAACCTTCCTCTTACAGCTACCGTCAGTTTGGGATTCATCGGACCCAGATTAGAACCGGATGATGCCGCAGCATTGTAAGAAGGAATCGTGGCAGACAACCTTCCCCAGAAATAACGCGGACTTTCAAATGGCTGGCCAATTAATCTTGATCCTACAATTTTCCCATTTTTCATGACTAAACTTCCGTTTGATTGCAATGGGAAAATCAGCTGTGCCAATCCCGTGATCAGAAATGGATAGAGCAGTCCGGTGAGAATGCTGAGACTCAAGAACAATAAAACACAAATTCTAATTTGCTTCATCATAATGCTCGCTGCTATCCTCCGTGCGCTGTAGGGGCGGGTTTGAAACCCGCCCGCTTCGCCAACCTACGGGATCCGGCGGGTCTGAGACCTGCCCCTACCAGAATAAAGATAGAAAAACATCAATCAATTTGATTCCAATGAACGGAACAATCACACCACCCAGGCCATAAATCAGAACATGGCGCTGCAAAAGTCTTTGAGCGCTGATGGCTCTGTACTTCACACCACGCAAAGCGAGTGGAATTAAAAGAATGATGATCAACGCATTAAAAATAACTGCGGAAAGGATCGCGCTTTCAGGCGATTTCAGTCCCATGACGTTTAGCAAAGCAAGCGGAGGATAAACAGCCATGAATGCCGCTGGAAGAATCGCAAAATATTTGGCGACGTCGTTCGCAATGCTGAATGTGGTCAGAGCCCCACGCGTGATCAGCAATTGTTTTCCAATTTCCACAACCTCCATCAATTTGGTCGGATTTGAATCCAGATCCACCATATTTCCTGCCTCTTTGGCCGCCTGGGTTCCCGTGTTCATGGCAACAGCTACATCAGCCTGAGCGAGAGCCGGCGCATCGTTGGTTCCATCACCAGTCATCGCAACGAGCTTCCCTCCTTGCTGAGCATCGCGTATCAATCGCAGTTTGTCTTCCGGTGTCGCTTCAGCCAGAAAATCGTCGACGCCGGCCTCCGCTGCAATCGCCGCGGCCGTAGCCGGATTGTCTCCTGTGATCATGATTGTCTTGATTCCAATCCTGCGTAGTTCACCAAAACGTTCTTTGATTCCTCCTTTTACAATGTCTTTCAAATGAATCACGCCAAGCGCCGTGTTGTCTTCTGCTACAACCAACGGCGTGCCTCCGCTCCGCGCAATTTCGATTGGCTGCCTCCCGAACGGTGTCCGGTAAACGATTTCCATTTCCGGTAATTGTTTTTTCGACAGCATCGACCGCCCCTTTTCGGATTCGCCGGCCATCTGCAAGATCCACGCCGCTCATTCGCGTTTGAGCAGTAAAAGCGATGAAATGAGCTCCCAATTCATGGATGTTTCTTTCCCGGATTCCGAATCTTTGTTTCGCAAGCACAACAATGCTGCGTCCTTCCGGTGTTTCATCCGCAAGGGATGACAATTGCGCAGCATCAGCCAGCATTTTTACGTCCACACCGGGAGCCGGAATAAAATCAACCGCCTGTCTGTTTCCCAGCGTGATCGTGCCGGTCTTATCCAACAAGAGAACATCGACATCACCCGCTGCTTCCACTGCTCTTCCGGACATTGCAATCACGTTGGCCTGAATCAGACGGTCCATTCCTGCAATCCCGATTGCAGGAAGCAATCCACCGATGGTTGTGGGGATCAAACAAACCAGTAAAGAAATAAGTACTGTGAGCGTAATCACAGTTCCCTGGCCCGCTGCCTCCACGCTGTAGCTGGAAAAGAAGTAAAGTGTCACCGTCGCAAGTAAGAAAACAATTGTGAATGCAGCCAACAAAATGGAAAGAGCAATCTCATTTGGCGTTCTCTGCCTCTTAGCTCCTTCCACCATGTCAATCATGCGATCGAGAAAAGTTTCGCCGGGATTCGTTGTAATGCGGATCACGAGCCAATCCGACAAAACGGTTGTGCCTCCAGTAACAGAGCTCCGGTCTCCACCTGCTTCGCGAATAACGGGAGCGCTTTCCCCGGTAATGGCAGCCTCATTGACAGAAGCCGCCCCTTCGATTACTTCCCCATCCATCGGAATCAGCTCGCCTGCTTCCACAAGCACCACGTCTCCTTTTCGTAGAGAGCTGGCCGGCACGATTTGCACGGAAGAGGATCGATCCGTCCCTGAAAGCTTTTTTGCCGGGGTATCTTTCCGCGCTGCTCGTAAAGTGGATGCTTGTGCTTTTCCTCTTCCTTCCGCCATCGCTTCGGAAAAATTTGCAAAAAGAAGCGTGAACCACAACCACAGCATGATTGCCAGAATAAAGCCGGCAGGGGCCTCGCCCTGACCGGTCAGTGACTGGATGTAGAGTATGGTTGTCAGAACACTTCCCACTTCGACAACAAACATCACTGGATTTCGGAGCTGATGTCGTGGATCTAATTTTCGGAAAGAATCTTTGATAGCAGGAAGAACAATTTTCGGATCCCAAATCTTTCTCGCCTTACTTTGTTTTCGCATATATTCATTGCCTCAGTGGGCAGGGCGCCCACGTTACTTATTTAGCAGCATGTGCTCCGCGATTGGGCCCAGGGCCAGCGCAGGAACAAATGTTAAGGCGCCCACCATGATCACGATACCTGCCAGAAAAATGATGAATAAAATCGAATGGGTTGGTAGAGTACCCAGACTCGGCGGCACAATCTTTTTACTCGCCAGTGAACCTGCAATCGCAAGGACCGGAATGGCGAGCCAGTACCGTGCGCCAAACATAGCGATCCCCAGCAACGAGTTGTACAGCGGTGTATTCGCATTCAGTCCTGCGAAAGCGCTGCCATTGTTGTTTCCGGCAGAACTAAACGCATAAAGGATTTCGCTGAATCCATGGGCTCCGGGATTGAAGACCGAAGACTTGCCTGCGGCAAGTGACACGGCAACTGAGCTACCCACCAAAACCACTAACGGAGGAATCAGTATTGTGATCGATGCCATTTTCATTTCAAAGGCTTCGATTTTCTTGCCAAGGTATTCGGGAGTACGGCCGACCATAAGACCCGCAGCAAATACTGCGATGATCACGAACATCAACATTCCGTAGAGACCCGACCCGACCCCACCGTAAACAACTTCTCCCATCTGCATCAAAAACATCGGTACGAGACCGCCCAGCGGCGTATACGAATCATGCATGGAATTTACTGACCCGTTCGATGCTGCTGTGGTCGCTGAAGCCCAGATCGCTGACGTGACGATCCCAAAGCGTGCTTCTTTGCCTTCCATGTTTCCACCCGGTTGAAGATGCGAGGCTTTTTGATCAATCCCCAGGGAGCTCAGGATTGGATTTCCGTTCTGTTCCTGGGTCACACAAACGGTTAACAGAGGAACGAATAGAACGGTCATCGCTGCAATCAATGCCCAGCCCTGGCGTCGATCACCGATCAGAGTCCCGAACGTAAAACAAAGGGCGGCGGCGATCAGCAGAATCGAAAGGAGTTCCAGGAGATTGCTGAAAGCAGTCGCATTTTCAAATGGATGAGCGGAATTCACATTAAAGTAACCGCCGCCGTTTGTGCCGAGCTGTTTGATTGCAACCTGCGATGCGGCTGGTCCGGTTGCCAGGATCTGAGTGGTCACTATGGTTCCATCTTCGATTTCAAACGGTTCCATCAAAGTTGCTTGAACCGGGGTGCTGAAGGTTTGAACCACTCCCTGAGACACAAGAATGAGAGCTACGATCACAGATAAGGGAAGCAGGATGTACAGGGTGCTTCGGGTGAGGTCCACCCAGAAATTGCCGATTGTTTTTGCTTCTTTCCGAACAAACCCTCGAATGAGAGCGACCAGTGTTGCCATTCCGGCCGCAGCCGAGACAAAGTTTTGAACCGTCAAACCAAGCATTTGTGTGAGATAACTCATCGTTACCTCTCCGGAGTAGCCCTGCCAGTTTGTGTTTGTCGCAAAACTGACCGCTGTGTTGAAGGAGGAATCCGGAGAAACAGCTTTCATAGCGGACGGGTTCAAAGGCAACGACGCCTGCAGACGCTGCAGCAAGTAAACAGCAAAAAGGCCTACCGTGTTGAAAAGGATCATTGTCGCGGCATACGTCTTCCAGTTCATTTCATCCTCTTCTTTTATGCCGCAAATTTTATAGATCAGACGTTCCAGCGGTCGCAGCCAGCGAATTATTTTTGGAATATCGGATTGATATATTCGGGCCATGTAAGAACCGAGAGGCTTCGCGAGCGCCAGAAGAACGATCATGTAAAAAAGCATCTGGATCAGATTGTTTGTGTTCATCAGAACTTCTCCGGCTTTAGAAGCGCAACGAGGAGATAAAAGAAAACCAGTATTGCAGCAATGAAGCTGATCAAAAGCATGGAACGATCCTCACTTCAAACGATCAAGGCCGGCAATCATTCCCGCGGCTGTTAGGACCAAACCGAACATCAACAAAAGCACAGTCAGGTCAGTCATGATAAGCCAATTCTATTTGGTAGAAAGCTGTTTGTCCTTTACGATTTCGAGCAGCAGAATTCCGATCATCGAAGCGATCGCATGGATCGCATTCAGAGGAAGGTAATCGCTTCTCACGACGAGCAAAGCAATAGAGTCCTGTCCTGTTCGAATAGGAGCATAACGCACACCCAACCCCTGTTCTTCTGCCAGTTCCAAAATACCTGTAGGGTGATCTGAAGTGACTTTCAAGTTATCCGCGATTTGCTGGTTGAGAGTGCCAACAGCTATTCCAGAAAAATGATGCCACTTGCCTTCCGCATAGACATGGATTGAGCAGTAATCCAGCGAAAAAATCCGAACTGCGCCTTCCGCAATATTCGAAAGCGTGACCTGATCCAGCGGCCTGGAGAGCAGCCATTCTCCGAATTCTTTCATCCGATCCAGCGTTCGTTGAAAATTTTCGGCTTTCCGCGCGTTTTCAAGAGCAGAAGCAGTCAGCCGGCTGATGAGGACAGCCGTAAAAAGAAAAGCGAACAACGCAATCCAATTATGCCGGTCCGCTATGGTGAACGTGCCTATCGGAGGGAAAAAGAAGTAGTTGAAAAAGAGTGTTGCGATCAATGACGTAGCTATTGCAACTTCAAGGCCTGCGAAAAGGGCCGATAACGCTACAAGGATTAGGAAACTGAAGCCGACTGTTGTTGGATTCGCAATCGTTCCCCCCAGTTGCAGCGCGATTCTTGTAATGACGATCACAGCGCAAAGAAACCCGAGGGAAAAACCGAGTTTCTTGAATACTGCTTTCTGGCCTGATTTCATGTTCATGATGTTAGGTTACTTCTAAGTTCATAAAAAGTCGTGAAGGGTTTTATAAAAAGATCATAAAGATCGTCGTTCGATGCGCTAGAAATTGATGTCCAACTGCATCGTCCACTTCCAGGTTCCGTTGATACCTTCGTCATTAAACCAGACTGGCCCGAATGCGAGATCGATTTTGCGCGTGAAATAGACATAAAGGCCGGTGCCCCCACCGCCAATAGCGTTATCACCGCTCGCATAGTCCGCTACGAAGACAAACCGGTTAAATTCACCCTCTGCATCTTCCACAGGATGAAATCCTTTGTCGTACGCGACCATAAACCCGCCCTTTTCAACAGCACCGTCCGAAGAGCGCAATGTATCAGAACCGACATATCCGCTGGCAGAGAGTCGCCCTGAGCTTTCCAGGCAAAGACTTCCCTACAGATCAACTGCGCAACATTGTAGTCCGTGACATCTTTCTCGGTTCCAACATTGAAGATCCCCACTTGAATTGCCGGACAATTGCCGCAGAGAGTGTTTTCCGGTGATCCGACCTTCACGTTAAAAAAGAAAGGATCATCCGTGGGTTCCAGCCAATCGAAACCGACTTCCATCTGGAATTTTTCAAACGGGAGAATTCCGACTGTCAAGCCCACATCGGTTGCAAAATCTCCCTTTTCATCGCCTTTCTTGCCAAGCGTGAAATAGCTGTCGTACGTGATGTGCCACACCTTGTATGTCTGAATGTCCAGCGTGCAATTCGTAAAGTACGTGCTGGATGGCGTAGCTTGCGCAAACGCTGCGAACATCAGGCAAATCAAGCAAACGAAAAATCAAATGATTTGTTTTCGTGTCGATTCAACTAATACAGTCGTAATATTTTTCATTTTTCAACGATAAATGGAAATAAATAAAAATGGGGTAATGAGCGCGTAAAAAGTTAATAAAGAAAAGGGATTATTTTCCCGGATGGAATCTATAGCCGATCCAGGGTTCCGTTAAGATGTACTGCGGATGGGCGGGATCGATCTCGATTTTTTTTCGAAGTTGGCCGATAAACACGCGAAGATATTCCTTTTGTTCCACCGATTCACCTCCCCAAACGGACCCGAGAAGCATGCGATGGGTCAGGACTTTTCCTGAATTACGAAGAAAATAAATCAATAATTCGTATTCCTTGGGTGTCAGGTGAAGCGTTTCCTCCCGGACTTGAACGGTCCGGGCAGCCTGGTCCACTTTAAAATCGCCGATTTCAAAGGAGGATTCCTCTGAGCCTGTAATAGACGAACGGCGTAACGCCACGCGAATCCTGGCAAAAAGCTCCTCCATGCTGAAAGGCTTCGTGACGTAATCATCGGCCCCTGTATCGAGCGCCTCTATTTTTGTTTTCTCCTCCCCTTTGACCGACAAAACGATGATTGGGACCTGCGAAATATTTCGAATACGGCGGCAGAGTTCCAAACCGCCCATGCCGGACATGGAAAGATCTGTAATGATTAAATTGGGCTTCCATTGATTGTAAACTTTCAAAGCTTCTTCGCCATCCGCAGCCGCCTGTACTTCATATCCCTTGGAAGAAAGAGAACGCCGCAGAACTCGCGTGATTTGCGGTTCGTCATCTACGATCAAGATTCGAACTGGATTCATGATCCAATTCCCTCTTGCGCAGGAATCGTGAAGGAAAGTCGCGCTCCAGTTCCACCCGCCGGATCGTCAACCCAGATCCGGCCGCCATGCGCTTCGACGATTGCCCGGGCAATTGCAAGTCCCATTCCGAGCCCCGGAGGTCGAGACGGACGGTTCCTCTCCGTTGTGCCTGTGAGACGGAAAAACTTATCGAATACCTTATCCCGCAGATGCGCGGGGATTCCCACACCTTGGTCCTGAACGCTTACGATGATGCCGGCCCCGCGTCTGGAAACCTCAACCAGAATTTCGGTTGCAAGAGGTGAGAATTTTGTGGCGTTCTCAATCAAGATATACAGAACTTCTGCGATGGTTTTTTCGTCCACCCGCACGAGCGGCAACTCGCTGTCCAAATGGATCCGGACCTTATGTCCTGCTGTAATTCCAGCGGAGCGTGTTAAGGCATTTGAGATGATCTCTTCTATATTAGACCACGCGCGCTGCGGCTGCAGCGCTCCTGCTTCAATCCTCGCCATTTGAATGAGCTCTTCCACCAGACCGTTCATTCTGTCGATCTCCGCATCGATCACTTCCAACAATTCACGGCGTCCTTCCTCATCCAGTCCGCTACCGTCTTCACTTCCCGAAAGCACCGTTGTAACCGCAGCTTTCATTGAAGTCAAAGGGGTCCGTAAATCATGAGTCACAGCATCCAGCAGCGCGGATTTTAGTTGTTCACTTTGCTTCAACGCTTCAGTTTGGCTCGCCTTTTCAAATGCTTCCTGTAGCTGCGTGTATAGTCGATGAGCTTCCTCCGTGCGGCGTTTTTCTTTCGCCGACAGGCCGCCTGCGATTACAGAAGTCAACAAGAAAGCCAGCAAAGCGACCCAGTTCTGCGGGTCGGCCACCCTGAAGGTATGGTACGGAGGAATGAAAAAATAGTTGAACACAAGCATCGAAAGAATGGATAGAGCAATTGCAGGAGCGCTGCCATACGTAGTCGCAATCAACAAAACGACGATCACAAAAGCCAAAGCAATCGTCGCGGTGTTTACCAATCCGCGAAGCGACAACAGTATGAAAAGAGTTGCTACGAGGGCCGCCAACGCTGCAAAATAACCAACGAATTTGTTGCGCACAAATATCCGGTTCTATTTTTTCACCGTACGATTCAAAGAGCAATGTTGTCACGTGGACAATCTCTACTTTGTGGGTCGGGCCTCCTTGTCCGCCAGCAGGTCGACGACAACGTTTGTCGCGGGCAGGGACGCCCGCGCTACAAATGAACTTTTCCTAAATCTCAATCTGCATTCCCAGTTCCACTACACGATTGGGAGGCAAGCGAAAGAATTGTGTCGGGCGCGAGGCGTTTGAGGACATAAAGGCGAATATTTTTTCTCTCCAGAGGGCCATTCCCGGTGCCTTCGAGGGCAAGAGCGTGTTGCGGCTCAGAATGTAGGTTGCATTCAAGGGACTGAAGTCCACTCCGTAATCTTTCAGTTTCATGAGAGCTATCGGGACATCCGGATCCTGCATAAAACCGTAACGGAGAATGACTTTATAAAAACGCGGGCCAATTTCTTCAAAATCAAACCTTCTGGTCTCCGGAACATGCGGAATCTCCTCGACTTCCACAGTGACCAGGATGTTCGTATGATGAAGCACCATATTGTGCTTTATGTTGTGAAGAAGCGCGATTGGAGTGCCGTTAGGATCACTGTTCAAGAAGATGGCCGTTCCACGTACTCTCGCGATCTCCGATTGTTGCGCATCTGTGACAAAAGTTGTGATTGGCAACATTCCCTGTTGCAGCTTCCTTGCAAGGATTTCGCGTCCCTTTTTCCAGGTTGCGAACAAAACGAAAATGACAGCGCCGATAAAAAGTGGAAACCACCCACCGTGGGCAAGTTTGACAATGTTCGCGCCAAAAAAAGCTAAATCAACAAGGAGAAACAATCCTGTTACGGTGAGGGACACGGGAACGCTCCACTTCCATAAATGACGGGTAACAAAATACGCCAGAGCGGTTGTAATGATCATTGTTGTCGTTATCGCGACACCGTAAGCGGCTGCGAGATTGCTGGACGTTTTGAAAGCCAGAACAAGCAGTATGGTCGCGAGCATTAAACCCCAGTTCGCTCCCGGTATGTAGATCTGTCCGATTTCACGCGAAGAGGTATGAATAATATTTACGCGCGGCGCATAGCCGAGCAGTACTGCCTGCCGTGTCAATGAAAACACACCTGAAATGACCGCTTGCGATGCTATAACAGTTGCCATTGCAGCAAGCACGACCAATGGATAGAGAGCCCAGGAAGGCGCAAGCCTGTAAAAAGGATTGTGAGCGGCCTGCGGATCCGAAAGAAGCAGCGCTCCTTGCCCGAAATAATTCAGCAAAAGCGAAGGCGCAACAATCGTAAACCAGTCGATCTGAATTGGTTTCTCTCCAAAGTGACCGAGGTCTGCATAAAGCGCTTCACCACCTGTGGCGACAAGAAACACTGCGCCTAATACAAGATAGCCCGAAATTCCATTTTCAATGAAGAAGCGGATTGCATACATGGGATTGACGGCGGCTATAACTCCAGGCTGACGAAAAATGTTCACAAGGCCTAAAATCGCAAGAACCAAAAACCACATAAGGATGACGGGACCAAAAACGACCCCGACTTGCGCGGTTCCCTTTCTTTGAATGCTGAATAAACCAAGCAGAATCACGACAGTGATGGGGACAACGTAAGAGTTAAAATAAGGCGTTGCTACCTCCAAACCTTCAATCGCACTGAGTACTGAAATCGCCGGCGTAATCATCCCATCGCCATAGAGCAATGCGGCGCCAAAAAGTCCCAGTGCCACCAGGAAAAATTGATACCGGCGAGTACTCTTTTCAGAATGCACAAGCGCCATCAAGGCCAGAATTCCACCTTCACCTCTGTTATCGGCCCGTAGCACATAAACGTGATACTTCAGCGTAACAACAATAATGAGGGCCCAAAAAATCAACGACAGGACGCCCAGAACATTTTGCTGGCTTACCGGTACCGCATGAGAACCGTAAAAGCATTCTCGCATGGCATATAACGGGCTTGTGCCTATATCTCCATAGACGACGCCCATTGCAGTCAGGCACAGAAGTGGGAGAGGTGAATGCTTTAAAGCATCCGTCTCGCTTTGCTTTGGAGTTGTATCTTCAACCAAAACGTCCATTCTAAGTGAATGAAGTGTAGGACGAAAAAAATAAAAGTGGTGTAAAGGTTTTATAAAGATTTCATAAAGATAGACCGCTAAAAGTGTTCTAAAGTGGTACCAGTATGGAGCACTTATGGTTCCATGAATGTACCATTTTGGCGCAATAACGGTACCAAAATGGATTATTGCAGATTTCAGATTGCAGATTGGAAATTGCAGAATTTAAAATTCGTAGGGGGAGTGAGAGCCGCGCTACAGGCCAAGATCTAAAGCAATGCCCGCGCGAATATAGAAACCGGGGTTGGGAAAACCGACGAATTCCTGGTAATCGCGATCGAGCAAGTTATCGATGCGAAGAAAGCCGGTCAGTCCTTGCAGAAACTCATACGAAGCAGCGACGTCAACAACCTGATAGGCATCCGCGATGGTACGGTCGGGAACCGGTATTTGAAAATCGAACCTGTCCCCCACTGCTGTGTATGCGATATGCAGACGTGCACTGTCTGTCGGTTTCCAATCCACGGCCAATCCGCCACGCCATTTCGGACGGTCCCGCAAAGGCTCCGCGCTGGCTTTGATATCCGAATCGACATAATTGAGATGTCCGTTGAATTGAAGTTCTCGATTGGCGCGAAATCGTCCTTCCAGCTTCCAAACCCTGTGTAATAACTTCCCGGCGATTAACGAGGCGGAAGACTTCAGGACTGAAATCGATCAAGTCCCGAAAAGAATTATGAAACCATTCTGCTGAAAAGAAGAGCGTGCATCGAAGAATTCCTGTTCGACTCCCGCATCCCAGGCAGAGCTGCGCTCCGGCAGGAGATCGGGATTGCCTATGTTGGGATCTGCTAAAGCAAAAAACGAAGGCAGTTTATAACCTTCCCCCCATGTCCCGCGCAAACGGGTACTGGTATCGGGAATCACCCATGTAATCCCGAAACGGGGTGAAGTCTCAATTGAAAATCCATCGCTATCATCCACGCGAATCCCCAAACTGGCGTGCAGATTATTCGAATCGTAAAGCACCTCACCGCCTGCGGCCAGAGTATCGCGATCCAGATGAAATTCGGATGGAAACATCTCTGCAATCACGCCGACGCTATCACCTGTTTCGCGCTTCCAGGAAGCGCTTACAGTGGAAGACCATGAGCCTCGCTTCCAGAAACCGGTCCATCCAAAACGACGTCCGTTTGAAATCCGTTTCGTTTTCAAAGGAAGGCAACGACTGAAAACCAGGCGGAATCGAATCCAGGATTGCGGGTGTGAAAGAGTCGTTTCGATGATCAAAAAAATCAAAATCCACGGCGAATTGACGCTGCTGATATTGAAGACCAAAAACCGACTCCTTTGAATCCGTTGTCTCTGGATCACGCAAAATAGAAAACAGGGGGCCTCCTCCATTTTCCGGAAACCCGGACGCATTCCCTTCCGTATATCGAGCCGTCACATTCAATATTTTTTCCTTTCCAAAATCAAAAGACGAAAAAGCAGCAGCGCTTTTACGATTCAGCGTATCGTTTAAAGTCTGCTCATCCACATCGGAATACGATCCACTAAATCCGTAACTCCATTGGGAGTGTCGGCCCTCCAGACTTGCCCGCACTTCCTGCGAACCAAAGTTCCCCATTCTCCCTTCCATTTTTATCCGGGGCGGACCTGTCCCCTTTCGCGAAATGATATTGATGATTCCGCTGATCGCCTCAGAACCATAAATGGAGGAGAGTGGACCTCGCACAATTTCGATACGATCAATTTGATCGGTGCTCAAGTAGGAGAAATCGTAAGATCCACCCAGAATGTTTGTGGGATCGTTGACTGGAATCCCATCGATCATCACCAGGGTAAAATTCGGATCCCCACCGCGCAGTGTTACAGTCGCGAGACCGCCGGCTCCTCCTACCTGGGAAATGTGAACAAACGGAACTTCCCGAAGCAGATCCAACACACGTTCCGCTCTGCTGGATTCAATCATTTCCCGGGAAATCAGCGTGACAGAAGCAGAAACAGAAGAGAGTGCAAGTTCCTGAGCAGAAACCGTAATCACAACAGGTTCCCCCTGCTGCCCGGGTCCATCCGTCGGCTGCGCCCATCCGGCTGCTGCAACAGCCAGCAGAAGGATTGAAATTAGCCCCGCCGTCTTATTGCTCATGACTCATTGCTCATTGCTCATTACATGATATGTTGAAAACAGGTATGAACAAGCCTCGTGCAAACCTGCCGGAACTGTTTGAAAAACTACAGCAAGCGGACGAGTTATCCGTACAAATTGAATCTCACATCAAAGAATTAAAGAATCACAGGTTGATTAAAAAAGAAAAGGTAAATCAGGCGATTAAAATTCTGGATTCTGTTTTGAAAGACGCCTGGCAATCGTTCGCCAAAAAGGCTGCCCGTTCCGATTTTCCAGTATTGATTCGTGAAGATCAGGTACAAGAGCGCTTTAAGATCTCGCAAGCAACCCTGTACCGGCGCCGCAAAACGCAGGAAATCCCGTACATCCGCGACAGAGAAGGCGTGATCTGGTATCCCGTCGTCGACCTGGTGAATTACTATCTCAAAAGCCGCGCCGAAATAAGACTGCCAAAAACCGGCCGCCCCCGGAAATTTTGATCTTCACTTTCACTTTCGACCTTCCACTTGATGGAGCCTTTTGAAATTAAGCGGGCCCCATAAATGGCGCGCCCTACGGAACCTTTTCACATCAGCCGCCGTCTTACCTACTTAGGAGACGATTTATGATTATCACCTCAGCTTTATTCGTTTTTGCGGCATTACTGCTAATGGCCCTCGTTTTCCCGTTTGTTTTCTCTTACGATTGAGTTTGCAGGGCCCACTCCGGTAAAATAACCATTATCGGGAGTCAGCTTGGCAAAACTTAAATCGGAACAAAAGCCGGACCGTCTTGAAAAGTGGCTTGAATTTACCCAGAAACTCTACAGCACATTGGATCTGGATCATGCGTCCCGGATTGCGTTAAATGTTGCATTGCAGCTTACAGGCATGCAACGGGGAATGTTTTTGACTCATGAGTCTGGTAATTCTTTCCTGTGTCGTCACGCACAAAATCACGAAGGAAGGACATTAAGCCCTGAACAATTCTCGCCAGTGGAATCACTTTTCACACGAGGTTGCGCGAGAAGGCTCTCCAGTGTATCGCTCGCAAGAATCCGGAGATGCAAAAACTGCACTCTATATTCCACTGATATCGGAAATCTTTTCTTCCAATAAGGTAGTAGCAATCCTGTACTGCGATAGTCCGAAAGATCTTCAATATGGCCCTGCGGAACAGGACACCATTAATGTCTTTTTGATGCACGCGTCACCCGCTCTGGAATCTGTCATTCTTTACGATTGGGCCGTGCGTGATAGTTTGACCCGTGTTTTCAACAGACATTACTTTGATGCGATGTCTCAGATTGAATGGAGGCGCACGCTCCGGCACAAGCATCCGTGCGCGGCTCTGAAAATCGACGTGGATCATCTTCGCGAATATAACGAAATGTACGGCAGAAAGGATGGGGATATGGTGCTTGTGAAGACGGCTGAAATTCTGAAGGAGATCTGCAGAATGGAAGATCTGATCGCCCGCTACGACGATGATGAATTTGCTGTTCTGCTCCCTGAAACGGACACGATGGGCGCTCGATTGGTTGCAGGAAGAATCACAGAAGAAGTACCTTTGCTCCTGACGCGCGATCCGGAAAAACCGGTTACGGTGAGCATCGGCGCAGCAACCTTTCCCCGGTGCGCCGTAAGCAACCTGTCCGATCTCATGAAGCTGGCCGATTCCGCCCTGTGGCAGGTAAAACAGGCCGGAGGAAAGCGTGCAATTGTGTACGAGCCCTCGTTAAGCAACGCACACAGAAGAATTTTTTAGACGTAGTAGTGGCAGAGCAATTGCCGTTTTACTGTTTATGAGCGTCCTGGCCCTCGCTGATATACCCTGAGCATTGAGCAGATTTTCTGTTGCAATTGCTCTGCATGCCTTTCAATTCGCAGAGCATTTTCTCTACAGGGAATGTGCATCTGGCAAAACAATCATTGCGACGGAAAAAGACTTCCTTCAACTCACGGAAAATGCTCTGCCACTACAGTGCGGACAACCACTGAACGATCGCATCCATGACTCCATTCAGAACTTCTTCCTTGGATCGTCCGGCTTTGCGAGGAACATCCAGAGAATGGCCGCCCTCTTCTACGGAATAAAGTTGTGCATGCTTTACCAATTTTCTTCAACGTGTCTGAACAGTAAATCCTGCCGTGCAAACGGATCCCTCGTGCCGCTGACAAAAAGCATTGGTTTCCCGATTTTATACAAAACCTGATCTCGAAGCTGATCGATTTTCGCAGGCGGATGCAGCGGATATCCAAGAAAAAGCAACCCGCGAACAGCGTTCGGCATCGGCGACATAAGAGGCAATCCGCCCGCCCATTGATTTGCCGCCGATAATCACATGATCGATGGGCATGGCTTCGATGGCTTTCCTGTAAATCGCCTGCAAAACCGGCTGTGGATCCGGCACCTTTCTCTTATTCTGACTGTAAGGAAAATTGAATTTCATAGAGACGTGCCCCGCTTCAGCGATCCGTTCGTGAAAAAAAGACATGAACTCGGAGTTCATGTCGCTTCCAGCTCCATGCGCCAGAATGACTCCTGTGCTTTTCTGATTTTTCGGCACGAGCAATACGCCTTCTGATTGATGGTGCTCTGTCTTTAGAAGAATGCGTTCTTGTTTCATCTATCCTAATATATAGCAATGAGTCATCAGACCACAAAAAATGAAATTTTATTTCTCATAACACATTGCTCTTTGCTTTGGCACTGTTTATGAAGATTGCTACGTGGAACGTCAACGGAATCCGAGCTCGAGAATTGCAATTTCAAACATGGTTGCAGGAAACTCGACCGGAAGTCGTGTGTTTGCAGGAAATCAAAGCAGGACCGTTACAAATTCCCGAAGCATTGTGCGAACTTCCGGGCTACTGGTGTTACTGGCACGGCGCAGGAGGTTATTCCGGTGTGGGTCTTCACATCAGCAAAGAATTCAGCCCTGATCGCCCGACGTTCAGTCATCCGCTTTTCGATTATGAAACTCGAATTGTGGAAGGTAGAGTTGGAGATACGACATTCCTTTCGGTTTACGTACCGAATGGCGGAAAAGACTTCGAAGCGAAAATGCGATTCCTGGGCTCACTCGATGATTATGTGCGCGAAAAACATTCTCGCGGCGAAAAGTTCATTATTTGCGGCGATATGAATGTGGCGCTAACGGATCAGGACGTTCATCCAAAGGAACGGAAGCCTCGCGCATTCGGACAACGGCCGGATGAACGGGAATTATTTCAAAAGATCCTGGACGCCGGTGTTGTAGATGTTCTGCGCAAGCTGCATCCCGATGACGATCAGATCTTCACATGGTGGGCGCCATGGAGGAATATGCGTCAAAAAAACATCGGATGGCGATTGGATTACGTGCTTGCAACACCTTCTCTGGCCGACAAAATAACGGAGTGCACGGTGCTGCGCGAAATAGGTACGAGTGATCATGCTCCTGTAATGGCTCAATTGACTGTAAACTAAGAACATGAATCTGGCAGAAATCACGGAACTTTTTGATTACAACCTTTGGGCAAATAACCGCCTGTTTGAAGCAGCCGCGAAATTGCCGGGCGAACAATACCACCGGGATGTGAAGGCGAGTCATGGCGGAATCCATGGGACACTCGCTCACATTGTCGGCGCGCAAAAGGTCTGGTTGGAACGATGGGTTTCCGGACAACCGGATCCGATCTTGAAGGGCGAAGATGTTAGCTCGCTGCTCGAATTAATCGGCATCTGGGAAAAAGTCAGCTCAGAAACCGCTTCATTTCTGGCCGGTTTAACGGACGGGAAACTTCAGGAAAGTTTTACCATAACAACGAGTACCGGAAAGCAGTTCACTCATACGTTTCAACAAATGATGCAACATCTTGTGAATCATTCTTCATCGCATCGAGGCCAGGTTATAGTCTTGATGAGACAATTCGGGGTCAGACCCCCTTCCATTGATTTGATTGCTTATTACAGACAAAAGTGAAAGTTCTGGCCCTTCTTCTCATTGTCATCATGCTAAATATGGATACTACAAAACCGAATCTTGAATCGATTGCAGAAAAATATGTCCACCTCGCACTGGCCACCGGCCAACGGGATCCGGACTATGTAGATGCCTACTATGGGCCGCCGGAATGGAAAGAAGAAGCGGAACGGCAGAAAATGGAGCTCCCCGACATTCGAGCGAAGGCTGAATCACTGCTTCGAGAATTTGCAATGATCCCGCGCCCGCAAGAAGACATGGAAAGCTTGCGCTACGATTACCTCAAACGGCAGATCGCCTCCTTGCGAGCATTTGCAAATTTAAGGCTTGGGAAGAAATTTTCTTTTGATGAAGAATCGCGCGCGCTTTATGATGCGGTGTCTCCTCACTTCACGGAAGAGCATTTCACAAAAGTGCTGGAGGAACTTGATGCCGCATTGCCTGGCAAAGGAACAACCCTGGAAAGACTCGACGCGTTCCGGGGCCAATTCATCATTCCGACGGAAAAGCTGGATTCCGTCTTTCAATTGGCCCTCGCCGAAAGCGAGGCTCGAACGCGCAAATACATCACGCTGCCGATCGAAGAGAGCTTCACGCTTGAATATGTTACGAACAAACCATGGAGTGGTTACAACTGGTATCAAGGAAATTATCGAAGCCTGATTCAAATCAACACAGATCTTCCCATTTACATCGACCGTGCAATCGATCTGGCAGGGCATGAAGGTTATCCTGGTCACCATGTCTACAACGTGCTGCTGGAACAGGAACTGTTGCGCAAACGCAATTGGGTCGAATACTCCGTTTACCCTCTATTCAGTCCTCAATCGTTGATAGCGGAAGGAAGCGCAAACTATGGTGTGAAAATCCTCTTTACGGGAAACGAACGCATCGAATTTGAACAAAAGGTGCTCTTCCCCGCAGCAGGTCTGGATCCGTCCCGCGCGCCTGCGTATTACAAGGTTCAAGAGCTTGTCGACAAATTAAGCTATGCCGGTAATGAAGCAGCGAGGCGGTTGCTCGATGGCGACTGGACGGATGAACAGGCTTTGCAGTGGTTGATGAAATACGGACTTCATTCGAAAAAGAGAGCGATCCAGCGATTGGATTTTATTCGCAAGTATCGCAGCTACGTGATCAATTACAATCTGGGGCAGGATCTGGTTGCTAAATATATAGAAGCGCGAAGCAACACTCCGGAAGAACGATGGAAACAGCTTGCGCGACTGTTAGGCTCACCCCGCCTCCCATCGGGCCTGGTTCCAACAGCGATAGAGTAGCACCCTTCTATTGCAGATTGTAAAGTGCAAATATTGAATTGCAAAATGATCCTCTCCCGCTTTTTGAAGTAAGAGCACGGTGCACCTGCGCTACACTATGCATTTTGCATTCTACAATCTACAATCTGCAATGACTCTCCTTCAACTCCTTAACATTTTTTTTCATATCACTCACGTTCTGATCATTTCGTTCATCCTGGTTGGCTGGGCCTTCAAGCGAACGCGTCCTATCCATCTTGCATTTATGATCCTGACCATTTTTTCCTGGATCGGGCTCGGGATCTTCTACGGATGGGGCTACTGTTTTTGGACCGACTGGCATTGGCAAGTTCGCGATCACCTTGGGATGTCGCATCCCGCTTCCTACATCAAATTGGCCGTTGACTCGCTGACCAGAGCCTATTGGGATTCGGGACTGATCGATCTTTTGACCGTCGCGGTCTTCTTCGGCGTCCTGGTTATGACGATTATCGTAACGGTTCGAGAACGTCGCCCCCCCTCTTGAGCATTTCAATCAATTTGCGATAATTAGCGTTCACCACGGAATCATGCAGTTCACGGAGTTAGTAAAATCTTTCTCCGTGACTCTGTGGTAAAAATCAAACCAACCGAAGGAGTACACTTTGAAATCGCTAATTTTTGCAACGCTAATTGTGTTTTGTCTTTCATTTGCCGCATCGGCCCAGGATCAAGACGCTATGATGAAGGCCTGGATGGCTTATGCCACTCCCGGCGATGCGCATAAAACCATGGGGAATCTTGCAGGCACATGGGAAACCACGGTGAAAAGCTACATGGACCCTGCCAATCCAACCGAAAGTAAAGGAACATCCACATTCAAGAGCGTGATGGATGGCCGTTACATCATGGAAGAGGCAGAAGGAGACTTTCAAGGAATGCCTTTTCATGGAATGGGAATCTATGGATTTGACAATGGCTCCAAGAAGTACGTTTCCACCTGGGTCGACAACATGGGCACCGGAATCATGTCCGGCACCGGCACGAGTGATGATGGTGGAAAAACGATCAACTGGAACAGCAAGTCCTACGATCCGATGTCAGGCCAGGAACAGCCCTATAGAAGCTCGATGCACATGATGTCCCCTGACCAATATCATTTTGAAATGTATGGTCCCGGACCGGATGGGAAAGAAGCAAAAATGATGGAGATCACTTACAATCGCAAAAAATAGTCTACAATTCTCCAACGGCCTGGACTTCACCCCAAGTCCAGGCTTTATTTTTTGCTGAACCTGTCTGTTCAAATCTACAATCTGAGATCTGAAATCTGAAATTAATGGATTCCGCCCATCAGCTTTCTAATCGGCCGGATCAACAAGAACAGGACCAGCGACGCGGCAACGGCGACTATTCCGACCGAACCGAATAGCTTTGGAAGAGGATAGCTCTGCATTAAGCCCGCCAGATTGCCCGCAATGATGCTGCCGACTGAAATGGCCAGGAACCAGACACCCATCATCATCCCCACCACTCTGCGGGGGGAAAGCTTTGTGACCAGACTCAGTCCTACTGGACTTAAACAGAGTTCGCCAACCACTTCAAGAAAATAAACGGCGACAAGCCACATAGGACTCACCCGAATTCCCGTTTCGGCAAGGGAAGAACCGGGAACCAGCAACAGAAACGCGAGCCCGACAAATAATAATCCACACGTAAATTTCACCGGACTCGAAGGTTCTTTGGATCCCAATCGTACCCACAACCAGGCGAACGCGGGAGCAAGTGTGATGACAAAAAAAGCAGGGACAGATTGAAACCAGCTGGATGGAAAACTGAATCCAAACACAGAAAGTCGTGTGAATCGGTCGGCAAAAAGATTTAAAGTCGAGCCGGCTTGCTCGTAAGCACCCCAGAAAATGCTTGCAAATACGAAGAAAACAACAATCGCAGCCAAACGTTTCCACTCAGCCGATGTAAATTTCAGGCCACGTGTCTCAGAAGTATCGCCTCTCTCCTCCATGGCGGCAGCCTGATCTAGCCGTTCGATTCCGCTTTTCAGATATTTCCGGCCATAAATGCATTGGACCAGACCAAAAAACATGCCGACAGCGGCACAACCAAATCCGATGTGCCAGTTCACCCGTTGCGCCAGATAGCCTGCCACGAGCGGCCCCAGCATGGCGCCCAGATTGATACCCATGTAAAAAATGGAAAAACCGGCATCTCTTCTAGGATCCGTTGTGGAATACAACGAGCCAACCATTGTTGTGACGTTCGGTTTTAACAATCCGGTTCCAAGCACGATGAAGGCCAGACCGGTATAAAAAAAAGGCAACGATTGAATCGTCAGCGTCAAATGTCCGAGCGTAATCAAAACCGAACCAACAAGTACACTTCTGTACGGACCCAGAAGCCAGTCGGCTACAAGTCCACCGCCGATTGTTGCCATCCACACGGATCCTGTATATAAACCGTAAATGCTCCCGGCGCGACCGTCATCAAAACCAAGTCCCCCTCTCGATGCAGGTGTAACCATATATAAAATGAGGAAGGCGCGCATTCCGTAATAGCTGAAACGCTCCCACATCTCCGTAAAAAAGAGTGTGGAAACACCACGCGGATGGCCAAACCAGGCCTTTTCGGGAGTTAAAGGGGCTAATGCAGGTTCCATATAAAACAGTACTTTAGCACAAATTAACGCCTTCTCTTTTACGTAGAAAGCAAAGAGAGCAAAGATTTTAAAACCTTCGCTTGCTTGGCTATCTTCTGTTAAAAAAGAGGTTGATCACGATCAAGAGCACGATCACGATTACGAGGCATAAAAAAAAGCTCCGGAAAGGGTTTTCCGGAGCTATAGCTTGCTAGGTTCTTCGACTGATGAAAAGGGCTGCTACTTCATTTGTACTAAAGTGCCAAAGTAATGAGTCATTGCTTCGGCACTGACATCTAAGTCTTCTTTTTCAGAGTCCCGCCCGCGATATTTTCCTGAATGTATTTTTTCCAGTAGTCCGCTACTGTTTTTGCATCCACCAGGGCTTTGTAATGGTACGTACCCTGTTTATCGCGCCGCGAAAGAATTTTCTTGTTTACGAGACGATCCATGACGGTTTTCACAGTTGTGTATGCGATCCGCCGTTCCGCCAGCATTTCATAATGGACATCCGATACAGTCACTTCCCCTCGAACTGCCCAGATCTTGTTCATCAATTTCATTTCAAGATCCGTCAGCATGTACCTCTTTTCCCCCTGCTTGACGACTTTAGGCCTCAATGGAAAACCTCCTTATCCGCCGCAGCGGATATCGAATGTTTTGCCGCTTTTTATTTTGCCCGGCGAACTGCCGCTTTCAACGCCTTTCCGGCACGGAATCGTGGGACTTTTCTCGCGGGTATCTGGATCGGCTGTTTTGTCCTGGGATTGATCCCCTTTCTTGCCGACCTCTTGGAAACCAGAAAAGTTCCAAATCCAACAAAACCGACGCTCTTCCCTCTTGCTAAGGAGTCTCTAATCCCTTTGAAGAGCGAATCCACTGCCTTGGCGGCAGCAGCTTTCGAAAGTTTGGTCTTCTGGGCAACGCTGGCAATCAACTCTTGCTTGCTCATAATTCAAGTCTCCCTCTTTGCCGCTCCGATCGTTTTCCCCCGAACCGGAACGGAAAAGCAAGTTAGACAACCTACGTACTACAAGTATCAAATGAACGTTATCATTTTACGAATAGTATGTCAACAACACGTACGCATTTTGTAATACTACACTGAAATCGAAGTCCTGACGTTGCCGGCAGACACCATTTATGGCGACTCTGTTTGCTGCTATGATGAAGCAGGGAGTCGTGAGATCCGCTGAAATTCGCCCCGTGGTCTCATGACTCATTGCTCTGGCACTAACTATGGAAGATGTCCTGATTCCACTGTTCTTCTTTGCGGCGCTAACCTTATGGATCGTCCTCCCGAAATACTTCCGCTATCGTCAGGAATTAGCTCGAGAAGCGCTCAAGAACCCGTCTAAAGATCCGGAACAGACAGCGGAAGTTAAGAAGCTGCGGGATCGAGTGGAAAACCTGGAAACGTTGATCTGCCGGCTGGATACCGAAATCAACTATCAGCTGGAAAAGTCGGTGGGGTCGGGAAAGATTATGACCATGCCTGAGTCTTCCGGAAACAGCCAGATGCCGACCACTTTCATGAACATTGCTACCGCGTTAGAAGGACGTTATCAGATCCTGAAGGAGCTCGGCCGCGGCGGCATGGGAATCGTCTTTCAGGCACACGACAAACAACTCAAGGAACAGGTTGCGATCAAGATCCTGTCCCCTTTGCTCAGCAATGATGATCAGGCGCTCGAGAGGCTGAAAAGAGAGGTCTCAGCTGCCAGGCGAGTCACCCATCCGAATGTGATTCGAATCCATGATATTTCAGAAATGGGTGGTCTGCATTATGTATCGATGGAATACTTCCCGGGAACGAATTTGAAAGAATTCGTGAAGAAATCGGGAGCGCTTTCGCTGATGCAGGCGTACAACATAGCCAGCCAGATCTGCGATGGCTTGGAAGCAGCGCACAGACAGGGCATTATCCATCGAGACCTGAAGACTCAAAACATCATTATTCACGGCAATCAAATCAAGATCATCGATTTTGGATTGGCGCGCACTTCCCATCTCGAAGGTATGACCGCAACCGGCCTCATTATGGGAACTCCGGAATACATGGCTCCCGAGCAAGTATCGGGACAGAAAGTTGATGAACGAGCCGATATTTATTCGCTTGGTATCATCCTTTATGAGTTATTTACGGGCAAAGTTCCTTTCACAGGAGATTCAGCCATTGCCGTTGGATTTAAACAGCTCAAAGAGGATCCTCCACCGCCACGGGAGATCAATTCTCAATTGCCCGAGTCTATCGAGCGCATCATTCTCCGTGCCTTGCAGAAGGATCCGGTCAGGCGTTATTTTTCCGTAGCAGAATTGCGGAATGAGATGCAAGAAGCGGTTCGGGCCCCGCTCTCCGGTTCGACGGGTCAGGAACGATCGCGACAAGAGGAACCGGAAAAAATCAAATCGTGAACTCTTTACAGAGGTTTTCGTATCTCGTGTAAGAAGGAGGATCGGGAGATTCTCGGGATTGGGAAAATGAACAGGTTGCCATCAAGATCATTTCACCGTTGCTGAGCCATGATGCGGGCGCGCTCGAACGCATGAAGCGTGAAGTTTCTGCTGCGCGGCGAATCACCCATCCAAATGTCATTCGCATTCATGACATTTCGGAGCTCAACGGACTCCATTATGTATCGATGGAATATTTTGTTGGATCGAACCTCAAAGAACTAATCCGGCGATCTGGCGCTTTATCGTTGATGCAGAGCGCAAACATTGCAATGCAAATCGGTGATGGTTTGGAAGCGGCTCATAGACAGGGGATCATTCACCGTGATTTAAAATCCCAAAACATCATCATCAACGCCGCGGGAGATGTAAAAATCATTGACTTCGGACTTGCCAGAACCACGCAGCTTGACGGCATGACCGCAACCGGCTTGATCATGGGGACACCGAAATACATGGCTCCGGAGCAAGTTGCGGGTAAGCGCGTGGATGAACGGACGGACATTTATGCTTTCGGAATCATCCTTTACGAACTTTTTACAGGACGAGTCCCGTTCACGGCGGATTCCGCGATCGCCGTTGGATTCAAACAGATTAAAGAACCCCCCGTCGCTCCACGTGACTTGAATCCACAAATACCGGAGGCGCTTCAAAACGTTATCTTGAAAGCTCTGCAGAAGGATCCGTTTCAACGGTATTCTTCGATTGGTGAGCTAAAAAAGGATCTTCAATCAGCCTTGCCGGCTCAAGGATTGATTCGGTCGGGTGACTCCGGGAGAGCATTCGAACCGGAAAAGGTCCGATCGTGACCTCCTACTCTTTTTCCAATTACCACTTACTTTCCACTTTCCACTTTCCACTTTCCACTTATAATAGAGCCCTGTATGCCTGATTTTGCGCTTCTCATACCAATATTTGGAATCGTTGGAGGCGTGGTGATCATGGGAATCCTGATGTCTCCATTGCTTCTATGGATGAAGTACAAGCATCAGCTTGCCAGGGAACGACTTTCTGGCGGGACCCACAGTCCGGAAACCGAGCAGAAAATGGGACGCTTGACGGAGCGTTTGGAGAACCTCGAAGCGTTGATGTGCCGCCTGGATACAGAAATCAACTCGCAACTTGAGCGCTCACTCAGCATGGGACGGATCGCCACTGGTTCCGATCCCGGAGGGGTGAGTCAAATGCCGACGACGTTCATGAATGTGGTTACGGCCCTGGAAGGACGCTACCAGGTTCTAAAAGAGCTTGGAAGAGGGGGGATGGGGATCGTTTTCCAGGCTTACGATAAACAGTTAAAGGAGCAGGTTGCGATCAAAATACTCTCACCTCTCCTTTCGAATGACAATGATGCCCTCGAACGCTTGAAGCGGGAAGTGTCCGCTGCACGAAGAATTACCCATGCAAACGTCATTCGCATTCACGATATCGCCGAAGTCAATGGCCTTCATTATGTCTCCATGGAATATTTTGGCGGCACAAACCTCAAGGATTACATGAAGCAAGCCGGGCATCTCTCGATTATGGAAGCATTTAACATTGCTTGCCAGGTTTCGGATGGACTTCAGGCTGCGCACGCTCAGGGCGTAATTCATCGTGACTTAAAGTCACAAAATATTATTATTAGTGCAGCCAATCAGATCAAAATAATTGATTTCGGCCTGGCATATACTCAGCAAATGCAAGGTATGACAGCGACTGGTTTGATTATGGGAACTCCCGAGTATATGTCTCCGGAACAGGTTTCAGGAAAAAAAGTGGATGAACGAGCTGATATCTATTCGCTCGGGATCATTTTGTATGAATTATTTACGGGAAAGGTGCCATTTACAGGGCCTTCCGCAATTTCGATCGGATTTCAGCAAATGAAAGACTACCCTCCCCCGCCCGCGTCCGTGAATCCTCAAATTCCAGCAGCCGTTGAAGCGGTGATCCTGAAAGCTCTGCAAAAGAATCCCATGCACAGACATCGCAGCGTTGTAGAGTTGAAGGAAGAGCTTGAAGCCGCGGTTCATCAACCGGCCGGTTCCAGTGTGCGGCAAATTGCCCCACAGGGACAATTCGAAAGATCCAAAGAATAGCAATTGTAGAGGCGGACCGCAGACCCGCCCAAGAAAAAGCAATTTTAAAGAACTTTTCCCTCTAAGTTTGCGTCATTATTGGTGTTGCTAACGCAACGGGGTCATTTTCTGCCGCAGAAGTGCGCAGAGACCGCGGAGAAAAAAGAAATTCGATGTTCTCGGCGTTCTCCGCGCATTCCGTGGTGAATCAAAAAGATTGTTCCGCGTCGGGGAATGGGGCCGGAACAAAACAAAATGGGAGGACGTATTGGATGTTTGAAACTGAGAAAGAAGAAAAAAAGTTGGAGGTTCTGCAAATGATAAAACGTCACCCAATTATGTACAGTATTCTTGCGGTGGTCTTGATTGCGGCTGGAGTCTTCTTTGCTTTTCGTTCGTCGAACGCAAACGCTTCGCCGAAAGCCGAAAAAGCGAAAGAACAGCCGAAGGAAGACAAAAAGCTTCCGGTCGAAGTCGCACAGGCGAAGACCGGAACGATTACAAGTTCTCTTATAACGACAGCGACTCTTGATCCGGACCGGCAGGTCACAATGATTGCCGAAACCACAGGTGTTGTGGATCGTATTTCAGTGGACGAAGGGAGCCATGTTAGCGAAGGACAACTTTTGGCAACTCTGTCGGATCGTGAAAAACAGGTCAAGCTCCAACAGATGAACGTTCGCGTGCATAACGCGAAACAGGAGCTGGACCGGAAAGAAGCATCGTACAACGCGAAGATCATCAGTGAATCTGAATTTCAGAAAGCAAAGTATGAACTGGAAGTCGCAAATGAAGAAAGAAATGCCGCCCAGGTAGAATTGGATCACTCTTACATTCGCGCTCCATTCACAGGTGTGATCACGCAGCGATTTGTTGAAAAAGGAACAAATGTCACTCTCCAAACACAGCTTTTCACGATCGTGGATATGGATCCTTTAGAGGCCAAAGTCTACTTGCCTGAAAAGGAAATTTTCGGACTTAAAACGAACCAATCTGTTGCGCTTGCACTCAATGCGCAGAAGGATGTCCGTTTCTCCGGTGCCATCCGCCAGATCAATCCGGCTGTGGATACGAAGACAGGCACCGTGAAAGTCACTGTTGAAGTCACGAAAGCGCCTGCGGTTGTGCGCCCGGGTTCCTTCGTAGACGTAAAGCTGGAAACACAACGGCATGACAACGCTCTGTTGATTCCGAAGAAAGCATTGATGGAAGAAGCCGGCGAAAGGTTTGTGTTTGTTATTGCAAAGGACAAAGCATCCAGACGTACGATATCGGTGGGATTTCTGGATGATCAGAATGCAGAGATTCTTTCCGGTGTGAATAACGGTGAAATGGTCGTAACGTCCGGACAGGGCTCGCTCCGCGATGGAAGCAAAACCGAAATCATCGCCAAGAAATAGTGCCGGAGAGCAATGAGTCATGAGACCCGCAGAAACGCTCACGATTCAAATAGGTAAAAGATTATGAAAATTGCAGAAATCTCCATACGGCGTCCGATTACAGTAGGCATGGTCACTGTGGCCGTGCTGATGTTCGGAATGGTGGCTTTCGGAAGGCTGCCGCTGAATCTGCTTCCGGACATTTCCTATCCAAGCCTGACAGTAGAAACAAAATATCCTCAGGCAGCTCCCAATGAAGTTGAAAACCTGGTGAGCAAACCGATTGAAGAAGTCGTTGCCGTTGTCTCCGGCGGTCAACGCATCTACAGCCGATCCCGCGCCGGTGTCTCTGAAGTCACGATGGAATTCGGCTGGGACACCAACATGGATTTTGCCGCTCTGGATGTCCGCGAAAAGCTGGATCTGGTACAGCTCCCTCGCGATGCGGAAAAACCGAACATCCTTCGTTTTGATCCTTCCAATGATCCGATTCTGCGAGTCATTCTCAGTTCCTCGCATTCGAATCTAGTCGCTCTGCGCGACTTTGCGGAAAAAACAATCAAGAAGGATCTTGAATCCATCGATGGAATCGCCGCAGTAAAAATCAACGGCGGCCTTGAAGAAGAGATCCACGTTTTCCTGGACGAAACCAAACTGGCAAGCGTCGGCCTCACGGTTCAGGATGTCACAAACACGCTCTCCCGCAATAACGTCAACATCGCCGGTGGAAGTCTTTACGAAAATGAAGCCCGCTATCTGGTCCGAACACTCAACGAATTTCAACGCGTGGATGAGCTCAACGACCTGGTTGTTCGGGAAGATCGACCAACGGAAGATTATGCTGAAGGATATCGCGCGTATCGAACGCGGCACGAAAGAACGGGAAATCATTACACGCATCAACGGTCAGGAAGGCGTGGAAATGGCAATCTTCAAAGAAGGAGACGCCAACACGGTCCAGGTTGCGCGCGTTGCAAAAGATCGATTGAAAGTCGATTCAGGAAGGAGTCGGTGGCAAAAACGGCAACGGCAATGCGAAGGAAAATACTGCTCTGGCAAAATCCGGCATTCAGATGGAGATCATGTTTGATCAATCCAAGTTTATTCAGGATGCCATTGATGATGTCCGAAGCAATGCAATCGTTGGCGGTTTGATTGCCATATTCATTTTGTTCTTTTTCCTGAAGGAATTCCGCTCCACGAGCATCATCGCTCTTATCCATTCCGATCTCGATCATCGGCACATTCTTCGTCATGTATCAGCTGAACATCAAGCTGAACATCATGTCTCTGGGTGGACTGGCGCTCGGTGTCGGAATGCTTGTGGATAACGCTGTTGTCGTTCTCGAATCCATCGTACGGCATTACAAGGAAGGCAAATCGCTGGCGGCAGCGGCTTATGATGGAACAAAAGAAGTCGGCCTTGCAGTCAGCGCCAGCACGCTAACCACAGTTGTCGTATTTCTGCCCATTTCCTTTATAGAAGGAATCGCCGGTCAGTTATTTAAAGACCTGGCAGTGACTGTGACTGTTTCGTTGCTCGTTTCGATGATTGCAGCCTTTGCACTGATCCCGATGCTTTTTTCACGCGGCTTTCATTCCGAAGGAGCCGAGATCCCGCAATACAAACGTCGAGTTTCACGTTTTGCCTTTCTGTCAATGCCTGCAGGGGCCATCAAAGGATTAAGGATCGCGCTTTCGTTTTGTTGGAAACCTTTTGTACAAAGCACTGACTCCGTTTATCAAGCTTTTGGACGGCGGCCTGAACGCTTTTTACAGCAGCTATCCGGCCATTCTTCGTTCTGCTGTGCGGCACCGTTATCTTGTTATGCTGGGCAGCCTCGTTCTTCTTGCACTCTCTTTCGGAGTCGTCGCAAACCTGGGAGTGGAACTTATCCCGCCCATGAGCCAGGGTGAATTCAGTTTCGAAATGGAACTGCCGGACGGAACTCCGTTAGCTCAAACCAATCAGACATTGTTGAAAATCGAAGACCAAGTTCGGAAAATTCCGGAAGTGAAGAACTGCATGGTGCTGATTGGCCGGAATGCAAACGTGAGCTGGACGGCGGCAGAAAGCTATGAAAATTCTGCGGTCATGAATATCAAAGTACAGGGTAAGGATCTGAAACTGGCGGAGACTGAAGCCTCTCAAAAAATCCGAGCCTTGCTGGAACGTTATCCAGATCTCCACTACAAGCTCCAACGGCCCAGCTTATTCAGCTTCCGCACTCCGGTGGAAGTCGAAGTGTACGGTGATGATCTGGAACCTGCGAGCAGCGCGGCAAGCAGAGTCGAAGCAAACATGCAGAGAATTACCGGGTTGACGGATATCAAGTCCAGCTGGGAAGAAGGATCTCCCGAAGCGCACATCATCTTCAATCGGGATCAATTGTCCCGTTTCAATCTCAGACTGGAAGATGTCGCAAATACATTGAAGAGCAAGGTGCAGGGTGATGTCGCTACCGAATTTCGTGAAGGGGATGACGAAATTGATATTCGAGTCTGGAATGAAGCGATTACACGCGATTCCATTGAAGATCTTGGAAACATGACGGTCGCCAGGGTCAATGACATTCCGATCCCGTTGAATCAGGTGGCATCTTTGACGATGGGACGGGGACCGAATGAAATCCGCCGCGTAAATCAAAAGCGAGCCATAGTTCTTTCCGCAAACCTGCAAGGTGCAAGCCTGGGTAAAGTTTCCGAACAAATTAAGAAAATGCTCGTGGAGACTCCCCTGCCACCCAATGTTACAGCAACGCTGAGCGGTCAGAGCGAAGAACTGCAGCGTTCTTTCCAGTCGCTTTATCTTGTTGGCGCTCTCGCCTTCTTTCTTGTCTACTTTGTGATGGCTGCGCAGTTCGAATCACTGACTTCAGCCTTTCATTCTGATGTTTACAGTGCCTCTCGCAGTGATCGGTGTAGCCTGGATTCTGTGGCTAACCGAATCAGGACATCAGCGTGATAGTCATCATGGGCTTCATCATACTGGCCGGAATTGTGGTGAGATAACGGCATCATTCTTGTGGATTACATCAATGGCTGCGCAAGAAAGGCGCACCATTGATCGACGCGATGATAGAAGCCGGTAAAGTTCGTATTCGTCCGATTTTGATGACGACTCTCACAACGCTCCTTGGAATGCTTCCGATGGCGTTTACCTCCGGTGAAGGATCCGAGATTCGCGCGCCCCTGGCCATAACGCTGATCGGCGGACTGAGCGTATCAACGCTTCTGACAATGATCATTATTCCGTATCTTGTACAGCATGACGGAAGGAAAACGAGTGGATTTAGAAGATCTTGAAAAAACTCAACCTGGAGTGCTGGAAGGGGCGGAAGCATGAGCATTTCCAGATTCTCCATCCACAAACCGATCACAACTCTTGTTTTCCTCGCGAGCATCATTGTGCTCGGTGTGATTTCCACGAGCCGCATGAAGCTTGCGTATTTTCCGGACGTCGAGTTTCCGGGAATTTTTATCCAGATCCCATATCCGAATTCGAGCCCGCAACAAATCGAAAAGAACATCATCAAACCCATTGAAGAAGCGCTTTCGACTCTCAGTGGAATTAAGAAGATGGAATCGAACGCAACGGCGGACGAAGGGAACATCCAGTTGCAGTTTGATTGGGGAATAAAACTCGATATGGTCCGGACCGAAGTGGCGGAAAAAATTGAGCTGATCCGAAAGGATCTTCCACCGGACGTGGAACACATTAACGTTCTGAACTTCAACGCCAGCGACATTCCTGTTGTTCAAGCTCGTGTCTCCGCTCCGGGAATTGATCTTGCCGGAAACTACGATTTGCTTGAAAAAAGAATCAAGATTCCAATCGAGCGCATTCCCGGTGTGGCTCGCGTTGAATTGAACGGTGTTTTGCCGAAGGCTTTGTGGATCGATCTCATTCTGAATAAGCTGACGGAACACAAAATCGATGTCGGTAAGCTCGCGGAAAGTCTGCAGAAGAGCAACAGCAACTTGAGCGTTGGAAAAATTCGCGGAGAAGATTCTGTCATCACTGTACGCTCGCTCGGCACGTTTGAAGACCTGGAAGCAGTTGGAAACTTTCCTGTGAATGGAACGGGGTTAAAGCTGAAGGATATTGCTGAAATCCATTACGCAGAACCGGCGGTGGAATTCGGACGCCACCTGAACCATTCCTATGCGATTGCACTGGAAGTCTTCAAGGAACCAACAGCCAATGCAGTCGAAGTGGCTACCGCCGTTACAAACCTCATCAAAAATTTTGACAACGATCCTTATTTAAAAGGAATCAACCTCTTTGTATGGCAGGACCAGGCCAAAGAAATCAAAGATGGATTGAAAGGAATCACCGACTCCGGCATGTGGGGCGGTATGTTCGCAATCGGCATTCTTTTTATTTTCCTCCGTCGAATTGATACGACATTGATCGTATCACTCGCGATTCCGATATCGGTCCTCTGCGGATCCATGATTCTTTATTATCTTGGCCACACGTTTAACCTGCTCTCCATGATGGGTTTGATGCTGGCAGTCGGCATGCTCGTGGATAACGCCATCGTTGTGCTGGAATCCATTTATAAAAGTCGCCAGGAAGGACTGACCGAAGATTCAGGCTTCGGAAAAAGGAGCGAAAACGGTTGAGACGGCGGTTATCGCCTCCACAATTTCTACGATCATTGTTTTCCTTCCGTTGATTGTTGGAAAGAAGACGGAAATCAGCACCTTCTTATCTGAGATTGGGATCGCCATCACTTCCACTCTGATCTGCTCACTTCTCGTTTCTCTGACATTGATTCCACTGGCAACTTCTCGTTTCCTGCGAGACAAGAAAGTGGAAGATCCGCGCTGGATTCAGTGGATGAAGCGGCACTACACTTCTCTGCTTGCACTGGACGTTTAACCATCGCGTCTGGGCGTTCATCATAGTGACTGTGATGCTTGCAAGCACAATTCTCCCTTTCAAGCTCGGTTTGCAAACCGGCACTTTCGCGGGGGGAAAAAACCGCCGCATGTTCATCTCGTACGATTTCTCGACTTCATGTACAAAAGTGATGTGGAAAAGATCGTGATCGAAGTCGAAAAGTTCCTGGACAAAAACCAGAAGGATTGGCCGCTGGAATCCATCTACAGCTACTTTACGGACAGCGATGCGACAACCGTCATTACACTGAAGCAGGAAGATGTTATGGACGAAGAGGCCAAGGAGATCAGAAAAAGAATTCGCGAAAAACTTCCGAAGTTCGGAGGAGTGAAGCTCTTTTTCGAAGA
The DNA here is from genome assembly GCA_963771165.1 of uncultured bacterium. GTDB lineage: Bacteria > Acidobacteriota > HRBIN11 > JAKEFK01 > JAKEFK01 > JAKEFK01. The sequence continues at coordinate 242,291 of CAVYSN010000009.1, read as the reverse complement.
TGAAGATCAGCAGTCCGGCGGCACTTCCACCTACTTCTCCATCTATCTATATGGAGAGGATATCGAAGTCCTGAAAGGGCTTGCGCGCGATGCAGAAAAAAGAGTTCTGAAAGTAAAAGGAATCGAGGACTTGCGACTGGATGCAAAGACCGGCCGACGGGAAGTCCAGATGGTTCTCAATCGTGAAAAAGCGATTCAGTACGGAGTTACGCCTCGCGAGCTTTCAGAGATCACGCTTGTTCGCGCTCGGCGGTCAGCGTCTGCGACGTTACACAACAGCTGAAAAAGAGATCGATATGATTCTTGGGTTGCGACGCGAAGACAGCGAAAACATCGAAGACCTGAAGAACCTTGAGATCCAAACCAGTTCAGGACCGGTTGCTCTGCGCTCCATCGTTGATTTCCAGATTGTGGAAGGGCAAAACGAAATTCAACGTTTGGACCGGAAGAACAATATCCGGTTAAAAGCCACGTACGAAGGAAAGGCTTTTGACGAAGCTCGCAAACAAATCAGCGCATCGATGAACGAAATGAATCTTCCGACCGGTTATACCTGGAGTTTTGATCAGCGAGTTCTGGAACAGGATCGAAGAAGGGAAACAGATGCTGATCAATTTCCTGCTGGCTCTTGCACTGGTCTATATAGTGATGGCTTCTTTGTTCGAATCTCTGATTCATCCGCTGGCCATCATCATGGCTATTCCCTTTGCGATGGTCGGTGTGTTCTGGTTCCTGTTGATCACGGGAACTCCGTTCAACATCATGGCGCAGATCGGTTTGTTGATCCTGATGGGCGTTGTTGTAAATAACGGGATTGTGTTAATTGATCGCGTGCATCAACTGCGTGAGAGCGGTTTGCCGCGTGAAGAAGCAATCCTGAAAGCATGCGATGATCGTTTGCGCCCGATTCTGATGACAGCGGGAACCACAATTCTCGGCATGGTTCCGATGGCAATCGGCAGCGGAGGAATCTTCGGCGGCTATTATTATCCTCTCGCACGCGCGGTCATCGGAGGGCTTACAGCTTCAACAATCCTTACGCTCATTATTCTGCCCTTTGTCTATACTCTGTTCGACAATTTTGCGCTGTGGTTGCGCCGAGTCTGGCTAGTGTCGGCAACACCCGCGCAAGCGGCTCCTTCCCCTGCCTCCGGCGATTAGGAATTAACGCAAAGGCACTAAGACGCAAAGCAAGAAAATTTTCTTCTCTGCGGCTTTGCGTTAACTTATGCGTTGACTACCGACATTCCCTTATAGTAAGCTCGACCCTGATATGCGTATTTTGAACCGGCTCGAACGAAGATTTGGCAGCGGCGGAATTCCAAACGTAACCCTGGCATTCATTATGGCCCAGGTTGCGGTTTACATCATCTCCAAAACGAACCAGAACCCTCAGGAGATCATGAACGCTTTCTATCTGGTTCCGGCACTCGTCATGCAGGGCCAGGTCTGGAGATTGCTCAGTTTCCTGGCGGTCCCACCTGTTACCAACCCTATCTTTGCTTTCTTTTTCTGGTACCTTTTTTACCTGATGGGAAATTCGCTCGAGCAGTTCTGGGGCATGTTTCGGTACAACATTTTCCTGCTTGTAGGCTATCTGGCCACAGTTGCTGTTTCGTTTCTATTTCCGAATGTTCCCGCGTCGAATGGATTTCTGCAAGGATCCGTGTTTCTTGCGTTTGCATTCCTGAATCCGGACTTTGTCATGTATTTGTTCTTTATTCTGCCCGTTAAAATCAAGTGGCTGGCTCTAATAACTTGGATTTCCTATGGATTCATTTTGATCTTTGGCGAATGGAACACGCGTCTATTGATTCTCGCATCGATCTGCAATTTTCTGCTTTTTTTCTGGTCGGACATCAAAGATCGCATCAAAACAGGCAAACGCCATATGGCCACGCAGACCACGCGATTTTCACAAACGAAATCTGAGAAGCTACCCTTTCATCGTTGTGTCATTTGCGGCGTCACTGATCTGAGCAATCCCGATATGGACTTCCGCTATTGCACCGATTGCGCAGGCACACCCGGATATTGTTTGGAACACCTGCAGGGCCACGAACACATCCGATCGGCATAAAACCAGTTCAAGGTGTTGAAAGCATTCAAAGTTCAAAGTGCTTTCACGAAACACTTTGAACACTTTTCACTTCTTCAACCCCTTTACCTCCTTCGAGTTGCATTTTCCTGTTAAAATAGCGGGCATGACAATACGAATTCTGTGCGCTCTTCTTCTATTCGCATCGACCCTTTATGCAGCTCCACAAACCATGCGCGTGGACTATTTTCACACCGGCACCGCTAATCAGGAATATTTCAGTCTGGATCGCGTGGTCGTCGAGCCTCTCCCCTGGCCCGGTAATTTGAAGAAATCGGTGGATGATACGAACCTGGGCAAATATTTCTTTGAAGTGATTGACCGCAAAACGAATCAGGTCACCTACTCCCGTGGATTCGCATCCGTTTATGGGGAATGGGAAACGACGGATGAAGCGCGAAAAATGCACCGTACTTTTCACGAATCGCTTCGCTTTCCGGAACCGAAACAGGAAGTGCAAATCATCCTGAAAAAGCGGGATGAGAATAATGCGTTTAAGGAAATCTGGTCATTCCTTGTCGATCCGAAAGACATGTTCGTGGTTCGGTCGAAAGCAAAAACTCCTGCCCCGTTGATCGAGTTCCAAAAAAATGGCGATCCATCTGTAAAAGTAGATTTCTTAATTCTGGGGGACGGATACACGGCGGCGGAATCAGACAAGTTTGAAAAAGACGCAAAACGCCTGGTCGAAATCTTGTTTGCACATTCGCCATTCAAAGAACACAGACAAGACTTCAATGTGTGGGGACTCTGTCCTCCTGCTGAGGAATCAGGAATCTCCCGGCCATCAACGGGTGTTCACAAAAGAAATCCGGTCGGAAGCACCTATGATGCTTTTGGATCGGAGCGTTATGTTCTCACTTTCGAAAATCGTGCGTTTCGGGAAATCGCAGCCTTTGCTCCCTACGAATACGTGGAAATCCTTGTGAACAACCAGACGTATGGCGGAGGCGGAATTTTCAACTTATACAGTACTGTTGCCGCGGATTCCCTTTGGGGGCCTTACGTATTTGTACATGAATTCGGACATCACTTTGCAGGGCTGGCCGATGAATATTACACATCCGATGTGGCTTATTTGCCTTCCGATGACAGACTTGAGCCGTGGGAGCCGAACGCAACGGCTCTGCTGGATCCTAACAACTTAAAGTGGGGAGATCTGGTTTCTCCCGGAACGCCGCTTCCAACTCCATGGAATAAGGAAGCTTTTGAGAAATATTCGGCAGAGATCAGAACCCGCAGAAGACAAATCCGTGCCGAAAACAAACCGGAACAGGATATGGACGCTCTGTTTACAGAACAACAGCGGCATGAAGGCCAAACGCTGGCTGCAGAAAAATATGCAGGAAAGGTGGGCGCTTTTGAAGGAGCGAATTACGCTGCGAAGGGATATTATCGTCCGCAGGTAGACTGCGTGATGTTTACGCGTAATGAAGTTCCTTTCTGCGCAGTTTGCCAGAGGGCCCTCGAAATGGTGATTCGATTGTACATTCCGTAGGGACGCCGCATTTAACTCGCGGACGGCTTTCTGCGTCACTTTGCCGACAAACTACCGAATTAGATTTTCGACTACACGATTTGTGTTGAGCTGCGGGAATTCGAAGCGGAAGCTGCGATTGGTATCGTTGATCTGTATTGTCTGGGTGAAGCTTGGAAAGTCCGGGTTTGTGAAAACTACTGAATATTCTCCCTCGGGAAGATTAATCCGCACGGGTGTCATGCCGCGCATCGGTTCTGTAAGACCCTTACCTTTGATTTCTAACTCTGCCCATGGACGCACATCGATGGATATCGATATCGGCTGCACTACGACGGGATTTACCGGAGGCGGAGGGGTCTGTTTCACCGGCTTTGGAGGCTCGACCTTTCCATTATTAGAAGGTGGAACCGGTTTATCTTCGGGAGGAGACCATAAAACAAACAGCAGCACCGTGAGGATGGCGAGGCTTAATGCCCCTCCGAGTCCCCAAACAAGAAAAGGAGACAGGCCAAAAACTCCTGCGGATTTTTCGTGTTGCCTGGGAGGGACTGATGCTTGCGCCGGACGCGCTACAGGAAGAGATGGAACGGCCGGTACCGAGACAAGCGGATAAACCGGTGGTGGAGGAGGAACTTTAACTTGCATCGCGGAATCATCTTCGACATGGTGAATCGTTTCTGGAATCAACATACCTGGTTCGGTGGTTGGAGGTTGAGTCGAAGTCATTTCAATCTGTTTCAATAATTCATCGGTATCGATCTCTTTATTGCCAAGCATGCGATCAATTTCTTCCAGCTTCTCTTTTGCAGTGGAATGATTGTGACTTTTTTCAAGCACTGTCAGACATATCTGACGCGCTTGCTGTATCTGTCCCATTCTTAAAAACGTGTCTGCTTTTTTTAGTAGCTGGTCCAACTCAGACTCTTCCGTCTGGCTGCGGGCTGCCTTCAATACCTCTTCCGCTTGCTTGCGCAATCCATAAAGTGCCTGGAATTCATATGGCAGGGGATAGCTCATGAACTCTTCAAATGCCTTTTGAGATTCCAACGGCTTATTTTGATCTTGCCATTCGTGCGCTTCCACAAATTTTTCGTAAAGCTCCCGGCTTCGCTGTACCTTGGGGAGAATCGATTTCACCAGTTGTGGCGATTCCTCTTTCACGCTTTCCAACAATTTTGCAGCATCGCTAAAATTCAATTGCTCACACAAATGATCCACTTCTTTGGCGATGTTACGCTCTTCGGATTCCCTGTAGGCTCTTTCCTTCAAAGCCGCCTGAATACTCTCCTCCAGCAGCGACGCCTCCGTCGTTCGATCCAACTTCAAAGCGCGCTGCACGGCCGAAAGTGCTTCTTCGAATGATTGCTGATTGTAATGATATTCGGCTTCACCGAAAGCATTCGCGAATTCCGCCTTGCGCCTGTTATTTTCATATGCAGCTCTTGCATCACGCAAAAGAGTTCTCGCTTCTTCGCTAACAGGATCAATCGTTAGAGCTTTGGTCAAATGCTCCACCGCTCCACCTGCGTTGTCATGTCTTAAAGCCGTTTGAGCCGCCAGAAAATGGGATTGAAATTCCTTTTCTTTGTTGGACTTCTGTTCTTCGGCTTCCAATAAAATGACCATTTCTGAAAGACGGGGGTCTTCAGGCAAGAATCTTTGTAACTGAGTAACAGCTTGCCAGGCTTTTGCAAATTGTTTTTCCGTAATATCCGTGGTAATGCTTTGAAGAAATAGTTCGACCAGGGCATCTCGCTTTTGTAACGCTTCCTTGTGTTCAGGTCTGCGTTGCAGGATCGTTCCGTAAAGTTCGAGCGCTTGAGCATACTTACTTTGGGACTGATGTTCATCGGCCAGCAAGATCAATCTTTCCGTATCCTTTGCAATCCCGGGTGTGCCGCGTCGGGCAGGCGTTGCTCGTGCAGGATAAATGTCGGAAAGTGATTCGAGCGCATCATAGAGATCATGCGCGGACTGATATCGGTTTTCCGGCAACTTCTCAATCATCTTGTGCACAACCTCAGCCAGTTCCGTAGCAATCTCCGGTGAGCGAGTGGTCAATGGCACGGGTTGTTCATTGATGTGTTTGTAAATGAGTGCGATTGCGGCATCATCATGAAATGGAACGCGACCCGCAAGCATTTCGTAAAACATGATTCCAAGGCTGTAAATATCACTGCGTCCATCAACCGGTTTTCCCAGCGGCTGTTCCGGTGGTAAATAGTGCGGCGTCCCCATCAGGGTACCGGTTCGAGTGAGCTGGCCTACGAAGGCCAGACGTGCTATGCCAAAGTCCATCAGAACCGGTTTCCCAAATTCGTCGATCAGAACATTCGCTGGTTTGATGTCGCGATGAACGACGCCACGATCATGCGCGTATGCCAGCGCATCTACTAATTGTTTTGTAATCTCAATTGCTGTCCCGGCCGAGATCTTCTTTTCACGTCTCATTTTCTGGGCGAGAGTGTCGCCCGGAATGTATTTCATGACGAAGTAATAAACGGATTCGTTATCACCAACGTCGTAGATATCGATAATGTTCGGATGAGAAAGTTTGGCTGCCGCACGCGCTTCCCTGCGGAAACGTTCAATCATTTCCTCATCATCAGAACCTCGAAGAATCTTGATGGCAACATTTCGTCCCAGCTGGGTATGCTCGCCAAGATAAACATCTGCAAAACCGCCGGACCCGACTTTCCGAAGAATGCGATACTTATTCCCAAGAGCTTTTTCCAGACCAGCAATCTTGGGATCTGAATCCGGGCACAAGACCATCCCCCGTAATGGGCTCCACATTTGATCCACAGGAAGGGCAAAACCGTGTCTTCGGCTTAAGATCGGTGGAACAATTCGGACATTTCATTCGGCCTCAATGTTCAGGAAGATCGGTAAATATCCAAAATTTTAGGGGATATATGTGGGGGAAGCGAAGCCGAACTGGATAGAGATCTAGCGCGGCGAAAATACTCACGAGCCAACCGTAAGCGGGCATCGGTATCGTTTTCTTCCAGCATCGAAAGAGCCGCATAGGAACACCCTAGAAAAAAATGCAACCTCCAACTTTGTGGCGCCCTGGGAAGATTATCTTTTGCGAGTTGAATGGCCTGACCGTAATCGCCGCTGTAGTAAGCAGTTAGTACGTCGCGTTCAACGGTTTTTCGAAGTTGCTGCGCCTTTAAATCCTCCACTGCGTTGTTCTTTCGATCATTGATCTGCTGCAAAAGTTCACCAACATTGCGATCGGAGGGATACTGTATTTTCAGTGCGAGCGCGAGATTTTCGGCAGTATCGAGATCTCCACGTCGCATGGCCTGTTCCACATCTTTGATTTTTTGCTGCTTCTCCGCAGCCAGTGTTTCAGCCGCCTGCCGGCTTGCAATATCACTCAGAATCGCGCGAGCTTCGCGATTGTCAGGCTGCATTCCGAGCGCACGATTTGCCGCGGATCGCGCTTCTTCATAACGTCCGTTTTTCAATGCATCTCTACCTTCACGTAAAGCTGTATTGATTGCAGCACTGTTGTCCCTGATCGCCGGCTCAACTCGCGCTGGTTCCGTTTTCTTTTCCTCTGGCGGTGGTGGCCTGGGCGTAACTTGCTGTTGTTGTTGAACGGGAGGTTTTGTTTCCGGTGGTTTGGAAACTTGTTGTTTCGGAAGGAGCTCATCGACTCTGGCTTTTAGCGCGCGAAACTCACCAGCCAGCTTTGAGGAGGAGATTCTGCTCCCTTCCGATTCCTTCAGATACCGTTGTGCTTCCTGAAGCTTTCCCGCCTCAACCGCACAAACGGCGAGGTAATACTGAGGAAAATATTCGATAACCATCGTGCCATAGGTCGGGGTCCTTGGATCAGCTTTCGGATTGCCGCGCAGGGCCTCCTGCATTAAAGCTTGTCCTTGCGCGCAATCTCCAGACTTGATTCTGTCACGCCCTCTCTCGTATGCTTTGTGCCATTCAAGAGAGAACGCAGGAACAGCGATCAAAATCATCGCGATGGGAGCCAGTAACCTGCAGCACAAAATCATCCAAATCTTTAAAACCTCACAACTGATGAGAGCACTAGTTCGAAACCTCTGCGCGTAACGTCTCTTTTATTGGTAAGCAGACCTTCCTCGCGCACTTCTTTTTCGAGCGCAAAATCACCTGCCAGATCAAATTGGATACGGTTAAATGTCACACCGCCTCCAATCGTGACGTGATTCAAAGGATCCGGCGCTTCCGTCCCGAAAATAGGCACCAGGAAATCACCCGCCTCGGGCGCTTTCGAGAAGTAGAACAGGTTTCTTGATTGCCTGTAAAAACCGGCGCGAAAAGCGAGGACCGCCGATTGAGACCTCACGAGATATTCGCCGCCGATATGAATGTCGGTTCCATCATCAATTTTAAAGACAAGCTGATCAAGAGGAAATGACAATAAATGAGTGAACAGAGAGAACCCGGCCTGAACGTCTTCGAGCTGCGAATACAAAACACGGATTACGTCCAAATTTACTGTAAAATCGCCGCCCGATACTGAAAGGCCGGCTCCGAGCTGATCCGGAACGTCAAAATCTACGTTTGAAACAACCTGTTCCGGTCCAGTGGGGCGATCAATGTTTGTCACAACCGTGCGCAGTTCAAAAGAGGGGTCGTATTTGTAAACAGCTCCAATCGAGACCCATGAGGTAGGCTTTACGAGAACTCCAAGGTTCAAACCCACCTTTACATCATCCGTATCGTAAACAGAAGTGAAATGCTGGCCGAATTGAGGTTGCGCTTTTTGACGCGCCCCTACATCGGAACGAATGCTGAAGTCACTGATCTTTAAAGTGGCACCGAATGATACAATATCACCCACTTTCGTGGCTACAGAAATGCCGTAGTTCACGTTTTCGATTTCCGCTGATCCCGCGAAACTGTTGGCTTCAATAAAGTGAAAGGGGCTTGCACTGACTTCTCCAACAACGGTTGCATCCACATCAATGAGCACATGCCGCGAAAGCCCGAGAGTCCAATTCTCAAAAGGATGAACGTAGCTCGCAAATCCAAGAGCATCCACGGAGTCCAAAGAATCGGATGCATTGAAATCCGCGAGTCCAAAGTCAATCCCGATATCGGGGGGAGAAGGGTTTGCGTCCAGATTTGTGATCGGTATGTTCGTGATGGTTGTATTAGTGCGGCGTTTATCGCGGTGCCGGTATTCAAGTGATATTTCCGGTCGAGCGAGAATCGTGAGTCCAGCAGGATTCGTCTCGGCCGCCGTCGCATCGTCAGCACGTCCGATGAAGGCACCACCCATTCCCATCGCGCGAGCGCCGGGTGTGGTCAAATTTAAACTGAAAGCACGGAAAATTTCCTCATCAGTTACCGCAAATAACTGAGGAGAAAAAAGGATTGAGACAAGTAAGATCAGGAACCACCGGGATCTATTCATGGTTAACCTCCTCCTAAGAGGGCCTTTTTCACAAAAATTCTAGCATGGATGTAAGTGCTTCACAATGAACATGGTAGAGTACTACTCCCATCGGAACAATTTGACTGCGACGAAACAGGAAACCACGGCCCACAGGGTGAGTCCGGCCAGTTGATTCCCTATATCCGTGAGGCCGGCTCCATCGATTGCGACACTCCTGAGAGCGTCAGCCAAATACGTCAAAGGAAAGACGCTTGTAATCACATGCGCGAAGCCGGGAAGATTTGTCCGGCTGAAGAATACGCCGGAGAGCAGCATCATGGGAAGGGTGATCACATTGGCCAACGGCGCCACCTGATCCTCGGATTTGGAAACACCGGCAATCGCAAACCCCATCGCCAAAAACACAACGGCGCCCAGAACACCCACGATAAACAAATTCCATACGTTCCCGATGAAATTTAAATGAAAGAAGAGAACTCCGGCCGTTATCAACACTGTAACCTGCAATAAAAGCACCAGAAGACGGGTCACGACGTGTGCAAGAATAAAGTCCCCTTTGTTAATCGGGGTCACCTTCAATCGCCTTAGAATTCCGCGTTTTTTCAAATCAACAAAGACAAAAGCGACGCTGAAAACGCCCATTTGCATGATGGACATTGCAAGGATTCCGGGCAAAAGAAAATCCATGTATGTCAGCTTCCGGCTCTTCATCGGTTGCGTTTTCACTTCAATTCTTTGCGTATTTTGAGTGCGTTCCAAAGCAGCCTCATCAAAGATACGTTGTAAAATGAGCGCTCCAAGCTGCGTTTCTTGCGGCTTTGCGTCGTTGATATAAGCGATCAAAGGTTGACCGTACTGATAATCCGCAGGAATCAGAATCACAAGATCCCGTTCTCCTTTCTGCAGAGCTTTCCATTCCGGATCACGCTCGCCAGGATGCAGCTTCACGGTCTTAATGGAATCGAGTTTTGTTAAAATCGGATTGATTTTGCCGCCGGATTGATCGACCACGCCAATCTGGATTGTGGCGAGCTGATCGAACTTCACAAAACCAAAGAGCACGACCATGAAAAGCGGAAGAAACAATGTCCAGAACACAGCTTCCTTCTCTCGAAAAAACATTTTCAATGATGCGACGATCAGGATCCACTTTAATCTCACGGTTCCTCTCTCAATGAATGACCTGTAAGCTGCAAAAACACGTCTTCCAGCGTGGCCAATCTTTCCGCGCGCGGTTTGCTAAAGCCGGATTGCAAGAGCTTGGAGATCAGATGCTGCGGCGGCGCCAACTCGATGATTTTTCCATAGTCCATGATCGCTACACGATCGCAAAGTTCTTCTGCTTCTTCCATATAGTGGGTTGTCAATACAATCGTTTTGCCCTCTTCCTGAATCCTTCGAATCACCTGCCACAAATGGCGACGGGCCTGCGGGTCCAGACCGGTGGTCGGTTCATCCAGGAAAAGCAGAACCGGATCATTCACAAGAGCTGCGGCAATGGAGAATCGTTGTTTCTGTCCGCCTGAAAGCTCATTGACCTTAGCGCCAATTTTCTCCTGCAATTCCACGTCCTGCAAAAGCTTGAGCGGATCGACTCGCTTTCCGTACAATTCTCCGAACAACAGGAGCAGCTCGGATAAGGAAAGCTTGTCAAAAAATGAAGAACTCTGCAGCTGTACGCCGATACTTAGCTTCACACGCTGCTGATCCGTTCGAATGTCGAGACCGTTCAGGGTTACGTTTCCTGAGTCCATCGGCCGCAAAGTCTCGATCATTTCCAGAGTTGTTGTTTTACCCGCTCCGTTCGGTCCCAGGATCCCGAAAATTTCCTGACGGTACACCTGAAAACTCACATCGTTCACTGCAACAAGGTCGCCGTATCGCTTTGTTAAATGTTGAACATTCAATATGACGTCAGACATAAGCCGCCATTGTACCATTGGCATAATCAGATAGAATGAACAACTGCCGTAGGGGCCCGAATCGCGCCCCTGTAATGAACATGCAGTGAATTGTGTCTGTACGTTTAAGGAGGAGTGTGGATGCGCTATTTTTTAGTCCTATTCATTTTTCTGTTTCCTTTTTTTGCTTCGGCCGTATCGGAAGACAATCCGATTCTGGGCTTCACAGAATCTCAAGCGGCGCAACAACGCGAGCTGGAAAGTAAATTCGATGGCTATTTAAAAGCTGAAAACATGCGTGAATGGATGAAGCGCATGAGCGCGCGTCCACATCACACAGGATCCGCTTACGGTAAGGAAAATGCAGAGTTCATGGCGGATCTTTTCCGTTCCTGGGGCTATGAAACCCAGCTCGAACAGTTCAAGGTTCTTTTTCCAACTCCGAAAACGCGAGTCCTGGAAATGATTGCGCCGGAAACGTACAAAGCCGAACTCACTGAACCGGAACTAAAAGAAGATTCGACATCCAATCAACAACAGGAGCAATTGCCGACCTATAACGCGTATTCAACGGATGGTGAAGCGACGGGAGAGCTTGTTTATGTGAACTATGGCATTCCAAAAGATTATGAGGACCTGGCGCTTCGCGGCATTGATGTGAAAGGAAAAATTGTCATTGCTCGTTACGGAGCATCGTGGCGCGGAGTTAAACCGAAGGTCGCTGCGGAACATGGCGCAGTCGGCTGCATCATTTTTTCCGATCCGCGAAACGATGGCTACTATTATGGTGACGTTTATCCAAAAGGCGGGTTCCGGAACGAAAACAGTGTTCAAAGAGGATCCGTCATGGATTTTACTATCCACGATGGCGACCCGCTAACGCCCTTTATCGGCGCAACCGATAACGCCAAACGAATCCGGCGTGAAGATTCCACTGTCATCACAAAAATTCCTGTGCTTCCGATTTCATATAAAGACGCGCTGCCGCTGCTTCGCGCTCTTGGCGGACATGTGGCCCCGGAACCCTGGCGTGGCAACTTACCGATCACCTATCACATCGGACCTGGCCCTGCGAAGGTTCACATGAAACTGGAATTCAACTGGGATCTCGTGCCGATTTACGACGTCATCGCGCGGATGAAAGGAAGCACATACCCGGATCAGTGGATCATTCGAGGAAATCATCATGATGCATGGGTAAACGGCGCAACAGATCCGGTCAGTGGAATGGTCGCCGTACTGGAAGAAGCGCGAGCGCTTGCGGAACTCGCCAAAACCGGCTGGAAACCGAAACGCACGATTATCTTTGCCGGATGGGATGCGGAAGAGCAAGGACTGCTTGGATCCACCGAATGGGTTGAAACGCACCGTGATGAGCTTCAAAGAAAAGCTGTCCTCTATATCAACACGGACAGCAGCGCACGCGGGTTCTTCGATGCACAGGGATCCCAAACGCTCGAGAAGTTCTTGAACCAGATCATACGGGACGTTCAGGATCCTCAAAAGGAGATTCCCGTTCAGCAGCGTCTGAGATCATACTTCATGGTAGATGGAGATGCTCAGGCAAAAAAAGAAGCGAAAGATCGTCCGGATCTGCGCCTTCCTGCGGCAGGATCCGGTTCCGATTACACTCCGTTTCTTCAGCATGCAGGAATTGCATCATTGAATTTTAGTTTTGGCGGCGAGGAAGAATATGGACAGTATCACTCCATCTACGATACGTTCGACCATTATGTTCGATTTATGGACCCAAATTTTGAATACGGTGTCGCTCTAGCCAAAACGGGTGGTCGATGCATTTTGAGATTTGCAAACGCGGAAATCTTTCCATTTGAGTTCACCGGCCTTGCCGATAACATCAATGGTTATGTAAAAGAGATCCAGCAACTCGCCGATCAAATGCGGGAAGAGACTGAAGTGAAAAACACAATGATCCAGGAAAAAGTCTTTGATGCGTATTTTGATTCAACGAAGAAATATGTTGCTCCGGAGGAACAGGATCCGGTTCCCCATCTGAATTTTTCTCCCTTGCAGAATGCGGCGGAGAAGCTTGAAAAGAGCGCCAGAGAATATCAAAAGGAGTACAACAAAGCGGCCAGAGATGGGAAGCTTTCCGGGGAAAAGATCCAAAAGCTCAATTCGATCCTGATGTTCAGTGAGCGTGCGTTGACAAGGAAAGAGGGGTTGCCGGGCCGCCCCTGGTTTACTCACCAAATCTATGCTCCCGGCGTTTACACCGGCTATGCAGCGAAGGCCATACCGGCAGTGCGCGAAGCCATCGAACAAAGAAAATGGAGTGTGGCTGAGGAACAGATTCGCGTTGTTTCCCAAACTCTCGAAAAATTCGTAGAAGAGATTGAAAAAGCAAAGGCACAACTTTAGTCGGGGCGGTCTTAGACCCGCCTCTACATTCTGTGGAATAGTTGACACATTGACCTGATTCGTATGGCTGGCCTTCGTGCCCGACATATGCTCGGCGGCAAACCTCGTGGCGGGCATGACGCCCGCCCTGATTTTGTAATGGCATAACGGTTGCAGTTTCGAAGGGACATGTTGAAAAGGGTGTTGAGGGGCAAAAGGCTTCTACTGGCCGTTTCGGTGCTTCTTAGCATGCGGAATTGTCCTTGCCGCGAGCTTCTACTCGCAAATCCGCAAGGCGACGAACGTACTTGCGCAAGTCAAACAGGAGACAGAAAAGCATCATAAGCTCTCTGTAAATGTGAGCGACTTCAGCATCGCGCCGAATCGAAACGCCCGTCTGATCCATGCTCCTTACGTCGTACGCGATGTCGCCCTTTTCCAGGACAACATTTTTGCAGCAACTTCTAACGGATTAGTAGTATTCGGCACAGATGGCCGGCAGCTCGAACACTGGACTCCGCTGGAAGGGTTCCCCTCGACCGATCTGACGGCTCTCGCCGTACTGAATGGAGTTCTCTGGATCGGAACGAATGACGCCGGCCTTGTACGCCACAAAAACAAGACATGGACTCATTTTCTTCCATCGCAGCAAGAGCATCGATCGATCCTCTCGCTTCTGGCGACAGTTCAGGGAACTTTGTTCGCCGGGACAGGCGCTGGAATCTTGACGTTCGAAGATGATCAATTCACGCAGTTTCTGCCTGCACTGCAGAAACAAAGAATCACCAGCCTTGCCGGAAACAACCATCATCTTTGTATTGGGACTTTCTCGAATGGGCTATTCAACTATGAAGCAGGAGTTCTGGATCAGTACACAGCAGCGAGCGGACTGCAGGACTCTTACGTGACGCAGGTACGTCTGGAAGCGGAAGTATGCTACGTCTCCACTGCCTCCGGTCTGCAGGTTCTGGAAGGCAAAAAATTTCGACTCATAGCAAAGAATTTATTTGTTACATCATTTGCCATCGAAGCTCCTATCCTCTGGGTTGCTACGCGCGATCGCGGTGTAATCCCTTTCAACACCCAACGAAGCGCCGCTCCCGTAGCGCGGACGTCAGCGCTACAGCGGCGCTCTCCCACAGTGATTCGAAAGCTGGACTCGACTCTGCTCGCGAGCACCGCATCGGAAATTTTATATCTGGAAGGAAAGGAATGGCGGCCATGGAAGAGCGCCTTCCAGCCTGCTCACCGATGTCAATGTATCGGCCCTTCTTGCGCGCGCGCAACGGCGAAATGTGGATCGGCTATTTCGATCGAGGTCTGGACATCCTTTCAGCCATCCGGTGATTCTGTAACTCACTGGGCGGATGAAAGCCTTTTCTGCATCAACCACATTTCTGAAGATCTCACGGGACGTGTGTATGTTTCGACAGCCAACGGCCTTGTCATTTTTCAGCCCAATCGCTCGCGGAAAGTCTACAGAATGGAGGACGGACTTCTCTCCGATCGCGTGATGCAAACGCTTCCGCTCGATCCGGAAGGCAAGGCGATCGCGATTGCAACCACACAAGGATTCACGCTGAAGGAAGGAGAGTCCATGAAATCCATCTATGCGTTTCACGGACTTGTGAACAATCACATCTACACAATGGCTGCCGAAGGTGGTCAGATTTATCTCGGCACTCTGGGCGGCATTTCCCGCGTCAACAAAATGCAAGTCACCGAAAGCTGGACTCAAATGGATTCCGGCTTAAAACGAAACTGGGTGAACGCTTTGATCAGCATCGATAAGCAGCTTTTCGTGGGCACTTACGGAAGCGGTATTCAAATCCGGACAGAAAATGGCGAATGGCGCGACTTCCCTGCCCTGCCGGATGACCTGGAAATTAATCCGAACGCCCTTTATTACAACGGCACCCATTTGTTTTGCGGAACACTGGACCGTGGTTTTTTTGTTTACGATACAAAAGATGGTTCCTGGAAAAATGTTACTCAGCCATTGCCGAGTTTAAACGTGACAACATTTGCGGCCGACAAAGATTTTCTTTATGTCGGGACTGATCGCGGCTTACTACAAATGAAATATGATGATATTCGTACGACTCCTGATATTTTGTAGCCTGTTCCCGCTTCTCTGCCACGCAGACATCGGCGTGTTGATTCCCGGCGAAAAAGAAGAGCCGGATCCGTCGATTCTTACACTGGATGAAGCCCGGATACGAGGTCCGCATCGATCATCAATATGCCCGGGTCCGGATCCTGCAGATTTTTGGGAATCACACAGACCGCGTGCAGGAAGGAAAGTTTGTTTTTGCTATCCCGGGCGACGCAGCCATTTCAGATTTTGCCGTTTGGGACGGTGTCATCAGGATCCCGGGCGTGATTCTCGAACGCAAACGAGCTTCCGAAATCTACGAACAACTCCGCATTCAAGAAATCGACCCCGGACTTTTGCAGCAGGAAGAAGAAGCGGAAGAAGGTCCGCGAATGGCAAACATCTTTTCCGCAAGAATTGTTCCGATCCCCGCGTATGGAACGAAACGCCTGGAAATGGAATACACACAACGAATTCCCGTAGAAGGATTGAAATCTTTTTTCTCGCTGCCGCTGAAACCGGATCTGTATCGGTCTCAAACCGTGGGAGCGTTCTCATTGTCCCTTGAAATTCTCAGCGACGCTCCCATGGCGGATTTTCAGCTTCACTCCGCCGCTTATCCAATGCAATACAACACTCAATCGCCGCAGCGAATTTCCGGAAGCTTGCAGGCAAACAACATTGCATTGAACGAAGATTTTGCTTTCCAGTACAGACTGGATACAACGGAAAGCGCTCTGTATTACCTGCCCTTTCGAGGTTCCGAGAGGAATTTGCGGGGAGGCACACAACCGGTTACGGCGTTCCAGGCGCCCGCCTCCCAGAAAAAAGAGGACGGATTTCTGTGGTTGTCTGCTGTGCTGAATGAGACAACAACAGAAACAAGAACGGGCGCCAAAGTCTCTGGTGATTCTCATGGACACTTCTTCTTCGATGCGCTGGGAGAAACTGGAACGGGCATACGAAGCTCTGGAATATTTTCTACGCCACCTCAGCGAACAGGATGAATTTCTACTTCTGCTGTTCCATCAGGAAACAAAGCCCCATGCTTCCGCGCCGGTTCCTGCGAGCAAAGCCAACATCGATTCGGCTCTGGCCTTCTTCAAATCTCAATATCTGATGGGCGGTACGGACTGCAAAAAGCTTTGCAGGAGGCCTTCCGGCTACGGCACTCAATTGCGCAACCTGAGCGTTATCTTGTGACAATCACCGATGGCAATCCAACGCTCACGCAACTGCAAAGCAAGAAATTGCTGGAGATTTTTGAAAAAGGAAATCCTGGCCTTCGTGCTTTCTCCTTCGGCATCGGCTCCGATACAAATCGTAATCTTTTGTCGCAATTCGCGGAACGCAGCAACGGATATTTTGATTGGGTAACAGAAAACGAAGATCTTGCTTTCAAGCTGGAAGCTTTTTTTGCAAAGGTCGGACAGTATCCAATCACAAACCTGACTGTACAGGCGTCGCAACCGGATCTCGCTTTATCACGTTTATCCCGCTGAGCCCGCGAGCGCATACAACGGTTCGGCCATCGATTGGTTCGGACGCTACAAGGCCCCCGCGAAAGCCGTCTCATTTACGTTGAAAGGAGAATCCGGAGAGAAACCGCTGGTACTGGAGAAAACAGTCGATCTTCCGGAAGAAGCAACCGAACATGACTTCATTCCGCGCGGTTGGGCCCGGCGCAGAGTGGATGTGCTGCTTCGAAAAATGGAGCTCGAAGGAGAAGATCGCCGCTTGGATCGATGAAATCATCGCGCTCGCAAAGAAGTATAAATTCGTAACACCTTACACTTCCTTCCTGGCCGCTCCAAGATCGTTGCTCAGGCCACGTTTGATACGCCCGGGAGATCCGCTCCTGCGCATCAAAACCGATCCGGATATTGCAGCCGTAACAGCGATCTTCCCGTTTGGTCTTGTCAAAGATCTTCAGTTTCTTTCACAGGAAGATGTGTGGCAAACGCGGTTTCTGGTGCCGAAATCAATGAAGGATGGAACCTATCATTGCCGCATCGTTCTTCGCGATCGTCAGGGAAACCAGTACCAGGAGTCGAAGTCATTTGTGGTCGATAGCAGACCGCCCATTTTCCGCACACGATGGGAAGGACACTTTAAGACAGGACAACAAGTCAAGATCATCGTTGAAGCGGATCAAGACACCCGCTACCTGTACGCAAGACTGAATGTGCTCCCGCCGGTTCGAGTCCAATGGAGTCAACAGGAAAAAGCGTCCGTCGGATACTTAAAACTGCCTCCCGATCTGCCCCCCGGCGTATATGATCTGCAAATTTTCGGTGAAGATTTTGCGCACAATCAATCACGCTGGTCGAAAAAAGTGGAGGTACTGTGAGTCCGCCAATTTGTAACTCCTGCGTTACAAAGCCCCAGAATAAATGGCGCTACTACACTGCGTCGTTGATTGCGCTCACAACTATGGGCTGGGCTCTTGTTCCGGGCGATCTGCATCAACGCGATCCGCTGATACCGGCTCTTTTCCATACCGAACCTTTCCAAAGCCGGCAAGCAAACGTACCGAATATCGCTGCAGGATGCGAAAACAAAACTGGAAGCGCTGATTCAAAAGGAACCGGCGAATGTTGAAGCGTATCGAGCCCTTGCTGAAGTCCATGTAAAACTCCTGGACTTCACTGCGGCCGAAACCAGTATGAAATCATTTGTGGATCGAACTGACGGGGCGAAGGCCCACGCTTACACAGAACTGGAATCTTTCTATCACGACCGGCTGAAATTTGAAGAGGAACTGGGCGCGATGCAACAACACGCAGCCGCGCTACCTGCCCTGCCGTCCGATGTGGAGGCGGGCGCCGGCAAATATGCGTTGTATAAGAAAATAATCGAGCACATTTCACGTTATCGGCTTTCCACAAATGCAGGAACCACTTACATGGCCGCGATCGATTCTTATCCGGATCAACAAAAACCTTATCTCGATTACATCAACTACTTAAAGGACGAACGATAAAAAAACTGCGCTGGAAGTGATCGAAAGATTCAAGAATCAATTTCCTTCTGATACAACGACCTATCTTCTAACCAGGGCTTCGCTTCTATCAGCCGAAGAAGCATTTGATCTGATGGACCGCTCCTTTGATCCGCTCTGGAACCAGAAACTCTACAGGGCATTCGACGGTTATCTCATTGCAACAGGAAAGAAGCGCGACTATCTGACCGGGCTCAAAGATCGTTTGCAAAAGAATCCGCTGGATGCAGATGCAACCACCCGCTTGTTTCACGCGTATCACCTCGCCGGGAACGTGATGGAAGCGCAAAACAGCTTAAATGATTTCCGCCTGCTCAAGGAACAGAAAGTCCGGGAGAAAAAAAGTTCATGGTCTTCCAAAGAACTCTTCTGGATGGCATCGCTCCATCAGAGGATCCTGAATTACAACGAAGCGGCACGCTATTATTACGCCCTTTATGGCTTGCTGAGCTACAAAAAAGAAACGAGCCTTCAGCCGGATACGGCGCTGCATGGGCTCTTTCAAGTCCTGCTCGCAGCAGAAGACCGGCCCGTGCAAATCAGCGCAGGAAATCTTGATTATTACAAAGACATCGCTGCCATGGATCAAAACCCGGGCATTCTAAATGGGATCCTTTCTCTGATTCTGAATGGAACCGATCCCAGCGGCGAATTGCAATTTCAGGAAGATAAAGCGAACGGCTACAACAATCGCGCGGAAGCGATGCGTTTGTTGCGTTTTACTCAAAAGCATTTTCCGGATTCTCCGCTTCTACCCGGCATGTACCGTGATTCGTTGAGGATCTACGAGAAATATGGAATGGACCGGTTGCTTGTGGAAGCCGGAGAAGAATTCTTCAAACAATTCAGAAACTCGCCTGAACTCCTGGAAGTGGGAATTGCCGTAACAGACGCTTATGCTCGATTGAAAGACAATGAAAAGGAATGGCGCACCTACCAATCGCTGCTTCCGATAGCTGCAGAACGGAGACGTGGAAGTTCCCTGATGGCGCTTAGCCCCGACTCTTCCGAAGAAGGAGACTATTCGGAAGATCAACCGAAAACGCAAGTTGATTATCAATTCCTGTTGAATCGTTACATCGCAAGCCTGGCAGCGAGAGATAAACATCTGGAAGTTGTCCGTTTGTACCAGCAGGAAATCGCACAGCATCCCGCGGAAGAAGCGCTCTATGAAAACTTTGCGACGTATTTATCGCAAAACCAGCTGTTCGAAGAAGAGCGAAAATTATATGAACAGGCCATCAACCGGTTTCAGGACAAAGGCTGGTACGAAAAACTTGCGAGATGGTATCTCCGTTTCAAACAAGAAAATGAGTATGAAAAGCTATCGAAACAGGTCATGGACATCTTCCGCGGAACTGAAATTGAATCGTACCTCCAGCAAACATCCGGTTCTTCGCACCAGCTCTACATCGCGCTGAACCTCTACGCACATCAGAAATTTCCGTTGAATTTGCACTTCGTGCGAAATCTGTTAAGTCACTATGATCAGGCACGTTCGTGGGAACAATGGGAAGCACTCGCTGAGGAGTATTACTTTCTCGATGAATCCATTCGTCAACAGTATCTAAAGTATCTTTCTTCCCGCAAAAGGCTTCCAACCTCTCCGGAGACTTCCAATGCAATCTACACACGATTCGCTGGCGATCTAGCGGCATGGAAATCGCATTTTGAGGAAGCGGCGACTCACTACGAACAGCTTGGAAAAAACTATCCCGGGGATGCGGAAATCAATTTGAGGCTGGCAGACCTCAAGCGATCGCTCGGCGTCCAGGATCTGCAAAATTATTTGAACGCCGCAGCGATTCGGGAGCATCTGGCAAAAATCAATCCATCCGATTCCGCGCTCTGGACAACGGCAGGAGAAACGATGGCAGACATCGAACGCTACGATGAATCTCGAAAATACTGGAACCAAATTCTGCCAATCGATCCGTATCATCCGGACCGTTACATCGAAGTCGCCACCATTTACTGGGACTACTACCTCTTTGATGACGCGCTGAATACAATCGCGAAAATACGAGCCTTGAAAAAGGAGGAAACCCTGTTCGCTTATGAAGCGGGCGCGATCTACGAATCAAAACGTGATTACAAGAACGCCATCACTGAATACGCCAGGAGCCTTGCAGACCATTCTGAAATGGCCTGGAGCCGGCTTGCTCAATTGCATGAGCGGAAAAGATTTCGTAACCAGATCCGCGAATATCTCGATGCACAATTGCAAAAGGAACCGCAAAACGAAAGGATATGGACCGGAACGATCCGCTTCTACTCGGATCAAAAACAAAAGGAACTTTTGCAGACGATAATCGCAAAAGCCCTTGAAACGTTGAAGCCGGAACCGTTCCGGAACGTCGCTGAAACGCTGAAGCAGTACGCGCGTGATTCCGGTTTTAACGATCTGCAGGAAAAACTCTTGAACCGCCAGATTGCCGATTCCGTTTCAGACCTCGAACGCTGGAACAAAATGCTGGAACTGGTGCGATTCTATGAAGCGAAGAAAAAGGCAAATCAAGCAGAGACCGTTTATCTCCGGCTCTATAAAGAGCAACCAAGAAGCGCCGGACTGATTCAGGAACTGTTGTCCTACTACTGGCGTTCGGAACAGCACAGCAAAGCGTTTGCTGTATACAAAGACGCGCTGGCCGCTGCAAATCCCGTTTGGAGAAAAAAATATTCGCTCGAAGTCGCCGGCAAATATCGCGAACGAAAAGATTTTACTTCGGCCCTCGCATATGCGCGTGATCTTCTCAATACCGAAGCATTGAACTCGCAATATTTCAGGCTCGTGGTGGAACTGCTGGCCGAACAAAAAGATTATGTTTCGCTGGCCGCTCATTATAAGGATGGGTTGAAGAGAGTTCAGGAAGCGAACCTGTCCGCCGATGAGAAACGGGAACGTACGGCCGAATTACGGCGTGGAATGATCGAGGCACAGGTCATCCTGAAGGACTACACGGCGGCGCTCGATCAATACATCGAGATCATCAACCGGGATGCGGAGTCGGAAGAAATACTGAAGGGAGCGGCAGGGTTTGCCGAGAGATACGGATTGAGCCAACGGCTTTTGGATTACTACACCAAAACTGCCGCTGCGTCGCCGAAAGACCATCGCTGGCCGATGGTTCTCGGACGTTTGTATCTTTACACCGGCAACTTCCAGAACGCGATCCAACAGTTTCAAACTGCAATCACGATCCGTCCGGAACGTACCGACTTTTATCAACAGGTCGCAGAAAGTTTCCAAAGACTAGGCCAATACGAAGAAGCGATCCGCCAGTACGATAGAGCGTACGAAATATCTTTCAAAAACAAACGCTGGCTCATGCCAATGGCGGAGCTGTACGCGCGATTGGGGCAGGAACAAAAAGCTTTGGAACTGTGCACAGAATCTTTGAAAGACCTTGCTCCTCTGCAGCGAAACTTCACGCTGACACGTCAATCGCTCGCATGGGGTTTCCATGATCGAGCCGTTATATACGGCAAAGCAGCGCTCGATCTGTATTTCAAAGATATGAGCGCTCCATTTCAGGTCGCTGGATTTCAGGATTATCTTGAAGCGCTCATTCGCTCGGGTAAACGAGCGGAGTCCTTTTCTGTCTTGCGGCAAACATCCGCCAGGATCGCGGCTGCTCTGCGGAAAGCAACGTTCGAGTCGGAGCAATTACGATCCGCGCAATACATGGTTCGCGATACTTGCGGCAATCGATATCCGGAGCTCATCCGGCGCTATTTCCTGGATGAAGATTGGCAAATGCTTCATCAGGCAATCTTTGATCACATCGCACAAAATGGCGGATATAGCGCCATGCAAGAGCCGATCAACAGTGAAATTCTTCCGATGGTGCGCACCGCCAGAATGGCTCCCGCCGAAGAACGGATCCTTCAGGAACTTGCGAAGGACAACAAAAACAGGAGTCCAAAACAAGCCGGAGAAGAATGGAGCAAGTACATGCAGTGGCACCGGCAGCTGATTTCGTTTTACTCACGCAGGCACGCTTACACGCAAGGCGCAGAATGGATGGAGGCCGAATGGAACACATACAGAATTCCACAGGATCACCGTGATGATCTGGTCCGGATCGCTGAGCTCTTCCGGCTTGCAGAGCTGCAGGAACGCGAAATCACTGCCCTGCGGAAATACTACCGTTTCGGAATGCGGTATGACCTGCAGCCTCCAGCTGTGCAACGCTATCTGGATTTGCTTTATCAGACGAACCGGACCGAAGAACTGAAGCAGGCTGCCGCGACGGCTAACCTGATTTCAGCAAACTATTTTCTGCAGAAAAACGATAAGCTCCTGAGCATCATTGCAATCCAAGCGCTTCACTCGCGGTTCAAAAATGATCCGTCCTGGCAATCCATTCAATTGGCGATGGTGGGCTGGCAAATGCGAGAGGCATCCGATTTCTTCGATCGCAATTTCCAGACAGCGCTCGATCTTCGCCCGATCGGGGCGATGTTGGAGCAACATTCCGACGTTTCTAAAACGTTAGAAGGGGACGTCTGGTTCTACTACACCAAATCCTACGGCGAGTATCTACACCGGACCGCACGGAAGGACCAGGCTGTTTATTACCTGCCGGCTGATTTGGAAGGTTTGCCGACATCAGGCGCCAGACAGGACCAGCTGGGCAGTTTCTATTCGCGCGAGCGCGAGCCGGAGAATGCGCTGCAACACTTCTCGCTTGCGCTTCAGCTCGATGATGAGAATCTCCTGTACCTGGACCACCGGGCACGAGCTCTGATGGAACTCGGCAAAAAAGAGGAAGCAATCAACCTCTGGAAATCGATTGTTGCGAATGAAGAACACCGCACCAACCTAACTTCCTGGCATCTGTTTCTGCAGGCGGCGGTTGACTTCGGTTTCCTGCCCTCGGTCGGCAAAGATATCGAAGATTACATCAGCTCCAGAGTGCGGGATACGGGTGATGGGGGTAGCTCCCACCTTATTGAGCTTTATCTGAGGAACATAGACCAATCATCCAAAATGGAACAGGTTCAAAAATGGATCAAGCTTGCTCCCGCGCCGTTTGAATTCGGGCAATCGCTGCTTGCTTACAAACTGTCTACGGAAGTCGATCTTCAGATTTACTCCGCGGTCAACGAGTACCTGCAGTCGCGCCTTCTGACTGCAACAGGTCAGGAGCAGGGGCTTGTCCGAAACGACTTCTGGCGATGGAACCAGATCTACGCAAAGACATTGCTGGATCTGAAATCCTACGCGCAGGCGGTTGAAATCCTATCGCGCGCGCAAGAACGTTTTGAATCGACAGAAGAGATCCAAACCCGGTATGCGATCGTTCTATTAAGGTCCAGAACCCTGGCTCTATCAGGCAAGCCGGAAGAGGGCTGGCAGCTGCTTCCCGAATACCTGAAACCTTCCGACACGTTCGATGAAATGGCTTCGCTGGAAGAGCGTTACAGAAGCGCCGTCGAAACGCTGAAGGGCACAGCTTTAGAAAATCGATTGAAAGAAGAGATGTACACCTGGCTGCTATCTTCCGGACGAACGGAGGATTCCAGCTATGTGGGACTTGCGGAAGTAAAACTGCAAAACAGCAAACGGGAGGAAGCGAAAGAATTGTTGCGCAAGATGATCTATTTAAGATCCGATAATCTCGATGGCTTCCATTTGGCTGCAGAGCTGCTGGAAAAATACAAATACTGGGAAGATGCGCTTGAATTGAGAAAAGAGCTGGCGAAAAGGAAACCATGGGATCCGGCTAATCGAGCTCGTCTGGCTGTTGATTCCTTGCAGCTCGAACAAAAACTGGAAGCGGCAAAACTGGCGGCACAAGTCGTTATCGATCCTTCCGCAACGGCTCCGGATCGTTCGATCGCAGCAAAGGTGTATGGAGAAGCATCTAACGGTTTCGCCGGGCCCGCTGAAATGATTGCCATTGAAAAAGCAGTTCGTGGTCGAACAATGTCTGCTGAAAAATCCTACGCGCATAACCTCCGGACGATTCTGTCTGGACCTTATTCCGTCACCTCCATCGACTTTGATCCGACCGGAGCTGATATTGAATCCGGATGATGCGTCTTTACTGCTGAAACTGTTCCAGGCCCTTGTTCGTGAGAACAAATGTTTTCAGGCGCTTGAGACTCTGGACCCGGACGAAGAGCGGAGTAGAACCTACGTTTCCCGGCAGACTTATTTTGGCCGCGATGAAGAGGAATACTATTACGACGACTACTCGAATCATCCGGTCGAGCGTCTGAGGCTTTCGGATGATCAAACGAAGAATGCATCGCTGCAAATGGCCGGACTGCGCGCATCAGGAAGAAGACCTATCCGGAGAGATGTTTTTTGTGCAGATGGCCCGGGCGCATGCAACAGAAGCTCAAGAACAGAACGGACTGAGCTCCAGGATTGCCGGGCTGCAAAAAGCAATGGCCCAACAGCAAGAAGAGGATGCCCGCGCTTATCGCATCACCTTGAATATCGGGAGGAATCAATGAAAACAGGATTCGCATTCCTGCGACTTGCATCCGCGCGTTACTATACTCGTAGTATTACTATTTGTGGGCGCCTCCTTCACGATCGCGCAGATGGCCGATCAACCGCCACAACCGGCCGCCTTTTTCCCGGAAGGGGCGCTTGTCTATGCCGAAGCGAAAGATCTGGAGGGTCTGTTGCAATGGTGGAAGTCTTCCGAAGTTAAAAGTGACTGGGAATCTTCGGCGAATTACGAGCAATTCCAAAATTCAAGGCTGTACTTAAAACTGAAGGACCGCTTCAAGAAATGGGGCTCCGGGGGCAACTTCAGTTTTACTCTGGATAACCTGATCCAGGCATCAGGTTCACGCTCTGGCATGGCGATTTACGATATCGGCGAGCTCAAAGCCATCGCAGCCACAAGGCTTCCTTTCACCAAAGCAAAAACCACAGAAATCTGGCTTGCGAAATCGCGATTCCAGGAAAAGACAACCGGCAACCAGACTTATTACGTCGAACCCCGGCAGGGCACGCTTGCATTCGCATATGCGGAACCCTATTTGATCCTGTCCACAGAAGAGACTCTCTTAACGAAGGCGCTTTCGAACCTCAGTGCACCGTCTCAAACGCTGGAACAATCGCAGAAATGGCAACGATTCCCGAACAAAACAGAAAGCGATATTTCGCTGTTCCTGGATCAGGAAGCTTTGCAGCAGAACCGTTACTTCCAAAAGTACTGGATCCACAAGAATGTGCGTGATTTTGCATCGATCCAGGCTGTATGGATCGATCTCGTTGTGGAGCCAAACGCAATCGTGGAACACAGATACTTTGCGGGTGCCGACCAGCGGTGCCCCTGCGGCCAATCTCAACGGACGCAGCTCGATCGAACCTTTCCTGCAATTCCGTCATGAAGTTCTATATATGGATGCACCGGTCTCTTCAGCGGCTGCGGCGCATCACATCACGAAGATGGTGAACCGTTTGCCGGCAGAAGGACAAAAACACATCTTATCCGCCCCCTTTTCCGGAGCCGCCGAACGGGCAACGCAGGCAGAGACGCGTAATATTTTGCTGGAACAAATCGACGAGCCGATTGCTCCAGGTAAAAGCGGAAACATTGATCCGCGCTTCGCAGGAAGAAGAAATCGCAAAACTGCTGGACGGCGCAGAACCGGCCGCCCAGATACGTCTCTCCTACCCGTTATGGGACAACCAGGCGCTGTTCGTGCGTTTCCCCGAATCCGTGCTTCTGCACCTGAAGAATTTTTCACGATTAAATCAGCAGGCGCTTCTGGACCAGATTCTGGAACATTTCTTGTTGCTGCATTCCACGCAGGATGAAGGAGGCCGATGGCACACCGAAGGAAATGGCGATTTTTGTGCTGCAATCGTTTCGCCCCCTTTACGTGAAATTCCAGAATCCCTGGATCGTTTTCTCAACTGAAGAAACGGACTTCCGACAGATCGCATCGAATCTTCCTGCTTCGACCGCGATCCCTGCAGGAAACTACCGCGAAGTGAACTGGAAGAATGGACGCTGGAAATATACACGGCTGATGCAACGCCTGGATCATGGAGCATACAAAGACGATGCGCCTTTGCTCTTTTCAGAAAACATCTCCAGTCTGGTGAATGCGCTTGGTCCCATCGTTGCATCCTCTGTTACACAAAATGCAAATGAGGAGGTTGTGCGTTATGAGCTGGATTAATCTTTTTTCACGGATGACTCGCCCGCTGCTGATACTGTTGGTTGCAATCTCTGCGCATGCAGCACTCATTCCAGGATCTGATCAATCAGAAATTCACCGATCCAAATTCAGCCGTTTTCATCGTTTCCATCGATACGGGAAAAATACTGGGATCCGCGCATTCGAATATTCTGGAGAAAAACTATCCGACCGGATCGCTCATCAAAGTGTTCACCGCAATCGCGTTTTATGAAGAGCACGGGAATCACTTCCCTGTGCTGCAATGTCCGCCGAGTCTTGCATCCGACTCGAATGGTTGCTGGGATCGAAACGGCCACGGAAAGCTGGGAATTGTGGAGGCGATCGCATACTCCTGCAACGTTTATTTTCGACAACTCGCGCAAAAAACCTCACCCGATCTCTTTCAAAAGACTTTGCGGGAATTCGATCTCGCAGGCAGTGAACGAATTCCCGATATTCAATCCGCTATGACCGGTAAATCTCTGGAATGGACCGTTTCGCCCATCATGCTCCTCCGCGCTTATTCGGCGCTTTTCAATGGTGGATACCTTTACCCATATGGACAGGTCCCCGGTAAACACATCGTTCTGGAAGACTCGATCCAGAAAATCATTTATCAGGGCATGAAGCTCAGCTCCGAACAGGGCACGTCGCTGGAAGCAAAAAAGAGCAGCGGGCAATCCATTTTAGGAAAAACAGGCACCTCATATTTGTGGAACGATGGAAAAGTGAACTGGCATGACACTCAAGGATGGTGGGTCGGACTTTATCCGGCGGATAAGCCTCAAATTGCGGTGCTCACTTTTGTTCCCAAAGGCAGAGGAGCCACACACGCCGCTCCGCTCGGAGGCAGGGTGATTTCCTGGTTTCTGCAAAGCCGATGAGCGATTTGCATTTACGTCTCTGCAGGGGCGCGATGAATCGAGCCCGCGCGAAATTTGTATTGTTACTTCTACTTTTTTTACCAGCCGTTCTGCCAGCGGACACTCCTGTTTCCATTTCGATTCTATCCATCCTTCAACCGACCGAACTGACAATCACGCTGCGTGAACCGGATCGCGCCATGCTCCATTCGGACACATCGCAAAGCGTGATTGCCGCTCGTGACCCGCTGCGAATCCAACTGCAAAAGGATCGTTTGCAGATCGACTCACGCATCTCCACTCGCGAGGTCTCGATCGAATGCGCAAACTCCTGCCTGTTCGAGGTGAAGCTGCGCGGACTCGATCGGCGGCAATACAAAGGGAACCTGAAACTCACCGCAGGAGTGTCTACTATAAGCATAGTACTATTAGCAAATAAGGAGGACCTGCTGGCTTCGATTGTTGCCTCGGAAATGGGTGAATATCGCCTGCGGCCTGCGTTGCAAGCATTCGCAGTGGTGGCACGAAGCTTCCTGCAAGCGGGCCCCCGTCATCCGGAACTCGGCGCTGATCTTTGCGATCTCACGCATTGCCAGGTATTTCAATCGTACGCTCCGGTTCCGGAGGCGCTCAACGCGGTTCGCGACACAACAGGACTCGTTTTAACGTTCAGGCGAAAGCCGTTTCGTGCGTATTACTTTCGAAGCTGCGGAGGCACGACCGCAACTTTTGAAGAAGTGTGGGGAAAACCATCCCCCGATTATCCGTTCAGCCGTTCGAAATGCCCTTGTAGCGCGCCGTGGGACACAACTTTGAATGCAGCCGAGATAAAGAAGATTCTGGGTATGCCTGTCAGAAATCTTCATCAAAGCGAGACAACCCTTGGATTCAGCACCGGCACAGGAGAGAGATCTTTCCGTCTCGAGGAGTTTCGAATTGCAGCCGGAAGGGCGATCGGATGGAACAGGATTCGGAGTAATTCATTTGCCGCTGAACAACGCGAAGATGTTCTTCTGATTCGAGGCAAGGGGATCGGACATCGCGTGGGATTCTGCCAGAATGGCGCGTTCCAAATGGCGCAACAAGGGAAATCATTTCAGGAAATCCTTCAGCATTATTTTCCAAATACCGAAATCCGAAGCAACAATTAACTCGTACATTCTATGATCCTGCCGGTTTGTCAGTTATAATAAAAAACTCCTTCATTGCGGCGTGAGGACGAATGTTCGAATTTAGTGCTCAATTCTATACAACAATCATTCTGATTCTGACCGTTCTTCTGATCGGAATGCTGCTCGAACGCTTCAAAATCCCCAAAACAATCGCGCGTGAGGTGCAAGCGTTAACGCAGCGAATGCAGCAACAGCACAAACAGGAGATGGAGCTGTCGAGAAAGCAGCATGAGAAGCATCTTGCCGCGTTGAAGGCGCAGGCCGAATCAGGATTTTCAGAAGAGCGTTTGAAAACGGACCGCGCTCTCTCCGATCTGGAAAGAGAGCGGGAGATCTCCAGGATTGCTTCGACAGTCAGCAAAGAACAGGCAAAAAAAATTCAATTTTTTACGGACCTCGCGCACGAATTTAGAACGCCGCTTAGCGAAATCATGAGATCACTGGAAGAGCTGTTGGCTGGAAAGTATGGCAAGCTTCAAAGCAAAACGCGCAAACAGCTGGAACTGATGTTGAGAAACACGCGTTCGCTGCTTCGCGGAATGGACCTGTTCCATGATATTTCGCATTTGCAGTCCGGAAAGATGGAGATCACGAGAAGCAGACAGGATCTGGTCCGTTTCTTACGAGAAATCGTCCAAACGGTTGCCTGGTATGCCGAGAAAAAGAAAATCGATTTGCGGCTCCAGACCGGTGTGGAACAGATGAATGTCTTTTTCGATACGACAAAGATCGCCGAAGTGTTGTATCACCTTTTATCGAACGCATTCAAATTCACGGGAGTTGGTGGAAAAATCCTGATCGCTTTGACCGATCTACCGGCTGAGAATGAACTGGAAGATTCCGTTCAAATTCGAATTCGTAATTCGGGCAAACTAATTCCGGAAGAGGATATCCCTTACCTGTTTGATCCTTTCCAACGTTCTGAGAAAAATCGCCCGCGTTTCGGGCTTACGCTCGCAAAGGAGCTGATTTCGCAACATGGCGGGTCGATCGGAGTCCGGAGCGATCCGGATTTCGGAACCGAGTTCACGATCCTGCTGCCGAAAGGAAGGTCCGCTGAAACGGAAATCACCGTTGAGGAGAAAGCGTTCGATCTGTCCCAGCGCGCCAGAATGGAGCTTTCCATGCTCGAGTCGGAAGAGAGCGAAGCCACAGAATCGCCTGTGCAGCCTTCCAAAGCTGCCGCGGGTAAGATTTTGATCGTGGAGGACAACGAAAGTCTGCGCGAGTTGTTAAAGACCGGGTTGCGCGATTATTACGCCATCAGCGAAGCACAGAATGGAATGGAAGCATTGGCAAAGGCGCGGGAGCAGCGTCCCGATTTGATCATCACCGATTTGATGATGCCTGAAATGGACGGCTTGAACTTTTGCAGACAAATGAAGACCGATCCCGGAACCAATCAGATCCCGATTATATTGATCACCGCGAAATCTACAGAAACCGGACGGCTCGAAGGAATGGAAGCCGGGGCCGATGCCTACATCGCAAAACCTTTCGGCTTCGAAGAACTGCTCCGCAAAGTCGAACACCTCACCAAACAATCCGTCTCCAAAGCCTGATTTCGGCTTTGTAGCCCGGGCCTCTAAACCAAACTACGCTTCGGTTTTGTAGCGCGGTGCTCTGGCCCGCAAACGCTGTGGTTATTGTGGACTGCAATCATCCAGGCGAAGAACTCCGCCCTAAACCAAACCACATTCCAATCCTGACCCCCTACCGATGCTCCGCAATCTCGTACTTCTTCTCCCCCGCTTCAATTCTTGCAGCGAGCTTATTCTGTTTCGGAGGAAGCGGACATGTCGCGTAGGGTGAGAAGACGCAGGGCGGATTGTAGGCTTTATTAAAGTCCAAAACGACCTTCCCATCTTTGTCGGGCGGTGCCGTGTATACATAGCGCCCGGCGGCATAGGTTTCTTTTCCATTGGTTTGATCGCCGAAGATGATGAAGAAATCGGTTTCCCCTTTCTCCAAAATTGCATCGAGGCTGTACGTCTTGCCGTCCATTTGAAAGACGAGAGTGCCGGGGGACGGAGTATCCTCCACCATCCCAAGGATATTCAGGATCGGAATCTTCTTTTCGTGCGCCTCGAATTTCGCTTCCACTCGCCATTTGGGATCGATCGGGTAGGAAGCGATTCCTTGAAAACTCTTTCGCGCAGGATGCTCGCGATCCCGGAGCCGCACGCCCAGTTTTCCGCCGCGATCGATCACATAGAAACGGAGTGTTCCCAAATCCAGCATGGTTGGATTCTCTGTCGCATCGGATTTGAGTTCCATCGATGAAACCGGTTTACCTTCGCTGGTGATGGTTGCGCCGGGCTGGACTTCCAGACGAACCGTTCCTTTTTGCACTTTGAGTGAGCCGGCCTTTGCGGGAGATTGAACTTTTGGAAAAACCATTTTGTTGGAAGGCGTCGGATCCAAAAGGATTCTCCCCTTCTTGCAGCCAGAAGAGTCCGATCAAAGTCAGCCAGCCCTCTTCCCCTTTTAACCGTGTGAACCGGCTGGCTCGCCATTCTTCGATCTGTTTGTTGTGCTCCGCAGCATCGAATTTTGCGGCACCTTCCCCCGGCAATGCCAGCATCGCAGACATCAGAACAAACAAAGTATTCTTAACTTCACACTTTTAGCCTTTAACTTTTTAACTTCTTTTACCATCTATGGTACGCAGGATGTCCCGGTTTGACAGCGACAAAGGTTCCGCGGCAAGTGGCGCAAACCTTATCGTTGGCCATGAGTTTGGCTTCCACAACCGCGCGATCTTCCTTGGATTCCACCACTTTTGCAGTCAGGTGAATGACCGCATCGCTCGGTGTTGGCCGCAAAAGTTTGATCGCGTAATCTGCAGTGACTGTGCACGGGGGATGATCTGCACCGGCCTGATTCATCAGATACCAGGCCGCGGTCCAGTTCGAATGGCAATCGAGCAACGTGCCGATGATTCCGCCGTTCAACATCCCGGGGAACGCCTCATGATGGGGCTTCCCCAGCCACTCGGCAACGACTTCATCACCGCGCACAAAGCTGCGGATTTGCAAACCCTTCTCATTCGCAGGGCCACAACCAAAGCAGGCCATCTTCGGCGCGTATTTCTCCTGAAGACTTTGTTCCATAAATCACGGGCAACTAGCCCACTATAGCTTAAAGCCCTACGATGTCCTTTTTCAAGCTCGAAGCGATTGCGAGCAGCTCATCCTTTTCTTTCGCCAGCACCTTGAATTCATCCAGCGTCGCTGAAAGGTGCTTCACGGCGCTGTTCCAATGATCTTCCGTGATCTTGAGACCTGTATGGACGGTCTTCATGTCCCGCCCTGTATATTTGCAGGGTCCGCCGGTTGCCATGCAAAGCTGGTCGACAACATGCTGACGGATCTTCGTCAGGCTATCGGTGCTGTGACCGTCGAAGAAAGTCTTCATTGTCGGGTCGGATACCAGTTTGCCGATGAAAGAATCTGTCACCGCAGCGATCGCGTCATAGCCGCCAAGCCGTTTGTACAGCGTGGCCTCCTCCCCGTATGCAGAACACACAAAAACAAACAGCGCCAGACCGAACAAAAATTTTCGCATTGTTTCCTCCCATGGTTACTTATACGCGCCTTCCCCCGGCGCAAGATTATTCTACAATAACCTTTCCATTTCACCTTTAACCTTTAACTTTAAACCTTGAAGTTGAAACTCTCAGAGCCTACGACTTCCATCACAGACTTCCTCCTCGCCGCTGAGCTTTTCTTTTTCAGTTTCCTCACTTCTCAGGCGAACACCGAGCAAATCTCAGTCATTCTTTGGGGGACTGGACTTGCGGTCCTCGGCCTTTCCGCTCTGTCCGGCGGCCTTTACCATGGAATCTCGCCGGCCGTGTATCTCTGGCGCATGACCGCCATTTGCATCGTTGCGACGCTCGGATTCATGATCGCAGCAGGAATCGTCTCGACCAGCAATGGATTGCTGCGCCTCACTTTACTTATGATCGTTGAAATTCCACTGCTGATCCTCATCGTTCGTCTTGCGAATCAACATAAGGCAAGCGTCACAGTGCAGCATTCGGGCAAACGGATCTTGATCCTGCTTGTGGCTCTGTGCCTGATGCTGATGTATCAGCTATACACCGGAGGGGCGCTGGTTGGTGTGTGGTTGCTGGGCGGCAGCTCGATCATTCTCGCAGGACTCTGGATCCAGCAAAAAGAATGGAGCCTGCACAAACACTTCAACCATAACGATCTCTGTCACATCTTTTTTATGGTTGGAGTCTATCTTCTTTTTCGAGGCGGCCTGTTATTCAAGGATCGCTGATCAATCTTCCAGATAGAACGATCCGATGCTGGGTGTGCCGTCATCGATGACCCAGGTACGCCTCCGCCGTGCACCGATCAATCGTAAGGCAACAAAGAGGACGAAAAGGTGAAATTCGTAGATTTGCTCGGATGTCGTGTTGCCGGTTGAATCAGAATCATTATCTTCTAGATACTAATTCATTAGAAGCCGGCATTGGAGAAGAAGTTCTTGATGGATGCGGCCGAACATGACTGCTGGATAGAATATTTCAATCCAGTAATGAATTTCCTGTTCAGTATTAAAACATTTCATCACCTCTATATTTTCCTTCAATGATTCGTTCTTCTAAACCCTCGGCACCCCATACCATTTTAAGTTCTAATGAACGGTAAGCTACAGGAAGATCTCCAACAGCTACAGTGTTCGCTCCGTCCCAAATTTTCCAATCATGATAGATTCCAGGCCTCGTCCCCAGAGTCGACCGGAATTTCGGAAATATGAAGTTACTCACTGGTAGATTGCCGACAATTCGCCAACGGCCTGATCTTATCGCCGGCAACAATCCAACAAACACGGGTGGGAACATAAACCTTGTCGACGTCAGAGTAGCCTTAAACTGTTCTAAGTCCAATCTTCGATCACTTAGAAAATTGAAAATTTGGACTAGAGTACCTAGTCCCATTGTTCTATCGTCCAAGTAAATGTATTGACCATAAGCAAATTCGCCATTGCTCAAAGGAATCTCGAAACAATCGCCTAGTTTTGCACTTTGTCGCATTTTAAAATCCGGGACAGCCGCATTTATTGAGAATAGCCTTCCCCGCATTGAGTGCATCAGCATAAATAGGATTACTCACGGCTATACTATTAATTTTGTTCAGAAGTGTTCCGCCGTTCTTCGACAGGCCATGAAGGTTGATTAAAGCCTGCTCAGATCCTCGTGCCTGAAACTTGATCAAGCCCTCTACTACAGGTTCAATTTGGAATCTCCCTGCGTGCTGCATTGCTCGTTGGAGGAAATTCTTTGTAATACCAACGTATTGAACGTCACCCAAAGCGTTTATAGAGCGATAAACCGTATAGCATGCCGCACCTGTTGAAGTGCTAGCCGTAGAGGACAAATGTCCCACAAAGATAATCGGCGCGACCTCTAATCCGGCTATTCCTCCGACAAGACCAACATCCGCCGCAGCTACAATACCTAGGAATTCCGCATTCGAGATTTCGGGTAGAGAATTACCCAGTGCTTGAAGCATGTATAGCTGTGCCATGCCGGATGCCTGCAGCCCCACCGGATCGATAAAGTTTATCGGATCATTTAATACATAGCCATAAAGATTCGTATCGCCACCGGCGAACAGTATCGCATCCTTCGTTGTCCATCTTCCTATTGACGGGTCGTAGTCGCGGGCGCCGAAGCGAACCAGCTGTGTATGTTGATCGTAGAGACCGCCGGCGAAACCGAAAGGCTGAAAGCCGGGGTTCGAATCGAACGTAACGTTGCCAAATTCGCTGTAATCCATACGTTGCGCGACTGTGCCTGTAAAGGAATCGACAACGAGTCGCGGACTGCCGAGATGGTCGCTGATGATCCTGTATGTAACGCCGGATTTGATCATATAATCTGGCACATTGGCACGGGTTGCATAAACAAACCGGCTTACTACGTTATTCGAAGTGTCCAACTCAGCAATGACCTGCAACCCACTTCTGTAAAGGAAGCCTTGCGCCTTGACGCCGTTCACCTTCTTGCCGATGCGACGATTGGCTCCATCCATAATATATTCGATCAGAGTTCCATCCGGCAAAGTGGTTGTAACAAGGCTTCCAACCTCGTCATAGTTGTAAGTCGTTGTCCGGGAGGTTGTCGTATCTGTTTTGCTTTGGAGTTCGCCATTGGCGGTGTATGCGAAAGTGAATTTTCCATATTGCAGCAAGCGATCCTGGGCATCGTAATTTCCGGGCAATCTGTTGCTGTTGGAATCATAATCGTAGTGAACAACCGGGACGTTGTTCTTCAAAACATCGGTCAGCCGTCCCATTGTGTCGTACATGTAATCGTATCTATCCGTCTGTCCTTGAATGTTTTCAATCTTGTGAGCGATGCGGCCAAGCTTGTCCCTCGTATAGGTTGTTGAATATAACAAAGGGACATCCAAAGACGTCATCTCACCGAATCCGTTGTAGCCCCGCGCATCGCTGATCGAGCCGAGGGTTGTCCCATCGATGAATCCATTTTGAGGATTTCGAGCGATGGATAAGATGCCGATCTGCGTAGGGAAACTATCGTCATCGTATCTGAACGTGACTGGATTTGAACTATTGACACTTTCCGATGTCATGCGGAAACTACTGTCGAAATTCCAGCTCACAGAACCTGTCACGGGTCCGCTCAGAGTGGAGCTCTTCAAAAGTGAACCGTCGTATGTGAAAGCGAGCCCCACCGCGTCAGGCGCTGCCAGGCTGGTCAGCGTGCCGTTTGTTGAGTGATACGAAAAAAGCGTTGTTCCTCTGGATGTCGTGATGCTGTTAATGCGTCCACCGCCATCATAGCCCACGCTAATCGATGAGCCATCCGGCCTGTTTACACTTGTCACTTGTTGATCCAGGTTATAGAGGTACCGTGTTGTATCGAGCGGGATGCTTGCAGCCGGCGGATCATAAGTATCCAGAAAATCGATGGGAGTGTACACGAAGCTGTGCAAAGGACGGCCGGGCGGTGTGAGAGTCCGAAGATTTCCATTTGGATCATAATCGAATTCGATCTGCCTGTTATCAGGAAGCACCTGGACGCGCAATCTTCCGGCACCATCGTACCGGAACGATACGGTCCGGTTCAATGGATCTGTGATCGATTGCAGAAATCCGTTGGGATCATAGTCAAAATAAGCCGTTCGCCTTTCGCTCCCGGATTGCGTTTCAATCGTTTGAACCCGGCCTCGAATATCATAATCCACTTCGACTAGAGCAAGACTGGCGAATTGACTTTGCGTTACGCGTCCAGAGGAATCCAACAAAGTGTAACTCTGGCGACCTTCCGGTGTCGTGTTTGTAATTTGCAAAGATGCTGCATGAAACAGCGAAGTGTAGATTCGCCCGTTGATGTCGAATGTTTCTGTCAGTGTTGTAAGGCTGAAAGGATCTTCCTCATCGGAAAGCGTTACTTGCCTGGTTTCCTTCATCTCTGAAACAAGTCCACTCGAGAGTGTGGTTTTGAGCTCTGTCAAAACTGGAAACTGCAGATTGAATCGCGGGTCCGGACCTTCTCTAATATCCACAACACTTCCGTCCGGATAAGTGATTGTGCGTGTGCCGTCGCCCCGGATGAGCTGATCGACAACCAGTCCGCTTTCGTCTGTGTTGACTCGATGTTGATCGCCGTCATCCTGATTGTCTACAAAGTAGCTTCTCTCGCGGTTCATCTTGCTTGTCAGGTTCACGTTGTAGGTATTTGATCCGCCCGCTCTAGTTAGCGTTAAAGATCCACCCGCAGGATCTTCGTCTAAAATCAACCGTCCTTCTGGATCATAATCAAAACTGTGTCTCTGGCCATTCGGTGTAATCAGCTCGGTCAGCAGTCCATCCTGCGTATAACTGAGCTGCGTTGTATTGGACAGCGGATCCGAAATCGTTGCAATCAGACCGCTGACTGGATCCGTTGTAAGAGTGGTTACCTGACCAAACGGCGCAATGATTGCAGTGGGTTCCCCGGCACCGTTCCATTGAACTGTTGTGATGTTCCCGTAGGTATCGCTAATGGAGCTCAGGTTCCCTTGCGAGTCATAACCAAATTGGTAAATCAGACCATTTGAAAAGGAATCGACAGTTCGCAAGTGTCTGCCATTCTGATCGAAGATGTAAATCTCGGATCCTCCTTCATCGGCGATTGCGTACTCATTATTCGCAAGACGACGGACCAATCCAATCTGTCGAACCCGGTTGTTATTCTTATCTGGAATGTACATGGCTCCGTTCGGCAGAATAGCCAGTCCCGTAACAAACCAGCTGTAATGCAAACTTGCCTGTCTGGCATATCCACCGTCGCCCGAAAAATCTGAGTCGCCATTTCCTGCAACGGGACCGATGATGCCTCTACTGTCTATCTTACGGATTCGCTCATGAAAGAAAGCCGAAAAATAAAGAGTTCCGTCGGGTGAAAACGCAAGTCCCCAAGGCTCGCCTATCTGGGCTTCGTCGGCCGGGCCGCCGTTGCCCGCTGTCCCGTCTCCATACTTTCTAAACATTCCAGCAACTCTTGTTACCACTCCGTCTGGTCCGACTCGTCGTATTACGAAATCGGAAGTATCGCCTATGTACACGCTGCCATCTTGCGCGATGGCGAGCGAAGTAGGTCTACTGAAGCGAGCAGATCTGGCTGGTCCTCCGTCTCCTGAGGTCACGTTATAGTTCGAGTTGGACAATCCGTTTCCTGCAAACACGTAAATCCTTCCATCGGGCGCCACTCTGAATACGCGCCTCTGATCAGTGTCTGCGATGTAAACAGTTCCATCCATCGCGACTGCAACATCGGTTGGAAAACTTAACACCGCATCCGTTGCCGGCAGTCCTTCACTCAAATGGGGCTCGATTTGTCCGCCTCCTGCAAACGTTGTAATGATTCCGCTGCTATCCACTTTTCGAATACGTTGATCGACTTCAGTATCAACGATAAAGACGCTTCCATCCGGGCCTACAGCCAATTGTACGGGCTCCATTCGCGCATCAACCGCTGGTCCGCCATCCCCCAATCCATCCTCCGGATCTCCGCCACCTGCAAAAGCCGTAACCGTTCCTTCTGAATCGATCTTTCGCACACGCCGGTTCGCCCAATCCGCAACATAAAGGGAGCCATCCGCTGCAGAATCAACCGCCGTCGGGAGCCAGAATTCCGCATCAATAGCCTGCCCGCCATCACCGCTCGAGCCGACATTGCCCGTGCCCGCAATCGTGTTGATTACTCCTCCAATTTGTCGGCGATTCCCATCCCCTTTGTAGAGATACTGAAAAGCAGGATCAAACACATGATGGACATTGAAAGTCCAGCCGGCCACCGTGGAAACCGGGGGTAACGAAACCTCGACCTGGTGTTCTTGCCATTTGGTGACATCGGATCTGGCAACTCCATTTACAATCGGAATACCGATGGCGGCTGCGAAAGCGTATATCGAATCCGGTCCAACCAAGTAATGAGCATCGTAAACATATCCAATCCGGACCTTTATATTCTTCTTTCCATAGACGTTCCGTCCATAAACATCCTTTCCGTCCCAGGAATAAGAGAAATGCTGATTAGGGGTGTTTTGGAAAGACTGTGTGAACGATCTTCCGGCCACTTCTACCAAAAGCTCAATTCCCTTCACATTTCCTGGTGTATTCTCATCGTTCAAGGTGATATCCAATATCGCTGCGTGTTGTATTCGTTCGCTTTGGTAAAACAGATTGAACCCGGTTCCAATGACACCGATGCTTTCACCCAGGGTTTGATTTTGACAATCGATGATGGAGCCACACACTAGATCAGCTTCGACTTCAGGATTTCCCGTCCTAACATCAGGTTTTCTCAATCTGGGTTCATCACCGGCAGCTGCAATCGTGCTCCAATTCTTATCCCACCCTGTAAAATGTGTAAGAGTGACTCTCCACAATATTTGTCCCGGCTGATAAATAGCAGCAACGGCGGTGCGTTCCAGATCGCTGATACCAATCGCCTGCGGATTATCAGGCAGGTCGTCACCGGTGTAGTCGTAATTTGCTAGGCCGTTTGTTACGCTGACTATTTTTACGATTCTTCCATTATCTGAGGGGATCCACTGGGCGATATTGCGGTCATAATAACCTAGCGGGACCACCTGCCCGGTGGGTAAATTGAGAAAATTTTCGACGTAGCTGATAACAGGAGCTGCGAAACGCACCTCCGTTGCACCTACAGCAATAGCCTCATCCACGCTGAATTCCACTGCATAGGTGTATGCCGAAGTCGGCGGTAATTCAGCGGGCATTGCGGCAGAGCCATAAGGACCGACGGTAAACTCCGTCGCGCGCACATGAATTGTAGTAAGCTGTTGTTCGGTTCCATCCGGAAGCACCAATGTTACGACTTGCTGTGGGAAAAGAAGGGTGGATCGACGCGTTCCGTCTTCATCCGTGACAATTGAGCCACGAGCCATTTGCATGGGGTCCGCAAAATTGATTTCAGTTACTGCCTCGTCGTATGGAAGGATTGCAACATCCTCCAATATCTCATAGCGTTCCCAACCAGGCGTAAGGGATCGATGAACTGTAATGTGGTCGGGCTTCTCGAAAACGACATGCAGAATTCCTCCACCATTCACGACGAGATCAAACATCCCATCAGAACGACTCACAGTCGCACCCAATTCTGGGTGATTCAGAATCGAAACCTTGACACCCGAAAGGGGAGTTCCGGATAAAGCTTTTACTTTGCCTCGAACAACGGTAGCCCGGCGAGGCACAATCGTTCCTGGTTCCACTCCGATCTGGGTCGGGTTATTTCCTGAGAAAAGAAATTCTATAGAGGAACAAAAATTTGTTGCGAGCGTAGGATCAATTTGCGGCGCTACGGTCGATGGTTCCGGCGGAAGTGAGGTCCATATCCGGAATTCGGTGCGCTTTGTGGTAATGTTTCCGTAGGCATCAAGGGCAGTAATTACTAACGCATACGGGCCGTCTGATGCGACGATACCGCCGCTTGGAAAAGCATTTCCGTTTAGAGTTGCAACAACCGATGAAAGATTCGGATCGCTTGCAGAGTAAGTAATTGTGCGTGCAACAGTATAAATCTGATCGCTGAATACTCCATTCACGGTGATCGCTGGAGGGGTTGTGTCTATCACAAACGTTCCAGAGGTCGTATTAGTTCCAAATACATGCTCTGAAATAACATTTCCGGATGCATCAAGATGAAAGCGAACATATTCAGTGAACATCGAATAAAGGTGATTACCATTAGATAAATCTGTTCCGTTTAAATGGAATTGAAAGAGCGCATGGACCGGCGATGGAGCCGGATACACAGGTTGAAGGCCAGTTAAAATAGCTGCGCCGTTACCGATATGAAATGACCAGC
Organism: uncultured bacterium; assembly: GCA_963771165.1. GTDB lineage: Bacteria > Acidobacteriota > HRBIN11 > JAKEFK01 > JAKEFK01 > JAKEFK01. Next base: position 202,412 of record CAVYSN010000009.1, on the reverse strand, counting down.
GAAGAGAAAATTGGAAATTTCCGCCACCTCCCAATCCGCAGCATTTATCCAGTTCTGCGTCTACGTTGAAATCCAATGAGCCTGGAGAAGGCGGTATGGCGGGTTCCATTGAGACACTTACTGAATTGATCTTTTCAGCAGATGCAGAACCGCAGAACAAAAGTGCAATGCAGATCACAATATTCAGACGAATAGTCATGGATCCCCCAAATTCTTGAAGTTCACAAACCGGCCTTACGTTAAAGTGTGGACTGAAACGTTTCCCCCGTTTTTACGCTCTCCCGGAAATATCTTGTTTTCTATAATAGAATAATTGTATTGTCAATAGGTTTTATTGCCGTTTCGTATAATCGAGGATCATCGGCGTAGGCTGCTAGGCTGCAAATTAGAATTAATACAGTAGTAGAGAAACGCCCACAATAGCCCCCTAACGTATTTTGTGGCATCAGGTTGGAGTCGAGCCCCTCTCGCTATGCGTCTAAGGTAGGCCAAGAAACCAGTTGGGTGAGCCTAAGGCGCTACTACAAGCTAACTGGTACCAGAAAGTTTTCCCCCGCCTTCTAGAACCGACAATCTTATACACCAAGATTCTTAGATGTGTCAAGCGTTTTTTTTAACCTGGGCACTCCAATCTGAATTGCATGGTGAAATTGATCTTTTAGGCGATAGTTCAATGTCTACCTAGATAGCTAAGATCGATCAAACCACTCGTGCGTTCTAGCGCTAGGTAGAGGAATGTCATCACAACGCTTTGCCGGCGAGGACCATGGAACCGGTGGGTTGGGGAACGCCTCCGCGCGGTTCGATGGTGACAGCGAATTGCAAAGCGCCATCGGCGGTGCCTTCAATGCGGGAAATCGTGACGACAGCATTTCCCTGTTCGTTTGGGGAAAAGACGCCGGCGCTGACCGGTCCCTGGTTGCCGATCACCCAGAGTTGATAAGCTTTTTCAGCGGACAAGCGTGGCAAGAAGTTCACGTAGAACATGCCGCGCGACACCGATGGATTCCACAGCATTTTCCCCTTTGCTTGAGGCGCGGGTTGCAAGCCTGTTAGCAAAGCGAGTTGCACGGAAGGATCGCGTAGCCAGGCAATTTCCTCCGATTGCTCCTCCAGCTGTTTTTGCAATTCTGCGATTCGCTGCTCCCGCTCCGCGAGTTGTTGATTCAACAGCCACAATCCGATCGCAAACACAGCAAGAATGGCGGCCAGCGCAACAGGCAACCATGCGAAAGCAGCCGGCTTTTGCACTCGCTTCGGGGTTTCCGCCTGCAACCGGTTCCAGATCTTTTCTTTCAGTTCCGGCGGAAGCGGCGCGTTGGGAAGAGCATACGGCAGACGCGCGCCGGTTTCCTGGAACAACAGCAGCTCCGGCTCACAAATATCGCAGCCCTGGCTCGAGATGCTCTTCGAGTCGCTTCTTCTCCGCTCCGCTCAACGCATCCATGGCGTAAAGCGGCACGGAATCCAGGTATTCGTGTTTAAGCATCTGATTCTTCACCCGAAAATAGCGCTCTTAATTTTATCAATGCCGCCCGGATCCTGCTTTTGACTGTGCCGAGAGGTTCCTTGAGCCGTTCTGCAATCTCCTCCTGCGTAAGCCCTTCGTAGTACGACAACTCTAATACTAAACGTTGCTCAGCCGACAGCCGGGCAAGCGCGCCGAGCACGTATTGCCGCGTGACGCTGGCGTTCTGCAGATCCTCTTTTCCTGCGATCTGTTGCAGCTGATCATCCGCCTGGTCTTCCAGACGGTTTGTAACCGTCTTTCGACTCCTGTAACGATCGAGAGACCGGCTCCTCGCAATCGTAAACAGCCAGGTCTTTACGGAAGCGCGGGAGGCATCAAAGCGTTCTGCTTCTCTCCAGATCTGGAGAAATATTTCCTGCAATACATCCTGAGCTTCGGCTTCATCCTTTAATATACGAACGCAGAGGTTAAAAACGATCTGAGCGTAGCGTTCGTAAAAAAGATCGAAGGATTTGCGGTCCCTTTTGATGACGCCTGCAATCAGCTCCGGATCGGTCATGTGTGTATTGTGAGCGTTAGGGGTTCAAAGTTCAAGGTTTCAGGTGTTCAGGGGGCAGGGGGAACTTTGATTGGCTTGAAGGCAACATTGCGGATGAGCTCGCGTTGCTGGATCGTGAGCTGATACAGGGCTTCCTGATATCGGACCATCTCTTCATTTTTGCGTCTTTTCTTGTACTGGTAAGATCCATCCGGCTGGAGCATGCGGGCTTTCACGTTATCCAGCCAGAAGAGGTCGAGGACCGTCCGCAATTTTGCTTTTCCCTCTTCGCTTGCGATCGGGAAAAGCAGCTCGACCCGTTTGTTCAGATTTCTTGGCATCCAATCCGCAGAAGATCCGTAATATTCTTCATCTCCGCCGTTGTGAAAATAATAAATTCTGCTATGTTCCAGAAAACGGTCCACGATGCTTCCAACAATGATTCGGTCGCTTACACCTTTGATACCGGGGAGCAAGCAGCAGATTCCGCGCACGGCGAGCTTGATTTGCACGCCTGCGATGGAAGCCTCATACAGAGCGTGGATGATTTCCGGATCCACGAGGGAATTCATTTTGGCGTGGATCATCGCGATTTGTCCGGATTTGGCCCGTTCCGTTTCGCGGTGGATCAGGTGCAAAAAGCGGTCTCGAAGTCCAAGAGGGGCCATTGTCAGTTTTGCAAAATCGGGTGGATCGCTGTATCCGGTGATCGTGTTGAAGAAACCGGAAGCATCGATACCAAAGGCTTCATCGGATGTCATCAATCCGATGTCTGTGTACAAACGCGCGGTGCGATCGTTGTAGTTTCCTGTTCCAAGATGGACGTAGCGGCGGATGCCTTCTTTTTCACGGCGCACAACGAGCAGGATTTTTGCGTGGGTCTTGAGACCGACCAGGCCGTAAATGACATGTGCTCCCGCTTTTTCAAGCTGCTTGGCCCATTCGATGTTCCGTTCTTCATCGAACCTTGCCGTCAGCTCCAGCAATACGGTGACCTGCTTCCCTTTGCTTGCCGCGCGTGCGAGCGCGCGAATGATCTGAGAATCGCCGCTGGTGCGATAGAGCGTCTGCTTGATCGCCAGCACATCGGGATCATCCGCGGCCTGCGAGACGAATTGAACGACCGGATCGAAGGATTCGTACGGATGAAGCAGCAGAACATCCTGTTCCCTCAGGAGCGGCCAGATGGTTTCCTGCTGTTCAAATTCAGCCGGCATCTGCGGCGGCAACGGTTTGTACCGGAGATGATCCAGACCGGTGATGTCTGCGATGGAAGATAAGAATCGCGGATCCAGAAAAGAGCTATGCCTGTAAATATCGCTTTTCTCGATCGGCATCAACGAAAGGAAAAAGTTCAACATGGCAGCGGTGGTCCCTTTTTCGATTTCCAGGCGCACCGGCCGGTTTGTTCGGCGTTTGATCAATTCCCCTTCCATTGCCTGGAGCAGATCGGGGAGCCCTTCATCGTCAAATTCCACTTCCGCATCGCGCGTAAGCCGGAAAACTGTGTGTTCCAGTATTTTCTGGCCGGTAAACAAACGATGGAGAAAACGTCTCACCACTTCTTCCAGCAAAATGAAAGCCTGTTCGCCGGGAGGTGAAGGAAGTCTCAAAAGGCGGGGTATTCCAGTGGGGATCGGCACGAGCGCATAACGCTCATTCTCTTCCCCTTCCGGTGGCGCAAGCCGGACTCCAACATTCAGGCTCAAGTTCAAAAGGATGGGAAATGGATGAGCAGGATCCAGCGCCATCGGAGTCAATACAGGAAAGATTTCTCCTTCGAAACGTTTCCCCACAAAGGCAGTCTGCTTCGGATTCAAAGAATCATACGAATGAATCACAACTTGATGAGCAAGCGCTTGCGGCATGAGCTGCTGTTCAATCGTTTCGTAGAGTTGGGAGGCTATCTGTTGAACGGTACTGGAGACCGCCGTCAGGTTTTCATGAGCCGTAAATCCGTCAGGTGAGCGGCTCTGGTCCCCTTCCGCAATGCGCCGCTTGAGACCGGCAACTCGCACCATGAAGAACTCATCGAAATTGGAAGAGACGATCGAAGCAAAGCGAAAACGTTCCAGCAGATGGATTGGCCGGATCGATCGCTTCCTCCAGCACGCGATGATTAAACGCGCACCAGCTCAGCTCGCGATTGATGTAAAGTTCGGGGCTATGCAGATCCTTCATGCCGACTCAACGAGGTTCGTCTGATGGAGCTCGATGGGCCTGCCGTAGATTTCCCGAAACAAATCACTTTTGCTCTGAAGCGAAACTCTTTCCATCGCCAGATCGCCGTCCGCTTCGACTTCCAGGACGTAACTTCCCTTCTCTTCATCACTGACGACTTTGACTTGCTGGATTTTCCTGCTGTAATCCTGGTCGAGCGCATCTGCCACCCGTAAAATTGCAGCCAGTTTGCTGACAATCATCCGGGATTCGCGATCGAGAGATATATAAGGAAGGTGAGAGCGAGTCGGCGGTGATTTGCGATGATAGCGGGCGATATTGGCGATCAGGTTCATGTCAGACCGGGAGAGGCCGAAGATTTCGGACGAAGAGATGATGTATTGCGCGTGCTTGTGATGCGAACGGTCGCTGATGAAGGTTCCAACATCATGAAGGAGGGCTGCGACCTCCAAGTACAATCGTTCTTTGCGTGCAAGCCTGTGCTCATTCTGAAGCTGATCGAACAGTGAAAGCGAGAGTTTTCGAACCTGCTCCACATGACTTTCATTCGAATGATATTTTGTGGCGAGCCCGCGCGCGGACGCAAGGATCTGTTCGTCAAAGGATTCCAGACCCGCACGCTGCGCCATATCGAGAAGAATACCGGCCCGGATGCTGACGCTCATCACGTGGATTCGTTCCACCTGCGTTCGTTCGATGATGTTCCTGTAGGCGAGCAGCGAAGGAACAAGGATTTCTGCCTGTGGATAAGGCAAATTGTAACGGCGAACAATTTCTTCCGTGTCATAGCGGGACACATCGGCAGTAAATTTGACAAACAATTTGCGGTCCATGACCCAGAAGTTATTGCCATTCATTTCAGCGTCCGTTCCACCGATCTGGCGCGCCGCAAAACGGATGTCGCCGCCGAGCGCAATCATGCTTTGCGCTTTTTCGAAAGGGATCGTATTGGCGATCGTATCGATTGTGTTCTTGATCTGGCGGTCGAGCAATTTTAAGCGTTGCTTCCACTCCCCTTTGACACCGACAAGAGATTGCCGCAAACGCACCGCGCCGAGAGCAAAAGTGCCGAAATGAAGCGGCTTACCGGATTCCAGAAATGAAATATCCGTGCTGCCTCCTCCGACTTCAACAACAAGTGTATTGGAATTTTGCAGATCAATCTTCCCCTGTGCTGTCTCATGGATGGCCATGTATGTGAGGCGGTTCTCTTCCGATCCGTCTATCACATCGATTTCAATCCCGGATCTCATGAACGCGCGATCGATAAATGTGTCCGAATTTCCAGCTTCACGAATGGCGCTTGTTGCAACCGCCCTGTAACGGGTCACATTGTAATCCTTCATGACCGTCGAGAAATCGGCCAGCGCCCGGCAAACGCTCTGGATTGTCTCTTCCCGGAGATTGCCGTGCGTAAATGTGTCCTTCCCCAGCGCGACGGCTCGATTGAGATTTTCAAGCGTGCGCAGGGAACCGTCCGATTGGACCTCGGAAATCTCCATCCGAATGCCGCTTGAGCCCACATCGATGGCGGCAACGATAATCGGCTGCATCCTATCCATAGGCAAAGTATAGAACAATCGCCGCCGAATGCGATGCTGCAAACATGTAAACTTTCCACTTTCCACTCTCTCGTGATACTGTATGGGGTCGATAGGGGTCATTAAATAGATGGGGGACGGGTTCCACCTGCCTTCTATAGAGGAGCTGCAGGCAATACTCAAAGAGCTGCCGGACCTGTATTTTCGGCTGGACAGTGCAGGTGTGTTCATCGACTGTCACTGCACAAATGTCGAGAATTTAGCGGTCGCCCCCAAGCATTTTGTCGGTCATAAGCCCAGCGAAGTCCTCCCTTTTGAGCTGATCGAACCTTTCGAAAATGCGCTTACAAAAGTTGCCGAAACACGGACACCCGTACAACTCGAATACGTTCTGAAGGTGCGCGGAAAGGACGTAAATTTTGAAGCGCATGTTGTACCGTTTCTTGAAAATGAATATCTGTTGCTGATCCGCAATGTAACGAACAGAAAAATAACAGAGCAGGCGCTGCGCGAAGCGAATGAAAGATTTCTTCTTGCTTCCAGCGCAGTGAACAGTGCGATTTATGACTGGCACATCGAACAAAACCGGATCATCTGGACAAGCGGATTATCAGAAGTGTTCGGTTACCCTGCCGATATGATGGAAACCACCGATCAGTGGTGGGCGGATCGCATCCATCCTGATGACCGGCAAGCAGTTCTGGAGCAGATCGCCTTACAGTTGAGCCAGCATCGCGACTTTGAAATCGAATATCGTCTCCGCAATGCGAAAAATGAGTATCGTTATGTTCAGGATCGGGGCCGTTTATTGAAGGATGCAGATGGAAAAATCATGCGCGTGGTGGGAAGCGTCTTCGATATTACGGAAAGGAAGCGGATCAAAGAATCTTTGAATTTGATGATGGAAGTCATCGCCACTGCAAGCGAAGCGGATGACAATCGCGCCGTAACCGCTCTTTGCCTGGAAAAGATCTGTCTGTTGGATCGATGGGACCTCGGCCAGGCCTGGTTTGTGGACGACAAAGATGAAACGTTGTTTTGCTCCCATTCTTTTTATTCCGAATTGGAATCGCCCGATTTCAGACGTGAAAGCCTGAAGCTCCGTTTACCCGCGGGATTGGATCTGCCCGGCCAGGTGTTGAAGACCGGCTCGCCGGTCTGGTGGACAGATGCGACGGCAGAAGAGGATTTCCTGCGGAAGGATGTTGCGGAACGAGCGCAAATTAAATCGGGATTTGCGTTCCCTTTGTTTACAGAGAGCAGGATTCAGGCGGTGTTCGAGTTCTTTTCAAAACAGAAACGGGATCGTGATGAACACCTGGTTTCCATGACGGCCCGTGTCGGCCCCCACCTGGGACTGGTGTTTGAAAGGAAACAGGAACGTGAGAACTTGCGTTATCAAGCATACCACGATGTTCTAACAGGGCTGCCGAACCGAACGCTTCTGGAGGACCGTTTTCTGCAGGCACTCGCCTACGCGCGCAGAAATAATTCAATGATGGCGGTCCTCTTTCTTGATTTGGACCGTTTTAAGAATATCAACGATCGTCTCGGACACCAGGCAGGCGATCTGTTTTTGCGTGCTGTTTCGCAACGGCTCTCAACCTCGCTGCGGGAAGTAGATACGATCGCGCGGCTCGGCGGCGATGAATTCATGATCCTGCTGCCGGGGATTCAGGATATTCAAGATGCCGCCAAGACAGCGCAAAAAATTCTTCTCAGTTTCGAAACGCCATTTTATGCAGAAGGACAGCAGCTACAGACTTCGACAAGCATCGGTATCAGTCTTTATCCGCATGATGGGGAAGATCTCTCCACATTGATGAAAAATGCTGATGTGGCCCTCTACCGCGCAAAAGAAAAAGGTAGGAACAACTGCCAGCTCTATACTCCCAGCATGACTGTGACGGCGCTGGCGCGATTGAAGATGGAACGTGACTTGCGATTTGCGCTGGCTCGAAATCAATTCCTTATTTATTATCAGCCGCAGCTCAATGTGCGCTCCGGCAAAGTTGTCGGCGTGGAAGCGCTTTTGCGCTGGCAACATCCTGACATGGGACTTTTCTTGCCGGCTGAATTTTTGCCAACAGCCGAAGAAGCCGGCTATCTGATATCGATCTGGGAATGGGCGTTGAGGACGGCCTGTACGCAGATGCGCCTCTGGCGTGAAAGCGGAATTGTTGTTCCGTTGATGACAATGAACATCCCGCCAAACCAGTTGCAGCCATCATCGAATTTGATTCAGATTGTTCTTGGTGCGCTCAACGACGCTCAATTGCAGTATCGTTCCCTGGAACTCGAAGTTGCCCAAACAGGAAAACTCTCGATGGATCATGCGCTGCCTGTGATTCGGGACCTGAAAGCGCTTGGCATTCGCATCGCACTGGATGATTTTGGCGCGGGAAACACCTCTTTCGTGGATGTGAAGCGTTTTCCGATGGATACGATCAAGATCGATCCTTATTTTATTCAGGGGGCTGTAACGGATTCAGGGGACCGGGCGATTCTTGCGTCCATGATTGCATTGGCCCACGGACTGAACTTAAGAGTCGTTGCGGAAGGTGTGGAAACGGAGGAACAGCTCGCATTCTTGAAAGCGAATCATTGCGATGCCATCCAGGGATTTCTCTTCTGCCGTCCGCTGCCCGCTGAAAGCCTCACGGAATTTCTGACGCAAGCCCAACCGTAGTGCAACCGCCAAGACGCCAAGATTGGCGGTTAAAGGACTTTATTCAGGGCGCGGTGAAATTCAGAGGCATCCCGGTAGCGTTCTTTAATGTCATCCGAAAGAGCTTTATCGATGACCTTTGCGACCTTTCTTGGAACATGGGAATCGTGATCTCGAATCGGAATCACTCCGCCACGGAGAATGATCTCAACCGGATCTTTGCCGAGCGAAAAATCACGCGGCGACTTTCCGCTTAACATATAGTAGAAACTGGCTGCCAGGCTCCAGACATCACTGACAGGGCTGCTGAAGCGAAACTGCGTTAGTTGTTCGCGCGGCATGAACATAGCAGTGTTCAATGTAGAGGCGCTTGCACTCATGCCGGAAAAACCTGCCCTTTCAAAACTTCTGGCAAGGCCAAAATCGACCAGTTTGGCTTTGTACTTGCTTTGTCCCGTGAGAAGAATGTTAGACGGTTTGATCGAACGATGCACATAACCCTTTTGATGGGCGTACGCTAACCCTTCCAGAATCTGCAAAACCCCCCACGCCGCCTCTTCCAGCGGAAGGGGTCCCCCTTTCCGTTGCATCCACTCTTCCACGCTTCCGCCCGGACAGTATTCCATCGCGAAATAAAAACCGGAACCGGCCGACCCGTGCTCATATAACTCTACAATATTAGAATGACGGAGTTCACCGAGAGTTTCCACCTCATGGTGAAAGCGCTGACGCGATTTTTCATCCACAGCAACCCTCGCGAGCATGATTTTTAATGCGACTTTTACTGAATCGTCTTTCCGTTGCGCGAGATAGACGGCACCCAGGGATCCCCGGCCCAGCATCCGCTCGATCTTATATCCGGCAATGTTGCTGAGAGAGGCCTCTTCCTGCCCCTCTTCCCGCTGGTGCATGAGCAAATGGATCAAAACGCCGACCGGATTGAACTTCGCTTCCGTGCGGCAACTCTCGCAAATGTAATCTCCCTGCCGTCCGCCGCCAACTTCCTTGGAAACGTCCTTTTCACATTGTGCACATCGCACAGGCTCCGGTTTGGTTGCCGGTTGGTTCGTTTTTTCCACTTCGGTTCTGCACTGAGGACAGATGAATGCCCCTTCAATCCAACGACACATGGATTGAAATTCCTCCGGAATCTCTTTATGGCAGCGGCAGCAAAAAGCCGGCGCCTGGATTCGAACAACAAAAACGGTTTCTCCAACGCCGATCTGATCTCTATCACTGAGATCGAGGTCCGGAAGCTTTCGATGAGCTGCATCTTGCGGAGTCTCCCCTTCTTTACGGCCACCAAACTTCTTTCCATTGATGTAGGTGCCGTTGAGGCTTCCGAGGTCTCGAATGCGCACATCCGGAGGGTTCACTTCCAGCAGGAAATGATGGCGCGAGGCGGTGGTATCTTCTTGAGCCAGCCGAGCGTGACAGTCGCGCGCACGGCCAAAAATAAATGTGTCATGCTCTTCAAAAACAAATACCTTCCCGCGAATCGGCCCTTGTGCGACTTCTAAAGTTATTTTGCCCGGCATGTAAGAACAAGCACCAATGCTTACATATTATTATAACTTTTTTTCGTTTCGTGGGCGCGATGAATCGCGCCCCTGCAGTTGAAAGTTGCGGATGACCTATTAACGGCTGCAGCAGCGGCCGGGCGGGATCTCATTTCCATGTGGACATTGCAAGGGATGACCCAAGAATGAGCAGATTCGCTCGGCAACATCCTGACTGATGATGTGTTCCAACTGGCAAGCTTCATCGGATGCTTCACGCGTAGAAAGACCGAAGGTCTGGGCAAACAGGCATTCCCCCAAACGGTGGCGCCTGATAATATCCCGCGCGCGCGTTTCGCCGATGGATGTAAATGAGATCGATCCATTCTCCTGATGGATCATCCGGATCGATCGAAGATGCGAGATCATTTCTTCTTTCATAAACCGGCCCTGCATCGCATGCTGATGGTCCAGCTTATTCTCTTCCTGGAGCAACCAGAGTTGTTCGAGCGCATCATCGATGTCATCTTCAAACTGCTTGACCATCGCGGTGGCCGCAATCAACCGCCCGTGGTTCAGCTCAATTTGCCTGTCGGCCATCCGCCCCACAACGAGATCGTGCGTAACCATCAGGATTGTCAAACCTTCCTGCTCGTGAAGCTTGATCAACAGACGGATGATCTCGCGTTCATTGTCTTCATCCAGATTTCCTGTCGGCTCATCGGCAAGCAGAATCTTCGGTTCATTGATCAGTGCGCGAGCAATACAGACGCGTTGCTGTTCTCCGCCGGAAAGCTGCGATGGCAGGTGCTTTAAACGGTCCCCCAGTCCAATGCGGCTCATGAGCTCTGTGGCCTGCTGTTCATCGACAATGCTGTGGAAGTATTGAGCCAGCATCACATTTTCAAGAGCCGTAAGATGCGGGACCAGATGAAATTGCTGAAAAACCAATCCAACTTTCTGCCGCCGGAACGCGGTCATCTCTTTTTCTGTGAAACGGCTCGTCTCTTTTCCATCGATCAAAACGGAACCGGAGCTCGGACGGTCGAGCAAGCCGATGATGTTCAACAAAGTTGTTTTGCCCGAACCGGAAGGGCCCATCACCGAAACCCATTCCGCCGGAGCGATTTTCAGGTTGAACTGGTCAAGTGCTTTCAAACCGTTCGGATAAACTTTGGTTACGTCTTTCAGCTCAATCATGATTATGCTTCTTTCAGTACGAGAGCTGCCTGTCTGTTGACGGCCCGGGAAATCGGAAGAATGGAAGAGGCCATCATCAAAAATAGTGAAAAGACAAGTGTCACAATGAAAACGATCGCGCTCGGGGTGATGAAGGACTGAAACAGCACCCTTCCCAGGACCTGGGCCATGATCATTCCAAGGACATATCCAATGAGCCCGCCGGCCAGACCCAGAAGAAGAAGTTCGGTGGTAAAAACCGCGGTAATCTGTTTTCGTCTTGCTCCCAGCACCCGAAGTAAAGCAATCTCAGATTGCCTGGAAAGTAGGATCGCTGAAACTGTCGTGTGAATGCAAAAAAACAGGATTATAAAAATTAACAGGATCACGAGGCCCATCAAACGCGAAAGCTTGTCGAGAATTGTTGATTCGGCTGATGCTATCTTCCGGATCAGGCGATACTGAGTACCCGGGTGGCTCGCAACAAGCGCGCCGAATTCCTTTTCAACCTGAGGCAAATCACCCAGTACGCTCAGCAAAACGGTCTGGAACCCTTTTTTGATCATTCCAAGCTCCCGGGCAAGCTCGATGGAAATAAAGACCTGATCATCCTCCGTTTCTCCGCTTTCAACAGAACCACCCACAGGCAAAACGATTTCACGCCCGTTGAGATCCAGTCGAATATTCTTTTCTTCCGTTGCACGGAGCTTTCCGGCCAGGCGCTTTCCGATGAAGATTGCACTCGACTCATTGACACCGGGCCGAATTTTCCATTCCTGGGAGGGATAAAGCTTCCGGTACGACTGTAAGTCCACGACAGAAAGCAGCACCGGTCTTCTTTGGATTTGCACCGGGACAAACAACTGCGGAGTGTATGCAACGATTTTTTGCGAGATCGATGCGGCTTGAAGTTTCGTGAGAAATTCCGAAGAGATGTATTCACCGGTGTTTTCGGATTGAATGACAACATTCGGACCGTAGTCGCGTAATTCGCGGTTCATGCGAGAACGCAAATCCGTCTGCAGATTCAACAAAGCCGCAACCACCGATGCGCCCATCGTCACCGCCAATAGAATGATGATCGCTTTGGCTTTTTTCTGCATCAAAGATTGCCTTAGCAATCGCCAGCGAAATTCCTTCTGCGTCATAAATCTCTCAAAGCCACGGCTGGATCCAAAGTGACGGCTTGCCTCAACGGCCACAGACTCCCGCACAAAATGACGAGAACTCCAATCACCGCCACCATCGGCAATAAAACAAGTTTCACTTCAAAAACAGACTCAAACAAAGCATTGCTTAAAGTGATCGACAGTAGACTTCCGATAAAATATCCAGCCACACTACCGATCGTTCCCAGAATCAGAATTTCACCGAATAAATAAAGAAAGAGAAATCCATTACTGGACCCAACTGCTTTCATCAAAGCCAGCTCTTTGCGTCTTTCGAGAATCATGGAAGTTGTTGTGCTCGTCATTGTTAAGGAAGACGCAACCAGGCCGGCGAGTGTAACCAAAACCATGAGCCAGTTCACCTTCTTGACAATCTTTTCCTCTGTTTGAGCGACCTGTTTCACGATCCGGGCTTCTGCCCCGGGAAAGACTCTGGCGATGTCATCGGCGACCTGTGTCATATACGGTGTGCATGAAAATCGCTCCAGTTCCTGCGGTGTGAGCGCATCCGGACTCCGTTGTTTTTTGTAATAAAGGTCGTTCGGTGGAGTTACAAGCGCGCTCACATACAACTGTTTGAATTGATTCGGATGACCGGTGAATTCCTGCACAGTACTCAATCCGGCAAAGAGCTGTTTATCTTCGATCCCCCCGGATGAAACAATTCCGCTGACGCGAAAGTTTTGCATCTTCCCGGAATGATGGAGCGCCACAAGCTGTCCGGGTTCCCATTCAAACTGCTTGCACAATCTGACCCCGCAAACGAGATCGAACTTCTGCTGAGGCCAGCTTCCTTGCAGCTGCACGTAAGGAGCGACCCTGGGATAACTGCGGATAGCATCTGTCTCTCCAAATTCCGTTCCGACCAGCAGAATGGTTGTTTTCTCAAACTTAACCGTCTGGGGCAAGAGTGGAACCATCGTGAGGATCTGATTCTTCCAGAAAATTGTTTGGATCGCGTCGATGTCGGTCTGTTTTAGAAATTGATCGGTCGTGATCACTCCGGCATCCGCTTGATCGGAAACGACCGGCAGTGAATCGCCGCGAGGAACGATGATGATGTTGGAACCGTATGCGCGCAGTTCCCGCTGGATTTTGTCACCGAGATTTAACGACCAGTTCAAAAGGAATGTGGCCAGACAGGTAGCCAGAGCAACGGCGCTCACCGCAACCAGTTTTCTCTGCCGATCCCGGCGAAATGAGTTAAAAACTAATTTCCACCACATGCCTTCTATCCATTGTAGGGGCGACATTTATGACGCCCGCAAACGAGTTGGCGGGCGCGATGAATCGCGTTCCCTACATTATTCATGCACATGTCCTTTCGCGGTATGGAAAATGGATTCCCTTTGTTTTAGATCCTCCAGGCGAATCACAACCATATCGGACCCTATCGCAGCAGCCAATGGAATCGGATTGCATCCGCCTCCCGATCCAATCGTGGAAGGATTGATGTCTGCCGCGCAGTTCAAACAAATCAACGCTCCTGATTCCTGAACATAACCCTTCCCTCCGCAGATCTCACAGGCATCAAACGCGACATACAGTTTGTCTGTTTTCATAATGATGAAGCGCACTCCTGTATCGCTGAGAATAAACCGGTGAAGATTACCGTCCGAAACCTGTGTAACAGGAATCTCGATTTTTCCATCCACAGAAGTAACGGGAACCGGCTCTGAAAGCTTTCTATTCTGACCGTATACAAAATCGAGGGCAATGAAACATACAATCAGTATGGAAAGAAAAGCAGCTGCGCTTCGCCACATACGATTGCGTCTCTTTTGAGCCAGCTGCAATCGCCTTTCGGCGGCCGATGCGGATTCCACACTGTCTTTCGTTTGTCCCGGAATCAACAACACAAGAGCTGGAATCATCAATACGCCGATCAAAAACAGAGCGTTGTTTTTAACGATTGGCCCCACAAGTGCCATGCCCCGCGGTCCAATGTCTATCAGACCCCCCTCGGACAATTCATGAATCCCCCCGATCAACAACTGGACCACAAAGAGCATCAACACGATTCCGGTGATCTTGAAGAATCTTCCCAGATCAATCCGTATCGAGCCGCGGACGAGGAAAATGCCAAAGAGCACGGCTAACCCGAGTCCCACAAGGCCACCAAAGAAACTCATCAAAGCATCGGTCGTGAGATTGACGGCGCTCAGAAAAATGACCGTCTCGATTCCTTCACGAAAAATCATCAGGAACACGAAGAAGAAGATTCCAAGCCAGACACCCCGCGTGCCTGTATCTTCACGAATAGCAATCTGTTCGATCTTCTGTTCAATTTCTTTTTTCAATCCGCGTGCCGATTTCCACATCCAGACAATCATGCTGCTGACAAATACGGCCGCAGCAAACATCAGGATGCCTTCAAAGATTTCGGCATTCATCGCGATTCGCTGGATCGCGAACGCTCCAGCGATGCTTGCGGCGATAGCTACCCCCAGACCCCACCAAAGGGCCGAGGTGAGGCTCTGTCTGCCTGTCTTCCGCAGATACAGCAAAACAATCGCTATCGCAAGAGCACCCTCCACACCTTCCCTTAACGTTATGACGAGTGATGAAAACATATCTTTATCTCTTAACTTTTAACCTTCTTAGCTTTTTTACAATCGCCGCAATAGCCGTAGATTTCGTGCTTGTGATACTCCATTTCAAAACCATGGCTGCGAACGATTCGCATCTGCACGTTTTCGAGCTTCGGGCTGTCAAATTCAACGATTTTTCCGCAGGTTAAACAGATCAAGTGATCGTGATGAGCCACATTCACATCGAACTTTGTATTGCCGTTTGCGAATTGTCTTTCTACGGCTATTCCTGCCTGCACCAGAAGCTTCAACGTGCGGAAAATCGTGGAAGGATTGATGATTTGACCTTTTTTACGCAAATGTTCGTGCAGTTCATCAATCCCGTAGTGCCCATTCAATTGCAGAAATTCCCTGACGATGAACTGGCGCTGGGGCGTCAAACGCCCCTTATGGAGGCGCACGAAGTTCTCAAATTTTTCTGTCGCTTTCACTTTGAACATACGTTATTGCAATCGCATTGCAATTGCAAGGATTAGATCATAACTGCCCGACGGTGGGATGTCAAGCGAACGGGCAAGCCGGAAGCGCGGGCGCCATTGTATGGCGCCGCCCCTACGTGGCTTATTTGATTGCAGGTGCGCGATTCATTCGCGCCCGCGTCAATCTTACTTCTTGGATGGAGGCCAGCCCTGGCTCAAATGACTCGCGTTGAAAATCGCATTAAAGACCAGTGCATAATTCCCCTGCGTGTTCATGCGCCACATTGGATTATTTGCAAAGAGTAAGATGTGCCCTTTTCCCAGAGTGACTATCGATGACAACAGGAGCTCCCGCGATTTCATCAGCTCCTTCCAACATTCCGGAGAGCAGAAGCTTATCCTGCTCTTTGGGGAACTCAAGAATAATACGAGGGCGATCTTCGATTTGCGGAACATAGGGCTCGAAATAAACTCCGAAATCATCCGGCAACAAGAAACCTTCCTCACCAGGTCCCGGTTTCGGCGGCTCAGGCGTTTCGATAAAGGGGCGTCCTTGCGGGACATCAGGATCTGTGGCGGAGCCGCGTCCGCTTAAACGTTTATCGGGCTGTCTTGGAGCATTGCCGACTCGAAAGATGGGAGTTCCCTGGAAATGGATCGGGACTTCGTCTCCGTAACCATACACAACAGGTGAACTTTTGTCTTTCACGGACGCGCGCAGCAGCGTGCCGCGAGCTTTCAGGTTTTGCGGTTCGACGACGCTTACATACCGCGCCAACCCGTATTGAACGGCCCATCTTGCTGCTTCCCGAACAGCGATCAACAGACCGCCATCTTCTACAAATTTCTTGATGTTCTGAACCCCTTCCAACCCCATGCCCGGGCGCATATCGTCCGTTTCATCAACTCCCAGATTTGGTGTCAGGGCTGTTTTCTTCCAGGGCAGAGGCGGACCTGGCGGGTAACCATTCACTATGTCCTGCGGTTCCGCTTCGATCGGCGGAAAAATGATAACGTCGTACTTGCTTCGCAAATCCGGCATCCTGGCCACATCTTGCGTCGAAATGTAATCATAAGGAACCTTCAGATCATCGAGTGCCAGACGGTACCAGCCCTCGTCCTGAGTGTCCAGCCACGTATGAAGAATCGCGATCCGCTGCAGTGGAATATCCTGCATTTTCTGTGATGGCCAGGCCTCGAGCGTTTCATATTGAAAACTGCCTTTGGCCATGACCGAGTTCCGCACGGATTCTGTATTTTCAACAACAATCGTGCCGGCCGGAAGGGATGTCTTCTTCATCTTGAATTCTTCCTGAAGCACAGAAATTTTGGCATCCGGCAATTCGTACCGGAGCCGGATCAAGTCCGTATCAGCATGATTCTGGATGGCAATTGCTTTGCCCGTTGCGATGGAATTGCCTTTTAATTTGCCATACCAGATTCGCATCGGCGCTTTCAGGACATCCTGATTCACAATCCGCTTGAACTCGACGTTTTTCGTGTAGCCCAACGTCCAACCTGTGTCATCGTAAACCCGCTCCTGCCCCAACACATACTGCGTGTCGAGAAGCGTGTCAGCAAGGCGGCTATAAGGCTGGTCCATGCGAATGATGTAGCTTCCTTTTGGAATGGAGATTTCTTCTTTTTCCTGTTTAACCGGTTCTTTTTTGTCCTTTTGAGTTTCGGCGGTTTTTTCTTCAGGGTCCTTTTTCTTCACCGGAGGCCAACCCGGTTTGATGTTCAATGCATTGTCGGATTGATGAACTTCGATTCCCATCGATCGCAACAAATTCAGCAAATCACGAAGTTGTCCGAGCCGTTTCTGATCTGCAGGAAAGACATAAGCAGCAGGGCCTTCGGTGGTGGCTTTGGCGATCGATCGTTTGCCGAGTGTCCAAAACGTTTGAAGCATGTGTTCGCGATTGTCGGCCATGTACTTCAACGCCAGAATCACGCCGCTCTGCTGGTAGTTCACGTTATTGCGAAGTGACCATTTCACTTTTGGATAAGGGGGATTCGACCGGAACCATTCGCGGGTGCTCCGGCCGCGAACCACGCGATCCTGGGTGGAAGGGATAAGATTTCCGTACGTTTCGTAGAAACGCCCGATGGAATTGTGACCATGCGCTATCCAGAACATGTAATTCGGCGCCCAGCCATCGTAAAATCCATGGGTCCAGACTCCGATCAATCCTTTTTGTGTGAGCGTTTGCACTTCATTGTAAGCCATCCGATTCCATTCATTGATCGCGATAGGATCGAGTGAAGGATTGTAAGGGCCGGTACCCACCGAGATGTAAAGAAATGGAATCGATTCATGCAGATCGTGAATGACTTGGGGATGCCATTCGAAATAAGAGCTCTGGATATTGCGGGTGAGATTGAGCGCGAGTCCCATGGCATCGCGGTTGTTGTCATGCGCCACATAGCGGCCCCAGTATAATAACGGCGGCAAATGCGATTTTGGATTTGCCTGGTACCAGCGAGAAATGTCCACCATCCGCTCGCGGCCATCCACTTCCAGCACCGGTGTGATCAGCGTGATGATGTTGTTGCGAATGCTCTGAATCAAAGGAGTCTCTTCGACTGCCAGGCGGTACGCCAGTTCCATCAGCATTTCCGGGGATCCCGTTTCCGGCGAGTGCATCGCTCCGGTCAGATGGTAAATCGGCTTTCCGTTTTTGATGAGTTCCATCGCCTGGGATTCGGAAAGCTTTCGCGGATCCGACAACTTCCGGGTGATGTCCTTGTACTGATCCAGGGTCCGGATGGTTTGTTCATCGGCGATTGCTACCAGGATCATCTCGCGTCCTTCTTCCGATTTGCCGATCGAAAATACTTTAACGCGGGGAGAAGCGGCTTCCAGTGCCCGCATGTATCGATGCACATCCGCCGCGTAGGTGAGATGATCCGCTGCTCCTGCGATGTATCCATTGAACTTCAACGGTGTCGGTACCTGATCCGAAGCAGGCAAATGATCCACCAGATCCGTCATGAATTCGGGCCCTGTCGTAAACTCGCGGATCTTTTTTGTGTATTCCTGATCCCATTCCGGGGACTCGGCGCCGAGCAGGCCCGGCAACAGAAGAAGAGTCAAAAGGAAAGATTTCATCGAACTGACCTCCTGTCTTTGTATCACCGCTACATTTTTCACACTACTGAATTCCTTCGTACAACCGTTCGTGATAGTTTGGTTCGCGGATTTCCTCGCCACCGATGAATACGTGTGTGATTTTGGTGCGTGGTTCGAGCGGATCTCCATCCGCTACGATGAGATTGGCGCGCTTCCCTGCTTCGAGTGTGCCGAGTACCGTTTCAAAGCCAAAGATTTTCGCAACGTTCGTTGTGATCGCTTTCAGTGCCACTTCATAAGGTAAACCGTTTGCAACCGCGAGCGCTGCTTCGTAGGGCAGGTTTCGCGCGTTGTGGGTTTCATTGCTTTGAATGGCGATGAGCACACCGGCTTTGTGCAGCAACGAAGCGCTCTCATAATTTGCGCCGAGGGTTTCCATCTTATCGGGTTGTGTCGTTACAGGTCCCACAATCACGGGAATCTTTTCATGCGCCAGGAGGTCGGCAATTTTATACGCATTGGTGCCGTGATTGATCACAAGTTGTTTTTTGATACCAAATTCATCCGCAATGCGAATTGCAGTCAGGATGTCATCCACCCGATGCGCAGAGACCACCAGAGGAATTTTGCCGTTCAGTACATCCAGAACGGCGTCGAGCTTCATATCGCGTTCCGGTGGTGTTTCGGTTGTGTCTTTAGTGCTTTTCTCCGATTTTTTGCTCTCGTAGCGCTTCCATTTTTCATCGTACTCCCTGGTTTTTAAAAAAGTTTGCCGAAGAAGCGCCGCTGTACCCATGCGTGTGCTTGGCATCTTGTTCGCTTCACCATATTTTTCTTTGGGGGCCTCTCCCATCGTAACGTGCAGCGCGGTGACAGGCTTCAATACAACTTCATCGATTCGTTTTCCGGAAAATTCGATCAGCGCGCTCATTCCGGCAAAGACGTTCTCGTCAGCCGGAGAAATGATGCCGGATGTCACACCATTGCTGCGAGTGACTCCCACGGCAAAACTTTCCGGAAAGAAAGCGTCGGTCACTCGCATTTGCGGAGTTACAGGATCGACGCCTTCCGAGCTGTCAACGGTTGCGGTTACCTGATTGATTTCGCTCAAACCAACATGACAGTTCGCATCTATGAATCCCGGAAACACCTGCTTACCTGACACATCAATCACACGGGCTTCCGCGGGAACCTGCACATTTGCGCCAACTGCCTCAATCTTTCCGTCGCGAAGCAGAATCGTTCCTTTTTCGATGATCGGTCCTGCCAATGTATGGATTTTTGCGTTGGTGATGGCGATGGTGTCAGCACATAACGCTGAGGCGAGTAGCAGTATATATAAGGAGGCGATCGCGTACTTCATTTGGTTCTCCTTTCATATGTCGTTCTTCCCTCCACCATTGTTAACATCACGTGTGAATAGATACTGAGTGGTGGACCATCGAACATAACGACATCTGCTTTCTTGCCCTTCTCCAGCGTCCCGACATAACGATCAATACCGAGCATCTTGGCAGGGAAGATCGTGAGAGTCTTCAGCGCGTCGTTTTCGCTCATGCCGTATTTCAAAGTCTTTTCCGCTTCCACGTTCATGCGCTGCACAAGATCACTGCTATCGGTGTGCATGTTCACAATGACCCCTTTCGACACGAGATAAGAAGCGTTCCAGGGAATTCCCTTCCATGCTTCCACTTTGAATCCCCACCAATCGGCCCACGTAGCGGCGGCAATATTTCGTTTTGCCAGGATGTCCGCGACCTTGTAGGCCTCCAGGGAATGCTGGAATGAAGCAATTTTGAATTTGAATTGATCTGCGATTTCAATCATGTGCATCATTTCATCGGCACGATAGCAGTGAACATGCACAAGAAGTTTCCCATCCAGAACCTGCGAAAGTGTCTCCCATTTTAGATTCTTTTCAGGAGGCTCTTTGCTTTGTTTATTGTTGTAACGAACCCATTTTTCGCGGTATTCCATTGTTTTGGTAAAGGCATCGCGCAACAAATAAAAATTTCCCATCCGGGTGGAGGGGAGTTGATTCCGCGTACCGTAAACGCGTTTCGGATTTTCACCGAGCGCCATTTTGATCCCGCGCGGCGCTTCCCGGAACATCATCTGGTCGACGGTTACAGAGCCGGGAATCACATGAAGCGTAACCGCTTTTCCACCGATCAGGTTTGCGCTACCCGGCAAAACCTGAACCGTCGTTGTGCCACCTGCCGCCGCGCGCTGAAAGGCGGGGTCTTCCGGACTCACCGAATCCAGGGCATCCACATGGGCAGTGATCGGATCGGTAGCCTCGTTTCCATCCTCGTTCGCATCCACACCTGGCCAGGGATAAACACCCATGTGCGAGTGCGTATCGATCATTCCGGGCATCACATGTTTTCCGCGGCCATCGATACGGCGAAATCCCGCAGGAACGGTGATTCCGGCGCCGACATCGGCAATGATCCCATTGCGAATCAAGATCGTTCCGTCCCGAATCACTTCTCCGCTGATTGTGTATAAAGTGGCGTTCTCAATCGCAATGTCTTCTGAAGAAGCGGCCGATGCTGTAGGCAAGGAAGCAGAAGAATATTGCAAATACTTTGTTCATATTTCCCCTCCCGTAGGCCGCCATTTATAGGGCCCGCGAATCTGCAGAAGGGCGCGATCAATCGCGCCCCTACACCAATTGACCTTGTAGCGAATTTGGGCCGGCATCCATCACTTGAACCTGAACAAATTTTCCCAGCAGCTCTTCGCGGCCTTGAAAATTCACGATCCGATTGCAGGTTGTACGTCCGCTGAACGCTCCATCCTCTTTCTTCGAGTGGGATTCCACCAGAACCTCGTGCGTCGATCCGATCAGACTTCGATTCAAACGAAGCTGAATCTCCCGCTGGGTGTTCTGCAGTTCCGCAAGACGTATCCCCTTTTCCTCTTCGGCAACATCGTCTTCCAATTTCAGGGCAGCCGTGAAAGGGCGCGCCGAGTACTTAAACGAGAAAATACCGGCGTACTCTACTTGTCGTACTATATTCATAGTAAACTGAAAGTCCTCCCGGCTTTCACCTGGAAAGCCGACAATGATATCGGAGCTCAAAGCGATGTCCGGACATCGCTTGCGCAAGTAATCCACCTTTTCCAGGTATTCTTCGCTTGAGTAATCGCGCTTCATTCGTTTCAGTACGTCATTCGAACCGGCCTGTAACGGCAGGTGCAGATTATTGCAAAGCTTCGGGAGCGTGCCGTACAGGTCCATGACTTTTGGGTTGATATCGGTTGGGTGAGGACTCGTGAAACGGATCCTGCGAATGTCCGGAATCTCATGAAGTGAAGTCAGCAAATCGGCAAAATCAAACTCGCCGTAGCGGTAGGAGTTCACATTCTGACCCAGCAAGCAGATCTCAACGTAACCATGATCGGCCAGCCGGCGGGCTTCATCCAGGATCGAATGAGGATCACGACTGATTTCGCGGCCGCGGAGAAACGGGACCACACAAAAAGTGCAGAATTTGTCGCAGCCCTCCATGATCGTGATGAAGGCCTTGTAAGGAGCGTCGCGGATGACTGCATCTACTTCGAAGGTAGGTTCCTGGCGAGGTCCGGATAACGATAGCAACTGCTTCCGTTCTTTCTGCAGTTCCTCCAACAACCGTGGTAGATCCAAAATGTTCTTCGGGCCGAAAACCATATCCACGTACGGACGCCCTTTGAAAAACAGCTCTTTTTCCTGCTGCGCGAGGCATCCACAAACTCCAATGGCCATGCCCGGCTTTCCCGTTTTCAGCTTCTTCAACTGGCCGAGTCTGGTGAAGACTTTTTGCGCGGCTTTTTCGCGCACGCTGCAGGTATTCAGCAATACCAGGTCTGCTTCGAATTCATCGCGTGAAGGCGTGTAACCGATCCCGTTCAGAATGCCCGCGATTTTCTCAGAATCATGAACATTCATCTGACAGCCATAAGTCTCGATGAAAAACTTTTTCTCCATAAGTAAGCTCAGCGTGCAAATAGGTGGCGGACATTCATGTCGCCCGCGTTTCGGAGGCGATGAATCGCGCCCCCACATCCTCAGAACACGTGTTAATTTAATCGAACGGGGGCAGGATGTGCAAGTAGCATCAAGTGGGATTCACGGGGGCTTCGACAGGGATCTCCGTTTTGGGCTGTTTTCTGCCAAACATCCCGATCAAGCCTGAAAGCGCATAAACGGTGGAGATCGTGATCAACGCGCGTTTCAAGTCGAATGCCATGAAACCGATGATAACGGCAATGAAAACAATCGTCCGGTACGAACGAGGTTGTCTGAGCTTCATATCTTTAAAGGTGCGATAGCGGATCCTGCTGACCATCAGAAAGGCAAGCATCAGCATGATCAAAACGGCAGCGATCGCCCAGATATCGCCGGCGATTCTTTCGGGAAAATGATAGATGATGGCGGCCACGAGTCCGGCGGCGGCAGGAGTCGGCATGCCTGTGAAATAACGTTTATCGGGCGTTCCGGTTGTCTGGACATTGAATCGAGCCAAACGGCTTGCTGCGCAGATGATAAAAAGAAAGCAGGCGACCCAGCCGGCGCGGTCGATCAGCCGATTTTCAAACTGATAGAAAGCCCACTGGTAACAGACCACGGCAGGAGCAACACCAAACGTAATCGCATCTGCAAGCGAATCGAGTTGAACTCCGAACTGCGAACTTGTATTGGTCATCCGTGCGATTCTTCCATCGAGCGTGTCCAGGATCATCGCGATTCCAATCAAAATTCCCGCACGCTCAAAGTTACCCTGAATTGCAGAACTGATGGAATAGAAACCGCAAAAAATATTAGAAACTGTGAACAAGGAGGGAATGATATACATTCCACGGCGCGATTTTTCCCGAAGCTCGTCTCTGGTCCACTTTTTACGTCTCAAGGAAGCTCCCCTATGGCGGTCTTTCCTCCGACCACACGGTCCCCTTTTTTCACAAGTACTTTCGATCCGGCAGGGAGAAAGACATCAACTCGCGATCCGAACTTGATCAGACCGATTCGATCCCCAACCCTGAGATTCTCACCCGGCGTTCTCCAACAAACGATCCGGCGAGCGATCAAACCGGCGATCTGCACAAACCGAACCTGATATCCCTTCCCTTCCATCGTGATGGAATTCCGTTCGTTTTCTGCAGAGGCCCGTTCATCAAACGCAATGAGAAATTTACCTTTATGATAGTCAATCGCCGAAACCTTTCCGGATATGGGAGCCCGGTTGATGTGGACATCAAAAACGGAGAGAAAAATGCTGATCGCCTCCAGGCCATCCTGTTTTCGCACCCAGACAACTTTTCCATCCGCGGGAGAAGCCACCTGGCGCTCGGTTCCTTCAAATTTTCTGTCAGGATCACGGAAAAAAAAACGTTACAAAAGCCGCCAGTACCAGCAATGCGGCGCCGGGCCACTTCCAACCTGCGATGAGAGCAATGATGCCGGCGATGGCAAGGATAGCGATATACGGATAGCCCTCTTTTGCAATGAACATAAACCTGATGGATGCGGATCTAGACTGAACTCTTCTTGATGAGTTCCTGCATTCGATCCTTGAGATACAGTTTTTTCTTTTTTAAAGTCACTTCTTCAAGCTTTTCTGAATCGGATAAATATAAACGGGCAGATAACTCCTGCAATCGAATTTCCAGGGAACGATGCTGATCAGTTAAATTTTTGTATTCGGAATTTTGTTCATACAAGATCTGAGAGATGTCTCTGCTCTCCATAGATTCCTCCTTAATTTCTTGATGAGCATTCATCAGGTGAGATGTAGATACCATTTAAATATAAGTATAACAAAAATTTTCACGCGAGGCTTCGAATGTGCCGCGCGACTGATTACACTTCGGAAGAGATTTTTGAAGGTCGTGGTCCATGCACTTCAGCGTCTGAGGGTCTCAAGTAGGCGGCCTTCAGTTCATTTCCTGAGATGACTTCTCCTTTTTGAAATTTTTCTCTGGCGAAGAGCGCAAGAGTCGGCGCCAGAACCAGATGTGCGGGATAGACAAGACGTGAATCCGGATGATTCGGCAGAATATGCCAGTAAAGATGGGCGCCGGGACCGCAAAATGTGATCGGAGTCTTTTGGAATCTCACTGCTCCATGCGACCGGATCGATCGACTTTGGTTCAAGAATCATTTTCAGGCGGGAGCCATTTTTTTCGTACAGACAGGTGAAAATTTCGTGGCGTCTGGCGTCCATGGCAGGGCAAATCAGGCCATCGTGGGAAATCTGCAATGCAGCAATTTCAAGAGCGTTTGCTGCGACCACAGGCACCTGCAATGCGTAAGCCAGATCCTTTCACGACGCTTAACGAAATACGCAATCCTGTGAAGGACCCTGGCCCATGGATGACTGCAATTCCTTGAATCGAGCGAATGTCAAAATCGAGATGCGAAAAAAGCATTTCAATAGCCGGCATCAACCGCTCGCTGTGGGTCTTTCCACCGACAGTCACATATTCGCCTACGATGTCCTCTCCATCAGCTATACAAACGCTGCAGACGCTGGTGGAACTGTCCAGGGCAAGAATCTTCATTACAAGAGAATATTATAACCCGTTTTAGACGTAGTGGGTTGCTGAGCCCCGCCCAACTTTCTTCGGTTCTGCTGAACGGTTCTTAACGATGCGCAACGATCGAGGAATTGCTCGCGAGCAATTCCCGTCGGCTGTTCAACAGATAAAGATCAGATTGCAGAATCACCACTGCCACACGATCATGAAGATCAGCGACTACTGGAAACGGCAACGTGAGATAGTCGCTGTACCGAAACAACGCAATCGAACCAGACAGACAAGACGGGAAACGCAGCCATTTCCAGCACGGGAATTCCCGCTTTTTGACCGGCAAGATAATCGTTTCTTTACCAGGACAGAAAAAGATGCTGCATCTGCTTCCGTTCTCTTGCCAGCAGGAACGATGATGCGCGGCGTGGCAGCAGATGCAAGCGCCCAGCGTCTCATCGCCTTTCGAGTAGCGGCTTTACAAAACGGGCAGACCGGCGAACCGGATCGAGTTTGCGTGGATACAATTTGCCGGGTGGACCAATGCCCTGCCGCGATTTTGAAATCAAAATGCGAAACCTCCTTTTTCAAAGCGTATTTTCGAAGTGTCCGGCTGCGCCAATTTCCCCAATCCGCATTCAAATCTCGTATCAACCGGCTCGCGGCAGCCTCGGCTTCCCCGGCTTTACACGAATTCTGCGAGCTTTGTTGAAACCAGACCAATGCCGGGATGGATTCCGCTCCGAGTTCCTCCAAATACTTGATATCCAGACAAACACCATTTCCGGATACTTCTTTGGAATGTTCCACGTTGTATCGGCTGATGATTCGATCGAAATTGACGAAACAACAAATGTAAAGAACCGCAGCCAGAGTGACGAAGTTCGCATTCAAAAGCCAGCGCATTCGATTTGCCGGCGTAAATGCGCCACAGGATCAGAACGATACCGGCCGAAACAAGAAGCATCCAGATTGCAGCGGCAAAGCGCAACCGTGTAAGACTGTAAACTTCAACGTACAGATGGAGACGCCACAACGAATTCACTGTCAGCAAGACATTTTGAGACAAGCCATGCGAATACCAGTTTGCGAACAAGCGTTGTCTCGTGCGTCGGCAATCCCGCGCGAGTCGTTGCAAGCACAAAACCACCCGCAAGCAGCGCAGTTGCAATCAACGGATAAGCTCCGCGATGAGCATACTCCGCATAAGTCATTCCGGCAGGCAAAGTGGCTCCGCCCCAAAGATAAATGCAATCCAAAGACGATCTGAACAGCGAAAACTGCGTTAAACAAGACGAGACATCGTACGAGCAAAGAGGGGGTGACAGCTTCTTCCCGGACCGAGTTCGGGAAACTGACGCCGTTTGTATCGGATTCTGCACAAAGTCCAGAGCAGTGAAATCGTAAAGAGCCAGAAGAAAATACGGTCCGGACGAATGGTGAACGAGCTCAGAAGGGTTTCACCGAAAATTTCCAATTCGTCTGAATCCAGTAAGACAAAACGGGGTTAGCAATCTTGAAGAGCGTAAGAAACACGAGACTTCCCGCGGCCGGTAAGACCCACTTTACGAATTCGCGCCTGAAACGCTCCAATGAGTTCTTTCCATGTCCCGAATTCCGCCAGCGGGTCACAGCGAGCAAATCTCTGATGATCTCAAACAGGAAAATTACGCAAAAATAGGTCCATCGGGCAATCCATTCTACAGTATTCGAAGACCATCCCTGGCGTGCGCTGAAAATATAGGCCAGAAGTCCGAGCCAGAACAGGCAAAGAATCAATGGTCCCGGCTGCGCGGCCATTGCGAACAGCAAACCGCCAACGGAGAGCAGGAGAATCAACGTGTGACGAGTGTATGGAGCAGGACATTGCAAGACAGCAAGCAGAACAAGAAAAAGGTGAAACAGAGCCAGGTTCCCGCCTTCGGGTTGACCGTAAAAAAGCCAGTCTGCAAGCGCAGATCCCAGCAGAGCAAAAAATAAGAATCCATCGGAGCGTTCGATAGGATGCTAGTGTCATCGTTCCTCCTTTTTATCCGGAAGCAAAGAACGTGCCTCCGAATGAAACGAGCCTCCGTCAGCGGTTGATTTATACAAAGTACTTTGCAATACAAAGTATTGTGTCAGAAAAGACCCGGATGTGTCAAGCGTGGATCAGGAAGGATAAGGAGGATCACCACCATCACCACGATTACGATTTAAAGTGAACCTTGATCGGTGAACCTTCGGCAAAACAGACGGAATGCGGCTCTTGTTCCTGCAATACAGCAAACCTTTCGCCGTAAATCGATCGCCAGTCGATGGAGAGGACATATCGAAAAACTGGAAACACTTTCCAAACCGGGATGCTGCACCTATAAGTCACGAGTCTTCCCCGGCGATCGCGTCCAACACCCAGATTGTGTTCCTTAAAGAAATGCTCCTGCGTATCCTCCGCGGGTAAGTAACCGGGCGATGATCCTGTGACCTCCATCGCGAGTGAAGTTATCTCCATCCTGAAGCGTGTAACGCGCGGTAACGAGATTCTCCGGCGGTCAATCTTCATCGACATCTTAGCCTTACGATACGGCTCGTTGTAGAGTCCCCTCGCGATCGCAGCCACAATTCCGGAAGGCACATACTCCCGCACAAAACAGACTCCCCTTTTATTTGCATGCCGGATATAGAACCTGAGATTGATCTCCGGAAAGTTGATAAAACCGGGCCACGGAATACCGACTACCTTTGTACGCAAGAATTGGAACGCGACAAGACTCAAGAAGGCTCTGCCTTCCAGCAGATCGAGATCACATTCGGGCGGTACGTAAGAAGATAGCAGATCCGGCGGGACAGCATAATTCAGCAGGATCAAGTGCTTCCATTCTGCGGATAAAAACGTGAGTCCCATCATTCTCCCTGCTGTATGATATATTGTCGCATTCCGAATCACGATTACGACTCCATACGATGATACGTCTCTCACGCCGATGCTGCAGCAATACCGCAGCATCAAACAACAACATACAGATGCAATCCTCTTTTTTCGCATGGGGGACTTCTATGAAATGTTCTACGAGGATGCATTTGTGGCTTCCAAAGTACTCGATATCGCACTGACAAGCCGCGATAAGAACAAGGATTCGGGGGTTCCCATGTGCGGAGTCCCCTGGCATTCTGCCGATTTTTACATTGCAAAGCTTGTGAAATCCGGTCACAAGGTCGCTATATGCGAGCAGGTTGAGGACCCAAAAGTTGCGAAAGGCATCGTTCAACGGGAAGTCATCCGCGTTGTAACTCCGGGAACGTTTGCAGAAACAGCTCAGTTACATCCAAAAGATCATCAATATCTGTGCGGAATTGTGATTCGAAATCAGCAAGCAGGTATTTCCTTTGTCGATTTGACGACAGGCGATTTTCGTTTATCTGAATTTGCTCTGGAGCCACATCATTTAAACCTGTGGGAAGAAATTGACACCCATGGCCCAACGGAATTGATCTTTCCGATGTCTTTTCAACCGCAGGGAACGTCGTCGGGAAATTTTTCGGCGATTGTGAAAACTCCGCTCGAGGATTGGGTCTTTGAGATCGATTACGCGCGCAAATTGCTGCAGGATCATTTTGTGGTGGAGTCGTTGCATAGCTTCGGATGCGAGGATCATGAGCTCGCCATTGCGGCCGCAGGAGCCGTTTTGCATTACCTGTACCAGACACAAAAATCTGCGCTGAAACATATCAACAGGTTGTCCTATTACGAACGCAGTGACTTCATGCAGCTGGATGCCCAAACCGTGCGCAACCTGGAGCTACTGACTACAATGCAAGGTCAACAACTGGAAGGCTCACTTCTCGGTGTTCTGGATGCAACCCTGACCGCTTCCGGCGGCAGACTGCTGAAAGAATGGCTCCTCAAGCCGTTGTTGAACATCGCCGAAATCAACAAAAGGCTGGACGCGGTTGAAGAGCTCACTCAAAAAACGATGGAACGGGGGATCCTGCGCGACGCATTGCAGGAAGTTCAGGATCTCGAACGGATTGTGAGCAGGATCACGCTCGATCTGGTGCAACCGCGTCATCTCATCGGCCTCAAACAATCTTCCTGGGCCCTTCCCAAGATCAAAGCGTTGATGGAAAATTTCCAATCCGGACCGCTTCGGCACATTGCTTCCGAAATGGACACGCTGGATGATATTGCAGCGTTGATTGATGAGGCAATTTCCGATCAGCCGCCCTTGAATGCGAGAGATGGAAATGTCATAAAACCCGGTTTTCATAGCGAGCTGGATGACCTGCGGGTGCTCACACGAAGCGGAAAAACGGCAATCGCATCCATTGAAGAGCTGGAACGACAAAAAACCGGAATCAGCAATCTGAAGGTCGGGTACAACAAAGTCTTCGGCTACTACATAGAAATCACGCGTGGACAACTGGCCAAGGTTCCGCCCGATTTCGAACGCAAACAAACGCTAGTCAACGCTGAACGATTCATCACTCCGGAGCTGAAAGATTATGAATACAAAATTCTGAGCGCAGAAGAAAAAATCGACCGCCTGGAAGAAGAAATCTATGCGGATGTGTGCCAAAGGATCGCTGTTCATGTTTTGCGTGTGCAAAAGACAGCGGCGCGACTTGCGGAAGCGGATGCCTACTCGGCTCTTGCCGAAGTGGCAGCGCGCAATCACTATAGCCGGCCGAAATTTCACGAAACCGACAGCTTGAAAATTATCGAAGGGCGACACCCTTGCGTTGAACTTTTGAACCCGGCCGAACGATTCGTTCCGAATGACGCCTATCTGGACAATGCCAACTATCAAATCCTGATCGTTACGGGCCCCAACATGGGCGGGAAATCGACCTTTCTACGGCAAACCGCATTGATCGCGTTGCTGGGACAGATCGGTTCGTTCGTTCCGGCAAAGGAAGCTTATCTGCCGGTACTCGATCGAATCTTTACCCGGATCGGCGCCTCTGACAATCTTGTGAAAGGTCAGTCCACTTTTATGGTAGAGATGATTGAGACCGCTTACATCCTGCACCATGCCTCTCCAAAAAGCTTGATCATCCTGGATGAAATCGGACGCGGCACAAGCACTTTCGACGGCGTCGCAATTGCCTGGGCGGTTGCAGAATTCTTGCACAACTACCCGCGAGTACGCGCAAAAACATTGTTTGCAACCCACTTTCACGAGCTTACTGAGCTTTCATTGACTTGCTCGCGCGTGAAAAATTTCAACATCGCGATCAAAGAATGGAATGACGAAATCATCTTTCTCCGCAAGGTTCAAGAGGGTTCAGCCGATAAAAGTTATGGCATACAGGTCGCAAGATTGGCCGGTCTTCCGCGAGAAGTCTTGCAGAGAGCCAAAGAGATTCTCAATACTCTGGAAAATAATTCGTTTGATTTACAAGGGAAACCTGTGATTGCCGGAAGATCGGAGGAATCCTCGGCTTTACAGCTCGACCTCTTTAAAGAAGACAAAAGGCAGGAAGCCCTGGATATGATTCGTGGAACGAATCTTGAGAATCTAACGCCGTTGCAAGCTTTGAACCTGATTGCTGAAATTAAAAATAAACTAAGTTGATGGACTGGAACGCGGGCGCGATGAGGTGCGCCCCTACAAACCGTATAAACAATGTAGGGGCGACATTTATGGGCCCGTTTCCCAATGATAAGATGAAATCCTATGTCTGAAGATTTAAAAATCGCCCTTGGCCAGTGTTTCTGGATCGGACTCAACGGCACAACGGTGGAAGATCCGTACACAAAAGAAATATTGCGGATATTTCAGCCGGGGGGAATTTGCTTATTTCAACGGAATATCGAATCGATTGAGCAGGTCACCCGTTTGAATGCCGGCCTGCAGAAGGCGAGCAAAATTCCAATGTTCATCGCCGTGGATCAGGAAGGCGGAACCGTAGAAAGATTGCACAAAATCATTGGATCCATTCCCCCTTCCATGGCGCTTGCGGCAACACAAAGGCCCGCATACGCGAGGAAAATTCATGAATCTCATGCAAGATTGCTTCGAACGATGGGCTTCAATGTAAATTTCACGCCGGTGCTCGATCTCGCGTTTCAAAATGCCGATAACGGACTCGGTACCCGGTGCTTTAGCAATCATCCGGATATCGTCATCCGTTTCGCGCGCGAAGTGATTGAAGCTCATCTAGCCTCCGGGATTCTTCCTTGCGGCAAACATTTTCCCGGGCTCGGAGATACAGACAGGGATTCGCATCTCGATCTTCCCACGGTGCCCCGACCCTGGAAACAGATGGAACGGGAAGATCTGGTTCCTTATAAGAAGTTATTGGACAAGCTTCCTTATGTAATGATCAATCACGCGCTCTATCCGGAGAAAAATAAAAAGCTGCCGGCTTCCCTTGCGAAAGAAATCGTTACGGAATTCCTACTGAAGAAATGGAAGTACGAAGGCTTTGCCATCTCGGATGATTTGATCATGGGAGCAGTTTCGAACATTTACAATCTTGCGGATGCGTGTGAAAAAGCGCTTTTAGCGGGAAACCACCTCTTCCTGATTTGCCGGCCGGAAGAAGTCACCGACGTTTACGCAAAGCTATTGCGCCGCGTAGAAAGAAGTGAACATCTTCAGAATGCTATTTATCGCAACACAAGCAGGATCCTTCCATTTAAATACATGAAACTGGGGTTAGAGCGCAAGTATTCCGTCACGAAAGAAATTCGCCGGATGAAGAAGTTAACGGAAGAGGCTTCGCAGCAAGCCATCACTCTCATTAAAGGACAGCCTTTGAAGTTTAATCTCGGTCAATGTACTCTGTTTTATCCGCGAACAAAGTGGCTGAATGAGGGAGAAACGGAGCTGACGGCGTTCTTAACAAAGCGTGGAACCGCTGTAAAACAATTCGATTTTCCGATTCAGGTCGAAGAACCGGACGGGATTGCGCTCGCGAGACAATCCGGCACCGAGTGGAATATCGCGATCGTGACAAACCCGGCTTTCCATCGCGGCCAGATGGCATTGCTCCAGGAGCTGATACGAAACAACAAACGAGTTGTTGTCATCGTTGGGGCTTTTCCATCGGATGATTTTCCGGAATCGGTCAGCACTGTAATCTGCGCTTACTGGACCGCTCCAGCGGCGTTGAGGGCTGCAAGCCGAGCTTTGTTCGGCGAAGCAAAGGTCAAAGGGGTTTTGCCTTTTCAATCGTAATCGTGATCGTGATCGTGAACATGATCTTAAACGTGGAGGAGTCATTATGTTGGTATACATTGCGTTAGGCATTCTTGGGATCCTTGCGCTTTATAATCTGATTGCTTTGAAGAGCATTCGTAAGAAATTGGAAGAGATCAAAGATTCGATTCAGAGCCAGGTTTCCTGGGCAAAAGATGATTTGCGCGGTGATATTGCAGGCGTAAAAACTGTCATGAAGATCATGGCTGCCGGCGGACGCGTAACAGCGGACATGGTGGAGGAAGGAAAACCTTTTTCTGACATCTCCGCAGCGGATGCCGTAAAGTTCTTGAAAGAGAATCCCGACACCGTGGTCGTCGATGTGCGCACCAAATCGGAGTTCGAGACAGGGCACATTCCAGGAGCGCGCTTGATTCCAGTGGATGAAATTGAAAATCGGCTGCCAGAAGTGCCTAAGGATGTAAACCATCTGCTTGTCACCTGTCAGGGTGGAACCAGAAGCGCCGCTGCCTGCCAGTTTCTGAGCGAAAAGGGTTACACAAATCTGCTCAATATGTACGATGGTATGGGCAGCTGGCCCGCACAAAAAGAGATGGGGGCGACGATCCAACCGCCTGACGCAAAGGAAAATGGCTGATCATCATTTCAAGTGCGGAGATGCTTTGATTTGTATCTCTAAGTATCATGCGAAGCAACTGAACATCGAAGGCCAACCCGGGATCGTCATGGGGACGAAACCGCATCACATTCATCTCTGGTTCGAAACGTCTCGTAGAAGTTACTGGATCAGCTTCGATATTCTTCGAAGAACCGAAGACGTGGAACTATCGAAGCTTGCAGATCGAATTCAATTTCTCGCCTACAGTTTGAACGCTGAGGAGTGGGAACTGGAGGAAACACCCGAACAATTCACGTTACTCTGCTACGTAGACGAAATTCTATTTGAAACATTGCAAGAGCTCAAGGCTTATCTGGATCTCGACTATGTTGCGATTTCACTCGGCCCGGAAGGAATGGGCCGCATGATCACCCGCATCCACTGGCTGAAGTAGCTCTTTTTAACGCAGAGACGCAGGGGAAAAAAGAGAATTATTTTATCTCTTTGCGCCTCTGCGCCTCTGCGTTAAATGCTTAGTTTTTCTTTTAGGCGGGATTCGTAACGGGAGATATCAGGGTAAGTGGCGAAACCGGGGCCGAGACAGGAATCTTGATTCGGGATGCAACGGGCGGAGCTGTTTTTAACCACGATTCCCATAAAATTTTGGAAAGCTTCTTCAAAAGTCTGTTCGACTCCGGGGAACATCTTTTCAAAAGCGATTTCATCGCTCAAGAATCTGTAAATAATCGATGTGCCATTGGACTCCGAATTCCGTGAAATCAAATCGACAACCAGAAAAGTGCGCTGAGCGGTAGCACCGGAAGGATCGGAAAGCCTGACTCGCCCCACTGCGATCATCTTGATTTTTTTCCATGGCAAAAGACCGGTCTTCTGTCCCGCATTACGAATATGCAGGCCCTTCAGCGCAAGTTTATCAAGCCTGCACAAAACGAGGTGCCAGTTTGATGTGGCTTCACCATCAAAAGAAGCATCTGGAAGCAGCGTGCGGTCGGCAGAGCTCAAGCGGGTCGCCGGACGCACGGGAGCTGGTGCCGGAGGTATTGCGGACAACCCGGTTGCAATATTTTCTGCATGACCCTCCTGCTTTACATGGATTGCTGGCTGGATGATTGCTTGTGTCGAATCATCATACTTCAACTGGTCTTGTCCGGCTGATAAAGATGTGGGAAGCTCTCCAAAATGTGATACCGTCCCGGCTACGGGTAGAGGCGGAGGCACTGGAACACTCGAAGGAACGGAAGCCAATGGCATTTCAGGAATTTGATATTTTGTTATGTCCAGTTTCAATGCAGCTCGCCATTGTGTTTCAGCGTGCGGATGATGATAGGAACGCCAGAAATTTTCGATCGCTTTATTGCGATCATTGATTTTTTCAAAATAGAGTCTGGCCAGTTTACTGTGCGCCTTCATGGCAAGCGGGTCTCGCGGATACGTTGTCGTGAGCTCTTCATAGTGTTGTGCCGCAGAATGATAATCAAGCGTCTCTTCGAAATAGATACCGAGCCCTAGCATCGATTTGGCCGGCAATGTCTGACGTAAAGGGGAACCCTGGAATTGCTTATATAGATCCAGCAGAAGATCCCAATCATGCGTCCGAAGCAGAATGTCAAAAATCGATACGCTGAATCTGTTGTATCCTGCAATATCCTTATTGATCTCAGCAATTCTGCGCATTTCCAAATAAGCTTCCAGATGATTCGGATCGTCGCGGACAACTCGATGCAAAAGGATCAATGCATCGGGATAATTCTCTTGTTCTGTTAGATTCATCGCACGCAAAAAATCGGGATGCTGGGTCAGCCCGACCTTCTTTTCAATTTTTGGTGCGATGTATTTCTCTTCAATCTCAAACTTCTTAATCGCAAATGCAAAGGCTGCGCCGAATATAAATCCTCCGATGTGCGCATAGAAAGCAACTCCCTGATCTCCTGAATCATCCAACATCGCATAAAACACTTGTTCGGCCAACCAGAGCGGGAGCATGATATAGGCAGGCGCTTTGAACGTTCCCCGAATCCAAAACCAGATCATGTAGAAGAAGGAGATTTTTGTATCGTACAAACGTACCAGGAAAGCCCCCATTAATCCGGCGATAGCTCCCGAAGCTCCGACAATCGGTTGTGTATCGGCCGGGAATTTAAGAGCATGAATGACTGTAGCAGCAATCCCGCTCAGTAAATAAAACCCTGTGTATAAGGGGCGTCCCCAGAGATCTTCTATGCTGCAACCGGCCAGGTATAAAAAAAACATATTACCCAGAAGATGAAACCATCCGCCGTGAATGAACATGCAAGTAAACATTCCTATAAACGACGGATCGGCGGGAATGTAGCCGTATTTGTTGTACGGATTTTCGCCTTTGACCTGCTTGACCTCCCGAACGAGCGAATTCAAGGTTTCCTGTTCCTGTCGTAATTGTTCAGGATCAAAATCACGAAGATTGGTTGCTTCGCGCAGCGTTTCCAATTCCTGAAGCTGCCAGCCTTCGAAATATTCTTTTCCTTCGGCAGGAACTTCTAAATATGGATGAGCCGAAGCATATTCATGCAGCCGGTTCATCTTCTCATACAGGTCATCAAGGCTGTGACCGCCGTAATGCGTGAACAGAAAAATGAGCACGTTGAGGGCGATCAGGCCGAAGGTTATATAGGGAAGTCGCTGAACGGTCTGTTTTTCGTGGGCGTACGGAAGGATGATCATTCCGAATTTTTGTCCTAAGAAATTCCATCACACTTTCAGTCTGTTTGACAAGCGTGATTTTGGATACAATAGAAACACTTTTCACGGTGGAGGAGAGTCGAAATGAAAATCAGAATGCTTTTCCTGTGTATCCTGACCTTGTCATTTCTTCAGTTCGCGGATGCGAAGGTAACGCGTTACCTGACCGGTAATGCAGCGGATGTGAACCCCATTCTTTCCGGTCCCGCGCACGATTTCGGCGGGGGTGGAACAGATGTGGATGAAGCTCTACAGTGGATCATCGATACAGTTCGAGGATGCACAAGCTGCGCCACCAGTCTGGATGTTGTCATACTACGCTCTTCGGGATCGAACGGATATAACGATTACATTTTTGCAATGAACGGTGTCGATTCCGTGGAGACTCTTGTCATCACAGCGGCTCGTGACGCCAACACGACTGCCGTAGAAACGACAGTTCGAAACGCTGAGGTGATCTTCTTTGCAGGAGGAGATCAGTGCGATTACGTGACGTATTTCAAAGGGACACTTGTGGAACCTGCAGTGGAATCTGTATATACCCGCGGGGGAGGGGTTGGTGGAACAAGCGCCGGTTTCGCCATTCTATCGGATTTTGTCTACGATGGCTGCACCGGAAGCG
The DNA here is from genome assembly GCA_963771165.1 of uncultured bacterium. Taxonomy (GTDB): domain Bacteria; phylum Acidobacteriota; class HRBIN11; order JAKEFK01; family JAKEFK01; genus JAKEFK01. The sequence goes on along the minus strand of CAVYSN010000009.1, from coordinate 166,463 downwards.
CTACCTCAGCGGACGCATTATCGAATCCATATCACAGAAGGATTACATTCACTTACGATTTCTTTGATTTTGCAAACATGCAGAACACCATCGCTGATACTCATTTCGTTGCGCGAGATCGGATGGGACGCACAATGGCTTTTGTGGCCCGCCAGATCCAGGATGGCAAAGCCGCTTCAGCGATGAGCATTGCCGTTGAGGAAGCGACCTCTGTTGTTGTAGACAAGAATGGGCTGGCTCGTGTCATGGGGGCAGGACCCGCCTATTTTGTTCTGGGTGACCATCTGCCTGAACAGTGTGCACCAAAAAAGCCGCTCACATTCTCCAATTTCAAAATCTGGAAAGTGAATTCCGGTGGTACTTTCGATCTTCGGAACAGACCGATTTCTGGCTATTACACACGCAGTGTGACAAACGGGGTGATCAGCTCAAATCCGTACTAAATGGGAATTGATGTAGCGCCGCCGGCCCGGCGGCAATCTGGAATGCCGGCGAGCCGCCGGCGATACATATGCACAGTCTTCTGCCTGCTGCTTTCTGCATCCACATTTGCTGACGATTTATACGACCATTTTCTGGTTGGCAACTCGGCCGATGTTGTTACACCGACCAGCGGCCTGCTGGTCTTACAAGGGGGCGGTACGGACGTCGATGAAAATTATGTACGGATGGGAGCGCGCGGTGGCGGTGGCGACTTCGTGGTCATTCGAGCATCGGGGGGAGATGCGTACAATTCGTATATTTTTGAGCTATGTTCCTGCGATTCCGTCGAGACGCTTGTCATTAAAAGCCGACAAGCCTCCTACGATCCTTTCGTGATCAGTCGAATTCGGAATGCGGAAGCATTATGGATTGCCGGTGGGGATCAATCCAACTACGTGAGATTCTGGAAAAATACGCCCGTTGAAGAAGCGATTCATCACGTGGCAAACAAGCCCGCTCCTGTGGGAGGAACCAGCGCAGGTATGGCGATCCTTGGCGAATTCTCTTATTCGGCAATGAGCGATAGCAGTCTGACTTCCCGGGTAGCCCTCTCCGATCCTTTTCACGTTGATGTCACGTTAGAACGGGATTTTCTTCAAATACAAAAGCTGAATGGGATTGTTACGGATCAGCATTTGAAAGAACGGGATCGGATTGGCAGAACGGTGACTCTGCTGGCACGACTCGTCCATGACGGATGGACATCTCAAGCAAGGCGATCGCTGCGGACCGGGAAACAGCTTTGCATGTCAACCCTGCCGATGGAACGGCAGAAGTTTTCAGCACACCAAAACACGCAACGCCTTATGTTTATTTTCTTCGGACACCCGGTCCACCAGAAGTCTGCGAATCGAAAAAGCCTTTGACTTACAGGAGTGTTTCTGTGTACAGGATTGGACCGGGAGGCAAGTTCGATTTGGACACATGGACCGGCGAGAAAGGAATTGCTTATACGTTGAGCGCAGAAACTGGAGTCCTAAAATCGTCTCGCGGTGAAATTTACTGAGACAAAGTGGCGCGGTCTCTATCGGGGCACGGAGGCTCTACTCTTTTAATTCGACGATTCCCCGATCGATAAGGCGTTTTAACAACCTTAAAGCTTCGACTTCTTTTATCGGTGTAATCGACACAATGGACCTTACATCCCAAATGCCATCCAATCTGCTCAATATGAATCCTTCTTGAGGAGTTAACTGAACCGTTCCGAGTTCTTCAAAAGGGATGATGACATGCGGTATTTTATCAGGAGGAAGGTGTTGCCCATACATATCCCGAATCGTATCCTTTTCAGCGCGTTCAATCAGAGGAACAACTTCCGACTGATATTCACCGGATTGCGGCTCGATTTCGCGTAACAAATCCAGTGCTTCTTCCGATCTTCCTTTGAGTAATTTCTGTTTCGCTTCCGATAAGAGCTGAGACATCGAATGATCACCGCCTCGGAACCGCGATTCGATCGGCGCTTCGACCACTCTGGAAATCTGCACGTAACCCGCTTCAAATAGCGCAAACAGAACACGACAAACTGTATACTCCACGCCATGAACCGCGGTAGTAATATCTTCAATGGTTCGTTTCCCATCGATCTGCGAATAAATCAATCGTGTTCGAGGATCGGTTTCTTCGAGAATGAGTTCTGCGCCCGGAGAGCGACTCAGGACGACATTGTTCGTCGGGAACACTTTTCGCATCCGCTCCCATTCATCCCGGCGCATCACTCCTTCAAAAATCATGGCCTGTGGATCGAGCGAGATACGAACAAAGATGCGGTTCACAAATTCGTCTGCGTAGAATGTAAACTCCCCTTCATCCCATAGAAATAAGGTATAAATGGTCTCCTCAGTCTTCATTTGAAGGAAATGAATCATGTCCTCTTCTTTGACTTTTCCTCCCATAACAAGGATTTTTCCGAGCATCATCTTGCTTGACCGTTGAATCTCCATTGCAATGCGAAGCTCTTCTTCTGTGATGATCCCCTGGCTGACAAGAAAATGGCCGAGATAATCGATCGGGTCTGAAGAAGAAGAGGAGATAACCCTACCCTTTTCAAAGAAAATCATCTTGAGGATTTGACCCCGTCGAATCTGAAGTGTGCCTGTGCTTTGATTTGCCGAGATAAACTGCAATAGATCCCCGAAGGACATTGTGTTGAGGTTCCCTGAGAGGCTCATAGATTCGATTGTATTGTGTCAGTTTTCTCCAATTGCGTCTATCGAAGAGATTGCAATTGATTATTGATCATGAACACAGCTGAATTGAGGCGGGAAATTTTCCGATTGCGGGTTTGAAGCGCCAGCATATTATTGAGCGAAGTTTGATCACCACGCGTACCGGTGAGAAGTTTTTCCACTTCAAAACGAAGTTGTCTGAGTTCTTCAGCGTTCATTCTTTTGAGCAAATTTGCATTCAGTAAGATGTAGCCTTCTCCTACATCTCGTGCCATAGCAAAGGCGCTACCGCCGAGAAATGACATCCTCGTCCTTCCCTAACAAATCCCCCTCAATGGACGGTACCAGATTCGAACTGGCGACCTCCTCGTTGCGAACGAGGCGCTCTCCCAGCTGAGCTAACCGCCCATTCAAGAGAAGCTCAAAGTTACTTATATAGCGTACTTTAAACCAGAGCCTGTAATCAATATCACAACGCGATCCGCCTGATGGACAGTGGCATTGGAAACAAGATCTTTCAATGCAGCCCAAGCAGCAGCAGCTTCGGGGGCAACGTACAATCCTTCCTCTTTTGCGAGTTCGTACCATGCCTGGCGGATTGCTTCTTCCGATACTGCGACGGCCGTGCCGTTTGATTCACGAATGGCACGAAGGATGAGAAAATCACCGACTGCTTTCGGAACTCGAAGCCCCGAAGCAAACGTGAAAGGCTCTTTGATTTCCGGAGCATAGTCCAATCCCTGTTCGTATGCTTGTACAACAGGCGCGCAACCGCTGGCCTGAACGGCAATCAAACGGGGCGTTCTGTTTCTCGAAATCCATCCTAAAGTTTTTAACTCTTGAATCGCTTTCCAGGCCCCGACAATCCCGGTTCCACCACCTGTTGGAAACAAAATGACATCGGGCAACTCCCACGAAAATTGTTGAGCAAGCTCGTACAGAATCGTTTTCTTACCTTCCACTCTGTACGGTTCTTTCAGAGTCGATACATTGAACCATCCTTTCTCCTTCAGCTCCGTCATCATCAGGTTTCCTGCTGTTGTAATGAAACCCTTTACCATACGCACGTCCGCTCCGTACGCTTCGCATTCCTTCGCAAAGATTGGCGGCGTATCCTCAGGCATGAAAACATGACATTGCAAGCCGGCACGTGCCGCGTAGGCTGCCGCTGCCCCGCCTGCATTGCCGGCGGTAGGCAACGCAATTTCTCGAATGCCCAGCTCTCTGGCCTTGCTAACCGCTATGGCCAAACCTCTAGCCTTAAAAGAACCGGTCGGATTCATCGATTCGTCTTTAAACAAAAGGTTTTCAAGTCCGATTGATGGCCCCAGGCGAAGACTGCTCAGCAAAGGAGAGAATCCTTCGCAGAGGCTAACCATGTTTTCCGGATTCCGGACCGGTAATAATTCCTTGTATCGCCAAAGACTGTGAACACGAAAACTGAAATCGTCCCTTGAAACTACACGAGCCACTTCCGGCAGATCATAACGAGCAAAAAGCGGAGCGCCACACGTGCAAAGATTCTGGGGCTCATCAGCTGAATAACTGATCGTGCAGCGAGAACACTCTAAGTTTTTGAAGAAACTGTTCATTTACGGACTAAAATATAACATAACATTCAGATGCAGCGTTTATAACACCCGTACACTATGCTCACATCAAAATTTCGAAGTCTGTTAGAGGAATTCCATCGCAAAAAATGGTTCCCTGAAACGTATCCGGATCCATACGGAGAATTCGGGGATTACATTTCCGAAGGAATGATTTCCGATCTGTTTTTAGCATGGCAAAAGGAAAAGCGTGGATCGTATCTCGATGTGGCGCGTTATATCCTGCAACTTCTGCCTGAAATCCAGTTCCGTGACGTCTTTTTAGAATATCGTAAAGCGCTTCTGGACCCTCTTTCCGAAAATGTTCTTCCCGAGTTTGCTTTTTACTGGATTCGCAATTCTGGTGAAGAAAGCGGTTCACGAATATGGAACGAACTTCAGAAGTGGTCGGATCGATGGGAGAGCGTTTTCTTTGAATGGATGCGATCGATTCTGCGGTTGGAATCGAATCATGGCAATTTTGAACAAACATACAAAGAAAGATTGCGGCTTCCTGAACCGGGTGAAGATCTACTTCGGGGCTCGCGCGAACTATTTGAATGGCAACTGCTGACCATGACAAAGGCAAGAAATTATGAAGAGTTGCTCCGGTTCTTTGAACTTGAACCGTGGAGCAATGCTGCACAATGGAATCATCTTCCTGCATTGGGAAAAAGCGTTGCGGAAGCATGCGGGATCCCGCAACTTCCTACCACACAAGCTTCGCAAAATCCTGCGCTTCAATATTTGTTTCCTGTTGCGCCGCCTTCCCGCATCCTCCTTGAACATGGTCGCGCAACAGGACCGGTCGACGCGATGCGTTTTCTTATAGAGCTGGGGAAAGGTTTTTTTTATGGTGGGATGAATCCCGACCTTCCGGCGGAAGAAAGAATATGCGGCGACCCATCACTTCCCTGGTTCTGGGGGTTCACATTCGCGTCGTTGCTGGCTGATCCGGAAGGCGTTAAAACTTTCATCGGATTGAAAGCAGAAACGATGCCGGAACATACAGGTCTGGTTCTGGAATCCTGGACCCGTCAGGAACTGTTTATGGCGATCTATCGTAGCCGCAGCGCAACGGATCTGGAACATGTGCAGGATCGCTATGAAGCATTGTGGAAATTGTCCTTTCCTGTTGAACCACCGTCGTTTCTTTGTCTTTATGACCTGTGCCGCTCGACAGATTCCATTTTCCGCTGGGCTGCTTTTATGCGTTCGCAAACCGTCATCAAGTATTTGCGAAGCAAATACGGACGCAGATGGTTTATGGAAAGAAAATGGACGCAAAGAGCTCGCGAGTACTGGTGGGAAGGCTACCGTTTAACGACCAGCGACATTCTGAATGACCTGCAAATACCACTGGAAGTTAAAGGTTAAAGGCGCTTGTACTGCTGCCCGTTCTGGCTTATTCACCGCGGAGGGCGCTCACGATTTTCAGTCGGGCGGCGCGCACGGCAGGCAAGAATCCACCGACAACACCCATCACAACGGCAAACACGAAACACCACAGGACGATACCGGGGGACAGATCAAAACCAAAGGCCAATTCGGAAAAGGTGGCAAAATTTAACGTGGAAATCGTGACGTAGTGCAGAAAAGACGCAAAAAATAAACCGAGGCCAGAACCCAACAGCGCGATGAATAAAGCTTCAGCGAGAAACGCAAGCAACACCGAGATTCTGCCAAAACCGAGCGATCGAAGAGTACCGATTTCAATCGTTCGATTCGAGACGGCAGCATACATCGTGATCATCGCGCCGATCATTGCGCCGAAACTAAAAATGACAGTGATAACCAAGCCCAGGGCCTTTAAGAATGTCCCGAGTCCCTGCGCCTGTTTGGCAAAGTATTCCTTCTCTTTTTGAAATTCAAAACCCTTCAGTCGCGGCTCGCTTTCAAAACGAGTTTTAAATGCTGATTCCTGATTTTGATTCGTCATCCGGAGAGTGAGGGTAGAATAGGCCTCACGATTAAAGGCTGCCATCATCTGTTCGACATCCCCCCAGATTTCCGATTCAAATCCGGATTTCTCAGCATCAAAAATACCAACCACTTCCCATTCGCGCGAAGCGAATTTAATCTTCTGCCCGACTGCTGTTCCTTGAAAACGTTTTGCAATCGAGCTTCCAACAATGATTTCCGTTTTTCCGGATTCAAAGGCACGTCCTTGAACAACTTTCACCTGACGACGCAGCGGCATCACAGTTTCCGGAGAGACTCCGCGAACGATCACGTTCGCCATCCCATTCGTGCCCTTTCTATTCAGATTGATAATGACAACCATATCGGTCGAGATAATCGGCTTGTTTTCATTGGTTCGCGCCACTTCAGGAAACTGCTGGATCAACCTTGCGGAATCACGATCCAGAATACTAAGCACATCCGAAGAGGCCGCTTTCCGCAGCACGACCAGGTTCTCATCCGAGCCGGTTGAAACCAGGGTCTGTCTCAAACCGTTATCGAGCATCAACACCGCCGCAAAAACAAACACAACCAGCGCAATCCCCATAACCGTCAGAAGCGTTGTCAACTTTCGAACCCAGAGATTTCGATAACTGTAACTAATTGGTATTGCCATAATCAATCAATGTGTCTTAGTCCATCCACGATCCGCATCTTGGATACGCGCAAAACGGGAAACAACGCGGCGATTACGCCAACGAAAAGCGACGCAATCGCGCCCCAGATCAACGTCCATGTCGGATCAGGCATGATCGGGAAAATTGTCGGAAAAGCACTTTGAAATCCTTTCGCAACAGGCAAAGAAAGAGCCAACCCGACCGCGCCGCCTAACAATGAAATCAGCAAAGCTTCACCAGCAATGAATCCGGTAAGGTGCCCGCCCGTAAAGCCAAGCGTTCTAAGAACTGCATATTCCGTCGTGCGTTCCCGGGCGGTCATTGCAATCGTATTCGCGAGAACCAGCAGAATAATTCCAACAATAACGAACGAAATAAAATTCATTGCGGTGATGATCGCGCTATACATGGAAATAAAACTCTGGTTGAAGGCTTTTTCTGTTTCTGTCTTCGTTTCTGCAGGTGAATTCTTAAATAGCGCATCCACCCGTTCCGATACCTGCGCGCTCTCATTCATGTTTTGCACTTTCACAACAAACCAACCGATTCTTCCTGCCCTTGCCGGAAAATCGCGCGTGACCTGCTCATTCAGATACTTCCAGTCAAAATACATGATTGTTTGATCCGTAGTTCGATCCTTACCCTTGTAAATTGCGCGCACAACAAATTGCCAGTCCCCAGGATAGATGTCGCCTTTAATAGGGATCGTATCGCCGATCTTTAGATTGTGCTTTCGCGCGCTCTCTGTCCCGATGACTACGGCGTTTCGTTCCTTTCGAAATGCTTCAAACTGATCTGGAGGAATGATGAACTCCGGGTAGACGTTGAAGAAATTATCTGTGTTGACGGCCATCCGGGGGAAAAAATTTTCGAACTTGTTCGGATCTTTGTAGATTCCCTGGAACCAGACGGCATACGTGACGTCCGCAACTCCCGGAACGTTCCGTATTTTTTCCATGTACGTAATCGGCAAAGAAAACACAAACGACACGGCGTGTCTGGTGATCAGGCGGTCTGCGGCGGATGCATCCAATCCGGCATAAAACGCGCCGACAACCATCCGCAACAGCGCAAACGCCATCAGAGCAACGGCAATCCCCATAATGGTTAAAAAGGTACGGAGCTTATGCCGCAACGTATTTCGCAGAATAAGCCTGAGAAACTTCATTGAAGCTCGCCTTTATCCAGTTGACGAATCACATGCGCTCTTTCCGCTGCATGAGGATCGTGAGTGACCATTACGATTGTCTTCTTGAAATCTTTGTTCAATTGTTCCATCAAACCGAGAACTTCTGCAGCAGATTTCCTATCCAGATCTCCCGTCGGCTCATCGGCCAGAAGAATTGTCGGATCAGCTACGATCGCGCGTGCAATAGCGACGCGCTGCTGCTGACCGCCGGACAACTGTCTTGGATAATGATCCTTTCTGTCCGACAAATTGACAACTTTCAGAGCAATTTCAACTCTTTCTTTACGCTCTTTCTTAGACAACCTGGCCAGCAAAAGCGGCAATTCTACGTTTTCAAAGGCTGTCAGAACAGGCATCAAGTTGTAAAACTGAAAAATCATTCCAATGTGACGGGATCTCCATTTTGCAAGCTGCCCCTCACTGAGTGTGCTGACCTCATCCCCTGCAACCTGGATCCTCCCGCGCGTCGGGCGATCGATTCCGGCAATCAAATTTAATAAGGTTGTTTTGCCTGAACCGGATGGTCCCATCAGTGCAATGAAATCCCCTTCAGGAATGGAGAGCGTGATGTTTTCCAGGACCGGGATTTCCATGCTGTCCCTTTTGTACGCTTTATAAACGTTTTGAACTTCAACTATTCCGGACATGTATATTTACCTCAACTGATTACCTTAACCTTCGTCCCGTTCTTCAGGCCTGCGTCAGGATTCAGCACAACCTGATCGCCAGGGACCAGACCTTCCAGAACCTCCACCGAGTTGCCGATCATTTTGTCCACTTTCACCGGCTTCAGCAACACCTCTTCTCCCTTCACGATAAAGACCACCTTGGAGTTCTCACGTTCCACGACGGCAGCAGGGTCAACAAGAATCTTAGGTTTTTCGTTGACTTGAGATTCCGATAGTTCTTCCGTCAAAAAGGCAACTTTCGCGCTCATTTCCGGAAGCACCTGTTCATCCTTATCCACAAATCGAACTTTGGTTAAGACAGTGGCCTTCGCGCGATCCGCCGTGGGAACGATCATGTGAACCACTCCACGGTATCGTTTCTCGGGAAATGCATCCAGTGTGATTTCGCACGGCTGACCAACCTTTACACGTTCAAGATTCGATTCCGAAACGTCTGCTTCTACTTGCAATGAATCCATATCTGCCATCGAGACAACGGCCCCTTTTGATCCTGCCGAACCAAACGGCGCCACAATTTCGCCAACATCGGCATTTTTTGTGAGCACCGTTCCGTCAAACGGCGCACGGATGTACGTATTTTCCACTTCGACCTGCGCACCTCTCACACGGGCTCGCGCCGATTCCACATTCGCAACTGCACGCTTTAATTGAGCCTCGGCCAGATCGAATTCGCTCTCCGCAAGCAGCTTCTGATCCACAAGCAATTTCTTGCGTTGAAAATTCGACTTTGCTTCGGCTAGCGATGCGATTTCCACCTGCCAATCGGCTTTGGCCTGTTCCAGATCAGCATCCATGTCGCGGCTCTCCAATCTTCCAATCACCTGACCTTTTTTTACCTTCGTTCCTTCTTCTACGAGAAGCAATTCCAGTTTTCCTGTACCTTTGGAAGCCACGTCCGCTTTTCGTTGCGCCACGACGTAACCGCTTGCGTTTAATGTTGTACTCGCCTGCGCAGGATTACTCACGATCACTGAAGTAACCTTGACCTCTTTGGCAGGCTTCAAAGGGCCCTTGTAGAGAAAGTACGCCACCAGGGCAAGAAAAGGCAGAATCAAGAACCAGAGAAACTTTTTCCAATTGCCTGAAGATTCGGCCCCCGCCTCTCTATCAATTCGTAACTTCGCCAGTTCACTCATGGAAGGTTTTGTAAATGTGTTATTCTACCCATCCATCAAAAAGGAAGCAAGGAAAGGAAGGTTACGCCTGTGAAAATTCTCATCAGCGGCTCGTCGGGACTGGTCGGATCCGGGCTCGTGTTTAACCTGATTTCCGACGGCCACCATGTCTTGCGATTGGTTCGGTCGAAGGAAGAGGAAGGGATTTTTTGGAATCCCAAAGATCCTATACAGGACCGAAAGGCTTTGGAAGGCTTGGATGCTGTTGTACATTTGGCAGGAGAAAGCATTGCAGAAGGTCGCTGGACCGAAGAAAGAAAAAAGAAGATTAGAGAAAGTCGCGTTGAAGGGACTCTCAATTTGTCCGAAGCTCTTGCTTCTCTGAAGTCGCCGCCCGGATTACTGGTTTGCGCCTCCGCGAGCGGTTACTATGGCAACCGGGGCGCGGAGATTCTGCGGGAGGATAGCCCGCCTGGAAAAGGGTTTTTGCCTGACGTTTGCAAAGAGTGGGAAGAAGCCACCCAACCGGCAGCAGCAAAAGGAATTCGCGTAGTAAACCTGCGTTTCGGAATCATTCTCAGTCCAAAAGGAGGCGCTTTGCCGAAAATGCTTACGCCCTTCAAACTCGGAGCAGGCGGGAAGATTGGCTCCGGCAAGCAGTTCTGGAGCTGGATCGATCTTAACGATGTGATCGGTATCATTGAATATTCCATCCATAACGAAATTTTACAAGGGCCTGTGAACACATCCACTCCGAATCCTGTAACGAATGCAGAGTTTACACAAACGCTTGCGCGTGTTATGCGGCGGCCAGCAATCTTTCCGGTTCCGGCGTTCGCCGCTCGGCTTGCCTTCGGAGAAATGGCGAACGAGCTCCTGCTAGCGAGCGCCCGAATGGAACCATCAAAACTGATTGCGGCGGGCTATACATTCGGCTACCCGGACCTCGAAAGTTCCCTTCGCCACTTGCTGACATAACCGCCAGGATACAGAGAACACCAAGATCACCAAGATATAAAAGATTGGCGTGCTTGGCGGTTGGAATCAGGCGGCTTCTGCCAGTTCCTGCAAACGATCCAAACAAGCGTTCCATCCTTTATTGTGTTCGTCGCGAGCGCCGCGGGTCGGAAAGTTCCGGTGGGTCAAGGCCAGCTCAGTCCCTTTTTTAATTGCAAAAAATTCTAATGTCACTTCGGTCTCACCATACTGTGGTTCCGTTTCCCAAGCCCAGCTGAAAACAAGCTTCTCCGGCTGAACGACTTCACGATAGGTTCCCTGCACAATGTGGGTCTTACCATCAGGCGATTGCAATTCAACACGGTATTTGCCGCCCGGACGCACATCCAAAGTCATGGACTATGGTTTTGAACTCTTTCGCCGGCGCAAACCACCGGCCGAACTGTTCTTTTTTCGTCCAGGCCTCGAAGACTTTTTCCGGCGGAGCTGAAAAGCTTCTTCTGATTTGTAAGACTGTTTCTGATTCCATTGTTTCTCCTGTTCCTTCAAATATTTTTCAAGACGATCCAATCCTTGCTGCCAGAAAATGCGATAGCGTTCGATCCAGACAGATGCGTCTTCCAACGGCCCCGGATTCAGGCGGATGCGGTGCAGCCGCCCAATCCTTTTTCTAGCAATGAGATTCGCGTTCTCCAGCACGCGCAGATGCTTGGAAATCGCAGGAAGAGAAATCTGAAACGGCTCAGCCAATTCCAGCACGGATGCCTCCTGCCTGAAAAGATGATTCAGGATCGCTCTGCGCGTGGGATCGGAAAGAGCCGCGAAAGTGAGGTCTAAGCTCATGGCATCACCTACCTCAAAACCACAGTCCATGGTTCATTTCATATTTATTTAACCATATGGTTAAATATTATGGTCACGATCCCAGGTTGTCAAGGGGACCGGTTCTATTGCATCCTTTACCCGGAAGGGATATTTTTGAAGTTTGAACCATGAAAGATGTACAGATATCTGAGCTTCTACAGGCTTTTCTCTCAACGCGTCAGCAGACAGAGGAACTCTGCCGGCCGCTGCAGATCGAAGATTATGTGATCCAGAGTATGCCTGACGTCAGTCCGGCAAAATGGCATCTGGGACATACAAGCTGGTTTTTTGAGACCTTCCTGCTATCAAAATATCTCCCGCGTTACAGGCGATACAACGATTTGTACGGTTACCTGTTCAATTCTTATTACGAAACGATCGGCGAACGCTGGGCACGCGCAAATCGCGGTTTGTTATCGAGGCCCACTGTAAAAGAGGTCTACGGTTACCGCGCCTATGTGGATGAGAATATGAAGGAGCTTCTGGAAATCAGTCCGCACGATCCGGATCTGGGTTTCCTCGTTGAACTGGGAATCCACCATGAACAGCAGCATCAAGAACTTCTCGTAACGGACATCAAGCATGTTCTTGCGTTGAATCCTATGAAACCGGCGTATACCAGCGCTTCTGTAAGGCCTGACCATCCGGTGCCGGCGAATCATTACGTCGAGTTTGCCGGCGGTCTTGTGGAAATCGGCTTCGCAGGAACCGGTTTCTCTTTTGACAATGAGCGTCCGCGTCATCGAGTCTGGCTGAACGATTTCTTACTGCAGAAGCGTCTCGTTACAAATGGCGAATATTTAGAGTTCATGAACGACCGCGGTTACTCTGATTTCCGTCACTGGCTGTCGGACGGCTGGGCACATGTAGAACAAGAGGGTTGGAATCATCCGTTGTACTGGGAACAGAAAGAGGATGGATGGATGGAGATGACACTCACGGGTCTTCGGCCACTGAATCTTTCCGAGCCGGTTTGTCACGTTAGTTACTTTGAAGCTGACGCCTACGCCAAATGGGCCGGGAAACGTCTTCCAACAGAAGCCGAATGGGAACATGCCGCCACGAGCCTCAGAAAACGATATCGGATCAGGAAATTTCGTGGAATCCAATCATTTTCATCCGATGCCCTGTACCGCGGGTAAATCGCCCGCTGCACTCTTCACCAGATGTTCGGCGACGTATGGGAATGGACTCAGAGCGCTTATCTCCCCTATCCGGGTTTTAAAACGGAACCTGGAGCCGTGGGTGAATACAACGGGAAATTCATGAGTGACCAGATGGTCCTGCGCGGAGGTTCCTGCGCAACTCCTCAAAATCACATCCGCAAAACCTATCGAAACTTTTTCCAGTGCGACAAACGCTGGCAGTTCACTGGAATCCGTCTGGCATCGGACGAATAAGGAATGCTAGCAAGCGTCGAAATCCTTACCGATCTTGAAAGCAAGATCGGTGTGAAAGAAGCGTTCGCGAGTGATGTTTTAATCGGCCTTTCAGGAAATCCAAAGAGAATCCCCTCCAGATATTTCTACGACGCGGAAGGGAGCAGAATATTTCAACAGATCACAGACTTGCCTGAATATTATCTAACAAGATGCGAATTTGAGATTTTTCGCCGCAACAAAGAAGAGATTGCCGATGTCCTTCAGGGCGAACGATTCAATCTGGTTGAGCTTGGACCCGGGGATGCCCGCAAAACGCGTATTTTGTTGCAGCATCTGCTGGAGCGCAAACTCGATTTCCGGTACGTCCCGATCGATATTTCAGAAGCTTCGCTACGGGATCTGGTTCAAAGCCTGGAGATCGAATTCCCCGATCTTCAAGTTCGCGGTCTTGTATCGGAATATTTTAACGCGCTGAACTGGTTGAAGAACTTGAATCAGCCGCAAGAGTTTTGTGTTGTTTCTCGGATCGAGCATCGGCAATTTTAATCGGGATGCGAGTCGTGTTTTCCTGCATAGTCTTTGGAATTCTTTAAATGCGAATGATTATGCCCTGATCGGTTTTGATTTGAAGAAGGACATTGAGCTGTTGCTGCGCGCGTACAACGACTCCAGGGGAGTAACGCGCGAGTTCAATTTAAATTTGCTGCGACGAATCAATCGGGAACTTGGTGGAGATTTTGATATGCAACGCTTTCGGCATTACGCAAGCTACAACGTTTTTTCGGGCGCAATGGAAAGCTATCTTGTCAGCCGAGAAAGTCAAAACGTAATGATCCACGACATCGGTGAAAGTTTTTCTTTTGATCCCTGGGAGCCGATCCACACCGAATACTCGTACAAGTATCTTGAAAGCGATATTGCCAAGCTTGCAGAAGATACTCGATTCGCTCCCGTCACGCAGTTCTATGACAGCGATCGCTTCTTTACGGATGTGCTCTGGCGTGTCCAGAAACAATAGCTAGATCTTTGCGGATGGTCGAGAGAAATACGGGTCTGGTATTCTATGTGTGTCTTTATGATGAGATAACTCGATGGAGAGAGATTGGAACCCCAAGATAAATATCGAGATTTACGCTCGTTTGGATTCAATCAGAAGGGATGGTCAAACGCTTTCCGGAGGCCAATAAACTCGCAAAATCTTCAGCGGGAAGCGGACGACTATACAGATAGCCTTGCATTGCATCACACTTGATCCGCGACAGGAAAAGGAGCTCCTCGGTTGTTTCTACCCCTTCAGCGGTCACCCTGACGTTCAATGCATGCGCCATTTGGATGATGGCAATAATAATAGCAGCGTTTTTTGTGTCGAGAGTGACATTCCGGACAAAACTTTGATCTATCTTTAACGTGTCAAAAGGAAATTTTCTTACGTAGCTTAAGGAAGAGTATCCTGTACCAAAATCATCCAGAGAGACTTGAACGCCATGACTCTTTAGTTCTTTCATTGCTATAAGTGATGCATCGACATTCTTCATCAAGATGCTTTCAGTGATTTCCAATTCTAAGTTTGCGGGATTCAGACCGGTACTCTTGATGATTTGAAAAATGCGTCCAGCAAAGTTCTTTTGAATAAATTGCCGGCCCGACAGATTGACTGATACTCGCAAGAAGGGAAAGCCTTCCAGTTGCCATTTTCTCGTCTGTTCACACGCAGTCCTGAAAATCGATTCTCCAATCGGGATGATGAGTCCGCTTTCTTCCAGCAATGGAATGAATTCAGTAGGCAGTACCATTCCTCGTTCAGGGTGGGACCAGCGAAGAAGAGCTTCCGCGCCAACGATCAGGCCCGTGTGAAGATTCACCTGCGGCTGGTACCACAGTTCGAATTGTTTCCGTTCCAGCGCACGGCGGAGATCCGCTTCGAGAGTGATTTGACTATCTAACTCAATCATGAGTTCATGACTGTAAACTTGATACTGATTGCCGCCGGATCTTCTGGCGTGATAAAGAGCAACTCTGGCATTTCTTATTAAGGTGTCCATGTTAGCTCCTTCGGCCGGATGAAAGGAAATGCCGATACTGGCAGTGATGAAGATTTCACGGCTGTGCAGCTGAAAAGGAAGACCCAATGTGTTTCGTATCGCCTCAGCCACGTGCCTGGCGTCCTGTTTAGGATGTGCTGGTAGAATGGCAGAAAACTGGTCTGTTTCGGTTCGAGCCACAATACCTGTTTGGACGGTGTTTCTCAGCCGTTCCGCAACCAATTTCAGTAATGCATCGCTCGTATCGATTCCAAGCGTGTCTGCGATCCGATAGAATCCATCCAAAGCAATTTGAAGCAAAGCTGCAGGTTGCTTGCCGATATCTTTTTCACCAACTGCCTGGCTGAGTTGCTGCAAAAACAGCTTTCGATTAGGAAGGTTCGTTAAGCTGTCGTATCGGATGATGTGGTCAAGTTTCTTTTCTACTTCCATAATCTGGGCCGTATATCGCTGAACTAAAGCCGCTTGCTTGGCGAACCGGCCATGAATCGCGTTCAGCAATTCGGATCTGGTAAACGGCTTGGTCAAGTAATCATCTGCACCCAATTCCATCCCGATCCGTAAATCGGCTCTCTCCGATTTAGCAGTAAGAAAAATAAACGGTAGGGAGGCCGTCTCCGGATCATTACGCAGAGCAAACAAAACTGCGTACCCATCCAGTTCCGGCATCATGACATCGCAGATGACTAAATCCGGTGATAGCTCTCTCGCCAGTTGCAATCCCTGAAAACCGTCAGAAGCAGCAACCGAGTCAAAACCCTCCGCTTGCAATAACTCTACGAGGTTGATCCGGATCGGCTCCTCATCTTCAATGATCAGGATTTTTTTCATCTACCGAACTTCTCAGTGTTCTGATGGAAGTCTGAGCGAATTCAATATCCGTATCATTTGCTGGACAGCACTTTGAATCCGGCGAAGGTGTTCTAATTTCTTTTCCTGGTCGAATGTATCTCCATAATGTTCCAGGAGCTCAGCAGAAGACAAAATCGCGCTTAAAGGTGTGCGCAACTCGTGAGATAAATCGGAAACGACTTCTGACCTGATTTCCTGTAGATCGCGATCCTCGTTTTCCTTGGTTGGTCTTGAACGAATTTTGTTTGCCATCCTCACTTACACTTCACAGCGTTCTCGCCATGATGTAAATGCGAACGATTTCCCTTCAGTCTTTGCTGAAAGTGTACTATTTCCAAGCAATAAAATAAGTAAATGAGCCGGGAGAACTCTTCCAGCGGCATCGCGGAAAGCGAATGGAGTTCCTCGAAAGAAATATCCTCTTGGAATCGAAAAAGGATAAAAGTATCGGCAGGTTGTAGCTGGAGCGTTAACAGTTTTTGGTGAGAATCCGGTTGCAATTGGATGGTCGAACTGTCTTCCGGCAATCGCCGCTCGATGAGGTCGAAGGGCATCCATTCTTTGATTCCTTTCAGCAGTAAATCACGGATGGAAATTCTCAAACCGGATTGAGCCAAAAAATCCCCTTCTTCGAAAGCAAAATCGCCTACCTGCCATCGGAAAAGTCCTTCCACAATACGCCAGGCGAGGTCGCGTATCGCTTTCTGAAACTCAACGCCGGTTTCCGGAGCGATTTGATGACAGGTCGAAGAATACTGCTGGTAGATGTCGGAGGATTCGGATAAGATCTTTTTTGCCGCATTCTTACTCATACGGCGACTCTGTACCAGAGAGTCCAGTAAATTTTCTCCTTCCTGATTGGAGAGTACCGCTATAATTTTTCCGTCTTTGATGTGTAAGATCTTCGAAACGTCGACCCAGCGAAGGGTCAATTTTCCGCAAAGTCCCTTGGTTTCCAGTTCTCCTAAGATCTCTGCAAAGGACCGATCATGAACGGATCCTGCCATGCGTAGGATCGGCTCAATTTGGTGAGCTACGCCAGGCATAGCGATGGTGTGATGAACTCTCCGTGCACCCTCCAGATCTTTGATCAATTGCGAATACTTTCGATAACGGTGTTCCGGATCGCGTGCCGTCATTTGAAGTATGATCTCAAAAAGTTCGTGGGGAACTGAGGAGTCAAGACTCTCTGGTGCCGGAAATTCACCGTTTAGACACTTAAAAAAGGTTTCCTGAACTGTTTTTCCTGCAAATGGAACAAATCCGTACAGCATTTGAAAGAAAGTAATACCGAGAGAATAAATGTCGCTACGTTGATCCACAATACCTGTCTCAATCTGTTCGGGAGCGACATAATATGGAGTGCCAACAATTTGTTCAAGTGGTTTGCCCGGCTCAATATTGGCTCGAGCCAATCCAAAATCCACGATCTTGATTCGGTTTTTTTCAGCCAGCATCAGGTTGGATGGTTTGATATCAAGATGAAGAACGCGACTTGCCAGTGCTTCATTTAATCCAAGTGCTACTTGAATGGTATAAGAGACTGCAGTTTCCGGATCAAAGGTTCCTTTCAGTCGAAGCTGGTAGTCTAGAGATCCCCCGGGCAGATATTCCATGCAAAAAAAGCGGAGCTCCGTAGCGGAGCTTCCAAAATGGTAAATCATCCCAATATTCGGATGACATATGCTTGCCAGAATCTTAGCTTCCTGATGAAAACGCTCCAACTGCCCTTGATCGGAAACGAACTGTTTGCTTAGTACCTTGATCGCCACGTTGCGCTCCAACTGTTCGTCAAATCCCTTATAAACGCGCGCCATCCCTCCGGTTCCGAGGAGCGTGACAATACGATACTGGCCTAATCGCGGCGGAATGATCTCTTCATTTTCCAACGCGATGCCCTCCTCTTCTGCTTGCGTCCTAATTTCCATGTAATCTTTACCGGATCGATTTGCTTTCTTAATAACTCCATAGATGTGCTCTCCTTCCATTAGGGTGAAATTGATTTCAAATTCCTCATCAATTCCCAAACTGGTAATCAAACCGGCTTCACCGCGAAAATGTATCTCTTGTTCCAGGTGTGCAAGATAGTCTTCAAAGTTTTTTCGACTACTCCCCTCTGCCAAATAATCCAGGAAGGAATTCCCTATGACATCTCGCGCTTCATAGCCAAGTAATGAAGTAATCGCCTTATTTGCGTAGAGGAAATTACCGACTAAATCCAAGGTCAGGATCAAATCTGGTAAATTTTCATCCATCGCGAAACATTCGGCTTTTGCCATGTAGGGGAGCGCAAAAGTCTGGCGTTCGGCAATACGAATAAATGCTTTCTTAACGCCCTGGACAAGATCTACAACATAGTTTTTCCCCTTGGGGATACAATCGCTTGCCCCTGCCAGCATCAAGAGATTCAGCAAGTCTTCCCTAGGGGTGTGCGCCGAAACAATCAGATAGGCGCCCGGATCATGCCGATGAATTTCTTTCAACACCTCGATTGTGTTTTTGCCTTGTAACCCATGAGCGTAAAGAACAACATCAGGCTTGAACTTCGGCATTTTGGATAGGGCTTCTTCGCCTGAGGAGGCAATTTCAAGCAAGCATTCCTTGATCTCAGCCAGGAACATGGAGATCATGGAGATGGTGTCCTGTTCCTGCTCTACCAGTAAAACCCGAATTCTGACCTCTGTACTCATTTCCTCACATACATAAATCTTAGCGAGAACTTTCAGCTTGAGTTAAGTACTTCCCTGATTTTTTGAAATAAGACTGCCATAGAGGCCGGCTTTTGGACAAAGTGAGTGCCTTGTTTGAGGATGCCATGATGCTGAATCGCATCTCCCGGATAACCCGACATGTAAAGGACCTTTAAGTCAGGACGATTCAATTGCAGCCGTTCGGCCAATACGTGACCGTTCATCCGCGGCATGACAACATCTGTAATCAGTAGATGGATCATGTCTTTGTAGTTCTGCACCATTTGGAGAGCCGCAGTGCCGTCAGAAGCTTCCAGCACTGTGTAGCCGCGAATCTTCAACATGTCGGAAAACGCGTTTCGTAACGAGTCATTATCGTCGACTACAAGTATCGTTTCCGATCCGAATGAGAGAGGCTGTCCGAGCGACGGAGAAGATTGTACCTCTGCCGCATCAATGATCCGTGGTAAATATATTTTGAAGCTGGTTCCGTGACCGGTTTCACTATATGCGGTTATATAGCCGCCGCTCTGTTTCACAATGCCGTATACGGTAGACAAGCCCAATCCCGTTCCCTTTCCTTTTTCTTTTGTCGTAAAGAAAGGTTCGAAGACGTGCAACATTGTTGATGAATCCATCCCCTCACCGTTGTCGGTAACCGTAATTAATACGTAATCTCCCGCAATGGATCCCAGATGAACATCGACAAAGAGCTGGTCCATTTTGAAATTGGACGTCTCGATTGAAAGGTTACCTCCCTGAGGCATCGCGTCACGTGCATTTACAACTAGATTCATGATCACTTGCTCCATTTGCGCGGGATCAACCCTTATAAGACCCAGATTAGGGTCGAACCGATGCGAGAGTTCGATATCTTCTCCGATCAGTCGCCGAAGCATATTATCCATATTCGAGAGGACCGTGTTTAAATTCACCACTTTCGGCTGCAATATTTGTTTGCGACTAAAGGCAAGTAATTGACGGGTCAGAGAAGTTCCTTTTTGTGCGGCCATCAGGATTTCGGAAATATACTTCAGCACCGGCTCTTGAGTTGCTTTTAGCAGTTGGATCAATTCGCAGTAACTTGTAATTGCCATCAAAATGTTATTAAAATCGTGTGCGACACCGCCGGCAAGACGGCCGATTGTCTCAATTTTCTGAGATTGGATAAGCTGCTGTTGAAGTTGCTTTACGTGCGTGACATCGCGAATGATGCCCCGGTAAGCCACTAAAGTGCCCTTCTTGTCAAGAACAGCATTGGAGGTCTCCAGCACGTGTAGTTTCTGCCCGTCTTTTCTCCTCAGAACCAGTTCAAAATCCTTCACAAATCCACGCTGTCTCAGTTCCTGCTCGTAAGGATTTCGACGGCTGGGATCAAAATACAGGTCTTGAGCAATATTCACCTTAAGGAGATCTTCTTTACAAGAATAGCCAAGCAACTCGACTCCCGCACGGTTCATATCGACAAATCGCCCCTCCGGAGTGCTGATGAAAACCGCATCTTTTGATTCCTCAAAAAGAGACCGGAACCTCATCTCCGATTCCAGCAACGCTTCCTCGACCCGTTTGCGTTCGATCGCGTAGCGAATGGCACGGACCAAAAGCTTATTGTCCACTTGTCCTTTCACAAGATAATCTTGTGCGCCCTCTCGAACAGACAGCATGGCCAGTTCTTCATCAGGAGCGCCCGACAGGATCAGAATAGGCAACCCGGGTGCTTCCGTGTGTACTTTTAGAAATGTCTGCATTCCCTGGCTGTCAGGCAAAGTTAGATCGAGAAGTACAACATCAAAATGTCTTTCTCTAAGAACCTCCAAAGCATCCTTGATCTGCGTTACGTGAGTCAATTCAAAATGAATTAGACCAGCTTCCTTAAGCATGTCACCCACCAGGCGTGCTTCGACTGGGTTATCCTCAACCAACAGGATCCTTGTTCGTCCGGATTCTGAAATATCGGTAAACATCTGAAGTCCTAGCATTCAGTAGTCAATTCGCCTTCTTCCTCCCTGTACTTTTCCAGGCCTTCCATTAACATATGAAGCTGTCTCTCGAGTTCCTCCAGAGCAAACGCCATATATTGCATTTGGCTGGATCGCGCCATCCGTTCCAGCGCGTAGGCCGTATCACGAAAAGTGGCTGCGCCAAGATGTTCAGCTGATCGTTTGAACGTGTAGGCTGCCACCTCCATTCCTTCGACGTCTGAATGCCTGAATCTTTTCGCCATCTCGGCATACAGCTCAGGCGCTTGATACAGAAAGAGGTCAATAAGGTCATTAGCAAGTTTTTTGTTTATGTTTGCCAGTGCACGGACACGTTCAATTGCCGGCGCAACAAATTGTTCCACGCAACTGGAGCAGATGGACCACGCGAGCCGGGCATCGGAGAGAGTAGAGACGTATCGTTGAACCTCCCCGCAACCATGGGGGTCTTCCCGCCGTTTGTTGCAGTAGATACAGATCGGCAGCAAACCATTCAGATGTCGCAGTTGATCGTCTTTCATTCGGACGTGCAACTCCTGAGGATCAAACGCTTTGTTCACGTCCGTTTCACCCGTCAGACCTCGTGCTCTTCCCATACCAATCCAAGGAGCCCGCCAACCCAACGAGCATCAATAGCAGTCCGGAAATGCTGTTGTTTTCCTTATGGCGTTTTTTTATCAAAAACGATTTACACTGATCAGTGAAGCCAAGCTGAGTTGCGAGTCCGATGTGGCAGCGGGGATCCACTCGTTGCATCAGCAGTCAGCTCGGCTTCCTAGTAGAAAATTCCTGAAGCCCCAAAAATGTGGCTCCGCCCCGTCAGTCACATAAATGACCTTCAAGGAATGTGCCAATCCAAGAACGGCACACCACGAGACGCGTTTTCGACGAGCACCCCGCGAATTTGAAGCGGATTCCATTTTGTTGACAAAAACAACATCCAGTGCTACGCCATCGCCTTTATCCTACGATGCATAACACATGTTGAAATCGTCAACCGGCGCTAATCACCCCGCCGTATCACACGCTGCTCTGAGATCCACAGCGAATCGTTCGTGCAGCTCATCAGAAGCCGAAAGATTTTCCCTTTAAAGTCCTGGATCAGCTTGACCCGCATTCCATTCTTGTATCGAATGGTCTTTTCGATTAAAGAGGGGGATTCCGATATCCTCTTTTCAACCGTTGTTTCGATTTCGTCGTCACACGGAAGACAAAGCACAACCTTGGATGAAGTATGTGTTTCCATGATCGTCGTCTGAATCCCCCAGTTTTCCCGTTAATATGTAAGATAGGTCCAGAAGTCGCTCAAAAACCCTACGAATTCGGCGAACAATTTATCCGGGAATTCAATACCGGGTTTTGGATTACCTGGAGTCCACCCGCCATCACCAAATGACATCCGGGAAGTAAAGGCACAAAGGAACAGCACCAAAGTAGTCATGCGTCGTTTCATGTTTCCTCCAACTGAAAATGTGCATGCGCAACTTTAATGCCATCAGCGGGTTTGGCTGTAAGCCATTTTAGGGAAAGGAATTAGTTGAGAAACCGGAGGCGTCAGGAATTGTTGACGAAAGCGACACTATCGATTTGGATTGGAGATATTGTAGCGTTTCATCTTGCTGTACAGACCGTGGCGGGTAATACCCAAACTCTTTGCAGCAAGAACCACGTTCCAACCATGTTCGGTCAAACGTTCGTGTATCAAACGCTTTTCAATTTCAGAAAGGCTGCCGGCCATGTCTAAATTCGCCTGCTTTTTCGGTTTGACAGAACGAAGGATTCGCGGATCAAGATGTTCAACATTGATCCATTCCTCATCGTTCAACGCTACGATCCGCTCGATTTCACTTTTCAACTGCCGCACGTTACCTGGCCACGAATATAGTTTGAACACTTCGAGCGCTTCATGTGTGAAACCAAGAAAGTTCTTGCCTGATCCAAGCATCGCCTGTTTCAGGAACGCGGTTGCAAGCATCGGGATATCTTCGGAACGGTATCTTAAGGCGGGGATGGGAATGTCTACAACTTTGATTCTATAGTACAGGTCCTCGCGAAATGTGCCCGAACTAACCATTTCTTCCAGATTCCGGTTCGTCGCAAGAATCACTCTGGCGTTTGTGGACAGCGTTTGAACTCCCCCGATCCTTCGATATTCACCCCCCTGCAGCACCCGCAGCAATTTTGCTTGCATTTCCAGCGGCATTTCACCGATCTCATCCAGAAGTAGTGTCCCATCCTGGGCCTGCTCGAACACACCTTTTTTCTGTTGCATGGCGCCTGTAAATGAACCCTTCTCATGACCAAACAATTCACTTTCGAGCAATTCTCTGCTGAAAGCCGCACAGTTCACAGCGACAAACGGACCATTCTTTCTTTTGCTGGAATAGTGAAGAATTCTGGCAACCAGTTCTTTGCCCGTACCTGTTTCTCCTGTAATCATAATCGGCAAACTGTGGTCCACAACGCTCTGCGCCGTCCGTAAGACTTGGTGAATCGCGGGGCTGTTACCGATCATCTCGGGACATTCTTTGCGAAGCTCCAGCCAGTTGCGAAGTTTTTTGTTTTCGGTAACAGATCTTTCCAGAAGCAAGGATTGACTGAGAGCAAGCCCGACAATCGCAGAAAAAATTTCCAGCAGGATCTTCTCCGTTTCAGCGAGTGTCTCAACTCCTTCACAACTGTCCAGATACAAACAACCCACCGGTTTTCCGGTGGCTCCTCTGAGCGGCAAACAGACAACACTGAGAATCCTGTTGTTTATGATGCTGGGCCGGTTTTGCAGGAGTGGATCGGCCGAGGCATCAAAGCAGAGAACGGACTTTCCCGATTCAGTCGCCGACTTCAAAACAGAACGACTGACATCCAGAATATCCTGCACGTGAGATTCAGCAAGCGAAGCGGATTTGAAAACACGCAGGGGCTCTTCATTCAAAATCAAGATCGCGCGATCCATGCTCGTGAGTTCCAGCGCGGTATCCAGAATCCTTGTCACCATTGCATCGACTTCCTGCACGGATAGAATTTCTTTTACCATCTGCAATGCTTTGTAGGGCAACGTGTGCGCAAGCCGTTCCAGAAAATCCTGATAGATTTGCATATCCATTCCTTCCTTCGGTAGATTCTGTAATTCTTTGCGGGATCCAAGCCTGGAAAAGAGGTGATAAGCGGCCTGCAAGCTTAAAATCGTTTTTTCATAATTCTCACTGCGTCTGTAAAATTCCGATTTTAGCTTGTGAACTTTTGCCAACCAGAAAAGCGACGGAACCCGACGAAACACCCTTTCAGCATCGTGGATGGATGCAAGGCACTGCTTATCCGGAGACGTCTCGAGCAAATAAACTGCGCGGGCATAACACTGCATGCCCTCCTCAAAGGAGTTGGGTTCGAATGAAAATGGTTTCTGTAGAATTCGTTGTGCGCGCAGGGTCTCCTTTTTTTCCAGATAGACCAATGCCAGAAAAATATTCACGCGCTTCGGATCCAGGTCACAACCGGCTTTGTGAAATAATTTTCGAGTAATAAGAAATGCCCGCTCTGAAGAATTGAAATGGCGGGCCAAAAAGTACGTAATTGCAAGGTATTCATAGGCGTGCGCTTGTGAAAACTTCAATTTCATTTCCGATCTAACATGGATTGCCTGCTTCAACAACCGGATTGCTTTACGAAAACGTCCCTTGTAACCCAAGTGCAAACCAGCATTCGTTAAAGCGAATGTCTGGTGAACGGGCAGCTTCCATTTCCCTGCAAGCCTGAAGACTCTTGACCGGATCGCTATCGCCTTATCTATACGTCCTTCATTCTCATAAACCGTCCCCATATTATTCAACGAGTGAATATAGTTGTGTCTATTCCTGCATGCACGACTTAGATGAATCGTTCGTAAAAAATTCTTCTTGGCCTGTTCAGTCTTACCGGCGAATTGATAGACCATACCAAGATTGGAAAATGCGTGACTGAGTCTGTCCTTGTCTTGAATTTTCGAGAAGGCTCCAATCGATCGATGCAACCATTTTTCCGCTTTTTCGAATTTCCCCATTTTGCCCAACGCGACTCCAATATTCATGATGCTGGAAGTTCGAAAACGATGCCTGATTTTAGACGCGGAACGAAATTCGTTCAGAGAATCCGAAAGATTTCCATGGAAAAAATACAGCAATCCTCTGAAGTGATGATGCAGGCCCTCGACTTGACGACTGGAATTCATTGAAATTTGGTCGAGGAGCTTCCCTGCCGGAATGAAATCATGATTCAGAACTTGAAATCCCGCCTGCCTCACAAGAAAATACTGCTCCAATTCCTTTTTCTCACGAAAATGAGCGAGCGCTGCGTATCGGGCTGAAACCCGAATTGCTGATTCAAGTTTGTACTTTCGGTGAAGGTAATTCAGGAGCAAATCAGCAAACTGGAATGAATCCCCAAACCGCTTACGAATAGACATCAGTATTTTTCGGGCCTTTTGAAAGTCACCCGATCTTAAAAAGGCATTTGCCAAACGGAACAAAATTCGGCGAGGGAACTTGGCTTTTGAAGCAAATGCATTCCAGTACCATTCAAATCGCGATGCCTGTTCGCTGTCTGGAAACTTTCTGGCAGCGAATAAAGCGGATCTCGCTACCAACCTTTCATTTCCTGCATGGGTGGCAAGATGGAAGGTCGCAATGGGGTCCAGCATCCTTCCATATTTCTGAAGCATTCGGGTTGCAGTGGCGGCTTTCTGGCTCAAACGCATTCGCGAAAGAAGCAAATCCGCCGATAGGACAAGAGATGGAGAGTCATTCTTCAGGGAAACGAATCCTTGCTGTTGCAGATCGGTCAGGCTTTTGTGATCACCTAAATCATCCAGGATGGAAATCGAGAGTTTTCCTCCCGCGATGGCCAGCGCGTTCAGTATTTTTCTGTTGGCTGGAGTCAGAGACTCGATTGAATTCTGAGAATCGTATTCACCAGTCGCGGTTAACGCGAAATGTTTCCACGATTCGCCCAGGCTGGAAATCCATGCTCTGGTGCTCAACAGAACCATCTTGATCCAATCGTATTCCGCCAGGCAGGAGGTTCCGAAAAAAAACATCGCTCTTTGCTCCGGCGTTAGAAGCTCGGGCGATCGAAATATCAAAACGATGTTCGAATCATCTTTGCGTTCTTGAAAAACCCGGAAGCCTGTATATGGGTCACTCATTCTCATTCCGGTCAATGCCATGCATAATTTTTGAAAGGAATCTTCCGGAGAAATTTGGTTCAAGTGAAAGGAATATACGGTCGTGCCTGTTTGCCATGAATCAATCAGAATCCTGTTGTATGCGGCCTCCAGCGAAGTCTCGGATTGCGAATACACGCAAAGTAATTTTTCGTTCAAGGCCCCCGGAGGGATTGAAATATTTTCTGCGGCAGGAATAGAAGCAAAAACCTTCTCAGCGGCAGGCATAATCTTTTTACGAAGTTCCGAGGCGCTTGAAATTCTTTGGGCGGGCTCTAACGCCGTCATTTGCAAAACCAATCCTTTCCACGGCTCTTTCAGGGAATTGGCCTTGTAAAGAAAGGTCTGCAGAGCTCCCATTGAAGGTTCGACCGGAATCGAATCTTCTGAAAGCAGGAGATGCAACAGGAGAATTCCAAATGCAAAGATGTCAGATCTTTGATCGAAAGGACGACCGTTCAATCGTTCGGGTGATATAAAAGGAAATGTCCCGGAAAAAGTGTTCGAATGATCGAGGCTCTTCATTTCGCTACACAAGCCCAGATCGATCACTTTCAAAGAGTTATTGTGAATCAGAAAATGTTCCGGTTTGAAATCGTTATAGAGCCATCCGTGTTGATGAAGGAAAGATAAAACTTCAGCAACTTGAGCAACAAAATGTTTCAGGTGGTCCCTTTCTCCGTTGTTCTTGATCCACTGCAAAGAATTTTTTCCGAGAAACTCCGGATAGACGGCGAACTGGCCATGCTCCGGATCGACTCCGAAATCGTAAGGGTAAGCAACCAGTGGATGAACAAGACTGCGCGCAAGAATCGCTTCTTTTCTGATCTCTACGCCGGTTTTTATGATCCGGCAGTCACCGGTGATTTTGTCCAGACCTTTCCAGACTCTGGACTGCGCACCCGATGCGTATAGTTCTTGAAGTACGTATCGATCCCCAATCATGGCCGCATGGTTCCTATATTATAGTGGAAGTCACAAACTAGGTCTTGTCTAATGATTCGCTTTAAG
Source organism: uncultured bacterium (assembly GCA_963771165.1). Lineage (GTDB taxonomy): Bacteria > Acidobacteriota > HRBIN11 > JAKEFK01 > JAKEFK01 > JAKEFK01. The sequence goes on along the minus strand of CAVYSN010000009.1, from coordinate 139,680 downwards.
TTCGGACTTCTACTAGCGGCCATGTTAGGTGGGTTGGCGCTTTACTCCTCTACGACGGAGAAACGAGGTGGAACGCTGATCACGGCCACCTTCACAGAGATCAAGACCCTCAATTCGTATCTCTCTACAGACAGCGAAACCCCAACCTACAGCCGTTTGATGAACGCAGGACTCACAAGGCTGAATCCGCTCACACAACGAACGGAACCTTCTCTGGCCGAATCCTGGGAGCTGAGCGCGGATGAGCTGGAATGGATTTTTCATCTACGAAAGAACGTTCGCTGGTCGGACGGGCAACCATTTACTGCTGAAGATGTGCTATTCACGATGCAGATCGTAAATGACGGCAAGATCTCTTCCCTGGCCCATGACGCTCTATCGATAGGTGGCAAAAATATACACTGGAGCCTCATGGATCAGTATTCCATAAAAGCATCGCTCCCTTCGAGGCACGTGACTTTTTTACGCCATCTGGATCCGGGAACATGTCCTATCCTTGCAAAACACCTCTGGGAAAACCTCTACAGGGATGGCCGCTTTGCTGAAGTCATGCAGCCCGCCGGAACAAACATTGCGGGGCTTGGGCCCTTTCAACTGAAAGCGTTTGTTCCGGGACAAAAGCTCGCGCTATCGCGAAATTCTCATTACTGGAAAAAGGACCGGGAGGGAGTCCAGCTCCCCTATTTGGATGAGCTTGTATTTATGATTTTGGCCAATCAGGATCAGGTCCAACTGAAAATCGAGAACAATGAGATCGACACTTATCAGAACATTCGAGCAAGTGATGTGGATCGGTTGCAGCAAAAGGCAAAAGCCCTGCAAATGGAAATCAGTAACGTCGGGCCGACTTTCGAAATGGAAGGACTATTTTTTAACCAGAATCGCGGAACCGATCCGGATACGAACCAGGCGTATGTGAATCCGGTCAAGCTATCCTGGTTTACTGATATCCATTTTCGCAGGGCTGTATCTCACGCGATCGATCGTGACACTCTTATCCAAAATTCGCTCTACGGGCACGGAATCCCTGCTTTCAGTATAGAGAGTCCGGGAAATCAGCTCTGGTACAATTCGGAAATTCAGCGGTATCCCCATGATCTCAAAAAGGCGAAGTCTTTGCTTGAACAGAGCGGCTTTTATCAGAAACAGAACGTTGCCGGCAAGTTGGAACTGTACGATCGCAACGGAAACAGAGTACGATTCTCGCTTTTCACAAATGCGAACAGTTCGATTCGAAACACCCAATGCGTTCTGATTGTTTCTGACCTCGCAAAGCTAGGTATGGATGTGCAATACAGCGCTCTTGATTTTGCAACGCTGGTCAATTCTGTGAATCGTACATTTCAATATGACGCCGTGCTGCTCGGGTTGAACCGCGATGACCCGGATCCGGGAGAACGCAGGAACATGCTGCTCAGCAGTGGATCGATGCATTTCTGGTGGCCCCGCCAACAAAAGCCCTTCACTTCGTGGGAAAAACGAATCGATGAGCTTGTAAGTTTGACAATGTCCACCTCAGAACAGCGAATGCGAAAAAAATACTATGACGAGACCCAGAAAATTCTTGCTGAACACCAACCGATGATCTTTACGTTCCATCCTTATGGATTCGTGTGCGCTCGAACAAGAATCGGAAATATGAAACCAATCCCCATGCGGCATCGAACCCTCTGGAACGCCGAAGAACTTTACTGGAAATAAGATTTAACGCAAAGACGCAAGTATAAGAAGGGGGTATCTCCCTTCTTATACAAGATTTTGAGTTCAATCCTGGCACGACATTTGGATATCAGCTTTGCAGAGGTTACTGGAATGAAGAATCCCTTTCACGAAATAGAACAGACAATACAGGAGGAAGCGATGGACTCCGGGGAAGCGGTGCGCGCTTTGCTGGCAACGATCCATCTCGAGTGCTGTGAGGGTTGCGGCTCGAAGCTGAGGTCGGAAGAGTTCCTTCTCGCCTTTCAGCACATGCTAAAAGAGTTCAAACTGTGCCGTCAGCTCGCCAAAAAAAATGCCGCGTGAATGTGTCTGTTTATACACATCTGGCTTTTCAACTACGAGTTTTGCGTCCAAGCTTTCTTTTTGACTTTGCCGGCCCCTTTTTTCTATCGGCTAGCTCAGTTCCATACATCTCTACTTCACCGGCCTTGCGCAAAGCGTACGCACGCTGAAATGCCCCGCGTTCACCGTACTTGTAGATGGAAACCGAAGTTTTACGGATGACGCCCCGTTTTGGGAACCACCAGACTTCATAGACCGGTCCTTTCTTAAGGCCATCTCTTGTCATAGCCTTGGTGGTCCGGCGAATTCCAACGACACCGCTTCGATTCCGGGAAGTTGGCATCGCCACTTTCCTTTCCGTTCGTGGTTTTCCGATCTTTTTCTCGGTTTTGTTTCGCCAGTCAATCGCAGCTTTCAATGCTGCTCGTTTACCCCCGTGGGCGATGTCGCTGAAAAATTTCTGATGCATTTCGCTGTGGAAAGCAATCCGCACGAGCCACCCGAACGCATGCTTCTTTTTATGATCTACTCTTGAGATACTTTTATGTCCACTGGTTGCCATGCATATATGATAACGCATTCCGGGGGGTGATGTTGAATTCCGCATTCCATAAATTGATGTCGCATCGTAAATGGATTCTGATCTTGCTTTTGATCTTCTCGGTGATCGCTCGAATCATTTTGACTCTGTACCGACAGATCAACGCAGACGAATTTCAGCACCTGCATGCATCCTGGTTGATTCATCTCGGTTCCCTGCCCTATCGTGATTTCTGGGAAAATCATTCTCCTCTTTTGTATTACTTGACTGCGCCTGTTCTATCCCTTCTGGAGGAAGGGGTAAGCGCGGTTCTGGTGATCCGGATGTTTCACTCGCTTGCAGGATTAGCAATCGCCGGACTCATTTACAGGATTGCAGGACTTGATAACGATCGGACAACCGCTATCCTTGCGGTTCTTGTCTTATGTTTCTCTGAGATTTTCTTGCAAAAAACGATTGAGGTTCGAACCGATCAGTTTCTTGTTCTCTTCTGGCTTCTCAGTTTGTGGTTCTGTTTTCGAACCGGCGTCTCCACCCGGGATGGCGGACTCTGGATTTCGGGATTGATGCTCGGCATTGGGATGCTTTTTTCCCCGAAAGCGCTCATCTGTGCAGCGGCTGCAGCAATCACAGTGTTCACACAAGCGAGGTACGGGCTCCATAGAATCCTGAAGCGGCAAATTTTCTTCCTTGGCGGCTTTCTCATTCCGATTGCAGCCTTAGGAGTCTTTTTTCATACGAAAGGAATATTCCATGTATGGATTGATTCGACAATTTTCCAGAATCTTTCCTACCCGGACACAAGAGGACCTGCTTTCTTACTCCTTCCTCAAAATCTCGGTTTCATACTGCTGGGATTCGCCGGAATGATCCTCTCCTTACGCGGCCGCAAGAGCCGCACGCACACGCTATCATCTTTTCTACTGGTCCCTGCGTTACTCCCGTTTGTGGTTCTTGTCTTTTTTTTGCCATCCGCATTCTCACAATCTGCTTTAACATTCATTCCAATTTTTGCGATTTATGCAGGGTTTGCACTGAACAAATCTCTGCGACGAATACAGGGACTCGATTTCAAACGAATTTTGTTTTTGGCATTTACAGTTTTTACAGGTCTGGTCCTTCCTATTGCGGCCCTTCTGCTCCGAATTTCTTCAACTGATACGAATCAGAAACAAATGGACCTCATTCGATACATCATCATGAACACGAACCGTGACGAACCCATTTTTGACGGAAATGCCGCGTACGTATTTCGCAAGCAGGCCTATTACTACGGGTCGCTTGTCGAAGGGCTGCGCTATAAGATCAAACGCGGAGAAATTTCAGAAAGCATTCCAGAGAGTTTGAAGCAGAATCATTGCAGGATCGTTCTGTATGATGATCGCGTCTCAGATTTGCCGCAAAAGATTCAGGATTTCCTCAGAACCAACTATCTTCCCGCAGAATACGAAAGCGTTTATGTTGCCGGGAAGATACTGGGAGCCGAAAACCTGACAGGAAACAAAGCTGTGTTCCGGATCGAAATACCACTCCTCTACAGGATTGAGGCGCGAGGTGGCGAAAAGCTCAAAATCGATGGAAGGCTATATGACAAACCCGTATGGCTTAACCCGGGTCTGCATGAATTGGTTTCCGTCCAACCATTGCGAAGCGTTACAGTTCGGGCGGATCTCAAAGAACCGGAGTGAGACTCTCCTGCCGCAACGATTCCCTTATCTTTTTTAAGTTCGTTTGCTCAATGTCGGTCAAGTCGGAATTTCTCTTTCACCCTGTCATGTAAAACGGTTAAAAGTTTAAAAGTGTTTGCTTGGGTAAACACCTTGAACTTTTCTTACGGGCGTGTTCCGCTGGTTTGGCTCAACTTGGTGCGTTTGATTTGGCTTGTGGCGGCTTCCACTTCAAGAAGGACTTTGCGTCGGATATAAGGAAAGCGCATCGCTTCTTGAAGAATGGGGATCGCTCGTTCCGGTTGACCTTTAACTCGCAAACAGATTCCGAGCCTATACAATGCCTCACCGTAGCTCAAATCCGTTGTTTTATCAGGAAAGGTGCTCAACGCTGTCGTCAATACGACACTGGCATCCGAATAACGTCCCTGTTTCATCAAGAGCGACGCTTTCTCTGTTAGTTTTCTCCCTTCTTTCAGCCTGGCGCCTCTTGCTTCCCAATCTCCATCAACCACCGGCGACTCTGGAATCGGGCGTTGGAGTTCCCCTTCTTGAGCCTCTTCTTCCTGATCCTGAATCGGTTCTAGAATATTCGTATCCTCAACAGATGGCTCCGAATCGAATTGATCTTCAGGCCCACTCGCACTCAATGGAATGTCCTCTTGAGGAAGAACTGGAGCTGGTTTTTCATCTTCGGCTATCGCTTGTGTCGTGACCCGGGGCACTAACTCTGCTGGCTTCGTAGTATCGCCGGCTTGCTGTTCAAAAGCGGACGATACTGGTAAAGGTACAACAGACTTGGAAGGAACATCGGGAATTCGATACACAAGGAAGAGAACGCCGGCAACTATTGAAACGGCAATCGTCAAAACAATCGCGGATTGCAAATAGAATTTGATGCGACTCCGTTTCGCAGATGCAGGCGTGGAGCAGTAAGGACACATGCCGGCATGTTCAGGAATGAGCCGGCTACATCCGGAACAATAACGTCTAACGATCAGGAGATGGCAATGAGGACAATACTGAGCATCAGGACTCAGGATGCCTTTGCATTGCACACAGCAAAGATCCAGAAAACGGGAAGCTCTTGCGAAAGTTTCAGAATGAGAGAGGCGATTCGCCGCTACATCTGTAAATGGCAGGACACACACGGGGCACACAGTCCAGTGAGGAAGAATTTTCTCTCCACACTGTGAACAGGCGGTAGAGTCCACTGTCAAGTTCCTCTTAAATGAAGCCCGATGATACTTTACACCCTTTCAGCCTGTTGTCAAAATGTCCCTTTTTTTCGGGTTGCGAGCCTGTACGGTGGGGGCTGAGACCCGCTTCTACTGAGTTTGACAGCGGGGGTCATAAATTGCGACTCAGTGTAGAAATCAACCGGCCCAATAGCCTTCGCGATGACGCAATTGAATGCCCTTCCGTTTGCATTCCACTTTGATTTTTCTAAAGCCGGATTTCTTTTTGCCGGCCGGCTTATAAGCGAGTGTGTATTGACTCTGAAGATACGCACGGAAACCCTCCATGGCTTTTACGAGTTCCGGTTCCTTCTTGAAAGAAAAGAATTGACCGCCTGTCATGTCGCTATAGAGTCTTAACGCGTCCTCCCCTGCCCGAATTCTGATCCTGCCCATGGAGCTCGGTCCCCCACCCATCTGAACAGGTAAGTTGATCCGTCCGAATGCTGAATAGAAAGTAATGATCGTCACTTCGGCTCTTTTGATCGCCTCAACCACATCCTCTTCATAGGACTTGCTTGCTGAATCCATACCATCGGAAAAAATCACGATGATTTTTCTGCCGGAACGGCTTTTGATCCTTTCAACAGCGAATTTCACCGAATCATGCATGGCCGTATTGGCCTGTTGAAAATCCAGAGTCTTGAGCTTTTCTCGAACCGCACTCGGATCGGAAGTGAAGGGAACAATCGGTTCAGGCTTATTGTTGAATTCGATCAATTCTATTTGATCGTTTTCTGCAAGTTCCCGGATCACGAGATCCGCCGCTTCAACCGCAATTTCGATCCTGGTTAAGCCTGCAACCTTTTCGTGCATGCTGTAACTGGTATCGACCAGGAAGGAAACCGTCAATGGGAAGCGGCTGCTATCATCGGAAGAATTATAGAAGTGGGTAATGGTCTGAACCGCTCCGTTCTCTTTTAAAACAAAATCTTCAGCAGTGAGGTCTGTCACAAGCGTGCCTTTGGAGTCCGTGGCGACAAGATCCACCTGCACCAGCTCCACCTCGACCTGCTCCTGCAGCTGTTGACCTGAAGCAAATGAAATGAAGAAAACAAGCAAACAAAGAAGATTGATTTTCGTTCGTGCCGACATGGTACTTAAATGTAATCAGGAAAGCGCTTTCAGACAAACCGTGAGCAACTTATGGCCGGTTATCCAAGGAGCCCAACGCAGACGAATTCCGCAGCACTCGTTAGACATGCAGGGATAAACGGGCGCGATTGATCGCGCCATTTCAGTTTTTATTTAGGCTGACCTACGATCCGAATGTAAGGCTTTGGCGCCTTCCAACCCTGTGGATACTTTTCCTTCGCTTCTGCATCGGAAACAGCTGGTACGATGATCACATCTTCCCCTTGCTTCCAGTTCACCGGTGTTGCCACCTTATGCTTCGCTGTCAACTGACAGGAATCCAATAGCCGGAGCACTTCGTCAAAGTTACGGCCGCTGCTCATCGGATAAGTCAGCATGGCTTTAACCTTCTTATCCGGTCCGATGATGAACACGGAGCGGACTGTCGCGTTATCCGCCGCAGTGCGTCCCTGGGACGTCTTACCTGCTTCTTCGGGTAACATGTCGTACGCCTTCGCCACGTTTAATTCAGGATCGCCGATCATCGGATAATTCACGGCATAACCCTGGGTTTCCTCAATATCTTTGGACCACCTGTGGTGATCGTCCACCGGATCCACACTGAGACCGATCACTTTCGTATTCCGTTTCTGAAATTCGGGGCCCAGCTTGGCCATGTATCCGAGTTCAGTCGTGCAGACTGGAGTAAAATCTTTCGGATGGGAGAACAGAATGGCCCAGCCATCACCGATCCACTCGTGAAAGTTGATTTTGCCTTGTGTCGTGTCGGCAGTAAAGTTCGGAGCTTCGCTATTAATTCTTAGCGCCACAATTCACCTCGAGTTTAAAGGATATAATTCGATTGAAGCATGAAACGCGGCAAGAGGTCAAGAAATTCAAGGCGGTTTGTAACGCCCCGCCTCTGGCAGGCTTTGTCTTAAAACCGTCGGTCTCCTCACGCGCTGAGTAAGAAGCGCAGGCGTTCCCGTCTGCATTGAGGTGTGCAGGCATCTTGCCTGCAATCCTGGGAACAGAGACAATCTCAGGCAGACTGCCTTTGATGTTGTCAATCACCGAATCGGATCATCGGAACTAAAGAGTCATTTTGTTGCCGCAATCGGGGCAGAACAAAGTTGACGGAGCCGTTTCGACACCGCAGCGTTTGCACTTGATCTTCGTTACCAGCGCCCCTCCGCATTCAGGACAGAACTTGCTTGCGGTGGTTTTCGCACCGCAGCTCGGGCAGAGCGGAGTCTCAGCCGTTGCTTTTTGATTCATGTCCACATGTCCAATCAGATTTGTGTTGCGGGCCTTTTGAAAAATTTGTTCGCTGGTGACCTGCGCCTGGGCGGCTGCAAGAGCTTCTCCTTCATCCGGAGCGCATCCCTCGCATAAACCTCTTGGTTGATTCCAACAAACGTCGGGACAAACCCATTTTCCACATCTGCTGCATTGCTTGAAGTGCTGCTTCCCTTCTTCGACAGCCTTCAGCAAAGCATCATCGTGAGCTTTTCCTGCAATCGCGCGCTGAATTTCGTATGTACTGTTCCCTACGCGGCCCAGCACTCCACCGAACAGGTTCCCTGCAGCGCGCAACAATCCTCCCGCCATTCCGGTGATGGATGGTTGAAAAGCGGATAGATATCCGTTGCGGCACTTGTCGCAATAAAACTTGAATTGATATCCGCGATCCGTCGAAAGATCATCGTGATTCGCAACGAACTTGATCAGAGCCATATCGTGCCTTGACAGCATTATAACCCACGAAAGGAGCCGCCCCGCGCTGCTCTTTCATGATAAATTCTGTAGGGCACGGTTCCATCGTGCCGTGTACTTTGGAGGATAGAGACATGAGCCAGGATTCATACGATCTGCAGGGGCGACATTCATAGCGCGCGTGTTCCAATTTGAGCAGTTGTGTCGTGCATAATGTGAACGCTTCTTATTTCGTCTGTATCGGTGCTGCTATGGTTAGATCTGTTTCCCAGGTTTCATCAAACACCTTAGCCAGTCCATTCGTGAATATCCGGCCGTGGATCGTGTTTGCATCGATTTTAAATTTTTCAACGTTAAGATTGCCTATAGAAGAGACGCCGCTGCGTTTCAGATTCTGATGACAGATCTCGGTACCGATAATCTTTCCGCTCTTCGTGATCTTCACAAGTAGAGCGCTTCCGAGTTTACCGAACAATGCATCGAAATCAGGTTTTGTTGCTCCTGCCGGGTCCTTTTCAGTCAGAATGATTTGATAGGCAGGTTCTCCGCTCCAGTCATCAATCTGCAAAGCTAAAGCGTATGCGAGCTTTGCTTCTTTATTGTTTGCAAGATATTTCCCAGAAACCGGTGGGGTAGATGCAGCAAAAAGCGCTGTCGAAATCAAAGAGAAAAATATCCACAGTTCAATTTTCTTCGTTAGCATTTAGCACGTCCGTTCTTTACTTCTTACTTTTTTATCCTATAACTTTAACGGAAGGAGGTGAACCAGCTATGTACGTAATCATCGGAGCCGCCGGTAATATTGGCAGCAAGATTGCGCATGCGCTGCTTCAGCCGGACAAAAAGTTCGTGTGATCGGCAGGGATACCGGCCGCTTAAAACCGTTTTCGGAAAAGGGAGCTGAAGCGGTTACAGGATCCCTGAATGATGCTCCCTTTTTGACACGCGTTTTTGAAGATGCAAGGGCCGTATTCACAATGATTCCGACAGATGTTCAAGCAAAAGATATAAACGCTTATCAGGACACGATTGGCGAGGCGATCGCATCGGCGGTTGAGGCTGCAAAAGTTCCTTCTGTTGTAAATCTAAGCAGTTTGGGCGCCGAGCATAAAGCCGGCACCGGTCCCATTGCCGGATTGCACCGGCAGGAAGAGCGTTTGAATCAATTAAAGCAAACCCGCGTTTTGCATCTTCGTCCCACTTATTTCATGGAAAACTTCTTGATGAATATTCCGATGATCAAAAGTATGGGAATCAATGGATCTGCGATCCGGGGTGATCTTCCCATTCCTTACATTGCAACGCGGGATATCGCTGAAGTTGCGGCCGCCACGCTTTTGAGTTTGGACTTTCCGGAAAAAGGAGTCCGCCTTCTGCTTGGTCCACGCGACTATACATTTATAGAAGCAACGCGGATTTTTGGTGAAGCGATCGGAAAACCGGATTTGCCGTATATCCAATTCAGCTACGAGGATATGGAAAAGGGATTGCTGGACGCCGGTATCTCCCGAAGCGTGGCCAAATCGTACATCGAAATGGAAACTGCCATGAATAATGGATTGACGGTCGCTTATAAACGGGGTCCGGAGAATACAACGAAGACTACACTGGAAGAATTTTCGCCCGCCTTCGCTGCCGCATACGCCGGCGTATGAAAGCGCATTTTAAGGCATGACTTCTTTGCCATGTTTCGCGTCCAGTAGTGCAAAGCGGGTGCCCGAGATAGGATCCTTATCTGGTTGAGCCAATTTGTAACGCGGGCAGAGCCCAAGCTAAATAGCCCGCGAGACGCGAGTGCTACATTGTTTTTTGCAGCCATACAGAAGCACCAGAGATTTCGCCTGCTCATACGCCCAACGCGTGATGTGAATACTCGCATTCAAGTCGCACAAGAATTTGCGCTTGTGAAGAGTGCCACCAACTGCTCGTTGGCTACAGATTCTTCACCCGGCTCAAGCTCCACAGAAAGGTCAGCCAGGGCCAAAAGAAAAGCAAATTTGTAGGTTGCAGTGAAACCACCTTCGGACAGCAGGCGTTGAAGATTACTCAGAAATTGGATCTGATCTTCAGCCGAAGGCGTCATCACTTTTTATTCCAGTAGTTTGCCTTTTCAGGGAAAATCCATCGGACCCCGCCACGAGGATCGGCTTGGTCACCGACAAACCGTGGAATCAAATGTATGTGGAGATGAGGTACGGTTTGACCGGCTGCTGATCCGTCATTAATACCAATGTTGTAGCCATCAGGCTGAAATTCGGCGTCAATTTCTACTTTCGCCGCGTATAACGATTCCAGTAACTCAACTCTCTCCTCGGAAGTCATTTCAAAAAACGAGCATGCATGTCTTATCGGAACGATCAGCGTATGCCCTGGAGAAACGGGAAAGCCATCTCGAATTGTGTAGGTAAGTTCTGTCTTTTGGAGAATCCGCGCCGGATCCATACTGCAGAAGGGACAAGCAGCAATCACAGCTTCATTCTACAGCGGACAGATCCGAGAGTTACCAGATTTTCACACGCTCTTCCGGTTTTAGATAGAGTTTATCCCCTTGCTTCACACGGAACGCTTTGTAAAACTCCGGGACGTTGCGCAGTACGCCGTTGCAACGATATTCGCCCGGGCTATGCGGATCGACTACAAGACGCTGGCGGAGTTCTTCGTCGCGATACAATCGCGCCCACACCTGCGCATAACCCAGAAAGAAACGCTGATCGGCCGAATAACCATCGATCACCGGACCTTCCTTTCCGCCGAGCGACAGCTTGTAGGCCTTGTATGCGATGCTGAGTCCACCAAGATCGCCAATATTTTCACCCAGCGTCAGCTTGCCGTTGATGTGTTCTCCATCAACCGGAAAGAACGAATCGTATTGAGCCACAAGCTTTTCGGTTCGTTTCTCGAATTCCTTGCGATCCGTTTCGCTCCACCAGTTCCGTAAACTGCCATCCCCCGCATACTGTGAACCCTGATCATCAAAACCGTGTCCGATTTCATGACCGATGACAGAACCGATGCCACCATAATTGACCGCATCCTCAGCAAGCGTGTTGAAAAATGGCGGTTGCAGAATCGCTGCGGGAAATACGATTTCGTTCATCGTGGCGTTGTAATACGCGTTCACCGTTTGTGGAGTCATCCCCCATTCATGCGCGGTCGATCGGCTTTCCAAGCTTGTTGAGGTTCCGGTTGTATTCAAACACCCGAGCGCGCGTCACATTTCCCAGCAAATCATCCGCTTTGATTTCCAGATCGGAATAATCGCGCCATTTGTCCGGATATCCAATCTTGTATGTAAATTTTGACAGTTTTTCTTTGGCTGCAGTTTTCGTTTCCGGTGACATCCAATCCAGGTCCTGGATGCTCTGATCATAGGCTGTCAGCAGGTTCTGCACGAGCTTTTCCATCCGGGCTTTATCTTCAGGCGGAAAATACTTCTGCACGTAAATCTTTCCCACCGCTTCTCCCATGAGTCCGTCAATATTTTGAACCGCGCGTTTCCACCGTGGCTGTTGTTCCTGAATACCTCTTAACGTTTTGCTGTAGAAGTCAAAACTTTGATCGTCAAATTTTTTGGATAAATACGGAGCTGCTGCGGAAAGCGCGCGCCATTTTGCATAAATCTTCCAATCATCGATGGAGCCGCTCTTCCATGCCGTGCCGAATGCAGTCATATACGTGGGCTGTTGAACCACAACGGCAGTCTGGTTTTGCAAACCGAGCCCGTTCACAAATGCTTGCCAGTCCACATCGGCCGTCAGCGCATCCAGCTTATTGATTTCAATCTTGTTGTATGTTTTCTGCGGATCCCGATTTTCTACGCGCGTCCATTGCCCTTTAGCAAGCTCTTCTTCCAGTGCGTAAATCTTTTTGGCGCTGCCGGCCGGATCGGAAAACCCAGCCAATGCAAACATCGTTTCGATGTGTTTCAGGTATGCAGCACGGATCTCCTTGCTTTTGTCATCCTCTTTAAAATAAGAATCACGATCCAAGAGTCCGAGGCCGCTCTGATAAAAGTAGCCGATGTACTGATTGACATCCTTTTCATCCTGGTTGATGAAGAACTGGATCGGACCGTCGATGCCGGTTCGCTGACCTTGCGCAAACCACGCAGCAAGCTCGGGTTTGTCCGCAATCGCTTCCACTTCCTGCAAGTATTTTTCCACAGGCTTCATTCCAAGAGCTTCAATTTTTTCTATATTCGTGTAGCTTCTATAAAAATCACCGACTTTTTGCGTTTCGGTTCCAGGCGCAGTTTTAGACTGAGCCGCTTGCTCGATAATTTGTTTCAGACGGTCCAGCGATTGGTCGAAAAGAATTGCGCTCGTTCCATAATTGGATTTGTCTGCAGGGATTTTCGAATTCTTCAGCCAGTTATTGTTCGCGAACCGATACAAATCGTCTTGAGGACGAATCGATTCATCAAAGTTTTTCAATGTCAGACCCGAAACAAAGGATTCCGCTTTCGAGTCATTGTGGTTTCCGCTGCAGCCGGCAAGGCGGTGAGAGCTGCGATTGTGATTGCAATCAAAGTCAGTGCTTTCATGGTTCTATCCTCTTAAAGTGGAATGAGAACAGGATAGTGGATCGAGTCGCCAAAGCCAAACGGGGCGGTTTGTAGTGTCCTCCACAGGTGATGAAACGGGTCCTGTTGCGTTTGTAACGCCCGCCTATTGCGGGCCTCGAGGTAGGGGCGCGATTCATCGCCCCCGCGATCCCATATTATCAGCACAGGGACGCCATGAATGCGCCTCTACAAAAACCGGCCTGATTTAAGGCTATACTGATGGATCATGGAACGCCGAACGTTGTATCCGCCGCTTGAGCCGTATCGCACGGGCACCATCAAAGTTTCCGAAATCCATACAATGTTTTATCAAGAAGCCGGAAATCCGGAGGGGAAGCCTGCTCTATTCCTGCATGGAGGACCTGGTGTCGGAATTCTCCCGGATTACAGACGTTTTTTCGATCCGAAATTTTATCGAGTGATCCTTCCGGATCAGAGAGGAGCGGCAAGAAGCACTCCCTATGCTGAGCTAAAAGAAAACACCACATGGGATATTGTGGAAGATCTGGAAAAACTCAGGAAACATCTCAACATCGAACGATGGATTGTGATGGGAGGAAGTTGGGGATCCACGCTCGGCTTGAAGTTACGCAATCCATCATCCGCAGAGCGTTGCCGGATTGATTTTGCGCGGGATCTTCCTGGCGCGACCAATGGAAGTAGACTGGTTGTTCCGCCCGGGTGGAGCTTCTCAAATATTTCCCGATGAATGGGAAAGGTTCGTGAGTCCGATTCCAGAAAAGGACCGCAATAACCTTTTATCGTCCTACTACAATATTCTTACCGGAGAGAATGAAGAGAAGAAACTTTTGGCTGCGCAAGCCTGGACACGATGGGAAGTTTCAACAATGACCCTGGTCCCGAATCCAAGCGTCATTGATTCCATGATGGAACCGATATCTGCAGTTGCGATTTCACGCATTGAATGTCATTACAGCGTCAACAACTTCTTCATGAAGTCGGACAACTATCTGCTGGAACAGATTCACAAAATTCAAGGGATCGAGTGCCGGATCGTTCAGGGACGTCATGATGTGCTTTGCCCTCCGGTTTCCGCATGGGATCTTCACAAAGCCGTTCCGGGTTCCGATCTTCGCATCGTGCCGGATGGAGCCCACTCGCCCATGGACGTCGGAATGATCCATGAACTGGTTCAAGCATCGGAAGATTTGAAGCAACTGTACGACTAAACTCTAAAGAGCTTCTATTGGCAGTGGAGTCCGCTTCTATGGTCGGAGCATCCTGATTCTTGTTGGAAAAAGAATACAACGACGGCGCTTTATCGTTTTCCGATCTGGATCGAGTCAGCATACCTAGCAATACAGGAACAAAACCGCCCAAAAATTCGTCCTTATGCCTGTTTGACATTACTCGGAGACTGTCCTGGAGGAAATCTGATGAGGATCACGGTTGCCATCCTTGCATTTTGCATTGCGTTGCAGTTATCTGCCGATACAAGGAACGCGGAACTGAATGAGCTTTTACAAAAATCAATCGAGAGAGGTTATCCGGGAATCGCCCTGATTCAACAGATGCGGGATGGAACCACGCATTCGGCCGCTATAGGATTCTCCGACTTGCAAAAGCGGATCCCTATACGAATCGATGATGCCTTCCATATGGCGAGCATCAACAAAGCCATCACAGCAACAGCTGTGTTGCAGCTCATCGATCAAAAGAAAATCTCTCTGGATTCGAAAATCGTCAGCATTTTGGACCGTGCAACCGAACGAATTCCTTATGCCGATCAAATCACCATAGCTCAGCTTCTCGATCATTCGAGCGGCATCTACCCGACCAATAATGACATGGATTACTTGAATACAGTGATCGGACCGAACGCCGATCCACATCGTGTATGGAAACCGCAAGAGTTGGTTGCACTGGCGGATCAGGATCGCAAAAAGCCGGCCGGAAAACCGGGTGAAGGACACCATTATTCAGATACAAATTACATTCTGCTGGGAATGATCGTGGAAAAAGTTTCCGGGCACTCGTTCAAAACGCACATCACGAAAACTTTACTGCAACCTCTGGGAATGCGTTCTACATACTTTTATTCCGACTATCTGGGCGAAAACGCCACGCCGCCGATTCAAACGGTCCATGGCTATCTACTGGCCTCGAAAGAGCTGCTGGACATGATACCGATCCATTCGATGTTTTCACCTGTCGAAAAACGAAAAGAAGGAGAGCTTCTCGACACAACCGCTGCGGCCGAACGGATCGATGCAGCCGCGGGACTCGTGACGACACTTCCGGACCTCCTCAAGTTTGCAGAAGCTCTATTCCGGGGAAAGCTGTTATCGGAACGCTCGCAGCAGTTCATTCTTTCAGTAGCCCAAGGTATGGATCAACAAAAAGTCGACGAAGAACGGATCTGGACGCTGCAATCCGTTCGCAAACCATATGGTGTTCTGGTTTACAAAGAGGGCGATGGACCAGGCGGGGTAAATACTCTGATGGCTTTTCATCCGGCTAGCGGTGACATTTTCGTGTCGTTCACAAACATCTTTGGATATTTCAACGAAAACGACTTCATCATGAATGAGGTCATCGGCAAATTAGAACCGACCCCGAACAATCAATCCTCGCAGTTATTGAAATAGGCGGTAACTCACCCGTCGGCGAAAATGCGGGGCCCCTACATTTCTACCATTCGCCCTGCTTTTGCATCCATCAGCCACAAAGTGATTCCTGTCCATCTGTTCCTGAATATAGAGTTCACATTGATTCTGGAGGAACAGTTCAATGAAAATGCAACAATTGGTTAGGGCCCTTTTTGCGTTTCTCTTTTTAACGACAGCTTTTGCCGCGGGAAACGATTTCGTCGCAGGTTTAGGCAGGTATCTTCAAATCACGAATAAAATCAAAGAGCAAGATAACATTCGCCTGGCGGAGTTAAAAGCCAAAGCAGAATCCGCAGATCTCAGTGTGGATCAACGCAAGCAGGCTTACAAACAGCTTTTCAGCTCGATGATGATACTTCAGGGTGGGAATACTCCCCCGGCAAGGCTGGATTCCATGGCTCAGACGGCTGTCTCCTGGTACTGCCCCGACAAAGCCCCTGCTGTTAGCCGAAAGAGTGCAAAGCCTGGAGAGTTGGGAAATGTCAGGAAGAGTGGGAATGGAAAGATCCGCATGATCATCATCCCGGATGTAGGCTTTGATGGAAGCGTCTTTGAGAGTTTTATGCAAAGGAATCAAAACAGATACACAATGTATTCGGTAACGCTTCCCGGTTTCGGCATTGCAGCTATGCCGCCAACATTCCCGCATCGCGACTACGCTGCATTGCGTCTCTGGAAAAACGCAGAAACGGCAATTCTCAATCTGATCGATCAGGAAAAATTGGTCAAGCCTGTGCTGATGGGGCATCAAGGCGGAGCCTATCTGGCCCTTCGAATTGCTCTGGATCATCCGAAGGCGATTGGCCGTGTTGTGACGTTGAATGGTTTGCTCTATGCACCGCTGTCCACATCATCAAAACCGGCAGGGAATCTAACTCTCGATGAGCGTGCACAATTGGCAAAACTATTTCTTCCGATTGAATTATTTCCAAGGCCGTCTGCGGATTGTTATTACAATTTTCTGCAGAGTTATTCCTCTATGCTCTGCAAAAATCCTGAAACAGCCAAAACACTCTCCAGATCGGCCTCACAATCCGATGCGCATATCGTATGGGATTATTATGCCGAATTGATGACTACCGATCTAACAGATGAAATTCAAAAGTTCAGCAACCCGTTGCTCGTGATCCCCTCGATTCCGGATGATGCGATGCCAAAGAACCCGATGGCTGAAGCGGCCCTGAAGCAATGGCAGAATGTAAAATTATCGTCCTTACGGATGGTCCCTTTCGAAAGTACACGATCCTTTGCAACGGAAGATCAACCGGAGAAATTGGACCGGCTGCTGCTGGAATTCCTTCAGTAGCAGGCCACAGTATTTAACCGCCAAGGCGCCAAGGGAGCCAGGGACGTCAACTTGTTAAAATTTTAGAAAATCTTGGTGACCTTGGCCTTCTTGGCACCTTGGCGGTTTGCACCTAAAGATTACGTTCCTGCAGACACTTCGATTGGGACCGGATCGCAAAAAATTGTATTCCCCTGTTGGTCGATCACGCTGTGAACCACTTCCAAAGTCCCTTCGGAGCGATACGAGTGTTGGACATTCGGCCCTTCGGCGGAAGCGCCGTCTCCGAATTCCCAATGGTAGCTCGTAATCTGGTTTCCGGGATTATCACTTGTGTCAAAGAAAGATACTGTCTCATCCACAGACGGACTACTTGTGCTGACGGACATATGACAAACGACCCGCCCAACGCCCACAAGCACCGTGGTTTCACCGCTGAAATCATTATCCGTTGTTGCAGTGACGGTTGCGCCTTCGGTTGTATTCAGCACATCTGTTGCAAGACCATTGCTATTCGTGTCAATCGAGGCGCTGCCGGATTGCAACGTTCCGGACGTAGTTGTGAATTGCACACCAATGTTTGGGATCGCCCTCCCGGCATCATCGGTCACAACCGCGCTTATGACCGAGGTTCCGCCGCCTGCCGGTAAACTGCCCGGATTAGCGGAAACAAATACGTTTTCTTCAATGTTATCCGCCACTGTGATCGTGGTCCGGGCCTGAACACTGCCTGATGTAGCTGTAACCGTGATCTCTCCGGAGCTGAGTGTTGCAAAATAGGTGCTGGTGGCGGTACCGTTCACGAGTTGCACTGCAGATGGATTCACCCGCCCCGCCTGATCCACGGAAAATGAAACTCTAGTGCCATCAGGCAATGGGGATCCATCCTCTTTCGTGCCGGTTACAGTTAAAGAAGATGTGCCGCTGATGCCGATTTCTGCAGGTTCCGCAGAAAGGATCAAACGTGAATTACCGCCCGCAACATTGTCCCCATCTTCGCAAGATATGCAGAAAACTACCAGCGAAAAAAGGAACGCAAAGTGAAAAAGACTTCGACTCATTGATTTAGACTTCTACTCCAAAGTTGCTGCTTTAGACCCACAGGTTCTCCTTCAGGGATCAGGCTTACACTTCCGGATGCTGGGGTCTTAGAGCAGCCGCTTCAATCACTCCTCCGGAAGGTAATAGTCCGGAACAAATGTTTGCGTATGCATCGGCGGCCGGACATAACCGGTCTTCTGAATACGCTTTGGAAGCTCCACTTTCGCACGCGGAACATTGCTGTACGGAATCAGACTCAACAGATGCCGGATTAAATTCAGTCGCGCGCATCTTTTATTGTTAGCATTCACGACGTACCACGGCGATTCTTTTGTGTCCGTATAGGAAAGCATTTCATCTTTCGCCCTGGAATAATCCACCCATCTGCTTAACGACTCCAAATCCATCGGGCTTAGCTTCCAATGCCTTGTTGGATCGTTGACTCGTTGTTTGAATCGTGCCTGCTGTTCCTCATCGCTAACCGAAAACCAGTACTTAATCAAAATGATCCCGGAACGAATCAGCATCCGCTCAAACTGCGGACAGGAATGCAGGAACTCACGATGCTCTTCGTCGGTACAAAAGCCCATCACCCGCTCCACACCGGCGCGGTTGTACCAGCTCCGGTCGAGAAGCACAATTTCTCCAGCCGAAGGAAGGTGTGCAATGTATCGTTGGAAATACCACTGAGTTTTCTCACGTTCCGTCGGAGCGGCAAGAGCGACAACCCTGCAAACCCGTGGATTCATTGTCTCTGTGATGCGCTTAATCGCTCCCCCCTTTCCAGCCGCATCTCGTCCTTCAAAAATCACAACCACCTTGAGCCCTCTGTGCTTGACCCATTCCTGCAGTTTCACCAATTCCACATGCAACCGGCTCAGTTCCTTCTCATAAGCCTTCTTATCAATCCGTTGCGGCGCGAAATCCTGCGGAACTTCGGTACCACTTCCTGACACTTTTGCGCTCTCTTTCACCGGCTGGGCCTCATCCCGGCCATTGATTTTCCCATCCTTCTTTTTCTTCTTCTTTGCCATTCATTTTCCTCCACACAAATTATACAACGGTCATTTTACCTTATCCGGGCCGCCACCGGCTGTACATGGTAGGGGCGGGTCTCAGACCCGCTCACGTTACTGTTTGATAGCGAGGCGGGCGGGTTTGAAACCCGCCCCTACAAGATCGAGACTGCCCAGGGGACGCGGTCGTTACAAACTGCGATGAATAGTGCGCAGAGTTGATATATCCTTTCAAAACGTGAAAAGAGCAGTCTTGGCGTTTGTTCTTCTCTTTCTCATAGGATCCGGTCTGTATGGGCGGATCATGATCGATGGGGACGGACTGACCTACTACGCCCTTACAAGAAGCCTGGTCGAGGATCATGACTTCGATTTGCGCAACCAGCGACAGCAGGTTCCCGACCTTCATTTGACAATCAATCCCGTTACAAAAAGGATTGCTGCCCATTTTTCGTTTGGCTTTGGCCTTCTGTACGCTCCGTTTCTCTATTTTGCAGAGAAACTGGCTGAATATTCGCCCGCAATCTCAACCTGGAAGCCCTACATCCAGAACAGGATACTTCCCTTCTCTCATGCCCTGGCATTATTCACCGGCAGTCTGTTTTACGGCTTCCTGACTCTGATTCTGTGCTACTTCATGCTTATTCGCAAAAACCTAAAGGATGAAATGCTAGCCATTTTCACAAGCGCAGCCGTTTTTTCAGGGACACCTCTAATGTTTTATGTGTTTACGATGCCTTCCTACTCCCATGCTGTTGATGCCTTTCTCACGACTGCTGCTTTTTATCTAGTGGTCTCATCGAAAGGCCTGATGGTTAAACGCGTGAATGTCAGCAACATCCTTTTGGGAATCGTTCTTGCGCTTTCGGTTCTCCTGCGAAACAACAATGTCGTACTGATACCACCTCTGGTGCTTGGAGTCATGTTTCAACAATCAAAACAGGGAAGCAGAAATCCTCTGATCGTGGTTCTCGAAATCTTAGCTGGGGCGTTTCCATTTATTGTTCTGCTGTCCAATTTTAATCTTGCCCAGTACGGAAAGTTTTTCGCCACCGGATACAGAATTCAGATTGAAAAGGCGTTTCTCCCGGAGATGTTGTTCCATCCTGACGCCGGTTTGTTTATTTGGACACCGCTCACGGTGGTCTCTCTAACCGGGCTAATCGCCGGTTCAATAAAGCGCCACATGGAGGCTATTGTTGCACTCGCCTGCGTTCTCCTCGTTTTGTTGAGCGTGCAGTTTCAACCCAACTGGTGGGGAGGTTGCGCTTTTGGCCCCAGATTCTTTACACATCTGTTTGTGTTCTGGGTGTGGGGATTGATGGAGTGCGCGCGTTTTCCAAGAAGATCGATACTTGTTGTTGCTGTATTCATTCTTGCGGGCTGGACCTTCTTCCTTTTCAATTTATTTTTCATCAATGCGACATCAACGGAATTTCGCAAAATGCTTCGCTCCAACAAGTGCCGACGCGCACCGACCGATATGATCCAATCCGCTGTTTCGGAATATGTTTCTGCCAGGGAGCGATGTGAAACGGGTAATCCAGTTGGTTTTTGGTTTCACTCGCTCGGCAAAGGCAGATATCCGACCGTTCAATCCATTCTGCGCCAAAATCACCCTGACGAAGCCGATTAATATTGCTTAGACCCGACTCATCGATACCACCAACATTATGAGGGGCGCACGCGACGTATAATATGCAAGATTGGGTATGGTTCAAGAGGTTGAAGGTGTTCAAGGTGTTTGTACAGACAACTTGACCCTTTGAACACCTTGAACAATTTGAACTGCTCTATTTTGAACTGCTCTATAAGGAGAAAACCATGGGAACAGGAAAAGCAAAGATGGGAATGATGGGATTGGGCGTCATGGGACAGAATCTGGCGTTGAATATTGAGCGGAACGGCTTCCCTGTCGCCATCTGGAATCGTGAGCTGGACATTCTGGATGAATTCACTCATAAAAACTCGGGAAAACAAATCATCGGGACCCCTTCGGCTCAAGAATTTGTTCAGAATCTTGAACGACCGCGGCGCATCATGATCATGGTCAAAGCAGGCGACCCGGTGGATTGGACAATCAATCAGGTGAAACCGTTTCTGGATGCAGGAGATATCCTGATCGATGGCGGCAATTCCTTCTTTCAAGATACGCGGCGGCGCGAAAAAGAATTGTCCGCTCAGGGCTTTCGTTTCATGGGTGTGGGTGTTTCCGGCGGAGAGAGCGGAGCATTGTGGGGCCCTTCCATTATGCCGGGAGGCGCGAAAGAGGGATACGCAGAGCTGCGTCCAATCTTTGAAGCGATTGCCGCCAAAGTCGAAGATGGCCCGTGCGTTACTTACATCGGCCCGGATGGGGCCGGACATTTTGTGAAGATGGTGCATAACGGAATCGAATACGGCGACATGCAATTGATAGCGGAGGCTTACGACATCCTGCGCAGGGTATTGAACCTTGGCGCTGATGAGCTGGCAAGCATTTTTGAAAAATGGAATCAGGGTGCCTTGAATTCTTTCTTGATCGAAATCACAGCGAAGATATTTACTGTGAAAGACGCGGAAACCGGAAAACCACTTGTGGATCTCATCATGGATAAAGCCGGACAAAAAGGAACCGGCAAATGGACCTCTTCTGCGGCGCTTGATCTGGGAATCGCAATTCCCACAATCCATTCAGCAATTGAAGCGCGAGTGATTTCCAGCATGAAGCAAGAAAGAATGGCAGCAAGCCGGGAATTTGGTACAGCGGGAGACTCGCCGGCCATCCAATATAAAGGTGACAAAGAAGATTTCATTCGATGCGTTCATGATGCTCTTTACGCAAGCAAGATCTGTTCGTATGCTCAAGGCATGGCGCTCATTCGCGCAGGATCCGAGGAATACAAGTGGAGCATCAACCTTGCGGAACTGAGCCGCATCTGGAAGGGTGGCTGCATCATTCGCGCCCGGTTCCTGGACGAAATTCAAAAAGCCTATCGTCGCAGCCAGGAGCTTCCCAACCTGATGATCGATCCGGAGTTCAAAACGTGGCTGGTGGAGGCTCAAGACCGCTGGCGCGAAGCTGTATCGATCGGCCAAAAAGCCGGTATTCCTTTGCTCGCGATGTCCGCGAGTTTAAGCTACTTCGATATGTATCGCACTGCGAATCTGCCTCAAAATCTGACCCAGGCTCAACGCGATTTTTTCGGATCTCATCTATACGAACGAATCGACAACCCACAGGCCGGTCAGGTTCATACCGATTGGATCGGCATCACCGGTACAGATGTCAGCAAATGAAAATCTGTAGGGGCGGGTCTGAGACCGCCCAGTTTCCTGTCCTTGGCGAGCGGGCGGGTTTCAAACCCGTCCCTATAATTTATAGGAGACAAAATATGATTGTTGTATCGAATCGCATCCAGGTGGCGCTCGGATACGAAAGTGAATTTGAAAAACGATTTGAAGGCCGCGCTCGATTAGTGGAAAAACACGCCGGCTTTGTCAGGCTGGAGATTCTGCGCCCGACTCCTGTAGAGATGCACGGGAAAACGCAAGGAGGCTCCGATTACTATGTGGTATTGACCTACTGGGAAAATAAAGAATCTTTTGTAGCATGGACTGAGAGCGATGCATTCCGCGAAGCACATTCGAACCGGCCACCAAAGGAAATGTTCTCAGGTCCGAATGTCTTTGAAATGCACGAAGTGATTCAATCTGTGCAAGCGAAATAAAAAGGGCAGCCCGAGTGGACCGCCCCTTTCAGGATTAAATTCTAGTTACAGGAGCCGTTGGATTGAACATTCATGGTTGCGGTTGTAATACGCGCATTTTGACTGTTCGATCCGCAATTCTTTGATTCTGTCAACTCCAATGTGTACGTTCCGGCTCCAGCTTGCTGGTAGAGTGTCAACACAGGTTCGCTACCATCATTGGCTTGAGCGAAGCTCTTAACAATTTGTGTTGAACCATTTGGAGCACGCAATACAACCTGGGTACAAGAGGTTAGATCCGTGTTTCCACTCAGAGACCAGGTAAGGTTCGCAGAAATCGCCTGCCCGCCACCGATGCTGAAAGCGGGACTCAATGATGCACTCTTCGTATTGTTTTTCGCTGTCAGAGCGCTACTTAGGGAGGCATTCTGATTACTGGTACTAACGCTATCTGTCGCGGAAGCGCCGCTCGTGGTTGCGCTCGATCCGCATCCATTGTTATAACGCACCGTGTAGGTATATTGCTGATTGTTCGTTCCTGTGTTATCGGTGAAACTCGTTGTTCCGTAAGATAGAACGCTCGCGATCGCCTGACCGTTTCGAAGAACATCGTATGTCTTTGTTCCACCGGAATCTCCCCAGGCGCCTGCATCCTGGGCCCAGCCAACCAAAACTCCCGTATCCGAGCAGTTATTCACGTCAGCCGCAGAGTTGTTGGTCAAACCGCCAGGCGCCGTGCAGCTTCCACCACCGCCACCAATGAAGCCGGTATAAAGCAATAGGTTTGGTGAGCCGGTTCCCGCGCTTGCAACCTTGTTTGCAGTCGCGTTGTTCACCAATGCATTCCGAACCGCTGAAGGTGAGGAGGAAGGATTTGCTGCCAGATAAAGAACCGCAGCGCCCGCAACATGCGGAGATGCCATGGATGTTCCGCTGATCGTGTTGGTTGCGGTATCACTGCTGGACCAGGCAGAAGTGATGCCCGAACCTGGCGCAAAAATATCCAGGCAGGTTCCAATATTAGAGAAAGAGGAACGAGCATCTGTGCTGATGGTAGATCCCACTGTGATTGCATTTGGAGTGCTGGCCGGCGAAAAGCCGCACGCATCGGCGTTACTGTTTCCGGCAGCGATCGCGTAGGTAACGCCCGCTGCAATAGAATTCGTAACAGCCTGATTCAAGGATGTGTTCAAGCCGCCACCCAGACTCATATTAGCAACGGCCGGGGTCTGACGATTGGCAGTTACCCAGTTGACCCCGCCAATGACCTGGTCCCATGTTCCGGAACCACCGCAATTCAATACTCTTACCGGATGAAGACTGACCTGCTTGGCAAGTCCGTACGTCGTTCCACCAACTGTGCCGGCAACGTGCGTCCCGTGACCATGGCAATCGTTGGTTCCATTGCCGTCGCCAATAAAGTCCGCGCCACCGGAAGCACGGCCACCGAATTCATTGTGAGTTATTCGAATTCCAGTGTCGATAATGTAAGCATGAACACCGGCGCCGGTTTGATTGTAAATGTATGTGGTATCTAATGGCAGATCTCGCTGGTCGACTCGATCGAGTCCCCAGGTTGCATTGCTTTGAGTTGTAATCGCCCGTACGACGCTGTCCTCTTCAACCCACTTGACCCTTGAATCGGCGCTCATCTGGCGCGCCTTGGTCTCAGGCATTCGAACAGAAAAACCTTTCAGCGCATCTTCATAAATGAATCGTATCTTGCCGCCATATTGAAAACTCAGATCTTTGGCAACAGTGCGAACAGACTTTTTTGAACCCGTAAGATACTGATCATCCAGCACAACAATGAATTGGTCCTTCGTTTTGTCCTTTCTGGCAGGAATGTACTTTCCGTTAGACGCAAATGCGACGACGGAAAAAACGAACAGGAAACAAAAAATTACGAATCTTCTCATAGCACCTCCCCTTCCTGCCGGTTCTTGTTGTCCCAGAAAAACCAGCATGAACAATCCTATACTAATTCCAATCGCATTCCTTTTTCAAGAGACTGGCTCGGCCGTGGGAATGAGATAGCATTTCTGCAGAATCTGCCGCAGTGAGATGTAAAGAATTTGCTCACCAGCAGGTCATCAGACACGAGTTTATCAAACGCCTTCATGAAAGACTTAGAAAGGAGCGTATTGAGTACCGTATCCGGTTCGCACGGTTCTGTTGAATGAGAAAAAAGAAACGTAGGGGCGCGATTCATCGCGCCCGCGTGCCCCGTCTACATTCTGTGGGCGGGCCTGAGACCCGCCCCTACAGAGGCCCGCGAGAGTCGGGCACTACGGAATGCGAAAGCGATCTAGTCGTAATGTTTTAGTTCAGGCCAGAGCTGGGTGATCGGAACCTTCATCTTTCGGCCGACATAAACAGGCAGATTATTTTCGTAAGGCATGCAGTACCGGCATCGGGCGATATCGGCCAATTCCACCGATTCAAAAACTGCGTTGTTGTCCTCCGGATCACCCCCCAGAACAATCACAACATCGATGGGATGATTGCCCGGACCCCAAATCCAATAATTGTTATGGCCGCTCAACACAGGAGGCAGACCATACTTCTTACCGAGGAATGAAAGCGCGCCCGCCTCGCCATAGTTTTGAGCAAAGATAACGCTCCTTCCCTGTTCATCCCGATTCAAGCGTTTGTACACTCCGGCAACTGTGGAAACCATATCTTCCCACCCATGCATATCCGCATAAAACTGCGGAAGCTCCGAAAGTTCCTTCTTTTCAGCAGTGGAAGGGGAAACACCCATGAATTTTCCATAACGAATATACGATTCCACCGGTAAAACCGGAATCGCAAATGGCAATCGCCAGATCATCCCAAGAAATAACACCACAACATAGACCGGTTTGATCCAATTCCAATGAAAGCGCTCGATCCAATCTTCAATATAGACCGCTCCGCCGGCAAAAAGCATCGTGTATGCCGGCGCAAGATAACCAGGACGGCTTGTCTTGCTGAGAATCAGCACGAGCGAACGTGAAAACATAGATCCAACCCAGAATCCTGAATTGTGATCCCCTTCTGGAGAAATAGTAAATCAGTCCGGCAATCCAGATCGGTAGTGTGAAGTGGTTCATCGAACGCACTTGCTGCCGGATGAATTGTGACGGCGGATTCTCAGCCATCTTCTGGGTCGTCGCGTTTTGAATGAATTCCCTGGTTGGCCAATCGTGCTGTATCTGCCAGTGAATGTGAGGAAGGAAGATTGCGATCGCAATCAAGGCAGCCAGCCATGGGCCTTTCGTCAGCAAGAGGCGTCTG
The DNA here is from genome assembly GCA_963771165.1 of uncultured bacterium. Classification (GTDB taxonomy): domain Bacteria; phylum Acidobacteriota; class HRBIN11; order JAKEFK01; family JAKEFK01; genus JAKEFK01. The sequence continues at coordinate 113,936 of CAVYSN010000009.1, read as the reverse complement.
TGCCCTGTCAGGAGCAGACCTGCTACGAGTCCTCCGCTGAACCAGAGCATACTAATTTTATTGAGAAGTCCTAAACCGATCACAATCCCAAGAAAGACCCAGTAGCGTAACTTTGGATTCGTTAGAATGAACGAAATAGCGAAGCCTCCCAGAGTCCAGAAAAGCAGATCAAAACTGTTCATGGAATAAATGCTGTTGTTCGCCAGATAATTGCCGGCAACAAGCGCTGCCAGTGCTGCCAGAGCCTGAGAAAACGTATTGCCTCCCAGCTTTCTCGCGATCAGACCGCAAAAGAAAACCGTTGCTGCTCCGGCAAGAGCCGGCAAAAAACGGAGAGCGAAAAGCGAATCACCAAGAAGCCGGCGGTTGATCCACAGCATAAAAATCGAGAACGGGGGTTGATCCACAAAGCCCCAGGCCAGACGTTCGCTGCAGGCAATGTAATAAAATTCATCCCTGAAATATCCATATCCCTGATGCGTGAACAGATGCAGGAAAAGTTTCGCGAGCGCGATCAGAAGCAACACGTGGGTTGCCCGAAATCGAGGATTCATACTTGATCCATAAAATAGACCAGCGGATGTATCAAACGGTTGTGCTGCTCTGCGATTATAATCGCAAAATCAATGACGCTTACATCATGTGGTTTGTTTCCGCGAGACTGTCTAAAAAGTCAAGATTTGCCATGTCTTTAGTGGGAGCGCGTGCATCTTTGCCCGCAAAGACTCGTCGAGCTTTACATATCCGTGCGGACTGGAAGTCCGGGCTCCTGCTGACTTTCAAACTAGCGTTGAGCAAGTTTCAGAACTTCGGGATACTTCGTTAGATCCAGAAATCGCCACGGCGCACGATTGACATTCAAATACTGCATCCATTGTCCGTTATTGATAGCCGTTACGTAGCCAACATTCAAACCAACTCGAACCAGATAAACGAACTCTTTATAAAAAACGACGTTGTATCCGTATTGGTTCCATTTCTCTACGCTCATGTTTTTGTATCCGTAAAAGGATATAGCAACCGGCGTGCCATTCAGTTCCTCCTCGAGATCCATCGAATTGTGATCTGAATGTATGTGTCTGGTGTCAACGGGAGAGTACATCGTGTATGAATGTTTTGAAGAAACTTGCTATTCGCGAATCAACGAGTCGTGACCAGCGGCAATTCAATGAAACTGGCCTGATCGGGTGCATGGTATACCCGCTGCACCGCTTTTTTGTAATCGCCGGGTTTGGCCCAGAAAATATTTGGCACAAAGCTCTGCGGATTTCGATCGTACAGGGGAAACCAGCTGGATTGAACCTGCACCATGATTCGATGACCTGGAAGAAAAACATGGTTCGCCGTGGGTAAAGCAAAGTGATAGAGCAGCGGTTCATTGGAAGTCAGAGGTTTTGGCGTTTCCAGGCTCTCGCGGTAACGTCCGCGGAAAATATCGGCGGAAACCATCAACTGATAACCACCCATTTCAGGTTGCGAGGCCACTTCGTCCGGATAAACATCGATCAGCTTCACAACCCAATCGGAGTCCGTTCCGCTTGTTGATGCGATCAGATGAGCCACAGGCTCACCGCTGATCTTGACTGGAGTGGTTAAGACTTCGGAAATAAATGAAAGGACATCCGGGCGGCCGGACGCTTCACGTTGATCGTCAACCAGCCAGCGGCGCCAGGAGGTTTTATCGATCGGTCGCGCCCTGTATGGGACAGGCTTCGCGGGATCCGACACATATTCTTCATATGCTGGCTTATCGGATTGCACTGGGTCAAAACTCAACTTGAGTCCCGGATTCAAATAGAGTGGAGTGGACAGAATTTGACATCCACTCACGCAACCGCCTGGCCACGCGGGCAGGGACCACCATTTGTTCGTGCCTGTCTCAAATGCGACGACTGGAGTGATGTCGGCCTTCGGCGCGTTCTCTTTGAGATACTGATCCAGGAATGGTCGCAAAACTTCTTTCCTGAAATACAGCGCCGTATCGCTATCAAATTTTATTGCGCCAAGCGAGCTGCCATCTCTGATTTGTTGTCCGTGATGCCAGGGTCCCAGCACCAGAAATACCATATCGTTGTTCGTGTCTTTTGGTTCGATCGCTTTGTAGACCGCGATGTCGCCGTAAATGTCTTCCTGGTCCCATAAACTATGCACCAGCATCACAGGTACTTTGAGTGGTTGCGCCGCCAGAATTTTATCGACTGCCTGTTCGCGCCAAAAGGCATCGTAAGTCGGATGTTCCAGCAGTTTGCGCCAGAAGCCAAGCTGTTCCAAACCACGACGACGTCCGAGTTCACCGGCGGAAACGGCTTGCAAGAATGTGTCGTACTCATCAAAATGGCTTGTCCACCACTTGCTCTCGTTTATACGAGTTGCCTGCTGATCATAGATGTAGCTCATCATCGTCTGGCGAAAAGCACCGTTGTGAAACCAATCATCGCCCATCCAGCCATCCACCATCGGGTTCATCGGCACGGCCACCTTCAGCGCCGGGTGAGGATTCACGAGCGCCATCAACGGCAAAAAACCATCATATGAAATGCCAAGAATACCGACCCTTCCATTACTTTCGGGGACGTTCTTTACGAGCCAATCGATCGTATCGTATGTGTCCGTGGCGTGATCCACGGGAGTTGGATTTTGCGGACCATGCAAGGGACGATTCATTATGTAATCCCCCTCAGAACCGTACTTACCGCGGATGTCCTGAACCACACGAATATAACCGCCTTCAACGATCACGTCGGTTGCGTTGTCATAACCGAACAAATTTGAGCCAAGGTGCGAGCTTTCGTTATGCGTTGTTAGTTTTGTGGCTTCGTACGGGGTACGAGTAAGGAGGATCGGTGCGCCCTTCGCGCCTACTGGAACAAGGATGACCGTGTGCAGTTTTACTCCGTCACGCATCGGAATCATCACGTCTCGCCTGACGTGATCGAACCCATCGTTTGTGGGTTTAAACTTCTCAGGCATTTCACTGGGGAACTCCGGATATTGAATCCTGGGTTTTTTCTTTTCTTCTTGTTCTGAATCAGAGTTTTTACGATTTGAGTTTGTGTCGACAGCAAAGACTCCGTTCACTCCCAGGATAAAACAAATGATGAAAAGAACCGAGATCACTCGTTCGCTCTTCATAGACCCTCTCCGTTTAGAAATCTGTTTTCGAGCAGCCGGACACAGTATATCGCCATCATAGTTGTTCACCATCACGGTTCCGCAGCGTCTCGCCCGCGAACACAGCAATCCCGCAATCGAACACATTCGTACCGGCAGCCCACTTTCCTTTGGCGAGAACACAAATTACGTTGTGGCATCGACCTTGCGAAGGAATTCGTTTTATGGAAATTTTTTTGCAAGATTTTCGATACGCGCTCCGGGTTCTTCGAAAAAACGCCGGCTTTACAATCGTTGCGATTCTGACGCTTGCCTTTGGCATCGGCGCAAACACAGCAATTTTCAGCGTAACAAATGGACTATTCTTGCGCCGGCTGCCAGTTGCTGATTCGGAGCAAATGGTGCGAATCTATCCGCGGCAGGAAGGCAACGATTCGGAAATCGTTTCTTATCCTAACTATCGTGAATTGAAAGATCGGCTGCGGAGTCTCGAGGTTGCCGCGCATCAACACACCCCCATCAGTTTCGGAACCGGCAATACATCCACAACAGTCAATGCGGAGCTCGTCACCGGAAATTACTTCCAGACTTACGGGATCAACGCATTCATCGGGCAAACTCTATCAATAAAGGATGATCAAGCATCAGGCGCGCAACCGGTTGCCGTAATCAGTTACCGTTTGTGGAACAGAGTCTTTCAATTAAACCCCGTCGTGCTCGGTCAAAAGATTTATTTGAATGGTCATCCTTTTAGCATCATCGGCGTGATCCCGAAATCATTTCATGGATCCTATGTAACATCCGATGCTGATGTGTGGGCCACTGTAGCCATGCATGAGCAGATCAGGCCCAGAGGCATCCCGCTGGAAAGTCCCGGGTGGGGATGGCTTAGCCTTACAGGGCGACTTCGAGATGGTTTCACACTTGATCAGGCACAATCAGAAATCGATCGCGTTGCGAAGCAATTGCAAAAAGATTTTCCACGATATTACGATGGATTAAGCTTCCGGATTGTAAAGGCAAGCGTTTTGCCGGAAAGTTTGGGGAACAGTTTGGCCAGGGCCATTGGCTTCCTCAGTATTGTAGCGGGCCTGGTATTGCTGGTTGTTTGCGCCAATCTCGCGGGTGCGCTTTTACCGCACGTGCTGGCAAGACGAAGAGAGACGGCGATTCGACATTCACTCGGCGCAAGCCAATCTCGCCTGGTGCGCCAGTGGCTCACGGAAACGGTCACGCTCTCCGTTCTAGGGAGGTTTTGCAGGACTGATCGTAGGAATCTGGTGCACCGAAGGCTTGAAGCTTCTGCTTCCGAATGAGTGGCAGTTACTGATTCCGACTCTATCGCTCGATCTGCATTTGTAATACTCTTTGCTTTCGGCATGAGTCTGTCTCACAGGCATCCTGTGCGGACTGTTGCCTGCCTTTCAATTGCGAAAAACGGAAGCGAATGCTTTTCTGAAAGGGGAAACGGGAGGAGTGCCCGGCACCGGCTTGTTCGGAAGCTTTGTTGCCGCACAAGCATGCCATTTCAGTGATTCTGCTCGATCGTTGCCGCTCTACTGCTGAGAAGTTTACTAACGATTCAATCACTTTGATGTCGGTTTCGATCCGAAGAACCTCCTGCTTACGACTGTGGAGACAAGAAGACACGGATTCACAGATCAACAGGGTCGTGAGTTTTTCCTTCGAGTCCTTGATAGAATCCGCCGACTACCGATGGCGCGATCCGTCACCTTCGCGACCGTCGTACCGTTAGGAGGAGACCGCGAGTCACTCGGGTTTGAAATTCCGGGGCGCCAAACACCGGAAGGCGAAAACATCTTCAGCATCTCCTACAACAGTGTTGGACCGAACTACTTTCAAACAATGGGAATTCCCCTGGTACGAGGCAGAGATTTTTCAAAGGAAGAAGTGGAAGGGAAAGCCACTGCCAGCGGCGATCATCAATGAAACAATGGAAAAGATGTTCTGGCCACAACAGAAATGCGCTCCATCAAAAATTCCGTTTAGCCGAAGGACCTGAATTGAGAAATCATTGGAATCGCCAGGGACATTCAATACTACAACGTTGGCGAAGACACCTCAACCTTACGTTTACACCACACCGGATGTTGTCTTTGTCGGGGCAAATGACGATCCACATACAAACCACAGAAACCCCGGAAAGTCTGACGCAGGCCGTAATCCGTGAAATCGCTGCTGTTGACTCCAAAGTTGCCCCTTATAACACGATGTCATTCTCAAGACTTCGCAAAGGGCAGTTGTTTCCGTTACGGGCCCTCACAACGGTGTCGCTTCTGATCGGAATCCTCACTCTGGTTTTGACCTCAATTGGAATTTATGGTGTGCTCTCTTATGCCGTAACGCAGCGAACAAAAGAAATTGGTGTACGGATGGCGCTCGGGGCGTCCCGCAAACGAATCCTGCAATCCATCCTTAGCCAGGGAATGACGTACGTACTCACCGGAACCGCAGCGGGATTGATTGCTTCCGCGTTTATTACCAAATTCCTGTCGTCCATCCTTTTTCAAATCAGTCCAACGGACAAAACAAGTTTTATGATTGTCACGATTCTGCTCACAATCGTCGCAATCTTCGCTTGCTGGATTCCCGCACGCAGGGCGATGAAAATCGAACCCACAATCGCCCTGCGTTACGAGTAATTCTTTTCTCCTAGATGCAAGTCTTAACTTTTGGGACAATCTCGCAGGCGTAACAAAGCCGGGTATGTTTTAAATCGCCAAGACACGAAGTACACTTGAGAACCGAATGGCTTAAAGAAAAGTTGTCTTCCTCTTTGATGTCGATAACACGTTGCTGGATAACGATCGTGTTTCGGCGGATCTCAGCAAATTCCTGGAAAAAAGAAATCGGCCATGAGCGAAAGGAACAGTACTGGTCGATCTTCGAAAAATTACGAACGGAGCTCGGTTATGCCGACTATCTCGGAGCTCTGCAGCGATACAGAATCGAAAACCCGTGTGAATCTCATGTATTGATGGTTTCCCACTTTCTCATAAACTATCCATTCGCAAATCGGCTGTTTCCAAATTCTCTCGATGCGCTTGATCATGCAAAGCAATTCGGACAGGTCGTCATCCTGACGGATGGCGATGTGGTATTTCAGCCGCGAAAAATCGAGCGTTCCGGATTGATGGAGGCGGTGGATCGAAATATTCTGATTTATATCCACAAAGAGAAAGAACTCGATGACGTGGAGAGAAGATATCCCGCAGATCACTACGTCATGGTGGATGACAAACTCCGAATTCTGGATGCCATAAAGAAGATCTGGGGTTCACGTGTGACAACGGTTTTTGTTAAACAAGGCCATTACGCGCTGCGATCCCAAAATACTCGCTGCCTATTCGCCGGCGGACGTCAGTATCGATCGCATCGGTGATTTTTCGAAGTACGATCTACAAGCGCTGATCATCCATACTTGAATTACTGTTCCTCTTTTCTTTTGTTCTTCCGCATCCATGAGATTGTTGTAGAATTTGCGCGCGACCTCATCGACATCCGGTGGATTCTTTTTTTTCTTTTCGACTTTCTTTCCCGATAGGCTTTGGAAAAAGGACTCGATCGCTGATCGGATTCGGGCTAACACTTCAAAACACCTCTCCCGTTCAATATCGTAACATCCCTATGATAAGCAGGGATATGGATTCGTACCACAAATTTGTAAACGCTATTCCTCCTCCTTGCCCCTTTTCGTTCTATCCGGCCTGTATGGTATAAATTTGGATCTGCCGGAATCATGAAAGACCAAAAAGTTCCTGCGAATTGTAAGGTGCTCATTGTTGGCGCCGGGCCGACCGGACTGATGCTTGCCAATCAACTGGCGCGTCAGTCTATCGACTTCCTGTTGATCGAACGGAACGCCGGTCCAACAACAGAGACCAGAGCACTCGGAGTTCAGGCGCGCACTCTGGAGATTTATTCGCATCTTGGTATCGCGGATCGCGCACTGGAACTCGGCAAGAAGGCGACCGGCGCAAATCTCTGGGTCAAAGGAAAACATGGTGCCCGGATCCCACTCAGCGAAATGGGCCGCGATCTGAGTCCGTACCCCTTTCTTCTGATCTTAGGCCAGGACGACAACGAGCGATTGCTCGGAGAACTCTTACGCAAACGCGGCGTTGATGTGCACTGGAACAACGAGTTGATCGGACTGGAACAGCATTACGATCATGTCATTGCGACAGTGAAACAAGGGGACGGCTCGAACCAGGAAATTCGCGCAGATTGGGTGGCCGGTTGCGACGGCGCCCGCAGCGCGGTTCGCAACCTGAATGGGATCGATTTCCCGGGTGCACCCTACGAGCATGTGTTCTTCGTAGCGGATACGACAGCGATCGGACCGATGAGGCCGGACGAGCTTAATGTTTACCTATGGCGCGATGGTTTCCATCTGTTTTTCCCGATGCGAGGGCACGATCACTGGCGCGTTGTCGGAATCGTTCCGCCCCAATTGCGCGCGCGCGAGGATTTGCGATTTGCCGATGTGACACCATCGATCACAGAACACGCAGGGGTCGCGCTCCGATTTGACGAATGCCGCTGGTTTTCTACCTACAGAATTCATCATCGCCACGCCGAACGGTTTCGTGATCGCCGCTCTTTTCTGCTCGGCGATGCAGCCCACATTCACAGTCCGGTCGGTGCCCAAGGGATGAACACCGGTTTGCAGGACGCTTACAACCTGGCGTGGAAACTCGCGCTCGTTATCGCGGGACACGCCAATGAAAATTTGCTTGACTCCTATCAAACAGAGCGTTTACCGGTCGCCAAACAGCTGTTAAGCGGGACCGATAGAGCCTTCTCTTTGGTTGTTTCCGATCGTTGGATCAGCAGGATTTTGCGCACCCGCGTGATTGCAAAAGTGGCAGCCATTGCGATGCGCTTCGAGCGAATGCAAAAGTTTGCGTTTCGGTCAATCTCTCAGACCGGCATTCAATATCGCGCGAGCTCTCTTTCGGAAAAGCCTGCAGATTGGCCCGATGATGCGCCGCATGCAGGGGATCGCTTCCCCTGGCTCCGGCTGAAATTATCGACCGATAGTGAGCCCGAAGATTTCTTCGCGCGGCTCGATGATACGCGCTTCAACCTGATCGTGATCGGTCAAGCTGTGCCTCCAAATCTTCTTCCGGAACTGGAACACCTACTCTGCCTTCATGAAGTCCCGGTCGATACAAGCAACAATCTGGTGTTCGCGCAAGCTGGTATTCCTGTTCCCTCTTTCTATTTGTTGCGACCCGATTGCTACATCGGACTTACGGGAGGAAAGCTGGAAGCCGCTCCCTTCTCCCGTTATCTGAGAGAGCATTTGGACTTTCGATGAACGGACAGAACAGAAAAGAGATCCGGCCTGGAATTGAAGTGGACATCGTCATGAAACAGGATCAGAGAACTGGAAAAAGAACGCGCGGCATCGTCAAAGATATCCTGACGAAAAGTCCACAACATCCACACGGAATCAAGGTTCGTCTGGAAACAGGAGAAGTCGGCAGAGTAAAAGAAATTCTGTCGTAGAGGCGCGATGAATCGCGCCCCTACTGTGTTAAGAGCTTTTTGGGGTTGTCTTTCCATATTCCGTGCCTATAGTCCCTCAAAAGGAGAAAAATACATGTGTTACAACTGTGGCTGTCAGATGCCCGATGATGATATGGGTAATCCCAAAAACATAACCAATAAGACCTTTCAAGAGGCTGCCGCTGTTTCAGAACAAACAGTGGAAGAAGCCAGAAAGAACGCTCTGGAACTTTTACAGAAAGTTGTCGAAAAAAAGCCGCAATAGAGTTCTTTATTCTACGCTTTCCATCTAATTAAACGTTAGGCATGCCCGAAGTTCATTTCTATTCCGATCTATTTGAGGAAGCCGGGACGTTGTCTCACTCCTGGGAGCACACCGTTGGTAGTTGTCACGGGCTCCTCGCCTTACGAGCGGACTGGAGAGCACAACTGCAGCTCGCGCATCAGGAATTGGGATTCGAATATGTGCGTTTTCATGGCCTCCTCTGTGACGATGTCGGAACGCTGACGATTCAGAATGATAAGCCGGTGTATTCCTTTTTTAATGCCGATTCAGTCATAGATTTTTTGCTTTCCATTGGAATGAAACCTTTCATCGAGCTTAGTTTCATGCCTGAAGGCCTGGCATCGGGCCATAAAACCGTTTTTCATTATCGAGGGAATGTAACGCCGCCTACGAATTACAAGGATTGGGACCATTTCATCCGCAAATTGATAGATCACTGGGCGAAACGCTACGGTTCAAAGGAAGTACGAGAATGGTATTTTGAGGTTTGGAACGAGCCTAATTTGAAAGCATTTTGGACCGGCACAAAGAAGGATTACTTCCAGTTATATGAGCATACAGCGGCTGCAATCAAAAATGTGGATTCCGCCTTTCAGAGTTGGTGGACCGGCGACGGCAAATAATGAGTGGATTCAAGAATTTTCAGAATTTTGCGAACGGAAAAGGATTCCGGCTGATTTTATCAGCACGCATCATTATCCGACCGATGCTTTCGGACAACCAGGCGATGCTACAGTAAAACAACTCGCTTCTTCGCGAAGGAGCGTTCTGAGGGAGCAAGTACAAGATGTGCGTAGAAAGACCGGGTCAAAGCCTCTTTTTTACACGGAGTGGAATTCGTCCTCCAATCCGCGCGACAGAATGCATGATGAACCTTACGCCGCAGCATTCATTGCGAAAACTGTTTTAGAAGTCGATCCCTTCGTCGAATGGATACAGTTACTGGACGTTTTCAGACATCTTTGAAGAAAACTACTTTCCCTCTGTTCCCTTTCATGGCGGTTTTGGTTTGCTGAATCTACATGGAATCCGAAAACCTGCGTACCGTGCATTTGAATTACTTCATCCATTAAGAACCAACCGTTTGCACGTGGACGGAATTCACGAGACGGTGGATTGCAGTGTCATTCGAGGGGTCCGGATGAAATTCAAATCGTTCTAACGAATCACGCATATCCCGCGCGGCCGATTGAAGAAGAAACGATAACGATGCATCTTCGCAATTGTCCGGCGCCATCTTCCGTTTATCGTCGAACAGATCGATGAAGTTCACGCAAATCCCCGCAGGAAGTGGATTGAAATGGGGTCTCCCGAATATCCCTCAACCCGACAGATAGACAAACTTCACGAAGCATCTGAAATGACCCGTGACAAACTTCGCTCAACAGTCAAGGCGAATGAACTGCAGTTTCGTGTGCAACTACTTCCGCACAGCTTGACGCTTGTGAGTGTGAATCTGAACCCTTCCCATGATTAAGACACTTTCAGAAAACGAACTCTGGAAGTTGCAAAAGGATACCTTCAATTATTTTCAAAAGTATCAAAATTCCACGAACGGTTTAATTGCTGACAGCACCAAAAAAGATTCGGCCTGTAGCATCGCGGCGGTAGGTCTCGGCCTGGCAGTATTCGTTGCAGCAGCCGAAAGGGGCTGGATCAAACGCCAGGAAGCTTCCTCTTATGTTCATAAAACCCTGAGCTTTTTTTGGAACGCAGAGCAGAGCGAAAACACAACCGCCACCGGTTATAAAGGGTTCTTCTATCACTTCCTCGATATGGAAACCGGCAAAAGAGCTACTGGCGAGTGAACTTTCAACAATCGACAGCTCTTACATCTTTGCCGGAGCTTTAACGGCGGCGGAATATTTTTCCGGTGGTAACGATATCGAACGAAAGATACGGAACCTTGCTGAAAAAGTTTACGCGCGCGCCGATTGGCACTGGGCACAAAACGGCCGGCCCAGTGTTTCTCATGGCTGGAGTCCGGAGCAAGGCTTTATTCGATATCGCTGGCTGGGATACAACGAGGCTCTGATTCTTTATATCCTCGGACTTGCTTCTCCGGCTTTCCCCTTGCCGGCTTCGAGTTACACCAGAATGGTGCTCAACCTATCAATGGAAGAGACATCTACGGAATAGAATTTCTTTTTGCATCACCCATGTTCATCCATCAGCTTTCTCATGTCTGGATCGATTTTCGAGGAATCCAGGATCGTTACATGCGTTCGAAATCGATCGATTATTTTGAAAACAGCAGAAGAGCCACCTACGTACAACAGCAATATGCGATCCGGAATCCAAAACGATTTCGTAAATATGGAGAATTCTGCTGGGGGATCACGGCCAGTGATGGTCCCGGTCCGGCCACCTTAAAGTTGATGGAATCCGCCGCCGCTTTTACGATTACAAAGCCAGAGGAATACCCTGGGGGCCGGATGATGGGACACTCGCACCATGGGCGCTTGTTGGGTCACTTCCTTTTGCGCCTGAAATTGTCCTGCCCACGCTTCGATATCTAAATGATCATTTTCCTGAAATGACCGGCCAACACGGCTACAAATGCAGCTTTAATCCGACATTTCTCGATCAACAAAAAAGCAAGAAAGGATGGATTTCGGTCGGACACTACGGGCTCGACCAGGGTCCGGTTGTACTGATGATTGAAAATTACCGGTCCGGACTACTCTGGAGACTGACTCGCAAATCGAAATATTTTATCGAAGGATTACGAAAAGCCGGATTTCGAGGGATCCTGGTTGGATTCGAAGTAGCGATCTTTGATCCGTAACGTCAGACCCCCCCGTTGTAACAGAACGATCGACCCGTCTAAGAGTTAATTCTTAATCACTTTCACCTGACCCGGACGCTCGAAAAACCAGTTGCCCAGGACCTGCCGTAATGAAATGCCGTCAATCAGCAGAGTATAAAAACGCGTATAAGGCAAGACTCCATGAGTCACGTTCTTGGACTGAAAGCAGCATTGACCGGTACCAAAGATTTACGAACAGCATCCGCAAACGCATTCGCTACCTGCTGTTCAATGAAATTAAGCGGATCCTTAATTCCAAACAATCCCAGCACCCACCGGTCATGTTGCGACATCTGGACCATTAAAGGAGTTTGAATGTGCGGATAAACGGAAGACAGGTAACAGCGATCTTCGTTTCCAACATTTGCCTGGTAACAGGAAGCATCACCCTTGCCGTTCCAGAATTCAATACCTTGTTCGACCAGCCGATCAAGAGGAAGAATTTGTGAAATAAGTCCAGATTCAGGAATCCATCCTGCATCATTGACTCCCCGAACCTCCGCGCCGGGTAACCGCTCCGTGAGCCAATCGAGGTGCATCATAACTCCCGCGCCCCCGGCGGACGTTCCACTGAGCAAAACGCGGCTTGCTGTGGCAAGCTTCCCCTTTGCAACACCGTTTTTGTTCCGCAAATCTTGAACCACAGATCTTACGATTTTCTGCCCGCGAAATGCATATCCGCCTGTAGAAGATGAGCTCTCACGATCTCCGCTCCACAAATCGGAGCTGCAATAAGGTATGACAACGTGATTCGCATTGTAGAAATCCGGATTCTCCCGGTTCGATTCTGAAAATATGCCTTCCAGCTCTAAAGTTTCCGGTTTATCACTCGACGTCATCAGCTCCGGCGTCAGTCGTTCTCTCAATACACATGTTTCTACTGAAAAACAAAAATTGCCCCCACCAAGAAACAGAACCCAGGTATCGGCACCGGTTCCCCACCCTTTTCGGAAGTAATAAACTGCCGGACTTCCATCATTACAAACCGCCTGCCTCGTGGCAGCGTTTCTCACCGTATGCTTTCGCATTGGAACCGCCTCGAGTGCAGTTATACAACCAAACCAAAGAAGAACAAGTACAAGAAATTTTCTGTGAGACATAATGACAATTATACTAAACACCTTAAATGTTTAGTGCAATTGAATTTTACGCGCGGTCGTATGTTCCATTACACTTTGTAAATGCTTCCTTCGTGAATCCCAAAGCTGGCGGCCAAAATCTCTTCATACCATTCAACATATTTTTGACCGGAGCGGCGTACGCTCTCCAGGGCCAGCATCAACAGCCGGACAAGTTTAGAGACTTCCCTCAAACGGAACCGATCTATAGATTGAGCCAAATCGCTGTGAACGGTTGCTAACTCAAAAGAATCGTGGACTCCGTATGCAAAAGGTAAAATGCTCCCAGTTTCGGTTATGATCAGGGGGTTCACAAGCCTAGCGAGGGGCTGAGAACGGATGGTTTTGAAGTTGAACAGCGTAAATTGCTCGAACGTTTCGAATAGCTTTTGCGTCTCGACCAGGTCTAGATGAAGACGCAGTCGCGATGAATTCGGAGTAATCGATAATAAGCGGACAGTCACGAACAAACGTTCTTTGTCATCATCGTTGAGTGCATAATCCCTGCACATTTCTTTGGCTCGTCCGGTTAAGACAAGGGGATGAATTTGCAGAGCCTTGGCTCCAATTTCCGAAGCAAAATCATACGCCCACGGAACATCGGGAAGCGACTCGCGTGAAGCACAAAAGATGACCGCCGTTGGTATTTCTAATCGAATGAGCCTTTTGATTCCTGTCTCAGCCCGTTCAAAGGCGTCCGCCCTGCCCCGCAACTTGTTGTGGAATTCGGGTCTACCATCGATGCTAACCGCGACCAGGTTTAATTTGTTTGCAACTTCCGCGAGCCGGCGCTCGGTCACAAGCGAACCATTCGTCACGATGTTCACTGAATAGCCCAGCGCGACGGCGCCAGTCACCAGCTCAGATAGATGCTTGTAGAGCAGCGGTTCTCCGCCGGAAAGGCTAACCACTTCATAGCCTTCGGTCCGAAGAAACTCCAAGTTCCTTAAAAGAACATTAATATCGAGAGTATCCCGTTGTGTCGGAGAGGAAGCACTATAACAGTGAAGACATTCCAGATTACAACGTCGGGTCAAATGAACATGGACCACCTTCGATAACAGCAGCCCGGCGCGCATTCTCCGTTATCTGGCCTGCCCCATGAAGGGAGCGAGCTCCTCAAATTCATGTTCGACGCGGATATGAAAGATATCATCGACCGGTATTCCCCATGGGAATAACCGTAAGCTACGCATGCGACTTCCAGTCAAAGTCGTAATGCTCGGTATTACATCCCACCAGTCCCTCCTATCAACGATGTAATCGATGCAGATACCATAGGCACAAATATCGATTCCTCGAATCGGAACGGTGCTTTCAGACAGTTTTGCAGAAATCTTGCTTACGATCTCCGCTGGAACCTTCCGAGACGCTACGGCGCGGGCCAGAGCGACACTAATGTCCTTACTTTGGTTTTTCATTGTAGCTCCTCCTCGAACGCGTCAGGATAAATCCGATTTCTCCGGACCTGTCCCATCGCATCATTTCGTTCGCTATTTTATGACGATGCAGCAGGCAGAGTATCGTCGTTTAGAAAGAAATTTCAGGTGAATTTCAACTCTTTTCCGGCACGGATCGTGCTTTGTCAATTGATTCCCTTATGAAGGTCGAACCGATTTCTTGAATTCCATTGGCTTCAGGTTCGTAATCTTCTTAAAGGAACGCTCAAAAGTACGCAGATCTCCAAAACCAACCGAATACGCGATTCGCGTAAGAGAATCGTCATGCGTTTGTATGAGCTCCATCGCTTTTTCAATTCGTACACCGGCAACCCAGGAAGTATAAGTAATGCCAATTTTTCTATGAAAGAAACTGGAAAAGTATTTTTTCTCTAAATTAGCAATTCTCGATACTGTCTCCAGACACACATCTTCCGAGTAATGTTCTTCAACATAATTTTTGACGCGTTCTAACGAAGGGTAGTATTGAAATGCAGCTTTATTGATTTTATTTAAAGCAGAATCGACCAATTTAGGATCCATGGCCCGAAGCAATCCTGGTTTGCAAACTCTAATAGCAAATATAGCTAATTTTTAACACAGAAGTAAATTGCTACCTGGGCGTCAAAAGTCAGCTGAACAGCCGTTGGTTAACTTAATAGCATGTTCATAGTGTCATGTTCCAGTAGGGCCATTCGTAGTTACATTATGTAGATAAACTAAGATAGGATAAACAACTTGGAGCATCACGTTTACAAAAACTACACATAGCTAGCTAAACAGCTATTTATAGATAGCAATTCGTATTGTGTTGTTTTTGTCAACTAATATACAAATTGAACAATTAGATGCATCTTTATCTATTTAATTCTTATTCGTCATGGTGTTAGGTGTGACAACATTCCTGTTGCAAACTGCATGGCATGACTCTTGATTGGTTCTTATCCGTACAAAGGCAACGGAGCTGTAGTTATGTCTCGCACGAGCCTTCTTGAAATTCGTTAAGATTTCGAAACCCTGCCGTTGCCATCCTGCCTATGAAAAAAGGGTAAATGAAATTCTGAGATCTTCCAGTTTCAAGGTTTGCGAGAAATTCGATACGGAGTGAACAATGACTAAGATAAGAAGTCTTACGCTATCGTTTTTTGTTTTGATCTTACTTTTTGCGTCCGGGCTTGTTACCACTGTCTATACCCAAACCTGTTTTGTCTATTCGGACACGGAAACTGCGGCGGTACCGTTAGAGTGCGTTCAGAAATCAGACCTAACGAGCCCCTGTGCATGGCCGACAGACTGCACCACCGTTCCTGCCGCATCGAATCAGACGATTCTTCAAATGCATACTCGTTGGCACAATTGTTTCGGAAATGTTGGAGGTTCGAATCCTCCTGTTGGCCGAAGCGCAAGATGGTATGCCTTTCACCGGCAATTCGAGCATGATTTTAACCAGTGGCGCCGAACCATCGGTTTTTCCCCGATCGAATCACTCGAATGGTGTCCGAACATGAACATGCCTGTGGGAACCGGGCCGCAGCTCCCTGGAAGCGGACCGGGGTCGCATCCCGCGGGTTGTGGCACCGGAACACCTCGGCCGGACAACGTGAGTTGCACAACCTGTGTTGCATTTCCGCAATGCCTTTTTCTCGCGGGAGCCGGACCGGCCAATTGCCCGACTGCTCCTGATCAAAATTGCCAGACACCGGATGGGCTGGTCAGTTTTCCAGGCAGGAATTCGCTTGATCAATTTCCTAATGTAGATGAAGTCAGCAAGATTCTCGATGGGCAATTCCATGGAATCATGCATGGCGCAGTGGCCCTTGCGGATCGCCCGCCAAACTGTTTCGCTAACGGCACTTGTTTCAACCAGGATGCAGCGAATCCGAGTTGTTCACCGCGCGATCCAATGTTCTGGCGCCTTCATAAAGCGCTGGATGATGTTGTTCGCGCCTGGCAAGATGCCAAAGCTGTTGATGTTGTGCTTGTGATCGATCGCTCCGGCAGCATGTCCGATCCGGATTCCAGCGGCTCGACTAAGTTCCAGGCCGCTCTTACTGCAGTTGACAATTTTGCTGATCTTCTTGAAAACACGCGTCCGGACGGCCAGCAAAACAGGATCGGAATTGTATCGTATTCCAATGCAGCCACGATCAACTTGCCCTTGACTGTCGCGGACGCCAACTTGCGGGCTTCTGGAGGACCTTTTCAAACCGCACTTGCCGGTCTTGCTGGGGGCGGACCAGGCGGCTGTACAGGTATTGGCAGCGGTCTTCAAAAAGCTCTGGAAATGCTTTGTCCGCCTGGTAACTGCCAGGGATTCTCCAGTTCCGGAGACCGGAAGGCGATTCTACTTCTGACAGACGGAATGGAGAATCAACAACCCTGTTTGAGATCCAGCGGCGCAAACGCTGACCCCTTTTGTGGAACGCAATGTTTTGGTACTGCCTTTGATTACAATGCGATGGAATTCACGCAGCTTGTTGCAATCGGTTTCGGAAATTCAAGTTCATTGAATGGTGATCTTCTAACTCTTGCCGCGGAACGTCAGGGCGGCATCTATATGCAAAATCCAAACGGTCCGAACGATGACTTGAAGAACTTTTTCGCCAAGGCTTTCGGTAAATTAACAGACGAATTCTTACTTGTTGATCCGGAAGGCGCCCTTCTGGCGAGCGAGGCAGCGTCCGATCCGGTTGAGTACAATTCTTGTTTCGATTCCAAGCTCACTTTTGCGGCGGGCTGGCAAATACCTACGAACCCGGGACAACTCCGTCTTCTTGTAAACGGTCCGAATGGGGATCTAATTACCCGCACCGCTCCCCGCGTAGAAAACAGCAACGCGTCGAACTGGGAGTTTGACCGCATCACTCTCCCTTTTCGCGGCACATCGAGCGGTACATGGCGGGCTCAACTCGTGAGGCCTCATCGTGCTTTTGTCAACGGCTTTGCTCCCGATTCGTTGGCTGAACCTGCCGCCGGAGTGACGGTCGTACGGCGGGAGATTCAACGACTCTGTTCGGATGGTTGCAAAAGCGTTCTGTATTTTGAATCAAAACGACTTGGACCTGGCTCCGTTTATGAGCAAGCACTGAAAGAAGAAAGATCGGCGGGGTTGATCGCGCAAGTGGAAGCAACCGATGACTCGGATCGGTTCAGGAAACTAATCGAATCACGCCCCTGGGATTTGATTGTCTACGCCCGTATGAGCTCGTCCGGCGCTGAACCATATGACCAAAAGTTTGCAAGCCTGGTTTGTGAAGGCCAGCGAGCCATCATCACAGAAACCAGGCCGGAAGGTGCTGCAATTTTGCGATGCGCAGGCGCGTTGCGCGATGAAAGAAAAAATTTTGATAGCCTTCAGGGAGACGGCAAACTTTTTTCCGGAACACTCAAAATTAAGAATCCCGGCCATCCACTTGTGAGTTACGGACTTCGCCCCACATCTGCGCAGATTTTGTCTGAAGCGCGTGCGGAGAATGGCCAAACCATCGCGGTTCTTTCACGCGTGGAAACGGGTAAAGATGTTCGATGGCACATCAATGTTCTGGGTCGCGGCCTTTCTAAACTTGACGTGCATCACCGATCGCTGAATCAAGGCACAGGCGATGAGTTAATTGCAACCGTTCGCATTCTCCCGTCTTATCTTCCGGCCGGCGGGTTCGATCAAGTGGATGCTCGCGTTGAAGTCGAGTATCCAAAAGTCGGTTTAGGCACACTGGTGACGAAAGAGCAAGAAAGGAAAGGACGTGAAGTTCGGGGTGAGGTCCTTGATCATAGGACTGATGCGTTGTCGAACCTCACCATCCCAACGGGGACAGCGACTTTTCCGCTTTATGACGATGGCACACACGGTGACATTCATCCGGGCAATGCCTACTGGACCGGTACATTGCATGGCCTGGGCGCAATCGATGGAGCTTACAAGCTCCGTTACATATTTGACTTCACCAAAAACGGATGCACAACCCACCGTGAGATCGTTCACACCACTCATGTCGATGTACGTGTGGATCCAAAAGCAAGCGGGTTCAACATATTGGAACAGACGCCAAACGCGGATGGCGGGACGCACATGGTGACACGGTTCACACCCAGAGACCGGTTCGGAAACGTCTTGGGACCTGGAGCAATGAGTCAGGTGATCTGCAAACCGGAGAAAGCCTGCCGCATTGCAAAAGACGGAATCACCGATCACGGCAACGGATCGTACACGGTTACAGTTGATGCGGGACCGAGGGTTGCAGGGCTGCAACTCATCGCTGCCGGCGCAACATTTGATATTGCACTTCCATGCGCGCAATGCCCTCCGTTGAAAGAACTCAAACTTTCAAACCGCAGCATTCGAGAACATTCTTTTACTCAAGCATCGGTTCGCTTGAACTCACCGGCACCGCCTGGAGGATCAGAGATTTTCCTGTCGAGCAGCAATCCGGCAGCAGCAACAGTTCCGAGTAGTGTGATCGTACCGGAAGGCAAAAGTGAAGTGCAATTTGACGTAACGGTACACCACGCTCACAGAGGGCCGGCACCCGTCACAATATCCGCGCGGTATGGATCCGGAAATGCTACCGACAATGTAACCGTGCAACCAATCGGAAATAGGCCGGGCAATACGGATGAGCCGCAAGCGGTTCCTGTAAAACCGCATGACCACTGAGTCATTCCGAATGATCATGAAAAGATGAGATCTCAATCAGGTTAGTTGAACTTATGGATAGAAAAGGAGAAAGCTATGAACGAGAAAGAAACGGTAGGTCGTTGTCTTCCTTGTACGAGTATCGACTCTAGAGACTGGTACTCCTGGATTAACTTAATGCCTCCGCCACCGGATGAATTTCATATCGTTGGGGAAGTCTATGTCTCTAACCCCGGAGTTGATCCGCTTCTAACACCGAAGCAACCACAGGGGATTAACCCGGACATTCTGCTGATGGATCTTTATCTATGCCAGAAGCCAGGAATCTGGCCCCAGGTCTTCGTTTGGAAACCAGTCCGCTACGATAAGGTCCTTCAGGGCACGAAGTACACTCAAGTTCAAGTATTTTGCGGAGAAACGATTATTGCAGACATTCTGGTGCATGAGATCCATTAAGTCCTGAAGTAAATGAGATTTGGATTTCTCATCAAAAGGAGGAAATCAGATGTTCAAGAGAAAATTTCCTTTCCGCCCCAGAGATGTATTTCATGCATCTTTGAGGATCCTGTTCGTCGCACTGGCTGCAATCCTTTGTTCATCGAGTACCTGCCGGCCGCCTCGTCCGGCCCCGGCGGGTACCGGGGGCGGGGTTCATGGGTTCGTATTTGCCAGGGTAGAAACGGCAGCCAAAGTGAAGCAAATTTTTCTTCCCGGCATCACCGTTTACTTGAAGAATGTTGCTACTTCGGCTTTGGGTCCGAAGATCACGACCGACCTACACGGACGGTTTGTGATACCAAGGCAGCCCGCGGGTACATACCAACTTTGCTGGGAGGCGCCCGGATTTGTAGCCGGCTGCAATCCGGACGCAGTCCTGATTCAAAGTGTGACGATGTATCCATTGCCGGTAGAAATTACTCCGGAGCGTGGCATGATTTCAGGGCGTGTAACGCTGGCCGATGGAACCGCTTGCCGCTACGTTGATAATTTTTTCGGAATCAACGTGCACACGACCGTGTCGCTTCTGGACAACACCGGAGCGGATGTCACACATCCTGTTCTTGCCAACGTGTTTGGCTACTATTTGCTGACGAAAGCTCCTGCAGGCGCTTTCCGCGTTCAGGCTACCTGTGAGACTTC
This sequence comes from uncultured bacterium, assembly GCA_963771165.1. Taxonomy (GTDB): domain Bacteria; phylum Acidobacteriota; class HRBIN11; order JAKEFK01; family JAKEFK01; genus JAKEFK01. The sequence continues at coordinate 93,865 of CAVYSN010000009.1, read as the reverse complement.
GAAGGCCGAGCAAAAATTAACAACGACTGGATCGAATGTTGTGAATTTAACCTTCCGGAATTTTAGTCCCACCATTTCAACGGTCGTTGGGAGTCTGGGCGGCCAGGGAGTCCGGCTCGTTCCGGCAGGAGCGACAGTGCGAGTCACTGTGAATGCCAACGACAGGAACGGTGATTCTATCCATTACAAATGGGCTACGACAACGCCGGGATTTACTTCAACAGATTCTCCAACCGTCGATTGGACCCTGCCCAATAGTAAAGGACTTCACACGCTTTACGTGCAGACATCGGACGGCAAAGGTGGATATAGGACCCGCAGGGTAGCTATCTCAACAGACATAGGCATTGTATTTTCCGGAACGGTACGCGGCAGTGATGGCCCCTTCATTGAGAATGCAGAGGTGAGCGTCAACGGTCAGGCTACAAAGACGAATGCCGAAGGCTACTTTGTCATCGTACTCCCGAAAGAGAGTCCCAGATACGTGTTGCAGGTTCAGAAGCAGAGCTATGCTCTCCTATCCAAAGTTTTCTACGAGAAAGTGATAGGTGGAAAATATCGCCTCAATAAAGCCTTCCAAACGTTGGTGGATCCTAACGGTCCAATCGAAGTGATGGAGAAGCGTGAAAGGCGGGAGTTTGGAACTCTAGTTCAAATACCTGCCAGGTCATTGGTAAATTCAAACGGCATCCTGGCAACGAACCCGGTGAATTTGTATCTCCATACAATCGACCTTAGGGATCCCGATAATCCTTTCCCCGGGGACTACACGGGCCAGGACACGGCTGGTAGGTTTGTCACGATGGTCAGTTTTGGAGCAGTTGATATTAACATAATGGATGCCGGTGGAAACCGGTATAATCTGGCGCCGGGAAAGAAAGCCATTGTAAGCATCCCGGTTGATCCGGGACAACTAGCGAGTCCCGGAGGGCCGCCGCAAACAATTCCACTGTGGTGGTACGACACCAAGACCGGTGTGTGGCTGCAGGAAGGAACTGCGAAGCTGGCTGGTAATTTCTATCGGGGTGAAGTCACCCATTTCTCTACTCTGAACGTCGATGTGGCGTTTACAGATGCCGCGTGTATGAGGATTTTGATCGATGAAACCACGCTGCAGCTTCCGGTCAACTTAAGGGTTACAGTTCCCACAGGAACCGGCCTTGATAAGATTAAAACAACAACGCTCAATGATTCGCTCAGCGCGATCACGCGGCTCCCGGCCAACTCGCCGATTAAACTGAATGTGTTGGATTCGACGCTCAACGTCATTGCACTGGGAGAACAAACGGTGAATTCCGGCGCGGGAATTCCGGGAACTGCAGATCCTTCCCCTCCCTATCCCTACAGTGTTTGCAACTCCGAGGCAACCTTGACAATAGGTCTGCCTCAAAACCCGCCATTTGCATATCCTGCCGGCGAATTCCATTTCCTCATTCGTGAAGGAATTGATGACGCGACGAGTGCGGCAAACTATTATTCCGCAATCGATCCAACCAATGCGAAGACCACGTTCACCGCATGGAAACTGGCAAATGGACTGGCGGATAACCCGGATGCGAATAACAATGGCAACGACTTTGACGATGATGCCGCCACCGGTGAAGTTAGCGCTGCTTATGAGAACGCCGCAGATCTAGGATTTGGCAGAGCGATGCATGCAAAGAAGGCCGGCAATGATCTTGCCTTCTATGTTTGCAATTATCCCACCGTGGACGAAGCCAGGCTGGACATTAACTTGATCGCGTGTGTTGCTATGGAGTATTCGGCAGCACCGTTAGCTTCGCGATTCACCAAATTCTATGTTTTTGCTAACAATAACAATCGTCTAGCATCCGCCGAACTCGACAATCGCGGCCAAAAGTTTGTTCCAGGCCTCTGTTTGACGTGTCATGCAGGAACTTATAACAATCCGGAGCCTGTGGCTGCCAGCGGTACTGTTCCTGGCCATAATCGTTTTCGCGCGGGCGAGAGCCCTGATCAGGGTTCGCAGTTTCTGCCTTTCGATCTGGATAACTTCGGTTATTCCGGTATTGTGGGTTTCAGAAGGCAGGATCAGCAGGGCAAATTCAGGGATTTGAACCTTCGCGTGAGGGATACAAATCCGCTCGCCTCCATTACCGATGTCGTGAACGGCTGGTATCCAGGTGGGGCCGGCAACCAGAATACAGGCTTCGTCCCACCGGGGTGGGCAACGCCGGCTGCGAGCGCGGACTTGTACAGTCGCGTGGTGAAACCTGCGTGTCGAACGTGCCATGTTGCTCAAGACGGAATTATCAACTGGACGCAATCCAACGATTTCGATTCTTTCTCGGGTTTCATAAAAACTCTTGTGTGCGAAGAACGAGTCATGCCGCATGCGATTGTAACGTTCAACCGGTTCTGGCTCAGTCAGAATCCCAACCAGCCCGCAACACTCGGTGCTGCCGGACTGAGCGGCTGGCCCGCAAATTACCCCTGCCCCTGTGGAGGCTCCGGGGAACCTCCCTGTCCGCCTTAAAGCGCTAAGGTTTTCGAAAAGGCCAGGATTCGGAGACAACAACTGATTTAGGAAGGTTGCCTATTGATAGGAACTTCTTTGGAGGAATTTTAAGATGTCAAATCCAAGTTATTACTTCACTCTGTTCAAGAAATTTCAAGTCATCAATCACGTTCCCGGTGGAAGTGTCCATGGAAGCGGAAATCCAACCGGTGGTTTTGATTTGAAAAATGCGAGCTCGGTGTTTGGCAGTTCGAATCGTGGACCATTGCTGGGGGGCACGACAAATCCGGCGGACAGTCCGCTGTGGGCGGTGCTGAACGCAAGGGCCACCGGAGCTTCATCCGTGAATGTGGGAGGGACTGCCTGGCCTTCGATGCCTTTGGGATCACCGCCGGCCTGGAATGAATTTCAGGTGAACGCGCCGGCACCAAAACTTGTGGACGCATTCGGAAGCTGGATTACTGCCGGCAAATCAAACGACATTCCGAACGGAGTCATCGGTTCGATGCCGCCCGCTTTTGCAGGACCGGATGCCGGAGTCGTGTTGTTCGTGTGCAGCATGCCGGGTGATCAGGGAGTGAGACCGGGAGTGCCGGGAAACTACTGGGCAACTTCTCTCATATTTTTGGTGGATCCGGGAACCGGTAACACGGTGAATCCGTCAACGCTTGCAGGCGGCAGTGAATATTACATCGCTGCCGTGATTGGAAATCGCGGCAACACCAATGCAGGCAGGTATATCAATCACCCGCCGGCTGTGCAGGCTGCAGCCAGCGTTATGGTGTGGAACACCGTGGTGAGCCCGGGAGTGCAACTCCCTTCCTTATCAAATCTTGATCTAAATGATAAGAACGGTATCTACGAACAGTACTTTCTGAAATCGGGCCAATATGACGTTGTTGGATTCCGTATGAATGTGCAAACAGCATTCAACGGGATCATCGCAGCACTCAACGACGCGGTTGCGAACGGCCTGAATTTGGGCGGCCTTACGCCGGAGCAATGGGTACATTCTCAGTCCGCGCATTTGTGCGTAAAGGTGGTCGTGCGCGAACAAGGTACCAGTTTCCCGAATTTCGGTGATACTCCGGACCAGGATAGACGCCTGGGACAGAAAAACCTGGCGCCGTTTGAGATCGACCTGATTTCTACTGATCCGGTCCCTAACATCAATTGGAAGAACTTCATCGTTGGCCAACCTCTCTTTTTCAGGATGCCCGATGCCGGGCGAAACACGCTGATCCTTGAAACAAAAATACCGCGCGAAGCTTTCCAACTCTACATCGCAATACCCAAAGAAAGCTTTGGCCGTTTCTTCCGCAAGGGAGAAGGCAAACTGAAGGGCTTCAAGCAGATATCTCTCCAGGAACTGGGGGAAGGAAAGCTGGGACGACGCGCCAGTCCTTTTCCAGAGGAAGCCGTGATTTTGCAAGCCGGGAAGGCGGAAAATGCGATTGAGATTCCGCCTTTAGAGGAAGGTCAGTTTCTGGCAATGTCGCTCGGCATTGAATATAACATCAAGAAACTAAAACCCGGACCAATCGGCGAAATCACCATGGTACATAAAGCGCTAATTCCAAAGCTTACTCCTGGGACAAGATGTTTCGAAATTGTGCAGACGATAGCGGGAGGATTCACGGTTATTGTGACAGCCGTGGATCCTAGACGGGGGCCGAAGGGCCAGAACTACGAGATTCCCGACTTCAATGAGTAACGGTAAGCATTTAGTCTTAGGTGTTATCGTTCACCTGATTGCGATTGGTATTGCGACGGTTCTGAAAACATTTTGGGGTTGGTTCCAGTTGCAGAACATGGAATGGCTTGTGATTCCGGGGATCGCGCTTATTGTAATCATCCTTGGTTACTTCTACTTTGGCGTGCTACTGCTTGATAACATTCAATCACTAATGAACCGCGGCAGGAGACCTGTTTACGGTAAGTGGAACGCAACCTTCCACAAGAACAATGAAGAGTTCAAAGAAGTAGTGACTGTCCGGCAATTTCAACGCTGGGTGTGGGGCAAGATTGAATTTTCTGACAGGGACCTCATGTACAAATTTCACGGCCGGCTGCGAGCAGGCGTTCTAACGGCCTTTTATGACGTGACCGACCCGGCCGTGGAGGATCTTGGGGCGTTCACCCTTCGATTGAATGTCCTGGGTAATCGCATGTCAGGATTGTATTGCTGGACCGATAGCGAAGCGAAAATAAAAAGCGATTCTTATCTTTGGGATCAACAGTTACCATTTTCCCTGGGGATATCTCACAATCGCCAAACGATCGTTCAGGGAGAATCCGCATCCTATACGGTCACCGTAGAAGCCGTGGGTGGCTATAAAAAAAGGAAAATCGTTCTTGCATTGGAAGGTTTATCTGCAAACGCCGACCTCAAGGCTGAATTCGAACCACCCGCTGTCACCGTTTCTCCGAAAGCTCCGGCAACCACAACGCTCAAAATAGGGACCAACCGCTCCATCCAACCCGGTACGCTGACCTTGACAATCATCGGTAGAAGCGGCCACAACATCGGGACTGTTCCTGTAAGTCTGACGATCACCCCATCCAAGTAAAGTCCTCACAGAAAAAACTTTCGATAAGACATCCCGGTTAGTCAGTTCTTACATTCTGCAAATTCAGAAAACATGCCGCTATATTTCTTCGTGGTTCCCGGAGGGCACCCGCAGCCCCGGTACTCTCGCGTACTAAATCGTTTGGTGGGACATTTGTTCGCGGGAACCTGGCCCTTTCCTGTCCTTAGAACGATTTGCGCAGCTCTGCTGTCCGCGTCTTTTTCCATTGGCATTTTATCGTGTACTGAATTGTCCGCGGGAACACCATCTTCTAAGATTGACAGGAGTGTTGGCATAGGTAGATTACTGAACCACATATCCGCATATTTATCACGTTTTGAACTAAATATACCAGGGTTCAGTGACATGCATTGGCCTGTGTGAGCTATTTCATGGAGCAGGAGAAAATAGTTTGGAGTACTTTCGGATCTTATTTTTGGCAACTCGTTTAGGCCTTTCGGATAATAGATTTTTTTGCAATCGGTGATAGCGGTTGTAGACGTTGGCGTATTTTTGGATTCGCCGATCATTACCTCGTTTAGTTTCACCGTTGGGTAAAATGATTGGTAACGCACTACAACCCAGTTTGGAAGAGATTCCAATTGAACGTTTTGAGCCACACGGTTCATGTAAGCATAATAGGCTTCTCGCCGTAGGGCTCTGTGTACTGAAGGTAGATCAGGCTCTTTAATGCACTTCCCATACCGATTATCATAACCAACCCAAGTTCCTCCACTCACCTTGCAAGCCTTTTCCGGACTGTAACCTGCTTCACACCGCGCCTTATAGTGTGCTGCATCAAGCCAACGTTTATGGCTTCCTAGAGCACACTTGCATCCTCGCCAAACACCAGTCGTGTCGAATTTTGCCGTTGCAGGACATTCACCGTCGTCAGGCAGACGAAAATTATGGTTTATATCATATCGCACAGTCCAATCGGGGCGAACGCCCGATTGATCTGACCTTCTCCAACCACCATCCGGCAAGGGTCTGGCAACAACAATATAAATATCCGGACGCCACATTGTTCCGACTTTCGGCCCATCCCAGGTTCCGGTCCGAAAGGTCATCGAATAATTCCCGCTTGAATTGACACGCGTCTCGCACATCTGCTCGTCCGAGCCCATGTCTTCATCGAACGCGCGTACCCGGTAACCCTCAGCCGCCGTTCCGTCAGACAAGAAGACGCTGCCGCGAATCGTTCTTTCAGCGTGAGCATATGGTGACAATAAAAAGAAGGTGAAAAGAATGAGAATCACACGACAATTCATGTTAACCCTCCTTGAAGTTTTATCTCTCCGCCATGTCGGGAAAGACTAGCGCGCCCCATTTAATAACTTCGCCACAAACGCTAATTGAAATATCTAGCTAATTCTAGGCGGACACGCCGCATCGGTAACCTTGGTTCAATATGGCTACATTTGTACCTTATATGTGCTATGAATTAGTACTTGTTCGATATAGATGAATTGGAGATATGTTGCTGAAGGTAATGGCGCATTTTTCGAATTTTAATGACATGATATTTTGTTTGTCCTAGCGTTGTCAAATGCATACTGTTCCTCTAAGTTTGGCCATCAGTCCATCCAAGTAAAGTCCTCACAGAAAAAATCTTTCCAAGACTAAGCTCAACAGGAGCCTTCATTCTTTCTCAACAGTCGATGCCAGGCGCGCTTGCTTCCATCGACCGGCATGCAGAAATGCTGCAATGGCCATCAGAAAATAGCAGCCAAAATACGAGATATCGATCGTAAGATAAAAGAAAGATTGAAAATCTTGAATCCGACTCAAAACCGCGTCTCCTACAAGCGTCAGGATGAATGCTATTGCTGATAGAAACGAGAAAGAATAGAACGTACCGTTCTTGCCCGAGAGTTTCATTAACAAAACACATTGAACGATTAGTTTGGCGTTCATTATCGGTCTTTGGTGTAGCGATTCACTTAATCCAACGTAAACAGAGAAAAAGGCGAAAGCAGCAAGGCATCGTCCGTTTCGGCAGCAGCGGCTTCCTTTTGCGGTAAGCCCGTTACTGACGGCTTTGTTTGGAGAATAGAACTACATGAGTTTTTGAGTACTAATGAGTACCGGCATGATTTTCGCGATTTTACGCCGATCTACCGTCTGATTTATCTGTGTTATCCGGAGACCATTCGTGTCGGCAATCTCCTCTTTTACGTTTGTCAGCGGGTTCTCTGTGCTTCTCGTGCTTCTGTGTTGAAATCCTTCTTACTCGCTCAGATTTCAGGTATGCTTGGCTGGATTCTTAGGAATCAACTTGGACTATGAAAATGAAGCGACTCAAATCCTACGTGTTCAAAGCACTGCCTTTGATGATTCTGCTCGCCCTGATCCAGTTCTTCTTTAATCCTCTGGGCCTTGGCCCGGAGCCGGCGTCAGTTCTCGGGCAGGATTTCTTCAAGAGGACGGTCAAGAGCATGACAGGCGTTGAACTCCTCGTGGATGGGAAAGAAGCCTTTGACGCCATTTTTCAGTGCCTGGATTCCGCCCAAAAATCGATCCTGATCCAGACCTACATCTGGAAGGACGACAAGACCGGCCGGGCAGTTGTCCAGAGGCTAAAGAAAGCCGCGGATCGGGGAGCCAGCGTTGTATTAAATAAGGATTTGCTGGGCACCGCCTTTGAACTCGGTGACATGATTAAGGGAAGGCCCAGCCCGGTCTTTACTTCAACAGGATTGAAAGGCTACCCGGGTATCCAGGTGAACACGAAGCTCTTTGCCCATTACGATCACTCCAAATATTTCATCGTGGACCATGAAGCCCTGATTTTTGGCGGCATGAACATAGCGGACGAGTACCACTTTGATTGGCATGACTACATGGTGTTGATTCGGGGAAAGGAGCGGGTGGCTGCGTTTGAAAATCGTGTCCTCCGGGGCAAACCCTGGCCCTCCGGCCTTCCCTCAGTTGTTGCAGTCAATGATGGATATGCAACGGAGATACGTACAGCACTCAAGGAGATGATCGATCATACAGAGAAGCGGGTTATTGTTCAGCATGCTTACTTTTCGGACAACACCATTCTTGAGGCGTTGCTCCGCGCGGCCGAGCGCGGAGTAAATGTCGATGTGATACTACCCAGAGATCCCGACACTCACGGCGCTGCAAACAAGGTTACGATCAACCGACTTCTGGCGTCAAAGCACAGGGATCGTATCGGCGTCTTTCTCTATCCCGTGATGAGCCACGCGAAGGTCTTGCTGGCGGACGGACAAATGGCCGGCGTTGGATCCGCCAACCTGACACCACGGAGCATGCTTACGAGCAAGGAACTGACGGTGTTCGTCCACGCGAATCCCGACGAGCCGTTCCTGAAAAGATTGCGAGAGCAAATGGATGCAGATCTGGCAAAAAGCACGAAAGTGCTGGAAAGCTTCCCGCTTACGATGAAGGATCGGATTATGGCGGTGGCAGGAAAGTATGTATGGTAACCATACTCATGTCCTTAGTTTTCATTCAAAATTCGTAAATGTCGAGAGAGACGCGCGTGGGATTTTGGGGATCGATTCTTACGGAAACTATGGTGCCAGGTTGGAATTGAGAAATGCGAAGGCGAGAGATCACGATCTTAGTTCGCGCCTGGTAGGGTTTCTGGCCGTCACGATAAATTTCCAGCAGAAAGGCGACAACGGGATCGTCGTTCACGGTCCAGCCTGTGTCTGCAATTTCAAGAATTTTTGCTTGCGCCGCTGCTCCCGTTCTGTGGAGTTCTTTTGCTTGCGACAGTCCGGCCGTTTTGTTGGCAATCACGCAGCCGGATACTGCAAGACAGACCGATAACACAAGAAGAATTTCCTTCATACTGATTTTATCGGCGATTCCCTGAGATTTGTTGCGAACGCAAATCGGCGATCCCTTCAATTCAGCGTGATTTATCTGGTTGTGCTCCCGGACAACCTGTTGAAGCCCTGTTTTCACAGCGGAAATCACATGTTCGACAAGGATTCTTTTTCCTTTTCATGGGTGTGTTATTCCTCCTTTGCTCCCCGGCAAGGGAGCGGTTTCGTTCACTTACAAGAGGAACGATACACCCTCTTTCTTTTCCAAAAAAGAAAAGCTCTCTCTTAAATAAAAGAACCTTTTACAGGAATTGTAGGACATCACCTTGAAATACAAGCTCGATTTTACAAAAAAGTGATTTGCAATTTGTAGCGCCCGCGGTCCTGATCTAGAGCTCGAGAGCCCGCCAGAGGCGGGGCGTTACAAACGCGATCGAACGTCCAGATAACAATCAATCATTTACTTATCGAAATACGCATCTGCAAATCTCGCCGCTGTTTTGCAGCATGTGGGCCAGATATCGCATCTTGGAAGAGGAGTATACTAATGCCAAATGCAACTCGTTAGACTCCGATTTTCACCGACATCCCTTTTTACCGCTCAAATATATAAATTCCCGCATGGTGTTCGATTGGAAAGTTGTGGATGAACAAGATCGGCACACTTATCTTTGCAATTCTCATTCTTGCGAATAGCACCGCGATTTGCGCCGGCAAGAAAGCGATTACCGTATCTCTTCTTCCTCAATGGAGTCCTCAGGCTCAATTTGCGGGATACATGGTGGCTTTAGAGAAGGGTTTCTATCGTGAAGTGGGCGTGGATCTCATCCTGATGAAAGGAGGACCCGAACGTCCTATGTTTGAGTTTCTACAAAAGGGCCAGTGCACATTTGCCACAGCCTGGCTTTCAACAGGTATTCAGCAGCGAAGTCGCGGGGCAAGGGTGGTGAACCTTGCCCAAATCGTTCAACGATCGGCACTCATGCTTCTCGCTCGGAAGTCCAGCGGAATCAAGGCTCTCGGCGATCTCCAGGGAAGGAAAGTCGGACTGTGGGAAAGTGATTTTCGCATTCAGCCTTTGGCATTCTTTAAGCAAAACAAAATCAAAGTGGAGATCATCCCACTTTACGGCACGTCCAACCTGTTCCTAAAAAGCGGCGTGGATGTGATGTCGGCCATGTGGTACAACGAATATCACCAGATTCTGTTGAGCGGCATCAATGAAGACGAGCTAAGCAGATTCTTTTTCAACGATTTCGGCCTTAACTTTCCCGAAGACGGCATCTATTGCCTTGAGGAAACGATTCGCAAGAATCCGGACTTATGTGCCCGTGTCGTGAAGGCTTCACTTAAAGGATGGCTCTATGCGTTTGATCACGATCAGGAAGCCCTCGATATCGTCATGAAATATGCGGATGCTGCGCATACCGGCACGAATAGAGCCCATCAACGGTGGATGCTCTCGTGCATGCGGGACCTTATCATCCCCGATGGCAATCGGGCTCTGCTTGGAAAACTTAAATCAAAGGATTATTCCGCTGTCGCGAAGGTGCTGCATGATCTCGAAATGATCAAAGCTACACCAGTCTTTTCGGATTTTTATCGGGGTAACTGATGATCTTCCGGACGCACGGCATAGCTTTCAAGATCACTCTGCTGATTCTTCTTGGAACTGGGGTGGTATTTGCCTTGATCCTGGCTTACAACCACATCACCAACAGGAAAATCGTCCTGGATGAAACGGAGAAGAGCACAAGAAATCTGACACAGGGAGTTGCGAATCGTGTGGAACAAGAATTCCGCTCCGTTGAGAAGGTTCCGCAAAGTCTCGGCCAGCTTCTTGAAACTTCGCCTGTGAACAAAGAGACTTTACTTCGATTACTGCGTAGCCTCGTGGAGAAAAACAAAGAGATCTATGGAATGACCGTCGCTTACGAGCCAGAGGCGTTTGAGGTGTCGCGTCAATGGTTTGCACCCTACTATTTCAAGGGCAAAACCGGGATCGAATTTGTTGAATTTGAGCCACCTGCCTACGATTACTTCAAGCAGGATTGGTACCACATTCCAATAGTGAAAAAAGCGCCTATTTGGAGCGAGCCATATTTTGACGAGGGGGGCGGGAACATCATTATGGCCACTTATTCTCTCCCCTTTTTTGAAAGGGATATCGATGGAACGGCCTTGCGTGTTAAGGGAATCATTACAGCTGACGTCTCACTGGCCTGGCTTACTAAGCTCCTTTCGTCTATCTCGGTAGAGCGTTCTGGATATTGTACTTTAATCTCGGGAACCGGAACCTTCATCTCGAATCCTAACCGGGATCTGATTATGCGTGAGTCAATTTTCAGTGTTGCCGAAGAGCGCCGTAGCCCAAGTCTCAGACAGGTTGGCCGGGACATGATCCGGCAGGATTCCGGATTTGTAGATCTGGGTACGGGTCTTGGCCAAAAGGAGTCTTTTCTTGCGTTCGCACCAATCCCATCTACAGGTTGGTCATTGGGTGCGATCTTTCCGAAGGATGAACTCTTTGCGAAAGTGGATAGACTCTATTTCACGAACCTCATGTCCGCGGCGGTTGGAATCCTGATGTTGTTGGCAGTCAGCCTCCTTGTAGCCCGTTCCCTTGCGGTTCCTTTGCGTCAAATGGTAACGGCCACGGCAAAAGTGGCTGAAGGAGATCTCAATATCGATCTCTCAAATATCCGAAGTCGAGACGAAGTGGGAAGTCTGGCTCAGGCTTTCACGCAGATGACCGAAGGTTTAAAACAGAGAGACTTCATTCGAGATACTTTTGGTCGCTACTTGACCAAAGAGGTCGTGAATCGTCTGTTGGAAACGAAAGATGGATTGCAGTTAGGGGGAGAGAGCCGCGAAATTAGCATTATGATGTCAGATATCAGAGGCTTCACCGCAGTCACTGCAGAGATGCGACCAGAGCAAGTCATAACATTTCTCAACCGATATCTGGGCAAGATAGTAGAGATTCTGCTGGATCATCGTGGCACCATTGATGAAATCGTGGGAGACGGGATTCTGGCCTTTTTTGGAGCCCCCGAGCCGTTGGACGACCACCCGGCCCGAGCTGTCGCTTGCGCGTTGAAAATGCAGCAAGCCATGGATGAAATCAATTCAATAAACGAAAAGGAGGGATTACCTCATATTGAGATGGGTGTGGCGGTGAATACCGGAAACGTGGTTGTGGGTAACATCGGATCAGAAAAGCGTTCAAAATACGCCGCAGTGGGATCTCAGATGAATTTTACGGGCCGAATGGAATCATATACGGTGGGTGGACAGGTCCTGATCAGTGCTTCCACATATGAGAAAGTCTCGGAGATCGTAGATATCAAGAATGAGCTCAAAGTGGAAATGAAGGGGATGCCGGGAAAGGTGAGTCTGTACGACGTACATGGAATTAGTGGCGCATACAACGTGCATCTACCGAAGCATGACGACACTCCTGTTTCTTTGGAGCAAACCGTTTGCGTGCGGATCAACCGCCTGGATGAAAAGGCTGTGACGGATGCAACTCTTTCGGCACGAATAACACATGCTTCTTTGAGTTCGGCGGTCCTCGTACTTAGTGAGCAGGTCAACCAATGGGAGAATCTAAAGTTGGAAATGCTCGACGCGGAAATGAATCCGATCGCAGGAGATGTTTACGGCAAAGTCGTTTCCGTCTCTCAAAGCGACGGCACTTATGGCGTGGTCATTCGGTTTACTTCAATAGCCAGAGAAGCATACATGCTATTGCGCAAGAATCTGGCAGAGCAGAACCCGGGTTAATACTCTGCATCCCCTCGTATCCTCTTGGGCCAATCAAACAAACGGTTGCGAGTCAAGCTTCACCCCATGAAGATTTCCGCCAGCACAAGGACTGCCCGCAAAAGGGAAATCTCTTATATTATGGTCTAACCGAAACATGACAAAACAAGCTTCACCTGTGATGGGCACCACCGATTTTTTGGCAGCCCTCTACCGGTATCTACGGCCTTATAGATTCCACACATTTCTTCTTTTGATACTTCTGTTGATTAATACCGCTTTCTTAATGGGTTGGCCTCTCAGCTTCAAGTACTTAATTGATCAAGGGATCTCCGCTCACAATGAGAAAATCCTGGTCTGGACGCTGGCGGTGCTATTGGCAGGCGTAGTAATCGCTGCCGCTGCGGGGGTGGCGCGCGGGTATCTTTATGCTTTCTTGAGTGCTCATGTTCTGAAAGACATTCGACAGAAAGTGTTTGAACATTTACAACGGTTATCCATGAGTTACTACTCAAGGACGACCACTGGTGATATCATGGCGCGTTTTTCCACCGATCTGAATTCGATGGAAAACGTTGTAACCTATGCCGCACCGACCCTGATTATGCAGGGATTAGGTGTTGTTGTTGGGAGCATTCTACTTTTTTGGCTGAACTGGCAAATGGCCATGCTCACACTTCTTGGTTTGATTCTTTGTGTGATCATTCCGCGGAGACTCGCGCAAAAAACGGCAACCATGGGCTATGAAGTCAAGAATAAGGAAGCCCACCTGGCACAAAGCGTTCAAGAAAATGTTGGCGCGCAATCCGTGGTGAAGGCGTTCGGGCTCGCAAAACGAGCAATCCGTGATTTTGCTGTTGAGACCGCTGATCTGGCGCGCATCTCGCTGCGTTTTAACTTTTTTGCCGATAGCATTGAACGCATTCCAACTACCATTGTTCTGTTATTTGAAATCGCGGTCATTGGAGCGGGCGTGATGCTTGTGTTTCAGAAGCAAATGACACTAGGCACTCTAATTGCGCTTCACACCATTTACATTCATATTAGTTTTTCGGTCACCGCACTGACAAAAGTGGTACCGGTCATTCTACGATCTGTTGGAGGATTGCAGCGGATCGAAGAACTGCTGGCTGAAATACCGGACTTTTCTGAAAAGGGAAGCGCGATGTTGAAGGAGCGATTCAATTCCGCAATTATTTTTCAGAATGTATCCTTCGGTTATTCCGGGAACAATTTAACACTAAACAAAATTAATCTCACAATTCCGCGGGGCTTTTTTGTGGCGTTTGTTGGTCCTAGCGGTTCTGGCAAGTCAAGCATTCTTAATTTGTTGCTTCGATTCTACGAACCTAATTCAGGAGCTGTCTTTTTCGACGGAGAAGACGCAAAGCAAATCGATACGGAATCCCTCCGTTACCACATGGCAGTTGTGTTTCAGGAAAGTGTTTTGTTCAACGCAACCGTGCGAGAAAATATTCGTTTAGGAAGACCGGATGCAAGCGAAGAGGAAATTCAGTCTGCGGCTGAAGCTGCAGAAATTCACGATGCTATTGTTCGAATGCCCCAAGGCTATGACACACTTGTGGGCGAGCGCGGGGCATTGCTTTCAGGCGGTCAACGCCAGCGAATAGCGATTGCGCGAGCACTGCTTCGGAATCCGGAAATCCTGATTTTGGATGAGGCAACTTCCGCTCTCGATCCAGAAACCGAACAAGCAATCAATGAAACATTGGCTCGCGTTGCTCAGGGACGCACTGTAATCTCCGTAACTCACCGGTTGTCTTCGGCAAATGATGCGGATTGCATTTTTCTTCTAAAAGACGGATCGATCATCGAACAGGGAAAGCATGAGGAGTTGCTCGGAAAAGAGGGTATATACGCGCAACTATGGGAAAAACAAAGCGGATTTTCTATCGATGATAAGCGTGCACGGGTTCAGGCATCGCGACTGAAAAAATATCCCATATTCGAAAATGTGGACTCCCAATTACTGGAGGAGGTGTCTAGCTTATTCGTAACAGAATCGTATCCTCCAGGGCGGGTTGTGATACGTGAAGGATCGTCCGGGAACCGCTTTTATTTAATTGCGCGAGGACAGGTATCCATACACAAAAGCGACTCGGAAGGTAACGAGAGAAAAATAGGCGTTCTGGAAGATGGTGACTATTTCGGTGAGATTGCTCTGATCAGGAGCGTTCCGCGAAGCGCCACGATTCGCACGTTGACTCCATGTGTGCTGTTGACTCTGCATCGAGACATTTTTACAAATCTGTTGGATCGCTCTGCGGATATGCGCGAGAAGTTGGAGAAAACTATAGTCGATCGGATTAGAAAAGACTCCAATGCTCGTAATTGACAAGTGGTGCGAAACTCCGGCTATGCGCTGGCCACATTCACTGGGCGCAATGGCGCTTTACAGAAATTGCATAAAACGCTAAATTATCCTCTGCATTCTCCGCGTCCTCTGCGGTTAAATACGAACTCGATCACGATTACGAGCACGATCAAGATTACGATATAAATACGAAGGGATGGCCGAGTGGTTTAAGGCGGCGGTCTTGAAAACCGCTGGGGGTGCAAGCTCCCCGTGGGTTGGAATCCTACTCCCTCCGTCTTCTTCTCGAAATGGATGTTCACGCTGTGGCAGAACCCATCGATTCTCCGCTTTGGCAAGCGGATGGGTCCCAATTGCCCAAATTTGGACAGTTTGCCACTCCGGAGTGTCCAAAATTCCGGGGCGGTGCCCAATTCTCAAGCGTCAGTTAAACAAGAACAAGACGAAGAAAATGTGGGCAAAACTTATCGATTTCGCTTTGGCAACCTGATGGATCCCTTCCTCCCAGATTTGGTAGACTTGAAATCCCAATTCAGCAGGCCTGCCTTCCACTTTCCGAAGTCTCGACAAGCAGAAAAAGAAAAGGAGGATCAAAGCAGTCCATAAAATCACATTGGCCGCTGCTTTCATCTTCCGCGGCGCGCGATAACAATAATAAATCACCGCAGATTCAACCATTAAAAGCGAAAGCGTCACGACCACGGCAGGTCCTGTGGGGTAATCCCAGTGGGCAGACACAACGATGCCAATGGCGCTAGCAAGAATTGCCGTAACCCAGCCCAGCAGTAAGCGACCACGTATCGTGTCATACCACATTTGCGCAATCACCGCTGGAATTACGAGATAGGCGAATACCAAAAGAACACCCACGATCTGGACCGATTTGGTTATGACAACACCGAATGACATGTAAAAAAGGACATCCCAGAATCTGATGTTGACTCCGGATGCCTCAGCGGCTTCTGAATTCAGCGATATTGCCAGAAACTTCTTTCGGAACAAGACGTGAAACAAGCCGATCGATCCATAAAGAATTGCCATCTTTGAAATCGCTGGTAAAGTTACAAGAAGAAGTTCTCCCACAAGCAGATGCTTCAGTTCTTCAACTCCTCCTGGAACTTTAGAAAGGATAAGAATGCCCCCTGCCGTTGCGGCCGCAAAAAGATTCCTATGAAGGCTTCCTGGGGGACTCGCTCGCTTCGCATTCTGGCGATCGAAAAGGCGCCTGCACCGACAAATGTGAAGACCAGTGAATACAACGCGACTGTCGTTGGGTTCATGTCGGCGTCGAATCCGGCTGCGAGAGCAACTGTGGCGCCCAGAGCGGCAATTTGGGCCAAAGCCAAATCCACAAAGATCACTTTCCTTGCGATCACATGAATTCCCAAATATACGTGATTGATTGAAAGAACAAGACAAGCAAGAAAAGGCATCAGCATCCATCTAAGGTCGTCCATGATCTTTCTCCAAAGAAATAAAGTCGAATTGGATTTGAATTGAAAATTGGAGGCTCGGGCGAACGACTCGCACCGGGGTTGTACACTGCGTACAGTAGGCCATCCGCGCCGAGCCACACAGATCCCTAGAAGAAACTCAAGGCATACGTAACTTTAAAGCTTCGGCCGGGTTCGGGGGCGATCGCTTTCAGTACATTAATGTGATTTCGGTAGAATTCGTCTGTCGCGTTCTTTAATGCAGCGGTGATTGTGTGGTTTAAGCGCCCCGTATTTTTCGTGTACGAAGCAGCGAGGTTGAAGAGGTTGTAACCGTCTGTAGGAGTCTCAAGATCAAAAACACGATCCTGCTTGGCAACGGCAACAAACTCCGGCGAGACAGTGAATCCTCTCAACCGCAGCTCAATGCCGATCCGACCACGAAGGGAAGGAATTCGCGGTAAATATCGACCATCATCTAATTTTGCAGTGACATAATCACTGCCTGCTTTGATCCAGAACCAGTCATTGAGTCCAGCAAGAAATGAAGCTTCATAACCTGTGAAACGGCTATTGCCTTGTTGATAGAGAACAATGGGAAGGCCTTCTTCTTCATCAATCTCTCCATTGGGCGCAAAAAAGACGAAGTCCAGGATCTTTGCATAAAAAACGGTAAATTCCGCATTCAGGCGGTCTGCCTGGTGGCGAACCGAAAAATCAACGTTGTGCCCTAACTCTCGGGTCAGGTTGGGATCCCCGATCTCAAAACTGAGCGTCCCGTCATGCGGACCGTTGTTGTACAACTCTTCAATCGCCGGGGCGCGATATGCAAGCCCGTAGTTTGCAGCTATTACGCTGCTTGAGCCGATATTGATGATGATTCCGGTCCCACCTGAAACACCCGTAAATGCACGATCTTCCAATCCTTCGGGGGTGTAGCTTGTATGGTCTAATCGCGCCCCAAACTGGAAACTACCCCAATCGTACGCAAGCTGTTCATAATTAAAGACCGAAATGTTGTTTTGCTTCGTATGGGGAGCGAGAACTTCTTCACCGACGGTCTCATAATCGCGATGCAATCCTGATACGCCAATCGAGCCTGAAAGACGGCCGAATTTGGCGTGATCGGCCAGACCGCGAAATTCAAATACCTCATTGTTGAAGGTCGTCCCGATTTCGCCATTTGCGATTTCATCATGTTTGTAATCCGTAAATCCCAGATTGAAACGCAGATGACTCAGAAACGAATCACCCTCAGGCGTGCCACCGTGGAGATCAATGTGATGTCTACGAATGTGCAGGACGCGGACTTCATCTGGCTCTGCCGGATCAAGGGGAATTCCATACTCCAGACTGTCTGTAGTGTATGAACTTCCAATGTGTCCCCCGGAATCGGTCACATAATCTCCGGCGAATTTACCGGTTTCAGTCCTTGTCTGGCTATTGAGTACTTCTCCCTGGGCACTTTCATAATTCGATGCGTCTCGAATTCCACCGCCAGCATGAAAGATCCAGTTGCCGGTTCCGATATCAACATGACCGTTTCCAGCGCCTTCGGTGTTTACGGAACCATACTCAGTGACGATATGGCCCGCGACTCCAGTGAATGGGAAATCATGGCCAACTTCATCGCTGATGGCATTGACCACTCCACCGATCGCATTACTGCCGTACAGTAGAGAGGCGGGGCCACGGATGACCTCAATTTTCTCAATTGTTGCAGGATCAATCGGGACTCCATGATCACCCGATTGGCTCGAGAGGTCGGCAGTTCGTTCTCCATCTTGAAGAATCAGAACTCGATCTCCATCAAATCCGCGGATTACCGGTCTGGAGGCTCCTGGGCCAAAGTTCCGCATGTTCACGCCAGGTTCGTTTTTCAGGGTCTCTCCAAGAGTTCCTGATAAGTTTTGTTGAAGCTCCGTCGATCCCAACACCGAAGTGGGTTGATATGTTCGAAGCGTAGATTGTGCCTCGGGGCTGGCCGTTACAACAACATTCTCCGAAAGCGCTGAGAGGTCCATTTTCAGGTCCAGGTGAACTACTTTACCTGCTTCAATAACGATCGTTTGGCGGAGATCTTTAAAACTTGGCGCAGTTGCTCTTAACTGATAATTTCCGGGTTGCAGCCCGGAAAATTCAAAACCTCCATTTGCGCCAGTCGTTGCGGAATGATCTCCTGGCGTAAGGAAAATGAAAACCCCCGGCAATGGCCGGCCATCGTCAGATGTGACAATCGTGCCCAGTATCTCTGTGTCTTCGGAGTAAACAAAACCGGTAAAAGTTGAGAGCAAACCAAACAGTACGAGAATTGTTCGTAGGAAGCGTTTTGAATGCAACATGAATGAACTCCAATATTTAAATCGGACAGCCGAGAGACTGGCCGTTTAATGAAAACGATAGATTGCGTAAAACTATCCCGCAGATTTCAAAAACGAATATGGAAATAGATCGAATTCAAAATCTCAGGAAGAAGAGAGAACCGATCTGAGTGTCAGACGGTTGGAGGAGCTCTTTCTGTGCTGGATAAAACTAGATGTGTCCCAGAGGCGGCATTAACATCGAACGAAAGCGTCCCTTGGACGATTAAAAGGGGTGAGTACGTGGTGATCGCCGGTGTAAAACCGGGTGAATGCATGATCTGACACGCATTGCAATGTTTTCGCGCTGGCTCCGTAAAGTGATTGTGGAATGCCAGTGCCACGAAGATCGCCGCGGACAGGATTAGCACACAAGCTGCGATCCGTTTCATTCTCATAGAGCTTCTTATACTGCTTGTATCAGTCAAATGTCAACCCAAGCTCTCTGCTGGATAAAAGGTTTATTTGCCAAAAATGCGAGAGAAAAGACATTTCAAGCAAAATCATCACTTGAAAAAGTTACTTTAGATTTTCTAATCCGACAATAGCGGATGGGGAGCCGGTTGGAAAATCGATGGGTCTCAACCGCAAGAACCGGACACAAAAATGCTGCTTTCGTGGGTTTTACGGAAAATTGATGGGGTTCAAGTGAGGTAAATTGCTGAGTTCTGCCACACACGCGTTGTTGTCTTCCTCCTCCTCATCATCATCATTGAGAGCAGCAAAGAAGCGACTAATACAACAGCAGAGATGTTACGTTTTTTTATGGAGCCCATGGCAACAAAAAAAAGCAAGAGCTCACAATATCCATACCGTCCTGTGATAAAGTGGGCTAAATCAACGAATAGAGAGCTAGGGCATGAGACCTATTGCTATAAATGTAGTCCTATTGCTGGTTTTCGGTTGCTTTTACACAACGGCAACAACTGCAAACGATGTGGGGGAGGTTGCTTTTCCGAATTCGGGCGCGGCGCAGGCGCAGCCGTCGTTTCTTCATGGTCTCGCACTTCTGCACGATTTCGAATATTCGCAGGCGGCGGCGGAATTTCGCAAGGCGCAGAAACTCGATCCCGGCTTTGCCATAGCTTACTGGGGTGAAGCGATGACATACAATCACCCGGTTTGGATGGAGCAAGACCAGGATGCTGCGATCGCAGTCTTGAAACGTTTAGGAGCGACTCGGGAAGCAAGGCTTTTGAAGGCCGGAACGGAACGCGAGAGGGATTATCTCCGGGCGGCAGAGGTTTTATATGGTGACGGAGAAAAATGGGACCGCGATTTTGCCTATGCAAACGCAATGGCGAATCTGCATCAAAAGTGCCCCGATGATCCGAATGCTGCCGCTTTTTATGCGCTTTCGCTTTTAGGAACGGCACATGAAGGTCGCGATTTTGTGATCTATATGCGCGCTGCTGCGGTGCTGGAAGAAGTATTCCACGATCATCCTCATCATCCCGGAGCCGTTCATTACTTGATTCACTGCTATGATGACCCCATTCACGCTCAGCTCGGACTCCGCCCCGCCCGGGTTTATGCGAAAATTGCGCCGAATGCCGCCCATGCACAGCACATGACGTCGCATATCTTTCTTGCACTGGGCATGTGGGATGATGTCGTTTCAGCAAACGAAAATGCTGTGCACGTTGTGGACGAACAGAGGAAAGAAGAGGGGAAACCTCCCAGCGCTTGCGGTCATTATAACTACTGGCTTGAATACGGTTATCTGCAGCAAGGACGCCCTCAACCTGCGAAGTCATTATTGATGAAGTGCCGTGAAGTTGCGATGGCAAGCGCGCCGGAACAACATCAGCCGGGCATGCAAATGCTGGATCCTGACAACAGCAACCTGGGATCGCTCGTTCAAATGTGGGCCAGGTATGTGCTGGAAAGCGAAGGTTGGAAAGGAGATGTGGCAGGATGGACAATCCCCTTGGCCGATGAATTGAATCCGCAAATTACAGTGCACTGGTTAAAAGGGATGAAATCCGTTTACCTGGGTGAAACAGATAAGGCCCGGCAGGAACTCGAAACTATGCGCGATTTGCGTAGGAAATTGAACTCTTATTATGCTGACCACAAAGAGGAGGATACTTCTTATATAAATCGCGCGGAAATCCTGGAAATGCAGATCCAGGCGATGTTGTTCATAGCTGCGGGAAAATCCAACGAGGGGATCGATCTTCTTGGTCAGGCGGCCGTAAAAGAAGAGAATCTGCCCATGGCCTTCGGTCCGCCGTTTATCGATAAGCCAAGCCGCGAACTATTGGGGGAAGAATTGCTGCGTATTCATCGTTCGAAAGAGGCGGCGGCTGCGTTTAAAGCCGCATTGCAACGCGCGCCGGGACGCACGAATTCATTACGTGGTCTGAAGCAAACTGAATCCGCCGCCAGTTCAGGAAAATCATCGCTCCCGGATAGAAGTTTGTCATATATTTATTGCCAGCGATAAATAACCAGAAATAGAGCTCTAGAAGAGAGAATTGGCGGCCACGATAATAGGTGATCGAACACAACCAGTCTTGAAGTTGTCGCGCATTACGCGGACTTGTTGGGAGCAGCGCAGCCCAGATGTTCGACAATCTTATAGTGGGATATTGTTTTGCCGATCATGAGGTTCTTCATGCAGAGTATAACCTACTTCAGATTTTCGAATCCGGCACGGGAAAGGCGATGAGAGTACGTGTGGAAAAATCGATGTGTTTCTTTGAAGATACTCTTCCCTTTGGTTTTTCTCATCCTTTCCTGCTTTTCATGCAACAAAAAGGTAATTGCGGGGGTATGCGGATCAGAATGAAAAAGATTACGCATCGCTGATGCAGGCTGTTCGTGGCTTGGAAAAATTCAAGTTCACCATGGTTAGTATTCGAAGCTTCTCCTACCAGCGTGAGATCGTCGCTCCGCTTCAACCGGTAATCAGCTTCTGTAATATGGAATCCCAGGCGAATCCATACAATAATGCATCAGCCCAGGAATTGATTTTTCCTCCGCTTCGCACAATAGATGCGAGCAGCACTAACGCGGTCAGCATCGCAAAAATGCTCGTTACCAGATACGGCTTGAGAATATACCAGAATTGAGGTGCCGCGATCTCCGTTACCTCGGTCTTGAAAATGGTTCGGACCTCCGCGGAGAGCACCGGCAGACTTAAACTGACAATAATCCCGATCAAAATCCAGATATAGGATTTAACTGACCCCATACTTCACTCGATTCCCACTGCAGAAAAAGCGTTCTTAACGCTATCCACTTTTGCTTGATCCCCGGGAAACAGATCGGCGCATGCCTTTAATGTTTGCCTTCGCGCGTCCCGAAAATCCGATAGCTTACTGAGGTATTTGGTGAGCGCAAGATAGTAAATTTGAGCCGTAACTTCGCGGCCCAATCCGGTAACACTTTTTCCATGATGTGTGCCGCCCATCGCCAAAAGATACGCGGCCTTATTCGGAATGCCGCTATTGGTGTGTACTCCGCCACCGTCTGCGGATGTAACGAGAAATTGGCTCATATGATCAGGATCGCCATACTTCGGGGGATTTTCGAGACTCCGAAGCGCATCACCGGGCGTACCAGGTGTCACGACATCTTCCCCCATTTCCCAATTCGCTGCGTCAATCATCGCTCCAAATACATCCGAATGAGATTCGTTCAGTGCTCCGGACTGGTTGCGATATTCCAGTTGAGCAGTATGATCGGTGATACCATGTGTGAATTCGTGCGCCACTACATCCAAAGCGGCGGATAACGGCGAAAAACTAACACCATCCCCGTCACCGTAAATCATCTGTGTGCCGACCCACACCGCGTTATTCCATTTTTTCAAATCACCGTTCGGTCCCGGTTGCCGCCAGTAGGTACCCCGAATGGATGAGATAAGATCCATACCATTTCCATCGAGACTGTTGCGGCCATGAACCGTCCAGTAGTAGTCAAATACTGCCCTTGCGAAAAAGTGCGCGTCCACTGCCGGCGCCTGGGTTGGCTCATTCCAGTCGTTCGTTGTGTGTTGCAGCATAGCTCCGGGAAGATCCAATTCATCCAGTTCAATATCCTTGTAGTTCAAATCGAATGTTCGAATTCTGATTCCCGGGGTGGAAATGTCTTCGAGAGTATAAAGATCGCCCGAAAGTTGTGTTGTATAAAGTGGCTCTCGTAGCCCGCCGCTCCCTTTTCCGCGTCCGATAGCACTCGTCTGGAATTTGAGATCGTTATACCGGCTGAGCACAGCGCCTGTGTGAGCATCAATGAAATATTTCCATCGTGCAGGATTCGATTCGTCGATCCCGGGGATATCGAGTATCCATACGAGATGATACTTTGAGTCGTCATGCAGATATACGGATAACTCAGGAGTTTTCTGCGACAATTTGTTCAGTTTCTCCGGCTGTTGCGAATGCTTCCGGGCCGTTTCGATTGCCTGCATTGGCGAAATGGATGCGATCGTGGAAATCTCGATCTTTGGTGAGAATTTGCTGGTGACCGCTTTCAAGGTGCCTTCCTGTCCTATGTGCACTCGCACATCGCTTCCGTAGACCGGCACACCCTTGTAATCCTGTTCAAACACTACGGTCGTATCACCGATTAGATCTTGCATCGATCGTTCCATTGTGAGGAATTTGTTGATGTCATATTGACCTGCCGCTTCTTCCTGAATGCCGGCGATTCTGGATCCAAGAACGCCCAGAAATTTGCGGGCAACTCGTTCCGGATTATTGTTGACTTCCACTGCTTCGAAACGCATTTTCTCAATGGTTTGGGTCACGCCTGGCACTTTTTGAGAAGTATGCCAATCAAAAACCACCACCGGTTTCGTTTGTTCCGCGGCAGCGCGGGCAAAAGCAAGCATGCCCAGGACTAAAACAAAAGACCCAATTGGAATTCGATTCATATGATTCTCCTGTTGCTATTGGTGCGTTGAAACGATTTCCTGATAAACGCCGTGACTGTTGAGTCTTAAATCTTCCAGGATTTGTGGCATATGCACCGCGCGATTCACAATAACGCCGTTGATGCCGAGATGATGAAGACCTACAACCTGGCCGTTGGAAGAATCGATGACGGGCGAACCGGAACTCCCACCCAGGGTGTCACAAAGGTGACCGAAATCTGTTAACGCACTTTCACGGCCGAATCTACTGACTCCACTTACAGAGCATCCCTTTATTGAAACCTGTTTCGGTTGACCCGCGGGATGCTGAATGATTACCAGAGGAGAGCCCTCATGGATCGCCGCCTGAATTTGAAGAGATACTTTTCCGTAGAGAGAGCCGGGGTTTCCGGCCAAACGCAAAATGGAATAATCCAGTTTCGTGTTGGTTCGCAGAAGGGCCACGGCTCGAACTCTTGCCGGTGTAAATCCGAAGCCGTCATAATTAAACTCTGCGATGGAAGATCGCATTTCGGGCTCGGTACTGATGCAGTGCTCGTTGGTCATCAGCAGGTTATCGTTCAACAAAAATGCAGTGCACGTTGCCTGTCCGATGTTCGAAGCAATGAATCGGAGTCTGACGATGGGCGTACCCCATTTCCGGATTTGCTGTGAGACATTGAGAATCGGTTCGCGTTCATCCGCTCCGGTAATTGATTGCGGAAAGGAGGGCTGTACGCGGTACGATAAACGATCGACTTTGATCTCCATGGTCTGGGGATCGCTCTGTGTTGACAATTCCACGATCGCGGAGCTGCCCGGTATCTCATCACTCCAAAAATCGGATGCAGGCATCCCGGGCGAATTCTGATCCAGGTTCTCCTTCTCATTCCCCGAAATATCCTGAAAAGAAATCTTCCAGTTTGCGTTCGGATTCGGTCGTGAAATTTGAATATGGATGCGAATCGCGGCAACAGTGCGCGGATGGGAGATGACTTTTCGCCAAACCACTCCGGACGTTTTTGTATATGGCGTGGATACGTATGGCCCGATATCCTCCAGTTGCATGTCCAGTTTCAATACTTTCTCGCGGTCCACGTTAATGGGATGATCTTGTGCTTCACAACGGAAAACCGCGACACCTAAAATCATCAAGATTAAATAAATTCTTTGGGGCATTGCTTTTACTCCTACTGTTGCGAAATGGGTCCGATAAAATCCTTGAAGTCGGAAAGGTTGCCAATTTTGACCGGAGTGATCGGTTGAAGCTGGTCATTCAATTCGTAATAGTGAAATTCCCAGTTTCTTCTTTGTGGGTAAGTGATTTTTTCAAGCGATACAAGCTGATTGGTTGCAGTATGAAAGTAGAGCACGTGGTAGCGATCCCCTTTTCTGGTGAATCGACGGATGTTCTGAATCGGGATTGTTTCTGTACCTTGAGTCAACTGGATAACAATCTTTTTGTTCGAGATTAACTCAACGTATTTTTCCCTGTCGCTGTCATCTACGAGTAGTGCCTTCCCCGGTAAGGTAACGGCCCTTTTGAAATTTAAAAGACCGCTTTGCACGAATGGCTTCAAAGCCGGTTTTTCGTCGGCCGTAGCAATAATTCTTTGTTTGATCAGATAAGGATTGACGATCCCTTGCGCGTTGAGCAGCAGAGCGGCTGCGGTAACGAGAGGTGTGGCCGCTGATGTTCCAAAGGCAGGGGTATATTTTCCACCGCTGCCTGCGGCGTAAAAACCCTTTCCCGGCGCGGCAACATGGACGAACTTTGGACTCCAGTTGGATCCTTGTATCTTCTGATCCCCGACCTGTTCCGGGAAAAGCATTGATTCTCCTTTAAGATCGGTGGCCGCCACAACCAGAACATTCGGTTTGTCGCCGAAGCAGGCGGGATAGATATGAAAGTCTTTGCATACCTCCTGAACATCTGCTTCTTTGTTGTTTCCGGCAGATACGACAAATAGCGCGGTTGCTTTGTAATCATCGATCTTTCTTGCAAGAGCAACGGGATATCTATCGCTTTCGAATGCCAGACTCAGATTAAAGACTTGAGCCGTCATCTGGTTATTGCTGTATTGAACGTCTTCGGCCAGAGGCTGATCGTCTTTGTGCATTTGGATCATAATCGCCATAGGAGCAAGACCTGTTTTGTTGAAGCCGTTTTGTCGAGCTCCCACGAGCGAAGCGACCATGGTTCCATGGTTAATCTGGTCCGCTGTGGGCGGCTCAATCGACGGTACATCAACGACTTCCGGTTCCGACTCGATCGGCTCAAAGACGAGACCTCCCTGAGGATCCCGAAAGTCCGGATGATCTTTTTCGATGGCCGCTTCGGCGATTCCAACGCGGGGCGATGGCAACACAAGACGTTCGGAGCGCGGCAGCTCAAAATGGATGGTTTCCAACATGGTCTTATAAGCTTCTGCCATTGCGATCAGATCGTCTCCATCAGGACCCGGGTAGAGTTGTGCGGTTGCCATGCGTTCTTCCAGAGGTATGATTTCCACACCGGGGAATCGATGTCGGATCAGGTTTAATTGCGATTTTTCGTCGTTTATGTCTCTTGAAGGAACCGCGCCGATGTACTTAACAAATTCAATCGGAATGCGGAATTCACCTTTTGTAAGATCGCGAAAATCCGTTTTATTCCAGTGATGAGGATTGAGTGTCTTCAGACGTTCTTCTGTTTTCCAGTTATAAAATTCCGGACTTTGAATTGAATCGTCTACGATTGCGCCCAGGGTTGTTTGTCCGTTCAGGAATTTCATGCGGACGTCCACGTAATTTTCAACAAACAAATCCGGGACAACCAGCGGCTGATTGGGTTGAAGGACCGTTTTTAGTCGTGAACCATGGCAGAGGCTCTTGTTTAGATTGCATAAAAGCGGCTCCAACGTTGTTACATAAGGCGCCAGCAGAACCTGTTCCGATCGAAGTGTTTTCTCAACGGATTCTACTAACGGGACCGTCCTTGTTGGCAGGATTTTCTGGTGAAAGAGGTAGTAGTAAAACGCCGTCATCGATTCGCTCAGGCTGGCGCGTTCAAAGTGAATTTCTGTAGGTAACAGGCGGGGCTTGATTACAATGTCGTGCGTTGCATCATCTAGAATGAAGAGGAAATCGGATGAGACGAGCAAGCGGCTGGGTTTGCTGATCGGTTCGCTAAAAGACATTCGAATCGCGTTTCCCTTGTAGCCCGCCGACAGCACGAAGAGATTTTCGGTGCCGTAATCGATTGCATAGGTTACACCGCGATAGATGGCTAGAGCGCCTGCCCGATCGAGTCCCGGATAATCTTGTCGGCTAACGCTATCGATCCACTTTGATTGTTTGCTTTCGAAACCGACAAGGCTTCCGGAAAGCCTTTGGCTTTTGATGTCGTACGAATGCCATTCTCTCAAGGTACCGACGTTATTGATTCGCATTAGTTTCTGCGAATGAGGCGCAGCAATTACCAGCGCCGAACCGTCACCTGCCAGGAAATACGGACCTTCACCGAGCGGCTCTTTCAAGAAGGGAAACATTTCTCGGGATTTAAGAATGTCGAGACACTGAATGGTTTGCGCTGCCGGATCTGCGATGAAAAGCAAATTTCCGACGATCGCTAATTCTGTGGGTCCGTTCAGGGGCCCGCCGTGAAAGAACTCCTCCGCTTCTCGCGAATGAATATTGATGCGATAAATGGAACGTCGGGATGTGTCAGATACATAAAGGTAATCCTCTGCATATGTCAGGCCGCCGATGTTCTCGGCTAGGTCGATTGGGAATGGCGTCCAACTGCTTTCCCCGGATTGCGGCCTTACCAGCACAGTTTTGTGATCTTCAGCTACTCCGTATAAAGCGTTTCCATCGGTAGTCAGTGGAGACGCATTCGTAAGAGTTTCGGACCTTACTACTTCCCGCGTAGCTTGTAACTCTACAAATCGAGAAAAGAAGAATACGTAAATCCAAATAAGGGCCAGAAGTACTTTAGAGAACCTACGTGTCGTGGAGATCTTATGCGTCATAGGACACCTCTTTTGTTAGGCCTGATTAAAAGTCTACAATTCATCATAATCAACGGCGAAGAGGTATTAGTTAGATATTATACTACACTTAGGACTTATTGCTAAGTGAAGCTAATGCCAGACCTATGTAGGACATTGCTTTTTGGTAAGTCCCATTTGGAGCTATCTTCGATGAGCTCAAGTGCCATCTTCGGTCCAAACAGGTGAATCCAGGGGAAAATCTGAATTACGCGGGGAACCTTCCGGTGGTGGCGGCCGTGCAGAGAGCGGCAAGACTTCAAATTTGTATTGCAGATGATCCAGGATTTTGTCTATGTTTTACTGGCTTTGCCTGCTGCTCAATTGCCCCTGCAGCAACCGTTCACAGTATGGAAGAGTTTCTTTACTTTTGAGCTCGGAGTCTCCAATACAGCACAGGCATCAGAAAAAGATTCAGAATCGTGAAAAAGCACGGAATGTGAAGTCCGGAGTGGAAAAACCATTTTCGTCAGGAGGTTTCTTCATAAATTTCACCGCGAGACGATCGTCTTTCAAAAAGGCATTCACAAATTTGAGAGTATACGTGTAGATTACATCCCATTTCTTTTTCAGGTCTGGCGAAGAAGAAAGTCCCGGAATCAATGCGGAGAACAGTCCATAGCTTGAAAACTCGTGGTGGTGGATATTTTGAACTCTCATCAAATATCGCTCCGAGTTTTTCAGGGAATTCAACAAATCAAAATCCGGTTGCATGAATTCTTCTTGATCTTCATAAATGTGAAGGATGGGAGTTCGGAATTCTTCAGGATGATAGAGTGGCGATCTTTCAATCAGACCTTTCGCCTGTCTGCTTCCAATTCCACCATCGAGGCTTACAATTGCCTTAACTTCAGGCATCTGAAAAGCAAGGAGAAGCGCAGATCGTGCCCCAAAACTATGTCCGATGATTCCGATCCGGCTTGCATCAACAGTAGCTTCTTCTTTTAAGTGTGAAACAATCCGCTTCAAATCGCTGGCTTGCTGCATCGCCGTAGGAATTACGTCCTCCTCCGTTTCCATAGGTTTGATCCTTGTCGGTGAAGGACAAGTCGCTATGACGTAACCGTATGTGGCCATGTATTCGCTAAGAACAGCCTGATCATGAGCCGAGTGAAAGTTTCCCTGTGCAATGAGGATTAATGGAAATTTTTGATTTAATTCCTGCGCATTTCTTATTCCGGCCATTCTGGTTTCGAACCATGCTTCGATCGCCATTTCGGGGACGCCGAATGAAGTCAAGCGAGTCTTGTATTTATCTACGGCCTGAGTTTGCTCCGTTTCTCCAGGTTCTTTTCCTTGTCCACTCGTACTAACCAGAAAATAATCGATGTATCGCATGGATGGAAACGTTGCTGAAATTTGAGCCGGATACCACAAACTGACTTGTAACGGATGATCCTTTGACGATTCATCCATAATTTGAACCGATTTGAATCCTACTTCGAATGGTCCTGGCTTCAGAACTTCCCACAGAACGGTTTGAGCGGCGAACCCGTCCGTTACAGAAGTAAGCATGACGAACAACATCAGCGGAAGAATGGTCGATTTCATAACCTGATTGTAAGCAAACGAAGGCTTGCTTCAATCATCATTGGAACCAGCCGCTTATTTGCAGGTGTAGAACGGTAAAAAACTAGAATACGATGTATCTGCTGTTACTAAATAAAGGGGACGCCACAAAAAGTGTTAGGAGCGCCGCCTGGAGCGTTTTCAAATGCAATTGACAACAAGCTTGGCCTTATCTGGTTAAGTTTCGGTTGGAAGAATCCGCTGACGAAACCAGATTGTCAGGGGTTCGATATCCATGTCTCCACTCGCGATTGCCAGAGTTACTGTCTCCAATT
This sequence comes from uncultured bacterium, assembly GCA_963771165.1. Classification (GTDB taxonomy): domain Bacteria; phylum Acidobacteriota; class HRBIN11; order JAKEFK01; family JAKEFK01; genus JAKEFK01. The sequence goes on along the minus strand of CAVYSN010000009.1, from coordinate 64,381 downwards.
TCTCTTCTGTAATATGGATACTCCAGCGGTTGACTTTGATAAACACCAGAGCAGCGTGAGCGCCGACTCTTTTGTTTCCATCGATAAATGGATAGCGAACGACAATGGAGTGCAAGAGTGCAGCCGCCTTGGCCGGAACCTCGGGATATAGATCCTCTCCTCCAAAAGTCATGGCTTATCTGGTTGTGCTCCCGGACAGCCTGTTTGAAGCCCTGTTTTCACAGCGGGAATCACATGTTCGACAAGGATTCTTTTTCCGAGGGTGCCACCGGTTGTAAAATCGTTGTAACGTCCTGCAAGAATCGTTACAACCATATCGAGGTCCGGCAAAACGTATACCCGCTGTTGCCCGTTTCCGACAGCCGTGCGAGCCTCAATCAAACCGGCCGGCGATGGATAGCACGAGTACCACCAGAAGTACGCGTATCCGAACTCTCCGCCTGCGTCGGCTCCTGTACGCGGTCGAAAACGAAAATGGCGGCGCGTTGAAAGTTCGATCCAGCTAGATGGAATTACTTGCTTTCCGTTCCATTTGCCGCCGTGCAAATATAGCGATCCGAACTTGGCAAGATCTCTGGCACGCATCCTGAGTCCTGAGGCCGCAGCGGGCATCCCTGCCAGATCCCCTACCCATTCCACGTCCGCGATGCCGAGCGGCTCAAACAACTTCTCTTGCGCATATTCCTCCAGCGAGGTTTTGGTCGCGCGTTCGATCACTGCAGCCATCACCTGAGTGAGCCCGCCATTGTAATTAAACTCGGCTCCCGGATCGCTGATGAAAGCGCGGGATAGCGCGTACCGGAGTGGCTCCGAATTTTGTGTCATCCGGATCTCATCATTTCTCGGATCGTCATAAGAGATCTCCTCGTTCCATTCAAATCCAGATGTCATGGACAGAACATGCGCGAGCGTTACGCGCCGGCGCTCCGGCGTATCCAGTTCCGGATACTCCGGAAACCACTGAACCACCGGCAGGTCCAGCGATTGAATCGCCCCTTCGCTGTGCGCTATCCCAACGAGTGCGCTCGTAATACTCTTCGTTACCGAACGAAGATCGTGCATCGTATCTGCTGTCATTTTGATGGGGCCAAGCGGTTCTCCCCATCGTTCATCAAAACCATCAAAATACTCTTCGAAAATTAGCTTGCCATTCCGCTCGATTAAAATTGAATGCACACCGAGCTCGGGCCAGGCTCGAATCGAGTCGGCCAGGATTGTCAACCGGCTCGAATCCACACCCAGTGAGTTCGCGTTCGCTGTTTTCCATCCATCATTGGACGAAGTTGGAACTTGATAACGGCCCCCTACGACGGTCGTGGGCATAAGAAGCGCGATCACCAGGATACAGCTCAAATAGATTTTCATATTCAACTGCTTAAAACATGCCGTTTTGGTTCGGAGAATCCTCCGGCACGGGCTGGCCGACATCCCATAACTCTGAGATGAAATTTCCGTCAAATCTGAAAATATGAATGACCGCTGCGCCGGCGTCATTGGGATTCTGCTGGACTCGCGAATGAACTGCAACCATATCGCCATCCTGCAGCGCCCGTTTCATTTCAAAGATTTTGTTTGGATTTTTAATCGCATTCTCTTCCATCGCAACAATCAAAGATTCTGAATCCCCTTGAAAGTAAGGATTGTGATGACGAAACCCCGGCCCAACATACTTTTGAAAGGCCTCTCGAACCTTTCCTGATGAAGCCAGACGTAAGAAATCCATTGCACGTTGTTTATTGTTTAAGGAGCTGCTTATGATGAAATCACCTCCTAAACTCTAAATGTATTGAGATCCTGCATGATCCAAATAATATCACTGCAGAATCGAACAGAGACGCGGGCAGCAGACATCGCTTAACGTCATCGCGTCTCGTCATACAATAGGGCTACTGGTCAGACCATGGGAGGGATGATGAGAAAAGCAACGGTGCTATTCAGTTTTGTGGTGCTATCCATTTGTATCACGGGCGCGGCAACAGCAGAGGAAAAGAAGGATCTGGCTACAGGCGAAGGGATCATGATGCTGGATGGGGAACCGGTTGTCTTTGAGCCACGATATAGATACGCGTACTCTGTAACCACCGGCGCAAAAAAACAGGTATGGCTCCTGATGACAGATGAAGATCCGGTCAGTATTAATTGGAATGCGGCAAAAGATCGGGTAGAAGCGCTTCGTCTCTGGTGCGGGTCAAAAAAAGCCGGTTTCGTTCTTGTCGAACTCGATACGGAGGGTGTTCCACAGCTATTGACGCAATGTCCCGCCAATGGAGGCATCGCAATCGAAATGATTTCCGTAATCAACGGGCTCCCGAGCATTCAGATGTACTATGAGATCAACGACGGCAAACGGTTGCGGGGACGATTGCTCGGTGGGACTGGCACGTGCGGAGACAAAGAGTATTGCGAGAAAACGAAAGAGTATTATTTCGACGTTACCCTCAGCAACTGAAACGGCGCTGCGGCAGCCATCGATTCAATCGATGCCGGTGACTTGAAATCCAAGAGCGCGGGCTGCGATTGCGAGCTGCTGATCATGTGTGAGGAGCAAATCAATGTTTTCTGTTTCTCGAATTGCGAGCGCGGTGGAAAGATGAATCGCATCCAGAGTTCCGACTACCGTAGGGAAAGCTTCCGAAGCCCTGCGAAGAATGATCTCCGCAAGTGGCACGATAGCGAGAGTTTCATGAACCGTTTCAATTTGAACAGAAAGCTCGGAGACATCGCGATCCGAGAGATCACCACCGAGCCGCAAACGGTCCACTGCCCTGAATGCTTCTGTCCGCCAAAGACTACTGCTGTAAGCTCGATCCCATTTCCCCCAGATCCGAACCGGATTCCGTTCCCGAAATAAAACTCGAAGGACAACAGATGTATCCAGGTAGACTCTCATCTTTTCCTGCGATCTTCAATCAATAGATCAACGGCTGACACGGCTCTTGGCTTTACACCTTTCACTCTGCGCAATTCAGAAGGGGGTCGCCTCGGCTCACTGATCTCTATCGAAGGCGCAGTGACCGGCACGATCCGCGCAATCTTTGTATCGTGGGAAGTGACGATCACCTCCGAACCACCTCGAACGAGTTGCAAGTAATAACTTAACTTTTCTTTTAGAGTCGCCACGTTTACGATCGGCATGACTATATTCTAGTCATGTAATAGTCATAATGTCAAAACAGACCAACGCCCCAAAACTGAAAGGCACGTTCGACCTGCATTGGACTGCGAGCCGCCGTTTCTGCAGCGGAAACACCGTCAGATTGTTAAAATTGACATAGGAAACATTTTTATGAAAAAGAACCGATCCGTTGAATCCGCCGCGATGAGCCAGCGGATGAGGAAAGAAGGCGAACAAGGAATCATGAAAGACCTGATGGATAACGGTTTTGACATCGCCGAATACCTGAGGGCACCGGAAAGCCCAATCACTATGGATCTATCGGCTATGTCGCCGAACGAAAGGAACTATCTGTAAGTCTTCAACAAATTGAATTTGGCTGGGGCTCTCACGAGGCGATAGGCCCTGGCATGGATTCTGCGTGTCTAATGGATAGGTATGCAGATGCGGAACATCGCGGTGATGCTTCTGATTGCTGCGGCAGCCGTTTTTGGAGAGCCCGCGCAATCGAATTATCAGCGACTCAAAGCTGAGGCGGAGAGGTATTACGCGGAAGGGTCGTACCAGAAGGCGCACGAGCTTTACCTGCGAGCGGATCGATTGAAGTTGCCGTCGGAGGAGGCGCGGTGGGTGGATTTTCGTGTTGCGGACACGGAGTGGCGCGCCCGGGCTTCCACCACGCAGGTGGATCCGACTGTAGAAGAGCGGATCGATGAAGCGTTATCCAAACTCGCGGATTCGGAGATCAAAGAACCGGAGCGGGATCAGGTCTGGGCGGAAGCGCACGAATCACTCGGCGATTTTTACTGGCTCCGAACTAGCGGTGCTGATTGGCACAGTGGGTGGTCGCATTATCAGCAAGCGCTGGAGTGGTGGGCTGCATCCAAAGACATCGAACTGGCGCGAGATCGTTATCTGAAAATCGTCTGGAAGGCTGCGACAAAACTCGATCCCAATCAATCCTTGTACAATCCGATCCCGGTAGAAGTTCTGGAAAACGTCACCGTCATTTCCGCTGATCCGAATGATCGCGGCCGCGCTTACTACCTGATTGCGATGCAACTGAAAGAGCAGCAGGGTTATCAGGCGTCTCCCGCGAAAGCGCAACAAGCATTTGAAGAAGTGTTGAAGATCGGCAAGGCCACCGAATGGTATGACGACGCGCTCCATGAATACGCACGGTGGCTCACGGGTTACAACGAACATGTGCGTGACGCCGCACAGAAACAGGGGCGTCCGATCCCGGTCAATTTTGCAAAAGCTCTGGAGCTGTTCCGGAAACTGGTGCAGGAATTCACGCCGCAAACTTCACCACACCAACAGGCCGCATCCTCGCAGATCGAGCTCCTGACGCGACCCGAATTGCGAATCGTTGTTTCCAGCATCTTCATTCCCGGTTCTGAAATTGAATTCGGGCTGGATCGCCGGAACGTGCATCAGATCGATTTCTCACTGTATCGTACCCATCTTTTTACGGAGCTTCCGCCTCCGAATCCATCGTTGTTGCACAGTTTTCGTTCCATGGATCTTTCCTCCACACCGCCGATCAAGACCTGGTCCATGCAGGTGGAAGAGTCCCAGCAGTACGAGCCGGTAAAGGAAACCGTAGCGGTTCCGGAGCGATTGCCGGTCGGTGTCTACATTCTGGAGGCAAACTCGGGTCGATTGAAGTGGCGTGAGCTCATTCTTGTTTCCGATGTGTCTGTGATCGTGAAAAACACCGCCCAAAAGGCGTTGATCTATTTTGCTTCCACGATCGATGGCGCGCCGCTCGCGAATTCGGAAGTCCGAGTGTTGGAAAGTTTTTATAAAAATCAAAGCCCCAGTTCTGTTCAGCACAAACTCAGAACAGGTAAGGATGGAGTTTGCTTTTTTGAAGTAACCGATCCTTCGAAGCACACCAATCTCTTTATAACGGCTGCGAACGGTGATCGCCAGGCGTACGCAAGTTTGAAAATGGGAGGATTGGTTCCGGAGTTGCAAAGGACGTGGCGCATTTATGCGTTCACGGATCGTCCTGCTTACAGACCTGGCGAAACTGCGCAGTGGAAGTTCGTTGCAAGGACGCAGGATGGATCCGTGTACACGACTCCTGCGAACGAAACGATGGAGTATGAAATCACCGACCCGCGCGGAACAAAGATAAAAACGGAGAAGGTTCCGCTGAATTCGTTTGGGAGTGTGTGGGGTTCGCTGCAACTGGATGCAGGAATGGCGCTTGGGATGTATCGTGTGACCTTCTGGTCCGAACCGCGCAAACAACCGATCGGTTACGCAGATCTCTTTCGACTGGAGGAGTACAAGCTTCCCGAATTTCAAGTCCGTGTTGAAGCGCCGCAGGAAAAAGGGAGGAGCAAGACGTATCGCACGGGGGACACGATTCCTGTGAACGTTTCGGTTCAATACTATTTTGGCGCGCCGGTTGTGGATGCTGCTGTCGAAGTGCTTGTCTATCAACGCCCTTTTTATGGTCCGCCACGAAAATCGGCAGAATATGCGTGGCTTTATGAAACTCCGCCCATCGATCATCCCGGTGGAAACGGTCCGGTGTATGTTCGCAAATTGCTTCGCACGGATGCTGCGGGCCTCGCGTCGTTTGAATTTCAGACTCCAGTCTTCGCGCAACAGGATTTTGAATACTGGATTGAAGCTCGCGTTACGGACAGTTCGCGGCGTCAGGTGATTGCCCAAACAACCGTGAAGGCGCCGCGCCAGGCGTTTTATGTGTACGCATACGCGGACCATCAGATTCACAAGCCCGGAGAGGATGTTCGGATCCGTTTCGAAGCTGTGGATGCGAATGGGGAACCTGTGACCGCGAAGGGTAGCGTTCGTGTGATGAGTCTTCATCAGACGAACGGCAGCTACACGAAATCGATGAAAGATGTGCTGGAGGAAGTGGTTCAGACGGATGCAAACGGAATCGCGTACGTTGTGTTCAAAGCGCCACAGGATGGCTACTACAGGATTCGATGGGAGAGCATTCCGGAATCGCGCGACTTCGTGTGGGCAGAAACGTCGATCCTGGTTGCGTCACAATCAACGACCGGTTTCGCAAACCGTTTCGGCAAGCTGCAAATACTTCTGGACCGCGAGACGGTTCGTCCGGGGGAATCAGGTGCCGCGCTTGTTTCGTTTCCCGCGCCAGGCAGAACTGTGCTCTTCACGATCGATGGATCGGACCTGCATCACTATCAGGTGGTGCATATGACTGGAACCGATCAGCTCATTGAATTTCCCGTTCGTGATCTCTACGTGCCTCATGTTCTCCTGAGCGCATCGGTTGTGAGTCATCATCAGATTTTCAAGGAGATCAAGCCGCTGAAAGTGGCTCCGGTTCAGCATTTCATGGACATCGACGTTGCAACCGACCGGTTGCAATATCAACCGCGGGAAACAGCGAATGTCACGATTACCACAAAGGATTCGAGCGGAATTCCGGTACCAGCGGAAGTTTCTCTGGCGCTTGTAGATGAATCGGTTTTCTACATTCAGAAGGACAACGTACCGGATGTGCGTAAGTTTTACTTCGGACAGTTGCCTCATTCGCGCGTTGGTTTTCACAGCACCTTCGATCTTTTGAAATACAAACGCGCGGTTTCGGAAGAAGAGAAACTGGCGACACAAGGGGAAATCACAGTTGAAGCGGTCAAGCGAAGAGAGGCTGTTTCCTACGCAACAGTCGAAGGTGTGGTGACGGATGAAAATGGCGCTCCGCTGCCCGGTGTGAATGTTGTATTGAATGCGTACGGAATCGACCAGCATGTGCGGGTCACGAATGTGGATGGGATGTTTCTTTTTCCGAATTTATCGCCGGGAACTTATTCCGCTGTGTTTCGGCTGGAAGGTTTTTCCGAAGCGCGGGAGGATCGACTGGAAGTGCCGGAGGACTCCGATCTTCGATTGAGGGTTGTGCTCCGACAGTTGAACGTCGAGCATTTCGCTGTTGCTGCGGACCGTGCCGTTTACGATTTGGGAGTAAGTGCGGTGCAAGTAATTCGTTCGGACTTTCGATCCACCGCTTTCTGGCAACCGGACATCCACACCGATGCAAATGGAAAGGCCACGGTTGCGGTCACGTTTCCGGATTCGGTTACTTCGTGGAAGGCAACAGCGCGCGCGGTTACTGCAGACAATTTGTTCGGACAGACTAGCCATGCCGCACGCACGACGCAACCGTTGATCGTCAGCATTCAAGCTCCGCGGTTTTTCGTAGTGGGTGATTCGGTTACCGTCTCTGCGGTTGTTCATAACAACACCGATGAAATGTTGCAAGCTTCTGTAACGCTGGAGTCGTCCGGTTCGATGAAATCGTTTCCTGCAACGACCATCGAACTGAACGGACGAAGCGAGAAGCGTGTCGATTGGGTTTTGAAGGCAACAGAACCGGGAACGTTAAAGCTTCGGGCCGCAGCGAATTCGATTTATAACGATGCGATGGAGAAGGAGTTTCCGGTTTATCAGCATGGAATAGAAAAATCGATTAGCAAAGCAGGCAATGCTGTTTTTAACCACGGAGAGCACGGAGAACACGGAGAAAAAATTTCTTCTTCTAACTCTGCGGTCTCTGCGTTAAAAGAGCTTGTCGTGAATTTGGATTTGCCGAAGGGGCGCAGGTCGACGGTGTTGCATGTCGATGTGAGTCCGAATATTGCGACGGCGATGCTGCGTGCGCTGCCGTACCTCGTTCAGGCTCCGTATGGAAGCACGGAGCAGACGATGAGCCGGTTTTTGCCGGCAATTGCCGTTCGAAAGACGCTTCGAGATCTCAGTCTTAATTCGGGAGGCAATGAGCCATTTCGCGATCTGGAAGGCTTGATCGCACAGAGTTTGCAGCGGTTGTATACGTTCCAGCGTCCGGATGGTAGCTGGGGCTGGTGGCAGCAGAGTGAGTCCGATCCGTACATGACAGCTTACGTTTTGTGGGGTCTCGCGATCACATTCGATACCGGCATCAACGTGGATCCCGCAATCATGGAACGCGCACGCAACTATCTGCGAGGGGAACTTTCATCGGATGATCTCACGCTGGAGGAACGAGCATGGATCCTGCACGCGCTGGCTGTCTCGGGTGATTTGCAGCGTGATGCGTTTGATCGGTTGTGGAGCAAGCACGTTCATTTGAATGCGTACGGACGAGCGTTGCTGGCGTTGACCGCGCACCATTACGGCGATGTAGAAAAAGCGCAGGTGCTCGCACGCAACCTGGAGAATGGCGTGAGTGTGGATCGTAAGCCGGATCAATCGGTTGTTCTCCGCGAAGGATCTGCATCCGGCAGCGACGCTTCTTTTACGGCGCACTGGGGTGAGGACCGCATTTCGCATGACCGGGCAGAAGGGACTGTGGAGACCACTGCATTCGTGTTGAAGGCGCTGGTGGCGATCGATCCTGAAAACAAGCTGATCGAACCTGCTGTGAGCTGGCTGGTCAAGAACCGCCGCGGCGGAGCGTGGAGCAACACGCGCGATACTGCGATTGTTGTTCTGGCGTTGAACAGCTATTTGCTGATGAGCGGATCGAGCGTTGGTGCGATTGAAAATCAATCGATCCAGCGACTCAAAGTGAATGGGATGGAAGTTCCGGTCGATGATGGGAACAGTTCGAGTACGATCCGTGTGGAGGAGAACTATTTGCGGGACGGACGCAATCAAATTCAGATTTTTACAGATGAGCCATCGGTGTACTTTTCCATACGAGCCGATTACTTCAGCGCTGAAGAGCCGGTCACGGCAGCAGGCAACGACATATTTATCCGGCGCGAATATTTCCGGCTCGCAGGACGCCCCACTTTGCTGAAGGGATTTGTGCAGGACAAGCAGTTGTTGAAGGATGGTGAGGAGATTCGCAGCGGCGATGTGGTGCAGGTTGTGCTCACGGTGGAGTCGAAAAACAATTTTCAGTATGTGGTGATCGAAGATTTGAAACCGGCCGGGCTGGAAGCGATGGCGTTGAGGAGCGGCGGACTGAATACTTTGCGTGTGAAGGAGGCTTCCTTTGCAAGGCTAGCAGCAGACGAATTCGATCCGGAACTGCTGGATCACGTGGATTCGAGGTGGGTGCATCTGGAATTGCGCGACCGTAAAGTTGCAGCGTTTGTGGATAAGCTCACGCAAGGAATATGGCAGATCAGTTATGAGCTTCGCGCGGAGGTGCCCGGAACGTTCCATGCACTGCCCGCAACCGTTTCCCTGATGTATGCGCCGGACATCCGTGGTAACGATCGCGAGACGTTGTTGCGGGTCGGACTATCGTGTCACCGGTTTGGCGCCTAACGGCTCCCGGCAGTCAACCAGTCAAGATTCTTGATGGGATCATCTGGTTTAATTTCTGCTTATCGGGAAATGGCGCTTATTACATTGATCGACCCGAAGGGGTAACACGGCTGCAATACTTAAACTTTGCTTCCGGTCAGTCCACAACAATCGCCAACAATCTGGGAGAAGTGGGTGCATGGTTAACAGCTTCTGAAGATAGAAAAACAATCCTCTTTACTCGCGTCGATGCTTCCGTAGACGATCTGATGATCGTTGACAACTTCCAATGAACCGCCGACCTTGAACACTTCTTAATTGCGGACTACGTGAGAGCGGGTGATCTTCTGGATCGCTGTAGTACCTGCGAGCTGCATGATGCGAATGAGTTCAGCCTGGAGCAATTCCAGCACCCGTTCTACTCCGGCCTGTCCGAATGCAGCGAGTCCCCAGATGTAAGGCCGGCCAATACCAACTGCGCGAGCTCCAAGAGCGAGCGCTTTAAAAATATCGGTTCCTCGACGAAAACCGCCGTCGATGAATACAGGCATCCGGTCACCCACAACATCCATAATCTCCGGCAACGATTCAATCGTTCCACGGTTGCTCTCCTCCTGCCGGCCGCCATGATTTGAGATCATGAGGGCATCCGCGCCTCTTTCAAGACAGATCTTTGCATCTTCGTGCGTCACGATTCCCTTGATCACAATCTTTCCGCTCGTATTCCCCCGGATCCAATCCAGAAAATCCCATGTTAAGGAAGCATCCGGCAATCCGCGTTCCAATGGAAGATCCAGGAAATTACCCATTTGACCCTCCTTCGTTTGCAACGCGCGCTTAAAAAATTCGATTTGAGTCTCACGATTACCCAGCACAGGAGTATCCACCGTCAATACAATCACAGGACATCCGGCTGCATTTGCCCGATTTAACAACTCTTTTGAAACGCCACGATCGGGAGTCGGATAAAGCTGAAACCAAATTTTTTGCGGATTTTCTTTCGCAATCTCCCGGATTGGAAAAGTCGACAAAGTCGAAACCATTTGAAGATGTTTCTTTGCCCCGGCTGCTCGCGCGGTAGCAAGCTCTCCTTCAGGATGAGCAATTCCCTGGAATCCTACGGGGCAGAGGAAAATAGGCGAATGCCACTTTTCACCAAAAACTTCTACCGAACTATCCGTTTTTGAAACATCGATCAATCTACGAACTCGAATCTGCCACTCATCAAAAGCTTCACAATTAGCGCGGACTGTTTTTCCATCATCCGCCCCGGCTTGAATGAAATCAATCGTGCCCTGTGATAGCTTTTTATCAATCAGTTTTTCGAATTGAAAAACGTTTGTTGCATTTTCAGGCCGCAGAAGCGCTTCCTCAGCATTCAGACTGGATGAAAGAGTGAGGAGTGGGGAGAGCGCTATGAAACGAAGAAACTCACGCCGGGCAATTTCCAGATTCTGACGACTCATCCTTTTCGCAAGGACAACATCATATCATCTCGTACGCACAATGCAGCTAGCTGGTGATCAGGCCTCGTTCTACACTTTTCCGCGTTTTTCCCCGCGCATAACCGATTGAAGGCGCCGAGTGCCGCTTATTCCCCGGGTGTCCCTCTCATTCATTGTTTGTTCCCAATCCCGAACTCTTTCATGTACCATAGTGCCCTTGTATAACCAGGAGGAAAATTTGAAATCGAAACTACTCTGCTTCATCGGAGCAGCAATCCTTTACGCTTTTGCAGCTACTGCTGAAGAATCGATCACTCATCAAGAACTTGTTTCCCGTACTCAGGAACTCTTCGATGGTGTAGCAACAGCAAACAACGAAGCATGGGTCAAGTACTTCGCTGACGATGCGTTGTTTCATGATGAAAAAGGCCGGAGCATGGATAAAGCAATGCTGGTTACGGAAATCACAGCACTCCCAAAAGGATACCGTTTGAATTTCCGTCTCGAAAACACAGAAAGCAGGATTTTCAAAGATATTGCGGTCCTGAGTTTCGACATTATTGAAGATTTGTGGATCTACGATCAGAAGATGGGAGCAAACTTCCACACCACCGACACGTGGGTGCAGCGCAATGGTAAATGGCAAATCGTTGCCAGTGAGACTATGCGATATTATGGCGATCCGGCTCCAGGCAAAGCGGACCCCGCAAAATTTTCAGATTACGTCGGAACTTACGAACTTGCTCCGGGACTGAATGCTGCTGTGTCCACGGAATCCGGAAAGCTCTATTATCAGCGCGGCGAAAATTCAAAAGAGCAGTTGATTGCTGAAGTGGACGGTCTTTTTTTCCGGAAAGGTGTAGAAGGCAGAATGCTATTCCGATATGGAAGCGATGGGAAAGTGGATGCTCTTATCAGCCGGAGAAACCACGAAGATCTAATCTGGAAGAAGAAATGAACGCACCAGGGCGGAGCTCGAAACTAGGACTTTATCCGTTCGTATCGTGCGAAGAGCAGTGATATATCATCGATTTCGGTTCGATGATCTTGTTGTGCACGTCTATGACAATGCTGCAGTCGTTCGCGGAATTGCCACTGTTGGCCTTGTACGGATGGTGTCCCGATGACCAGGATAGCGCGATATACGCGGTTTTATGTTCGTTTTAAGGAAGGTTGCCGCGCTGTGGCTGGCCATTCGTCTGGAATGTAATCTTGGGTTGCTTTTGTATCATGCAACAAGAATTCGGGAGTGCCCTGTTTGCTCGTTCGAATTACAACGCCAATGCTGACTATCATATCGATGGAACACTCTTCCAGTATGAAGGAAATTTCACAAGCAGCTTGAATCTTGTTGCCTGCGTTTTTTGCTTCTTCTGAATCGATCAGATCCATCAAAAGGATTGCGGATTCATGATGTTGGACTTTCGCAAGAAAATCTTCCGGATTCAAATGATGCTGAGAAGAACTCCGACTCTCAGTTTTTTCGATTTTTCAAAATACCTGATTCACAATAAATCTTGAGAGTTGGATATCGTAAACTGAGCCCGCATCAATCAAAGTTACGACAATCTGGTAAACTGACGGAACAGAGGCCAGCGACTTTCTGATAAAAAACGCTCGGACAGTGCGGCCCGGTACTGATTTCCTGCCGCGGAATTTAAAATTCTTTTCGCCTTGCACCTCTACTTCGGTCAAAACGCTTTTTTTTACGTCTTCAAAGTTCGCAACGATCCAACCGATATAAATAAGATCGCCGGAAAAATAAAAATTCTCCAACACTTCCCAACACTCAAGCTCCACATCATCGGGCGCGGCAAAACTCTTATAGCCGGTGTGCATGATGAAATATAGCGGTGGTGGTGGATTGGCCTTGGTAAGCTTTGGCGGAGGCTTAAGGCCTTCCGAAATAGGGCCGAGATCGACTTCAATGATCTCAGAATCTTTCACCTGTACGAATTTCGTTTCGTCTGCAATTGCAAATGCTGCAATAAAGAAAAAGGTAGCAAAAAAGATTGTTTTCATAGTTCCTCCCTGGGTTGGATTCATCAGCATGGGTTGCTTGACTATTGCCTTACTTCGAATTCCAAGCGAAGGCATCGAATCCATTCCCTGTTCGGAGCTCGAAGCCATGCTCTCATCCTGAATCCTGTATGGGCAAGGGGCGTGCCAGATCTGTAAATGGAATCGCATCGACGTAAGATGAAAATCAACGCAACGAACCCTTCATCATTTGATGGAAACCTTTTCAGGATGTGCTGAATCAAGCAAGACCGTACTACTCCAAACGGTAATAAAGAGTTGGCGGTGAAAGCCCTAATAACTCAGCGGCTTTCGTTTGTTGCCAATTACCAAGGTGGAAAGTAATGTGGTACCAAAAGAGATGTTCTTTTCGAGGATTTTCTTCATTTTCGGACAGAGCTCAAGGGAGAATGATAAGCTTCAGTCCTGGAATCTACCGGTTCATCGCCGGTACGATCGGCAACATCCGCAGGCGCCAGACGCCCTCTCTCAACGTTGACCCAGATCGACGTATCCAGAATCATCGCCACGGATCGCGAGCCTCTCTTCTCCACAGGCGGTCCCGCTTTTTCGCATCCTTCAGCCAGCACGCTCCCTCCCGATCCGGCAGCGTTCTGTACAGGTCTGAAAGTGCTTCCAGTGCGGTCATTTGTATGCGGTCTTGCCGTCTGTCCTGAAGATGGAGTCAGCGATAGACGCTTTACATAGAAAATTTGCGTTAATGCTTCGCTTCCGGAGTCCAGTTGAGAATCAAACGCACTTCGAAGGGCCACATCATTTGGGGTCGTCTTACTATAACCAGACGGCCACCGGGTGCAGCATCATACCCGGGCAATCCATCCAAATCCGCAGAGTCATAATTTTCCGTGACCACCGCCGGTTTTGAAGGACGCGGGTCTGGCCCCTCGTCCAGGGAAACTGAGTTCAGGTTGCTCTTTTGATGAGTAAAGAAGAGTTCTCGTCCGTCCCGTGAAAATACAGGTTGAAAATTTTCGCCGTCGCCACTCGATATTTGCCAACGCCGTCCAGTGCCTGGATAGGATTCCAAATAAATTTCATACGAACCCGATTCATTGGAGGAATATGCAATCCACTTTCCATTCGGAGATAGTGCCGGACTAAACTCATCGCGCGAAGATTTGCGGAAAGCTTCGAATTTTCCGCGCGTCTTCAGGAAAAATCGGCCGACGTTTCCGGAAGTCTCCTGATCCACATCCGTTAACACCATTTCCTGACCGTCCGGCGTCCATGCGCCGGGCAAAAGTACAGACGCCGCTGTCACAAGAGTTTCCCGATTTCCTGCACCGTCTGCCAAGTGCCAGAAGATTCCGTTTGGACCTAACACATCCGAACTATAAGCGATCCTGTTGCCGTCCGGTGTCCAGACGGCATACGCGCTGCTGCTCTGCGTTGGCAAGCGGGACCATGTACCGCGCTCCAAATCGAGAATGGCGATGACAAATCGCCCTTCCTGATAAACAGAAACCGCAAGTCTACGCCCATCGGGAGAGACCCGAGGCATATAATAAGGAAGCTGCTGATCGGAAATGTACGTTTCTCCACCGTTGCGATCCAACCATACAAAGTCTTCGGTTCTCTGTGCCGATTGCAGGACCCGGTACGAATGCAAAGGTTCCGGCCGGGGATACGTCAAAGCGAGAATTTGCTTCGAATATCGTATCGAACACTCCGTCCAACAATGCAAAAGCCGAACCAATCAACTCTTGACGTTTCACGTCATAAGGAACAGCGAACAGCGTTCCGTCGCGCGAAAAAATGATATGACCCTTTGCAAATCGAGGATGAGAGCCCCGTTCTATTAAAATCTTCGTTTGTTTTGTTTCCAATGAATGGAGAGCGACCTTTCGTGTTTCAAATCCCGGGCCAGCCTGAATTGTATAGAGTATGGTTTTCCCATCAGGCAAGAAATGCGGCCAACTGTGAGCCCTTTCCCCTTTTTCTACGTCCAGCAACGTAAACGGTTGCGGCGTTCCGCCATCCGCAGAAACAGACGCAAGACCGGATCCGTAAATCGATGTAAAAACGATTTTGCCATCGATATTCCAGGAACCACCCCAATCGTTCAAAGATTCGCAAATCGTAATCGGACTTCCACCCGTGACAGGCATTTTCTTTAATTTTTCAAATGCAAAAAAGCCGATCCATTTCCCATCCGGCGAAAAGAATGGTGCTTCCCCATCTTCGGTTCCTGCAAGTGCGATCGTTTCAAAATCATTCGCATGGCGAAGAAAGAGCTTACTACCCGCGGGAGCGGTTCCCTCGTAAACAACGGTCTGCCCATCCGGACTTACCGCAAGATTCGTGACGGCGTACTCAGGAGGAGCGGTAAAAGTGATGCGATTGGAACTGCGAAGAGCATTCTCTTCCGATCGTTTGAAAAGGAAGAGCGCTACGGAAATAGCTACTGCTGCAGCAAATAGCGACCATGGGAGCAGGGAGCGCCTGGACCATGGGAGCAGGGAGCGCCTGGACCACACGGCAGCATTTGCGCTGGATTGCGGCATCTGCTGCGAAATGGAATCGCTGATCCAGCGCAGCGCATGTTTGAGATCCGTTGCATTTTGCAATCGTTCCTCGGGATCCTTGATCAGACAGCTCTTCACAAGATTTTCCAGAGCAGCGGGAGTCATTGGCTGAATGCGGGATAGCGGTGTGGGTTCGTCTTTTAGAATCGCTGCGATCAGACTCGCTTCGCTGGTTGCGTTGAAGGCGCGTTTGCCGGTGGCCATCTCATACAAAACTGCACCGAATGCAAACATGTCCGTACGCGAATCCGCATCTTTCCCTTCCAATTGTTCAGGCGCCATGTATTGAAAGGTTCCAAGCACCACGCCCTTTTTTGTAACAGGATCGTGGCGCGTAGGAAGAGTGGAAACCGCAACACCTTTTTCAGTTTGTGTGTGTACTTTAGCAAGTCCGAAGTCCAAGAGTTTTGCACCGGATTTCGTAAGCATGATGTTGCCCGGCTTCAGATCCCGATGCACAATTCCCTGCCGGTGCGCGTTTTGCAGTGCATCCGCCATTTCCATGGCGTACCGCAGGACCTCAGTTAAGGGCAACGGACCCTCTCGCAAACGCTCGGCCAGAGTCTCTCCTTGGAGAAACTCCATCACAAGGTAATCGATGCCGTTCTCTTGTCCGATGTCATAGAGCGTACAGATCTGTGGGTGATTCAGGCTGGATATGGCGCGAGCCTCACGCTGCATTCGCCCTTTGAGCTCTGAATCGGCAGAGAGATCGGAAGAAAGTACTTTGATAGCTACCGTTCGATCGAGCCTTGTATCGCGCGCGCGATACACTTCACCCATTCCACCAGATCCGACCGCACTGATTATTTCGTAAGGTCCAAGCTGTGTCCCGGGTTGCAGCGCCATAGGGTGCAATTATAAGCCAGGCTGATGATCAATCTGCGGTTGTGCGGGCATCTCACCCGCCGGTCGACGATCATCCACTCAGGTATATGTGACACAATGATAAGCTGCGAGTAACGCCCGTCTGATCTTCTGTCATACTCGCCGCATCTAAGCTCTCCACACCACAAATGAAGCTAAAATTACTAAGATTATGAAAACGCTGGTGCTGGCAGAGAAACCGAGTGTGGGGCGGGAGTTGTCGCGGATCCTGGGGTGTCGTCCGCAGGGGCGCACGCACATGGAAGGAGATCGCTACGTGGTCACGTGGGCGTTGGGGCATCTGGTGACGCTTGCGGATCCGGATGAATACGACGCGAGGTACAAGACGTGGCGGCTGGAAGATTTGCCGATGCTGCCCCAGCAGATGCGGCTGAAGGTGATCCGCGAATCGTCACATCAGTTCCGAGCCGTGACCGGCTTGATGAAACGCGGCGACATCAGCGAGTTGATCATCGCAACAGACGCCGGACGCGAAGGAGAGCTCGTTGCGCGCTGGATCATGAAACTTGCCGGCTGGCGAAAGCCGTTCAAGCGCCTCTGGATTTCTTCACAAACAGACGCCGCCATCAAAGAAGGCTTTGCGAGGCTCAAGCCGGGTCCTTCCTACGATAACCTCTATCAGGCTGCGCGCTGCAGATCCGAGGCGGACTGGCTCATCGGGCTGAACGTCACACGCGCGCTCACCTGCAAACATGACACGCAGCTAACAGCGGGGCGCGTGCAGACTCCCACACTCGCCATGATTGTTGCGCGCGAACAGGAGATCAAGAGCTTCGTCCCGCAAGACTACTGGACCATCAATGCTGACTTCGGCGATTACCGCGGGCGCTGGCGTGATCCGCACGGGAACAGCCGCTTATTTTCCAAAACTCGCGCGGATGAAATTCTTGCAAAAACGCAAGGTCATCCCGGCATTGTTGAAGAAGTGGATGCGAAAAGCAAATCGGAACCACCGCCGCTTGCGTACGATCTCACCGAACTGCAGCGCGATGCCAACCGGCTTCATAGCTGGCCCGCAAAGAAGACGCTGCAGATTCTGCAAGGACTATACGAATCGCACAAGGTGGTCACCTATCCGCGCACCGATTCACGCTACATCACATCCGATATGGTACCCACTCTGCCTGCGCGACTGCAGGCGGCGTCTGCCGGCGCGCTTGCGCCATTCGTCAAAAAGCTGCTGGAAGCTCCGCTGAAACCGGGCCCCCGCTTCGTGAACAATGCGAGAGTTTCGGATCATCACGCGATCATCCCAACGGAACAGCCGCCCGATTACAAGAAATTCACCGGTGAAGAGCGAACGCTCTATGATTTGATTGCGCGCAGGTTTGTTACCGTTCTGTATCCGCCTTGCTTGTTCGAACAGATCACACTCATAACGCGCGTCAACGGCGAAGCATTCTTCACTCGCGGCAAAACGATTAAGGATCCGGGCTGGCGCGCTGTTACTGCAAAAGTTGCCGGTGACGATTTCAAAGAGAAAGAAGAGATGCCGGAGCAAAGGCTTAAACAGCAAAGGCAAGGTGATCAAAAAACGGTCAAGAGCATCCGTCTTGATAAAGCGCAGACGAGTCCACCGCCAAGATACACGGAAGCCACTTTGCTCACAGCGATGGAGAGCCCTGGAAAATTTATTGAAGACGAAGAGCTTCGCGAAGCCGTGAAAGAAGCGGGGCTCGGCACGCCGGCAACACGCGCGGAGATCATCGAAAAACTGCTGGGCTACGGCTACATGGAACGGCAGGGGCATCATCTTGTGCCGACTTCGCGCGGGATTCAGGTTGTGTCGCTTGCACCGAAAGTCCTCAGCTCACCCGAGCTGACTGCTCAGTGGGAATTGCGGTTGGAAAAGATCTCGCACGGTCAGGAAAATCCCGAAACGTTTCTGGCGGATATCCGGAAGAATACGGTGCAGCTTGTGGAGAGTGTGAAGGCGGATACGTCCACGTATCGCGAAGAGAACCTCACGCGCGTGAAGTGTCCGATGTGCGGAAAATTCCTGGTGAAGATGCCCGAAGCAATGTTGAAATGCCAGGATCGCTCCTGCGGCCACACGCAACCGGAAAATCCGGACACCTTCTCCGAACGGCGCATGTCGCGACAGGAGCGAGCGCAGCAAAAATACCTGGTGCGCAAATACTCCGATCAGAAAGAGATCAAAACCAATCTCGGCGACCTGTTGAAAAAGGCACTCGAAAAAAAATAAATTGAGTCAAGGTCACAGGCGCTTTCGCGGCGGTCGATCCGGAAAAGCGTCTCCGCATCTCTCCAATCCCCCAATCTCACTTTTTTCTTTGCGTCTTTGGGTCTTTCGTTAAAGATTCTGGGCGCTACCGTTCCGAGCCGGCGTGCTAGAATAGTGCGCACCACAGACAGAAGGGGAAATGATCGGCACTACGATTACGCATTACAAAATCATTGAGAAGCTTGGGGGCGGGGGAATGGGGGTCGTTTACCGTGCGGAGGACACGCGGCTGAAGCGGAGCGTGGCGCTAAAATTCTTGCCGCCGGAGCTTTCGCGCGATCCGCAGGCGCTCGAACGTTTTCAACTCGAAGCGCAGGCAGCCTCAGCGCTCAATCATCCCAACATCTGCACGATCTATGACATCGGCTCTGGAGCCATTCACCAGGAAAGCGGCGCGGCTTCGAATGTACTGGAAGATACCGCGCATTTCATTGCGATGGAATTCCTGGAAGGGGAAACGCTGAAGCATCGCATCTCCGGCAGACCTTTTGAGCTTCGTAAAATGATGGATCTGGCGATTCAAATTGCGGACGCTCTGGATGCGGCTCATGCGCGCGGAATTCTGCACCGCGATATCAAGCCTGCAAATATTTTTGTCACGAATCGTGGTCAGGCCAAAATCATGGACTTCGGTCTTGCGAAGCTGATTCAGCAGGAGCTCCAATCTCCGGAGGTCTCCCATCTGCAAACGGAGGTGCAGGCCGGATTAACCAGCCCCGGAACGACCGTGGGAACGATTGCTTACATGTCCCCCGAACAGGCGAGAGCCATGGATCTTGATGGGAGATCGGACATCTTTTCGCTGGGGGCAGTCCTTTATGAAATGGCCACCGGCAGACAAGCTTTTGCCGGCAGAAGTACCGCCACCATCTTCGATGCAATCTTGAATCGCGTTCCTCCATATATAAGGCAACTCAACGGGGAGGTCCCACTGGAATTGGAGCGGATCATTCATCGAGCACTGGAAAAGGATCCGGATCTTCGTTACCAGAGCGCGTCTGATTTGAAAGCAGACTTGAAGCGTTTGAAACGGGATCTCGATACCGGCTCCTCGGCTTCAGCTCCGCGAGCTACATCAGCGCCTGTCGAAGCAGCAGCGATCGAATCAACCATGCTCAACACGACAGGTCCGATGAGCGCTGCAAGAACTCAACCGGCGACCCTCCCATCTTCCGGATGGAAACGTTTTCTTTGGCCGGCGATTTCGGCGATTCTCGCTATTGCTCTTGTCGGCTCCATCGTGATGCGTCCGCGCATCAAAACACCGGAAGCTGCGATCATGCGTTTTCCGATCAACCTTCCGCTGAGCGCTCCGCTCTCCATCGGCGCCGCAACGCTATCGATTTCTCCCGATGGCACGAGCATTGTGTATCTGGCAAGCCATCAGGTTTCAGGTTCCGGACCCGTACGATCTTCGTCCGCTATGTTATACAGACGCTCATTGGACGATCTGGAAGCGAAGGTGATCGCGGGTTCGGAAGGCGCTTCCGATCCATTTTTTTCGTTTGATGGCGAATGGATCGCCTTCTATTCCGCCGGCAAGATGAAGAAAGTTTCTATTTACGGTGGAGCAGCACAGGAAATCTGTAAAGCCCCGAATATTCGCGGCGGCTACTGGGGACCGGATAACAAAATCCTGATCGGGCAGGTCAACGCATCGATACAGCTTGTTGCTGCGAACGGAGGTGAGTCTCAACCCGCTACAAATATGGACACTTCAAAAGGAGAAATCAGCCACCGCTTTCCTCAGATGCTGCCGGGAACTCGATGGATTCTCTTCACCGTGAAGTACAACAACATGACTTCCTTTGATGAAGCGGCTCTTGCGATAGAAAACATAGATACGCATGAGCGAAAGGAATTGCTGAGAGGCGGTTCTTACGGGCGATTTCTGTCAGAGGGATACATTATGTACGCGCGCGGCGCTTCACTGTATGCTGTGCCGTTCGATATGAAGAAACTCCAGATCACAGGAACGCCTCTGCCGATGGTTGCAGGAGGAATGCTGAATCCAGTTTCAGGAACCGCGAATTTTGATGTATCGGAAAATGGAGTCCTCATCTATACTCCGCTCGGTCCACTTTCGGGGCTCAACAACACAATTGCGTGGATGGATACGGCCGGTCAAATCACACCAATTACAAATGAAGTCCGACCTTATGACGATGTGCGCCTTTCGCCTGACAATCAGAAAGTGGCGATTACCATTCGCGCCGCAAATGATGACATCTGGGTGTATGACATGTCCAATGCTTCGTTCACCCGACATACGTTTGGGGGTGGTAACAGCGGGTTGCCCGATTGGACTCCGGATGGTAAGAAAATATTCTTTGTCTCGGAGCGTGGAAATGAGAACAGGATTTTCTGGAAGCCTTCGGACGGAAGCGGAACACCCGAGAAACTTGGCACGGAATCCCAGATAACTGCTGACTACCGTTTAACAACAAGTCCTGATGGCAAGTCTGTCATCTACAGCAGCAATGGGGACCTCTACTCCATGTCGCTCGAAGGAACGCACGAATCCAAACCGATTCTTCAGGATTCTTTTTCGGCAAATGCGCCCCGGCTTTCACCGGATGGCCGTCTGCTCGCATACACTTCTGATGAGTCGGGCCGCACTGAAGTTTATGTGGTGCGATACCCGCAGATGAACGGAAGATGGGTCCTTTCGAATGGGGGAGTCGATTATGCGCCGATCTGGGATCCCACAGGGAAGGCATTGTACTATTCGCAATCCGGAACACTCTTGAAAGTGGATATCAACCAGGAGCCCACGATGAGCTTCTCCCCGCCACAAAAGATTGTTACTCCGCCTGCCTCTGTTATAGCCATCCATGATATTGCCCGCGATGGAAAGAAATTCGTTGTAACACTCGCTGAGGAAACAACCGCCGATGCCACGCAGTTGACAGTGGTGTTGGGCTGGTTCAGCGAGCTGCGACGGAAGTTTTCCTCTTTAAATAAATAGACCGCGTTACCAGTTGCTGTTTCCGTCCGTCGCACAGCAATGCGTCCGGCCGGTTGGAAGCCGGCGCTACAAAGCGGATGTCCAAGCTCAATCTACAGAGGTTTTGTAGATCTTGCCAGCTTTCATCACAAATACGGGATTCTCCAGTAGCTCTATTTTTTCCAGTGGATTTCCTTCCACTGCGATTAGATCCGCTCGCAATCCTTGTTTGATCTCTCCGCGGTCCGTGAGAGAGAGTAGATCTGCTGCATGGATGGTCGCTGACTGGATCGCGTGCAGCGGGCTCATTCCGCGCCGAACGAGAGCGGTGAATTCTTTTGCATTTTCTCCGTGCGGAATCTGTCCCGTATCGCTTCCAAATGCCATTTTGACTCCTTTCTTCAATGCGAGCTTGAAGCTCTCCTCAAACTGAGGAAGCTCTTTTTCTATTTTTGCTCGAATCTCCGGTTTCAGATTGGATAGATCCATCGTGTCCGAGGTGTACATCGTTGGGACAAGATAGATTCCTTTCTGGATCATTTCATCGACGATTTCCTCCGACATGTGGCCGGTGTGTTCGATCGAATCAGCGCCCGCGCGAATTCCTTTTCGAATGCTCTCTTCTTCCCAAACATGCACAGCGAATTTGACTCTTCTCTGGTGGGCTGCATCTCCGATAGCTTTGAGCTCAGCATCTGTAAAATTATTTTGATCTGCGCATACCTTAATGACTCTTGCTCCAAACTTGATTTGTGAACGGACTGCCGCGACCAGTGTATCGATGCCATCGCCAATTCCATTTGCCGGTCCGGGATCGGTGATTGTCGGATCAGCTCTCGTTTGATCGCACGCGCTGCCCGTTGTTGCAATGATATGACCGGACACGATCATCGATGGACCATCAATCAATCCTTTTTCGATGGCGTTCATCACTTGAAAGTCTGCAAAGCAGCAAGCTCCCAGATCGCGAATGGTCGTGAATCCTGCGAGCAACGTGGTCCGCGCGTTTTTTGCTCCCACCATCGCATAAGCCGCGGCATAAGAGTGAGGTCGTTTGCCGATATCGAGCCAGTAATTGTCTGCGTCGTACGTGATGTGGGTATGCGTATCGATCAACCCGGGAAGAAGCGTCGAGCCACCTAGATCCACAACAGCGGCATCCT
Source organism: uncultured bacterium (assembly GCA_963771165.1). Lineage (GTDB taxonomy): Bacteria > Acidobacteriota > HRBIN11 > JAKEFK01 > JAKEFK01 > JAKEFK01. Next base: position 41,761 of record CAVYSN010000009.1, on the reverse strand, counting down.
TCGGGAATTCTTTCGATGTGATCGCTGTAATTTTGTCCCCTGTGATCAGGAGAACGGGATCAGGAATGAGTTTGCCCGTTCTCACATCGAGCATATGGGATGCTCGAATGACGATGCTGTTTTCCGGTGAAGCAAAAGTCAGTGAGCTAAAGAAGAAGACCAGGATCCAGATCAGATTTTTCATGAGCACGATGATACATCAGGAGGGGGTTTTCGGCATCCTTGCGGAAGATTTTCCATGTCTTGAGTGGGCGTTCAGAATCCTTCCTGTGAAACATTCAAGATGCCGTTACTTCTTCCAGTCATACTGGCCAGAGGGAACCCGGCTAGGGCGCAACGTGCCGCCATGCAGCGGCGCTTTTGGGGGGAGCCAGCCGGATTCGATCCGGATTCGTCCGTACTGTCATCAATTGTCCGTCTGATGTGATTCCATATGTTGTCGATAGTATTCGCAGCTCCTCTCCATCGAAGCCGACGAATAGAATTCGATCGTAAGGTACCTGTGCGATGACTAAATAGCCGTAAACCGTTGACTCCACCCCATCCTTCACGAAGCGCACTTCTCGATTGACGTTTCCCTGTAGCGTCTCGTTGCCGTAAATCACCTGCAGAAAATCGCTAAGCTCGTAACCCTTGCCAAACGGGTCCCAGCAATCCTCCACGAACACAACAAGCGTGTCGTTTTCAAGCGCGGGTGCCAGCTGTTTCAACTGAGTCAGCGCGCTCGTGACCTGATTCCACGATCTAACGAACGTCTGCTTCAAGCTGAAGTGAAAAAAGATGCCAACAAAAACAAAGCCGGCAAGCAATGCCGAAAGGACATGGCGCATGAGAAGTTTGCGGTCATGGACTAATATCATCGTTCCGAATCGTAGAGCGGCCGGCCAGAAGATCGCTAACCCTACCGTAGCAGCGAAGTTCACTCTGGAGTCTACCCCCGTGATCCGGTCAAGACGATACGGTGAGATAGCAATCGTGACAACGCAGGCCAGGATGAGACCCGCTCCGATGAGAGCAGTGTCAAGCCAGACGGAGCATGCATATACCGAGTTTTCTGCTCTCGTTGAATTGCGAAACATCAGAAGAGCTTCTCTCCAAACGACGGCTGCCAGCACTATTGCGACAGGAACGTACCAGAGCATTGGGGGCGAATGGGATATCTGCAGCCCAGCATTCGGCCACGGTAAAAGTGCTACCTGAGTCGCGGATAAGACCTTCTCCAGAAGTAATCGCGGGTCGCGAATCATTACATCATGCGGATAATCGAAGCTGCCGTACGTTGGGAGGATCAGGCTACGCCATAGCGCGTAGATGGTTGCCGCCAGCACAAATAGGCCGAAGCAAAACGCGGCACGCCGATCGGCTCGAAGCATCCGAGCGATCTGCCGGCCGTCACGTCGCCGCAAATGTCGGAAGATTAGGAAAACGGCGGCGAAAGTTGGAGCGAGAAGCAGGAACTCAGAATGGGTGAGCACCGATGCAAGATAGCTTATGACCGCGATGGCAAGCCAGCGACCGGATCTCGTGTCTTCGATCGCGCGGAACATACCGTAGATGGCAACCAGCGTAAGCAAACATGCGCCTAAGTAGTGAACACACGCCGGCCAGATGGCCTGCAGAGGGGAAAGCGGATTTGTCAGGAAAAGGGCGCCTACCGCAAAGACGAACCAATGGTCGTCAATCATTCGCCGGGCGATCTCCATGAGGAGCGTTGCATTGATTACGAGCAGCACAACAAGCAACCAATGCAAAGCCGGAACACCGGCAAGGAAAGAAGCGCGGGCGAAACACCAGAATACGTAAGAGAAGGGTCGTTCGATTAGCAAAGCCCCGGAGGTGTCAGCAAAGATGAAATGCAACGGCCGATCCTCTGCCTGGTAAAGGCCACGGAGAAACTGATTCGAGTCGTCCCAATAAAGGCCGAGCGAACCAGCTTGAAGGCCATGAACAACTAGCCCAAGCAGGACGGTGATAAATACGATGATCTTAGGTCTGATACGCACATACCTTCCATCACTCACGCTTTTTCAACAGTGGGTGCCAGGCGCGTTTGTTTCAATCGACGGGCATGCAGATTAGCCGCAATGGCCATCAGAAAATAGCAGCTAAAATACCAGATATCGATCGTAAGATAAAAGAAAGATTGAAAATCTTGAACACGACTCAAAACCGCGTCTCCTACAAGTGTCAGGGCGAATGCTACGCCTGAGAGAAACGAAAAAGAATAAAACGTACCGTTCTTGTCCGAGAGTTTCATTAACAAAACACATTGAACGATTAAAATGAAATCCATTGTTGGATAACAAAAATCAAGGATCCTGTCCGGGATCGGTTGATTCTGATCGATCAGTTGTTGCTGGATGAAAAACACAAAAATCACAATGTACAAAATGCCGAGCGGGATCAGCAGATTTCGAAATCTGGTCCACCCGTAGTTCTTCTCATTCATTTGCATAACCAGAATTCTATGAAGCCCGAGCATAATCGGCGCATACCCGAGCAACCACAAGGAATCCGCTACCGTTCCGTAAGTGACCAGGCGCAAAATGAGCTCACAATAAGTTTCAATCGTTTGGCCGAGTAGCCATAAAAAAGCGCCCAGTCCAAATTTCGACCAAACAGTTTTGAGCTGAGGATTTATAGATCGCTCGGAGCTCAGGTAAAGGTAGTTATAAAAAGCGAACGAAAGACCCGCTATGTTTGCCAGATTCCCGTAAAGGGCGCCCAGATTCGTAAACTTCAGGTAAATGAAAAAGGGAATGGAACCGATGATGACGACAAAAAAGGATGGTATGGTCCACTTCATGGTTTACCCGAAAGTTTCAGGATCAGGCAAGATGGACAATCAGGAAAACCCCATTCGGCGAACGAGATCGGTGTATCGAGGATCGTTACGGATGCTTTGGAGCTCAGGCCAGAATTGAATTGTAAACATATCGCTCTCATGCTTCTGAAATCCTTTTTCCAGGCAAACAAAAGCCTCATCGATGTTTCCCAACAATGCATGATAGGTTGCCTGGGATTTCTGAGATAACGGTTCATCTTGCATGTCGAGCAATGCTCGCCAGTAACCTCTTGCACCCGAATTTGCATAAGCCTGACGTAAGGCAATTTTCCTTTGTGCCGCTTTCTCACGGCTCATCCCTTCTTTCAACCAGGCTCGTTCGTAAGCCTCGCTTGCTTCTACAAAGTTGCCCAATCTTTCATGAGCCGATGCAACCCCATGAAATAAGGAAATATGATCGGGATTAATTTCTTTTGTTTTCTCAAATTGGAGAAGCGCCTCAGATGATCTTCCACAGTGCGACAGTGTGTGGCCCAGCGTAAGGTTGATGATGAAGGAAATCGGATCCAGATCTCGCGCTTTTCGTATCTCCGAAAGAGATCCATCACAGTTGTTCAGCGCCAGATATAACATGGAGTACCAGTGATGAACTGTTGCATAATTTGGATTCAGTTTCATTGCTTTCTCGTATTCCATTCTCGCTTCTGTCCAGCGCCATTCGTGCGCATGAATGGCGCCCAGAGACGCATGAGCTTCGGCGAGATTCCCATCTAAAGCGACGGCTTTTTCTGCGGCTTCCCGTGCGGCTTTCAGATAACCATCGGGAGACAGATATCCCATGCTACCCATAACCTGCAAAGCATCCGCAAGCGCAGAATATGCTATGGAATAACCAGGGTCTATTTCAATTGCATCGTGAAAGTACTCCACCGATTTTTCCAATGCTTCCTTTGTTCGAAGATTCCATTGATACCGTCCCTTCAGGTAGGCCTCAAACGCTTGACCGTTCACGGGCCGGTTTGCGGTCACAGATTTCTGAACACCAGACAGCGTATGTGTTTGAATTCCCCTGGCAATTCCCGATGACAACTCCTCTTGAAGAGCAAGAAAATCCTTGAAATCACGCTCATAGTTCTCCGCCCAAAGGTGCGTATCGCTCTGTGCATGAATCAACTGCGCGGTAATTTTTGCCCGGCGCCCAATGCGAAGAATGGAGCCTTCCACGATTGCATCGACTTTTAGTTCCTTCGCAATTTGTGGGATTGATTTACTGGTCCCTTTGTAATGCATCACGGAAGTGCGGGAAATAACCTTGAGCTCCCTGATTTTCGCAAGATGCGCAATGAGCGATTCTGTTAATCCATCAGCCAGGTATTCCTCATCCTGATTGCCTGATAAATTCACCATCGGAAGAACCGCAACCGATTCGATCTTCTGTCCTGCTGCGATGACAGTCCGGCGTGAAGGAATTTCTTTTTGAGCTGAGAGAAACGTAAAGGCCAGGATAATGAAAATGACACCCATTCCAAGAAAAAATCGATGAGAATAAAACCAATCGGTAACCAAAAATGACCTGGCAGTCCCACCGCCACGAACTTCCGGAACGGTTTCCCCGGAACGCGAAAAAGCTTGATTTTGAAATCGGGTCAACTCGTCTGCGACTTCGTCAGCGGACGAAAACCGGTCCTCTTTATTTTTAGCCAGCGTGCGTTGAATCAAGCGATCAAACGCCGCCGGCACGGAATGGTTCAGGCTGCTCGGAGCCGGCGTTTCAGCTTTAGCGATCGCATCCATGATTTCAATGAAACTCGAACCATTGAACGGTAATACTCCTGTGACCGCTTGATAGAGCACACACCCAAGGGAAAAAATGTCGCTCCGCTCATCCAGTTTTACTCCGCGAGTTTGTTCCGGGGACATGTATAACACTGTTCCTGCACGACCTTCGATTCCGGATTGATCGGAACGTCTATTCTGAAAAGGTTCTTCCTGAGCCTCTTTCAAGACCCTCGTTGCAAGGCCAAAATCCAGCAATTTAACATGATCTTTACCGGTAATCATGATGTTTGCCGGTTTGATGTCGCGATGAATAATGCCGATTCGATGCGCCGCATCCAGCGCCTCTGCGGTTTGCCTTCCGAAATTTAAAACTCTCACAAACTCAACCGGACCTTCTTGCAAAATGGCTTGCAAACTCGTCCCTTCCACGTATTCCATTACGATAAAGGTCAGCCCGGCATCATCCTCAATCGAATGTATGGTGACGATGTTCGGATGATTCAAAGCGGAGGCGGCCCGCGCTTCGTGTGCAAGACGGCTCTTCATCTTTGCATCTCTGGCAATTTTTGGCGGAAGAACTTTGATCGCGACCTGTCTACCTAACTTCAAGTCCTCGGCACGGTACACTTCCCCCATCCCACCTTCGCCAATTTCTTCAATGATCTTGTAATGAAGAATCGATTGGCCCGGCTCCAATGACCCCGAGATCAACGATAGAACCGACTCCTCTCCGTCCTCCTCAAACAGGCGAGACCGTGAAAAGGACTCAGCAAGATGCGATTTTCGATCCATCACTCGCATCAAGGCCGTTTTGATGGCGTGAATCAGGTCCACCAGATAGTTATCGTTCTTTACAACAATTCCATTCGCGCCGGCCTGGATATAATTCGCGACGAGCTGCTTATCCGAAGTGGGAAGCGAACAGAGGATATAAGCTACGGGATATCGCCTTAGAAGTGGCGGCAGAAAAGACTCATAGCCTGACGTTGCATGAGAGAATAGAATCAGATCCGGTTCCCATCCGGACTTGTTTTGCAGAGCAACTTCCGCTGTGGAGATAACTTTGAGATCAGAGTCAGGAATTACAGAAATAATCTGGCGAACGGAAGATATCGCCTGCTGGTTGTTTTCAATCAGTAAAACGCCAAAGTGATTTGAAGGAGCTTCAACGTTCACTCCGATAAAATCCCCCAGAATTGGGAACATTTTATCAAAGCGCTCCGAAGCAGGCCTCGAATCCAAAGCGTTGATTCCCACTCCTTAATGAAGGAGGGCAGGTGGATTTACATATCGATCTTCCCAAATCACGAAGACGACCCGTAAGCAGGCGTAAACGTTGATACTTGTAGATACCTCCGTTTGGATTGAGTTCTTTCGCGGGAAAAACCGGCGCATAGCGGAACACCTGACGGAGTTGCTGGATGGTGATCTCGTGACGCTCGCAGCTCCAGTAAAAATTGAGATTTTAGCCGGCAGCTCTCGATCCATGTTTCCAAAACTCCAGCGCGAGCTTTCGGCATTACCTACCTATTATCCGCAACGGGATGCGTGGGAAACCATCCATCTATGGTTGGAGCATGCGATAGCAAAAGGGGAACGTTTCGGATTCGGGGATTTGTTGATTGCCTCGATCGCTGTCCAGCAGAAAGGGCAACTCTGGTCTCTTGATTCCGACTTCAAACGAATGGGCAAACTTGGATGGCTTGATCTATATCAATCCGTCTGATCACAAGGATCCTCGTGGTGGTGTTCGGTGGATTTTTCCCGAAGAGGCAAATTGCTGGGATAAACAGTGAGATCATTTTATTCCGATTCCCTTTCCAGCTTCACATTAATGAGCTGATTCAGCGACACGTTTTGCATGGCCGCTTCTGTCGCCAATTTTCGGTGAAGATACTCCGGCATTCGCAGGTTTAGCTTTCCGCTGTAACGCTGGTTGCTGATACATCGACAGTTCGTCCGGTCCATCTGATTTTCAATTGGAATCCGAATTCCGCCCGCTAAATCCACGCACAAAAAGAAGGAAAACTCCTCAATCTGCCCTCTTATTCTTTGACCAGAAATTTTTCAAAAGTCACCCGTAAGGAGCCATACGATGCATTGCGTATTCAGAGTTTTGTTTTTTGTTCTATTGTACGCAACCGTTTCCGCGCAGACAGCAACGGTTGATAAAACAATTCTTGATCCGGGCACGCCCAATCTTTTTTTCGAAAGCATCTCTCTCGCATGGAACGAAAAAACCGGCCAGACATTGGTGACCTGGGAAAGACATCCAGGGAACCATCCTGGCCATTCAACATTTTCACAAAAACTCACGCGAACCGGAAATCTCAGCGGATCGACAAAGACGTTGATCAACGGCACAAATACTTATGATCCGGGAATCGTCTACAACAAAAACAAAAACGAATTTGCAATGATCTATGCGGACGAAATCGGCGGGGAGCCGCATGCAATTTACATTCAGGCGCTGACCAAATCGGGACAAAAAAAGGGAAACCCCGTAAAAATTTCAACGGATACAGGAAGCGCGTTCGCGAACCAGGGCCCGGAACTGGAATACGATCCCCTTCAAAGAGTGTATGTTGTTTCGTGGCAGCGATCCTCCACTAGCCTGGGCGGCAGCGGGAACGGAATTTTCGCCGCAATCTTGAATGAACAATTCCAAATTCTTTTCGGACCGCAGCTGATTCTTTCCCCGGCGAGTCAGGTCTTTCCCGACATTGCCGATATCGCTGTCACAGGAGCGGGCAAAATCCTGATTGGAATCAACCAGTTCGTCAATGACAATCCTCTTCGCGTCAATTACATCATTGCTTCCATGAATCATGATCTTACAGGTCTTGTGCTCTCCAAGGTGAACGGCGATCGGGCCGGGCCTCAGATTCCGGATTTGCGATTTGCTTCGTTGACCTCGGAATTTCTGGTGTTTTACACCGATACAAACGGGATTCGAAAACGAAAGGTCAATCCTCAGGGAAAACCGTTTGGTCCGCGCAGCATTGCTTTTGCATCGCCATTGAAAAGAGAAAAATTGTTGTTGCCTGTTGTGGTCACTTTACCGGTGCCGTCAGGAAATATTCACGGATTTCTGGTTGCGTGTGAAGATCCTGGCCAGCTTCTGGGGGCCGGGAAACTCTGGGGACAGCTTCTGGATGCAAAAGGGAGAGCATTCGGGCAACCGGTCGCGCTCGATTCGGACTTTGTAGCATTGCATGCTCCGGCCATCGTGACGCTTCCCTCTTCCACATCGGCACGACCGCAATTTGCCCTGGTCTATTCAGACGGCGGACAGATTTCACTGCCGCCACAAGGGGAATTCTCAAAATTGATTCTTTTGAAGATCACACTGAATACCAATTCTTTGTAGCTCAGCATCTCCCAAACGTGATTTTACTCTCTGTGTCTGCCCTGAAAATTCGAACACGGGCGCCATAAATGGCGCCCCTACATCGCTTATACGGTTTTTGTAGGGGCGCGATTCATCGCGCCCGCATGGCCGTGTCACAAACTTTTAATAATTTCTGGGTGACGGTTCGACCGTCATTAGGAAATCTGTGTTAAGAGCTAATAGCGTCTTTGCGTCTTTTGGCTTTGCCGCTTTACGTCTTACGTTCCAGCCGTCTACTTGATCCCAATGCCGATGTTGATGTGCCGGATTCTACTCGAACCTCTTTCAATCCAGCTTTGATGAATTCCTGACGGCCTCGCACCGGATTCTGCAATTGAAAAGGAAGCGGTGGCGGATCCATAGACGGACCGGTGAAGTCAGGGACAACCGTCCGGATTGCGGCGACAAACAACTGGAAGAATTCCACTTTTCCCGGATCCCCGAAAACAATCAACAAAACGCGCCCGCCATGTTTTGTCACGCGCGCCATTTCACTGATTCCCGCGGCATATCAGGAAAGAGCATCACTCCAAATTGTGATCCAACAACATCAAATGTATCCGCCCGCCTGCGTCACATATAATGGAGCGGTCATGGCGGCGAAGAGGCTGAAGTGATCTCTGCTGGAAGCCGGTTGCGAATTGAAACGGAGCGATTGAAAATTGATGCTCTGTTGCTGGGTAATTTTGGATACCATGAATTTATCGCGTCCGTCCTGAATTTGAAAGAATCGGACTTGCAAAGTTGGAACCTTGTATCAGAGGAACGGGCGTTCAATGACAATCCACGGAGGGACTTTAAATGAAAAAGATACCAGCTTGTATGGCAATACTTCTGCTCTTCTGCCTGGTAACGATTGAAGCGGAGAGCAATAAAAGAACTACTTCGTCGAAGGCTGATTCCAGCGAAGTGACCACACAAACCGCAACCACAAGCGATGGGCGCAACGTGATTTTGAAGAGTGATGGAACATGGGAATATTACAATGAAACACCACCCAGCATCGCAATTCCAAATGATAGTGAAAAAGGCACTCTTTCATTTGATGCGCGTGTAGCGTCGAAATCGGGGAATGCTAAGCCGATCGCCGGTGGTTCTTTTTACCTTCTGGATGACGATCTAAAAAGCATTCTTCAGACCTCTGCCCTTAAACCAGAGAACCGATTATCCCTCCTGAACACTTTTTTGATGGCAAATTACGGCTCCTCGCTGGGTATCGAGCGGTCTGAGAAAGCTTTTGCCAGGGCAATGGAATCAGTACAGCCGCATATTGTTGCAACAACCACTTCTGATTTCAATGGAAAGGGACAATTTTCTTCTCTTGTTCCCGGTACTTATTACCTGGTGAATGTGGGTGTAGTTTATCTGAATACCGGCAGTTTAACTGATCGCAAAGCTATTCTTTGGAATGTAAAGGTGCAGATTCAGCCAGGTCAAAATTCAACTACACTCGATGAGAAGAACGCGGTTCCATGAGACAAAACCGCTGAATCATTGTGATTGGGCGGTTGGGAAATGGGCCAGTATTTATAAAGCAACGCTTTTGCTTCTTTCGCTGTCAAGGTCTTGTTATAAATCGGTGCATTCGGCTGCTGTTTTTTTCCCCCTTCTTGCAAAAGTCCTGTGTCCACTGCAGTAAATCCGCTTTCTTCGATCAGGTTGCCACCATTCTTTTTGCTGCGGAATCATCCCCGCTAATAAAAATAACGCGCCGGCCTGTGCTTTCCTCCGAGTTGCGACACCAGACCATTGAGTGTTTCCGGACCACGCGAGTTGCTGATTAGCAACTTCATGCCCGGCTGCTCCAATTTTGACAGGCTCCAACACCGCATTCAGTCGCAACCTCAGGCGAAATGTCTACATTAGAAATGGTCATGAGCCGGTTCCACCATCATTATTGTATTACCACTTCAGATGCAAAAAAATTGAACGTGCCATACCTTGACAATCTAGGCATCCGACTTTATACTATGTATGTCTAGGTAACAGGCATACTTTATGGGAGCAAAAGCAGAGTTGTTGCAGGGGACGCTGGATATGTTGATCCTCAAAGCGCTCTCACTGGGAGAGTTGCACGGGTACGGGATCATCCAGCGGATCCAGCAAATCTCCGACGGTCTGCTCGTTGTGGAACAAGGCTCGCTTTATCCGGCGCTTTACCGCATGGAGCAACAGGGCTGGATCAGCTCGGAGTGGGGCCAATCAGAGGTTGGACGTCAGGGCCAAGCTCTACAAACTAACGAAAGCAGGCCGCAAGCAACTGGCATTGGAAGAATCGAGCTGGGATCTGCTCACGCTGGCGATCTCCAAAGTCATGCAAACCGGTTGAAGGATTAGATATGATGTGGTTCAGAGTTGTAAAGGCGCGGCTGCGCGGACTCCTTCACGCGTAAGACAGTCGAACAGGACATCGATGAAGAGTTGCGCTGTCACATGGACATACTGATTGAGGAGAACATCAAGCGCGGCATAACGCCGGAAGAGGCTCGCATCAAAGCAATTAGAAGTTTCGGCAATCTGGGCACAATTAAAGATGCAGCACGCGATGTAAGAGGGGGCGGAATGATCGAAGTCCTCTTGCAAGACATCCGATTTGGTATCCGCATGCTGGTGAAGGACTCCGGTTTCACTGTTGTGGCCCTGCTTGCTCTAGCACTCGGCATCGGAGCCAACACAGCCATCTTCAGTGTCGTCAACGGCATTCTGCTTCGACCTTTACCGTATCAGGATCCGGAAAAGATCATCACGCTGTGGGAACCTTCCAGAGGCGGACACACCCTGGGGCTAACGGATCTTGAATTCTTCGACATTCGCGAACAGAACCAGGTCTTTGAAGAGGTTGCGGCTTATGCCACCGGAGCTACCAATCTCACCGGTGGTGGTGAGCCGGAGCGCATTACCGGCACCTGGGTCTCTTCCGGCTTCTTCCCTGTTCTCGGCGTTCCACCTGTGCTGGGTCGCACCTTTACGGCTGAAGACGACACTCCGGATCCGGTGCGGGTTGTTGTTGTGAGCCACGGATTGTGGCAACGCCGCTTTGCTTCGAATCCAAATATTATCGGCCAACAGGTGAGTCTCAACGGAATCAATCGCACGATCATCGGCGTTATGCCGCGCGGCTTCCAGTTCGATCATAAAGAGGTGGAGATGTGGCTGCCGCTTGGACTCGATCGCGCGAATCTGAATCCTGGAGACCGATCCTACAATGCGATCGGACGGCTGAAAGCGGGCGTCACTCTGGAACAGGCGCGACCGCAGATGAACAACCTCATAGCGCACCTTGCAGAAGTTTATAAAAAGAGATTCCCGAACGGTGTCAACGCGACCGATCGCTTGAATTTGATTCCACTGCATGACCTGCTTGTTGGAAATATTCGCCCTTCCCTTCTCATCCTTTTTGCGGCGATCGGTTTTGTCTTGCTCATTGCCTGTGCCAATGTTGCAAATCTGCTTCTTGCGCGCAGTGATACGAGGCAAAAAGAAATAGCCATTCGAATGGCTCTCGGTGTCGGCCGGTTGCGCATCATCAAACAACTCTTAACAGAAAGCGTGATGCTGAGCATGCTGGGTGGAGCGCTCGGTTTCTTGCTTGCCTTCTGGGGGGTCGGTGCGATGATCGCACTTTCTCCCGCGAGCCTCCCGCGCACGAGCGAAATCGGCCTGGATGGCACGGTGTTGCTCTTCACTCTGACGGTCTCATTGCTTTCAGGAATCCTGTTCGGCCTTGCGCCCGGGCTGCAATCCACAAATCCAAATTTACTTTTTGCAATCAAAGAAGGTGGCGGAGCCAGGGCCGGAAATTGGAAAGGGGCTCGCCAGATTCTGGTGATCTCCGAGATCGCACTTGCTCTGGTACTGGTTGCGGGAGCGGGGCTGATGATCAAGAGTTTCGCTCGTCTTCTGACGGTGGACCCCGGCTTCGATCCAAAGAATGTGCTGACTGCGCGGGTCACTCTACCCTATTCGAAGTATGCGCAACCGCAACAGGTGGATGCTTTCTACAAGCAATTGATCGAGAGAGTCGAATCGTTGCCCGGTGTGAATGCAGTTGGCACGATCACGATTCTGCCTTTGAGCGGATTGAATTCTAACGCCTCCTTTGAAATCGAAGGGAGACCGCGGGTCTCGGATGAAGTGGTGCAGAATGCGGACTACCGCATGGTGAGTCTCGATTATTTTCACGCCATGGGTATTTCACTTCTGAAGGGTCGACATTTTGCGCAGACAGATCATGAAGGCGCACCGGGCGTCGTTATCATTAATGAAAGCATGGGAGATGAATTCTGGCGCGGTGAGGAGCCAATTGGGAAGAGGATCAATCTGGCGGTGCCTGGCAGTCCCTGGCTGACCATCATTGGCGTGATCAAAGATGTGAAACATAATGCGCTGGATGCCGAATCCAAACCGGAGATGTATTTCTTACAATCTCAGAATGCTTATGCGAATGCTCTTGGTCTCTTTCCGTCCGTAACGCTTGCCGTGCGTGGTTCTTCTGATCCGCTATTGCTTAGCGGGGCCGTAAAGAACGCCGTGCAGGCTCTTGATAAAGACTTGCCGGTTGCAAGAATGGAAACAATGGAGAAGGTCGTGTCTGACTCGGTCGGCCAACCGCGCTTCATTATGTTATTGCTTACCATATTTGCCGCAGTGGCGCTAGCGCTTGCAGCTGTCGGCGTTTACGGGATGATGGCTTACTCTGTCACGCAGCGCAGGCATGAGATCGGCATTCGCATGGCGCTCGGCGCGCAGGCAGACAGCATATTCAAGCTGGTGCTCCAGCAAGGGATGGTGCTGGCGATCATAGGAGTGGCGATCGGGCTCGGTTTGGCGTTCGCATTCACTCGCGTCATCACCGGTCTGCTGTTTGAAGTGAGCGCCACGGATCCGCAAACCTTCATAGGGATTTCCATCTTGCTGCTGGCGGTATCGCTGCTGGCGCTTCTTGTTCCCGCACGACGCGCGCTTTCCGTCGATCCGATCGTGACGCTCCGGTATGAGTAGCTCTTTAACCACGGAGTCACGGAGAACACAGAGTTTTAAGAGGATCCGGAAAAAGATCACACGGGCGCCATGAATGGCGCCTCTACATCGATTATACGGTTTTGGTAGGGGCGCGATTCATCGCGCCCGCGTAGCCGTGATGAATTTTTATTGACGCCTGGGTGCAAGGTCATCTATTATACGCGCTTGATTGGAGGACTTTTGAGGAAGATTTCATACTTGGTTACGGCATTTATAGTTCTAACGTTTTGTGTGACTGCATTCGCACAGATATGGACGAAGCTTCCAAGCGGAGCCATGGACGTCGGTGCAGGAGCGGATGGATCCGTCTGGATCATCGGTAGCGATTCCATCCCGGGTGGATATTCGATCCAACGTTGGACCGGAAACACATGGGAGAAGGTTCTGGGAGGCGCAACGCGGATCTCGGTTGCCCCAAACGGCACACCATGGGTCATCAACAACACAAACAATATTTTTCAATGGACCGGTACAACCTGGCAGACAATGCCGGGCGCCGCGATGGACATTGGAATCGGTGCTGATGGAACTGTGTGGACAATCGGCATGAATGGCGCGCCGCAACGATGGAGCGGCAGCAATTGGATCAGTATCAGCGGCGGTGGAACGAACATCGCGGTGGATCCGAAGGGAAATCCGTGGGTGACGAATGCGGGGAACGAGATCTGGTATTGGAATGGTACGAGCTGGACTCTGATTCCGGGATCTGCAAAAGACATCGCGATCGGTGCAGATGGTACTCCTTATATAGTAAGTGCCAACGCGGCACCCGGCGGTTTCTCCGTTTACAATCGTGCAGGCGCGGATTGGCAAAAAGAATCGGAAGCAGGTGTCCGCATCGCTGCGGGTCCGGCCGGTAAGGTATACGTTGTTCAAGATAGCGCAAGCAGCTATGCAATCCTGACGCGCAACACGAGCGGGACATTGGTGCTCACAGGACAACAATCGATCATCGTATCGCCTGCTCCTACAGTCACGTCGTCAACCGGATCAACGAGCGTAACCAGCGGCAATCTGGTCATCGGAAGTCCAACTGTCGCGGGCGTATCCAATACTCAACTTGTTGTTGAATCCTACCTTGGGCCGCCGCCTCAGAAGGATCTACTGAACGGCTCGCTCGTTTGTCCGATCATTGAAGCCGGCATGAAGCTCACGAAAGGGTGTTCCTGGTATGGAGAGCCGGCAGATTTTCTTGGAAAAGCGCCTTCGACTACTTGCCCCGGCGGATCCTTTTTCGATCCGCAAAACGGCGGCGAGTGTTGGTCCTGCCCTTCCGGATACATTCGCAATGCCTCGCCGGTCACTTCCAATGATGCTTGCTGGAAGGCTGTGAGTGAAGATTTGAAACGCGCAACAAAAGTAGGCTCCACCGGCTGTCCGGGCGGCACTTTCCTGGATCCGCGCAATAGCGGCGAATGCTGGAGTTGTCCAAGTGGATACATGCGCACGCTTGCCCCTGTGACTGCGGGCGATGCGTGTGCCAAAGATTTGATCTTCGGCCCGAAGAGTTCCGCGACTTTCCACAAGAAGTCCGGCTCCTGCGGCGGCGATTCCTTCTTTGATCCGATCGATGGTGGAAGCTGCTGGACCTGTCCATCCGGCTATCGGCGCACGCTCAATCCTGTGAATGGCGATGCCGCCTGCGCGCAGACCATCCCCACGCAGTATGCGATCGCTACTCTCGTTTCCGGATGCAACAAATATCCATCGCTTCCCGGTTACGGAGCCGCTTTCCGCGATCCGCAAAACGGCGGCGAGTGCTGGGCCTGTCCGGTGCAGCTCAAGCGTTCCGCTTCGCCGGTCTCCACAAAAGCGACTGGAAATTTAGCTGCGTGTGTTGTCGGAGGTGAGACAAGCGGAATCGTGTGGCAATCTCCGCAGTATCCGGAGCCGGGAATGTTCTGGTTCGCGGAAGGAGTCATCGATCTGGCGTTTAACGATCCGAAGCGCGTGGATGCCTTTGTGCAAAAACGAGCGAACGGTGATGCAGCGAAAAGAAAAGCGATTTGGGAAAAAATGCGATCCGCCCCGCATGACAGTCCTGAGTTCAAGGCATTGCTGTTTGCCGCGCTTCTTACGATCGCCAATCAAGATGGACAGCCCAGAGGTTGGATGTCTGTTGGAGCGTTTCAGGATTACATTCGGAACCGCCGGACATTCGTCGCTCAAGACGCACAAGCCATGTACGATGCGTGGCAAGGTGTGAACGGTTACAATCAGTGGCAGGCGGCACGCCGTGCGTCCGGGATTGCAGGAATGGATCCGTCCGTTCTTGGCGGAACACCAGGCGATTATGTATCACTCGCATGGACCGCAGCGAGTCCGGATCAGCGCGGTGGTGAATTCCTTGAGGCACTGGAAGCGCTTGGATATCAAAGCTCGACCGGCGCTCTTGGTTCTTCTGCTGTTGGCGCCAGCTTTGACCCCGCATATCTGTTGCCGTTTTATAAGGCTATGGATAAAGGGCTGGATAAGTATGCGGATTGGGCGCTGGATACAGTGTCCTGGGGGCGCATTTCCGGAAAAGCATTTCAGACCGCAGGAAAAGTCGCAGGTTTATCTCTGATCGCTGTGCAAGCGGCCGTGGATTTATCCACCGCGATCACTACACTGATCGCCCAGGAAGAAGCGGCAAAGACCTATTCCAGACTTCTCACGGATGCACAAAAACCGGTGAGTGTTCGTGACATGCTTCGATCCGGAAAGGATGAGGACCTGCAACAACTGTTGTTGTACTGGGCACTCGCAACGTCACCTTATAAATCGGGGCCAAAAACAGGACAGGGGCAACTTTCCGATGCGATTCTGTGTTCCGATGCAGTGCTGAATCCCAGATGCAAATCGTGGGCTGCAATTGTGACGAATGCCGGCAGCGCAGTCCAGGTGTGGTAACAATATCTTCAACAGATTCCTGTTAAGTGAGGTGCTGTGGCCAGGTAGTGTCTCGTTTTGTATCATTCAATACGCGGGCGCGATGAATCGCGCCCCTACATTTAAAACGCTACGGACGCTCGAGTTCCTGAAGGATCTGTCTTGCGTTGTTCTATCGTCTCCCATGCAAGGGAGACTGAATCCGTTCGGACTTCTCTAAGCGTCTGAAATAAGTTACGTTTAATCCAGGTTCCTTCGCTATTCCAGCATCGCTTCCGGAAACTGTGACTCTTGAGGAAATTGATCCTGAGGCAATCCGGAAGCAGCTTCCATACGTCCGGTGAAGTTGTAAAACGAAATCAGAGCCGTAGCTTCATAGATGCCCGCATCATCCCATCCTGCCTCGCGCATCGCATCCATATCGGGATCATCGATCAAATGCGGTTGCTCTGTTAGTTTTCTGGCGTAAGTCAGGAGAGAGCGCGTTTTTGTATCCAGGTCGTATTCTGGCCACCTTGTGGCAAACTCGGCATTCAAATGTTCATCTCCCGTTAAGCGGCGCACGGCCGCCATATGCAAACCAAGTCAGGGTGCGCCACCGATAATGCCGTTGACCACGGTCGCGAGCATTTCGCGCTGGAGCTTGCTCAACGGCGAAGAATCACGCAAGTTAAGATGCTGATAGATTTCGCCGGCTGATCCGCCTAACTTCAAGTCAACCAGCAGGATCTGAAAAATTCCCGGAATGACGCCACCATATTGCTTGCGAACCTGTTCAAATATTTCTCTTCTGAATTCCGGTCGCGGTTTCAGGATCAACAGTGAGAATTCTTGCCATATGCCCTCCTTGTAGTACGTATCTGAAGTCGTTGTTTTTCTTCTCAAAATTCAATTAGCTACGTGTAAGAAGAGGGATAAGGAGATAGCTGAGATGTGGAGATAAAACATTATTATCGCCTTATCTCCATTATCTCCCTTCTTACACTTTTGCGGCTTTGCCGTACAAAAAAAGTTAAATCACTGCTTTCTCTGGAATCTGTCTTGCAAGGAATTGCAAAATGCCTCGAGCAACTTCAATTTCATCGGAAAGATAATCATAAAAATCATCCGCATCGACGCGTAACAACAGACAATCTTCTTCGCATACTGCTTTGTAGGAGCGGGGCCCTCCCGCAAGAACCGAAAGAACGCCAAAGGTTTGATGTTCGATCGCCTCTTCATCGATGTGTTTGGTCCTGCTTTCGAGGTGGACCTTTCCCCTCACCACGAAATAGAAAGAATTTGCAGATTCACCAATGGAAAAAACGGTAGCTCCTGCTCGAAATTCCTCTTCCCTGGTAATACGGGCCAGACCGAGAAGTTCCTCCGCTCCGGCAGTGGAGAACAGCTCACAATTTTGGAGAAGGAATACTTTTTCAATTGTGGCAACCTGATCAGGCATCTATTCTCCTCCGGAAGTCGCGCCATTCTCCTGAGCACCCATTGCGCGGTTTCCCGAACCAGACTTGCTTCCGACTGAAGCGATGATGTTAAGAAAGGTGAGAGATCTGCCGGTCTGTTCTGATAGATCCAATAAACGACACATGCGCTGAGCCACGAATCGTTTCCGTTTAAAAGTTCCACCAGCGCGTCATCCGTGGTTCTATTTTTAATGGATAAAATCGTCTGGATTCGATAGAGCTTTTCATTTTCGGGAATGCTGTCGATAACGGGCAATACGACCCGGCGGATCGAACGGTCCAACGTATTATCCATGTATTCGATTGCCGCACTTCGAAACGCCGGATCCTGACTTTTCAGGCTGGCATAAACATTGGAAACATCGCGCGGGGAATGAATCAGTGCCAGGAAACGAAAAATCCGATCCACACTTTGATCCCGCCTGCGATCCAGCGACCGCAGCAAGAAAGTCATTATTCGCAACAGCTTTTCTTCCATCAAAGATCGCCTTCTTGATTGCAAGCTTGCTGAAATAGTCGGTTGCTTCTTGCATCAAACGCTGTTCGACTTTTTGACGTTCGAAACGAAGCTCGGGATGAAGCGTACGCAACTGATTTAAAGCAAGAAGAACCTTATTGCGAATAACCGGGTCCGTGTGGTCAAAATGGTCGAATAACGTATCGGCTGCAGATTGAGTCCCGAAAGCACCGATGGTTTTCGGGATGTGACGCCTCGCCCACAAAGGCACAGATTCATCTTTCAGATATTGATCCAGAAGAGGAATCGATCTCACCGCCATACGCCAACAATGCGCCACGCGCTTCCGCTTTCAATTTTCGAATCCCGAGTTTTTCCACCAGATAAGGAATCAATTCCGGATTCCCGGTAATAGCGGCGCTGCGGATGGACTGCTTCACAACTTCACGATTTACATTTTCAAACAACTCAGGAAAAAGATCATGAAATGACGGAGGCAGTTTCGCCAGAGCCTTCGCTGCTTCTACCTGAAGCACGGCATCCTCCTTTTCTGAAGTCATGAATCATCTCATTGAGCCACACGCGAGCTTGTTGTTGTTGCTCTTCGGAGCCTAATGCCGCACAAAGAATCGCTGCTCGACGCAGCTGCGGATCAGTTTCTTGAGACAATGAAAAAACCATTTCTTCATGCGCCTCCGGTTCCAACAAACAAATCGTTTGCAATGCCTCCGCCTGCACTTCCACGTTCTCATCGCGAACGGCCCCCTTCAGCAGCGCAATCGCAGATCGATCCTGATGATCGGATATCAGCTCCACGACTTTTAACCTGACTCGCGAAGAAGGGTGATGTAATAACCAGGAACTGACCAGATTCGATTTTCCGCCGCGTTGCAAAAATTCAATTGCATACAAAACCACCTTCTCATCAGAGCTGTTTTGAGCCTGAATCAAGGTTTCCAGAGTCGCGACATCTGCAATCCGTAAATTCATACTTTCCGGATCGATCGCCCTCTTCTTTAATCCCTCGCGAAATGCGTTTACGTAATGCGAATTGGTGATGATGCAGAATGCAATCCACAGAATCGACAACAAAAAAACAAACACTGCGAGTGGGGAGACATCCGAGGCAAACACACGTGTGTATCCGAGCAACAACAAGCCTCCCAGCCCTGTGGCCAGTTGTACCGCATACGAATCAAGGAACACTTTGACGTTCTCGCGGATTTGCTTTGGAACAGGCTGGTACAGAAGCTCCAGGATCGAGCGATGAAGCGAATGGCGCAAACCATCATCCCCGACTTTCAACCATACGGCTGTCCAAAGCGCAGGGAAAAAGATTAAGGCGAACGATCCCGTAAGGATGGTGAAGGGCAAAAACAGAATCGCTCCTTTCACGCCGGCCCACTGGATGATTCTCGCAGTTAATAGAATTTGAAAAAGGAAGTTTACAAGATTCAAACAGCCGTAGAAGCTGCCGAGAAATGCAGTCAACTGATTCTTTTCCGGAAACGCGTTCCGTAAAATGACTTTGAATTGGAAATCCACAAAAGTGCTGATGATCTCCATAATAAACAAAACAATAAAGATCCAGAAAAGATATCGAGATCCCATCACAGCGCGGATTCCGCCAGAGATTTTCATCTCGCGATCGACAGAAGAGGAACTTGTTTCTACCGCGGTTTTCTCGCTTCCGGAGACCATCCACGCGACGATTGAGCAAAATAGAGCAAGAGAAGCAATCACGGGAAGTAACTGTTCGGTTCCGCGACTTTCGGCGATCCATCTTGCGCTAAAGCCGCCGAGAATGCCTCCAAGAATTCCACCGCTTCCAATGAATCCGAACAAACGCTTCGCCGCTCTCGCATCATTCAGGTGCCCCGCGATCAGCCAGAATTGAGAGATACAGATCGCGCCGTAAATCGAAACCCACACATAAAACGCAGCAAGCACAAAGCTTCTTCCATTGGAGGATAAGAGATGCCAGAACAACAGCATTGTCAGACTCACGACAACTTGTGAACCGGCGATTGCGTTCCGGATCTGGAACTTTTTGGTCAACCGTAAATAGAGCGGCACGATAAGCGTCATCAAAACAGCAATGGACACATACAGGTACGGTAGATTCAGAGGTGTATTCTGACTCAAGAAAAGACCGTCGCGGACCGATTTGGCCATCACGAATCCTGAGATCAGAAAAAGGAAATAGACAAACAGAAGAATCGTTTTGCTGATTTCATCAGGCAGGATTCCAAAAAAACGGGCCAGTTTACGCATCTTCAATTACGAATATTATCTTTTTTTAACCGCAGAGATCGCAGAGGCCACTGAGAAAAAATATTTAACTCTGCGTTCTCTGCGCCCTCTGCGGCGAAAAATTCAAGTTCAAAGAGCATATTCCACTTTCTTGATAAGCGGATGATTAGGATAAGCAAGCTTTAAACGGCGCCATTGGTCCACAGCTTGCTGAAAATCACCCGACTTCTTGTATCTGGCAACGCCAAACAGATACAACGCATCGGGAGTGGATAATGATCTTGGGCTTTCTACGACAGTTGAAAGTTGTTCGATCGCAGAATCATAATCCCTTCGATCCATATCGGCGGCGGCTCTCATCACTCGGAGGGTCTGCTTAAAATCCTCTGCGCGAGAAAAACCAGTCCAGCGGTAATGCGCTTTATGTTTGGAATCTGCTGCAATGTAAACAGGCGTCATATCAACTCGAAATAATTTGCTCAGTTCCGACTCCTTTACGGAATCGATCCGGACGGGAATAAACAGTTGAGTGATTAACTGAATGATCTCTTCCTTAGAATGCGTCACGGCATCCATTTTTTCGCACGCCGGTCATCCGGGTTTGCTGAAAAATAGGAGTAATTGGCTTCCCTTCCCTTGTGGAACGCTCTAATCCATTTTGATAATTTGCTTCCCAGGAAATGGTCATCGATTGAGTCTCTGAGCTAAATTGTAGTCATTCTCAACTTCGCTGCAAATTCGGACGGCTCTCTGCCACGGTTGTCGAAAGATGCCGCGCAATCTATTCTATTTTCGATCTCAATCTCAAGGGGACGCGAATCTCGCCAGGACTTGCGAGCGGGGCACAGTGTGGGTAACGGGTGACATACTCGATTGCACCGCGGAAACGTTTAGCATCCAGCCGTATCAGGTATTCCACTGTTCCGTGGGCTGCAAAGTCCGCCTTTCTTCATACCACATATCCCAGGCTTCCCGGACTTCCGGTGAACGCAGTATCTCCTGCACTTCCGCAGGTAGCTTGTCGATTTTGTAACCATACCGTTGCACGTGAAGGATCGTGGCGATTGTCAACTTCTGGTGGTTGCATCCCCAGTACTTTTTGAAGTCGAGTACGATCACCTGTTTTAAGATGTCTGCTGGTGCAAGTTTCACCATAACGTTTCCCTATATTGTCGTGCTGCGTAAAGCACGTTGCAATATTTTTTTTGAACTCTAACTTAAATAGACGCTCGCATTCAGCAAATCGGACTTTCGATTTAGGTAAACGCATGGGAGGAAAAACATGGCAAATCCCATTCTAGTCACCGGCGCGGCGGGCCGTGTCGGAGGTGTAGGGCGCACGGTCACCGAACTGCTGTTGAAGCAGGGCAAAGCGGTGCGTGCGATGGTGCGAAATGAAGACGAACGCGCGCAGGCATTGCGTGACACGGGTGCGGAGGTCGTGGTCGGCGATCTGCTCGATCTCGATTCCATGCATAGGGTGATTGCCGGCTGCGAGACGATGTACTTCGGCATGTCGGTTTCGGATGCATATCTGGCCGCGACGGTGAATACGGCGGCGGTGGCGAAGCATCATGGCGTGAAGGCGTTCATCAATATGTCGCAAATGACGCTCTCACAGATGAGCATTACCGAAACCACCCCGAGCCCGCAGCACAAGCTGCACTGGCTCGCCGAGCAGGCACTGAACTGGTCCGGTCTGCCGGTCGTGCACGTGCGGCCGACGGTGCTTCTAGAAGGCTTCTTCCTGATTTTCACTTCGGATTCGGTCAGGGAATCAAATCAGATCAGACTACCGTTCGGCGAGGGCAAGACTTCGCCGGTCGCAGTGGGAGACGTTGCACGTGTGCTCGCCGCGCTGCTCGCCAATCCGCGGCCTCACATCGGCAAGATCTATCACCTGACCGGTCCGCAGTCCGAAAACATGTATTTCTATGCACAGGCGTATTCGAAGGCGCTTGGCCGCACGATCACCTTTCAGGACATTCCGGTCGAGCCGTGGCGGGACCGGCTGCTCGAGCGCGGCTTACCGGTTCACCTGGTGAACCACCTCGCGACGATGGCCGATCTGCACCGTGCGGGACGCTACGATCGGATGTCGGACGACGTGCTCACGCTAACGGGGCAAGTGCCGCTGAGCGTGCAGGACTTCGTCAGGAAAAATGCTGCGACATTCACCGCGTCGGCTTAAGATACCTTAGTGTCTTTCGATTTGGTTAGCATATCGGAGGAAAGAACAATGGCAAATCTAAAGTACAACAAGCAGCTCCCTGCACTTCTGGTGATCTGATTACTCGGATGAGGAAATGCACGCTGCTCTCGACATCAATATCCCAAGCTACGCCAGTGCTATTGTTAGTACAACTGAGATCGTCGATTCGATCTCATCTCTCTAAACCGGAGGAATCAGAACCAGTCCTGAAAGCTCAGGACCGAAAACAAAGAAAAGGAGCATGAAGAATGGACATGAAACTAGAAGTCTTATTGTTACCTGTTTCCGATGTCGATCGCGCCAAAGCATTCTATGAGAAACTGGGGTTTCGCCTCGATATTGACTATGCCAACGAGGACTTCCGCGCGATACAGTTTACTCCCCCCAGTTCGGAGATGTCGATCATCTTCGGCAAGGGAGTCACGTCCGCCAAGCCTGGCTCGGTGGAAAGCCTGATCCTCGCCGTATACGACATAGACGCCGCCCACGATGACTTGATCGCCCAAGGCGTCGGTGTGAGCGAAGTCTTCCACTACGCGGGCGGCCCTTTCAATAACTCCGTGAAGAATCCGCGCGTCAACGGGCGCGACTCGCAAGGTCGTTCCTATTACTCATTTGCCTCGTTTGAGGATCCGGATGGGAACGGCTGGCTGCTCCAGGAGATCACGACGCGGTTCCCCGGCCGCGAGTGGAAGACCCGAGCGCAAGCCACGGACGTCGCAACCCTTGCAGAGCTCCTCCACGAGACGGCCGAGCACCATGGCCACTTCGAGGCCACTCACGCAAAGCATAACTGGTGGGATTGGTACGCGCCCTATCTGAGCGCGCGTCAGAACGGCAGCAGTCCGGAAGAGGCAGCAGCCGCCGCCGACCGCTACATGGAGAAGGTACCTAAAATCTGACTTAACGTGGATACTGGAAGACGGATCTGGTTGCACCTTTCATGGATCCCTCCCCAAACTGACACAACAGGGTGAATCCATCAATCGATCTGCAACGATTCTTCGTCGACGACTCGAAATTCGAATTTAGTCCGATCGGGATAATATTTCATCAACAGAATCCAGTCCGTAAAATGAAATGACGGATTTTCTGCACTTTTGCCCGATTTCATTCTGAACGCCACCTGCCGAATCGCTTTTTTCAAATCATGCTGCGGATTCCAAATTCCATGAATCAATCGCCGCTGATTGTAAAACGGAAGATCCTTCCATATTTCCCGGCTCTGTATGTCGCCGGTATCACGACGGTAGCGGATTCCGGGATTCGGGAATCGCTTGTTATACAAATAGAATTCGAACATCTGAAAGTAGAAGGAGGAGGAACGTAGCTTCCGAATCCATGGAACCCATCCTACAAGTTGCCATACGACCATCGCAGCAAACCAGATCATCAAAAGGAACATCATCGGAGTTGGATTATCGGGAATTCTGAATACCGTTTCCATGTGCGTGGAAAAGTAGTACACAGCAGGATAGGTTGCCGCCCATGTCAATGGGAAAAGGTTCATTCCCATGGTAAAAGCAATACCTGTATGGAACAAGCCGGCAAGAAAACAAAACAAAATTGCTCCCAACGGACCGGTCAATATTAGAAAAGGAGATACGGTTTCAAATAGAATTACACTCCAGGAAATCAGAACCCTCCATCCTGGTCTTTGATCGAGCCAGTGATACAACAGACGGCAGCCGTTTACGCGACTTCCCAAAAAGTCTTGTAACATCAAGCCGCTGCGCCAGTCTGGCGCAAACAATTTCGTGATTCCTGCCACCAGGTAACTCAGCACACACAGACAGGCAATGACGGTTAGCGCCATATTTTGCATTTCTGGATTTGAGGAATGAGCAAATAACAGAACACCGGCCAACAGATGGGTCATTCGAAAAACTGCGGTAAAATGTGATTTCATCAGTCGATACACAAGCAGATTTGAAACCAGTACGACCAGAAGCAGAAAAATGGCTAAGTGTTGAATGCCTGTTGAAAAAACAAGACCGATACCGGCGACATGTCTTGCAGCCAGTGCGACAACTACCACGACTTGTTTTTTCTTCCGCCATCCGAGCAGAAGATCAAAGCGATACCGGATCACGCTGAAGAGCCACTGAGTGCTTGATAGTGTAATGGCTCCGCCCAGAATGGAGGTAACAAAACTTACAGTGTCCTGAGCAAGCATACCATTCGATCCGAGTGACATTTTCCCACACTTTTCCGGATCATCTCAAACGATCACAGGAGAGAACAGCGAGACCGTATAGACTAAAAGAAATCAATCGTGGATACTGTATTACGTTTCAACAATGAAACTTTTTTCTCAAAATCATGACTAGAGAATTCGCAACGGAAAAACCGATTTTTGTGGTCGGTTGTGAGCGTTCAGGAACAACTTTGTTGCGGGCGATGCTGGACAATCATCCCAACGTCGCCATTCCCCACGAAGCCGAAAAATATTCCCGGATGTTTTCCGACGGCACAAATATTTGGAACGCCGAATGGAAGACGAATGAAATCGCTGATCTCGTGCGGACCTTTCTTGGCTACGAGAAGGTCCAACATTGGAAATTGAGCATCGAGGAAGTCCTCATAAATATGGACGGTAGGTCCACTTATCGTTTCAAGGATATTTTGGATCTAATCTATCGTAGTTACGCCGGCAGGAACGGCAAAAAGCGCTGGGGGGACAAGACCCCGTCGAACACATTTGAAATGCCTTTCTTGATAGAATCCTTCCCCGAATCACAATTCATCCACATTGTCCGGGATGGAAGAGACGTTTACCTGTCATGGAAAAAAGCGCATTGGGTAAACTACAATGTTGAACAAGCTGCTTCACAATGGAAAGCATGGACTTTTGCGGCGCATCGTTACCGCCATCGATTAGGGAAAAAAAGATATTTACTGATTCGTTTTGAAGATCTGGTCGGCCGTACTCTCGAAACGTTGGAGAAGGTGACAACTTTTCTGCAGGAACCATTCGCTGAAGAAATGCTTTCGTATTATAAGCGAACGGATTATGTTCCGGAACGCGGACAGTTCTATCACAAATTGCTCTCACAGCAACCCGATAAAGAGAGAATCTTTTCGTGGAAAAAAAACATGCTTCCATCCGAGAAAGAACGATTCGACCTGTTCGCCGGAAAAGAATTGATTCAATATGGTTACGAAACGGATCCTTCGATCCGGAAGTTTTCCAAACCCGGTTATCTGCTTGCCTGGTCTAAAAGAAAATTCATGGAGATGACAGGATATGGTTCATGAAATTCCGATCCTGTGCTGCATCGATGTTGAACCGGATAAAGTATTTATTGATCCGACAAAAAAAGAGGATTGGCAGGGATTTGAGGCAGCTTTTCATCACATGAATAAGTTTCGGACGGATATTGAGGAACAGACAAAGGCCCCGGTTCACTTTACCTGGTTCTTCCGGCTGGACGAACAAGTGCGTTTTACTTATGGCAATTTTGATTGGGGGGTTCGTCGTTATGAAACGATATTAAAGCAATTGATGGACCGGGGCGATGAAATAGGCATGCACGTTCATCCATTTCGATGGAGCGTCGATCTGAACCAGTGGGTTCAGGATTACGGCAACCGCGATTGGGTGGATACTTGTATCGAATCATCTGCTGCAGCTTTTCAATCGGCATTCGGACGACCTTGTCGTTCCAATCGCATGGGTAATCGATGGCTGGACACCCGTACTGTGAATCTCCTTGAAAGAGTCGGGATTCGCTATGATCTAACCCTGGAACCAGGATTTGCCTCCTATTTCAAACACGCTCCGAACGAGTACTATACGGGATGTTTTCCTGACTCACGAGATACGCCCGTTCATGCCTATTGTCCCGACTTGAATCATTATGCAACCATCAGTCCTTCAGAAAGATCCATCCTTCTCATCCCGATCAGCACAGGAAAAATTGCAACTGTTAAAAATCCACTCAAAAGGAGGTTATTGCGAATTCTGAATGCCGACCGGTGCAAGACAGTCAACACCAATTTAAACATGCGTAGAAATTTGAATGAGTTTCAATACATCGCGAACCGACATTTAAAAAGACCGGCGCCTTATCTGGCCATGACGATCCGAACAGGCGCTTTTATGGAACGACACCTTGTGCAACTTATCAGCGGAAATCTTTCTTACTTATTGAGGCATCGTCTGGTTTCCCGGTTCCGATTCACATTTCCCGAAAGTGCTGTGCGCATTTTCAAGTCTAATGGAAACGTTAAACATTCTGTCTGAACCACAAATAATGAATAAAGGGCACCTTCATTCATTGAAAGATTTATCACTCGGCTGGATACCGGTTGGAGGAACTGAACGGTCCGGTTCCAGATTGCGCTGTCACATTCCCTGCAAATCTTTGCGGACCAGAGGCATTCGATCGGAAATGTATCGTTCCAATGCACCATACGACGTCGTCATCTTCCAAAGAAGATATCACCAGACGGATCGAGAGCTTGCATCACAATTTAAGGCGTCTCATTGTAAATCCATATTGGACTTGTGCGATAACGATTTCTACAATCCGGAAGTGGATCCTGCAAAGAACGAATCCATCTCCGATTTGCTCGAAATGATCGACAGGGTGGATTTGATAACAGTCAGCTCTGCGGAGCTTCAAAAAATCGTGGTTGGCCTGACAAAAAAACCCGTCACAATTGTCGAGGAGTACCTCGATCACGTGAGTCCAAAGATCTATCAGTCGATCTCTACGACATTAGCAGGAGCGGCGAAGAGTGTTCTTCGCGGAAGAACCATGTTCGTGTGGTTCGGATATGGACAACAGGGGAATCCTGAAACGGGGATCAACTACTTGCAGGATATTGTTCCAACGCTGGAGTCTTTGAATCGAAGATTTCCGTTACGACTTTCGGTGATCACTAATAACCGGAAGAAATATGATGAAACGATCAGCCGTGTTTCGTTTCCAACAAAATACTTTCAATGGAATCGTCAATCTTTCAATTTTCTTCTGAGCCTGCACCACATCTGCCTGATTCCGGTTAAACAAAATCCATTTACAATATGTAAATCTCAAAACAGATTGATTACAGCTCTTTTGCATAAGGTTGCGGTTATTGCGGATGAAATTCCAAGCTATGAGGAATACTCAAAGTATGTATTATTCGGAGACTGGGATAAAAACATTCAACTGTATTTGACAGATTCGAAATTAAGGCAGGATCACGTTCGAAGCGGGCGCCGATACATTCAGGAAAGACACAGCAAGGAAAACATTGATAACCAATGGATCACAGCCCTTCAATCTATTTTGACGACAAACATTTAAATGGTTAGTAACAGCTCCCCAATTTTCATTCTCGGTGTTCCGAGATCCGGTACAACACTCTTGAGTTTCATTCTGGACAGCCACCCCAATATCGCTGTAGGCCGGGAAACCCTTATCATGAAAGGAATTCAACAGATCCTTTGCGACGCGAAAGGAAACGATGATACCACTCTACTCTTCAGAAACTGGTATCAGCGATACGGATTGGAACGTCCGCAGTTCCTTGAATATATCAGAAATTTTCTGACTGAATTTTTTAGTGACTACGCGCGCAAATGCGGTAAACAACGATGGGGAGAGAAAACTCCTTTACACATGCATTACGTGGAGCTGATCAGGGAAATCTTTCCCGATGCGAAACTGATTCATATCATAAGAGATCCCAGAGCGGTTTGCGCTTCAAGAAAGTCCTGGAAGGGCAACGTGGAGGAGTTTGCAAAAGAGTGGCAGGATCAGAATATTCATGTAAGTGATTTTGGAGCCCAAACCGGACCCAGGCTGTTCAAGAAAATCCGATATGAAGATCTGGTTTTGAATCCGCGCTTGGTGCTCACCGATCTTATGGATTATCTTGAAGAGCCGATGACCGAATCGTTGTTCCATCACGAAAACATATCTTCTCTTCGATATATCGCCGCAGGAAGAGAAAAAGGAATTGATCCGCTTCACGACAGGATTCACGACACAAAGTTTGTTGTTGAAGGCGGACCCCAAAATGATCCGAGACGCACAATTGACACGAATTCGTTTGGACTTTGGACCGAAAAACTGAAAAATTTCGAAATCGACATCATTCAGAACATCGCCCGCAAAGGGATGATACGGTTTGGGTATACTTTCGTATCCGGCAAAAAAAGCATACGAAAGGATGCCGGACTTGCGTGGCGAGAGTACCCGGACAATACTCCGGAAAGGTCGGCAAATAGTTCCTTCAATGGAAAACCCGATATCAGCATCATTATGCCGACCCGGAATCGAGCGCATTTCCTGGACCGCGCGATTCAAGATGTTCAAAAACAAAATTTTCACAATTGGGAACTCATCGTTATAGATGATGGTTCCGTAGACGATACAAAAGAAATTGCAAAGAAGTACCTCCAGGATGCCAGGATTCTTTACGTACAACAACCGCACCGTGGATTATCCAAATCCAGAAACACCGGACTCCGTCTTGCAAGAGCAAAATATCTTGCTTTTCACGATGATGACGATCTCTGGTTGCCCGGACGATTGCAGTCCGGCTACGATTGGCTTCAGCAAAACCCTCGACACGCATTCGTCTACAGCCCTGTCATGACTCGCACACACAAAAGCGCTGTTATCTACCCGGAATCGATCAAAGAATCAGAGTTGGTGACGCTGGTCAATTCTTGTGAGATTCAAGTCTGTTCCATAACCGTCCGGAATGAGGTGATCCAGCATATCGGTTTTTTCAATGAGAAAATTGAAATGTGTGAAGATTACGACTTATGGCTGCGAATTGCGTCGCAATACGAATACGGGTGCATTCCCACCATTCAGGCTGAATACCACCTTCATTCGGACAACATGACCCGAAGCAAATACAAACTTTATCAGGGGCTGCTGAACGTTCTTTACGACCTCAGACAAACAGAGCTAACGAGTGTATCGGATTCCATCTTCCACCGGAGAATGTCCGGACTTCATTTATTTCTGTTTCGTGCCGCACTTAGAGAACGCGGGTTCTGGAAGAGATGGAGTCATTTCTCGAAATGTCTTTTACATTTTGCACTTGCAAAATGGTCTTTTCTATCCGATTTAGGCAGTATCTTCAAGGTGAAGCGTTTGCGGAGGATTCTCAGAAAATCGTTTCCGAACAACATGGTTGGCGCCCAGAGACTGAGATCGGAGCGTTCGCAACAAAATTAGAACGTCTGGGATTGCTCCATGAGCCAGCAATTTGAGCAAGGCTTTTGCCTGGGTGCTTTGAATTTTAGCGTCTGTTGATTCAGGATTCAAGGAGAGGACTGTATCAATCGAAGGTTGACCGGTATTTCGATCCACAGTTGAGATTTTGATGAAACTCGAATTTTTGTTTGAGAGCATTTCCGTTTTCTTAACGAATCACTCTTGGGGATTTGAACCCCAGTTACCAAAGTGAAAGTCTGGACCAAGTGGTCGTAAGTGATTACGATTGCTGAATGCTACCTTTCGACTATGCTCAAACTATGATTCATTCCAAAAAAATTCTCGAGCTTCTTAGCGGCGCGATGTCTAGCTAGTTTGCTATGACTTTGCCATGCATGCTCTCAATTCATAAAAACTAAATAGCATAATTGATCCAGATAAGCTGCAGAAAGGTTTCCGTCATCGCCGCAGGTGCGAACCGCGAAGGGAATGATTTAAGTTCCTTTTTTGGGGGGACTCTTGAGGTTCTTAATGTTCGGACGTCTCCCAACAAAATTGATGTAGTCCACCATTTTTTCTGGATCCAAGGTTTTAAGACAGAAATTCCTGAAATCGTAGGTATGTTCTCCCGGATTTTGCCATCCAGAAAATATTTCTCTCCAATGTCGTTCTAGTAACTGCCAAAACATTTTTGTGTCCTCGGGGCGACTTTCCCCCTATAATTATTGGTACTCTGCACTAACAATCCCTTTCCGCACAGAAATCGTGGGAACGGCGCACTGATCAACATTACATTTGCAAACTGATAGCTAGAAAGAGATTACGGAAAGTAAACTTCTTCAAAATCATTTGAGGGTCCCTGTTTGCGATCTAACGCATTCGCTGATTCCGGTTGAGCCGGATTTGATCCGGACGGGAACGGCTGGCTGCTCCAGGAGATCCAGACCCGGTTTCCCGCCTGTGTTTTCAGCTCCTCATATCTTGCCATGCCAAAATCAAGAAGCTTGGCGCCGGACTCTGTCAGCATGATATTGGCTGGTTTCAGGTCGCGAAGCATAATCCCTTGCCGGTAAGCGGCGTCAAGCGCATCTGCAATCTCCATCGCATAGCATAGTACTAATTCTGTAGTTAACGGGCCTTGCTTACCCGGCGTGCCAGCGTCTCGCCTTCGAGATACTCCATGACGAGATAAGAGATCCTGCGACCGGGGGCACCAACAGAAAACGTTTTCGGCAGATCCTGGAACAAACCGGCCGCGGCGGCGGCGCGTTCTCTGTTAATCGGTCTGCCTGAAGATCAGTTGGAAGTGGAAAATGCAAGGTGGTAGATGTCTGATTGGCCGCCCGGTTTTGAATACACAATTTTGGTGAGATCCGGTGAGAAGTGGTAAGCATTCCCGTAATAACTGAATGGAAAAGCAAATGGAAGTTTTAATTCCAGTTTCGGTTCACCGATGGTCTGTCCATTCTCCCACCTTTGACGATACAAAAGAATTTCATCCTTGCCGGCGACTGCATATGCAAAGGATTTGCCGTCCGCAGCGATGCTCACACCGAAAGTTTCTACGTCCGGCACAAGTAATGAACGGTTTCCGTCGATTAAAGAAACCTGATAGATTCCAGTTTTGGAACCCAAAAAATCCATCCCGAATAAATATTTACCATCCATGGAAACAGCCGATAGCCCAAGATTCTCTGCGATCCTCCTTATTTTGCCGCTTTCAAGGTCAGCCTCCCATACGTTGGGAGAACCGGTGCTACTTTCAAAAACAAGGACATAAAGTATCTTTTCCTCAGTAGACAAAACGCTATTGATAATCATTCCATCAATACCTTTGATTTCGAGTAGATTTCTGCCGCCAGCTTCAACCACATAAGGCTTCAACTGTCTTTCTTTTTCACCCGCCATGAAGCTCAAACGTTCACTGTCCGAAGACCAGTTGCCCGTTACCAGAAAATTCGAGGCAGCCAGCTTCTTTGAACTCTTACCGTCCAGATCACTGACCCAGAGCTCACGTCCTGTCGATGGATTCAAAATCTTCAAATACATGACTTTTTTCCCATCAGGAGAAACGATCGGTTGAGAAGCAGGCTCATTGATGATCTCATTCGCCGTTCTGCTTTCCACGTCGTACACAACAAGCGATCCGGAGAGGCGCCCATTGATGTAATAAATACCTGTTCCTTTTGGATCCCTCATCGGTCCAAAGTCGCGTCCGGGGCCGGATGTCAGCTGGCTCCATGCCTGATTTGCCAGATCATATTTCCACAGATTGGTAATGTTGTTGATCGTGCGGGGTAAAACGATGGACTTGCCTGGTTCGAGCCACGCAATATCGAAAAGCTGCTCCATGCTGCCGAATTGTTCGATTTCATCAGTCGTCACATCAAGTTTCCCCAATTGAATTTGATCAGGTTTAGCCGAGTTCAACTGAAAAACCAGAAGTGCCTTCCCATCGGGATACGACAGAGCCGGAAAGACAATGGAAGGAAGTTCTTTAAAATCCAGAATGACTTCCTCTCCGAAGCCTGATTTATCCGCACGCAGGATCGTCCTCCTTCGAATATCCACATAATAAAAACCGCTTCCGTCCGGGACGGGGACAAGTCCCATACCGGTGAGCAGTCTTCGTGGTGTTCCACCCAACGCCGGAACGGCCCAGATCTCGCTATTTCCGAAGGATCGACCGTAATAGACTTCCCTTCCATCGGCTGAAAAACTGAATACCCGTTTCTCTCCTTCATCTGATGTAAGCTGCAACGGTGCTCCGCCGGAAGTGAGCATCACAAAGACCTGTCGAACGCTGCCGGCAAAGGAACTGAACGCAATAGCATTGCCGTCGGGTGAGATTTGAGGATTTGCAATATATTTGTTCCATTCGCTAATCTTCACGATCTGTGCGGGAGAGACCGGTGCGGAGGGAATACTCAGCTTCCGATACCCCAGAATGCCGATCGCAAGAGCAAGAAGAATGGCCATCGGGATGACAATTTTCCACGGAAAAAATTTCTGTTGTGTGCCGGAAGCTGCGGTTGTCTGGGCCGGTGAAGAACTTGCCTGGACATGTGCCGCGGAGACGGCCGCGATGCTGTGGGCGGCAGATTTTCCGGATTCGGTATCGCGCTTTAATCGTTTCAGATCTGCTCGTATTTCCGCAGCAAACTGGCATCGAATGTCACGATCTTTCTCCAGCATTTTGCTGATGATTCTTTCCATCTCCGGAGGAAGTGACGGATTCAAAAGCAGAGGAGAGAGCGGGGTTTTATTCAAAATTGCATCAAAGATTTCAGCATTACTGTTGCCGGGAAACGGTAAACGACCTGTTGTCATTTCATACAGAACAACCCCGAAGGAAAAAAGGTCAGTCCGTGCATCGAGATCTTTCGCTTTTGCCTGTTCAGGAGACATATAGGCGACTGTACCCACTGTGGTTCCGGGACTGGTTAAGTGCGCCGGGGAAGCTTCCGTATTTAAAGCAGATGCTCCGGAGTCAAGTTTTGTTTCTTCCTGCATCAGTTTTGCCAATCCGAAATCCAAGAGCTTCGCCTGCGCGCGTTTAGTAACAAAAATATTAGCCGGTTTGATGTCACGGTGGATGATTCCCTGCGAGTGTGCTGCATCCAGAGCATCTGCAATCTGGATTGCCAGATCCAGCATCTCGTGTATTTCCAGGGAGCCTGAGGAAATGGCATGCTTGAGTGTCGAACCTTCCAGCATTTCCATCGCAAGAAAATAAATCGGCGATTCCGATGTGCCGGTAGAGGAATTCGCGTCAGCGGGAATTCCCGAATCAATATCATGGATGGTGCAGATATTGGGATGATTTAAAGCAGATGCTGCCCTTGCTTCCCGCTGAAATCGTTCCAGCGCTGCGGGGTCGCGCGAGAGAAAATCCGGAAGGAATTTTAAAGCAACGTTTCGCCCAAGCCGTAAATCCTCTGCTCGATAGACAACCCCCATACCTCCGCCACCCAGCTTTTCCACGATTTTGTAATGGCTGATGGTTGTTCCTGTTTGCATTTAAGGACCGCAGTATATCCGCTTTTGTTGCCGCTGGGAAATAAAAGGATTTGCTGAAACGCAGTCTTTGAGTTTCCTTTTTCCTCCGAATTTACCAGACTGAATTTAGGCCTGGAATGAAAAATCGCAGTCCGGTAATTCTTCGGAATTGTTTTTACGCAGAACTATTTTATTATCGGGCATGACTTCCGCAACAACTACTGTTGCGAGAGCGGGTGCAAAGCCAACGATCCTCCACGGTGGACCCCGCCCTCTTGTACGATTTGATCCTGACCTTGTCGATCGCCTGGTAATGGCCCTTTCCCTAATTTTCAAAGAGCAGATCCAGAGAAATCCAACATCAGCATCGGAGGAGTCGAAAGGCTCCTCCTTTGTGCATTTTTTTTGTGAAGTTCTGCCGGTGGCGCTTCATGTCTGCCAAAGAGCCTACTCCGGCTCACACCGGCGCTACGACTTTCTGTTGTGGCATTGGAGGCCGTCGTTCCGATGCTGGGCGGCGGCCTCTTTTTTCACTGAATCGGGTATGCTAAACGAATGTGATGGCCACATGGGCGCCGAAAGGACCTTTTGAAAGATGCCATTTCATGGACTCGAGTTCACAAGAAAAAGTCCACCGCTGCTTTCAAATCTTCGCGCAAGGAATTACTCAAACGGTCGAAAATTATCCTGTATTGAGATTGCTGATCTTCCAGACGAGCTAGAAAGGCGTCACCAGATTCGAAGTTTGGTATCTTGCCTCGACTTCTCGAAGTGAAAGCGGCAGGATTTTACCTCGGAATTAGTAGCTGGACCGTCCGGGATTTAATCGCGGCGGGCAAACTGAAGACCGTAAAAATCCCCCACCCGTGGAAGGAAGGAAGTATCTGGACCGCCAATTGTTGGACATTCTGGACCTTGATAGCTATATCGAAACGTTGAAGGCGACATCATGAGAAGGCGCAACAGGACCGGCAAACAGGGAGGACAAAAACATAACGATAATACGGTCAAAACGGGAGCGACTCGTTCAGATAGAGCCTTGTTGCATGACAAAGAACGCGAGAAGCAAAAACAATCCTCTACATCCGACAGGTATTAATGAGTCGCTTGGTGGTGATATTTCACCCCAGCAGCAAATCATTGTGGACCGAGTCAGCTTCAAGGTGTTGCGATGCAGTTTGATAGAAGAAGAACTGTCGCGTTATAACAGCGCTGCGCCTGCGCCGGAATACCTAACAAAGTACTACCTTCAATTGGATGATGAGAAGAAAAGGCGCGGAACTGCTTTGTACTTGCTTTGCACTAAGACTACAAAGCACAACCTATTGTAACCCAATACAAACTACCGTCTCACGTCGATAAGAAGGCGTCCCCATGGGGATTTGAACCCCAGTTACCAAAGTGAAAGTCTGGTGCCATTCCCCGTAAGTTACTGAATTTATTAGGTCGATTTCTCCGACTGTGCTAATACTGGGCTAGAAAAAAACCTTTTCCTCATTCTGGGGAGGTGTATGTCCAGCGCAAATTCTGGATCAAGTTTAGCCTGAGCTTTTGGATAAAATTACCTATACTTAAGAATAACTATAGTGACTCTCATCCATTTATCCAAAAAGAAATCTTCGTGGGCAATCGAGCAAGCGCTTCTCGTCTTCCGACAAAAAGACGGAATTCTGAAAAACCAGCACAGTCCTCAAAAGTGGCATCCGTCCCCGCGAATTCTACTCTTATGATCGTTTGGGTTGAAGGCCGGTTGTAGGAGTAATCGACTTGGCTTTCGCCGCCCGGTCGTAACAAAGTATTCTGCGCTATCGCTCCTTAACTGCAATTCCTTTTCGAACAAGCCAGGAAAGAAAAATCGCTGTCGGGGCGATAAAATTGAGTATCTTGATTCTATAATCGGCTACAACCGTCTTGTGTGTGCAAAGCTGTAACCTGATCTGTCATAATTTTGAACAATGTCTTGGATCAAACGAATAGGCGTGTTCTGGACCCGGAAACGAAAAGGAACAATACTCTGGTGAACTCGTTCTTGACAAAAAAACTGGATGCGGACGGCTAAGATTGATCCTTCCGACCGGAAGAGGTTCATTCTTGGATAATCGGCAATCGTATTACCAGATTATTCAGGGAAGAACAACGGAGGGGATTTGCACTCTCGGCCATTGTCAATTTATCCACGGAAAAGGCCGGGGCCCATCAGAACGCGTTGCGTACGTTCTACTGCGATTCGACTTTTTCCTAGCGGGCATATTCCTGTCTTCAACATCAGAATCCCTGATTACTGGCGTCACAGCGAGTTTTACATGGCTCGATCAATGGGTGGCAATACCAGCCTTCACCGGAAGGTCACTACGATCTCGTATAAGGATGGGCTATAAGGAGCGGCCGCTTGTCACCGGGATAGTAGACAATTCTCTTCGATTCAAGCTCCTGCTTACTTCAACCGCTCATCATTCTCGTAGAGCTGACAGGAAAGGCGTCGTAACCCAACAGGTTGTATTCTCAATACAATCGAGCGAGAATCAGACACTTGAATATTTTCTAAATGTTTTGAGAGTCCTTCAGGACTTTCTGACCATTTCTATGCTTCATTTGAGCTTGCCGACAGACATATGGTTCACGACCCTTCATGATGAGGCGTTTCCGGTGGATGTTTCTAAAGGGCTATTCTTGAGAAGGCAATTTTATCGGCATCCAGTTAGGCTCAGTCCTGTCCCTAGGGATTTTCTCTTGAGATTTAACGATGCGCGTAAGACTCTGAGTAACAGCCTGACAGGGTGGCTTCAAAATTCGGGAGAATTAAAACATATCAGGAATTTGTATTTCTCTTCATTGTATTCTGGCGCATACCTTGAGACACGATTCTTATCGTTGTGTCAGGCGTTTGAGTCCCTACGGAAAGACTGCGTATGAACGGCAAATATATCGAGGATGATAAATTCGAAGTTCTTCGCAGCCATCTACATTTCTTCTCTTCCCGAAAAACTGAACAGCGATTTGAAGGAATCAATTGTAACTCGGATGAAATACTTTAATGAATACTCTTGTGGCCACTCGAATTAAGCATTTGTGAACACACACAAAAACTCAATTTCGTATCATATTCCCGAACATAAATAGCCTGATTAGGAAGATCGTCGGTGCCAGAAACTATCTTACCCACCATGATCCATCAATCAAAGAACCTTCACTTGAGGATCTCTATTTTTTTTCCTGATATTTGAGGCTTTTCTTGAAATGATGTTTCTTCAAGAGATGGGCTTTACCAAAAAGAAGATAGCAACGCTGGTCAGAAAGAGTGAAACTCACTTCCGCATGTTTATTCATCAGAAAAATCAGTTCCTCACTGAACGCAGTGCAAGAAGACACAAGGCTCAGAAACCAGAAACGCGGTGAGCAGCACAGAAAACCCCATCCCTGACTTACAGAGCTGCCATTGTCTGAATACTTTCTATCAGATTACCTCCGACTTAATCCAGGAAGTCCTCTTATAGGCCGATCCAATTTAGAACACTGCGAATGGATATTTGGTGAAAGCTTAAGAATACTAGGAATCTCAAAAGAACAATCTGAGGAGCAGATTCGATTTCAACTTTGCAAAGTTCTGCAAGCACTGAGGTTGATTCAGCTTTTGGAATATTGCGGTGAACAGTTATAGCACTGCACCAAGGAGGTTTTGAACATATCAGGCTTACCAAAATCCAACAGAAACCTGGAGCGGATTTGGTATGTCAATGGAGAGGAAATCTCTTGTGCGGTGAGGTCAAAACCTTGACAATCAAGAGTGCAGTGAACGACCTCCACATGTATGGCTTGAAGATCATGTTGAATAAGACCCGCGATGTCTACCTGACGCTAGACGACAGCTCAGAGCGAGCAAGGAAGAATTGAAATGCAATCATACTTAATGCTCTCAATAGTGATGAATTGGGTACAACACTCGATTATCCTTGACCAGGACGACTTCTACGAATTGCAAATACTTAGATGTGGGACATGAATTGGAGGATATCGATTTGTTCTTTTTCCGTGACTGAAGTTGGAGGCCGGCACCTTTTTCGTCACTGATAAGGTGCAGCCTGGATTGTATCTAAAGGGATCCATAATATCCCCTGCGAAATGCCTGTAGCCAGTCGGCTATTCGTCTCGAATTTCCAGACTTTCCCAGGGCTGAGTTGGAGATCTTGCCTTCGAGCTTTTTCGCTGCACGATGAATATCTTCTCTTCCGATCGCTTTGTACTCTGCATAGACCGCGTGAGACTTATGACCCGATAGCGCCATACCTTGATCCATCGCCAATCCCCATTTCACCAAAGTGACGGATAGCAGTTCTTCTGAAATCATGACGAAGCCGATTAGCGAGGCCTGCCGCTTTACATGCCGCACTCCATGATTTTGCGGAAGTACTTTGTCGGCTTCCAGTATCCGCGCGCTTCGTAGAATTTCTTGGCGAACGGTTCACCATTGTGATGAAAGAGCCAAGGAATAATTCGACTCAACTTCTTTTCTATATTCCTTAGTAACTCGCTCCTGTTCTTCTAGGATTGCACGAAGTTCGTCAATGAGCGGAAATATGCGCGGCTCAGAATTCTTCGCTTCACCTGGTTCAAGGATCAGTTCGCCGGCCTTCCAATCAACATGGAGGGTCGTTTTCGCGAAGCGATTTCTGACCAGGATCGCCAACCGGTGATTTCAAATACGCGGATCATCCGGAGGATATCATCCGGCAAGTGTGTAAAAGGCTCTTCAAGCTCTCCGGGTTTGAAGTGTCCTTTCCTTGAATTGTCTCCGGTTCTAAGTTTTTCAATCAACGGTTGTTCACTCAATCTGTTTTTTGCTAATGAAAAGGCGCGAGTGATGACCTG
This sequence comes from uncultured bacterium, assembly GCA_963771165.1. Lineage (GTDB taxonomy): Bacteria > Acidobacteriota > HRBIN11 > JAKEFK01 > JAKEFK01 > JAKEFK01. The sequence goes on along the minus strand of CAVYSN010000009.1, from coordinate 3,500 downwards.
AAGCATTGCATTGATTCGTGATGCGCTATAACCCTGCTTTTCATTCTTCGCGCCGGGCTGTTCCATCTTTGCGATAAATTTGGTAATGAATCCCGGATTGTCCGAAGATCAATCGCCCGAAATGGCAAGAAATATTTGAGGTGCAAATCTATCACGTCTGGTTCCATATATTTCACGGTAGGTTAAGTCTTTCGGTGGACCTGAGTCCAGTTGAGAACATTTTGCAGAAGTTCGCCCATCGTAATTTCTGCTGAATTAATCGACCGCCCTTCAGCAACTTTTCCAAGTCGGATATCACGGACTACCTTTGCTCCTCGTAGTGTGTCTTTTCCGGTAGGTTCCCGATGCCGCTTTTTTCCTTCTGGATGATTGATGCAACCGGGCTTGCAGATATAGCGCATTGTGTAAGTCTTAACCGGCTTCCATTCGCCAGTCTGTGTGTCTTTGTACCGACGTCGAAAAAGTCCTTCTGATATTTTTGGCATCTTCTATTTTCCCCCTTTATTCTTCCCCTTCGGCATAAGCGATATATACACCGCTATAAAGAAACGCGCAACCGTCAGTTTGGCCAGATTTTATACAAGAAGCAATTTGCATTCCACCACTTTCGCTTGGCGGAAGGACTTGCATTGTCAAATAAGACAAATGCGGATGAAGAAAGCGCAAAACCACAAACAAAAAGAGAGCCGATTCAACACTTCTGGCAAAAAGTTGCTTTACAACCTTGAGGAAGTGGGAGAGCTATTAAGCTTCTTTGGACCATTCGAGATTAGGTGAAGATGGGCGTGATTAAGGCGGCGAAGCTCCCCCATCCATTTAATCCCCAGAATTCTCTAGCAAACCAATATTGATACACAGAGATGAACTGGAATTGTTTGCTGAGAATGCAGAAATAAGGACGTTGCTTGAGAAAAAATCTCTCTTAAGGGTCGAAATAATTTCGATCCCACCCGAAAAGTTTCCGACCCTTGACCTCGCAAACCAATTGATTATTCCTAAACGCCGACTAGGAGACGCCAACCTTCTCCCGTTTAGTTTTGGGTAGTATTCCTTTTCCTTGGAGAATGTAGATCCAGGCGACGAAATTGCTCTTCTCACTCTTTTCTAATTTGAAAATCTCGCGAGCGACTTTAAACGAACTGTTTCCGCAGTTTTCATAAAGTGATGTCAATCTCTCGCGCAATTCAACAACGTCCTATTTCCATTCCGGTCGTAACCGGTGGATCAACTCATCAAATGGAAGATTATTGCCTTTGCGTAGCTGCGTATACTCCCGCACAGCTCTCTGGGAGTTCCGCCGGAATCTGTACCACTCGAGATCCTTGATCTCTTCTTCAACTTCCGGGACCACATCTCTGTAAGCAGCAGGATATTCCTCATCCAGACTGTAGAGATCTCTGTATGTCTTTCTTTTCGATCTGAACGCCGGCACGGTGGTCTCTGGCCAGAACGACCATTGTGCGAAGCCGCCGGACGTTACCTGGAATCGAAATCTTTCAAATAATCGATCGCTTCTTTAGTGAGCTGCTTTGGATTGGCATAGAACTCGGCCAAAAGAGGTATATCTTCCTTGCGCTCTTTCAGCGGCGCAACCCAAATACGTTTAACGCGGATTCGTTCCAGGAAGTCGAGCCGGAATTTCTTCTTTTCCTTACCATTTGATGGAGATTGCGGTTGTTGCAGTAATCAATCTGAAATCAACATTCTCAACCAAGTCGTCAGTTCCAAGCATTTGCACTTCATTGAACTCAACCGCGCGCAAAAGCTTGGCCTGAACATCGTACGGTAACTCACCCACTTCGTCCAGAAAAGGGTGCCACCATCCGCGGACTGAATCCGACCCTTGCGGTACTCAGCTCCTGTATATGCTCCTTTCTTCACTCCGAATAATTCCGCTCCGATCAATTCAGGCTTCAGGGCTGCACAATTCACAACAACTAAAGGTTTGTGGGCGCGTTCCGATAAATAATGAATAGCCCGTGCTACCAATTCCTTACCGGTACCTGTGTCTCCTTGTATCAAGACAGGCCATTTGTGCCGGGCTGCATGGGCCATTTCCTCTCGGAGTTGAACCATAGCATGGGATAGTCCAATGATGCGATTTAGGCCGGAATGATCACTGATCTTCTCGTTTACAGTCTGGGCGCTCTCTTCACGAAGTTCTTTGGCCGATTCTAAGATTGAGAAGGAAAAGAAATAGCTAGAAAAAAAGCGGCAGATCTGCTTTAGAATTTCAGCATCCTCTTCAGAAAATTGCTGCTCTTTGGCCCGAATATCACAGTAGACGACCCGCCTCTGACCCAACCGGCAATATCTATTTGCACGGCAAGACACGAACGGATGTTCTGTGATATCTGTGATTCAGTTGCAGTGGCCGGATCGCTGAGATTCCTCAATGCATAACCGTTTGCGAAAGCTTCCTGACGACAGTGTGGGAGGGCTTTCTTCATTCCAGGCCCTATCTGTAGAAGCTAAGTACTTAATCACAATCTGCTCCTGAGTATGAAACTAGTGTACTCTGCTCCCGTCAAATCCCGTATTCTGCTCATCACATGGTATGGCAACTCTTCCCATCCGAGGTAATCGCTTAACGCGGCCATCGCTTCAAGGATTGCAGAACACTTTTCTTTAAAAAAGGGGCTTGCTTTTGTCATAATGCCGTGCCATTATAGCCAACCATCTCAAAATTGCAACAGGGGAGCTCGATTTGTTCATAAATCGCTATAGTGGCAGTGGCCTATTTAGTGATTTCAATATATGGAAATGTCCAAGGGGATTTTTATATGAATGGGGAAATCAACAAAAAGGTATGGGGCTTGCGATACAGAGAGGAATCGTTGGCCTTGAAGATTTGATGAATGTTCTTGGGGAAGATCATGTGGAAAGCTTGCTTGCAGAAGCTGCGAATTGACGGAGGACGATCGTGTGGATCCGGAAGCTAACGTCCAATCAACTTCCGAAGAATTCTCACGCAAAGTGGTTCATGGAATTGGCTTCTTGCTGGTATGAACAATTGCAGTTTTGGCCGAAGGGGCGACTGGACGAATCTACAAAGCTCTATGATCCCATGCTTTGGTGGTATGTCGTGGTAAAGCTGTTGAAAACCGTATATTCTGGAACGAGAGAACGTCTTGTCAAGAGAGCGTGTGCTCAGGCTCGCATCGAACACCCAAATGTGTGTGCAATATACGAGTCCGGTGAGTTCCATGGCAAGGTTTACATTGCCATGCAGTACATCAATGGTACTACCCCTAAAGCAAGTTCAAGGAAAACTAAGCTTGATGGAAAAAGTACAAATCATCCGTGAAGTGACGGACGCACTGTACCGGGCGCATGGTGCCGGAATCGTGCACCGTGATATTAAGCCATCAAACATCATGGTGGAACTTACCGAGTCCGGCGATGGATACCGCATGTCATCGATTTTGGATTCGCACGGGTTCTAATATGGATGGAACTAAATGAGACCTGGGCATATTCATCGGAAGTCCCGTATACAT
>CAVYSN010000008.1:0-57004 GCA_963771165.1 uncultured bacterium | reverse complement strand
TACGCATTCGGGCTTCTTCCTTTCCGTTGGTAGAATCGACTCCCGTAAGAATCTGGGGCGTTTGATTGATGCTTTCGCTCACGCGAAACGGGATTTTCGTTTCCGACATAAGCTCGTGATTGCAGGTAAAGTTTACTTCGAAAGCAAGAAGGTAATGAGCAGAATGCAGTCGTCTGAATTTGCGCGTGATATTCTTTTGACTGGATACGTGCCTGATGAAGATTTGATTGTTCTTTATCGTAATGCCGCTGCCCTGGTTTTGATTTCCGAATACGAAGGATTCGGGCTTCCCGCTTTGGAGGCAATGGCCTGCGGAACGCCTGTTGTGGCATCAGACATTCCTGTGTTTCGTGAGATTCTCAACGAGTCTTGCTTATTCGTGAATCCGTCGAAGCCTTTGGAGATAGCAGAAGCTTTGCAAAAGTTGATTTCGGATCCGGAACTGAGGGAAGTTTTGAAACAGAAAGGGCGGGAGCGAGCAACTCGTTTCACCTGGGAATCAACAGCCCGTTTGACACTGGAAGCTTACAAAAGTCTCATTTGATGATGTGTGAAATTACAACGCAGGGTCGCGCGGCAATCGCTCCAAAATGATTTCTGCAAGCTTCAAATCGTCCATTGAATCAATATCTACATCTCTCCATTTTTCAAAGAAAAACGGGAGTATGCGTGAACCACTCATCGAATGCATCATCCGTATCACTTCGGGACGAATCACATCAACGTACCCGGAGTGCCGCCAGACTGTAGGTAAGAGCTGTCGAGGCATGCTATATGCTTCGGGATACTGAGCAAACACCTGGGGATAAACATTTTTGAGAAGCGGCTCCAGAAAGGGCCCCTCTTCGGAGATTCGAAACATCTTAAATGGGGTATGGATCGGTTCGCACACAGACTGGACGGAGTGAGCCTCCGCGTTATTCAGCAATAGTTGAATAGCTGTGTCGATGTCTTCGGTGGTTTTGAGCGGTGTGGTTGGGCGTAAATGAACGACGACGTCCGGCAGATATCCCTGATCTGACTCCAATGTTTGAAGAGCGTGCTCAAACACGGGAAGATCCGGTGTCAGATCTTCAGCTAATTCTTTGGGTCGGATAAACGGTATCTCAACTCCAAAGGAAAGGGCCACTGCGGCTATTTCCTCATCGTCCGTTGATACAATAAGTCGTGTGATGTGTGACGACTTTTGAGCAGCAAGAATCGTGTAGGCGATTAATGGCTTTCCTCCGCATGGGTAAATACTTTTTTTAGGAATACTTTTTGAACCGCCACGCGCTGGAATAATTCCCAGAATCTCCATAGCTTTCAATGGCCAATCTTCTTAACCGTCCTATCCAGAAGCTCTCGATTCGACTTGTACCAGTTAAAAGTTTTCAAAAGCCCCTCCCGCAGACTAAAGCTCGGTTTCCACCCAATAGTTTTCTCTGTTTTCTCCATGGAGAGGAATTCCTTATCATGACGTGTCATCGCGGGCGTTCCTTTCACTTCCGGTCGCACTATTTTATTTTGAGATACTTCAATAATCGTATTCACAAGGTCAAGAACGGTGGCTGGTTCACACGCAATATTAAACCCTTCTCCTCGCACATCCGCGCGGTGGGCTTCTTCCGCAAGCCGGATGTATCCGTCCACCGTATCCTCAACATACAGGTAGCCTTTTGAGGGAGTCCCGTCCGATTTGATGATTGGGTTTTCCCCCCGAATAACGGCGAGAATCGTATGGGGAACGATGTGAGAAAGATGAAAATCACCGCCTCCATAAGTATTTGTTTGACGACAAGCGACAACATTCATTGAGCAAGACTTCGCATAGGAGCGTGCAATCACGTCCGTACAAACTTTTGAAGCCGCGTATGGATGATCACCATTCAGCGGTGCGCTTTCAAGAGTTGGAAATTTGAATTGATCACCGTATACGGTATTACTGGAAGAAACAACGACGCGCTCTACTCCTGCACGGCGTGCCGCTTCGAGCACAGTCCACGTTCCCCTGGCGTTAATCTCAAATGTCTCAGAAGGAGAACTTTCGCCGACTTCGATCATCGATTGTCCAGCCAAATGGAAACACACGTTTACTTTATACTCTTCAACCGTCTGCTCAAGCTGTTTTGGATCCAAAATATCTCCGGTCATAAGAGTGATCTTCTCTCGAAGTCCTGGGTGTAGTGGAAGAGCACCCTCGGACGCGAGGTCGTATCCTATGACCACAGCTCCTCGTTCAAGAAGCTTTTCTGCGAGCCAGCAACCAATAAATCCGGTAAGTCCGGTGATCAGCGCTGTACGATTTTTCCAAAAATCACGATTGACGGTATGTGTTGTATTCATAGTTCCATGCAACTTCAAGGATCATTCTTTACCCAACCTACTATTTTTTAAAATGATAAACTCCCGTAACCCCTCCGAATTTCTTATTGGTTTCAAGAAGGGCCACATGAGTATCAATCCAATCAATGAATGCATCGACCCTCTTCTGTTCGTAAGGAAGCTTAGAATCACGCAGCACATTTGGAATGCGGTTTTTAAAATCCTCAACCAGGCGCTTTCCATGACCCCAATCATGATCGACTGTTCTCCAATGGAGCTTCATGCTCAATTTCTTTGCCCATGCTTCGAATTCAACAGGAGTGAGATAATGGAGATCAGCAAGCGTAATCCGGGCATGGAACAAGAGCCGAAGTGTTTGCAGCATGTAACCTCGTGGGTTTACCCAATTAGGACACGTAAGGAGCAAGGACCCACCCTTTCGAACATGTCTGGTCAGATTCTTAAGTACCGCAAAAGGCGAGTCCGTGTGCTCAAGCGTACCCATGGAAATAACAACGTCGTAAATCCCGTTCACTTTTTTTAGATCCTTCTGAAGAAACGAGAGTCGCGCGTGCTGGTATTTAGACCGCGCCGTCGTTATCGCGCTTTTGGAGTAGTCGATACCAAGGACATGAGAGGCTCCTTTTTGGGCAATTCGATATGCGACTTCACCTGTACCACAACCAACATCAAGCACTTTCTTACCCTTCCAGGCCACCGCTTTGAGGATTGCTCTCTTATCATTCGTCAGTTTTCCGTTTGAAAAAAGCAACCTGGTGTAGTGTCGGTCTTCGCCTTTCGAATATACTTTGTCGTATATTTCTTTCAAATCTTTGTTCTCTGGCATAGCTGCTCTTACTTTAATCCGCCGAGCCGACAGACGCAATTTCGATCTCGTTAGAAAATTGCCACCCCATGTCCTTCATGACCTTGCGGACATTCAGCGTTGAAATTTCGATTGTATTCACGAAAGTATTGGCGCGCGGTCTTTATATCCAGGATTTGAACAGCTTTCCTGTGCTTGACGTTGTAAATCCAAAGATTTTCTCCGAAAGTGTAGCGAGTATAAAATATGCGGCCATACAGAGCGGTTGACAAAGCATCCTTTTCAATAGAAAGCTTCGGCGTAACAATATCACCTCGAATACTATGATCTTCGTAAGTCATTTTCAGTACGCCGGCCAGATCCCAGCGCGATTCAAATACGACGGCAGGTCCTTCATAAGGACAGATACCGTCAATAAGAATTGCGGTTCCGGAAGGGAGGGATGGGAATTGATTGCGAATATCTGCAAGCACAGCCTTTTGCTTCTGATAAGAGGTCATCCAGAATGAAGCGATCGTGTTGTTAATCAGGATCCCTGAAAAGCAAACAAAAGCGGTCAGTATGCAAAATGTAATTCTTTGCCATGTGTTGGAACGCAGCAGGGAACTAACGCAACCGATGACACCGATCCAGAAGACTGCAACTCCAAGAGATGCGGCGACTGCCGTGCGATTGCCGATACCGGCAAGACTGAACTGAACATTACTGTTCGTAAGAAAAATCGAGTAACCCAATGCAAAAAGAATGATTCCAGCAAGGGCTACGATTAGTGATTTTCGCGAATCGAACAGTCTCGTCCTGTCTCGCTTCAAAATATGGAACATGTAAGCAAAAACCATTGATCCACTAACCCCGGCGATACCAAAGGATGCAGCATTTGCATATTGCCGCGCAATTTTTACGACAATATATGGTAAACCGACGACGTAATATCCGAAGTTCATTTTCAATGCTTGAATCGGGTTGAAGCCATATTCGAACAGCCCATAATTGGGCTTTAGAAATTGCTTAACGATGAATGCAGCGTGAATCAAAGAATTGCTCCCTGTGCGCTGCGGTGTCAGCGATTTTAGGGAAATGATCAGCATCACCAAAATCACGTTCGTCCATTGAAGACCATTCCAGGATGCAGATGGATGTCTCTTGCAGTAAAACCACAGGATCACAGTATTAAGGAAAAATAGCGGAAGGATAACCTCATAAGCTAGAAGACTCGCGGATAAACTCACTAGACTTAATAATTTCCAAAGCCATGCTCGTTTGTCCGGTGATTCCAGTGATCTCACGTCTGAATAAAGGCTGATTAGATAAAGCAGCACGCTCAGGATATTTTCATAAGCGGAAAACCATAGCCGGACGGTTGAATAATTAGGTATGATTCCGTATACGAGGGGAATTGCCACGGCCAGATATCTCGGAACGTGAAGCCTCAGCAATGTGAAATAAAATACCACCACTGTTAGAATCAGAACGGCGGCATTCACAATATGGCAAGGTGCGGCGTTTGGCCCAAAGGTCCAGAACAAAAAGGCCCAATAAAAGATTTGAACCGGTCTATAGTATTGATTGGGAGTGTAGATGGATTGAAATAATCCCGACAGGGACTGGTCGCTCGAAGTGGCCATCAACCCGAGGTAATCCCAGTCATCACTGTAAAAACCGAGACCCGATATATAAAAGACAACTGATAAGAGACATATGCCGATGAGAAAAATCGAATCCTGGATTACAAACCGTCGCAGCAATTTGCTATGCTTTTCTGTCTCTATCACTGCTGAAACAGTAATGTCGAGGCGCTAACTAATTTCAGTTGCGCGGAAGTCTGGCTTATCACAATGATAATTGGATCGAAAAAGGCAAAGTTCAGAGCATATCGCTTGAAAACGCATATCTTATCATACGTTAGAATTGTCTTTCGGACCATTTCCCTGGTATTTGCGGTTGAAGCATTTTACCACATAGGATGAATGACAACTACGTGAGGACGCTTCTGAACTTCCTTGAGAGCAGGAGGGCGTGGTTTCTTGTCGCGTATTCGTTGCTCTACTTCGTTGTAACCCTCAGCTTGGCGCACCAAAAGTTGCCCTGGAACGACGAGCTTTTTACGCTTCACTTTGCACAACTCCCGAATCTGCATGATGTATGGGCCGCTCTTAAAACGGGAGGCGACCAAATTCCAATTTTCTTCGTTTGCTTGACTCGAGCGTCGCTCAAGTTATTCGGATCAAACATGATCGCTTTAAGATTGCCTGGAATCATCGGTTACTGGCTCATGAGTATTAGCTTGTATTGGTTCATATCCAGGCGAACTTCCATTTCTACTGGAATCATCGCCTTGTTATTCCCGTTTTTGACGCGAGCTTTTGAATACGCCTACGAAGCGCGCCCGTACGGTGTGGTTCTTGGGTTTAGCGGTTTGTCTTTACTCTGCTGGCAGTTGACCGGCATTTCGAGATACAAGAAGCCCGCATTGGCGGGGCTTTTCTTAAGCCTGGTTATGCTAATTTCAAGCCACTATTATGCAGTCTTGATACTTTTGCCGCTAGCCATCGGTGAGTTCTTCCGCGCCATACATTCCAGGCGATTGGATCCCTCTGTTTGGATTATCTTTTTGCTGTCGTTGATTCCGCTTATTGCAGCGCTACCGTTGATACAGGCAATGAGCGGCCTAGTAGAAAAGTTTTGGGCCAAGCCTCAATGGATCTCGATCGGAACTACGTTCATATTTCTTATGCAACCAGCCGTATTACCTCTGACTTCCATTTTAATCGCTCTACTGGGATTATCGTTGATATTCCAGGTTAAACCGGGGACTCCAGAAGAACAGCAACACATGCCTGTTGCAGAGATCATTGCAACACTTGGTTTTTGTATGCTTCCGATTATCGGGGTCATTCTGGGAAAATTCGTGACCGGGGCTTTTTCCGAACGTTACGTTCTATCCGCGGTGATCGGAATCAGTGTCGCTGCTGCGTTGTTGCATCACCAGTTAGTCGGTTCTCGGTCCGTTATTACACTGGCAGTCATAGTTCTTTTTCTGTGTTCCTTCGTTCTAAAAGGCGGCGCCGAATATATTCGCCAAACCAGAAATCGCGCAACCTGGATTCAAATTTGTAACTTTCTCGAAAGCGAATCGAAAAACGGATTACCGCTCGTTAGCTGGCACTCAAATGGAGCGGTTGAGCTTAGTTACTACTGTTCTCCCCAGGTTGCATCGAATATTTTTTATTTGGCGGATCCATCGTCTGCGCAAAAGTATATAGGGCACAGTACGATCGATCGTGGTTTACTTGATCTGAAACCGTGGTTTCCCGTAAGGGTCGAGCCGTACGAAACTTTTGTTCGCTCGAATCGCCAGTTTTTCATTTTCGGATTCTCAGAATACTCGGACTGGAACTGGCTTTTTTCCAAATTACTCGAAGATGAAATGCAGGTGATGATGAAGGCCAGACTTCGTCACGATTTCTTTCTTTATCGTGTGGCTTCGAAGGATCAAAAAGCCAATTAAATGTCGCATTTTAAACATCCTGACGACCGTTTTGAGAAAATGGCTCGCCCCGCATTTATCCGTTTACCTTGCCGCCATCTGTGTTCTTGGTGTGCTACAAAAAGTGCTTTTACCGAGATGAACGAGGATTGATATTTGAAACGATTGTGAAAGTATGAATACAGTGGCACTCTCGGTTGTCATTTGCACTTATAACCGCGCGGAGTTATTGAGAAGGATCTTGCAGAATTTGGCACAGCAAGAAGCCCCATCTACTCTGGAAGTTATTGTGGTTGATAATCATTCAACGGATTCAACACAGCAGGTTATCGAAGGATGGTCTTCGACAGAACACTTTCGATTCATCCCTGCATTTGAGGAGAAAAAAGGACACTACGCACGGGCTCGAAACGTAGGATTGAACAGTTCAACGGGTAAAATCATCGCCTTCGTTGACGATGATGTTCGGGTTCCTCCCAACTGGGCTGCTCGGATCGTACAAACTTTTCAAGAAATGCCGGATGCCGATTGTTTGGGCGGACCCGTCGAGCCGGAATGGGAAGTGCCGCCTCCACCGGACTGGGTAATTCCTGAATTATTTGTCTGTATTGGCATTGGAAGTTTGGGCAACAAAAAGCGATTTCTAGAGGCTAAAGAATTTCCAATTGGGGCAAATATGGCCTTCCGTGGCGACGTGTTACGGAGTTTCGGAGGTTTTGATCCACGTGTTGGACAAATGGGTAAAGAATCAATTTACAACGATGAAGTGGAACTTATTACGAGAATGCGTCAAAAGGGAAAAAAGATTTATTACGATCCAGAACTCATTGTGTTCCATCATGTGCCTGCCACTCGAGTCAGCAAAAGTTATTTCATTCAGAGAAGAAAAATCGATGGTCGCTCCATCGCAGTCGTGGAAGCTCTGCAAAGAGGGAAAATAGTTCTAATGCGAAATTTGGTGCTTCGCTCACTGCTTGGAATAGCTCGCGATCAAAGCGCTCATCTTGCTACGTTCTTCGTTAAAAAAAACAGGCATTTTTTGTATTCCTGCAATTTGGCCAAAACCACTAGTTATATAAAAACCGCTTTAAGAATCTTGATCGGGCGGCCACCCATGAATGAGTAAAAGCAGCCCTCGAGAATCCTTTTGAAGAAAGAACGATCATTTTTTTCAAATTCCCTGAGCGCTTATCTTCCGTTCCTGGTTGATTTTTGCCTTAAAATGATCGTCATTCGGCTTGTCCTCGATACTCTCGGCCCGGATATGCTTGGCACATGGGCGATTATGAAATCCATCATTGCGTTTCCTCTATTTTTGCAGCAAGGTCTTTCGTTCGCAATCTTCGTTGAGACATCCCGCCAGTCTTATAAGGAAAGCCGTTCAGGAGAGGCTTTGGTGATGGTGCTGTTTTTTAGCATCCTTGTAACAGCCGTACTTGTCGGTTTGTCAGGCTACTTTGCAACATTCTTTCACATTCCTGATGCGCATTTGAGTATGGCGGTTACTGCATTTCGCTTCTCCGCTGTGACATTCTTGTTTACGTCCATGTCTGCCGTCTTTACGCAGATTCTCCAGGGACTCAGCAGGTTTGATCTGGCCAGCGTTCTTCAGGCCGGGATTTCACTATTGAGCTCATCGGCATCGATAGCAGCACTGCAGCAAGGATATGACCTCCTGGCCCTCATCCATATTGATTTTTTTAGTAGCATTGTTGCTGCTGCTGCCGGGTTCCTGTTTTGCTGGGTCGCCGTTGGCCGAAATCCATTATCTTTTTCAGTCAGTGTTGCAGGTATTTTTTCCTTATTAAAAGAAGCCGCCGGACAGTTATCTTTGAGTGGCTTAACAAAGATATTATGGGAACTCGATGCGTTGTTGATTCCGCGTTTCTTTGGAGTCAAGACTATGGCTTCCTATTGGATGGCCCAGCGCTTAACGACGGGCTGGCGAACTGTGCTGTGGGCAGGGGCATGGCCGGCCGTTCCTGCAACTGCTAAAACTTCAGCGGAATCCGAAGCTCGTCTGGAGAAGATTCATTGGATGCAGGTATCTCTATCGGTTCCTCTAGCCGTTTGTTTGTGGAATCTTTCGGACGAAATCATAAGACTGTGGGCAGGTGCGCACGATCCATTGGCCTCGTTTTGTTTGAAAACGCTTCTCATCGCCGGCATCTTAGATTTTCTCCCGGCCACTTTTGTATCGTACTTATTTGCCCGTGGACGCGTATTTTTGGTCGCGAAGATCATGATGGGTTCTGCCATCGTCAAAGTGTTTCTGGCCTGTATCGCTTGCTATTCGGTTAATATTGAGTTGTTACTCGCATCTACAGTAGCAGGCACTTTGACGTTCAGCATTTTCGTCCATATTGTCACGTTTAAGTCTCTAAAGAATTCTTTTAAAAGTTCCGTGATCTCGCTGCTGCCGGCTGTTCTTGCGTCATTCATCAGCCATTCCATCATGGGAGTTTTCCAGCGCCCAGATTCGTTGCTCAACTTACTATGGTTCGGCTTATTATTCTTGGCGCTCGCGTATGGGCTTGTCCTGCTGATTCTGCGATTGTTTTTTTCGGAGATCTATCGGAGTTTCCTGCGTTCGGCTCTAGCTAAAATCGGTGTGTAAGATCAAGCACTCGTCAAGCTGGAACTGATGAGGCTAACCATTTTGCCTCTAAAATCGAACCATTTGCTCTAAATATACAATTGGTTTGCGTTAGTTCATTCTGCTGACTGGAGACCCGGAGGAGGATCACTGGAGACCTTTTTTTTCCGGTGCACTCGGTTGTCCTTTAGTGATGTTACATCGTACCCTTCCTGTTTAAGATGATTTGTGATCAGCGAAATAAATTTCCGGCGAGACATTCTGAGACATGTTGAACAGTTGGCGCTATAAGGAGTTATAGTGCCATCAGTAATCTCCTTTGTGTCGGGATTCATCTCGAAATAGCGATTGCATGCGATAGCAGAAACTGAGCCGACATTGTAAAACGGAGGTTCGAGTCTAGTCCGGCCGACCCCGTTAATAAAGGACCACGGTCCGGCTTTTATTCCCAGGATGGGTCGGCAAGGATCGGGCCGTTCCCTCACAATGGATTGTCCGTGCATCCAACCTGGAACCGGTATCGCTAGGTAATCGAGGATGGTTGGCGCAATATCGAGAAGTTGCACATTTTCGTTTAGTTCACCAACGAGCCGATTGTCAGGAAACCAGAAAATAAGAGGCACCCTGGCGTCAAGCCTGTTACGCATTGGGTGATCGGAATAAAGTACGATGATGGAATTGTGAATTTGTTTCGTGTTTTCAAGAAAATTGATTAGTTCATGGAAATTCTGGTCGAACTCTCGAATGGCATCGTCGTAAAAGTCTGACATCCAATTTTCAGTCTGCTTTTTGCCCGCTGAAAATAATTGTGTGTCGATTTTAAATTTTTCGCCATGTGTATTCATCATGTGAAGATGGACAAAAAAAGGCTTTTGTTCAGACGATGCAATGAAGAGCATGATTGCCCGAAGTCTTTCCGAATCAGCCGGCCAATTCACTTTTGCTCTTGTCACTTCTGCAAACGGGTCGCGCATGTCTTTCACTCCAAAAGCGTGCAAAATGCGTTCGCTTATCCTTTGATAAACCTGTTGCAGGAAGTAGGTTGTCTCTTGACCGATAATTCCTGCAAATACCTCAAACGCTTTTTGCTCTTCCGGACTTCTGAAGTTTACTGATTCGAAAGACGATCTCATATTCAAATCATACGCATCGGCATAGATTCGAACCGTTTGCTGCATACTGCGATAACCATACTGTCTCAGCACGCCGGGCATGTGTTGGTAAGCATCTACTCCATTAAGGATGTTCGGCTCATAGATGACCCTGGTGGTAGTAGGTAATTTCCCTGTTAACATCGATGTAATTGAACCTGTCGTCCATGCGCTATTAGAAAATGCATTCTTACAAAGGAGCGCAGTTCTTGCATATTCCTGGATAAATGGTGTAGTTTTGCGATGATAACCATAGACTGACATATGCTCGGCGTTTAGTCCGTCACTTCCAATTAAGAGAATATTAGGAAGGACCGTATCGTGATTTCCAAGATCGGTCGAAACAGCCGCTGAGATTCTTTCTTCGCTTTGAAGCTCGAGCCATGCGGCTGAAGCAAGTATGATCAGACATAGGACTAATGCCAGAGAAGCAAGCCTTGTGCGGAGGCTTATTTGTGCAATAAAGGCCGCTGACAGGCGATACGCTCCAAAAAGAAGCAGGCAGATCAACAGACCATAAGCTACTCGGGCTATACCGTCAGAAGATCGAATTCCTATCTTGAAAACAACACCGGTGAAGTTATCGATCAGAAGCACGAAAGAAGACGCAAGGACGAGAATTGGTATCGATATGCCTATTGTCGAGAGGATAGAACGCAAAATCCTGGTCTTTGTCAAAGCACTTGCAAGCGCGAGTGCCAGGATAATCACAACGGCAATTGAAACGGGAAGAAAGGGAGAAGAAGCGAGTAAAATAACCTGCTTAGAGTAAGAGACAGCCGAAAGGAAAGAAGGTCTTGTTGTGAAGTAGAGCCATTCCATAAAAAGAAGGAACACGATTGAAACTGCCGCAAGAAGTGCAATGGCGATCCACTTAGCGCGATTCATCATACAAACCCATTCTACTGTTTTTCTTCGGGGTGACGAAGAAAGGGTAGATTGTATCTGGGCCTGCAAAGACGGTACAAGTCGTTCGACAAGGTTCGGCTCTTCTTTGATGAACGATACCATTTACATTGCTGTTGACGGCAGGGTTATGCCTATTCGCTCTAATGAAACAGTGTGGCGCAAAAGGTAAGGGACCGGATCGCAAAGCCAAAAGACGCGAGGCAAAACTGGGTTATATCTTTACGCAAACGGAAACGGAGACAAGAGATGAAGTGATCCAAAGCTTTGACCACTCACAATTTAACCCAGCCTGAACCTTGACTTCCATGAGGCGGAAGCTCAAAATACTGAGGGGGGAGTTGCGACGCTACCAATGAATCCAGAACGCGCCTACCTTAGAAAGCAGGCCGGTCTAATTATTGACTCGCTCTTTCTGATCCTTGCCTTTTTCACCGCTTACTATCTGCGTCTGCCGTTTAAAGAGGCACCCTTTCAAGAATTGGAGCCGATCCGAAACTATTTCTGGCTGCTTGCCGTAAGCCTTCCTTTCTCCTGGATCTCGCTGCTTCTTCTCGGAGCCTATTCAACAAGACCAGCAGCAAAGGGACAATTCATTCGACTATTTCTAAGGTTTTGTCTCGCGATGATGTTTGTACTCAGCTTGATCTTTTTCGTATTTAGCGTAAAGGAAGTGAATCGAACTCTCGTGATCCCATTTGTTTTCCTCTCAGCTTTTTTCTTTGCTTTGTGGAGAGTAGTAGTTCTGCAGTGGCAAAGGTCCCGGGGTATCTCCAGAAAAGCGCTTTTGATCGGGGAAGGGGAGAGATTCTTAACGATCATCGATGAACTACGCAACAATCCATTCCGTGATTTCGAATTGATTGGATGCCTGACAAATGAACAGGCTTCCGGTGGCAAGTTAGGGGGCATACCGGTACTCGGGAGCCTGGATGATCTGTACAGAATCCTGCATAAAGAAGTTGTGGATGAAGTGATCTTTGCGATCCGTCTTTCTGCAATGGATCAATATCGCACCCTGCTAAAGATTTGCGAAACGGTTGGTGTCAATATACTGATTTTGATAGAAGATCAATTTCCAAGATTTTCACGCATTGATATCGGGAAATTGCTTGACAGACCATTTCTTTATCTCGCTTCAACTCCCGTAAACGAGATGGGATCATGGACCAAGGCAATTCTGGATCGTAGTATCGCATTGATGGTTTTAGCGATCACTCTGCCATTTCTTGTCGTCGTGGGCCTTCTTGTGAAACTGACCTCACCTGGTCCTATCCTGTTCGTTCAGGATAGAACAGGCCTGAACGGGAGAAGATTCAGAATGTACAAATTCCGAACCATGACTCAGGATGCTCTGGAAAAGAAAGCTCACCTGGAACAAATGAATGAGATGGATGGACCTGTATTTAAGATCAAGAATGATCCACGCATTACACCTCTGGGTCTTTGGCTCCGAAAATACAGTTTAGACGAGCTGCCACAACTGCTGAATGTCCTGAAAGGGGACATGAGCCTTGTTGGACCCCGCCCTCTGCCATGCGAAGAAGCGGATAGGATTCATGGGATGCAGCGCCGCCGATTTTCGGTTAAACCGGGGCTGACTTGCATCTGGCAGGTGAGTGGAAGGAATCAATTGAGCTATGAGGAGTGGATGAATCTGGATCTCCAATACGTAGATCGATGGTCTTTGCGGTTAGACTTGGAAATTTTGCTGAAAACACCTGCTGCGGTCTTCTCTTCAAAAGGTGCATTCTAGCTGCAAATGCTAGAGGGTCTTTCCCGAGAAGCAAAATTGGTTTTGTCCTGTGCGGCAGGATCAGATAAGGTCGACTTCGAACAACCGGACCTGAACTGGGATACGATCCAGCGCATTGCTCAGAATCACCGGCTGGTCCCTGTCCTTTACGATTTTTTGAGTTCCTCCGCTCGCCCGGGCATACCTTCTCATGTTCTGAGCGATTTTCACATCCTGGCAACAAGGATCTCAGCACGTAATTCGATACTAACGAGAGAGTTGATGACGATCCTGACTTTGTTTGAGGAGAATCGTATTCCCGTCGTCCCTTACAAAGGTCCTACGCTCGCGCACAGACTCTATGGAAATATAGCTCTCCGTGATTTTGATGATCTCGATTTACTGATTCAGAAGAAGGATGTTCTGAATGCCAAGAATATCTTGCTCGCAAAAGGTTATCTCCCCAAAAAGGTACTGTTCGGTCTCACAGTCCCTCAGGAACAGGCACTTTTGCGTTCTCAGTATACTTACGACTTTATTTTGAATGAACCGAATCATCAACTTGAGGTCCATTGGGCTGTTGTGCCGAAAGCTTTTAGTTTGAACCTTGATTACGAAGGCCTATGGAACCGTTCCATACGAATCACCTTTGACAAAAAAGAGGTCCTCGCATTCTGTCCCGAAGACCTTCTCCTGATCCTTTGCATCAGCGGGGTAAAGAAGCTTTGGGATCGTTTATCTCGTGTTTTGGATATTGCGAGGACGATCTCTCAATACCCGGCAATGAAGTGGCCACTCGTCCTGCAACTCGCGCGCGACGCAAGGGCGGAACGTATCCTGGATCTAGGTCTCTTGTTAGCAACTACTTTATTCGAAGTGCGTCTGCCGAAGGATCAGGAAGAACGCGCTATAACCGATCCAAAGGTGCAGGCACTTGCAAATTCGATCGTAAACCGAATGTTTGTGGTGGAACGACCGCCCTCAATGATTTTGGATGACGATCAATTTCAGCCTTTGCATATGCAAGTGAGGGAACGCTTCGCGGATCGAGCACGGTACTTCCTGAGCTTGACCTTTACTCCCGGCGTTGCCGAATGGGCGCTTCTTTCACTACCCGGCTACTTGTATTTCCTGTATCACCTGTTACGGCCGATTCGTCTTGTTTGTAAAGCTGCAAAACGAGTACCGAAAACATTGCGGAGAATGCATCAAAAAAACCATGCAACTATGCTGTAGCGTTCTCCGCGGGTGACAGGCTGCACCTCGTGCTTATGCCATGCCGAAAACGCAACAAGCAGCCCCTCTTCGGCTTGGAGAGGGTATCCCTTCAGCCTCAAACGCGGATCCGGGAGCAAATCATAAAAAGTTAAAGCACCGCCAGAATACGAATCCGGATCATCTTCTTCCTCACAATTGTTCAACATAATGCTGATGCTGACCTGGCGTTTTTTGATTCCTTCAGGAAGCTCAGGATCCTTTGTCGTGTCTGTGTGAAGCCGAAAGTAATCACCCACAGAATATTTCAGAAGTATCGGAGGTCTACAGCCTTGGAGGGTCAGGTGAAAATGGGATTCCAACTCCGGTTGAAGCGCAAGTATACGAGAATGAATCTCGACTTCTATATCGCCGGCAAGCGCAACCTGATATGTTTTACGAGTCGCATCATCATAAATGTCCTGGCTGCCCGATGTGACTGTCGCCGGCTTACCAGGCAGGGTCATTGCAGCGGAACGAAGTCTCTTGCAAGTGTCTCTGTCCAGAAAGTTCCTTATTGTGAAAAGCCCCATACGCGACAAAAAATCTGAGTTCACCATAGGCTCATTCTAATTGGGAATTCTCCTCTGTAAAAACTACGTTAGCTCATGTTAAAATCAAATGCAATTTCAAATCGTGATGGACTTTTGATGGATGACCTCCTGCAACCACTGGAACATAACTTGATTGACAATGTCGTTGATCGGAATGGATCCATAGATTCCATACGGAATTCGTTTAAACAAGAGCGGTATGTATTGATGAAACGCTTTTTGCCGGAGCCGTTGCCCCTATTTTTTTATCGTTATGTACTCATGCAAGCTCACATTGGTGTTGGGATGGAAGATACAATGGTGCCTAACGCCCATTCTATTTACGGGGATCCTCTTATGGAGAGTTCCCTGGATCTTTTACGACCCGTTATGGAATCATTAACAGGAATCCGGTTGGATCCGACTTATGCGTACGCCCGACTCTACACGCACGGAGACATCCTTCCGGCGCATATCGACCGGCCTGCATGCGAAATTAGCGCAACTGTAACGCTTGGCTACGATGTGAATGAAGTTCGGCGATCGAAACCGGATTACATTTGGCCCATTTTTCTGGAGGGAAAATCAATTTTGATGGAACCCGGGGACATGGTGATTTATCGCGGATGCGAACTCCACCATTGGCGGGAGGCCTTCGAAGGTCAAAATCAAGCTCAGCTTTTTATGCATTATGTGGATCAAAGTGGGAAATCGTCATCGGAAAAATACGATAAGCGTCCGGCTTTAGGCCTTCCACCTTGCACGAAAGGGACCAAAACTCTTGAAGAAGCCCATAAAGAAATAGAAAAAGAATACAAAATAGATCTTGTTGTAAGAAAACTTCGGCAAAGACAGCGACAGGCATAAGCGTTCTCTCGTCTTGACTTCGGGCATTCACCAAATATAATTCTTCATATTGAGGGACTTGCTATAGCGATCAGCGCAAATGGGGTATATTCTTGGATGATAACTCAGCGGGACAGTCTTCCTCCAGTCGATTTCGCGTAAGCCCGGAAGCAGTTGCAAACCGTATGGGGGATCAAATTGTCTTAGTTCACGTCGGAACGGATCGCATTTTCGAATTGAACCCGACCGCAGCTCGTATTTGGGATCTGATTACCGAAGGCCACAATCGCGGACGAATCCAAGAATTATTGTTGCAAGAATTCTTGGTTTCCGAAGAATCAGCTTCTGAACAAATCGATCAACTCCTTTCCTCACTGCTCCAAGAGAACATCATCAGTGTTATTAATCAACAGTTTAGCTGAAAAGAACGTCCTGAATTTAGAGAAAATTCAAAGGATGACCGGTTGGGTTGCGTGCTGGGATCGTCGGAACGACCAGTCTGATCGTGCTTTTCAGCTTCTGTATTCTGATGATGACAAATTACCGGACGTAGCTGTCGATCCGGATTTTGTGGTTCTTTTTCAGGGATTTCTCATGAATCGTGATGAAATATTGCGCGATTTGACTCCTGGGTTACCGATCATCAAAGCTGGTACGGCGGATATCATTCTTGGAGCATATTCACAGTGGGGCGAGAATATTCTGGAGAAACTGCAAGGCGTTTTTCTTCTTTCAATATGGGACCGGAAGAAGAATACGTTCCTGGCGATTCGGGACCGCTGCGGTATTTACCCCTTTTTTTACATAGACACAGGCCGAGAATTCCTTTTCTCAACTTCCACTGAGAGTCTGGTTCGTCATCCAGGAGTTTCATCAACCATCAATCGCTCCGCGTTTGTCGACTTCATGGCTCATCGTCGTCCGGCGCCGGAAGAAACATTCTATGCAGAGATAAAACGCATTTTACCAGGACATGCGATTCGGTTCTCGAAAGATGGCCGGCAGGTCTTTCGTTACTGGTATTCATTTCCCGAAGATGGCCAGGTTGATTTTTTTACAGACGAGCAGGGAACCGGTTTCGATCAAACATTTGAGAAAGCCGTTAGCCGATGCATGCAGTTGGGAGATTCCGGTATTTTTCTCAGTGGAGGTCTGGATTCTGTCAGTATCGCTTCGGTTGCCGCCGTTCTTGCCGAACGAAATGGGGCTGCTCCACCAAAGGCTTTGTCATTGCAATTTCCCCATCCTGACTGCAATGAAGGTGATGTTCAAAGAGGTGTAGCCATCCAGCTCGGACTGCAACAGACACTTGTCCGCGTTGAGGATATTCTCGCCGGGAGTGGCTTACTTCGTTCTGCACTGGATCTTGCTGAAAAGTGGTCGCAGCCGATGTGGAACACCTGGCAGCCGCTTTATTTGCATCTTGGTTCTAAAGCAAGAGACCTAGGTTGTCATGTTGTTATGACTGGCTCCGGTGGTGACGACTGGTTGAACGTAAGCGAACAACTAGCTGCTGATTACATGCTGCGAATGGATTTTCGAGGATTGAACCGCTTGCTTCACGCTCTGGTTCGCTCCCACGACCTACCGAAAGCTGCATTTCTATGGCATATTCTGTGGAAGACCGGGCTCCGGGCAATTCTTTCGGATTTTGCTAAACGCGCGGGATCCGCAGTCACACCCTCGCTTTACAGAAACTATCTACGGAAACGGATCCAGAGCATGATTCCGAATTGGCTGGCGGGTGATCCGGAATTGAGGAAGGTGACGGATTTACGGACGGAGACTCTTGTTACCAAGTTTATGAAAAGGACAAGGCCAAAAGGCCATTATGGCTTCTATTCCCGCACGTTTTTCTTCGCATTTGGTTGACAATATCACCTCCATGGAAATGGAACAATCGTTTGAGGCCGCGGAACGGACTCAGGTTCCGGTCCTTCATCCATATTATGATCCTGAATTGATTCATTTGCTTCTGCGAATCAGCCCGGAAGTGTTGCAAAAAGGGGGAATGGAGAAAGGCCTTGTGCGCGAATCCGTGGCTCGAAGATTCCCGAATCTAAAATTTGAAAGAAAAAAGAAAGTGTCGGCCATGAGTTACTGGCAATCCTTGATCACCGGGGAAGGTCGTGTTATTTGGAATCAGATGGGGGGAGCCAGGGTTCTGACGGAATTAGGGATTGTGGAAAAAAAAGCCCTTGAACCTGCAATGGAGGAGGCTTTTTCCAGTAAAAGTGCCTGGAAAAACTTTAAAATCTGGGATTTGCTTTGTATGGAAGCATGGCTTCGTAGTAGACTTAATAGATGATCATAACTTAACGATCAGGAGGTATGTATGAACGAAGAGAAAAAAGAAGGGAAATGGGAAAAGCCCGAAATGCGATATGTGGGACAGGTCTCAGAAGTTCTACAGGGCGGTGAAGGAAAGCTTTCCTCGTCTCCTTCAGATCCCGGCGAACCGCAAAAGACTCCACCCTCGCTTTGAGGATCGTTTTCTGTTTCGACTGGTCACTGCTTCTTCCAGCAGACAGATAGGTTCTGGTCGATCTTAGCGGCGATGCAGGCATAATGTTAGAGCTAATCATCGCGGATCGGGGAGATCCGACTCTCCCCGATCCCCAGGATCCTTTTGTACAGATTTGGCGCGACT
Source organism: uncultured bacterium (assembly GCA_963771165.1). Classification (GTDB taxonomy): domain Bacteria; phylum Acidobacteriota; class HRBIN11; order JAKEFK01; family JAKEFK01; genus JAKEFK01. The sequence continues at coordinate 38,716 of CAVYSN010000008.1, read as the reverse complement.
ATGATGGGGAGGTGTGTGCATATGCATATTACTCCAATGGGGACCACTGGGTTCATTTGCCGCACACAGCCAGTTATTGCACGGTTAAGACGAGTTCAAGGGTGGTTGCATATCCCGAACCCTTTGTTGCACCTGAAAGGGTTATCGACCGATTTTCACGCGTAGTTCTACCGATATCACTGCACATTCAAGGTACGGAAGTTCTTCACGCAAGCGCGGTTTTGACTTCGAATGGGGTTGCAGCTTTTTGCGCCACATCCGAAACAGGTAAGTCAACTACTGCTTTTGCGCTTGCCACGCGTGGCTACACACAATGGGCAGACGACGCTGTCCCATTTGAAGTCCATGACAATGTCGTAAAAGCTCTCCCGCTTCCGTTTGGAATCCGTTTACTCCAGGATGCCCGAGACCATCTTGGCTCAAGCTTGGAAGAAAACAGAGCCAACACGGAATTTAAACATGCGGAACCAGCTGATTTTTCAGCCCTCTTTGTACTCAAAAGGTCAAACCCGAAAGAGGAACCTGAAGTTCGCGTTCGCAGGCTTAGCCCGACTGATGCTTTTCGCTCCATTCTTTTACATGCTCATTTCTTTAATTTGAACAAGAGGGATCTGAAGAAACATATGGTGGATTCGTATATGAAACTCACCTCCATCGTTCCCGTTTACGAAGTTGAATTCCCCCCGGGTTTTGAAAAGTTACCATTGCTTTTAGATGAAATCGAACAGGTTCTCAAAGGAATTTCTATCCCGCCATTGAAGTTTGAATAAGTCGTGCATTTCGGAGGAAAAGAATTGAATTTGCCTCTTTCCACAAGGGTCGATTTGCTGCCGAACATGAAAGGCTACGCTTTTGATTGCCGAATGCTTTTTATGGGTGACACGATCAGACAGCTCGTGCGCGCATACCAGGAAATTGTCTTACGGTTTAAACGACAGAAGGATCCTGCATTGCTTTTTAAGGAACTCCAGAAGTCCGGGGAAATCAAACAGTTTTATGAGGTTCATCAGTCGAACGGGAAAACATCCGTGCTGCTTCGTTCTTCCATTTTCGCTGAGCGTTCCTCGCTCGATGAACTCAGCCTTGCCGTTCAGTTTGAGCTCGGTAAATCCTCTTTAATGCATCCGCTTCCTCTGGAAAGGATTCGATCGCTGGGATATCTTCTTCCTCTGTTAAGGAAAGACCTCAATGAAATGGAAATTCAAGAGGAATTAAGGAAGCGTCTCGATTCAGAAGAAGTTACCTGGGCTCTCGAGCTGCTCTCGCTTTTGCAGGAAAGAGGAATCCTGAGCAAACGAAGATTGCCGCAAAATCACTTCTCAAATTTGCCATTCGAGTCGGGAGTCATGTTTCTGGGGCATAGCTCACTGCTTTTTAAGTCACGGGAAAATATAGTGATTACAGACCCTTGTTTACGTTTCAAGCATGGAATGCCCGAATATGCTTTTGATCCTCCACGTCTTGCACCGAAGGCCGTGATCATTTCACACAGTCATTGGGATCATTGCGATCTGCAGTCGCTTTTATGGTTTGATAAGGATACTCAAGTGATTATTCCTCGGATACGCCGCCCGTCTGCCTTTAACCCTCCAATGGCGGAAGCGATTCGTATGCTCGGATTCTCGAACATTGTGGAAGCGGACCTCTGGCAGCCGGTTGCTATTCAGGATATAGAATTGATTCCGGTTCCGTTTCATGGCGAGCAGGATGAACCGGATGCAGAAATCGATCATTTTACCTACGTTCTCAAAACTGAAGATCTTTGTGTTTATGCTGGAGTCGATTCATACCGCGACACATTCGGGGACATGAAGACCGTGTTGCAAAGAGTTCGGGATCAGTACAAACCTCTATTTGCTTTTCTTCCCGTTTCTAAAATGATTTACCGTTACGAGTGGGGTGGAGTCAATGGATTTTGTCGCTATCTGGATAACACGCTGGTGGATCAGTCGTTTCAATACACTGCATCCGCAGATGATGCCGCGCAATGGGTTCAAGTACTTCAACCCAAATGGGCCGCTCCCTACGCGACATTTAATTTTTCCCGGTGGTCAACACCACCTGAGGTCAGCCAATTTGCAAAAGTGTTAAAAACTTCCGGTTTGCGAAAAAGTTTGTACCCTGTTCGCCCATTTGATTTTCTTGCATCGTCGGATTTCCTGAAATCCAAAGAGTTTCAGCGGCGTGCTTTGATTCGATGGTTCCAGCTTGGCTCCTCTGCACGGGAATTGGATCGGTGGCTGCAAAAGAATCGATTGTATCGTTATTTGAAGTACCGCCTTATTCCGGCGTCGTAAGGAGCATCAAAAACGTCCGACAAAGTCTCCCTATCTACTAATCAGGGATCGCATTCTTTTCAAGCACTGAAATATCACTGGATGGCGGAAACGGAATAGAGCTTTCTGAAGTGCTTCCCATGCTTCAGAGCCGACAAATCCATTTTCACGAAGATACTGCTCTGCCCACTGTAAGGGAGAAGGTGCCCCCGATTGCCCGGCATTTGTCTTTCGCCAAACCGCTACGTAAGAATCCGGGTGTTCCCTGTGGCGTGTCCAGCATTTGCTGCTGACATATACCGGTTCATTGGTGAACACTTTTACAAGAAACGGTTGCTCCTCATACATATTCCGGAAGACCGTCTCGAAGCCACCGAGTTTCTGAGCCATCTCGCGCGAGAAGATCATGTCTGATGGAGCGGGGGTTGCCGCTTTTACCGGAATCAGATATAGAAGAAACATCTCCGGCGGATAAAATACGCGATCTACCCTTGCTCCGAGCTCAAATTGATAGTCCGCCTCCTTTCGATTTTCATTCCAACTTCTCCAAAACAAATTGTTCCCGTAAAGCAACTTTGCATCCGGAAATAAATCAAAGAGCGTTACTTGCTCTTCGAGCTTTGCGGGAAGCCATACGTCGTCCGAATCAAGGAGGGCAATATACTCGCCCTTTGCACTTTCGATGCCAACATTTCGCGAGGCACTCATTCCGAGATTTTGATGCCCCGCGTGTTCGACATAACGTATTTTCGACGGGTATTCATCTGTTAATTTTCTCGCGATATCCGAACTTCGATCCGTGGAGCCGTCATCCACCAGGATCAGTTCCCATCGTTGATAGGTTTGGGCAAACACGCTCTCAACGGCTTCGTGGAGGAATTTTTCAGCGTTCAGAAATATGATGATGACGGAGAGCAGTGGAGGATTGGCTGCCATCAAAGATATCTCTGCTTTAATCTTTCATACATACAGTGGGAAGGGTAGCTATCATTTTTGTCGACTCCGTTCCTTCTCCACATTTCGTTCCAAAAATGGATTGCGTACGTTTCTCGTCTAAGCTTCCATTTGAGCTTTATCCCTGTAATGTGTCCTCCATGAATCAACTCCCGCCATTCCCACCAGCCGAGAGGATTGAACGTTCGGTAAGGGCAGACATTTAAAGAGAGTTGGAACCGTTCGACAGCCGCTGTGAGGAGCTCCGGTCCTGTTTCACCCCACTGTAGTTCCCGGGCAGTTTTCGACAAGCTGGTTTCATAGCAAAACTGCATAATTTGTGAATCCCGCGGCGCTTTCATGACGTTGTTGCAAACAACTTTCTTCTCTTCGGATACTTTTTCCCCAGCAAAAACATAAACGCTGGAGAAATCGAAGGGTTTCAAACAAACGACATCGATATCTGCCCAGTACCCCCCTTTTTCTAGCAGGAGTTTGTACCGGAACAAGTTGGCAAAAGCAGAATAAGTATCATGTTGACTGTATTTGAAGATCTGGCTGGACGAAAGTATGTCGCCGGCATTTTTTAGGGTGACTCCATCGGGCACATTCTTCACGTCATCATAGATGTACAAATGATAAGGATGTCCATTCTGCAAAAAAGAGCGGATGCTCAGCTGTTCCAGCAGCGACAAACTGCTGCCGATCCATAAACACTGAATAACCGGTCCTGTTTCATGGGGTTCAAGTTTCGACTGATTCATTGTATTGGTGTTTTATAGCATAGAAGTGAAAGGCTTATCACGTGTAGCACCTGAGCATTTGGCCTCGGACTTTTGATACAATAGACCTCCATTGATGCCTCACGCTCCAGCAAGTCTTAGACGCCACTTACAAGTTCTTCTCTCGCAGTTGAAGTATTTTCCGAGAACGTTTCGACTGGTTTATGCTGCAGCCGGGGGCTGGACAGTATACTGGGGCATTCTTTTATTCCTGCAGGGACTCCTTCCGATTGCTACGGTGTACCTTCTCCAAGCTCTTGTCAACGCATTAACCGCCGGAACAGTATCCGGGAGAAAGCCGGTGGTAGACTTCAACTCGATTTTCCTGTTGCTCGGCTTGATGATAGCCGTTCAGTTACTATCGGAAGGACTTCGTGTTGCAGGGACTTATGTGCGAACCATGCAATCCGAGCTGGTGCACGACTACATCATTGGTTTTATTCATAGGCAGGCGGTCAACGTCGATCTGGGGTTTTATGAATCTCCGGATTTTTACGACCATTTGCATCGCGCTCGCGAAGAGGCAACCCACCGCCCACTGGCATTACTCGAAAGTACAGGTGCGATCCTCCAGAGCAGCATTACATTGATAGCAATGTCAATCGTGCTACTCCGATTCGGCATCTGGACTCTGCTTGCTCTTTTGTTCAGCGCTCTCCCCGCTCTTTTGCTGGCGGCACGCTACACGACTCGCCATCATCAATGGTCGATTCGCACAACAAAAGACCGGCGCCATGCATCTTACTACGCTTATTCTTTGACTTCACGGGGCGAAGCGGCCGAAGTTCGAATTTTTCAACTGGGAAGCTACTTCCAGACTCAATATGAAGCTGTGCGAATGCGGTTACGACAGGAACGCATGAAACTCATGAAGGATCAGAATAAGGATGAATTAGCGGCAGGCACGATCGGTTATCTGGTTTCTGCTGCGTTACTTGCCTGGATCCTTTGGAAAGCTTTTGTAAAGCAAGTGTCATTAGGGGATGTGGCACTTTTTTATCAGGCTTTATCCCAGGGACAGCGGTTAACGCGCTCTGTTCTTGAAAACCTGACAACGCTCTATGCCAACAGTTTGTTTCTAGGAAATCTTTTTGAATTTCTTGATTTAGAACCGCAAATTGTTAACCCGGAAAAACCTGTTTTACCGGCAAAGCAGGTGATAGATGGGATCCGTTTTTGTGGCGTCGCGTTTCAATATCCCGGCACAACACGCAAAGCGGTCACTGAATTTGACCTGACCGTTCCGGCAGGGAAGATAGCTGCTATCGTCGGAGCAAACGGATCGGGAAAAAGCACGGTCATCAAGCTCCTTTGTCGTTTTTACGATCCGGACGCCGGGCATATCCAGATCGATGGTGTTGATTTGCGAGAAATGGATCTGGAACAATTAAGGCGTCTTATTACGGTTCAATTTCAAACATCTGTTCATTATTCGGCAACCGCCGCCGAGAACATTTATTACGGGGAAGTGCAGATTCCGCCGGAGATGGCAGCCGTACGCAACGCTGCAAACGCAGCTCAAGCGGAAGAAACGATTGCGCGATTACCGTCAGGCTATGAGACTCAACTTGTGACGTGGTTCGAAGGAGGTTACGAATTAAGCACTGGGGAATGGCGCCGGATCTCGCTCGCAAGAGCGCTGTATAGAAATGCCCCAATTGTCTTGTTAGATGAGCCGACCAGTGCTATGGATTCCTGGGCCGAGGCAAACTGGATGACCGGATTCCGCAAAGCTCTCCAGGGAAGGACTGCTATTGTGATCACCCATCGATTCACCACAGCGATGCATGCCGATTCGATTCATGTGATGCACGAGGGCAAAATTGTTGAGTCTGGAGATCATCAGTCTTTGGTTGCGCAACAAGGTTTGTATGCTGAATCATGGCGAAATCAAACACAGAAGCTTCCTGAATTTTCTTAATCAACAAAAGGTAGCGATTCGTTAAAATGAAACCAGCAACTCACGACTGGTATACAAAAAATGAAAATGGCCGGCAGGACTTCGTCTGGAAAATTCGTCGATTTCTGAAGATTTTCAAACATCCTTCCGACGTCTGGTTGATGGTTCGGATATCTTCCTGGGCACTCGTGTTACCGGTTTTGAAGCGATTGGTTCCACTGAAGTCTTTGACGAACATGATGTGGGTTCAAGCGAAAGCCCCAAGGATGCACCAGCAAGAAGAGAAGATTACTACGCTCGTTCGCTGGTTATACACGTACGTTTTCCCACAAAACACGTGTTTGGAGCGCAGCTTGATCCTTTATCGATTCCTTTCCAGGAACAATTCAGAACCGCAGCTTGTTACAGGAATGCGGCAAACAGAGGATCGAATATGGAAAGGTCATGCCTGGATCGTGGTCGACGGAAGTCCGCTTGATGAATCAGTGGCCTCGGTACAGGATTTTGAGGCTTTTGCAATTTTTGGACGGGATGGAACGATGCTCAAAGTGGATACGAAACCTTAAAACGTGTCAACTGGATTTACCAACAAGCGTGGCCCAGAAATCGGGTTCCGATTGGAACCATCCTGCAAATGCAGTTTTTGGAACGTTCCCTTCAATGTTTGTAACCCGGTGTTCAAGATCTTCCGCAATCCTGAAAAGAATGGCATTTCCAAAACCAGTATTAGGGACTTCGGCCAGCAGTTTGTCGGATGTACGTTTACGAATCTGCAGCACTCCTCCCTCATAAGGTTCTTTCCCTAGGTTTATGCTGAGGGCAAGCAAACGATTCTTTCCGACATCATTATGCCAGGAGTCGTAATGGCCGGAGTTCGGCACCATCCTGTAGGCTCGCCCTGCGAAACTTCGAATCGGATGAGAGCCCGTGATCTTTTCCAACAGCATGAATAAGTCTTGATCATTGATTAGAAAATTAATCAGAGCGACTATGCCCGCATCGCTAAGACATGTTTCAAGGCCGATATTTTCGTGAATTCTCTCTTCCCATTTTGCGGTTGTTATTTGTGAATAGAATTCCTCTAACAGCTCGTCACTCAGCAGTCCGGGCAAACGAATAAAATGATCGTGTACGAAATCCAGATGCAAAGCGTCAATATCCTCGGATGATGCGGTTAGGGTCAACCCTGATTTCGCAACTGTGATCATTGTGATGAGGAATTATTCGAGGATCTGAATAAGTCCTTCCTGTTCCAGCATTGCAAGAAGTTTATCGATCTCAATGCACAATTCCTGCTCGTCAATAGAGAACTCCTCAAGCATCAGATTCCTCATTTCGTCACGTGAATTGCCGGCACATACAAATTTCCAAAGCCGGGTTGCAGTCGAATTCAGCACATGAATACGTCTGGTTTTCATGTGCACCAGTGCAACATGATCATCAAATGATTTCACGAGTGTATTGGAGCTTGCTTTGAATCGCGCTGAAGGGGTAGCGTGAGCGTTATCCATGCTGTGACGGTATGATTGTAAACAAATCTGAAAAACTCCACAATCGAGAAATTCTGTTTAGGGGTCATCATCGTGAGGGCCTTCAACACAGGGAATAGCGCCCCGTCGATTGCCTTGAAAATGAGCCGGCGTTAAAATGTTCACCATGCATCTTCGCATCCCCAATTTACTCAATGCGAAAGAACTCGCTCAGGTAGATGAGCTTTTGGCTCAGGCAAATCTGATCGACGGCCGCCGAACAGCCGGCTCTATTGCACAGAAGGCCAAACATAATTTGCAGGTTGATCGAGAGAGTTTTCCGCAGATAGAGTCGCTGGACCAGATTGTTTTGGGTGCGCTTTGGCGCCATCCAAGAATAAAAAGTGTACTTTTTCCGCTCAGGATCGCACCGCCGCGCTACAGCAAGTATGTAACGGGCATGGGATACGGACGACACGTCGATAATGCGATCATGGCCGAGCCCAAACCTCTTCGCACGGACTTGTCGGTAACCGTGTTTCTCAATGACCCAGACCTTTATGAAGGTGGTGAACTGGCCATCGACGAAGGAGACGGCGAGGTCGAGTTCAAGTTGCAACGCGGCGACGCTATCATTTATCCCTCGGGTAGTCCTCATCGAGTAAAGGGTGTGCGCAGCGGCGAACGCTGGGCGGCGATCACCTGGATTCAGAGCATGATCCCGGATGAGGCCCACCGCCGTATTCTGTACGACCTCGAACTCCTGGCAACACTGATAAACCACAAACAGCCCGGATCGAACGAAGCATTGGCCATCATGGAGGTTCTCAATCGACTGCTTCGACTGTGGGCTCAGATTTGACCCGTAACCTTAGCGCTTCCGGTTAATGAAAACCCGTCACTTTTTACTTAACGGAATTCCCGCCTAGCTAGAGTAGGATGATTGTTTACAATGAATGAGCAGGAAATCAGCGCACTCGTTCTGACGCTTGCAACCGCTTCTTTCAGCACGCTGCTGATCCTTGCCCCGGGTTTGCTCATCGCCTGGCTATTGGCTCGAAAAAATTTCCCCTTCAAGTCGGTTGTTGAAACAATCGTTTCATTACCGTTGATCATGCCTCCTGTTGCCACGGGTCTTGTTCTGCTGAAACTGCTTGGGAACAGGGGAATGTTTGGAAAATTGTTTCAAGAATTCTTCGACACCGAAATCGTATTTACATGGCGCGCGGTAGTTGCTGCCATGGCGGTCATGTCATTCCCATTTATCGTTCGCACGGCCCGGGTCGCTTTTGAAGAAGTGAATCCACGTTTGGAGCAAGTGGCTCGAACGCTTGGAAGTAATCCATGGAAAGTGTTTCGCACAATCACGTTGCCTTTGTCGTTTCGAGGGATTCTGGCGGGTTGCGCGCTCGCTTTTGGCAGAGCCATGGGTGAATTTGGAGCTACTGTTCTTATCGCAGGAAATATTCCGGGGAAGACCGCCACTTTATCAGTGTCAATTTTTTATCTGATTCAACTGGGCCAGGATGCGATCGCCTTTCGATTTGTTGTGCTTTCGATCATCCCTTGTTTCATTGCGTTGTGGCTCAGTGAATTTGTTTTAAGAAAAAGGAAGTTCCTTTGATACTGGAGCTCGAGAAAGTTTCAATCGAATATCGTGATTTCTCTTTAGACGTAGGCTTCAAAACTCACAAACGAATCACTGGTATTTTTGGAGCTTCAGGAGCAGGGAAGACGACTTTGCTCGAAGTCCTTGCGGGCGTGCGAAAACCGCGTACCGGTTTGATCCGCATCGGGGGGACTTTATTAAATGATTCAGTGGACTCTCGGTTCGTAGCGCCCGAAAAGCGGAGGATTGGATATGTGCCGCAGGATCTCGCTTTGTTTCCGCATCTCACCGTTCGACAAAACGTTTTTTATAACAACGCGGGAAGCAATTCCAACGAACTGCTCGCCTCTTTGAAAATTGAAAATCTCATGGAACGCAAGATTCCTCAACTTTCCGGTGGTGAAAAGCAGCGGGTTGCTCTCGCCAGAGCGTTGTTGAGCCGCCCGCAGTTACTTCTGCTCGATGAACCTCTATCGAACTTAGATGAGCCACTGAGAGAACGAACAAGAGAAACAATCGAACAGCTGATCCATGACATCGATATTCCGGTTTTGTATGTAAGCCATGATTCGGATGAAATTGTAAGGCTGTGTGCGGATGTGATCATCCTGGAAAAAGGTAGAGTCTCAGCCCAGGGACCGCCTTCTGAACTATTTGTCGTGGATAAACGGACTCACTATCGCTTGAAATAGCGCGGGTGCCGAAAATGTCCCGCCCACATGCTAACATTACGGCATGCACGTTGCTCGATTGCGGTGCGAAATATTGCGCGGTAATTCGAAGATATTATATTTTCATTGATATCTGGAGGAGTTGATGTTTGATTCTATTCCAGCAAAGGATCCCGGCCAACTTTGGTTTATGGCGGGTCGTTCGGAGACTACCAGCAGCGGTAAAGCCCCCGAATCCTTAGAAAGAAAGAGGAAAGCCAAAAGCGGTTTGACAGTGTTCATCGTAGAAGATGAAAGGCTGATCGCTGAAGACCTCAAGTACATAATAGAAGACAGTAATTGGCGAGTCCTTGGTATAGCGTCCTCAGGAGAAGAAGCGGTCCGGGAAGTATACAAAACAAAACCCGATTTAGTATTGATGGATGTTCGCATTCAAGGGGAAGTGGACGGGGTTCATGCGGCGATGGTGATTCAACAAAGCCTCACAGACAAGCCGCGAATCCTGTTTCTATCGGCTCATTCAAGAGAACAATTCCCACATTTGAATAGCCTTGCACCCGACTCGTTTGCCTATCTGAAAAAACCTTATACCCCTGATGATCTTGTTGCGGCGATTGAACTTTTGTTGCCTGAGTTGCAGGATTCATGACCGTAGAACCGTTCTAAATACGTCATCATTCCATTCGTAACCGAGCCGTTTTGGCGGAGAATTGTTTCATGAAATCTCGTTCAATAAGATTCTGGATCCTGCTGGCCACCTTTGTCTTCTTATGCCTCTCAACCGGTAGGCCTGTGTGGGCCCAGCAGATAGCGGAATCGACCAGACTGAAGAAATTAACGCTGGAGCAATTGCTTGAAATTGAAGTTACAACAGCATCACGCAAACCTCAACCCTTTTCCTCAGCGGCCGCCGCAGTGGCGGTGCTTACATCCGAACGAATTCGGAGATCCGGTGCGGTGACTATACCGGATGTCCTCCGCCTTGCTGCAGGCATGCATGTGATTCGTTCCGATGGCAGAAGCTGGGGTGTGTCGGCTCGAGGATTGAATCTGAACACAGCTAACAAGCTTCAGGTGCTGATGGACGGCCGAATTCTATATACGCCTCTCTTCGGAGGTGTGTTCTGGGATGTTCAGGATTACGTTTTGCAGGATATAGATCGAATCGAAGTCACTCGCGGGCCTGGAGCGACCCTATGGGGAGGTAATGCCGTAAACGGTGTGGTCAATATTCAAACACTCTCAGCTCAGGATACGCAGGGGGGATTGATCGAAGCGGGTGGTGGAAATGAAGAAAATGCTTTCGTAACGGCGCGGTACGGAAACAAAATCGGAGATGCAACGTACTATCGCGGTTATTTCAAGTTCTTTGATCGCGATGGACTTGTTTTTGCGAACGGTCAGGATGCTCAGGATGATTGGCAGATGGGACGAGGCGGATTCCGGATGGATTCGGATATCACCCAAACATCGACCTTCACAATACAAGGGGACGTTTATCGTGGTGAAGAGACTTTCCCGGACCGCAAGGATGGCATTGTCAGCGGTGGAAATCTTCTCGGGCACTGGCATCGACTCTACAAAGGCAATTCCGATCTTCAACTGCTTGTTTACTACGACCGAAGTGACCGAAAAATTCCTCTTCAATTTCAGGAAAAAAGAAACACTTTTGATGTCGACTTGCAACATCGCTTTCAACCCATCGCACGACATGATTTCGTTTGGGGTTTTAACTATCGCGCTTCAGCAGACCAGACGGAAGACATTGGGACGATTCAGTTTGTCCCGGACGACAGAACGATTCATCATTTCAGCGGTTTTATTCAGGATGATATTTCACTCATCCCTGAGAAACTTGTGATCGTTGCCGGAACGAAAATTGAAGACAATACTTTTTCAGGTATCGAAGTACAGCCCAATTTTAGAATCGCCTGGATGCCTCATTCCAATCAAACTCTGTGGGGGGCTGTATCACGTGCTGTTCGGGTTCCATCCCGGCTCGACACGGATATACGGTTTTTCCCACTCCCCGGTCTGCTCGCTTTGAAAGGGAACTCCGATTTTAAACCGGAAGAAGTCATTGCGGTGGAAGGAGGTTATAGAACCTCTCTGCATCAGGGGCTCTATATGGACTTCACGCTGTTTCATAATTCTTATGATTCGCTCATCACACTGGAGGCGGGTGCCTCCGGCGAAGCGGCCATGATCGGAAATGGAATGAATGCGGGAATCACCGGCGGAACGGTTGCTGTAAACTTCGAACCGCTGCCCTGGATGAGAAGCATAAGCAGCGTCACACTGCTTCATAAAGAACTCGAGCTAGATCCCGGCAGCCGCGATACTTCAAATGCATCGGGTGAAGGAAATGATCCCGATTACTACTGGGCTTTGCATTTGATGATGGATCCGATCAAAGATTTTCAAGCGGATGTCGTTCTCCGATCTTCCGGTGAATTACCATCTCCCGTTGTTCCCGGGTATGTGACGATGGATTTTCGGTTGGCGTGGCTAGTAACAGAAAAACTGGAATTCTCAATTACAGCCCAAAATTTATTTCACGAAAGTCATCCGGAATTTGGGAATCCGGCGCCCACACGCAAAGAAGTAGAACGCGGAGTTTATGGAAAAGTGACATGCTTTTTCTGAGAAAGTTAGCTGAAAAACGCAAGGGTGCGAAGAAGATTGTATGTGCATTTCTTCTATTTGCGAACCTTGTGCCCGCGCGGGATTTGTTCGCTCAGGCCGGGGAGTATGAACTGAAAGCGGCGTTTTTGTATAACTTTACTCAGTTCGTGCGTTGGCCGGATAGCTCTTTTAGCGCGCCGGATAGCCCCTTCCAGCTCTGCATAGTCGGCGAAGATCCTTTCGGAAAAACTCTGGACGATTTGGTTACAACGGAATACGTCGATAATCATCCGATCGTCGTTCGAAGAATTCGTGACGTGGAGAATACTTCTTTATGTCACATGGCTTTCGTTTCCGCGAAAACCAGTATCCCATTTGAATCGGTTCTTGAAACAATTGGAGATCGACCGGTATTGGTGGTGGGCGACCTCCCCGACATTGCTGAGAAAGGAGGAACGATCGCTTTTCGCGTGGTCAATAATCGCATACGTGTTGAGGTAAACCTTGCCTCCGCGCGTACAGCAAACCTGCGTATCAGTTCAAAACTCCTGCGGCTTTCCACGATCATTGAGAATTAGATGTCATACGCTGACTTCTCCATTCGACGCAAACTGATGGTGATCATACTATCCACAAGCGGAGTTGTTTTGTTGTTGACCGGCGTGGCATTCATCTCTTACGAATGGATCACTTTTCGCAGAGGACTGGTCCAAAATGTAACCACCCTTTCGCAGGTCATCGCGACGAACAGCACTGCTGCACTGGCTTTCAGAAGCCCCGCGGATGCAAGAGACGTTTTGAAAGCTCTCGAAGCAGAAGAAATTATAACGGCCGCCGTGCTCTATGATCATGACGGTGAAATCTTTGCTTTCTACCCTGATAATTTAAATCCCCGACTATTTCCTGATCATCCTTCGACGGACGGCTACAAGTTTCAAGATCAGAATCTAGTCGTGTTTGAGCCGGTCATTCAGGGTAAAGAGCGCTACGGGACCCTTTTCGTTCGGGCAGGTTTGGGAGTGATTTATCAAAGTGTCCGTAATTACGCGCAGATTGTATTGATGATTTTTCTTGTTTCGTTTTTTGCGGCTTTTCTTCTTTCCACTGTTTTTACGCAGAGCATTTCAAATCCGGTTCAATCGCTGGCCGGAGCTGCTCGCGTCGTTTCAGAAAAAAACGACTATACCGTTCGTGTTCCTAAAGTCAGTAATGACGAGCTCGGTATGTTGACGCAAACATTCAATGAAATGCTTGCGAGGATTGAAGAGTCGGATGCCGGTCTTCGAAAGGCAATCAAAGAAAAGGATGTTTTGATCCAGGAAGTGCATCACCGGGTTAAGAACAATTTGCAGGTCATCTTAAGCTTGTTTGACATGCAAGCGCGGCATGTGAACAACCCTGACGCGCTTGAAGTCTTTCAGGATTGCAAAGCCCGCATTCGCTCGATGTCTCTTGTTCATGAGCTCCTTTATGGATCAACAGATCTTTCGAAAATCGATTTCAGGCAGTATGTAAAAACGCTTGCCGCAGATCTGGCAATGTCCTACTTGCCTCACGACCGCCAGTTGAAAACAGACATTGATTTAGAACACCTGGAACTGGACATCAGCAAAGCAGTGCCTCTTGGCTTGTTGGCCAATGAAGTCCTGACAAACTCTATCAAGCATGCGTTTCGTGATCAGCCGGAACCGGAAATCTTCATCAGGCAGATACCGGATGAAAAATTGAAGATCGTGATTGGAGATAATGGCAAAGGGTTGCCCGCTGAGATCGATCTTTCCAGCGCCAAGACATTCGGTCTCCGCATCATTCGCTTGCTGGCGGAGCAGCTCAATGCCGACCTGAGCGTGGAGTCCAACGGCGGAACGATCTATACGATTCAAATGGACGTATAAGCACAATTCCTTTGCTGTCTTAGCTATCTTCCGTTAGAAAGACTCCGCCCTCTTTCCACGCTTTTGATAAGACTTCCCGGAGTCCTGAAAATCTCCATTATAATGGCCGTTAAGGAGTGACGACGATGAATGGATTGATGATGGACTATCCACTGACACTGGATCATATTCTGGAACACGCAAAGCGTTTCTATCCGAATAAAAGAATTCTAACGAAACTCCCTTCCGGTGAAATGCACGAGTATGATTATCTTTCTTTACATAAACGCTCAAAGAAGCTGGCGAACGTGCTGCAAACGCTTGGTGTGAAAGAAGGCGAACGGGTGGGGACGTTCGCGTGGAACAATTTTCAGCACATGGAGATGTACTACGGGATTCCCTGTTCTGGAGCTGTCTGCCATACGCTGAATATCCGGCTTGCACCGGAAGAACTTGCCTATCTGATCGATCATGCCGAAGATCAGGTGATCTTTGTAGACGGTACTCTATTGCCATTGATGCAGAAGGTGGCCCCACACGTGAAGTCCGTTCGGCATTACGTTCTGTTTCATACCGGCAAAAGCGCGGCTTCGGCATTGCCAAATGTTTCTTTCTATGAAGATTTAATGAATGAAGCTTCTGAAGATTTTGAATGGAAATCGCGAGACGAAAACATGGCAGCAGGGTTGTGTTACACGAGCGGAACCACGGGAAGTCCCAAAGGTGCATTATACAGCCATCGTTCAATGTTTCTGCATACTCTGGGTGTTAACCTTTCGAACAGTCTGGGTATGCGAGAAACCGACACAGTGTTGCCTGTCGTTCCAATGTTTCACGCAATGGCTTGGGGCCTTCCTTACGCCTGTATTATGAACGGAGCTGATTTGATCCTCCCCGGACCGCATTTACAACCCGCTTCGCTGGCGGCAATGCTCTCCGATTATCGCGTCACGGTCGCTGCGGGCGTCCCCACAATCTGGGGAGGCCTTTATCAGGAACTCAAAGCCCGACCCAGGGACGTTTCCTCTATCCGCGCGCTGATTGTCGGGGGTGCTGCGATGCCTCGCTCTCTGATCGAAGCGTTTGAAAAAGAACTTGGGGTGAACGTTTTGCATGCGTGGGGAATGACAGAAACGTCTCCATTGGGGACCGTATCGATACTGCGAAATCATCATTCAAGTTTATCGGACCGGGAAAAACTCGACATCAAAGCAACTCAAGGTTACGCGGTTCCGATGGTGGATTTGAGGATTGTGGACGAGTCGGGCAAGGAATTGTTATGGGATGGCAAAACAATGGGAGAAGTTCAGGTTCGAGGTCCATGGATTATTCGACAGTATTACAAAATGGAAAATACACCGGATAAGTTTACAAATGACGGATGGTTTCGAACGGGTGATGTTGCAACCGTCAATGCAGATGGATTCATGAACATTACCGATCGCACAAAGGACGTGATCAAGAGCGGTGGAGAATGGATTTCCAGCGTGGCTCTTGAAAACGCGTTGATGGCACATCCGAAGGTGCTGGAGGCTGCCGTGATCTCCGTTCCGGATGCGAAATGGACCGAACGCCCGCTGGCCGCCATCGTTGCAAAACCGAACGCCGGAGAGATAAACAAGGAAGAGGTTCTTTCGTATCTGGCGGAGCGGTTTCCCAGATTCTGGTTGCCCGAATTCATTTCCATCATCAGCAGCATCCCAAAAACAAGTGTCGGTAAGTTCGACAAGAAGTTGCTTCGCAAGCAGCATGCAGAAGGGGGACTCCCTGTTTTGTAAAGCAATGGGCGATTGACAAACCTGCTGGATTGAAAAAATAACTGAAATAGAATTTTGCTGAGAATGAAGCGCTATTTTCGGATTATCCATCTTCTGGTGTTCTGTCTTGTTCTGTCTTATTGCGCCGACAGAGAGCAATCCCAACAATCATATGTGGATCCTCATCCGCTTCCGCAGGATGCTCTGGAGTTGCCGCTGAAAGGAGGAAAGCATGGGGGCCGTTTGATCACAGCCACCATCAGTGAGCCCACGACTTTTAATCCTATTGTCGCTTACGATGCAGATTCACAGGCATTCAATCAAATCATGGGCGCAGGCCTGACAAGGCTCAATCTGATCAGCCAACAACCAGAACCTGCTCTGGCTCAATCATGGAAATCGAGCGCCGATCAATTGACGTGGACATTTCACCTTCGTGAGGGAGTGAGATGGTCGGACGGGATTCCATTCACAGCAGCAGATGTTCTATTTACAATGCAGATCGTCAACGACGCCAACATCGCATCGGGAGCTCAGGATTCACTTACGGTGAACGGAAAACGAATCGAATGGAGTATGACCGATCACTACACTGTTATTGCAAAACTGCCTTCCATCTATGCTCCATTTTTGCGATTTATCGATGGCGGCACGGTGCCGATTGTGCCGAAACATAAATGGGAAAATACATACAGGGACGGAACCTTTGAAAAAGCAATGCAGGTCAACATGAATCCCGCAGATTCCGTTGTGCTTGGCGCTTTTCACCTCAAGGAATACAAGACCGGCGTATCCGTGACTCTGAAAAGAAATCCACACTATTGGAAAAAAGATCTTGATGGGAAGCGTCTGCCATATATGGATGAACTGGTTTTTCTCATCCTGGCAGGTCAGGATCAGATGCTGCTCAAATTGCAGAATGGGGAGATCGATACGATCCAGAGCATTCGGCCTCAAGATGTGGATTCTCTAGCTAAAAAACAGAATCGATTAAAAATTGTTGAGCTTGGGCCTTCCTACGAAAACGAGCAATTCTTTTTTAATCAGAATGGCGGTGTGAATCCAAAGACCGGTAAACCCCATGTGAGTCCCTTGAAGAAAGCATGGTTCACGGATGTGAACTTTCGGAAAGCTGTTTCGTATGCGATCGACCGCCCTGCAATCGTTCAAAACGCGTTGTATGGTAAAGGAGTTCCCGCCTATGGTCCGGAATCGGTCAGCAATGCGCTCTGGTACAACGATCGGATCCCCAAGAGTCAAAAGGATCCTGAAAAGGCGCTCCGCTTTCTGCGCGAATCCGGTTTTGTTCAGAGGAAGGATGATGCCGGCCATGTTCAACTAT
The DNA here is from genome assembly GCA_963771165.1 of uncultured bacterium. Lineage (GTDB taxonomy): Bacteria > Acidobacteriota > HRBIN11 > JAKEFK01 > JAKEFK01 > JAKEFK01. Next base: position 21,478 of record CAVYSN010000008.1, on the reverse strand, counting down.
ACGATGAGAAAGGCAACCGCGTTCACTTTTCATTCAATACAAACGCAGGAAATACGTTACGCAATATTCAGTCGAATATGATTGTGAGCGATTTGTCCAGGATAGGAATTGAGGTGAACTATTCCGCTGTTGATTTTAATACGCTGGTAGACAGGGTAACAGTTTCATTTGATTACGATGCAGTTTTGCTCAGTCTAAGCCATGATGATGTGGATCCTGCCGCCGGCATGAATATCTGGCCAAGCAACGGCAGCCTTCACTTCTGGTGGCCTTCGCAAAAGGCTCCATTTACGGTATGGGAAAAGCGCGTCGATGAGTTAATGGGGATGCAAATTTCTACTTTCGATCAGAAGAAACGAAAGGAATATTTCGATGAAGTTCAGAAAATCATTGCAGAAGAACAGCCCATCATTTTCACAGTGTGCCAGAATTTGTATGTTTGTGCGAAGGAAGGGATAAGAAATTTCCGCCCGGCCATAGCGCGCCATCGTACACTTTGGAACGCGGAAGAATTATACTGGGAAACGGTACCTCAATTAAAATAACGACATAAAGTGAATCGAATGAAAGGAGATTTGCGAATGCGATGGTTGCTCCCGGGTATTCTTTCCCTGAGTTCTCTGATTTTAACGTTTGCCGGCTGTTCTCAAGGCAATGAGAATTCAACGCCTCAAGGAAATGTGGAAATTGCTCCTGCCGCTGCGCATCGTCAGCAAACGACAACCCAATCGACAGGATCCGCATCCATTGCGGGTATTGAATGGAGGGTTCCTGAAGGATGGATCGAGCAACCGCCACGAACGATGCGGATAGCAACGTACACCGTTCCAAAATCGATAGAAGCGGAGGAAGATGGTGAATGCGCCGTGTTCTTTTTCGGCTCAGGTCAGGGTGGTGACGTGCGATCAAACATCGAAAGATGGATCAGCCAATTTGAGACGCAATCAAATCCCGACGAATCTTCGAAGATGGTGAATGGACTTCGGGTGACAACTGTAAGCATCATGGGTGATTACCTCGCACCAGGGGGTCCCATGATGCAATCGCAAGGTAAGAAGGCAAACTACAGGCTGCTCGGTGCTATAGTTGAAGCTCCGGATGGAGCTGTATTTTTCAAGACGACAGGGCCAGTCGCCACTATTTCCGCCGCAGAAGAGGATTTTGCATCTCTAGTAAATTCCGTCCGTAAAACTTCGAAATAATAACTCTTAACACAGAGACACGGGGACACAGAGAAACTATAAGATTCGTATCTGTCTCTGGGCTCCTGAGTCTTTGTGTTAAGAGTTATTTGTTCCCGGCGACTGGCGCTGGAAATCAAGGGCGCGAATATAAGATCCGCGCCCCGTTTAAACGGCCCAAATCTCAAGTTCAAATTCAGGTTGAACGTTGAATCTTCACGGTTCAGCGTAATGTTCTAGTTTCGAAAGTATTCTTTCTGTTTTATGTTTTTGTTGTCCCAGCGTTATGCAAATGTAAATTTATGGCTGCTTTGAGAATGACGGATTTTATGCATATGATAAAAAAGTATGCGGATCTTTGTCGGGTTCGACGAGGTGAAATGAGTTTATGTCCACATTGAGAATCGTAATCATTCTTCTGGCTCTCACGGGAATTGCCTTGGCTTCTGACGATGAAGTTTGGATCAATGGAAAGGTGCAGGCGCTGGATGGCTCACCGATCAGTGAGGCGCAAGTGTCCGTTCATCCGCTTAATATCACCGTAAACAGCGATGCAAAAGGAGAATTCGTTCTCAGCATCCCTCCGGGAACCTACACGGTTGTTGTCGAAGCGCCAGGGTATGAAGTGCGCGGAGAAAGCGTTTCCACGAAAGATCAAACTCTTTCTCTCAATTTTGTGCTTCAGCCTAAACATCTCCAATTTGAAGAGATTGTGATTGCGTCTGAAGAAACTTCAGATACATCGGTATCATCTGCAACTACTTCCGTTGAACCAGCCAGGCAGGCGTCTCCCTCTTCTGTACTGGAATCAGTGAAAGATATTCCTGGTGTGGCTCCGCTTGGCCAAGGAGGCTTATTTCAAGTGCCGAGCATTCGCGGGGCGGCGCGGGAAAGGACCATACTTCTGATGGAATCCGTACGTGTGACTTCTGAAAGACGCACCGGCCCGAGTTTTTCGTTTGTGGATTCCCACTTGATTGAACGGATCCAGGTAACCCGCGGTCCGGCTCCGGTTCTTTATGGATCCAATGGGGAAACCGGTTTGATCCAGGCTTTTGCTTTGGAGCCGACAGCCACAAAGGCAACAACCTCTTTTCGAGCCGGTTATCAAACGAATTCGAATGAACACTGGCAAGCCTTAACTTATAAGAATGGCTCGGATCGTTTTCAGTATGCGCTCGGCGCAGTTCGGCGCGAAAGTGGAGATTTCGAATCCGGTAATGGTCAGGAATTCTTATCAAGCTTCACAAGAATCAATTTGCTCGCAAAAGGCCGCTGGTACACGGATGCCGGAACTCTGACTTTCCTTGTGTTGCCGACATGGACCGATGACATTGAAAAAGCCAGCAGCGATGCGGATACACGTCCCACCCTTTACCCGGAGGAGAGACACCAGATCTACCTTATTGACTGGCAAAGTCCATTCTTAAAAAACGATTACGATTTTCAGGTTCAGGGCTGGTTCCATCCGAATTCTTTGATTACACAAGATGACCGGGTTTCCAATGATTCGATTACATCCAGAGCTATTGTGTTGAACGATACCGATGATTACGGATTGCGTTTCAGGATCGGACGACAGGCCTTAGAAAGCTGGCGATTCTGGACCGGTCTCGATTTATTCGGTCGAGCCAACATCGATGCGCACCAGGATAATTTTGAGGCTTCGGCATCCGGTTCCGGATTCGATCTTGTGAACTCGTTCGATTCGATCAAAGATGGAGAATATCTGGACACCGGCATCTTTCTGACTGCCAACGGAACCGTAGGAAAAATGCTGACCAATGGCGGCTTTCGAGTCCAACGAGTACTGACTTCCAATCATGCGGGCGGGGAAGTATCCTCAACGGAATATAGTTGGAGTGGAAACATCGGTGGCAGTAGGCCGCTCAACAGCACCTGGGAAGTGATATGGAACCTTGGGCGAGGAATTCGTCCGGCAACAATTGGTGAAAAGTTTTTCACGGGCGAGACTGGACGCGGGAGTGTCGCCGGAAATCCGAATTTGATAACAGAGTCAAACTTCGAGATAGATGGCGGCTTGCGCCTTCATTATGGCCTGGGCCATGCTGGATTTTATTTATTCCGGAACAACATCAACGATTTCATAGCGCGCGTTCGAATTGCGGATGAAAGCTTTACATTTCAGAATCTGGATGACGTTAGCATTCACGGTGTGGAAGGGGAGGCTTACTATCAGTTCAACCCTTTCCAGGTTTATGGAAATTTCCACTGGATTCGAGGAATCGATGCGGATGAAAACGACGTGAACGACATTCCTCCTTCCCGAGCAATCATCGGTTTGCAATACAGGCCGCAAGAAGGTTCCTGGAATGCAGCTGTCGAATATGTCCATCAATTCGAAAAGGACGATCCTGGGCCGGATGAACTGGAACGACAGGCTGCAAACACATTCAATGTAAATATTGACTATAAGCTTCATCCAAGCTTGAACTTTCGGGTTTTTGCCTCCAACCTTTTCGATGAAGATTATTACGATAGCGCTGATAATCGGGCGCCGCTGGCTATCGGGCGAAGCGTAGGAATCGAGTTCATCACTCAGTTTGGAAACCTTTAATGTAGTGGCTACATTTATGGTGCCCGCGTCTCAATACCGACTTTACCTGGCGGGTGCGATGAATCGCGCCTCTACAAACTCATTGCTCATGACTCATGACTTTAACGTGGGTGTTCAACATTCTTTCGATGGTGTTACGAAACTCATCCACGGAAAAAGGCTTTTGCAGGCAAATTTTTGACTCGGCTTGAAGGAATTGTTCGGCTTTGCGACTCAGTACGTCACCTGTCATGAATAGAAAACGCTGCGCTATCTCAGGCTTAATTTGCCGCAACTTTTCATAAATCTGTTGCCCGCCGGGCCCGGACATCTTCCAATCACAAACCACGACGTCGTAGGCGTTTGCCTCGACCAATGCCAGAGCTGAGTCTTCGTTCGCTGCTGTATCGACATGGTAGCCGCGGCTCATCAATGCTTCACGGATCAGATCCAGAATCGCTTCTTCATCGTCAATCACCAGAATTCTATGATCGCCGGTATGGGAGGGTTCGCTCGCTCGTTTTAGTACTTTTACGTTCGAATGGTTTGCTTCGGTGGGGTTCTGCATAACAGGAAATTCAATTGTAAATGTTGCCCCCTCTCCGGGATTACTTTCGGCTGTGATTGTTCCCCCATGTTCACGCACGATACCATAGGCAATACTCAACCCCAAACCGGTTCCGGCACCTACCGGTTTCGTTGTGAAGAAAGGGTTGAATATATTCGGCAAGTCTTCAGGAGGAATGCCTACTCCGCTGTCTTGAAAACGAATGTAGGCCTGCTCGTTTAATAATTGTGTTGAGATTCGCAGGCGGCGACCGCTCTCTTTTTCTACACTCGCCTGAATCGCATTATTGATAATGTTGAGAAAAACCTGCTGCATTTGGTGGGGGTCCATCCGAACTTCGGGGACTGCAGGTGACAGGTCGAGCAAGACTTCCACATTGCCGCTCGTGAGCTCATGATCCAGGATTTCCAAAGCGGATTCAACAAGATCGTTTACGTTGATCGCTTTTCGCTCCGGCTTGTAGCGTCGTGAAAAACTAAGCAGACTTTGAACGATTCTTCTGCATCGTTCGGCGCTGCCGATGATCCGGCTCAAGAAGGTTTCCTGTTTATCCGTAATTCCACTCTCTTGAAGCATCTGTGAAAATCCGATGACGCCGGTTAGAGGATTGTTCAGTTCATGAGCGATACCGGCGACAAATTTTCCCATCGCGGAAAGTTTTTCCGTTTGGATCAACTGCGACTGTGTATCTTTCAGGCTTTGCATAGCCTGCTGAACCTCTGCCTGAGATGCGTTTAAACTTTCTGTCATCCGGTTGAAGCTGATAGCAAGCTCTCCGCATTCGTCCCGGGACTCGACTTCCACGCGCCTGGAAAAATCACCGCGACCCACTGCTTCTGCGCTATCGCGTAATTTTCGCAGGGGCCTTGTGATTTTCCGGATCAACACCCACATCAGCAAGGAGCTAAACAGAATTCCGGCAAGGCTGATCAATGTAAGGATTCGCTTCGTCTCCTGTTTCCTTTGCAAGGCGTTTTCATAAGAGGAGAGGAGGAGGTACCCGATTTTGCTGCTGGAAGCGGGGAAGTCCCCTGACAATCCAAGGAAATGTTCGCCACCGGCAGCAACAGCATCGATTCTTTGCCTGTCATGACTGGATTTCTGGCTGTTATAAATAGAGAAGAATTCACTGTAAAAGTCCGGGTTCTGAAAGGTGGAAAGGACGACCCGATCCTGCGCGACAAAAACGATTTCAGTTCGCGTTAATGATTTTAGCTCCTGTGCCGCCGCTGGGCCGATCGATTCCCCGATTGTGAGTACACCCACAAGCGCTTCATTTACAATGACAGGAACCGATATGGCGGTGAAGAGCCGGCCTGCAACCAGGATTGTGTCCGCAGCAGGCTGTCCCGCGCTCGCCTCTGCGACCGATTTCGAACTTGCCCTTTCAAATTTTCGTAAGTCGATGCCGGCTTGATTAACGGCTTCGGCAAGCAGGGAGTGGTTCTCTGTTGAAAATGTCATGATCCCGGCCTGCTGTCCGATTTCATGGAGAAGCTCGCGAAGTTGAACCGTCATTGTTTTAGAATCAGAAAGCTGGGCCACTGCCTTAAAGCGCGGTTCGTTTGCTACGCCCTGATAACGCAGGATCAAGTTCCGCGTACGAATTTCAAACGAATTTCTGAAAACGGCTTCAGCTGTTCGCAACGTCTGGCGTGTTTCTTCTTCAAATTGTTCTGTCAGACGCCCATTCACCAGCCAGACAATGATTGCCAGGAAAAGCATCAGCAGAGTCACAACAGGTATGATGACCTTCGCCTGAAAACTCAAATATGGTTTCCTGGAGAGTCCTGACATACAACTTTCTAGTACTTGGGTAAACCGGACACACTGAGCACAAACTCCACAAGTGTTTCTCCAGTTCCGGCCACAGTGACATTTTTCGTTTGAGCGGGAAGACGTTCGTGCCAGGCTTTCAGCGGATAAGTTCCCGCAGGTACATTGTCGATTCTGAAATTACCGTTCTTGTCTGCAGATGCAAAAAAAGGATTTTCCAAGACAAGAACAATGCAATTCATTTTCGTGTGAATGGAGCAAAATACATCCACACGACCAGGTTTATCGAATATAACCTTCTTCACTTCTTTGGATTTGTAGATTCCGAGATCGAAAGGTTTCGGTTCCGACATCGAGAAGACGTTGTGATAGATGTCATCGTTGTTCGGCCATTCGACTGTTGTGCCGATGAGCACAGGAAGTACATGAGGCTTAAAGGTGCCATCCTTCTGAATAATGACGTTTAGAGGTGCCTGCGGCAGGATAGTCGGAACCCAGCTCCGGTTGATCAATGTAGACAACAAAATCTTTTAATTTGTCGTAATCGATTCTTTCAATAAACTTATATTTGCGGCTTTCATATTTTCCAGCCTCCAGATCTTCTTTCACTTCAGCCCTCGGTTCCGCGCGTACCTGGCCAACTATCGTTCCTGCAATGGACGGGCCACCTGAAAGAAAATAAAACACCAACAAAGTGATGATTCTCTTCATATCAAAAACGCACGGCCGCTTCCACTCCGATGAAATTTTCTTTATTGCGCTCTCCTCCGTTGGCCTGCGTCCCATTTTCGAAAGTGTACTCCGCTTTTAACAATACATTTCTGCCGATTCGATAACCAATGCCGAGACTAAGCCGCCACAACTCCTTCGCAAGCTCATCTTCGTCAAAAAGAAACTTTTGAAATTTGCCATGTCCGACCATTGGAAATCCGGACTTCAGAAGTCATTCTGCTAAAACGTGAAGCCGCATACCAGGGATGATCTTTGTTTCTATTTAGATTCTGGACCACTTCCACTTGAAAATAATTCACATCTCGGGAATTATCAGACAGCGAGTCATCGTCGTCGTAATGAAGCCGGCCTGCGGCCAGATGGGCATGACCACGTTGCCAATTTAAGTGTCCATCGCCTTGAAATAGATTGCCCGAAATGGTGCGAGTGGTTTCGATCGAGCCGAGTGGAACTAGGAAACCGTTCCCGAACCAAACCTCCGAGACGCGGTCGTCCTCCACATCCAGATCGCCGGTTCGCATCGCGCTGAAACTGAAATGAAATGCAGGAGGTTGCACGGTAGAGGAGTCGTCCGACGACCGCTTTGTCGGAATTAAAATCATTCGCGACCGGCTCTCCTCCATTCTGGATAGCAAACGCATACTCGAGCGTTTTGAGGGAACCGTAGATCTCAATACCCTCATCGACACCCCAAATATCGCTTAAAGAGTGACTGATTAAAGGGTTATCGATTGCGTCTCTGGTCAGGTACTCTTCACCAAATGGTATATCAAACCGTCCCAGACGAAAGTTGAAAAGGCCATTCTTACTCCCAACATCCTCAAATTCTATGTAAAGCTCTCCAAGCTGCAGTCTTTTGTCCGCTTCTTCCCGTTGCAATAGATCGATTTCGGCAAACACATAAATGTCTTCAATGATCGCCGCTTCAACAAATAGTTTGGCCTCATCCACGCGGAACTCATTATTTGGAAACTCTCCTTCCTCTTCTGTGTCAAAAAAAGCGACTCCACCCTCTCCATTGATATGGATCCTGTCGGTGATACCCGAGGAATATTCATCCTGTTCTGCTGAGGCAACTGTTGCAGAACATAGAATCATCAGGAGCAGCAAAGGCTTTACTTTCATCAAGAGAAATCCTCGCATATTTACAACGAAAACACCAAACTTCATAATGATGTAGGGGCACGATTCATCGTGCCCAAGTATTACGTATATTGGAAGCCCGTGATCCAGCTGGAAAAATGAGAAAAAACATTGTAGTGATTGAAGACGACAAAGACGTGATTGACGTTCTTCGATATTTTCTCGAAAAGGAAGATTACAGAGTTCACGTTGCACAAGACGGCTTGGCAGGCCTGGAGCTTGCTGCAAAGGTTCAACCGAATTTGATACTGCTCGATCTGGCTTTACCGAAATTGGATGGAATCGAAGTTTGCAGGAAGTTGAAAGCAGATCAGCGTTTGAGTGATATTCCGATTATCATGGTGACGGCAAAAGGAGAGCTTGCGGATAAGATCGAAGGATTAGAACTGGGAGCCGACGATTACGTAACCAAGCCATTTCATCCTCAGGAACTCATCGCACGCGTGCGCGCCAATCTCCGAAGGCGTGAGGGAATTCCAAAGAAGGAATTTCAATACGGCAACATTGTTGTCGACACTTTTAAACATGAAGTATTGTATGAAGGCAAAGAGGTTGAGCTGACTGCCAAGGAATTCGAACTGCTGCTTTATCTCATAGAGAATAAAGGGCGTGTTTTGACAAGAGATATGATCCTCAATCATGTCTGGGGCTACGATTATTTCGGCACAACACGTACCGTAGATGTTCACGTCACACATCTTCGGCAAAAATTGTCAATCCTTGCGGAAGCGATCACAACCGTAAAACCTCTCGGCTATAAGTTGAAAGATATTTCGTAGGGCACGATTCATCATGCCCGATGATTCTGTACACTGTGTCTGTTGGGAGTGCATCTTTCTGAGTCTGTATCCGTGATGAAGAAACGATTAAATTCGTCCCATGGTTGAAATGACACGGTGGTTCGATCGAAAATTCAGGCTTGATTTGCCCCTCCATTTGTATCCCAATATTGTCGAGCGGCTGCGCGGTGTACCGCCTCGATTAGAAGAACACCTCTTAAATTTGCCGCTCGAATTATTAACGCGCAAAACGAGCAAGGACTGGTCGATTCAGGAACAGGCAGGCCATCTACTCGATCTCGAACCTCTGGGCATGGGTCGGTTGGATGATTATGAATCCGGATTCCCCTCATTAAGGCCGGCAGATCTAGAGAACAGGAAAACACACGAGGCAAACCACAACAGTCGTACCATCAGAAGTCTCCTTTCAGAGTTTCGTCAAGAGAGATTGGCTTTTGTGGAGAGATTACTGAATTATGACGAAGAATTCGTCAAACGAAGCGCCGTGCATCCGAGATTGCAGCTCCCGATGCGAGTCATCGACTTTGCATTTTTCACAGCGGAACACGATGACCATCACCTGACCACCATTTCGCGTCTGATCCGGAGTTGATCGGAGGCGAGCCGTATTTTTTTCCCGGAACCAACTCTCTGCCCCGGAATCCCGCCGGAAATGTAGTATCCTTTATGTCATGGAAGCCACTACGAGGGAGATTGTTTTTCGACGGAAGGAGCGGATCTTCATTGTGGAAGATGAAAAAATTGTGGCAGAAGATCTCAGACACCTTCTTGAAAGTCATGGTTACGAAGTCGTAGGTACTGCCGGTTCTAGTCATGCCGCGCTCGAACAGATCAAGGCTCTCTCTCCTGATCTTGTCCTCATGGACGTAAATATTCAAGGGGAGCTGAATGGCATTGAGGTCGCAATCATCATGCAGAGCTTCTCTGAAAGGCCTATTCCAGTCATCTTCCTTACCGGATTCTCAGAGAAATCCTTTTCTTATTTGAAGGCGCTGCCTGATTACATCTACATCAATAAACCATTTTCCGAAACGAGACTCTTTGATGCTGTCCATCGCGCCCTTGAGAAGCTGAAACCAACCCCTAAAACTTAACTTCCTTTTAGCAGGACTTCTCTCAAACGTGCCAGATAGGATCGGCTGATCCGAAGAGCTGTTTTATCCTTCAAAATCAGCCTGTATCCATAAAACAGTGGTTGCATCTCCCGAACTCTGCTGAGATTTACAATCATGGATCTGTGAACACGCATGAATTGATTCGGGTTCAGATCCATCTCAATGGATGCAAGGGTACCTCGAATCACATGAGATCCTTATTGCATCGGCGATTTCATCCTTAATAGGAACGTATTTTGGGAAGGAATTGCTCTGTCGATTGCACCAAAGTTGCAGAGCATTTGCTCAAAAGATGAAGACTTACAATAGATGCCATTCGTCGTTATGAAAGCTAATGATTAGGAACAACGGATGGAAGAGTCAATCGTTTCAGTAAAACAGTAAAGAGCGGGCCACCCGTGTGCACGGACGTTGCCTACTGCGAATCGGATGCCAGATGCCAGAGGTGAAGCACTGCGTAAGCGCGCCACGGCCTCCATTGCTGCGAGCGCTCTTCTGTTTTGCTTTCGCGGAGTCTGTGGCCATTTCCTAGAACGCGCTGAACAATAAGATCTCCAGCGGGAAATGCATCTGGATGATTGAGTGCGCGCATCGCGACATATTGGGCGGTCCACATTCCGATCCCGGGTAGGGCAACAGCACGCTCTACAAAGGAATCCAAACGTTGGCCGGCCCGGAAATCCAGGCGTTTATCCATTACCGCCGCAGCTACAGCTCGCAAAGTAACGGCGCGGGATTTCGTCAATCCGATGTTTTCCATAGGCGCGTTGATTAGCTGCTCCGGCGTTGGAAATATACGATCGAGTCCTGCGATTCCTTTTTCGCGATGCTCCCCGTACTGTTCTACAAGGCGCGACGCGAACGTTGTTGCAGAAACCACACTGACCTGCTGCCCAAGGACGGCTCGTACAATGATTTCAAACGGATCCCATCCTCCGGGCACTCGCAATCCGGGACAGCTATAAACAGATTTCGCCAGCAGAGGATCAGCAGAAAGTACTGCATGCACTGCGTGAATATCTGCGTCAAGATCGAACAATCGACGGATGCGCTTTACGATCTCCGGAATTTCACGCGGATCGGTTTGTGAAATCTCCAATCTCAGTTCAGGTTTTTCAGGAGTCTGAGTAACACGGATCCAAGTTGAATTATGCGCTGGGCCAGTGATCCTCTCATAAGAATTTGCATTTACACTCTCGATTCCAGGAATCGCTCGTTTTCTCAGAAACGCCAGCATTTCGGCGTAAGCGAAAGGTGGCCGATACGCAAGGCGCAAAATTAAGACTTCTCCGGCCACCTTTTTTTGCTGTGAATTATCATTTTGGTGAAGCATGTTTGACCGTCGAATCGCGGTCGGAGCAACTCCACAAGCCTCACGGAACACTGCATTGAACCGGCGCAAACTTCTAAAACCTGCTGCCATAGCAACCTGAATCACCGGAAGTGATGTTTCGGTCAGCAGTTGTTTCGCCAGCAACAGACGACGAGTACTATGCACCGCAGCAGGAGTTGCTCCAGTATTTGCGAGAAACAATCGCCGAAGTTGCCGCGCGCTCAAACCGACCTGCGATGCAAGCACTTCGATGTTTCCATCTTGCAGCGCACCGTCAGCAATCAGTGCGAGCGCCCGATTCAATGCCTCTTCATTTCCATGGGTGCGGACATCCGGTGACAGTTCGGGCCGGCAGCGCAAGCACGGGCGATACCCTGCCGCAGCGGCTGCAGCAGCAGTTGGATAGTAAACTACGTTCTCTTTTTTTGCAGTTGGTGCGGGGCAGACAGGACGGCAATAGATGCCGGTGCTTTTTACGGCGATGAAAAATAATCCGTCAAAACGTACATCCCTGCTTGCCCGGGCGCGGTCGCATATTTCAGCACTGGGCATGCGCATTTCGATCATCGCGGTGTTCCACCCGGTTCCGTCAAGAAAGAGTCGCGCAAACCCCAATGTGAATTTTGAACCTCGTTGAACATTATTGCATACCTGTCATTCGAGGTCGACTTCGTTTATACCGAAACGGTGAAGCGCTCGTTTGAGCATTTTTTCTGGAACAGTGCCTTTCGGTGCTACTCTGCCTTGCGCAGCCGACAATGCAGATTCAAATCCGCCGACAGGAGGAATTGCGAGAAAAGGCAGCAGTTCGCCCGTATCGGGATCATACGCTTGTCCCGTTATTTCGCCGCGATCATTGATGTCATTGGCAAATACCAGAAGGAGCGAACCGGGCGGAGTAAGAGTGTTCAGATCGGTAACGATTCCGTTGTTCCAGATGACGGCACGCGAACCGCTTGGACCACCATAGGATTGTCCAGCGACCTGCCCGTGATTATTCACGCTCCACGCGAAGCTACGCGTATCGCCTGAAAGCATCGGGAGCTGATGCATATCATATTCCTCCGAATCGGACGTGGAATTTCTTGTCCACAGAACGGCACGCGGCCGAAGCCCCGTAACGGTGGCGCCCGGTTGATTCACAAAACCTGAGATCTCGTCCTTTTGATTGATCGATGTGGGTGTATTCCAGGCTCCGACACCAAGATCATCCAGCGGAATCACAGTGTCGTCTTCCCAGACAACGGCGCGAATAGCGCTTAATCTGCCTACAGCCCTGTTACAAATACCCGAGATGCCAACGACCTTGCCCTTATCATTGATTGCTGTCGCTGCGCTGGTCGGATCCCCGGGATAAGGAGGCAATTCCTTGAACTGTCCCTCATTTGGTCCCCACACAACAGCTCTGAACTGCAATCTTTGTGGCAACTCGCAAGTTGGATCGAGTGTTTCGTTTTCCGCCCAACCTACGATTTGATTACGATTGTTGGCACCGGCAGCATAGCCGTTATTGCCTCCCAAGGTGGGGAGCGGAGTCATAAAACCGTTTTCCCATGAGAAGCCTAGACACTGGTGGTGAGTCGGGTCCCCCGGGAAGAAACCAGAGCAGCTCCAGTTTTCCAGATACGGATCGATCTCATCTGTTTCAGAGATTCCCACAATCAATCCTTTATTGTTTTTCACCGGCCATGCCACACTGCTGTGCGTCCCCGGACTACCGAGCGTCTCAAGGTCCTGCAGCGTCTCGTTTTGCCACAATATCGCGTGGCGCGTTCCGTCCGTCAGGTCCGAATAACCGGAAATCGAGCCGACATTATTGATGCTGATAGCCGCGCTGATCAGTCCTTTAAGCGTAGGCAAAATTACCAGATAGTAATTGGCCTGATTGTTCTGATATGAAGCTGGAACGTCGCCGGCGTAAGAAATGCAGGCGAACAACATTACAGCAACGATTACAAATCGCACGATCAATGTTTTCACAAAAGCCTCCTTGTGAGTTGAAATTTTTCTTCGCGTCCGCTAAATTTACTGATTGCGAACAGCGTCAATCTATCGTTGCGATATTTTGCCTGCTCGCCGTTTTCGGACACGAATACCGCGCTTAGTTTCAGGCACAATTCTTTTACTCACTTGGCAGAAGACTCTCATGCGGTTGTTCGTAATTGAAGAAGCGGACATCCTTCACAGCTGTTGTGGAGCGCATCTTGCCGGCTGAGTTCGAGGCACGGCCGTGATAGGGACATCATTCTCCCCGATGTGCCCTTTTAAGAACCGTTCGTGACAAAACAGTTTGCCTGATACTCCAATCCGGTATAGAAACTGATCTCGAACCACATTCCGTGCTCATTGGAGCGAAAAATCAAATGAAAGCAAACCGATTTATTTTGTTTCTATTGATCTTTTTGATCGGCTCTATCAAAGCCACAGCACAGGAAACGAAATTGAAATGGTTTGGCCACGCCGCCTTTTCCATTACTACACCCAAGGGCAAGGTCCTTTTGATTGATCCCTGGCTGGGAAATCCCTCCAACCCGGAAGCGAAAGACGGCAAGGATCCGCTGGTTGCGATTACCAGTGTCGATTACATCCTTCTGACTCATGGCCATCGTGATCATGTGGGTGACTCGGTTGCAATTGCGATAAAGACCGGCGCTGCGCTGATCAGCAATCCAGAGTTGGCCGGCAATCTGGTGAAGTTAGCTGATTTCCCAGGCAAGCAAGCCGAAACGGACGGTATCATGGGGATCGGTGGTGAGATTCAAATCGCAGATGGTGAGGTAATGGTCGCCATGACTCCGGCGGTTCATTCCAGCAGCGTTTTCAACCCAAAGGCAGGACCCGCCGAGCCGGAGCGAGCCTACGGCGGCAATCCCTCGGGATTTGTGATTCTGATTAAGAATGGTCCGACCATCTATCATTCCGGCGACACAGCATATTTCAAGGACATGGAAACGATTGGGGAAAATTATTCGATCGATGTTGCTCTGCTCAACATCGGAGGGCATTTTGGAATGGAGCCAAAGATGGCGGCGAAGGCAGCTCAATCCCTACGTGCACGCACCGCAATTCCACATCACTTCGGGACCTTTCCAGGCATCAGGCAAGACGCTCGTGAATTTACCGCCGAGCTCAAAAACCTGAAGATCCGCGTCCGCGAAATGAAACCAGGGGAAACCGTATCCTTTCAGGGGAAAGGATTTGCTTCTCCCATAGGTGTTACAACTATTAATTGACATATCCATGAATCGGCGTAATTTCATCAAACTTGCGGCCTCGCTTGGCGCAACGCTTACATGGCGAAACACCTTTGCGAGCAAATCAAAAGTATTGTGGCGCGAGCACCGCGATCTTTATCCTCAGGGTGTAGCATCCGGTGATCCTCATCACGACAGCGTACTTTTGTGGACCCGCCGGCCGCCGGTGCAGGGAAGCGAAGCACGGCATTTAACGGTGGAGGTCGCCGACGACATCAACTTTGAGCGTGTTGTACTGACAGGCAGAGCGGAAGTTTCCGGTGAAACAGATTGGACCTGCCGGATGCTCGCTGCCGGCTTGAAACCGCGACGAGTTTACTGGTACCGGTTCACCGATGAACATGGTTTCGGCAGCAGAATCGGCCGTACAATCACTGCTCCCCATCATTATGATGACCGGCCGGTGGCATTTGCTTTTGTGAGTTGCCAGAACGTACAGCAGGGCGCCTCCAATGCATACCGGCGCATGATCTGGGAGGATGAACGTCAAAATGCCGATCAACAACTCGGTTTTGTGCTTCATCTCGGTGATTTTGTTTATGAAATCGTTTGGTATCCCGAAGATCGGCCACAGGGAATGTATGATAGGCGATTGCGCGATATCGTTCGTTACCCTGATGGTGAAAAATTCAATGACCTTCATTATGCATTGACACTCGAAGATTATCGTGTCCTGTATCGCGCATATCTTATGGATCCAGACCTTCAAGATGCGCGGGCGCGATGGCCCTTTGTTTGTGTTTGGGATAACCATGAGTTTTCATGGAAAGGATGGCAAAGCCAGCAAGATATCGGTGGCGTCAGACCCGCGCAAAAAACAAAAGTGGCCGCCAACCAGGCATGGTTCGAATACCAGCCCGCCCGAGTCGTCAAACAAGGCAACCCTGCAAGCGATCGTTTTGAAGCTCCGCCAGTCGAAAATGTGCCTTTAACAGAATTTGATGAGTATGGGCTCGGCCTGGAAAGTGGAAATTTAACGGCGATTCGAAGTTTGAAGATCAACCGTGCGCTTCGGTACGGACGAAATGTTGAGCTGATTCTTACGGATAACCATTCGTTTCGTTCACAGCTTGTTAGTCATCAGCCTGAATCAAAAGTGTTTGAACCGAAAGAAATACCGTTTTTCTTTCCACAAGATGTTCTGGAAATACTCGATGCCGGCCGAACCTGTAACGGCGGGCTTCCGCCTGAAACGATCCGTTTTGATGGAAAAGAGATTCCGAATCCCCGCAAAGATGAACCAGCACAGTCGATGCTCGGTTTTGACCAAAAGAAATGGTTCCTCGAGTCGCTCCGCAATTCGAATGCGCGATGGAAATTGTGGGGCAATTCTACCGGCGCGCTGGATTGCAGACTCGATCTTCAGAATTTGCCATCCGATCTTGGTGTTCGCTGGCCTGCAAACGGATACGGTATTCTCGGTGAAGATTGGTCTGCCTACCGTTGCGAGCGCGCAGAAATCTTGAATTTCGTGAAGCGGATGCACATTACAGGATTCGTCTCGATTGCCGGTGATCGTCATTCCTTTTTCGCAGGTTTGCTTTCTGCAGCTCTGCCGCCATTGAATTTTGAGCCAGTAGCCGCTGAATTTATTACCGGCTCCATTTCTGCGCCCGGTCTTGTTGAGGCACTCAGTTACAGAATGGCGAAAAACGACCCTATTCAACCTATATTCCTCCAGGAGTCTACCACTGGAGCGCGCGTCCTACCGGCAATTAACCTCTCCGTCACCCATGGCGTGCGCTCCAGTCTGGCTCATGCACGAACGCGTGATAACAAACTTGTGCTTGAAGAGCAAAACAAGGAGCTTTCGCCTCATCTGTCGTTCGTGGATCTGGGTGGTCATGGTTA
The DNA here is from genome assembly GCA_963771165.1 of uncultured bacterium. Classification (GTDB taxonomy): domain Bacteria; phylum Acidobacteriota; class HRBIN11; order JAKEFK01; family JAKEFK01; genus JAKEFK01. The sequence goes on along the minus strand of CAVYSN010000008.1, from coordinate 5,168 downwards.
TTCCGTTGTCTACGCGCGAGACGATGCGCTCGAAGTTGAGTTTGTTTGCATTCCACGCCCATTTGAGCGAAGCGATCGAAGCGATGGAGGTCCGCTTCTGTATCGCATTCGACATCGATTGAATCTGTGGGATACGAATGAGAGACCTGAACTGGAAAGAAGCAAAGTGGAAGGTGAGTTACCGCTCGGTTCAGTAAAACAACTGTGATGAATTGCAGTTGCCGCTTGTTACTATTGCAGATTGCGATGCAAAGGTTTCCTTTATCGGCTCATGATGGTGGCGCTTCTTCACGCCTCCAACGGCTGGGCGCAGTCGATGAATATTCTTGCCAAACACGGCGCAGGTGACGGCTGGAACCAAAACCCGCACGTTCGGCGATATTCTCAATCGACAATTCGGTATTGCTGAGCAGTTGTCGCGCGAGAGCAATTCGCAGGCAATTGATATAAGCAACCGGCGTTGTCTGAGCGTGTAGATGAAAGAGGCGAACGAGATGGCGCGGACTGGAAAATGCAAGAGCCGACAACTTTTTCAATGTCCATGGGTGAGCCGGATCAGCTGCAATCGCGTCCTGCACGCGATGAATGGAGGGATGTATATGGTTGCGGCCTTCAAGCCACGGCGAAATTTGTGGATCCGATCCCGTCCGGCGAAGATACACAACCATACTCCTTGCTACCGCCACAGCGCATAAAGGCCCTGCGATTTCGCCGATCAGATGCAGCGTCAGATCAATGCCGGCAGTAACCCCTGCGCTTGTATAAACGTTCCCATCAGGCACGTAAATGCGGTTGTCAAACACTTTTGCCGTGGATGCAATCTGCCGGAGCTCTTCGCAATGGCTGTGATGTGTCGTGCAAGAACGATGATTCAATAAACCGGCCCGTCCAGCAAGCAATGCACCTGAACAAATAAACACCAGCTTGTGTGTAGCGCGCGCCACACTTTTCAGCCACTGGACAATTTGATCGCGAGCTTTTACATATTCTGAGTTTTCCGGACCATTCGTTGAACCTGCAACGACAATCATTGCATTTCGAGGCAAGGACTTCGGCAGTGGACTGACATCCGTTAAGCGAAGCCCAATGGAACTGTCAACCCGTTTGTCCGGAGCGCAATAACTCAGGTGAAATCGAACCTGATTTTGACAGCGATTTGCCATCGCGAGTGCCTCCGCAGGTCCTGCCACATCCAGAAGAAGAGTACGCGGGGGCAAAATAAAACAGACTGTTTGATGCTTCACAGTTTTGAAAGCGCCTCTTTTACTGTTACGATTTTAGCGAACTGACCCGAAGTCAAAACCATTTCCGTCCGCTCTTTCACTTCAGCGGCGCTGAAAACGCGCCCTGTGCGCGCCAGTTCAAGAGGAAAGGTTAGCGTCGCATCCAATACAAAATCAACCTCAAAGCCGGAATCGGACGCGTGACGCGTAGTCGTTTCGCAACACTCTTCCGTGCGAATGCCGCTCACGATCAGGCGGTGAATGCCGTGCGCGTTCAGCCATCCGCTCAGAGGTGTTCCCGCCAGCGCACTGTGATAACGCTTATAAAAAACAACATCAGGGTTGATCCTTACCGGCTCCAGAGTTTTGACCCACCCAGTTGAGACGGCAAATGCGCCCTTATCTTCCATATGCATGATTTGAACGACCGGCATTTTCTGCACAGCGCAACCGTCTATCAAAGCTTGCAAATGAAGCACAAACTCCGGCACTTCCACATCCGACCAGTACGGGCGATGCCGGAAAGATTCTTGTACGTCAACAACCAGCAGTGCTGTATTTTTCACAAAACCCTCCTTTCAGAAATTTTATGCACGCTAGCTAGCTTAATTTTCTTGAGACAATAGCCGCAATACATCTGCATGACAATAATCGGACCAAAACGGCCACAATTATACAGTAGAGACCCTCTTGATGCAGATAATACCAGGAATGAATGGGACGATTTAGGACAGTTCCAGCTTATAAAGCGCCGGCAGGTGGCGTCTCTGCCGGTGCCATCGCTTCGAATGAAAAAATCAGGATGCTACACGGCACTCCTGAATGATTTGAAGGAATCGCGAAGATCCTGTGCCAACCGTTCTGGTTCTTCCCATGCAGCAAAATGACCGCCGGAAGGCATTTCGGTCCAGCGTAGAATTCTGTAACCACGCTCGGCCCACTCGCGCGGAGGCATCGGATCCTCTTTCGGAAAACGAGCGACGAAACAGGGAGCCTCCACTCTGGTTCCTTTCGGAATGTGAACGGGTGCCTTTTGCGCTTCAAGATACAAACGGATGGAAGAGTGAATCGTCTCAGTAAACCAGTAAATGCTGATGTTGGTTAAGATCTCATCTTTAGAAAAACGATTCTCGATATTACCGTCACAATCGCTCCAGTTTTGCAACTTTTCCGTAATCCAGGCTGCGAGACCGGCGGGTGAATCATTCAAAGCATAAGATAGCGTTTGAGGTTTGGTTGCCTGAACGTGCGCATAACCTCCCTCCCGCTGATACCAGTCGTCACGACCCCTCAGGAATTCTTGTTCTGTTTCGGAAAGAGTTTCGGTTGCCTCCACAAACGGCCTGTACGATCCGGGAATGTAATTGAGATGAATCGCCATCACGTTGTTCGGATGATGCAAACCGAGCCATGTCGCGATCGTTGCTCCCCAGTCTCCTCCTTGCACAATGAATTTCGAGTACCCTAGCCGTTTCATCAGCTTCGCAAAAAGACTTGCTATCGCCGGCCCGTTCATTCCTTCTGCCGTAGGCCGATCGGAGAAGCCATAGCCGGGCAGGGAAGGGACCACAACATGAAACGCATCAGCCGGATCACCACCATGCTTTTCCGGTTCTGTGAGTAGAGGAAGCACTCGACTCATTTCCCAGAAAGAACCGGGCCATCCGTGAATCAGGAGCAATGGCAATGCATGCGGACTCGTGCTTTGTTGATGCACAAAGTGAATGCCAAATCCGTCTAGTTTTAAACGGTAGTGCTTCATGGAATTCATCGCCTCTTCCTGCAAACGCCATTCATAGCCATTCTGCCAGTAGGAAACCAGTTCCTTTAAATAGGAAAGCGAAGTCCCGAATTTCCATCCGGTTTCATCCAGAGTATCGGGCCAGCGCGTTCTTTCTAGGCGCCTCTTCAAATCTGTTAGTTTTCTAGCTGGAATTCTGATTTTGAAGTTCATCTTCTGTGCCTCCCCGATGCCCGCGAGAACGCGCGGCGTTCCAGATTAATTCATGAATCTTACTAATGATTGTATGAAAACAAATGAGATGGTATCATGATCCGGATGGACCTGGAAGTCCGCCATTTAAAGCTTGTGGAAGCGATCGCCAGCGAGGGAGGCATGACTCGAGCCGCCGATCGCCTTCATCTCACGCAATCTGCATTGAGCCACCAGTTAAAGGAAATTGAGGACCGGCTGGATACTCTTCTTTTCCTCCGGCTAAAGAAGAAGATGGTGCTGACGGAAGCGGGCGAAAGAGTTCTCAAAACCGCCCGTCAGGTATTGGAAGAGCTTACGCATACGGAAGAGGAAGTTCGAAAAATAGGAAGGGGGGAGCAGGGCGTTCTGAGAATCAGCACGCAGTGCAACACCTGTTACCACTGGTTGCCTTCCATGTTGAAGCTGTTTTACCAGAAACATCCCGGAGTGGAGGTGAGGATTGTTCTGGAAGCCACGGACGCTCCGGTAAAAGCATTGATGGAAGGACGGCTCGATGTTGCCGTTGCCTACTCCAGAATCTCAGACAGCAGCCTCGTTTACTACCCATTGTTTAAAGATGAACTTGTTGTGGTTGTTCCCCGGGATCACACGCTTGCTTCGTCAAAGTATGTGAAAGCGGAGGATCTCGCGGAGAGAAAACTTAATTGTGTATGCGGTGCCTTTGGAGACGAACCTTGTGTTTCAAAAAATCCTGGCAGCGAATGGGGTGATACCAAAGAAGATTTACTCCGTCATGCTGACGGAGGCAATTATCGAGATGGTAAAAGCAGGAATCGGCGTTAGCGTTTTAGCGCGATGGGCTGTCGCCCCGCAATTAAAATCCGGTGAACTGAAAGCGCTTCGTTTGACAAAGAAACGGTGTTTACCGGGACTGGTTTGCTGTGCTGAACAAATTCGAAGCGACTCCGCAGTATTTTTTGGATTTTGTAAAATTACTTTCCGACCGCGCATTACCTTCGCGCGTTCGAACCGATGTCAGCAAGTGAAATCCGATCCGGCCTCCTTCTCTCAATTTTAGTTTACATAATATATCTTATCGAAGTTGAGTCCAGGTTGCTTTTCCTCCCTGCGGACGGTATTGAGAATTTCACTATTCACCTTCAAGGCAGGAAACTCTGGAGTATTTATATCGCCCCGTGAGGAATGTCCCGAGATCAAAGAGAGGGATTGAAGAATTTGTTGAAATGCGGATTCAATGAAATAATCACGTCCATGAAAATTGAAAGAAAAAAAGTGAAATACAACCTCCGTCTATTACAATTGTTGCTTCTATCCCTCGCGACGATCTTGCTGGCTGGAGGTTTTCCCGTAAAAGTGCAGGCAGATCAGGTTCAAGACAATCTTAAAATGTACGCGCATGTCTGGGATGAAATTCTGAACAATAGAAAATTAGATATGTTCAATGACAGTAATTTTTCGCCGGATATCGTTCTGCACACCGGGGCCACAGATATACGCGGAATCGATGCAGTAAGAGATTATTACAGTAACTTTCTCACCGGATTCTCCAGTGTACAGTTCGTCGTCAAGGATATTTTTGGACAGGATGACAAGCTCGTAAAGTACTGGTCGTTCAAAGGAACTCATACAGGTCCGTTTTTTGGAATCCCAGCAACCGGTAAAGCGGTGAACGTTGAGGGCACGACGCTTGTTCGCATGACGAATGGAAAAATTGTTGAGGAAAGGGACTTTTTTGACAACCTGGAATTCAATACACAATTGGGTTTGATTCCAGCAGAAAAGAAACCTTTTGACCTGGTAATCGCCCGTAAGGAAATTGAAGAAGCTAACCGCGATTTTGTGGAGTTGCTAGCAAAGGGTGATTCGAAAGGTGTGGCAAATTATTTTACAGAGGATGCAAAATCCATGGGACCCAATGAGCCGGCACACACCGGCAAGAGCAAGATTCAAGCTGTTGTAGATATGCAACTGAACCAAGTACGTGACAC
>CAVYSN010000007.1:0-157958 GCA_963771165.1 uncultured bacterium | reverse complement strand
CGATAGGGTCGTTTAGCTGAATCTTTGGTGATGTGAAAAAGGGTCTTGTTGTCCGTAGCCCAGAAGAACGAGTCCGACATCATTCACGCGATCCGGCAGAAGCTTCCCTGTCCGCAAATCTTTTATGAAAAGGTTATAAACCCGAAACCCTGTTTCATCGGTCGAATATGCCAGCAGGTTCCCATCATCGCTGACATCAAAATCGCCCACAGCCATAAATTGTTTTCCCGCTGCCAGTTCATTCAAATCAAGCAGAACTTCTTCCGCCGCTTCCAAAGAACCTTTCTTTCTGCAATAGATCGGATACTGTTTCCCTTGAATCGTCCGGTTGTAATAGAAGTAAGCACCTTTTTTATACGGGACGGAGAGATCCGTCTCCTTGATCCGGGAAAGCATTTCCTGATAAAGCTTTTCCTGCAACTCTTTTGTGCCGGCGAGCATTTGTTCCGCGTACCGATTCTCAGCGTTGAGGTATTCAATGACCTCCGGATTCGTTTTTTCGCGAAGCCAGAAATAATTGTCTGTCACCTTATCCTCATGGATCTGGATGATATTCGGCTTCTTCGCAGCGGCAGGCGGTCGTATCTCCTCAGAAGCTACGAGGAAGGTAACTGAAATAAGAAAGAGGAAAATAGCGCCGGCACAAACCGTGTTCAGGCTCTTCTTGTTGTTCATGTCAATAACTCCGATTCGGAAAATGTGTTCGCGAACTCCTATTATAGATTCAATTTGTCGAACAGCTGCGCGAGTCGAATGTACGATTGTCTTCAAACTCCTGATGCCGCACACCCGGTATCAGGATTCGCGAAACTCAGCGGCTCTTCCTTTCAACAATGTAATGATCATGAAATTTACGGGTAATGCTTTGGCCCCATACTCTAATTGGTAGAACAATTGGAGGATTCAAGATGAAAATGACATCCCTTAACATCAGCCGATTGCTGATCAAAACAATCATTTCGATAGCTGTCTTTGCAATTGGTATTGAACTTTCGGCCAGTGATTCGAAGTCAGACGCCAAGGTGCCTTTTAAGGAAGCGAAACTAATTATCGAGTTTAACTCCACAGCTGAAGATGTGGGGGTTCAGATGTTCCTGGATGCGGATCCGTGGAAAACAATCAATATCATTGACCCGAATGGGAAGCTGATTTTCGAGGTGGATGGCCGAACAACTGTGAGAAAGCTCGGAATGACCGAGCTTTTTTTCGAAAGCCATGAGCCTTCCATTCAGGATCTATCGCTGCCGGAATTTCTTGCATTATTTCCTGAAGGGGACTACAAGTTCATCGGCAAAAACACAGAGGGCGAAACCTTAGTCGGCAAGATTCCTTTCAGTCACACAATTCCGGATGGTCCATCGATTATCGGGCCGAAGAAAAAGGATGTGGTGGATCCTCAAAATACCGTGATCCATTGGGATCCGGTTGTAACTCCCGCCGGAATTCAAATTGATCAATATGAGGTGATCGTCGAAGGAGGAAAACCCTTGCGCCATTTCGATGTTTTTGTTCCTGGTAACGTTACCAGCTTAACCGTTTCGCCTGAGTTTCTGGAACCGAACACAAAATATATCTTTGAGGTTTTGGCAATCGAAGTGAATGGAAATCAGACGATCTCGGAAGGTGCCTTTAAGACAGAGTAACTCAAACCCATGGCAGGCATCGGTGTCCCACTGGCTCCCTGATTCGGGAGATGCCGGCTCGGGCGGAAATGATTGAACTTACAATTCTGAATGGCCCCGCACTTACGAACAGTCAAACGTTTGCGGGGCCATTTCAAGAAATTCTATTTTGTCGCTGTCGGGATCGGCATGTCCGAGTTAAAAATGTCGCGCTGAATGATCCATTTGCCGTTCATCTTCTTGGAAACGTTCATCCACTTGCCGTGGTCAGCATGCGCTCCGTCAGGACCTATGATTTCGTACGTTCCTGCGCCGTAGCCCCAATCACCGCTTGTCTCATCATGGGTGACTGCGATCTTGACTTTGGCGACGCCCTGTTGCTTGCCCGCCGTGAGCTGCCCCAGAATCCCGTCGCTCCCGCAAACTGCTTTCTGATTGGGGGGCATGCGGCAACCATCAGCTGCATACAGGGCGGCAACGGCCTTTAAGTTGTCGGCGTTATACTCTTTCTCCCACGTTGCGGCCCGTCCCGCAAGGTCCGACCCACCGGCAGCTATCGCGGGAACAGCGACCAGGACCGTCAAAATCAGTGCAAATCCAAAATACGCAAATCTTTTAATACTCATGGCTCCTCCTGTTAGAATTTGCCTTTCGGCAACCTTTCTAAGGATACCAGACTTTTACGCCGGTTTTCGGAATGCAACCGCAATGAACCGGACTCCTTTCGGTCCTGCGGTTCCGTAATGGCCCTGATTCAATCGAACGGCATGAGCGTCACCTTCAGAAAGCTCCTCCGAATGCTCTTCACCACTTGAACCGACCGTTGTCATTCGGATGCTTCCTTTCAGAATGTAATAAATCTCCTCCGTTCGATCGTGATGATGAAGCCCGATCGAAGCATTCGGTTCCAGTTCCGCATCGATCATTAACTCAAAGCAGGAAGAGAAGATCCCCTCGCGAATTCCATCCTCTTCTGAAAAAATCCAGGTCGCGTAGTCTTTGCCCTGTCCGCGACGCTCATCTTCAAACGAACGATTCTCATGCACGGCGTCATAGACAACCTGAGCCATGTCTTTCTTTTTCTTGTTTACCGCCCAATCGAATTCTCCTGAATACACTCGCTTGATCTGTGTGTGAAATTCTTCCCCTGAAACGTACCCCGTTTTTCTTTTCATAGTGACTTCATCATAACTCCGTTATGACATAGAGCGGCATAGGGCCCGTGTAAGAAGGGGATAGGAAGATTTTTGAGATGAGGGGATGTTCAGGCTGATTTTTTGAGGACATAAATGACCCAGGGAGTGATTGTGGTTTCATTCACCCATGGACCCGGATCATCCACTTTTGCCAGCGGCTTGTATGTCGCAACGACTTCGATTCCGGCTCTTTTATAGACATCCCTGTACGCATCATCCGACATGAGAATATCGACCACCGGCCTCGAATCTTCTATGGCCCGATTCACAATTTTCACTTCATCACCGCTCTTTGCGAACCTGTTTTCAGGAAAATCCCGTGTGGAGAAGGAAGCCCATTCATGCACATAGATTTCCGGTGAAGATACGAGGTTGATCATTCGGCCTTTCGGATTCAGAAGCCCGGTGAGGCCATTGAAGAGTTGAACCTTCCTGTTCATGTCCGGTACATTATCAAAAGTAAACGCCGACAGCACAAGATCATACGAAGCGGCTTCAAACGAATTGAAATCGCCCCCGGATATCAAACGGTAATCGCCATCAATGTCCTTTTCTCTCGCCTTGCGAATCATTTCTTCGGATATATCAATGCCAATCACTTTAAATCCCAGCTTCTTCAAGAATCGCGTTGAACGGCCTGCGCCACAGCCGAAATCGATGGCGTTCGTTCCTGTCACGTGTCCGGCAATGATCTGCGGCAAATCCCGGTAAGCAAGAAAATAAGTGCCTGGAAATTCCAGCTTTGAATACGCTTGCGCGTAGCGGTCATCTTCATAAAAGTTAAATTTTTTCATAAACTTCCATCACGATGGTTCTATAATAACCCGTTATGACGCCGGAAAAGTATCAACGATTTACAGAAGAACTGGTCAAGCGGCTCAGCGAACAGGAGCAAGTTCTCGGTCTTGTCGCGGTGGGATCTATGGCGCGAATAGATTATGCGCCGGACCAATGGTCCGATCATGATTTTTTTGTGATCGTCCAACCCGGACACCAGGAATTCTTTCGAAGTCATTTGGACTGGCTTCCTGATTCACAGGAGATCATTTTCTCTTTTCGAGAGACCGCTCATGGCGTTAAGGTTTTATACCACGACGCTCACCTTCTCGAGTTCGCCGTCTTTGATGTAAACGAATTGTATCTGGCGCAAATCAATCGTTACACAATCCTGCTGAATCGATGCAATCTCGAAGTGCACCTCCAAAAGATTCGCGAGCGAACAAAGCAGCAAACAACGCAACCGGATCCTGCATGGCTGTTCGGCCAGTTCATTACGAATCTACTCGTCGGGAGTGAGCCGCTATCGCCGCGGTGAACGGCTCAGCGGGCACTTCTTTGTGAAAAAAAGCGCTCTCAGAAATCTGGCTCTTCTCTGTCATGCGTATCTTGATTCTTCTTCAAAACAATTGCTGGATGATCTTGATCCGTTCCGGCGACTTGAATTTGTGTTCCCCGAGGTTGGATTGAAGCTCAATCAGATCCTGCTACTGGAGACACCGGCTGCCGCCGTTGAAATGCTCCAATTTGCGAAGGAAACTTTCCGGAATCGATTACCAGGTTATCCCACCGACGCGGTTGAAGCGGTCACGCGATCCCTGCGCGACTAAGGAGCGCAGGCGTTATGGATTCAAATGTCACTTGGTACTAGATTTTCACTTTCCTTAATCGAAGGGAATTGGCGATCACTGAAACGGAGCTGAAACTCATTGCCGCGCTGGCGATCATCGGACTCAGTAGTAATCCAAAGAATGGATAGAGAACGCCCGCAGCGATCGGAATTCCAAGAGTATTGTAGATAAAAGCAAAAAACAGATTCTGTCGAATGTTTTTCATTGCTGCTTTGCTCAGCTTTCTCGCGCGAACGATTCCGCGAAGGTCCCCTTTGATCAACGTAATCCCCGCGCTTTGCATCGCAACATCTGTGCCGGAGCCCATCGCAATTCCAACTTCCGCCTGCGCCAGAGCCGGGGCATCGTTTACACCATCTCCAGCCATTGCAACTCTTCTGCCTGCTCTTTGAAGCTTTTGGACGATTTCACTTTTCTGATGCGGCAAAACATTCGCATACACTTCGGTGATTTCCAATTTTTGCGCGACCGCATTGGCTGTTACAGGATGATCGCCCGTTAACATCACCAATTGAATCCCCTCCTTTTTCAGTTGTTCGATTGCTTCCGGAGTGGTCTCTTTGATCGTATCTGCAACACCCAGGAGACCGGCCGGCTTGCCGGCCAGCACAACGAATAGTACCGTTTGTCCTTCGGCTTGAAGTCTCGATGCCTGGTCACTCACATGTTCCGCTGAAATCTTTACATCTTCCAATAACTTCAGGTTTCCGATTGCGGCAGCTTGGCCCTCGTAGATTGCTTGAATCCCTTTACCGGGAATTGCTCTAAAATCTTCAACGGATGGAATGTTCGTGATGCCGCGACTCTCCGCTGCTTTTAAAATCGATGCAGCAAGAGGGTGTTCAGATCCCTTTTCCAAAGCCGCCGCGATCCTTAATAATTGTTCTTCCGTAAAATCGTCAAATGTGTGAATCGATACGAGTTTCGGTTTGCCCTCTGTCAACGTTCCGGTTTTATCCAGTACCAAAGTATCGATCTTCTCAAGCAGTTCCAATGCTTCTGCGTTTCGTATCAGCACACCGGCCTGAGCCCCTCTTCCGGTAGCGACCATCACCGACATCGGTGTCGCGAGCCCCAGAGCGCATGGGCACGCGATGATCAATACGGCCACCGCATTGACTAACGCGTAAACCAATGCCGGCTCCGGACCAAAAATGGCCCATATGAGCGCGGTGATCACCGAAATCGCGATGACAATGGGAACGAAGTAGAAAGAAATTTTGTCCGCTAAACGCTGGATGTTAGGGCGGCTCCTCTGCGCTTCTGTTACCAAACGAACGATCTGCGATAAGAGAGTATCGGCGCCGACATTTCGCGCTTCCATAACAAAGCTTCCAGTCTGATTCGTGGTGCCGCCGGTAACCGGATCGCCAATATCCTTTTCAACCGGGATTGATTCGCCTGTAATCATGGATTCATCAATCGAACTCTTTCCGAATACCACCACTCCATCCACTGGAATCTGTTCACCGGGACGGACCCGGATCTTCTCTCCCGGGTGAATATGATTGAGCGGTACATCCTCTTCCACTCCATTTTCACGGATCACGCGAGCTGTCTTTGGAGTGAGTCGCAGCAACGACTTGATTGCCGAGCTTGTTTGCCCTCTCGCTCGAAGCTCCAGAACCTGACCTAAAAGAACCAGGGTTGTGATCACCGCTGCAGCTTCAAAATAGACCCCGATCAAGCCGGAATGATTCTTGAATTCAAGAGGAAAAACGCCCGGGAAGATCGTAGCAAACAGGCTATAGACATAGGCAATGCCTGTTCCAATTGCAATCAGCGTAAACATGTTGGGGCTTCGGTTCACAATAGAGCTGTAACCGCGTTGAAAAAATGGATATCCGCCCCAAACAACAACCGGTGTCGCCAGCATCATCTGCAACCAGTTGAAAAGCGGCTGCTCTGTGATCGCTTGAACTGCATCGATCTTCAACATTTCAGACATACCGAACAGGATCAGCGGGAGCGAAAGGAGTGCGCTCCACCAGAATCTGCGCGACATGTCCTTCAATTCCGGATTCTCTTCCTCTTCGCTTAGCGAAACGTCAACCGGTTCCAAAGCCATTCCACAAATCGGACAATTTCCCGGACCGATCTGGCGCACTTCGGGATGCATCGGACACGTATAAATGGCTCCTTTGACCGACTCAACCGGTTCGGCCGGTTTTTCCTGGAACCTCTTTGCGCAGTGATTGGAACAGAAGTAATAGTCCTGCCCGTTCTGTCGAACTGTGGCGGCAGCGGAAGCCGGGTCTACCTCCATTCCACACACAGGATCCACGACCGTTGTTTTAGAATTCATTGCTTTCCCTTCAGACACGCAGGCGTCCCGCCTGCATATACCAAAAATACGCCACAATGGTACCGAAATGGCGCATAAATGGTACCCAAATGGTATCTAAATGGTAACCAAAAGGCGCCAAAATGGTTCATGAAAATGCGAAAGGGGGGACTCGAACCCCCACCCCTTGCGGGACTGGCTCCTAAGGCCAGCGCGTCTGCCAATTCCGCCACTTTCGCATGAGCGAGCTCGGCAACGTTGTGTCGCATCTTAATCATAAGGTGCGGAACGTTTTTGCTCAAGCTCTGCGTGCGAGCCGCCGGGGGTACAAGAGCAACATCGTACAAGACGAGGACGATACGGTTCTGTATTCTCGGTCGCTGAGGTATTCAATATGAGAAAACTGCTCTGGATTCTTTTCGTCGTTTTGGCAATTCAATCCGCTCCGCTTTACACCCAGGAACAACCGGCCGGCAAGGATGCTTACATCTGTCCGATGGAGTGCAAAAATCGAGTGATGAATTCTCCCAGCGCTAGAATCATCATACCGTGCCCTTTCATTCTGGTCTCGCTTTTTTCCAACATCCTGTGTGCTTGCCGGAACATCCGGGCCAGAGCTTTATCCCGGATAACGTTCGTTGGAAATCGAGGCGCATTTTCCACACCCATCACCTGAATGCATAAATCAATCATCAATTCCTTAGCAGGATAAAAGGACCGGTACGACAACGGTGCCAGGCCAAGGGGATAACCGGTGTGTGTTTCACCCGGATGAATCACAATGACGTCATTCGAATCAGCAGAACAGATTCGTCCATTGCACCAGAACTCGTTTCTCCCTTCATCGACAACTTCAATGACGTATGTTTCATGCCAGTGCCGCGGGAAAAAATGCCTCGAATCGACAACCCGCATGCATTCGAGGTGCCTTAGCTCCGGAATTCTCCACAATTCGGATTGCATCGCAGAATAAAACTACGCTCCTGGAGCAGAAAATGTTTCCATATTGTATAAAATAAAGGGACTGAGCGAAATGATGAGTCCTGAGGGTCTCATGACTGATTGCTCAATGACTTTGGCACTCTATATTTATGAGCGAAGATCTGGTTATCGTACAGGGATCAAAACGGGAACAATACGAATCTCTGCTGCCGCAAATTCAGGGGCTTCTTGACAATGAAAAGGACACAATCGCAAATTTTGCAAACGTATCGGCCGCGTTAAAAGAGCAATTCGAGTGGCTCTGGGTCGGCTTTTATCTGGTGAAAGAGGATGATCTCGTGCTTGGCCCATTTCAAGGGCCGGTCGCATGTACTCGCATCAAGAAAGGCAAGGGCGTTTGCGGCACGAGCTGGGCTGAAGCTCGCACGATCCTTGTTCCTGATGTGGATCAATTCCCGGGCCATATTGCCTGCAGCAGCATATCAAAATCGGAAATTGTTTTGCCTTTGTTCAAAAACAGCGAGGTTTACGCTCTGCTGGATGTTGATAGCGTGAATCTCGATGCGTTTAGCGAAATCGACAAAGAATATCTTGAAAAGATTGTGAAAATGATTCAGGAGAAACTATGAATCTTGTTGTGGGAGCATCAGGCGTATTAGGCACAGAAATTTGCAAGTTGCTGACCGAACGCGGTAAGCCGGTCAGGGCTCTGATTCGATCGACTACATCTGAAGAGAAGAAGAGCGCTCTTCAGAAACTAAGAGTGGAATTTGTAGAAGGAGACTTGAAAGATCACGCATCATTACAAAGTGCATGCCGCAATGTGGAAAACATTTTAACGACCGCAACGTCGATTGTGGCACGGCAAGCGGGAGACTCCTTTGACAGGACCGATCGTGACGGTCATTTTGCGTTGATCGATGCAGCCGAAAAGGCCGGAGTCAAACGCTTTGTCTTCATTTCATTTCCACCGAGTCCCGTTGAAACTCCTTTGCAGTCTGCGAAACGGGCTGTCGAAGACCGTCTCAAGAAAAGCAGTCTCGCTTACACTATTCTTCAACCGACGTTGTTTCAAGAGGTCTGGCTTGGCCCGCATCTTGGGTTTGATGCAGCAAAAGGGAATGTTCGAATTTACGGTACGGGAGAGAAACAAATCAGCTGGATCTCGTATCGCGATGTTGGTCAATTCGCTGTTTTGTCTCTGGAAAATACGGCTGCAGAAAACAGTGTGATTCCACTGGGAGGTCCTGAGAGCCTCACCCCCCTGGAAGTTGTGAAAATCTTTGAAGAGATCAGCGGCAAAACATTTACGGTCGAGCATGTGCCGGCTGATGCCTTGAAATCGCAATATGAATCCGCCGTCGATCCGGTTCAACGAACATTTACAGGCCTGATGCTTGGTTACACGCAGGGGACCGTTATCGGCATGCAGGAAGTTTTACAATCGATGCCTGTGAAGCTCCGGTCCGTGCGCGATTACGCATCATCAATAAAGATGTAGTGGCAGGGCATTTGCCGGTAATTCCCCCAAACTTTAGTTCTGCTCTGATAAATGGTTCATAGGGTATGCGTTCAGCGGTTGAGCAAATGCTCTGCGAATACGGTGAATAAGAAAATTCTTCCTACCGCGCATGATAAAATCGCAACATCATGTCGCGTATAAGGGTTGTTCACATTATTACAATGCTGGAGCTGGGTGGTGCACAACAGAACACGCTTTACACGGTTGCCAACTTAAACCGTTCTTTATTCGAACCTCATTTGATCACCGGACCGGGAGGCGTGCTGGATGATGAAGCCCGCGGATTGAAAGATGTTTCTGTTCGGTTTTGTGCTGAATTAAGCAGACCGATCCGCCCTGTTGCTGATTATCAGGCATATCAGCAGCTTCGCCAGCAGCTAAAAGAAATAAAACCGGACATCGTTCACACCCACAGCTCCAAGGCGGGAGTGCTGGGACGGCTGGCTGCTTCAGCGGAGAACGTGCCGATCATCATCCACACGTATCATGGTTTCGGCTTCCATCGATATCAGAACGCGGGCGTGTTCAAGCTTTATGTGTCCCTGGAGCGTGAAGCGAGTCGTCGCAGCCATCATTTGATTTTTGTGTCGCGTGACAATTTAAAATGGGCAGAAGAGCTGGATCTCCTTCAAAAATGCTCGAGTTCAATGATTCGCAGTGGAGTAGAGGTTGACCGGCTCTTGCAGGCCAAACCGAGTGAAGCGTTCCGTGAACAGCTTGGTATTCCGCGAAAAGCGCTGGCAGTGGCGATGATTGGTTGTTTAAAGCCTCAAAAAGATCCGCTCACCTTTGTAGAAGCCGCGGATATCGTCAGTCGAAAAATGCCGAATACCAGATTCCTTTTAATCGGGGATGGCGAAATGGCGGAGGCGGTTTTGCGACGAGCATCCAAAATGCGATACGCGCTCAATTTCAGGCATCTGGGTTGGCGTCGCGATATCCCTGAGATTCTTGCCAATCTGAATCTCATCGTATTGCCATCACTCTGGGAAGGGTTGCCGCGAATCATTCCTGAAGCTGCTGTTGCTGGTGTGCCTGTGATTGCAAGCGACATTGATGGGAACCGGGAAATTATTTTTGAAGGCCGCAATGGCGCCCTTGCCGAGCCTCAAAATGCGCAAGACTTCGCCGATAAGATGATGCAAGCACTCGATGAGAATTGGAAAGTGGATCCGGGTCTGTCACGGCAGATCCAGCATGAATTCGATATCCGCGAAATGGTTCGCCAACAGGAAGCGCTTTACCTGAAGCTTTCAACCGCAACGACTGCGGTTCACTGAAGTCGGCAAATCGGGCTATATGCAAGGCTCGACAAACCATTACCAGTTATAATGACGCGCGGCGAACGATTCCTTTTTCATTCGCTGCCAACCAGGACAGCTGTAGCGCCAAGCGCTTCAGCCGCTTTGTTGAAAGCGGCAACATCTGTGTTCAGGATCGTTTTCAACTTCACCAGCTGGCCATCGATCTCGCGGCTCAAATCACGAAATCTTTCGACCTGACCATCTGTTGGGCGACTGTCCGTGGCATCTAACAACATAAAAACGTATCCAAGTTGATTATCCAGCTTGGTCGGATAATTTTCCGTGTCCTGGTCGGCTCGATTCTTTGGCTGCATGAGCTCCTCTTCCACTGCGCTGAGCTTCACCCCAAGGTCTTCCGACATTTTCTTCAATTGCGAGATGTCTTTTCCATGCTTTGAAAGCCGGGCAACGGCATCGATCGATTGTTCCCTTGCTTCACGCAATTCCCTCACGCCAGCGTATATCTGATTCAAACGATCTCGGATCTGAAGTTGAAAAATAAACTGATCTTCGAGATCTTTCTGCGAAGCGGTCACGCGCGGATCTTTCAATATCTGAAATGTTTGATGCTGCTGCATCGCACCGATCCTTAACGTCGCCTTGTATGTTCCCGGGGCAGCTCGCGGGCCTCCAAGGAAACCCCAGATAATCGTTCCTTTCGGGAAATCAACAACGGGATAACGAAGATCCCAAACGAAACGGTTGAGCCCAGCATTGCTGGTGAGTTTTCGGTCCCCATCATACCGGCCCATAAAACCGTAGGGGAATTCCGGATTGGGATGCGGCAAACGAGTGCTGTAGAATTCCTGGATCAATTGACCATTCGCATCGGATATAGCCAGAACAACTTCCTCCTTGGTCTCCTCCGGCAAATAATAAAAAATCATTGCACCATTGGGAGGATTATCTTGCGAATTTTGCATGCGCATCCTGTATGTATCGCGAGGTTTCAGTAGAACAGGTTTTCTTTGCTGTATGCCGCCTGAACCAATCTGATGGAGCACCGTTAGATCATCAAGAATCCAGAAGCTTCTCCCCTGCGTGGATGCCACGAGATCGTTCTGGTTCACTCGTAAATCTGTTACAGGCACAACCGGCAAATTCAATTGAAGTGATTCCCACTTCCTGCCGTCATCGAATGAAACGTAAATTCCCTTCTCTGTGGCGGCATAAAGAAACCCCGTGCGAATCGGATCCTCTCGAACAGCGCGGGTGGGAGTATCTTCGGGAATCCCATTCTTGCCGCTCGTTAGAAGATTCCATTTCTTTCCATAATCCGCCGTGCGAAAAATGTACGGACGCATGTCCCCTAACCTGTATTTATGAACCACAACATAAGCTTTGGCTGGGTCGTGCGGTGAAGGTTCTATGCTGTTTATGGTCCCCCAATCAGGCGTACCAGGCGGAGTAACGTTACGCCAGGTTTTTCCATGATCATCGGAGACATGAACCAGGCCGTCATCACTGCCGGCCCACAAAACGCCGGCTTTGATCGGTGATTCTTCAAATGCAAGGACGTTGGAATACACTTCGATTCCAGTGTTCTCATAGGTGATCGGTTCGCCGGAATAGCCCTGTTTGCTTTTATCGTTGCGCGATAGATCCGGACTGATGACCTCCCAGCTTTGACCTTCGTTCGTCGTTTTGTGAATGAATTGCGATGCATAATAAATGGTTTTTGGGTCATGTTTCGATACGCGTAACGGAGCGTTCCAGTTGAATCGGTATCGAAGGTCGCGTGCTGCGAGGCCGATTTCCATTTGCGGATAGGCCATCACGCTGCGAAATTCCCCTGTTTTAAAATTTGTGCGTGTGATTTCGCCACCGTAACTGCCGGCATAAACAATATCCACATTCTGAAAATCAAAACCGATGTGGCCACTTTCGCCACCCCCGGCATCCTTCCAGTATTCGTATGGTGTTAAACCAGGTAACGCGCGGCTCGGCAAGGAAATCGTTGTGTTATCCTGCTGTGCTCCGTAAACGCGATAAGGGAATCCGTTATCTACAGCGACGTTATAAATCTCCGCTGTCGGCTGATTGAGCAAGGTGGACCAGTTCTTCCCTTCATCGAGCGTAACGGATGCTCCTCCATCTGTCCCCATCACCATGATGCGTGTGTCCTGTGGATTGATCCACAAATCATGCCCATCCCCATGTGGCACATCGATGGTTTCGAACGTCGTTCCGCCGTCACGAGAGCGAAACTGGTCGACATTCAAGACGTACACTTTTTGTTCGTCTCGCGGATCTGCATAGATGTGCATGTAATACCAGGCACGCTGGTACAATCTTCTGCTCTGATTCGTTTCAAGCCGGGTCCATGATTCGCCCGCATCATCCGAACGGAACAGTCCGTCTTCGGGCGCTTCTACAATTGCCCAGACCCGGTTTGGCCTGACCGGAGAAACGGCGACTCCGATTTTCCCCACAAGTCCCTCCGGAAGCCCGCCACTCAATTTCTTCCATTGATCCCCGCCATCCACGCTCTTATACAGAGCGCTTTCTTCGCTGCCGGAAACAATCGTCCATGGTTTTCTTTGCCCGGT
Organism: uncultured bacterium; assembly: GCA_963771165.1. Lineage (GTDB taxonomy): Bacteria > Acidobacteriota > HRBIN11 > JAKEFK01 > JAKEFK01 > JAKEFK01. The sequence goes on along the minus strand of CAVYSN010000007.1, from coordinate 144,911 downwards.
CCAGGCAGCTGCGTATAAAACGCGCGGATTCGTTGCATCCATACTGATATCAACAACCCCGGTTCTAGCGCTGATGTACAGGATCTTTTCCCAGGATTTACCACCATCCTTCGAACGAAACAGCCCGCGCTCTTCATTGGGAACAAAGGCATTTCCCACCACGGCCGCATAGACAAGGTTTTCATCTTTAGGATGGATTCGGATCTCAGCGATTTGTCCGGCATTGCGCAATCCGCTATGGCTCCACGTCTTTCCACCATCCTGCGATTTATAAATGCCCACGCCTAGCGCAACATTGCCTCGAATGGTTGCCTGTCCCGTGCCCACATAGATGACATTCGGATCCGATTCCGCCACAGCAATCGCGCCGATCGAGCCGCTTTCGAAAAATTCATCCGAGATGTTCTCCCAGCTTTGACCCGCATTGTCCGTTCTCCAAACCCCACCTGCGTTGCCCATCAGAAAGGTATGCGTCTTTCCCGGCACGCCGGTCACTGCGCTGCAACGGCCTCCACGCGTGGGTCCGATATTCCGGTACTTCAGAGCCTGAAATTTCTCATCTCCGAATACATTCGTATGAATACAAACAAATAGAATCAGACCAGAAAGAAACATCTCCGCATAGTCACACTCCTCTCCAAATGAACTATTTTACATGAGTAAGATCTGTAGTGGCAGAGCAATTCCCGTGTAATCCAAGAACCAGAGCTTTTGAATCCGTGATTTTATCTTTCCAAGAACATGCTTTCTGCGAGGAATTGCTCTTGCAGAGCATTTGCACAAAATCGGAACGCATACACCTGGTTGCCATTCATCTTTGGAAAACGGAAGTCGGGATTAAGGCAATGCTCTGCCACTGAGCCTGTCGAAAAACTAGTGGGAGCGCGGACTTCTTCCTGAGTTTTTGCCAGGCTCCACTACTGGAGTTGCAAATCATTTGGTGGGTTTGGGAGTTCCGGAACAGGAGTGTCGGCCGGCTTTTTTACTGGAGCTTCCGGCGGTGCTTTGTACAGCAACCGGATCGCGCGAACCGCTAACGCCAGTCCTGTCCAAACAAGTAGGAACGCCAAAGGGAATACGACGATTTTCGGGAAGAAATAAAGCAGCAACGCAAATCCGAAAAGGAAGAAGGAGGAGGTCAGCAAAGCCCTCGCTTCCGTGCGGCTGAAATCACGACGGTTCGTTACAGCGGCATAGCTGGCACGACCGATACTCAAAGCCCCCGCTACAACACGCCCAGCGCTCCCCCGTCTTCTGCGTCTGAATTGAACCGGATCATCGGTTTGCCGGACTAATTTCTGTTCCTTCAGAACGATTTCCGTTGTGTTGGTCAGATCATCCAGAAACATGTCTTCCATTTTTTGCGCAAAACCATCATCTTCAACGGCAACATCCAATTCCCAATTTCCGGTCCAACTCGCAAGATTTAAATTTGTGGACCCGATTCGCGCCCATTTGCCGTCCGCAACTGCGGTTTTGGCGTGCATCATGGGACCATTCCATTCAAAAATCCGCACGCCCCCTTCCAATAAAGGTCGATAACCAACACGCGAGAGCGGACTCAGGAAGGCAATATCGCTGGCGCCGGGCAACAGCAACCGCACATCCACACCATCTTTGGACGCGGCTACAAGCGCCTGAACATAAGTGGTCGTTCCTGCAAAATAAGCGTCGCTCAGATACAGCCGCGATCTTGCGATTGCAGAGACGAGCTGATCCAAACGGAACATTCCCGCTGTTTCCGGTTCTGTCCCAATCACACGCAGATTGACTTTTCCGTGATCAACGATTGGGTCTTCATCCAGACTGATGATCTCATCCGGCAACGGTTCGCCCGATGCGGCCCAGGATCGCGAGAACGCGCGCGCTACTTCAGCAACCGCAGGACCCCGTATTTCCACACCCGTATCCCTCCAGGGTTCAATTCCCTTTTCAGGATCCCCGGACCACGCACAGCCTACACACAATCCGCTGACAAACGCCACTTTGTTATCCACGACAATCGACTTGCGATGATCTCGCGATAGCCATGCCATGGGTGATGAGAGTTTCGGCGGATTAAAACAACGCACCTGAACGCCTTCCTTCTTCAAGAGATTCCAGTAACGTCGTGGCGTCTTTAGAAATGCGCCGACCCAATCGTAAATCAGGTAAACGTTCACCCCCTCTTTTGCTTTCTGGATCATTGCGTCTGCAAACCGCCGGCCGTCTTTATCATCACGAACAATGTAGCTCTCAAAAAAGACGCGATGCTTTGCGCCTTCTATTGCATCCAACCAGGCAGGATAATTCTCTTTTGCATCCTTTAACACACGTACGCTGTTTCCACTAATTAAAGGAGCTCCCGCTACGCGCGAGAAAGTCTGATCGGCAAGCGCACGCATCGTCGAGACAGAGTTCCGCCGTCTGGCTTCGGGAAGGTTGACGGTTGCCATCGACATGGAGTTACTCGAAATATAAGTTCAAACAGAAGATTTTGGAAGGGGTACCGCTCTCATCCCTGTAGGAGCGACCTTGATGGCGCCCGCGTTCCAATTTCAAAATAACACGCGGGCGTGATGAATCGCGCCCTTACAAAAATCACATAGATTTTAACTGAAATTGGAATTGATTCCTCATTGAAGTTTTCACTTCAATTCCCTGATCAAGGCTACGGAAGCCTTGCAGCTCAATGTGGATAATATGAGAACCGATGGATTCCATTTGATTGAAGTGGGAAGTGATTCCGCAATCCCTGCCGTCAATCCACAATCTCGCGGCGGGTTGAATTCGGATTTCGAGGGACGCTTTCGGCACCGAGGAAGATCCACGAATTCTTGCCAGCAGTTGTTTGGTTTGAGCCTGATCAGGCTCAACGGATAAAATGCGGTTCAAAACAAGCACTGCGCTGTCCTTCTGATTGCGTTCGTACAGGTACCTGGCAACCTCCAGTTGCACGGCAATTCTGTTCAAATGATTTCGTTTGGAATCGATCCTGTTCAGAAGCACCACGGCCGTTGTGTCGCCCGGACGAAACGCCAGGGCCTGGTTTAGTTTCTCTTCTGCTGCATCCAACTGGTTTTGTGAAAGCAGCGTTTCACCTTCCCGGAGCAGATCGGAAATCCTTCTTTTCCAGTTGCGTCGAATCAACGACTTTTTTAAGTTGTTCGAGAACTTCACGCGCTTCACCTTGAGATGGATCGATGTCAAGCACCATTTGATAATATTGAATCGCAGCAGGATAGTTCTTGGCTTCTTTTTCTCTGCGGGCCTTTTGAAGATGAACATCCAGTTGCCGGTATTGGTTTTCCATCTTTTCCCGCGCATTCATTTCCGAAGTAATTCTGTCAAAGAGTGTTCGGGCTGACTCGTTCTCCGGGTCCTGCAAAAGATACATTTGCAGAGTCTTCCAGCTGTCTTCCAAACGGCCCGCTCTGTAATGCTCGATCGCACGCTGTATCAGGGTTCGGTTCTTGGTTTCTTTGGAGTAATCGGAATACTTTTGATAAGCCAGAAACGTAATGAGCGCCGTCACAACGAACACACTCAAAAATACGATTGTGGATCGAACAGGAGATGCTTTCTGAGTAGGCGTCCCCTGAATTACATTGTTTTCGGCCAGGGCGATCCAATGGGTCAGGTTTACGTCCTGAGGATTGATGCGACGCGCTGTCCGCCACATGGCCAGAGCCTTCTGCCATTCACCGCTCTCAAAATATTTCTTTCCTGATTCAAAAGAGTCCATGTACTCCTTCCGAAGCAAAGCCTCTTTCACTTTGACCTTTGACTCTCCCGGCGGGCGTTGCTTTTCAACAATGATCGGTTGAGGCAATTCAACGATGTTGCTTCGCAGATCTTCAAACTCCTTCTCCAGCTCCACTCGAGTCCTGACAAGAAGAGCTTCATAGATTCTTTGCAGATCTGCCAGCCGGAAACCTCCTGTAAACTTGTTTTTCAATGCTTCCAGGTGCTCCTCTGCAACGACATAATTTCTTTGCGAAAGCATCTTGCCGCATTCTTCTAGCTCATGAAGCAGTTCGGCGCGAATCGATTTTTCCTGCTCCTTCTTTAGTTCAGCTTTGGCGATCCAGTCCAGTGCCACAGCATCGTCCGGAAGGATTTGAAGAGTCTTCTTCCAGTAAGTCGTGGCACGGTCCCAGTCACATTCCATGTAGCTGTTCACGCCCTGCTCGAAGATGTCGCGGGAAACATTGGAAGCTACGAGCTGAATCTGATCGCGCAAAGCCTTTGCAGGCTCAAGCTCCGGATCCGCCTGCAAAAGAACATCGACGATAGAGAGCGCCTGTACGAAATCTTCGTCTGTTAGTTTCTTTCTTGCTCTCGCAAGAGCATCTTCGATTTGTTGGTGTTTGAGCTTTAAACTCTGACCATCGGAAACAACGGTTGGCGGGCTTTGCATGATCACCGTAGGATCGGGGACCGATGGTGAGGAAGGAATCGATCCGTTCTTCTTGTTTTCTGTCGAATCCATGAGACCCCCCGATCCGTTATTATCATATAGAATGCATATGATTTTCAAAATCCCCGGTGCCGAACGGGTCCGGCTGTACAAGGCATGAAGCTGCTCTGGGATTTATTCCGATGGATCCTCTCCCGGATATTCGTTTTGCTGTGCATCGCCGGCCTTGTTGTTCTTGTCGCTATTCTCAACGATTGGTGGAAACAACGACAGACCCAGGAGTTACAGCTCCGAACTTTGCAAACCCAGCTTGGAGAATTACACCGCACGATCCGGCACGTGCGTTCCGATTTAAGTCTGGAGAAACGTTACCTGCATTTACGGGAGCAGGAACCGTCACGATGGACATCGCCGCTCGAATGGTACCGCTGGAACAAAGAAATGGAGATGCTGGGTTCGTTGATCGACAAAAAGAATGCGGAAATCAAAAAGCTCCGGCAGGAAAAGGATCGATTGGTGCGCCAGGTCCAAACGAGCAGCGATAGTCTATATAGAACCCGGCAATTGCTCACTTCAACCCTGCGCAAAAGCGTCAAAACCATTTTGATCCTGTGCGCAATTCTCTTTCTCGGCCCGATTTGCTGGAGAGCATTCTGGTATTTTGTTGTCGCGGGACTTGCAAAACACGCCTCTCCGATCCAACTGGAGAAATTCCGTGAGAATGGAGCGATTACAGTTGAGCCGTCTCGCAAGAATGTTGCGGTTCTGCTCCAGCCCGGTGAAAGATTGCTGACACGAATGGCATGGCTTCACCAATACACCCCGGCAGCCAGAAAGCGAACAAAGTTTTTGATGAACTGGAAATCTCCTTTCATCAGTTACGCAGCGGGGCTTGCAGAACTCACAGAGGTAACCGTCCCGCGGGATGCAACACCAACCGAAGTCTCTCTCTCATCCGCAGAAAATCCGGATAATTATCTTTGCGAAGTGAACATTCACGATCATCCCGGTATCGTGATTTATCCAACTCAGGTGGTGGCGCTTACAGGAAACCTTCAATTGAAAACACAATGGAATTTGCTGAATCTTCATTCATGGATTGCGGGTCGTTTGCGGTACATCCTTTTCAGCGGAACCGGACGACTCTATGTCAGGGGATCGGGTGGACTGGAATCTCTCCATATCAATGGCCAACCGGTCAGGCTTTCCGAACCGATCGTCATCGCGTTTGACGCGAGTTTGTCCTTTTCGACAGTTCGAACCGAAACATTCTGGCCCTATTACCGCCGTCTGGTTCCGTTATTCGATTATCAATTCGAAGGGAATGGGCTGGTTCTCCGCCAGATCGCGTCCGATACAACAAGAATGGATAGTTCAACCATTCGGATCTTTGACACATTATTGAACGGCGTGGGCAAGCTTCTCGGATTATAGTGTGGTACCGCCGGCTGAAGCGATTCATTCGCTGCCTTGGGCCCAATTCAAGAAAACCTCCAGTATTTCCCGTAACGAGGATGCATCTCCGGCCCCGTTCCATTTCCCTTCTTCAACGTAACAATGGAGCCATGGCGGCTGTGGATCCAGATTACCGATGACCTCTCCATGAATCACTGGTATAAATGGCTTGTTGATTAAATCTGTTCCTGCCAGATCGATTTTGACCCACCATCCGGGATTATCGCAAGTTTCAATCTTGATTCCGTTGCGATGCTCCCACTCACCATTGCAGTTTAAGATGTACCAATTTTGAAGAGCCTCAAGTGTATCCATAGAACATTCAATAAGTGTTTCGGAGTAAGTTATCAGTCATTATGATCTGCATCTGTTCGAAGTCCTGTATTCGGCTCTGCTAACAGCGCAATAGATATGCTTTCACTGGCTCTTCGATTCCCTTGAGCTGGCAAGTGCGGATTTCTGCCTGGGGAAAAAGATCTTCTACTTGACGATAAACTGCTTCAGTAACAAGAACTTCACCGATCTTGGCTGCTCCTTGAATTCGGGAAGCCAGATTCACTACGGGGCCGATAATAGTGAAATCCTTGTACGCTGTTCCGACTTCGCCGATAGAAGCAGTTCCGGTGTGAATCCCAACACCAATACCGATCGAGACATCCTTTCCTTCTGAAGTCGTTATCGTTAGATTTCTTTTTTCCCCACACCTCTTCTGTATCTCCATCCAGCTAAAACGGCCTGTCGCACATGGTCTTCTCGCGTAATAGGAAAATTAAAGATGGCAAGCACGGCGTCCCCGATAAATTTATTGACAATACCATCACTTTCCCAAATTGCAGATGCACATTCATCATAAAAACTATGCAGCATATGAACAACTTCTGTTCCTTCTGTTCTCTCAGAAAGGCTTGTATAGCCTCGCAAGTCAGCAAATAATACCGTCGCCGGAATGACGACCTGCTTTTTCTTTTTGACCTTGGTAAACTTCGTTTCACAAATGGTACACAAATTTGGGTTCATCTGGCTTTTTTTGATTCCGACGAATCGAAAGGGAATCGAAAGAGGTCCGCGAATAGGAATTGGCATGCGCATATGCTGCCAACACCCCTTGCAAAATATAGACTTTGAAACACTCATTTGTTGCCGAGATGCTTGCAAATCAAGCTTGACGCCCCTAAAGATATGACCGGAAGCTGCCGAAGCCTAGTGATGACGCTCCTTTTCGTATGCGAGGGCTTCCCTTTTGTTCTTGTGGATCGTGCCATGCGGATGCTCCGGCGGCGAATAGATCGTGTAGAGCTTTAAACGCTCGACTTGCGAAAGGTTGAATTTCCTCCTTCGTTTTGAGTTTACCAGATCATCCCGGCAAACGGATCACCAACTGTGTTATTCAGTCTGCGCATCACTTCGCGATCGAGTCGGATGATTGCATGACGATCGGCGTTTTCAACTCCACAGCGATTACCCATAGTTCCTGTGCCCCAACGTTCTCCACGAAGTGTGGCCCAATTGGATTCGACCATAAGGCGGCACCCATTTCGGGTTTCGAGGCTACGGTGCGGGAATCAAGAACGAGTTGACCGTTGCTGTCGTATCGCTTGAAGTCACTCCAACTCAACACGTAAAGAACGCCCGGCCATCGATGCGTGTGAACAGGCGTTCTCTCACCAGGAGCTATTCGAGTTTCGAGTACTCTCACGTGCTCGTTCTCCAAAATAACCTTATGATGACTTGCTGCGGCAGTCATCGCGTCCAGCGATTCAGCCAAAGCTGAATCCAACTGGCTCTTTTCAGTATTCTCATCCATCAAGCCTTTCAATACCCTCGCTCGCTCAAATTATCTGACATGTATGATTGACGTCACGGTGAAATAGACGGAGACAGGTTTTCCATTCTTTAAGGCTGGTTTGTACTTCCACTGTTTCACTGCCTTTATCGCTTCCTTTTCAAGCAAGGGCTCAACCGATCGCAAAACTCTCACATTCGTGACATCACCTTTCCGGGTAATTACCGCTTCCAAGATGATAACACCTCCTTTCATGACCTTACCCCTTATTGCTTCCGGGATTGCCGGCTCAACTTTCTTGATTAACACGGGAGGAGTAACTGTTTTATCGATGAGGATCGGCAGGTCAGCCGATTTTCCAGAGGAAATGTTAACTAAAAAAGAACACAGAAGAAATGTGATCAGCTCTCTCATTATCAAATTTGACACTTGTCGAATGTTTTTGTTCCGCTTCTGTCTGCGAAGTGGACGTCCAAAAGAGTAGCATCTCGACATCATTCCATTACAGCGTTGTCGGCTGCAATTAATTGTTAGGCGCTGGGTGTTCTTCGATTCGCATTAGAGCTCTGAGCCTCCGCCGTACGCGCGGGCAGCCTGCGCGTGGCGCGTGCGAGCCCGACGAAAGAAACAAAGGTCAGAACTCCGCTTGCGACGAACACCCAGGCGAGGATGGCAAATGTCTGCGTGGGTCCGGATTCGAAAAGTCTGAAAGGGGCCATCGTCTGCCAGATCAGCCGAAGCGTGACCTTGTCAGCGTGCGCGAACCAGAATGCCCTTGGCAACGGTCATTTTGCCATTCCATCTGGTGGCGTGCCGAACGCTATGATTGTTGCTGTCATGCTCAGCAAACCTCTCTCACGCCCATTGCCAACTCCCGCCAGTCGAAATTCAGCGCGAATGAAGGCCAAACAGCACTGAGACGGTCGTCCGTTGCAACAACGTACAGGGCATCAGACAGATCCGGTATCATCAAAATGGATTCTATGCATAATCCGATGGATGATCGGAGCCAGAACGATGCTCATTGCGGATAGGAAGACCACACCACTAAAAAGGGCATAGGCGGCGGAAAATAGCTTTGCTTGTGGCGTGGTCATCTGACTGACGGGCCCCATTCCAGTCAGAATCATCGCAGCGTTAAGAAGGGCATCCAGCCAGGTTAATCCTGCAATATGATGGTATCCCATGATACCCATTCCAAGCGCAAACGCAACAATAATCGATGCTAAAGCGAACCACGCTACTAGACGACGGATGAATCGGTGAACCGGCAAGACCTTTTGCCGCTTATGTTCAAACATACGATTTTATGCTGATGCGGAACGCTGGAGTGAAGCGGGAACGCGACGAAACAAAGGCTCCCGCGCTTGCTACCTTTTCGCATGACAAAAGCATCATAACCGATTAGCCGGCGATGGACCTCATTACACGTGTCTTGCTCTGCGCAGCCAGGCACCATACTACTATGGCGCAACTCGACCAAATTACTTGTAGCTGCCACATCTGTACTCCCTGCAAAAGGCGCCCACCACAATTCCGATCAAGAGACCACCATCCGAAGGGCAGAAATGGACTGAAGTGCACGAGCGGATCTCCCATGTGGTACAGCCTTTCGCTGAAAAACAGAAACCACCCGCTATTTACGATCGCGCCGAATAGAAGAGCAAACGTAAGAACAAGTCCTCCGCGCAATAAACGCATGCGCCATTCATCCATGCCCGTAATGATTGGTACGGGAAGGGAGATGATCGCCAGGCACGCCATGATTATCAGAAGCGTGGCACCGCCGAAAAAGAAATAGAAATACAATTCAATGAGATATTGCATCATATACCTTAGTTTCTAGAATTGTCTTGGCTGAGCCGGAAATTAAGACCTGTATACCCCAAAGCTAGCGCCATGAGTGTGGAGGCGCAAGCGTTGTCGGCTGCAGTAAAACGTTAAACGTCAGCATACAACGCGAATCCGGCCCCTAGCTCTGTGTGTCGTGAACCAGTCAGCCTACTTCTCCTTACTTCCCTTCGTGGCTGCACCTTCGCGGAGATTCTTGAAAGGAAAGAAATCCAAAACGTCGTACTCCCACACGTTTGTGGGAAAGATTACTACTAGCTCAGCGACTTGATCTCCAAGGTTCTTGAAGGAATGAGGGACCATGGGCGGAATGTTTACGATATACGGTGCATCCATGGTAAAGATCTCGTCACCCAGCGCATAGAGTATCTTGCCTTCGAGGAGCACATGCGCTTCCTCGCCCAGGTGGGTGTGCATCGGTGGAGCGCCGCCTGGGGCCGTGTAGGTGATCCCGATCGTTAGGTTCTGATATCCGTGTCTCTGCCCCTCCATCACATGGACATACTCGCCTGGCCCCGGGTGAATCACCGCAAGATCCTTCTTCGCGACCGCGAAATCCTTAATGGACTTCATGGCCGGTGGCATGAAGCTCCCTGGCACTTTTCGGGTCTCTATGACCTTGTGCGGGTGATGTTGAGCGTGTAGCAGCTTTCTCGCCTCATCGACATCGAGGATCAATTCACCGTGCTCGATCCTCTGACCAGGCTGCGCATCGGACGAAGAATAAGTCACGATTGGTTCAGGCAGCAACTTGGTTTGCGCATCAACACGCGTGGAGCGCTGGTTTTCGCCGGGCGAACCGACGAAAACTATCATTGCAAAACCTAGCACAGTCATGAATCTTGAAAGACCTTGGTGCATTTGATTTTCCTCCTTTGTATTCATGTTTGCTTATGTCAGCAGTCCGAAGAGACAATCGAAATCGGTTTCGCGACGCACTCTTAGAATAAAGTAATAGGGCTCATCAGGATCACTGGCCGCTGGCGCGATGAGCGAAGACTTGACCTTGCAGCCAGTCCCAGCCACCAATTAATTTTAGCCGAAATACGTTCCTTGCAAAAGACCATGTTGTCCCCGTTTGCAAGCGGCAAAACTAATCAAGACGCGGTTGCGGTCTGGTTAAGCGAGATGTTCGGTGACGAATAGCCGCTATCAAGGCGGCGCAGTTAAGTAGTCAGGATGCTCCTGATGGTGTTCATAAGAGCTCTCGAGCACAGCGGAGAGAGGGTATCCTCTGAGCCAGCAGTATCGTTCCGCGACAAACATGGCGGTATCTGGGATTGCCTCCGCCAAATTCAAGGAAGTGTAGGAAACCTTCTGTCCACTCACGGTGGATCCATGAAATACACCATGGCCAGGCGTGGTCCTGTCTTCCAACTGCCACATTGCCTATACGTGTTGATCGACCAGAATCGTATTTCCATCCGGATCAACAATCATAAAGCTAGCCGGGCCAGTAGAGGCTTCGTCTGCTTCTAAAATCATCTTTACGCCACGATCTTTGAGCTGGCGCTGTAACACTCGAACGTCCATGAAATCTATGAGTGGCTGAGCATCGCTGCTCCAGCCCGGGTTGAAAGTGAGAATGTTCTTATCGAACATGCCTTGAAACAACCCGATAGCGTGGTCGCCATTCTTCATAATCAGCCAATTCTGCGATTGATCTCCTGCGAAAACTGTAAAACCCAGCTTTTCGTAAAAGAGCTTCGACGCCTCGATATCTTTTACGGACAAGCTAACAGAGAAAGCTCCCAGTTCCATAATTGACTCCTACATTGTGAACGTCTGAGCTCACCGGCCAGGCCAACCGCAGGCACGTTGCACTGGCTGCGGCCGAACGCCCGAGCTAAGCGGCAACACCAAGACAGCAAAAGCTTGCCAGCGTGCAAACACTTCCCAGCACAAGATTATGATAGCCGACTTAGACCTTCCTTGCACTGGAGATTGTGAGTCGGATTGCAAGGAGCAAAACTGAGTGAGGCGCGATATGGGTCGGCTGTAACAAGTTGTTCGGTGCGCCATTTACTGCACCTTGACGAGTTTCGCTCCCATCAGACAAAGTATCCGTTACTTACGGAACTTCGTCTCGGAAGCCGTAGATGCAACCGGCTTAAAGTCGAACTTGCCTTTGCCCTCCTGGTAGAATACACAATCGCTTCCTGCGCGGCAGCCGCTCACATGAAGCCAATCGCCAGGCATCATCACAACGGATCCGGGGCCGAAGTCCTTTGCAGATGCCATGTCAGCGCCGGTGTACCATATCCCACTGATGATCACATTCGTAAGTTCGCTGCTGTGTGTGTGGAGTGGATTATCCGTACCAGCCGGAACCTTGCGCATCTGAGTATACGCACCTTTCTTCGGGTCACCGGAAATCACGGCCATCTGCATCCCCTTCCTCTCAGGCAGCTCGGTCCAGGTCAAATCTTTAAACGATAGCATCAATGGTCCCTTCCCACGCTCCATCGCCTCCTCATTTGCGAGCACCGCCGTCGTAAGAATGACAGTCGCTAGAATTACCAGAAATTTGTTCATTGTAGACCTCCTTGCATAAACTTAATGCTTTCCGCTGACGAACAACTCGATCTTGAATCCGGAGGGCGCCTTCCATTGACCGAACACCTCAAGTATCCGCTTCTGGGCATTTTCATACTCCGCAGGCGAACCTTGCGGGCGTTCGAACAAACTGATCATGTACTTCATCGGTATTCTCCTTTATTGAGGTAATGTCATCGGAACGGTAGTCGTCTAAATGAACTAACGCTCGTGTTCAGCGGCGGCATCCTTGCCGAGCGAAGACATGACGGTTGCTGGCGAACCCAATCAAAGAACATGATAGCTGAACACACCTATCCCTGCCAACAACGAATATTAGCTGATTACAACCGGCATGACTGAGCGAGCTACGTGATACGTCGACTGCAACAAGTAGTTCGACCGCGCTTCACTTCAGACGATCGATGGTAACTCACATCTGCGACCACAATATCTTACGATGTCTCCACTCACATACATCGTAGCGATTTGTGGAGGCATAACGATACTAGTTTGTTGAAAATACACTAGGGTGTAGCAGACAACTGAGGGCCTTGAAACTTCTGATTGCGCATTTGGATAAGGAAATACACAGCGCAAATCCACAAAACAGCTACCGTAATCCAGCCTGCGAGCGATGCATTTAAAGCAAATGCTTTGGTGGTCTCGTTTACTGCGGACGGCACGATGTCTTTCATGTTATTAACGGCCGCATGCATCAACATGACAATTAGCAGACTTTCATTGGTGCGCCAGTAAAGCCACGCTATGGCGACCGAAAGAGCGGTCACCTGCAGTAAATAAAGCGAAAACGACTGACCCGATTTATCGGTGCCCTGAATGAAGAAAAACGGCAGGTGCCAGAGGGCCCAAATGACGCCGAGGACTACGCCGGCGCGGGCCAGTCCGATGCGCGCCGCAAGACGCGGAAGCGCGTATCCTCGCCAGCCTATCTCTTCACCCGACTGAGCGGGTGTCGAAATAATTGTTGCGATCAGCAGTACCAGCACACGTGTGTCACCGAAGTGTGGCCAAACGCCTGTGAACAAACGATGCAGCAGCGCCGCGATGAGCTTGATCGCCGCAATGTAGCCGAATGCGAATACAAACCATGATGCGTTGCGAGGCACCTGAATGACGTGACGTAGAAGGGCAACGGTTCGATCAACGCAGGGGTGAACACGCCGAACAGGTAAACGGCACCGCTGAGTGGCGTTGAGGCAAACGGCACAGAGCGCGCGACCGAAAGCGCTGCAGCTCCAAAGAATGCGCTCCAACTCACAATGTAAGTCAGCGCAAAAAACAGCGCGATCCGCATCACTCTTCCAGTTCACCTTCCACATCCCGGCCGACGAGGGCGCGGCTGCTTGCAGCGTAACCAGCACGAAAACATGATAGCAGTGAATACGTTCCCCGGCAAAAGGCTTTCTAAAGTGAGATGCAAGTCGCGTGACTGAGTGAGGTACTGTTGCGGTCGGCTGTAACAACTTGCTCGGCGTTAGCGAGATCTAACTCCGAGACTCCTTGACGCGCTTCGACCATTGCCAAAGACCACCCGTAATCTCAACGGGCAAACGATAGCCCAATTGGCGGGCGAGCATGACAATCTGCCCGCGATGATGACCTTCATGCGCGACGAAATACGTTAAGACATGCCCGACGTCGAGGGGAAGATTACGCCAGGTATACGACGAGGAGCCGGGGATCGTGCCGCCTCGGTCAAAACCGAGCGTCAGCAAACTGATAATGCCGCGGCTACTGTGGTCCAGTGCTGGAATCAGCTCCTTCGGTCCAACCTTGTGTCGATTGACGGCTCGCGGCACCGCGATGCCGTGGTCCTTTCCTAACGTCTTGATCCACATACACCGCGCATTGTGGATGTGGCCGGCGATCATCCGAACGGTTCGACGTGGAGCCCCCGGCACTGTGGCTCCCCATAGCTCGTGGGGTAAGTGCTCAACGAGGAAGACGGTAACGCGGTTGTTGGTTCTCCACGCGGCAAGCAGCATATCTTGCTGATCAAGTGCAGTGCGCATCACAACTCCTCAAAAAAATGAACAACCTGAGCGGCTGTATTACTCGGCTTTGTATGCCCTTTTGTATGTGGCGATTTGCCAAGTGTTGCCCCATTGATCCTGTACCATTCCACGACGATCACCATAAGGCACATCCGATGGCTCTTCCAGTGATATCGCACCCGCGTCAATAGCGCGTCTAAATGTTTGGTCTGCCTCTGCAACATAGACATACATAAACGACGGCATCGGTTTGCGGACACCGGCATCGCTAATCATGATCACCGAATCACCAATGCTCATGATTGTTGGCGCATCTGTCCGATAGTCTCCGGATGCCGCGAATACATGTTTGACGAACTCGACCAACTCCTTCGCTTGATGGACTATGATTCGCGGCGTCACGCTATGCCAGCCTTCTGGCTTGATAAAGGAATTATTTTCTTGACTCATACCGCATTCCCGGTTTTAACATGCTATTGCTTTGCCTGATTATATCAAGCGCAACCCAGAACAGTTTCATTTATGGATACAAATGGCAAGACAAACGGAATTTACTTGTTTTCTTTGACGACCGCAATTCAAAAGTAAACATTACGGGAGGGCGAGACTACTAGACTGAGCGATTAAATATCTCGAAAGCGGTTGAGCTATTTTGCGCATCGAAAGAAATCAATGTACTTATCCCTACTGGATCGTGTTAAACTCGCCTCTAGAGAGCTGACATAAAAACTGGTTGATCATCACAGGTTGCTCGTACTTCTGTCCTCGGTTCGAATTGGTTGCAGCTGAGCCGGCGACGTTTTAGACCGCTGAAGGATTTTTTTTGCAGCCAGCGAACCTGGCGGCTCTCATGGCGGCGAATCTGACGCATGATGTATAAAGGAGCAATGATTATGAATCCGAACAAAGCGTTGTGGGAGAAGGGCGACTTTACCCAGATTGCCGCCCTGATGCGTGAATCAGGAGAAGCCTTCGTGAAGTCTCTCGGGATCAAGCCGCCGCTCCGTGTCTTGGACCTCGCCTGCGGAGATGGCACTACGGCGGTTCCTCTAGCTCGTTTGGGGGCTGAAGTTGTTGGAATCGACATAGCTCGCTATCTCGTTGAGGCCGGGAACAGGCGAGCCGTGGAGGCGGGTCTCAACAATTTGAAATTTCAAGAGGGAGATGCGTGCAACTTACAAGACGTCGCCGACCAATCGTTTGATTTTACCCTCTCTGTGTTCGGCGCCATGTTCGCGCCCAAGCCCTTCGACGTAGCCAGGGAGATGGTCCGGGTCACAAAACCAGGCGGCCGCATTGTGATGGGCAACTGGATTCCGAATGATCCAACTTTCGTGGCGCAGGTGCTCAAGATCAGCTCGTCGTTTACGCCTCCACCTCCGGAAGGCTTCGTCAGTCCCATGACCTGGGGCTTGGATACTCACATCCTCGAACGTTTTGGCCAGGCTGGAGTGCCCAAGGAGAAAATATCCTTGACCAAGGACACGTTCCACTTCATTTCCCCCGACCGAAGCCCAACACTAGTCATCGAATCGTTCAGACGATTCTATGGCCCCACGATGAACGCTTACGAAGCTGCTGACAAGAACGGGAAAGTGGAGGAACTCCACAGCCAGCTTGTGGAACTGGCGAAGGCGCAGAACACGAGGACGGATGGCAGCACTTCAATCGCCGCTACCTTTTTGCGGGTGACTGTTAGCCTTTAAGCGAAGGTGATCCTTTCCCCGTTAATCAATTTTTGAGCTTCCGCGCGAGTCATCGCTGAAATGTTGTAGACATTCTTGCTGCAAATATTGCAGAACCGAGTGAAGTCGTTACCAAGCATACGGCCCAGCGAGCCGGACACGGCGATGCGATACGAATGTCTTCAAATTTGTGTTTACGTTTCATGCACTTTCTTATAAACGTTTTGGAACATGACTGGCTCTACGAATTGGATACGGCGAGCCTCCAACAGTTGGTAGGAACAAAATGGAGTGGCAAATCTTCTTTTATGGATCGGGGCTACCTCAAAGATGGATTTGGCTCGGTCTATCTGCCAGATGGCCTGGATCGAAAATATCCAGGTGAGTCGACGCTCCGTTCAGATCACAATGATCTATACACACGTTTTGCAAAAAGGAGCGAAAGCTGTCCGGAGTCCTTCCGACGAACTGGACTGAACCGACTATAATGAATTACTTCTGTGAATACGATTCTGATTCGATTGCCGAACTGGGTTGGCGATGTCATTCTGGCAACCCCAACTCTACACGCTTTACGCATCTCCTTTCCGGATGCTCGAATCGTAGGTCTCGGAAAACCCTGGGCCCGGGAACTTCTGGATGGTCATCCGTGTCTCGATGAAATCCTTACACATCCTTTTCAGAAAAGGAACGAACGCCCCGGAAACACGTTCCAACTCTTAGCAACAATCAAGAAAATGAAGCCGTCAATGGGCCTGCTATTTCCAAATTCGTTTGCTTCCGCGCTGCTATTTTTTCTAGCGCGGATTCCGGTACGAGTCGGATACGCGACACATGGCAGAGGCTTACTGCTGAACCGAAAAGTAGAAGTTCCCGATGGAATGCTGCACCAACTGGACTATTTTCTGGGATTGTTGAAAGGCTTTTCTTTAGATGGAAATTGGGATCGATCCCTTTATTTCCCGCTATCGGACGAGAGAAAAACGGAAGCGGATCATCTCTGGCGCAATTGGCAGGTGAGTGAAAAAGATGTCGTTGTCGGCCTGAATCCGGGCGCCGCCTGGGGACCGAGCAAACGCTGGTTGCCCGAATACTTCTCAAAAGCAGGAGATATGTTTCAACATGAGCTTGGAGCAAAGATCGTGATTTTTGGAGGCCCGGAAGATGTCTCTTTGGCTCGGGGGATTGCCGGAAATATGAAAGCCCCTTCATTGAATATTGCGGGAAAAGATAATCTTCGTCTTCTGCCGGCGTTGCTTGCCCGTTGCAATCTTTTTATTACGAACGACACCGGACCGATGCACATTGCCGCATCACAGAACGTTCCTCAGGTGGTTCTTTTTGGCCCTACGGATCCGCATCAGACCGCCTATCCTTACAGCAATATAAAAATGATGAAAAGAGATCTGGAATGCTCTCCTTGTTTTCAGCGGGAATGCCCGCTGGGACATCATGAATGCATGGTTGGAATTTCAGCGGCTCAAGTCTTTCACGCGGGAATGGATCTGTTAACCGAGGGCAACGTTACAGCGTAATGGGAGCGTTCAATCGCACCGGATAACGGCGGGCCCCCCATTTTCCAGGAGGTCCGTCGAATACGCCGGCACAACGGGTCCCGCACAAAACACAATGCCCATCCGCAGTTAACTTCCATGCCGTGAGCTCATACCAATCGCGCCCGATCACTTTCGCTCCACATCCATGGCAATATGTGCTTCCCCCCCGTTCATCATGAACGTTCCCCGTGTAGACATACCGAAGTCCGTTCTTCACAGCAATGTTGCGTGCACGCGTAAGAATGGAAGGTGAAGTGGCCGATTTATCCAGCATTCTGTAATCCGGATGGAATGCGGTGAAATGAACAGGCACATCCGGACCAAGGTGCTCCTGGACCCATTGCGTCATCTCTTCAATCTCCTGTTCAGAGTCGTTTTCCCCCGGAATCAGCAGGGTCGTAATCTCAAACCAGACATTTGTATGATGCTTCAGGTAAATCAGAGTGTCCAATACAGGTTGAAGATGTCCCGCACAAATTTTACTGTAAAAGCGTTCTGTAAAACCTTTTAAATCTACGTTCGCTGCATCCATGTACCTGTAGAACTCTTCGCGCGGAGCATCACAAATGTAACCCGCCGTCACAGCGACTGCTTTTATTCCGATTTTATGACAGGCCTGCGCGACATCAATCGCGTATTCGAGAAAAATAGTAGGATCATTGTAAGTGAATGCAACCGATCGGCACCCCAGTTGAGAAGCCGCAGAAGCGATCTTCTCGGGCGAAGCAGCATCCGCGAGGGTATCTACTTCGCGCGACTTGCTGATGTCCCAGTTCTGACAAAACTGACAGGAAAGATTGCAACCGGCAGTGCCAAATGACAAAATCGGCGTGCCAGGCAAAAAATGATTCAATGGCTTTTTCTCAACCGGATCCACACAAAACCCGCTGGATCGACCATACGTCGTGAGAACCACTTGATTGTTCTCTCTGGCTCGCACAAAGCAAAGACCACGCTGTCCCTCATTCAGCTTACAATAACGCGGGCACGTGTCGCATTGAATACGTCCGTCATCCAATGCGTGCCAGTAACGAGTGGGTACAGTGTTTGCGTCCATTTTATGCTCATCTTTATTATAATTTCTTATCTCGAATCGCGCCAAACGAAGCAACAAAAGCACGCGGGCGCGATGAATCGCGCCCCTACAAAAAAACCTTTACAATATTCATGATGCTGACAAGAAGGACCTTTCTCCAGACGGTGCTCGCAAACACAGCAGGTCTGCTTGTGAGTGACGCTTCCGCCGATGTGAAGAAGAATCCAACTCCGGAGTACATCAACATCTCACACGCCAAACTGGAATGGAACACGATCAGCAAAGGAGTTGAGTTCACAAAGATCGCGGTTTACAGGAATAAAGCGCCGATCGATGTGCTGGCGACTCTTCGCATCGATCCACGGCTAAATCGAATCCGCGTTTTCAGCTCCTATGAAGAAGGAAAAACCGTCGCTCGCAGCATTGAAGACTGGCAGAAGCACACCAGCGCGATCGCAATGACCAATAGCGCCCAGTACATGGCCAACCCCTATTACATGCCCTGCGCTCCGATCATCTGCGATGGAAAAGTGAAAGGCCCGAAATCAAACCCGAGCGTGCGCGGGATGCTTGTCGCCGAACCGGTCAAAGCGAACTTACCGAAAGCAGATTTATTGGACTTTGAATACGACCGCTATCACACTGGATCTTACTCGCAAGGGGTTCAGCACTGGCCGATCCTTTTAGACCGCCATGGAAAAATCAAAGTGAAGAAAACGGGATGGCAGGCAAACCGAACGATTGTTGCGAAAGACTTCGATGGAAATATCCTGTTGATGACAACGGAAGGAAATTACTTTACCCTCTATCACCTCGGTCTGTTCTTAAAAGATAGCAATGCAAGGCCAGACCATGGTTTGCGGATTCATACAGCGATGAACCTCGATGGCGGGTCGGAAGCAAATATGGCCATCAAAACAAAGGACTTTTCCTATGTTCGATACGGACCCTTTGAAGGGAGCAATTCTTCTACCTTCGGCCTGTTCAACTGGAAAATCAAGATCCCGGGTGCGATCGGCGTCTTCTCGCGGTAAGACCAAACCGCCAAAGCGCCAAGAGAGTAAGAACTCTAAGATTTGTTACGAATTTTCGGCGGCTGAAATCATCTTCAGGAAGGAATCGGCCTTCAGGCTTGCGCCACCAATGAGCGCACCGTCGATTTCCTTTTCACGGATGAACGCTTCAATATTCTCAGCTGTGACACTCCCCCCGTAGAGGATCCTGATCCCTTCCGCGGGGCGTGCTCCAAACATTTCAGTTAAAAGGGTTCTTATGTATGTATGCACTTCCAGAGCATCCGCCGCTGTCGCGGCTTTCCCAGTTCCGATCGCCCAGACCGGTTCATAAGCGATCGTGAACCGTTCCACCTGTTCCGGATGAAAGCCTGTAAGACCGTTGCGAATCTGAAACTCAACGACTCCCAGCGTTTGTCCGCGCTCGCGGTTCTCCAGGGATTCACCGACACACAAAATCGGCAAAAGGTTATGCCGAATCGTACATTGTAATTTCAAATTGATTTCCTGATTCGTCTCACGGAAATACTGTCGCCGTTCGGAATGACCAAGGATCACGTAAGTGCAATTCAAGTCCTTCAACATCAGCGGGGAGATTTCACCTGTAAAAGCACCTTTATCTTCGAAGTACATGTTCTGTGCCCCAAGCTCGATCTTCGAATTCTGAAGTAGTTCGGAAGCTATATGCAGATTTGTAAACGGGGGAGCGATCATAACAGTCGTTTTGTCGATCGTCTTAGCGCCCTGAAGAAGCGCATGAATCAGAGATGTGGTTTCCGATCGCGTTGTATTCATTTTCCAGTTTCCGGCTATGAATTTATTCCGCATGGTCTCCCCTTGAAACTCTACCGGTCCGTTAATACTGCGATTCCGGGAAGCTCCTTCCCTGTCAAAAACTCCAAACTCGCGCCACCGCCCGTTGAGATGTGAGTCATTTTCTCTGCTACGCCACATTTTTCGACGGCGGAAACCGAATCACCGCCACCGATGACGGTCATCGCGCTCAACGTGGCTAGAGTTCGCGCAATCGCATTTGTTCCTTCGGCAAATTGATCGATCTCAAACATCCCCATCGGTCCGTTCCAGAATACAGTTTTTGCGCCCTTCAGAATCTCAGCGTACTTCTTGACCGTTTCAGGGCCAATATCGAGTCCCATCCATCCTTGCATATCTTCACCCGTCTTCACCACTCGTGGCTTCACACTCGTTTTTGGTTCCAGGCGCGGCGAGCGAATCCACAGGCAACTCCAGCTTAGGATTGACAAGAAGCTCATTGGCAAGATCGAGCTTATCTGTTTCACAAAGAGACTTGCCGATGTCGACACCTTTTGCTTTCAAAAAAGTGTAAGCCATAGCTCCGCCAATCAACAATCGATCCACGCGACTCAGCAAGCTTCGCACAACTTCGATTTTGTCCGAAATTTTCGCTCCGCCCAGAATGGCAATGTAGGGCCGATCCGGATGAGTCATGAGTTTGCCGAGATACCGCAATTCCTTCTCAATCAAAAACCCGGCGGCCCGTTTTTTAAAATGAAGAGCCATCCCCACCATCGAAGCATCCGCGCGATGCGAGGTGCCGAATGCATCGTTCACGTACTCCTCTGCGAGCTGCGCGAGTTGTTTCGAAAATTCCGGATCCCCTTTCTTCTCACCCGGATGAAAACGCAGATTCTCCAGCAGTAATACTTCTCCTTCACGGAGACTTTTCGATAGAGCCTGCGATTCCAGACCCACAATATCGCTGCCGATTTGGATCGCAGATCCCAACAATTCACCCAGCCGCTTTGCAATGGGCTTCATGCTGTATTTTTCCTCTGGCTTATCTTTGGGACGTCCCAGATGCGAGGCCAGGATCAGCTTTGCATTGTTCTCCAATGCGTAACGAATCGTTGGAAGAGAGGCCTGAATGCGGGTGTCATCTTCAATTTCGTTTTGATCGTTCAGCGGCACATTGAAGTCGACGCGTATAAAAACCCGCTTACCTTTCAGGTGCAGATCGCGGATTGTCAGCTTGTTCATAGAGAACGCGCCACAAGCTTGATCAAGATCGCGCAAACGGCAGGAGTAACCCCACTCGTTGTCATACCATGCCAGAACTTTTGCGAACGTGCCTCCCATAACCGCTGTATAAGGCCCATCCACAATCGAAGAATGCGAATTCCCGCGAAAGTCAATCGAGACCAGCTCCTCCTCCGTGAAATCCAGGATCCCCTTCATCGAAGATCCGGCCGCCTCACGAAAGGCATTGTTGATCTCAGCTTCCGTAACGCTCTTTTTCAATTCCACCACGAAGTCGGTCAGAGAGACATTTGGAGTGGGAACTCGAACCGAGATTCCATCCAGCTTTCCTTTTAAATCGGGAAGGACTTCACCAACCGCCGACGCAGCCCCTGTCGTTGTTGGAATCATGGAAAGCGCAGCCGCGCGTGCCCTGCGAAGATCCCTGTGCGGAAGATCCAGAAGCTTTTGATCGTTTGTATAGGAATGGATCGTGGTCATGTACCCTTTGACGATTCCGAACTTCACATGCAGAACTTTCGCTACCGTTGCAAGACAGTTCGTCGTGCAGGATGCGTTTGAGATCACATGATGTTTCGAAGGATCATACATGTCATCGTTGACGCCGAGACAGATTGTGGCGTCCGGCTCTTTTGCCGGCGCGGAAATGATAACTTTCCTCGCGCCGCCATCCAGATGTTTGGCCGCATCGGAACGTTTTGTGAACAGCCCCGTGCTCTCAACAACGATGTCCACGCCGAGATCCTTCCAGGGCAATTTCGATGGATCCCTTTCTGCGTAAACTGCAATTTCATCGTCATTGACGATGATCGATTTTTCTCTGGATTCAATCTTTTCTTTCAGATTTCCCAGAACAGAATCGTATTTCAGAAGATGAGCGAGTGTTTTGGTGTCTGTGATGTCGTTGACAGCGACGAAATCAAATTCTTTTTCATCGAGCGAGCACCTCAGCAAGTTGCGGCCGATTCGGCCAAATCCATTGATCCCTATTTTGATAGCCATAGTATTCCTCCATTCTCCGGGATGCGGCTGAACAATTAGTATAAAAAAAGAGTAGAGACAAGTAAATTCGTGCTGTTGAAAGATAACAGGAACTGTAAGGGCGCGATCCATCGCCGCCGCTTATAATGGGAGCATGCGAACAGCGCTTCTTTATCATGAAGAGTACCTGCAGCACGACGCGGGCCCCTTTCATCCGGAGAGCCCGAACCGTCTCACAGCGATCCTGAACGGCCTTCATCAAAATTCTTTGTGGGACAAGCTGAAACATGTCACGCCCATCCCGGCGAGCGAACAGCAGATTCTGCTCTGCCATCCGAGAAGTCATTTAGAATACATTCGTGATTGCGCCAATCGTGGTTCGGTTCAGATCGATCCCGACACTCATGTATCGGCGCATTCCTTTGACGCCGCCATGCTGGCAGCCGGCGCTGCCGTGCAGGCCGTCGATCAGATTCTGGATGGCGAGTACCAGAATGCTTTTGCTGCTGTACGCCCGCCCGGCCATCATGCAACAGCCGATCGCGCCATGGGATTCTGCCTGTTCAACAATGTTGCAATTGCAGCAAGACATGCTGTGAAAAATCAAGGACTGAAACGCGTGCTGATCATGGACTGGGATGTTCATCATGGAAACGGCACCCAGGATATTTTTTACGATGACCCCACTGTGATCTACATTTCTCTGCATAAAAAGCACCATTATCCCGGAACAGGCTGGGAACATGAGACCGGTGCAGGCGAAGCGGTTGGCACAAAAATCAATATTTCCTTTGCCGGAATCCGCCGGGCCCTAAAATCTATGAGGAACATTTTCAACGCTGCGCTCGAAAAGGCCCGGAACTTCAAACCGGAATTTATTTTTGTTTCCTGCGGCTTTGATGCTCATGAAAATGATCCGCTCGGTAATCTCGGACTGACAAACGAGACCTACGGCCGATTAACCGGCTACTTGATGGATTTTGCCGCGCAATTCGGACATCAAAGAATATTTTCGATTCTGGAAGGCGGATACGATTCCAAAGCTCTCGCTGCAGCAGGATCGGCTCACGTCAAACGGCTGCTGAACTCCAATGCAAAGTAAGGCGACATTTATGGCGCTCGCGTGCCGATGTTCAGTACGGGGCAGGCGCGATGAATCGCGCCCCTACAAAAAAAGGAATGGATCTGAAAGCGGTGCTCGATCAGCTGTATGAATCCTATCTCCAAGACTTCAACCGGTCGCCGGCAGAATTTTTTGTAAACCGAAAAGACCCTCTTTCTTTTGCTCACCGCTATTCGGATTTCCACGATATCGAAGCCGCCGCTTTTGTTGCAGCCACTTTCGCTTATGGCAGAGGTGCAAAGTCTTTGCGCTTTCGTTGAGAAATTGCTCGCGATGCTGGAGCCGTCCCCCTATCAATTCCTCCGGCAGGGACCCGATGCCGTTGAAACGCTGGGGCCCCGTTCCCCTTATTACCGTCTTCAGAAGACCCCGGAAATCCTTGGTTTTCTAAGCATGATGGCTGAAGTTTATAAGAATCACGATTCCCTGTATTCCGTATTCGTTAAATCGTACGATAGATAATAGTACTATAGAAAGGCAATCTCAGGTTTTGTCCGGCGCCTTTATGAGATTCATGGCCAGGCGATTCCCTTTTTGCTTCCTTTGCCCGAGAGCGGTAGCCCTTGCAAACGTCTGAACCTGTTTCTACGCTGGATGGTCCGGAGAGATGGACTGGACCTTGGAATCTGGAAGGAAGTCTCTCCCGCGGATTTGATGATTCCACTGGATACACACATCGGGAGGGTTGCGTTCAAATTGGGATGGATCAAGACACCGTCATTAACCTGGAAAAAAGCGGAGGAGACTCACGAAAGATTCTACGAACATTCAACGCGGAGGATCCGATTCGCTATGACTTTTCGCTTTGTCATGAATCGATCTCACGGAGCTTGTGGCTGCAAGAGATTGTCGGGAGCGGCTTCTCAACACCGAAGCACGGAGAACACAGAGAGAAAAATTAAATTTAGCTCTGTGCCCTCAGGGTCTCTATGTTAAAGAGTTATGAAAATTCTAGTAGTCGTAGAATCCTTTGCCGGATTTACGGCCGAGATGTCCGGCCTCAACCATCTTTTTCAGCAAAGGACAGGGGCGATATTTAGAATCGGAAAAGCCTTCATACAGTACGTTCATGATGGCAAGACAAACATCCAGTCCGATGAAATCGGCAAGCTGCAACGGCCCCATGGGATGATTCATACCGAGCTTCATCACCTGATCGATCGCGTCCCGGTCTCCCACTCCTTCCCATAAGGTATAAATAGCTTCATTAATCATCGGCATCAAAACACGGTTCGAGATAAACCCGGGATAATCGTTCGCTCCAATCGGTGTTTTACCGACCCGTTTCGCGAGATCAGCGGTTGTGTTGTATGTTTCATCGCTTGTTACGTGCCCCCGAATGATCTCAACGAGAGGCATCAACGGCACAGGATTCATGAAGTGCATACCGATGCAACGGTCCGGTTTTCGGGTTACAGCAGCGATTCGAGTGATCGAAAGAGAAGAAGTATTGGTTGCCAGAATCACTGCTGGAGCCGTCATTTGATCCAATTCGCGAAATATGGAAATTTTTGCATCAAGATTTTCAAAAATGGCTTCTACAATGAATTCGGTCGCGTCGAGATCCTGCAGATTCTCGCACCAACGGATTCGCCGGATCGATGATTCCGCCTCTTCCGATGTGATCTGTCCTTTTTCCGCTCTTTTCCGAATGAATTTGGGAATGTTGTTTTGCGCTTTTTCTCTGGCAGGCTCATAGCTTTCCAGTACGAGCACATCAAAACCGTTTTCAGCGAAGGTTTGTACGATTCCAGAACCCATCGTTCCGGAACCAATCACTCCGATTTTTTGCATTGGGAATATGAAGCTATTCTACCGGGACAAGTTTATCGTAGAGAGTATCCCTTTCAACAGGAACAAAGCCGGCTTCGCGGATCATTCGCACGAGTTCCGGGCGGGAAAGGGCCTGAGGCGTCCGCGCGCCGGCTGCGTGAGTGATTTTTTCCTCCACAACCGTCCCATCAATATCGTCAGCGCCGAAAAGCAAAGACATTTGCGCCATCTTTGTGCCCACCATGATCCAGTAAGATTTGATATGCGGGAAGTTATCCAGAAGAAGGCGGGATATCGCAATGTTCTTGAGATCGTCAAAACCTGTTGTTTCAGGAAGATAATCCAGGGGTGTATTGGCGGAATGAAAAGCGAGCGGAATGAAAGTTTTGAACCCCCCGGTTTCATCCTGAAGCTCCCGCAACGACAGCATGTGGTCCACGCGTTCCTCATAAGTCTCCACATGCCCATATAGCATCGTTGCATTGGAATGCAAACCCATACGGTGCGCGATTCGAACGATCTCCAGCCAGCGCCCGCCTGAAATTTTTCCCTTACAAATGATTTCCCGCACTCGATCCGCAAAAATCTCTGCCCCGCCACCAGGCATGCTGTCCAGGCCTGCATCCTTCAGGCGCTGCAATGTTTCTTCAATAGCTGATTTTGTCCAGGTCTGCAAAGAACTCAACCTCCACCGCTGTAAACGCTTTTAAATGGATGTGGGGTAACCGTTCCTTCAACCCTTTCAGCATGTCCAGATAATACTGGAACGGCAAATCGGGATGTAATCCTCCCACGATGTGGAATTCCGTGGCTCCTTGCGCAGCACCTTCTTCGGCACGGCGAAAGATTTCTTCCAGCGAAAACGTATAAGCCTCCGGAGAACGGATATTCTTTCCAAATGCGCAAAGGCCGCATTTCAAGGTACAAACGTTCGTAGGTTCGATGTGCCGGTTGACATTGAAATAAGCATTTTTGCCGTGAAGTTTTTCGCGAACGAAATTCCCCAGTCGCCCGATCGTGAGTAAATCATTTGAGTCATACAGACGAATCCCATCTTCACTGCTGAGACGGACCCCTCCATACACTTTTTCTGCGATATCGCTGAGCTGTGAATTTCCAGTGTAGCTTTGTACAAGCATAAGAGATGAAATTATATTGAAGTCACGACCCATGAGCAATGAGGCATGAGAAAGTCTAAAAGGTTCAAAGTGCCTGTACAAACAACTGCAACAGATTTAACCCCTTTAACCTCCTCAGAGGTATAAATCCAGGCTGCAAAACAGAAGCAGCACCACGCTGATGAGACCGTTTACAGTGAAAAAAGCTTCATTCACGCGGCTTAAGTTATCCGGAGCGACCAGCGAGTGCTCGTAAAGCAAAAGCAGCGCAACCAGAATCACGCCCGCAAAATACCACACGCCCAAACCTGCTTGATGCCCGAATACTCCAAGAAGCCCGACGGTGATCACGTGACAGAGGCGTGAAAGATTCAAAGCGGTTCCGACCCCAAAACGGGACGGGATCGAGTGGAGTTTCTGTGTCCGGTCGAATTCCGCATCCTGACACGAATAGATCAAATCAAAACCGGCGGTCCAGAAAAGAATCGCAAAACTCAGCCAGAGTGGAATCATTTCAAGTGAGCCTCGCACCGCAATCCAGGCTCCTGCAGGGGCAATGCCAAGCGCCAGTCCGATGAACCAGTGACTCAGGGCTGTAAAGCGTTTGGTGAAGGAGTAAAAGAAAACGATTGCAAGAACAAGAGGAGAAAGAAGAAACGCGAGACGATTCAAACTGTAAGCGGCAAACACAAAGATAGTTGAACAGATCAGTATGAAAAAAAGTACAAAACGAGTGGTAAGCAACCCCGCAGGAAGAGCCCACCTTTGCGTCCGCGGATTCAAACTGTCGAAGCTTGTAATCTGCTACGCGATTGAACGCCATCGCGCAGGATCGAGCGGCAACCATAGCGACTAGAATCCAAAAGAGTGTACTCCAGGAAAGAAAACCATCCGCAGCAACAAGCGCGCTGATAAAGGCAAAAGGCAAAGCGAAGACGGAATGCTCAACCTTGATCATGCGGAGAACCAGAACCACTTTTTGAAGCATGATAACTACTTGCCCCAGCGTTTCCCTACATTGTGCTGCAAATGAAATTGATCGAGGACGCGCGCAACAATGAAGTCAATGAGATCCTGGATTCGAGTGGGCCGGTGGTAGAAACCTGGAGATGCCGGAAGAATCACACCACCCGCGCGTGTGATCCGCAGACAGTTTTCAAGATGAATGTCGGACAATGGTGTTTCGCGCATTACGATCACCAACTTTTTTCGTTCCTTGAGCACGACTTCCGCGCCGCGATGCATCAGATTGGACGAAGTCCCGGCCGCGATCGCTCCAAGGGTTCCGGTGCTGCATGGGGCGATCACCATTCCATCCGTGGGGTAACTTCCACTCGCAATCGGCGAATAAAAATTCATGATGTCGTAATACTGAATTTTCTCCGTTTCCTCGCCGATTAAGTCCTTTATACTGAAAGTCTTGGGTGAGAGATTGATGGACATTTCCTCCCGGATCAGGATGAATCCATTGGAAGAAATCACAAGATGAACCTTCGTTACCTCTTCGATGGAATTCAAGGCCTGCAGCAATCTGACGGCGTAAGCGGCTCCGCTCGCACCCGCAATTCCAACGGAAATCTCCATAAAGCTAAGGATACCATCAACTATTGCATATTGCAGATTGCGAATTGACCGGTTAGAACGTTGACCATCAATTCGCATCCTGCAATCTGCAATCTACAATCTGCAATATAATAATCGCCCATGACAGATATTCTCACCGCCGGCGCTCCAACGGCCATTTCGATCGTCATACCTGCATACAATGAAGAACAGGCGATTGTAAACGTCGTTCAACAAATCGCCGATGTCTGCACCGCCCAGAAAGTTGATTTCGAAATCATTGTTGTCGACGATGGCTCAACCGATCGCACAGCAGAAGTGCTTCAAAACAAGAACGTGCAGGTGATCCGCCATCCTGAGAATCGTGGTTACGGGGCCGCCATTAAATCCGGAGTACTGTCCGCGCAAAATCCGTGGATTCTAATCACAGATGCGGATGGAACCTATCCGATTTCCCAAATCCCACGGCTTCTGGAAAATCTGGATCATTATGAAATGGTGGTCGGCGCGCGCACGGGCGACAATGTGAATATTCCCCTTGTGAGAAGACCCGCCAAATGGGTACTCTCTCTGCTTGCCAACTTTATGGCGCAGACTCACATTCCGGATTTGAACTCCGGGTTTCGCATATTTCGCAAAACCGCTTTTCAACGGTTTTTAAACCTTTTTCCTTCCGGCTTTTCACTCACCACAACGATCACCCTTGCTTTGTTGTGTAACGGATACGCAGTTCGTTACGTACCGGTCGACTACTACAGACGAACCGGAAGCTCCAAAATTCGTCCGATTCGCGATACTTACAACTTCTTCTTACTCGTGATTCGAACGATCATGTATTTCGACCCGCTTCGAGTCTTTGCTCCGGTTGCGCTTTTCCTTCTGATCGCCGGATTGATTCTGGCGGCGTATGAAGTTTTCAAATTCAATAACATCACAACGGCCGCCGCAATTTTTCTGTTTGCGGGCGTGCAAACCGGTATTCTGGGTCTACTCGCAGACCTCATCGTTAAAAGCCGCCGCTGATCCCCTGTAGTGGCTGAGCAATTCCCCTATAATTCTCTAAAGAGAACTTTTGAATTGTCATTTCATCCTTCCATGGAACGTGCTTCATGGAAGGAATTGCTCTGCCGAGCATTTGCTCAAACGATGACGGATACGATAAGGGCCATTCATTAGTTCAGAACTAAAGTTTTAGGTATTTGCGCGGCAAATGCTCTGCCACTACCTGTAAAACGGCTATGGATGAAAAGATTGTCAAAATTGAGAAGGTTGTTTTCGGAGGAAAGGGCCTAACGCGCGATCTCGAAAAAGTAACCTTCGTGCCATTCACATTACCGGGTGAAAGCGTAAAGAGTTCGCATCAAAAAGGAGCACGCCGACTACCAGGAAGCGGAAGCCATTGACATCCTTGAGCCGAGTCCGGAAAGAGTTGCTCCGGAATGCAGTTATTTCGGAATTTGTGGAGGATGCCAGCTCAGTCATGCAACATACAACAAACAGGTCCAAATCAAACTGGAGGTTTTGCAGGAGACACTACGGCGCAACGGTGTGAGGTTTCCTGAAGTGGAAGTTATCACCGGCAAACCATTTGGGTACCGGCATCGGGCTCAATTCAAATATGATGCCGTTCACCGGACCGCTGGGGTTCTACGAAATGGGATCGAACCGGGTAGTAGACATTCAGGAATGTCTTTGTTTAACTCCTGCGCTGAATAAAGTCCTGAAATCGTTACGCACCGGAGTCTGCAGCCAAACCATCCCCGGTCTTCGCGAGATTGAATGTTACGAAAACGACAATCAGGAAACCGCCGTTTTTTATCATCCGCCTGTTCCGCAAACTGACACTGATGCCTCCGAACGCTCTTACAATTTCCTTTCGGAATTACAGTTTTCCGATGAATCCTGACATTTTTCTGCAGGTCAATCCCGGGATGTGGCGCGCGATGATTCAGGAGGTTGAATCACATTACGAAATGTCGCAGGGGCTGGTGGCACTGGAATTGTATTGCGGAGCCGGTTTCTTTACGGCTCCGCTGGCGAGTCGATTCAGACGGATCATTGCCTGTGAGGAGAACGTGGAAGCGATCACATATGCGCAGAAACATCATGGTATTGAAAAATGTTGATTGGGTCCGCACCCGGGTTGAGACCTACAAGTTTCCACCTGAAATTCAGGTCGTCATCGTGGATCCACCCAGAGCCGGTCTTCAACACAATGTGCTTGAAGCAACTGACCGAACGTAAACCGGAATGGATCACCTATGTCTCGTGCGAGTGCACCACTTTTTCGAGAGACTTAAAGAAACTCAAGGAAATCTACAGCGTCGAGAAGCTTACGATGTTGGACCTGTTTCCACAGACCTACCACTTTGAAACCATCGCACTCCTGAAGCGCATGTAACGTTATTCTGGACACATTGACATGAATTTCATGACATGGTACGATTTCGGCGCTCGACGATAGACGAGCCGTGGGGGTATCGGGGGAAACAGCATATCAGGAGGATCCGATAAGATGGGAGATTCGAGATTTACCATTCTTATCGTTCCAAACGCCAATGCATCTTGTCGCAAGATCAAAATATCTTCTCAAACAATTTCTTATGCACTCATCGTTCTTGCGATCCTAGGTGCAATCGGTTTAGGAACGATTGCTTACTATCTGAGAATTTACAATCAGGCACAGGCTATACGCCGCGAGAATGCAGTTTTGAAGGCCAGCCTGAAGGAATCAGAGTTTCTTGCTCAAAAGTTGAATAAGAAAATCTCTGCGCTTGCGCGTTTGTCGGCGCGGCTAAAAGCCATTTCCGGAATGCCGCCTCTTCAAGCCAGAAAGCAGGCAACTCCTTCCTTTGGTATGGGTGGAGTTACTTTAGGCCGGAATCCCAAGAACCTGATTGCGCTTGAAAAACGTGCCGAAATGCTCGAACAAAACCTGAAAGTTTTGCAAAGCTATATTCAAACCGAAAAACCGTTCAACCGCCCTTCGATGTACCCGACAGAAGGATTCATTTCCTCCTCGTTTGGATCGCGCCGAAATCCTTTCAGCAATCTGCCCGATTTCCATGAAGGCATCGACATCTCAGGTGACTTTGGAACTCCCGTGGTTGCAACAGCACAGGGGAAAGTTACAATGGCCAGCTACTATGGAAGCTTCGGACTCGCGATTCAGATTGAACATGAGAACGGGATGACGACCTTATTCGGTCATTTGGCAAAGATTTACGTCAAAGCGGGGGAAGAAGTCAGACGCGGGCAGAAAATCGGACTGATGGGAAACACCGGAATGAGCACCGGGCCCCATTTGCACTATGAAGTGAGAATCGACGAGCAGGCGGTCAATCCCAGACCTTACCTGGTCCGTAGCCTGAACTAATCGTCCGAACTCAAAACGCTTCTCAGAACGAGGTAGCGGCAGCGGCTCGCCCGCTGGCTCTTCTGGTGTTATCAGGTTATTGCGGACGAGTCGTCCGCGTTACGGCGCCGCAAATTACTGTTTGTTATAGCGTCTAACTCTGTTTTCGCCCAGGTGTTGTTCGGATCTTTCGAAACTGCTTCTCGAAACTTTTGGATCGCAGCATTCTTCTGATTCTGGGCTTTCAGAATCAAACCCTGTTGCAAAAGAATCTGAGACATCCAGAACGGATCGCTGTGCAGATGCACTTCCGCCTGGGCCAGAAACGCAAGCCCTCTGTCATAGCTTTTCTGCTTTACAGCGAGCACACCCAGATAGTAATACGGACGCCCATTGTTCGGGCTGACTCTCAGCGCCTGTTCAAAGAACTGTTCGGCATCCTCCAGATTTCCGGCGTTCATCTTCTTCATGCCGCTTTCGACCAATTTCAAAGCGGATGCGTCTCCCGCAGATGGAGCTTTCCGCTTGGGTGCTGGCGGAGGCAAAGTCTTCTTCGGCGGTGCCGGAGCAGGTTGCTGCGGCTCAACGGGAGGAGCCGGTGTTGCTTCCGGTTCCGTCACAGCCGGCGGTTCGACTCCAGACGGAGGCTCAATTTCAGCTTGTTTCTTTTTGGCACACGAAACAACAGTCAGTAGAAGGAACGCTAGAATTAAGAATTTCGATTTCATACTCATCCAAATATATTCCACCAATGGCTTCCGTGCTGTGAACAGGCTTCTGTTGGTTCTGTGCCTTCTATAAAAACTTCGGGGCGGGAGTAAGGACAGTCTTCCGTCGCAAGACCGCCGGTTGTTGGATCGATCATCCGA
The DNA here is from genome assembly GCA_963771165.1 of uncultured bacterium. GTDB lineage: Bacteria > Acidobacteriota > HRBIN11 > JAKEFK01 > JAKEFK01 > JAKEFK01. The sequence continues at coordinate 112,779 of CAVYSN010000007.1, read as the reverse complement.
ATGGAAACTCCATTGGGGCTGCTGAATTCCTCAACCGGCAAATTTCGTGACGCTTTCTTCATAAAGTTGACCCAAATCGGCAAAGCTGCTTGAGCTCCTGTCATACGGATCGGAGTATTATCATCGTAACCGGTCCACACCACGCACAGCAGGTTCGGTGTATAGCCGACAAACCACGCATCTCTGTACTCATCGGTGGTTCCCGTTTTGCCCGCCGCCGGTCGAACGAAACCGGACTTCTTGTACACTGCTGCCGGTCCCCTGCGTCAAAACGCTCGTGAGCATATCGGTGATCAAATACGCCGTTTGCGGACGCAAAACTGTTTTAACATCAATCTGACTTCTCTCGAGCGTCGTTCCGCCGCCGTCAGCAACTTTTTTCACTGCTCGAATTTCGGTCCTTACTCCACCGTTTGCAAAAACCGTGTAAGCGGTCGCAACCTGCCAGGGGGAAACTTCAAAGGCTCCCAACGATAAGGATGGATAAGGTTTCACGTTTCCAAAGCCAAGGCGCTGAGCCAGCGATGAAACATCGTTCAATCCAACCTCTACAGCAAGCTTGGCTGTTGCAACATTCATCGAATGCGCGAGAGCATTACGCAACGTGACGGTGCCATGATACTGCCCATCATAATTCTTTGGCTGCCATACCTGGTTCTGATAATGTAGAGTCCATGGCTCATCCGTAATTAACGTGGCCGGCGTAAATACGCGGTCATGATGCGCAAAAGATTGTTCAAATGCAGTCGCATAAACAACAGGTTTAAAAATGCTTCCTGGCTGGCGTTTAGCCTGCTTCACGCGATCGAACTGGCTTTGGGAATAACTCCGCCCGCCAACAAGCGCCCGGATGAAACCCGTTTGAGGTTCGATCGCGATCAAACAAGCTTCCGCTTTCTTTTTGACTTTTGGGAAACGAATCTTATCGATCTGTTCCAGCCCGGCCGCGATCGCTTCCTCCGCTGCCTGCTGCATGTCCAGATCGAGCGTTGTAAAAATTCGAAGGTCCTGCGTGTAAATCCGTTCCTGGTCGTACTTTTCCTGCAGCTGAGATTTGACGATGCTACCGAAGTAAGGCGCAAGATTAATTCGCGAATCAAAGGAATGAACCACCACCGGCATCTTCACGTAATTGTCGTACGCGGCTGCCGTAATTGCCCCCGTTTCCCGCATCGTTCTTAGAACCAGATCCCGCCGTGCTTTCGATTCCTTCGGATGCCTATAAGGATTGTAAATCGCAGGCGCCTGAATCATTCCAGCAAGTAATGCGGCCTCCGGTACGTTGATATGTTGCACGTCTTTCCGGAAGAACAATCTGCTCGCTTCACCAACTCCATTGATGCTCATCGAACCACGCTGACCAAGATAGATTTCATTCAAATACAGCTCTAAGATTTCTTCCTTTTTCAATCTCCGTTCCATGATCCAGGCCATCACAGCTTCGTTCGATTTCCTGCGGAAAGACCGCTCCGGAGTCAAATAAAAATTCTTCACTAGCTGCTGGGTGATGGTGCTGCCGCCTTGCAACTGTTTGTTGTTTGTCAGATCGTTCCAGACCGCGCGAAGAATAGCCTTCATGTCGACGCCGCCATGCTTGAAAAACCGGCGGTCCTCGATGGACAACACGGCTTGAATCAAATGCTGCGGAAGATCCGCATACTTCACCAGAGTCCGCTTTTCCCATTCCTCTCCAAACAGATTGCTGATCGGGATCGGTTCCAATTCATAGGCGGGAAGCTCCTCTTGATCTGTCAGATTCTCGATCCGATCGATGGCCGTCTGGCCAAAACGAACATCAATCGTTGGCTCCGATTTGCCGTTGTCGTACAAAGGATGCTTTCGGAAAACAATCTGATTCCCTTTACGATAGTATTCCCCGACCCCTACATCGGGACTGGTTCCTGGGCTGATAGTTGAGCCGCTCCATATAACCGATCAAACGAGCCGAATCCATCGGCATCCCCTGATACAGAATCGGCGCATCGGCATAAATGGTCGATGGTAGCGCCCATCGCTGACTTTTCAGGTGATTTTCGACGATTTTCTCGGAATTTGAATAAACACGATAACTGTAAAAAACGACGAAAGAGACATACAAAAAGAGCAGCAAACAACAGGATTTTCGAGAGGGTTTTCTTACGAGAGGGTAACGGGATCCGCCGGATCACTTTGCGTATTATCATTTTGTCGTAAGATACTGCCGGTACAGCCATTTGTCAAAACTTCTCCCTTGTTAAATTTTTGCAATCGGCCTTGTCAGAGAAGGACCGTGTGCTATATTAGTGAATGCAATAATTCCTCCAAGATATTAAATACATGTCTGGTCTCTTAAGTGATAAAAATGTCCTCGAGCTTGCTTGTAGATTGGCACCGCACCAAACGTACAGGCAAAATACTGCTTCGCCGCAGACAGGTCGAAAAAACCATTTTGATGCGCGATGGCGCTGTAATCCGTGCACAATCCAACGTCGACAGCGAGAAGCTTGGACAAATTCTTCTCAAACGAAACCTCGTTAGCTCCTGGGACCTCGAAATTGCGCTCGGACAGAGCAAGGAGCTTAAAAAACGTCTGGGACAGGCTCTGGTCGGGATGTCAGCCATCAAAGAACCTGTGTTGAACAATACACTCGTGTCTCAAACCAGAGACATCATTTTTTCTCTGGTGGATTGGGAAGATGGGGAGTTCGATCTGCACCAGGTTGAAGAGTCCGATTCAGAGATCTATTTCGACCAGCTTTACACACCGGAAATCATTCTCCAGGGTATGAGAAGAATCTCTAACATTGTTTTGTTGCTTCGCCCGCTCGGTGACCTCCAGGGGACGCTTAAGCTCGCATCTGATTACCTTGAAAAGACTCGAAGAGTCGCCCTCTTAACGGAAGAAAAAAGCATTCTGGCCTTACTGAACAAGCAAACCTCATTGAAGGAACTGATTAAATCGTCAGGAATGGAAAAATTAGCCGTTTACCGTTCGGTTGCGGCACTGATGGCGGTGGATGTTGTGCTGCAGGACGATGGAAACGGACCCGGAAAGGTGTTGGATTCGGGTGCGGTCTCGTTGAACACGTCATCGCTTCCGGCCACACGCCGCGCCGTTCGCGGACAGAGGAACCTGCTCGGCGAAATGCTTACGACAAACAATGTGATTACGGATCAACAACTCAAGGAAGCGCTCGTCGTTCAGCAATCAACTCGCGACAAAAAGAAACAATTTCTCGGTGGCATCCTGATCCAACTCGGTTATTGCACTGAGGAAGCAATCGTCAGCTGCTTGAGTACTCAGCTCCGGATTGAGGAAGTCAAAGATATCGAAGTCAGCGAGGAGCTGAAGAAATCGATTCCATTTCACGTAGCGAAACGATATTTCATTTGTCCGATGCGCAAGCATGGTTCCACATTAGATGTAGCGATGCTCGATCCGACGAATATGTCGGCTCTTGACGATCTTTCCTTTTTGACCAGCATGAGAATTCAACCTTTTATCACGACAAATAAGGCATTGCGGGAAGGTTGGAAAAAGCTTTACGGATTCTCGGAAGAAAAAGGAGTACAGCGATTTCAGAAAACGATGGAGCTCCGGCGTGACCTGAGCTTTCGGAGTTTTGTTAAGGATGAGGAGGTGCGAGCGGAGAAGAGGGTGAATTTGGAGACCTGGAAGAAGAGACCACGTTCGATATGGGTGAACTGGAGTCACTTGTAACCGGAGTAGTAGACGAACTGCAACTTGTGGCTGAAACCGACAATGTTCCACTTACTCTGGATGTCGAGGATGCACCTGTCGTCAAGCTTGTAAACATGATTCTGCGGCAGGCAATCAAGACCGGCGCGAGCGACATTCACATTGAACCCTGGGAGAACAAGCTCGTTGTCCGATACCGGATGGATGGAGTCCTGCACAAGGTGTTCAGTTTTCCCATTTCCATCACGAATGCTTTGATTTCCCGCATCAAGATCATTTCGGGAATGGATATAGCAGAGCGCCGGCGCCCTCAGGATGGACGCGTTAAAATACGAATGGGAAAACGCAGGGTGATCGATCACCGAGTTTCGGTCGTGCCCTCTGTGTTTGGTGAACGAGTCGTCCTTCGTGTTCTCGATCGAGCGGCACTGGAAATCGACATGACAAAGCTGGGGTTTGACGGTCACCAGCTCGAAATGTTCAAGCGTGCAATCAACCAGCCCTACGGAATGATTCTGTGCACAGGGCCCACCGGCAGTGGAAAAACCACGACGTTGTATTCCGCGGTCAATTCACTGGATAGCGGATCCAATAACATTATGACTGTTGAAGAGCCGGTTGAGTATTTGTTTCCCGGTATTTGTCAGGTACAGGTTAACGATCAAATTGGCGTCACATTCAGCAGCGTTTTGAGATACTTTTTGAGACAAGATCCGGACATCATTCTTGTAGGAGAAATTCGCGATCTGGATACGGCCGAAACTTGTTGCAAAGCAGCTTTGACAGGGCACCTTGTTTTGAGCACCGTCCACACAAATGACGCACCTGCCGCCATTGGACGTCTGATTGATCTGGGGTTGAAACCTTATTTAATCTCCGCATCGATGCTTCAAGTAATCGCTCAAAGATTGCTTCGCAAAATTTGCGCGCGCTGCAAGAGCGAAGTGGAATACGACAAGAACGTTCTTGTCGACGCAGGGTTTACGGAGGTTGAAGCCGAAGAAGTCACTTTGTATCGCGGGACCGGTTGTGAAGCTTGTGGCAACACCGGGTTTTACGGACGAATGGCGATTTTCGAGATCATGCAAGTCACACGCAAAATCAAAGCTGCCATTGCTGCCGACTTACCCGCGGATCAAATCAAAGAGATTGCGGTTACAGAAGGGATGAAGGACCTTCGCCGCGCGGCGCTGGACAAAGTAAAATCGGGCGTTTCCACTCTGGAAGAAGCCATCCAGAACACTCTCTCCGACTTTTAACCGCCATGGCGCCAAATACGCCAAGCGCACCAAGATTTTGAAACAAAAAACCTTTGTGTACTGAGCGAATTTGGCGTCTTGGCGGTTCAGAATTTGCAGCGTTGAAATTCTTCCAGTGTGGTCAATCCCTGATTAATCTTTTCCAGACATCGCTTCCGCAAAGTACTCATCCCCTGTTCAATCGCCAGGTTCTCGATTTCTTTTGCAGATGCATTTCTTGCGATCGCCTCTTGAACGGCGTCCTCACACAACAAAACTTCAAAAATCGGGACTCGACCACTAAAGCCCAGATAATTGCAGTCTCTGCAGCCGGCCCCCACGTATGCGTTCAAATCGGACGATTCCTGTTCTGTTAAACCCATGCGCATCAACATGGACTGAGAAATTGGCATTTTTTCGCAACAATGAGAACAGATCCTGCGAATCAGTCTTTGATTGACCACAAGGGATAAGGATTGAGAAAGAAGAGACGGAGATGCGCCGAATTCACGAAGCATCGCAATGGTACCAGCGGCAGAAAGCGCAGTCAGAGTTGCAGCGATAACGGATTTTGCCGCAGACCGGCATACCGTTGCAGCAGCGTCAGCGCATCCGGAATGTCCGAAAGAAAAATCACATCCGGATCGGAACGCAGGATGGAGCTAAGGCCCGTTTTAAAATCAAAGCCGATGCTGGGATTCACTTCGGACTGATGTATGTTTGCTATGTTCGAGAAAATCGGTGACTCCAGAGTCATCACCTTCCGGTTCGATTTAGAAAACAACCCCATCATCGCATAAAGAGTAGTGTTACATCCGTTCATCAACGGCCCGCTGGCCAGCACAAGCCCGTGATCGGATCTTAGCGCCCGGCACACCATCCCATACTCATCCGGAAGAAAACCGATATCCTTCAGATCACGCAAGAAAGTCGTTAAATCGACAATTTTTATACTTACGCTTTCTCCATGCGGGTTCGGAAAAGTCAGAATGTTGAGCTGGTACTTCTTTTCACCTTGACGCAAGACCATCTTACTTGTCTGCGGAACACCGCTTTTTTGCAGATCCATCTTCGCCAGCTTTTTCAAGCTCGTCATCAAAGGCCCTTGCTCTCGTTTGGAAGGTGATTTGATTTTATACAGAACCCCATCAATCCGATACCGGATGTTCAATTCCTTCTGGTCCGGCTCAATGTGAACATCCGAAGCGTTTCGTTTGATCGCCCCCACGATAATTTTTCGTACGATGCTCTGATAATCAATGGTTTCCTGTTCAATGATTCGTGCACCACCGGGCGGAACGTAGCTCTTCAGGAAGGATGTAATCGCGAATTCATCGGCATAAAAAGGTACAATGTACATTTCGGTTTTGCGACTCACGATCTCGATTGTATTGAGATCACGGGGGTTCGCCATCGCAAGTGCCAGAAAAGAACGCGTCGAGCATCGGAAAACACGAAGCGGAATAATCTTTGCTTGAATGCAGAATTCCGGATGCAGCCGATGCAAAGTCTCCGTGTCTATATACTCTTCACTGAACTGGTTCGGAATCGGCACGGTTTGTATCTGTCAAAAAAACTTCCAACTCCTCCGGACTGAGGATATTGCTGTCCACCAGAACCTGGCCGAGCATGCTGCCGGTTACAGATTGTTTGTTCAGTGCCGACAAAAGATCTTCAACGGTGAGAATCTGGGAACGCACGAGCAACTCTCCCAACCGATCTTTGATTTTGCGAAGCGAAGCTCGTTCCGTCAGCAACGATTCCGGGGCGTATTGAAAAAAACGATTTCGGTACTCATCTGTAGCCCGGCAGAAACACTGCAAACAGTAAGGACACAGCTTTGTGGGACTTTTAGGGTCGCAACCGCACCAAACAGCGGAGCCGGCATCGTACTCGCCAAGACAATACCAGCACTGGATCAAATACTCTTCACTCATCGCTACACAACAACCCCTCCCCCTCGAACTGGTTATTCTATCAACCGAAGTTAAAAGTTAAATGTTATATCCTAAAAGTCAAAGGTTGTACGCTTACCATACACTTTTAACCTTTACCTTTTCTTGACTACACGCCTATTCTTCCCATCTTCATCATGTTGGTGGCGCCCCGCGCCGGTTGCGTTCCGGAAACGATGACAATCGCATCCCCTTTCTCAACAAGTTTTGCTTCCAACAATTCTTGCTCAGCTTTCTGGACCATCATGTTGGGGTCGGATAGCGTATCCATCAGCATCGGGCAAACGCCCCAGACCAAAGCGAGCATCTGCAGCGTTTTTTGAATGGGAGTAAATGCAAAGATCGGACATTGCGGACGTTGACAGGACAACAATTCAGCTGTATATCCCGATTGCGTAAAGACGACGATAGCTTTCGCTTTCATCACCTCGGCTGCTCTTTGCGCGGAGTGAACGATTGCATGGGTAAAATTAACCAGATGCTGCGGCCGAATCCTTTCGGTGTAACGGAAAACAGTTTCGTCGGATTCGGTGTACTCCGCGATCGTAGACATTGTTTTCACCGCTTTTTCGGGATAGAGACCGGTTGCGGTTTCCTGCGACAGCATCAGGACATCCGTACCATCCAGAATCGCATTTGCCACATCCGAAGCCTCGGCACGTGTGGGTCTGGCATGGTCCACCATGCTTTCGAGCATTTCGGTTGCTGTGATCACAAGTTTTTCAGAACGATTCGCGTGTTCGATGATCATTTTCTGCAAAAGCGGAATTCTTTCAGCCGGCAGTTCAACACCAAGATCTCCACGGGCCACCATCACACCTTCGGTGTTGTCCAGGATTTCGTTTATATTGTTGACGGCTTCCCGCTTCTCAATCTTTGCAATAATCCGGCTGTCGGAATCTTTCAGTACTTCGCGTAACTTTAGCACATCTGCGGCGCTACGAACGAACGAAAGCGCGACATAATCTACGCCGAGTTCTCTACCAAAAAGGGCATCGATTTTGTCTTTTTCCGTTAGGCTAGGAGCGCTGACGTTTACACCGGGAAGGTTGATACCCTGCTTTTCGTTCAACATCCCGCCGACAACCACTTCCGTTTCTATGTCTGTGTCGTTGACTTGAAGAGTCTTGAGCTCAATGGCCCCGTCATCCACAAGAATTTTGTCGCCGTTCTTTACATCTTTTGGAAGCTCCTGAATAAGATGTGGAAACGATCATCGCGTTTCCTTCGATAGGCCGGGTCGTGATGACGAATCGGGATCCGGGAATCAGATGCACGGCCTTCCCTTCCGAAAGCTTTCCAGTGCGTATTTTGGGCCCTTGCAAGTCCTGAAGGATCGCCACTGGCTTTCCCACTTTTTCGGAAGCGCTGCGAATGATTTCCACGAGCGGCCGAAAATAATCATGGCTACCGTGTGAAAAATTCAAGTCGAAAACCGTCGACGCCGGCCACGATGAGCCGCTCAATCATTTCGGCTGTATCCGAAGCCGGCCCCAGAGTTGCCAAAATCTTTGTTTTCCTTAACGATGGAGGCATATATACGTACCAAGTTTATCATGTACCGTAGTCTCGATTTCGCTTTGTAGCGTCGGCGTCCCGCGGGCTGGGGAGTCCGCCGGAGAAGGGCGTTTACAATTTGTATGATTCAGTCTATTTCAACGGCGGCACCCTGATCATTGATGCGCAATCGGATGGTGCCATGAATGTCCGTTCGATAGATGAGCACATGATTCTTTCTGTATCGCATCAGGACGTCAGGATCGGGATGGCCGAACCAATTATTGCTGCCCACCGAAATGAACGCGACGCGTGGGCGGAGCGAGCGAAGCAACATTTCCGAGCTGGACGTTTTGCTCCCATGGTGCGGTACCTTTAAATAGTCAACAGCCGTTGTGAGGCGGCTGCTGACTCGCTCCTCTGCCTCCAACTCAACATCACCAGTTAGCAGAATTCGTTTGCCGCGATACTCAATCAGCAGCACAAGAGAATCGTCATTCGCGACACGATTCGTCTTCCTGGAATCTTGAGGCGATAGGACTTCCAGTTTGACACCCGCTTGTTGATACGTTTTGCCCTGCGAAACAGCAATCGGCGTCCGGTTCGCGTTTCGTAAAAACGATTGATAGTTCATCGCTCCCACGGGTTGGCGTGTAACGTAGAATTCCTCCACTGGAATATATCTAATCAATGAAACCAGACCATTCATGTGATCGGCGTGCGCATGCGTCAGAAAGACTCGGTGAAGCTTTGTGACTCCTATGCGGCAAAGATAAGGAAGTAAAATAGCCTGGCCTGTATCAAGCGCCTCCATGTTAAAAAACCCGCCGCCATCCACAAGATCACAGGTTCCATCCGGATACTCCACGAGAATTGCGTCTCCCTGTCCGACATCCAGGAAGTGTATTTGAAGTGCGCCCGATGGTCCTGGCTGTCGCGGCATCAAAATCACAATCAGAAGAAGAAATACCAGGACGAAGAACAACACTTTCAAACGTCTACTGGCAACAACAATGGCAATTCCCAGAAGAATGTAGAACAAGGCGATCCAATGGAACGGAGGGGAAGCGCATAATTCGAACTCCATAATCGGCAAAGAGACCCGCAGAGTTCATGAAGCCTGCGATCGTCGCTTGAATGGGTCTATGCAGAAATCTTGCAAGCATGGGTATCGGCATGAGCAAACTGCTGGATGCAATTAGAACGCTGCTCACAGGGACTGCACCTATATTTGCAAAGAACGTAAAGAGGGGGATTCGATGGAACAGATAAATCTGATAAGGGATCAATACGATTTGTACGATCGCTCCGGCAACCACAAAATTCAGAGGATACTTGTAAAGCTTTGGAAACTTGCTGAATTTCCGGCAAACCGGAGCCACAAGAAAAAGAATCGCGGCCGTAGAAAGATACGTAAGTTGAAATCCTGAATCGTAAAGCTCTTGTGGATTCAACACGAGTTGAATAAATGCGGAGAGGCAGATCCAGTTGGCCAATCGAATTTGCTCATATCTCCAAATGGCAAATGCGAGAATCAGAAAGCTCAGGAACGCTCTTGTAACCGAAGAACGCCCTTCCAGGATCAAAAAGTAAACGAAAAGGAGGAGACAAGCCAAAGCGATGGACCAGCGGAATGAAATGAACCTTTTCAGTGCATAGAAAAGGATTACAAGCAATACGGAAATATGGAATCCTGAAATGGCGATCACATGAAAGATCCCCGCATCGATGAGAACCTGCTCCTGGCCTTGATTCAATCCTCCACGGTCGTCCAGCCACAATGCGCGGAGAATACCCGCATTCGGAGCGGAAAAATTCTGAATTGTGTTCCGAATCCATTTCAATCGGATCGCTGAGAAATAGCTCCGGAAAGATCGATCTCCATGGGTCTTGTGAACGAGCTTCGAGTTCTTAATTGTTCCAAGAACGTGAATCCCCTGAGCCCTCAGATATTGTTCGTAATCAAACGCTCCCAGTGTTCGGAAGTTCCTGGGAAGCCGCATTCGCGCGAAAGATTGAACGTGATCGCCAACGATCAGAACTTCATTCAAGTCCGCCTGCAACAGTGAGCCGCGAAACACCGCTTCGTGCGACTCCGGAAACCGATTCGATTTTGACCTGCAAAACGAAATAGTCATCCGACAGTTCCGGTGTTCGCAGCAGCGTCCCTTCAATGGCAACGGCGTCCCTTTCATGAAGCCGTACCCATTCTCTCAGCTCATTTTGCTTGTAGTTCTCTTCTCCCTTTTGAACCAGTGCGACTGCAAGAAACAAGATGAATAACAGCCCGGCCGAAATAGCAAGTCTGAAACTTGTGGCAGCGCAGTGCAAGAGAAGCGACGGCAACCGATGGAATCAGCAGCCATTCTGAAAATTGAATGAATTCACTGCAGAGAATCACCTGCGGCAAAAGACAGAAAGATCCACACAAAAGGAGCAGACATTGTCGCGTGCTGCCTTTTTTACATGTAAAACAAACTGAGTCGTGGGATGTTGTAAAGCTTGCGAACGGACTTGATAAGCGCCCGGTGAATCATTTCCTGATAAACGGGCAGTTCGATTTTGTCTTCAAATGATTTTAAGTCGCGCATGGCATCCTCCCTGAAACTGTGTAACTGTGAATCAGAGACCGTTTGCAGCAATACTTTTTCGATCTCCTTTTCCAGTGTTGCAAGTTGATGTTCCACACGCTGAAGGTCCTTTGTTTGATTTTCAAGAAAAGGTTTTAAAACATCGCCGGAAAGCTTTTCCCTGCATCCCCGTAGCAAATCGGCCATCGCCTGATTCCCGGCGCGACCGGCTTGCTCGCTGCTTTCCTGCAATCCCTGGATCAAACGTTCCAAAAATTCCTGAATGTTGGCTGAGTCCGGTCCTGCTTCCTGTTCCCCTGAAAGCAAACCTTCCTGCGCTTTGAGATATCGCTTGTATTCACTTTTGACGATTCGGCGAAAATAGTTCAAGCTCACAGGCGATTCGGAGTCATCCTGTTTTTTCTTTTCGAATCCGCGGTCAATGGCGCGCAGAACAACTTCACCCGGGATACCGGCGTCATGCCATTCCCGTATCAACGCCCATTCCTTCGGAGAAAGAAGCATCGGATTGCCCCTCTTCTGCACAAAATAATCTTCCACCAACCGGAAGTACTCCTCTTCTTCCATCAACGATTCATATCAAAAAGGATTTGTAGTCCATCCATGATCAAATCAGGAGTGGAGTGATGGATTTTTTCGGTTCGCTTCGCAATCAATGGAGCAAGCCCGCCCGTTGCAATATTTGTTGTAGGAGTCCCCAGCTGCTCTTCCACAAGCGTTAGAATTTTTTCAATCAATCCGAGATAACCGTAGAAGATGCCGGACTGCATTGCCGTGACCGTATTTCGGCCGATCACTTCCGCCGGTTCGCGGATTTCTACGCGGGGTAATTTGGCGGCGCGCTGGAATAAAGCTTCCGCTGAAATGCCGATCCCGGGCGCAATAATACCTCCCAGATATTCTCCCTTTCCAGAGACGGCATCAAATGTCGTAGCGGTGCCAAGATCAACTACAATACAGGGGCCCCCAAACATCTGGTAACCTGCAACCGACAACACAATGCGATCTGCGCCAATCTCCTGCGGATGTTCATACAGAATAGGCATGCCCGTTTTAATTCCCGGCTGAACAATAAAAGGATCCTGTTTAAAGTAGGACTGACACATCTCTTTCAATGCGGGAAGCAAAGGAGGCACAACACAACTTACAGCAATTCCGTCGAACTCTGCGCGTTCATGGCCTCCGAGAGACAGAACCGTTTTGATCAGAATTCCGTGTTCATCGGCTGTGCGTTCGCGCACTGTCGTCAATCGCCAGCTCTGAGCCAACTTTCCGTTTCTGAGCAGGCCTACTACAGTATTCGTATTGCCAACATCAATGGCCAAAAGAGTTTTCACTTTTTGCGACACGCTTGGATCTCCCCGGCATAAAATACTTCTTGTCCGCTTGCCGTTTTCACGATCAGACCTCCCATCGAGTCCAATCCGGCGGTTATACCTGTTGTTATTTTCCCATTCTGATCCATTTGCACGTCGCATCCTTCAAGGAAAGTGGACCTGGCTCTCACCAGTCCGGTTAATTCATCCCAGAGCATGTCGGCTATTCTACCATAGCGTTGCTCCAGCCGAAAAAGAAGAGATGCCAGAAAGGACTCCCGATCCACCTCCCTTCCTGTGCATTGCGCAACCGAAATGGCAATTGGCTCGAGCTCTGCAGGAAAGGACTTTCACATTGAGATTGATTCCGATTCCTGCGAGCGCAAACTGCAAGTTACTTGCTTCAACAGAAGTTTGGATCAAGACACCTGCAATTTTTTTTTCGTTCACAAGCACATCATTCGGCCATTTCAGATCGCATCGGATATCCCACAGGTCGAGGGTTTCTGCAATGCTGAGCCCGATTAAAAACGGCAAATAATGCAAGCCGGTCGACTGGAGGATACAGAATGACGGTGAAGTATAAATTGGTTCCCGCCGGCGAATACCATGCGTGCGTGTTACGGCCCGCGTCCGTGGGTCTGGCTATCGGCAAGAACCACAGTCCCTTCCTTCACGTTTTGATGGGCCAAATCCGCAGCAAAGCGGTTGGTGCTATCGATCTCATCGAAGTAATAAAGTTCGCCGCCGAACCTGCCCTGGCGCAACGTTTGGAACTTTTCAACGTTGAAACATGAATCATTCCATTTCCATCGAAATGTCCAGGCTTTTCACGGAGTGAGTGAGTCCGCCGATTGAAATTGCATCCACACCGCGAATCAGGTATTTGACGAAGCTGCTGGAGTTGATTCCCCCCGATACTTCAAATGTCATGGAACTCCGCTTCATTTTGACGCACCTGCGGATCATTGAAGGGCGCATGTTGTCCAACAAAAACCAATCGGCCGCCGGCGTCCATTGCTTTCTTCAACATCTCCAGCGAAGTCACTTCGAACTCCACTTTCTCAGCCGGATAGCCCTTGCTCTTGAAAGCTTCCAGAATCTTTTTAAAATCCGGCTGCAATTTCAAGTGATTGTCTTTCACAAGAATTCCGTCATACAAACCGCTGCGATGGTTCTGTCCGCCACCCACCCGCACTGCGTATTTTTCAAGGGACCGGATCAGCGGCGTTGTTTTGCGAGTATCCAGCACCTGAATATCAAGCGGTGACGCCAACGCCACATACGTCGCAGTTTTGGTTGCAATTCCGGAAAGTCGCTGCAGCAAGTTGAGCGCAACTCGTTCTCCCGTCAAAAGGGCATCTGCCTTGCCCCGGATAACGCCAATCCGGGTTCCGGCAGTTACAGACGTCACCCTCTTTGAGAAATGCCTCGAATGTACAATGATCATCCAGCCTTCGAAAGATACGGCTGATCAGCGGAATTCCCGCGACAATCCCATCCTCCTTTGCAAGAAAGTGAGCAGAGATCCAGGAGGTTCAGGAAAAATCGTGCGGGTCGTGATGTCTCCGGTTCCCACATCCTCGGCCAGAGCTCGATCTAAAATAAAGGAAATTTCCGGTCCGTCCCAGTTCAACATAGCGTTCTATCCCAGAGTTTGCAGATGTTCTTTCACCCGGTTCCTTCTCAGATTCAATTCATCGAACTTTGCTTTCTGTTCATCAACCACCTGCGCAGGAGCGTTGCGTATGAAATTTTCATTGGACAGCTTTTTCTCAACAAGCGAAAGGTCCGCGTTGATCTTTTTGAGCTCTTTCTGCAAGACGCTCTTTCTCCGTTTGTAAGTCGAGAACACCGGCAAGATCGATCCCGATCTCGGCATCTGCAATAACTCCACGGGCCAGCTGCCGGTCCTGCGGAAAATCGGATACGAATTCCACATGTTCGGCTCGCGCCAGCAATAGAACTTGCTTTTGATAGGTCTCCACCAGTTTGCGAATGGTTTGCCCCTTTACAAGAACATGAATTCTTTTCCCCGGATCAATATTCATCTCTGTCCGCACCTGTCTGATCTTGCCGATGAATTCCATCAACATTTCAAATTGCTCTTCAGCATCCGGCCTGATATTTTGCTCGACTCAATTGCGGATACGAGGCAATCACGAGAGCTTTGGCGGTGCGAACCTGGCGGGGCAGCTGCTGATACAGATACTCCGTAAGGAATGGTACAAATGGATGGAGAAGACTTAAAACTTCGGAGATTCGCTGAAGCAATAATCCTTTATGAGCGGATGCATGCGGCGCGTCCATCACTCAACTGCGGTTTGATCCATTCGATGTACCAATCGCAGAATTCGCGCCACAGGAACTGATACGCGGCATTGCTCGCCAGATCAAATCTGTATTCCTTCAGATAAGAATTGATTTCCCCGGAAACTCGGCTGAGACGCGATGTGATCCAGCGGTCGCCAAGGTCCCAGAGGTCCTCCTTCAACGGGGTCAGGTCCTCGTTTTCTCGCACTTTCATAAGGGCAAACCGTACGGAATTCCATAACTTGTTCAGAAACGCTTTGTAACCCTGGATTCGCTTCGTAGAGAGCGGAATATCCGGCCCGGGAACCGAAAGGATCGCAAGCGTAAAACGCATCGCATCCGACCCGTATTCTTCGATCACTTCCATCGGATCGATCACATTTCCCCGTGTTTTGCTCATCTTCTGGCCATGCTCATCCCGCACGAGCCCGTGAATGTACACTTCCTGAAAGGGCACCTGACCGGTAAATTTCAAGCCCATCATGATCATGCGGGCAACCCAGAAAAAGATGATATCGAACCCAGTTACTAATACATTCGTAGGATAATAGTAGTTCAGTTCCGGAGTTTTTTCGGGCCAGCCAAACACGGAAAAGGGCCATAACCCGGAGGAAAACCATGTGTCCAGCACGTCGGTTTCCTGCCGGAGCGTTGCCGCTTCGCAGTCCAGGACACTTTTCGGGAGGATCGACTGCTGCGATCATCTCGTCCGCAGCTGTCGCAGTTCCACACTGGAATCCGGTGTCCCCACCAGAGTTGCCGGCTGATGCACCAATCATGGATGTTGCGCATCCATTCGAAGTAAACACGCGACCAGCTTTCGGGATAGAAACGGATCTCACCTTTCTCGACTGCGTCGATTGCAGGAGCCGCCAGGGATGCAATTTTCACAAACCATTGAGCCGAAAGAAGCGGCTCCACAATGGTTTTGCATCTGTCGCAGTGGCCAAGCGCGTAAAGATGCTTTTCCTGTTTCACAAGCAATCCTGCAGCGGTGAGATCTGCGATGATTCTTTTTCGTGCTTCAAAGCGGTCCAGCCCTGCGTACGGGCCAGCGGAGGGTAGCATGTTCCCATCTCCATCGATGACAAGCAAAGAAGGGATGTTATTCCTTTGTGCCGCCAGAAAATCATTCGGATCGTGTGCCGGTGTGAGTTTCACTGCGCCTGTTCCAAATTCACGATCCACAAACGGATCTGCGATGATAGGAATCGGACGGTTTAACAGCGGCAACTGAGCAGTCTTCCCTGCGAATACGCGATAACGGTCGTCTTCAGGGTGGACCGCAACTGCCGTGTCCCCCAGCATCGTCTCCGGACGCGTTGTGGCCACTGTTATGAACTCAGACGTACCCTGGATTGGATATTTTATGTAGTAGAGCAATCCTTCGCGCTGCTCGTGGCGCACCTCCAGATCTGAGAGCGCTGTTTTACATCGCGGGCACCAGTTCACAACGTATTCGCCTTTATAGATCAGTCCTTCACGAAATAACTGAACGAATGCGGTACGCACAGCTCGCGAGAGTCCTTCGTCAAGTGTGAAACGCTCCCTTGACCAATCCACGGAGCTGCCCAGTTTTTGGAGTCTCTTTGTGATCAACTGGTGGGCATGCTCTTTCCATTGCCATGCTTTCTTTTCAAACGCTTCCCGGCCGATCTCGAACCGGCTGATGTTCTCCTTCGCCAACTCTCTTTCGACAACCATTTGTGTTGCAATACCAGCATGGTCGGTCCCCGGAACCCACAGAGCATTCTTTCCGCACATCCGCTGCCACCGGACAAGCACATCCTGCAGAGTTAGATCCAGCGCATGCCCCACGTGAAGCGCGCCCGTTACGTTCGGAGGAGGTATTACAAGGGTGAAGCGGGGACGCTCCGGATCCACTTCACTGCGAAAATAATTCTCACGCAACCAGAATTGGTATTGTTGATCTTCAATGAGTTTTCGGATCGTACGATTTTTCCATAATTTCTTTTGTTCATGTTGCCATGGGAGATCATAGAATTGTTCAAGTAATAGTACCGTTCATTGTATTTTATGGCTATGGTGGGCTAATGCGTAGTCGCGTCTTGCATCTGCGAGCCTTCGCGAAGACGCATTGACGTCAGACGCGTAGACGCTACTCTTCGCCTGCGTGAAGCTTTTCCAGTTCGCGTCGGATCATTTTTTCCGCCAGATCCGGCACGACCTGCCAAACAATCTCTGAAACCACGCGTTCCGACAACTTATTCAATACCCGTTCTGCTATACGATCAATCAGCTCATCCGATATCGGAGATGTGGAGGCAACGGTTGCGCAGTGCTTGAGCTTCGCGCGGCGTTGGAGCGGGTTCTTCCCGTATGCCGTCGGACAGATCGGCTTCCAGTTCTTCCGCATCCTCAGCCATTGAAAGCGGAACCGGCTCTGATTCAAATAGTTCTTCGACCGGTTGAGTCAGATTCGATCTGACAGGTACACCCGGCCACGTATCGTCAAAAGTTTCATTCTGAGTGACCGCTTCCTGCTGGGGTTCTGCTGTGACCAGAGGCTCCTTCTCGAACCTCCTTTGGAGGTTCCTCTTCTCAACGATTTCCGGTGCGGCCGGAGGTTCGGGCATCCCAAATGGAGAGTCCTCCTCGGAAGCCGCTGCAGAACTCCACTGGGACTGGGGTTCCTGAAAAACATCCGCAAATGGATCTTCTGCGTTTGGCAGAATGAGAGGAATAGATCCGGGTTCGGAGGCTGCCGTTTCAGGCACCTCGGTCACAGGACCGGACTTATATTCAAATTCCTGCTCCTCCCGCCCTGCGAAGCGCTGATCCTCGTTAGCCGGTTTCTCAATTCGCAATGTGGTCTGTCCTAAGAGATTCTCCTCTTCCTGCTGGTCCGCACCGAGTTCCACTTCTGGAAAACTTTCTTCGCCGAAAACCGGTTCATTTACGGGTTTTACTACGTCTATATCGACCGGAACTCTCGGTGGTTCCTGAGCTGGAGGCTCTTCTTCGTAAGGAGCAGGTTCAGCTGCAAACATAGAGCCGAACGGTCCACCCGGAAGCATCATCGTTTTTTCTGAATCATCGGGCGGTTTGGCCGCCTCTGAATCAAACAGATTGATGGCGCTATCCGGCTCTTGCGCAAAAATAGGCAAGGATGGAGGCTCCTGCGAGGAACCAACCGCAGAAAGATATTGCTTCACTTTCGTTATCAATAACTGAGGATCGAAAGGTTTGGAGAGAAAATCGTTGGCCTGCACTTGCTTGACTCTCTCTTCTACCTGGCGAGCGCGATCTTCATCCATTGTATCGTAGATTCCCGCCAGCAAGATCACCGGAACAGTCGAGAAAGCGCTGAACTGCGGATCGGTGCGAAGAGCAAGGCAAACATCGTAGCCGCTCTTCACCGGGAGACTGATATCCGCGAGCACAAGATCGGGACGGATCTGGGGAATGATATCCAGGGCGGCCTGCCCATCGTTGACGTTATAAATTTTGTATTTGTCTTCATCGAAAGTAAGCTCAACAATCTTTTGGATTGTCGTGCTCTTATCTGCGAGAAGAATCGTGTTCCCCATCCTGAGGGCCTCCTAAGGAATACACTTGGTATTGTACGGTAAGTTACACCTTTGCTTCAATAGTCGTAATCGTGCTC
Organism: uncultured bacterium; assembly: GCA_963771165.1. GTDB lineage: Bacteria > Acidobacteriota > HRBIN11 > JAKEFK01 > JAKEFK01 > JAKEFK01. The sequence goes on along the minus strand of CAVYSN010000007.1, from coordinate 94,562 downwards.
GTGATCGATCCTGATTCAGAGCAAGATCACGATTACGAGGGGCATTAGACCGGGGATTTGATGTTGTAGCGCTTGATCATCTCGTTCAGGGTGGTCGGCTTGATCCGTAATAGCCGTGCGGCCTCTTTTTGAACACCGGCGGCCTTCTGCAAAGCATCGAGAATCAATAACTTCCTGTACTGATCTACCTTATCCTTGAATGGAAGATTTGTGTCGGCAATCATGTAAGACCTGGATTTGTTCCATATATTTTCCGGCAGCAGGTCCACAGTAATCGTTTCTCCCCGGCACAAGACCACTGCCCTTTCAATTACATTTTCAAGCTCCCGCACGTTACCAGGCCAGTGGTAATCCATCAGTGCGTTCAAAGCCTGGGGTGTCAGATACAGAGGCTGCTTGTCATTTTCTCTGCAATATTTCTGAATGAAGAAATCAGCCAGTAACGGAATATCATCCATCCGTTCCCGCAAAGCCGGCAGCAGGATGCTGATTACGTTTAGCCTGTAATAAAGATCCTCACGAAACCTTCCATCCTTTACAAGTGTATAAAGATCGCTATTGGTTGCTGCAATGATCCGAACATCCACGTGAACCGTATCCACGCCTCCAACCCGCATGAATTCTTTTTCCTGGATCACACGCAAAAGTTTTGATTGCGTATCCAGATGTATATTGCCGATTTCGTCCAGAAAAATACTTCCACCATCAGCGACTTCAAATAAACCTTTTTTGGATGCAATCGCGCCCGTAAAGGACCCTTTCATGTGACCGAACAGGTTACTTTCCAGAAGGTCAGGGGGAAGGCTACCCGAATTTACAACGACAAATGGCTTGCCGGCCCTCGGCGAATGAAAATGAATCGCTTTTGCGATCAGTTCCTTTCCCGTTCCGCTTTCCCCTGTGATCAGAATCGTGCTCCTGCTTGGTGCAACTTGCGAAACAAGATCGAATACCTTGCGCATTTGTTCGCTGTGACCGACGATATTTTCAAAACCGAAAATGCCTTTGAGCTGCGATTTCAGATTCTTGTTTTCCCGGAGCAGTGTTCGTTGTTCGATTGCTTTTTGAACGGCAAGCATCACTTCATCGTTCTTAAACGGTTTGGTGATGTAATCAAAAGCGCCCTGTTTCATGCATTCGATTGCATTTTCGAGCGACGCATAAGCGGTGAGCATGAGAACAGGAACGTCGCTGTCCATTTTGCGAAGCTCCTGGAGTGTCGCCAGACCTCCGATACCGTTCATCATAACGTCCAGAATCACGGCGTCGAATTCTTTCTCGCGAATGAGTTTTAGACCTTCTTCTCCGGAAGTGCAAAACTCAGCTTGATAACCTTCTGATTTGAGGAGTCGTTGAAAAACTTCGCGGACGACATCCTCATCATCAATCACCAGTATACGCTCTCGTCTGCTCATGGACTTCCCTCTTCACCTTTGGCAACCGGATCTGGAAGTGAGTACCTTTCTTTTCTTCTGAGAACACATCAATGCTGCCTCGATGTTCTTGAATAATCGTGTAGGTAATCGCCAAACCCAAACCGGTTCCTTTCGGGCCTGATCCTTTTTTGGTTGTGAAAAATGGTTCGTAGATCCGTTTCAAATCTCTTTCGGGAATTCCTTCGCCCGTATCCACAATGTTGACGATGACGTTGTCTCCTTCTGTTTCGGTTCGCGCGAGAAGCCGGCCACCGATGTGCATGGCGTCTTTCGCGTTTAGAAACAAGTTTGTAAACACCTGTTGTAACTTTCCTTCATTGCCGAGAATCACAGGGCTGGAGGGATCGAATTCCTGAACAACTTCAATCGGAAGGTCCTTAAAATGAGGTTTCAAAAGAACCAGAGTCTCACGAAGCAAAGTATTGATATCGATGGTTGCAAATGGTTGCGGCTGCTGTCGCGAAAGATCCAGTAAAGTGTTAATAATTTTGGATGCCCGGAACGTCTGTTGCTCTATCTTCTGAAGAATATCAAACGTTTCCGTATCCTTGCTCATCTGTTGATGCAGCATCTGCGTATAGCTCGAAATGCCTGTCAACGGTGTATTCACTTCATGGGCCACACCCGCCGCCAGCAAACCGAGAGCGGAAAGTTTTTCGGATTGCGTAAGCTGTTCTTCGAGTTTCGCCTGGTGTGTGACATCATCCAGAATCACGATCGTCCCATACTCGACATCCGATTCGTTGATCAACGGCACGAAAGAAAGATTCAACACAACCTCTTTGTGCTGAAGATTTTCAACCAGAGTTTTATAAAAGCGGGCTCCTTCTAATTTCTTGCGCGGCGTCCTTCATGTTGTAATTCTGATAACGACTCACAATTTCGGATGGAAATAGCTCTTCCAGAGAACGTCCCAGCATCATGACACGGTTGAGATTGAGTAACGATTCAACCCAGTGATTGCATGCAACGACCTTCGCTTTTTCATCCAACGTGATGATGCCGAGATTCAAGCTGAGCAAAATATTTTCGTTGAAGTTCTTCAGCCGTTCCAGTTCGTCTGCCTTGTTTTTCAAACTAAAGAACAGGTGATGGTTTTCAATAACGATGGCGAGCTGATTGGCCAGGGTCAGCAGCAGGTCGAGATCCTCACTCGAAAGGAAGTCTCCTTTTTCTCGTTTGGTTAAAGCCAGAATTGCAACGATATTCTGCTGGAATTTGCAAGGGATGAAGTAGTTATAATTTAAATCTCGCAATAATTCTTCGTCATCCTGCAATTCTTCTTCGAGTGAAAACACAGAATCCACAAAGAGGGAATGGTCTTTGGAAAGTCTTGTCAGCAATGCGATTCCCGGATGAACTCTCTTTTCTTTATCCAGGAAAGATTCAAAGGTATTCAATCCGACTTTCAGCAGAAGGTCTGCGCGATCGACCTTAAATGTCGAACGAATATGGGACAACGTGGCGCCCACCATTTGTTCGAGATCGATGGACGAAGTGATTTCGCGGCTGAAACGTACAAGCGTTCTGCGATAATCGTAGCTGTCGCGGTAATAGAACCGGTCGACCCAGGCGCGAACGCGGTCCCGCAACGGCAAAAACAGCAGCGCAGCAAGAAGCGTTGTCAGTGAAGCGATTGCAGTGATGTTGGTCCGCGACGCTTCGGGCAGGATCCATCGCAACCAGGAAACCGTCAGCAGCAAGTACATCACGAAAAGAACCATGGTTGTGACCGTGTAGATCATGCCCCGCTTGATGATGATGTCGACATCCATCAGGCGGTAACGCAACAGAGCATAGGCCAGGGATAACGGAATGAGGATCTGAGTGATCAAAGCGAATTCAAGAGCTTGCTGGGGCAGACGAACCCCGAGGGAGACGAGCCAGAGGAAACAGAATGGGCCAAAGCCGGCCACAATCCCGGCGAGCACCATCTTCAGCTGCTTCTTATGAATCACATCTTCTGCTCTTGCATACGACAAAAATAGTACTATTACGCCCATCAGAAGGCCCACAAAGAGATAGGAGATCTCAATATTCTCGAAAGCCAGATAACCTTCGACTGTGGCAATCAGAGTTGTCTGCGGCCGGAATTTGTACGCCAGAGTAAAGGCCAGCTTCGCGGCGATCAGAATGACGGAAGGAACGTAGAGAAAAATGGCTTTGTCGCGTGGAATCCAGCCCCGTTTTTCCGGAAAATACAAAGCGAAATGCAGGAAAACGGGGGCCAGCATCAGCAAGAATACCTCGTCAGCCCAGTAGAAAATCCAATCCAGGATATCCAGCTTTCCGGTATTCGAGAAGGCGTAGGTCCCGAAAAAAGCGAGACAGAGAAAATAGAAATGTAACGCGAAGGAACGGCTTCTGCTTTTTAAGAATGCGAAAACGCCGATCCCGAGTATGACGAATCCGACAAATGCCAGATAAAAGTAAAAACGACTGGACTTAACTTGCGGAGTAACAAGCTTGATGTAGGATTCGTTTCCCCGGCTGATTTCATATTGAAACGGGCGGGAAGCGCTCTGCGGATCGTTCAGGATTTTACCGACATCCTGAGGGAGAAAGACCGGAGTGAAATTGACCGTTTGGAGCACATCACCCGTTCGGATGCCGGAGGTCGCTGCAGGAGAGGCGTCTGCAATTTCGTCAGCGACCAGGTAACCGCCGGAAAAGACCCAGCGAACGCCATCCGCCTTGATCGAGGAGTGCCATTGCGAAAGAACGTTTGCCACGGCTAAAGCAGCCATGAGAAGTGTGAAGCAAAGAATGAAACCTTTCACACTTTTTCGATGTTGCTCTAATACTGGTACCAAGCGCACTTCCTCACTCCTCGACCGCACAGCAAAATGCGTACCATCTAGTACGAAAATCCCAATCTAAATAACCGCTGTATATAGAATAGTTTAGCTCGCCTGCAGGCAAGGAGCAACCATCAGGTGTTCAAATATTTGGACGACCCTCGGGAAGTATTCGAAAAGTTGAAACATCGAGGAGGAACAGGCAGTCGAGCGTTAAAATTTCAAAAGGAGTCCGCCGGCAACAATTCGGGGGATATTGTAAAGAAGGGCTCGTTGGAAATCAGCGTTTCCACTGACTTCAGGATTCTGATTCAGGAGGTTCTTAATGGCAATCATAAGCTGCAATTGCGTTTGTGAAAAGAACTGAACCGGAATAGCCTGATGAACTTCTACGTCAATCGCGGAAAGAGGATTGTTGTGTTCGGCGTGGCCGAACACAAGGGGGGTTCCTGAGCTCCATTTCCAGTCGGCATGAACCTGAGTCTGGGTTGCAGGAATTTTTGCGAGGATTCCAGCCTGCAAATCGTGGAAGCTCTCCGATCCTTCACCTTCTCTAAAGTAAACATTCCGCCGCATGAGGCCATTCTTTTCGATGATCGATACTGGAACCGTAAGATTCATACGGTAAGTGGCCACCGCAGCTATAACGGGGGTGATTCGTCGTGTAACTTGAATCTCCATTCCGCGGCTTTCAAGATCCGATGAATTGAGAATGACAAATTGCCTTTCCGAGGCAAATCTTTCCGAAGCTCGGGTATTGCTGATATCGACAGTTGCAATCTTGTTCTGGACGTTTTCCTGGTGATAAAGGATAGAGAACCTGATAATCCTCTCCTGACAATTCAATTCCTGCTTCGTATCCTTGCGTTGTTTCAGGATCCAATTCGTCAGAATAAGGTACGAACGCCACGTTATGGATATAAGGATGAACATCTTCCGGTTGTAAATAGTAGTTTCCTGGGGCCGACTGGTTACTGTAGTAAACACCGCGAACAGCCAATTCCGGAGTGGCATGATAACTGGCTTCAAAACGAGGAGAGTAGCCGATTGGGTGATTCAGATAACCGTAATAATCCACTCGTGTGCCGTAGTTGAGCGTAAGCCTGTCAAACGGCTTCCATTCGTCCCGAAAATCTGCGGAGGCCATCCAGAGTTTTGTCTCATCTTCCAATTCGGGCAAGTCGGATGATTGGATAAAACGCCGGATCAATTGCCGATCCAGAAGTTCAGGATTGCGTACAAAAACCAGATCATTTGCAGAAACAGTGGCGCTAACACGGTGACCAAACATCAAGTACTCAACGTCCCCGCTCGCCATATAACTGTTTGTTGATCCATCAATGATGTTTCCGTTGAAGGACCAGGCCCCCTCTCCTTCAAGTTCCCCTTGCACCGCAAACTGGGTCATCTGATGACTCGCGCTGGCGGCAGATGGACTTGGAGCCAGGCTCACATAAGAAACTTCGCCTCGAATGTTGTTGTCTTCCTTGAAGTTTTTAAGAGCAGCCAGAAAACCATCATCCAGGTCGCTGGAATAATTTGAATAATCATCGCGCAAGGGGTTCCTACCGGCGACTCTTATCGTCCATTTAAACTTGTCCCACGCATCGTGATTCTTCAAATCTTCTTCGCTCAACAACGATCGAAGATCAATGAATGTGGGAGCTTCAGACACGACCTGAACTCTTTTAAACATGCCTGCGAGTGCCGGCAAATCAACTGCGACCAGATAAAGACCAGGGAGAAGATTGTTGAAAACAAATTTCCCTTCGGGATCGGTTGAAACTTTCGCAAGCTCATTCAAGAAATAAGAATCCATTAAGCGGACAGTTACACCTGTAACTGGCTTTTGCGCCGCGCCGACAAGACTGCCGATAATGCTGGATTTTTCCTCGATATCAGCATTAGAATAGGCGGGAACCAGTGCAAAAAAAGCAAGCAAAAGTAGAATTCTTCTAAAGTCGCCTTCTTTCATTGATGTATCGCTAGTTAGTTTTAATTATAGGTGGGCCATGAATTCAGTGTCAAGCGACCGGGTCGTGGTTTTCAGCAAATCGGCTGACGCTCAAAAAGTGAAGACGCGCATGCGCCCGCTGCTGACTCCGAATGAATGCCTTTCACTCCATCTGTCATTATTACAGGATACCCTGACGAAAGTGCGTGACTTCTCGACTGTTTTATACCTGTCAGGCTCAAGCGATTTACCATTTGATCCCGGGATACCCATTCGTTTTCAAAGTGGAATGGATCTTGGCGCCAGGATGAAAAACGCATTTCAGGCAGAATTCCAACGGCATTCGAAAATCGTAATCATAGGGACGGACTCCCCCACGTTTCCAGTGGAGCAACTATCCAGGGCTTTTGCCGCACTGGATCAAAAGGAGGTTGTTCTGGGTCCTTGCGATGATGGCGGATATTACCTTGTCGGTTTACACAGGCTGATCCCTGAAATGTTTTCTGAAGTTCCGTGGGGGACACGGGACGTTTTAAAGAAGACGCTTGAAAAAATTTCTCCTCACTCTTCTTTGCTGTTGGATTCCTACTTTGATGTTGATTTGCCGGAAGATCTGATGAAACTGAAAAAAATTGTAACGCAGGAGACTCGCCCGCGGGGCTCAACGGCGGATCCATATGTGACACATGGGGACCATCTTAAACACACCCGGAACTGGATTTCTAATTACTTCAACAATTCGGCCAGATGACACGCCGCCCAGTGATCCGGCGCAATCACACGAAGCACCGGTTCTTCGGTTTTACACCTCTCCACAGCAATCGGACAACGAGGATGGAAACGGCATCCGGCCGGAACATCGACAGGGCTCGGGACTTCACCCTTTAAAGTCTCTTTTTTCCGCCTGACTTTCGGGTCCGGAACCGGCACAGAATTCAAGAGCACCCTGGTGTAAGGATGTTGCGGTTGCTGAAACAAGCTCAAGCTTGGCGCCAACTCAACGATCCTTCCCAGATACATAACGCCAATCCGGTCAGAAAAGTGTTGCACAACGCTAAGGTCATGAGCAATGAAAAGAAATGTCAGATGAAGCTTTTCCTGGAGTTCTTGCAACAGATTGATGATTTGAGCCTGTACGGAAACATCCAGAGCGGACACAGGTTCATCAGCAACGATGAACTGGGGCCGGAGGGCAAGAGCGCGCGCAATTCCGATTCGTTGTCTTTGACCTCCGCTGAACTCGTGGGGGTATCTTTGACGATGTCCCGGGTCGAGGCCCACCATACTCAACAACTCTACAACCTGAGACGCTCGCTGCTTTTTGTTGCCGGTTTTGTGAATCACGAGAGGCTCTTCAATGATTTTTTCTACAGTCATGCGTGGATTCAGAGAACCGTAAGGGTCTTGAAAGATCATTTGCATTTGTCGGCGTCTGGAACGCAGATCCTTTGCTGAAAGCCCCAGAATGTTCTCTCCCGACACATGAATTTCGCCTGATGTAGGTTCGATCAATCGGACAACGCAACGGGCCAGTGTTGTTTTGCCGCAACCGGATTCCCCAACCAATCCGAAAGTTTCACCTTGCTGAACGGAAAAGGAAACATCATCTACGGCTTTCAGGATCCCTGAAACTCGCGAAAAAACTCCGCGCCGCACGGGATAATGTTTTGTCAGATTTCGGATCTCCAGCATAGGTGCTCCGGTATTCATTGGCCACTTTTCACTTTCCACTTTCCACTGCATAGCACGCAACTCGATGTTCCGAATTGAGCCAGATTTCGGTAGGAAAAGCGGTTTTGCAAATATCCATTCTTGATTTACACCGTTGGTAAAATGAGCATCCCGGAGCCAAACGCAACAAATCAGGAACGGTACCTTCAATCGCTTTCAGTCGTTTGTTTCTTTCCCCCTTCAGGACCAAACGGGGAATCGAATCCAGCAAGCCGACTGTGTAAGGATGCCGGGGATTTTGAAAAAGCTCATGGACAGCGGCCTCTTCGACGATTTTACCCGCGTACATCACGATGACGCGATCAGCCACTTCTGCAACCACGCCCAGGGCGTGGGTAATGAGCAAAATGGATAATCCGAATTCGACACGCAGGGATTGCAACAGTTCCAGTATTTGAGCCTGTATCGTAACATCCAGCGCTGTAGTCGGTTCATCTGCGATCAACAAAGCCGGGCGGCACGCGATAGCCATGGCAATCATCACTCGCTGGCGCATGCCTCCACTCAATTGATGCGGGTACTCGTCCACACGTTTTTCGGGATCAGAAATTTTGACTGCCTTTAATAAATCGATAGCCGCATGGCGGGCATCTCTCTTGTTGTAACTTTTATGAATCCGGAGAGTCTCTCCCACCTGATCACCCACCGAGAGGACCGGATTCAAAGAGGTCATTGGTTCCTGAAAAATCATAGAAATTTTTCTGCCACGAATCTTCTGAATTCCCTTTTCAGTAAGGTCCAGGAGATTGTTTTCTTCAAAGAGAATTTCACCTCCGACGATTTGGCCGGGAGGGGTTATTAAACGAAGGAGACTCAGGGCCGTAACACTCTTCCCGCAACCGGATTCACCGACCACTCCCAGGATTTCGCCTGCCCGGATTGCAAAAGTAATATTGTCTACCGCCGGTAAAAGTCCCCCCTGCGTCTGAAAAACCGTTTTGAGTCCGCGAACTTCAAGCAAATTCATTTATAAAATAGCTGTCTCTTTGTATTCGCCGAAGTGCTTGCGCAGGAGATCGGAAATCTCCCCCAGCGTCGCATAGGCATTCAGAGCATCCAGCAAAGGTTCCATGATGTTGGATTCCTGAATCGCCGCCTGCTCCACCTGATGGAGCGCGTCATCGACCTTCTTCTGATCTCGTCGCAGGCGCAAAGCTTGAAGTCTCTGAATTTGTTGCTGCTCCATTTGCGGATCCACTGTCAAAATTTCCCCAATCGGATGCTCTTCGGCGCGAAAAGCGTTTACGCCGATAACGATTTCTTCCTGCTCTTCCTGAGCCCTCGCAGAGCGATACGCGCTATCCTGAATTTCCTTTTGCACAAAACCGCTTTCGATTGCTGGAAGCATTCCGCCCAGCTGATGGATCTTGTCCAGATAGACCTGAGCCTGTTTCTCTATCTCATCTGTCATACTCTCTATATAGTACGATCCAGCTAGTGGATCGACTGTTTTGGTGACGCCCGATTCGAATCCGATCACTTGCTGCGTTCGAAGCGCCAGAAGCGCGGAAGATTCTGTCGGAAGGGCCAAAGCTTCGTCCCATGCGTTGGTGTGAAGAGATTGTGTACCTCCCAGAACAGCGGCAAGGGCTTGCAACGTGACGCGAGAAATGTTGACCTGCGGTTGTTGTGCTGTCAAACGCGATCCTGCCGTTTGCGCATGAAAGCGCATCTGGCAAGAACGTTCATTCTCCGCCTGAAAGAGCTCCTTCATCAGTCTGGCCCAGATTCGGCGAGCGGCCCGAAACTTCGCAACCTCTTCCAGCAGATCATTATCGGCGCTGAAGAAAAAGGAAAACCGCGGAGCAAAATCGTCCAGCGCAAGCCCGGCTTTCAATGCGGCCTCCACGTAAGCAATTCCGTTTGCCAGCGTGAATGCAACTTCCTGAACAGCGGTGCTTCCGGCTTCACGAATGTGATAACCCGAAACGCTGATTGTATTCCATCGGGGAACGTTTTCCTGGCAGAAAGCCATGATGTCTGTAACCAGTTTCATCGAAAATTGCGGCGGGTAAATATAGGTGCCGCGGGCGATGTACTCTTTCAGAATGTCATTCTGAATGGTCCCTGAAATTTCCGACAGTGAAATTCCGCGTTTTTTTGCAACACAAACATACAGGCCGAGTAATATGAATGCAGTCGCATTAATCGTCATGCTTGTGCTAACACGATCGAGCGGAATGTCATCGAGCAGACGCTCCATATCCTCCAGGGAATCAATTGCGACACCAACTCTGCCGACTTCCCCGCGCGAAAGCTCATGATCGGAGTCATAGCCCATTTGAGTCGGCAGGTCAAAAGCAGTGCTCAAACCCATCTGTCCCTGTTTCAACAAGTAGCGAAAACGACGATTTGTATCTTCCGCTGTGCCGAAACCCGCGTATTGGCGCATGGTCCACAATCGGGAACGATACATGGAAGTCTGCACGCCGCGCGTGTATGGATAGTGGCCCGGATCACCGAGCTTTGCATCGTAATCCCAAGCCGGAAGATCCTCCGGCTTGTAATGGTTCTTTACTTCCTTCTTCATTTGATTAAGGACTTCTAAGTTCCGGCAATGTCACAAACACTTTGAACACTTTTATCACATTCAACCCTTTCAACTTCCAAGTCTAGCATGTATAAACTTGTTGAACGATAATCTGGACTACTTAAAGAGTTTTATCGGAGGAAACGATGGCGAAGAAAACGAAAGAAGGGCGCGCTCGTGTTTATAAGAGAATTGATCTTGTCGGTGTCAGCGACGATGGTTTTGAATCTGCGATCGAAAGCGCTGTGCAACGAGCTTCCGACACGTTGAGTGAACTGCGGTGGTTTGAAGTGAAGGAGATGAGAGGGGCGATCCGGAACGGCCGTATCAATGAGTACCAGGTAGTTGTGGCTGTGAGCTTTGAGGTGAAGTAGTCGCCGGGTGTCTAATGAGTTTGCGGCGATAGATCTCTGCGTTCACTTCACCGCCGATCAATAATGTGAGCGCCGTCAGGTACATCCAACCCATGAGAACGATAAAAACTCCAAGCGTTCCGTACACCTTGTTGTAGTACGGAAAATTATGCAAGTAGAGTCCAAAAAATGTGGTTGAGATGAACCACAGAGTGCAGAAGAACAGAGAGCCAGGCAACACATCATAAAGTCGCTCCTGAGCATTGATCAGCCCCCAATAGAGGAAGGCAGCCAGAAAGGTGGTGCCAAGAAAGGCAACCGGCAAACGTAAAACCCGGATTAAGGTCGGCAACAAATAGGCGTAGGGAGAATTTGTTTCCAGAAAACGGGCGATCTGCATGCCAAATAATAGGAGGAGCATGACAACGGCAATTCCAAGCGTAACCATTCCGGCCATATACAGGGCAATCAGACGAACCTTCCATCCCGAACGGGTCTCTTTGACGTGGTATGAGCGTTCAAAATTCTTCTTCAAAATAAACATTAAAGTTGTCGTGGTCCAGACGGTGGAGAAAATGGCGAACGTCAAAATGCCCCCTTTTTCCAAAGCGGCAAGCTGAACGATTTGATTGCGGATCAAAGTGTAAAGTTCATAGGGGAGGAAGCTTCCCAGGAAATAAATAATGGAGTTAAACACAGCGGGATCCGTTCCAAGGATACTCAGGACAGCAACAGTCAGAAGCAGGGCGTTGAAAAATGCAAACATCATCTGAAAAGCCACTTCAGCCGCCATACCCAAACAATCATGACGACCGACGGCACGCATTACGTGCAGGAGAAAACTGAGGTTTCTTCTGACAAACTTACTTCGCGCCATGATTCGAAGGTGATTACCCTGGACTCGCACTTCAAGTCTAAACCAGAACCGGAAGACGATGAACGATCCTGTGGCAAAAAGCGGCCACTCAAAACTAAAAAATAGACATCTGCGGAACATTTTTGACTCTTTTCGCGTCTAACTAATTTGGATAAGTTACTGATGTCCAACAGCTTATTGGCAATAGGATGGACGGCACGGAATTTGCTTAGACCGGATGAGGTAAACAAACATGTTAGAAGCTTACATCATCGAAAAACTGAAGCGCGAAAAAGGGAGGCAAGAGCAGGAGCAATGGCAACCCATTCCTCTGCCCCTTGAAGAATATGAATCGGAGAATCGAATTGAACGTCCGAAAAAGGAAAGGGACGATACCGAAAAGGATCAGCGAGGTTTCGTCGTGATTCGACTCCAGAGCTGCAGTCATTCAGAGAACCTCGTTCTCTAAATGTTTGGAACTCTGGAGCTTTTGCTATGATCATGATGTGGCCAGAGATTCTGATTTGCTGCAAATTGCCGAAGCGGGGATCGATGCGGTTCGGCCTTCCCTTATTTTCCCTCCGATCTTCGATCAGCCTCCGGAAGTCATCGCTTCGTGGTTAAAATCCTCCCAACGTTTCCTTCTCGCAATGGGAAAAGCATCGATCGATTCCGCAAAAACGATCCTTACGCTGGTCAAGTGCAACGATTCATTTGTACTTACACCCTACGAAGACCCCGCTCGTCTGCTCAAAGTGCATATCGGCAGCCATCCCGTCCCGGACCAAACCAGCTATGATTCGACCGTTCAACTGGTGGAATGGCTCCGAAAATTACCTCCTGGCGGTTCTTTGCTTGTGATCCTTTCCGGAGGCGCTTCCGCATTGTGCGTGCTTCCACTTTCCACAATCGGACTGGATACTAAAATGAAAGTTAACGATTTATTGATCCGTTCCGGCGCCACCATCCAGGAAATCAACATGGTTCGAAAACATCTTTCCGCAGTCAAGGGCGGGCGGCTGGCTTTGCGCGTTTCTCATTTGGACACTCGGGTCCTGGTGATTTCAGATGTCATCGGAAATGACCTCTCAACCATCGGTTCGGGGCCCTTCTACGCAGACCCTACTACATTTTTAGATGCCTGGCAGGTTTTGCAAAAGTATTCCTTGTGGAATCGCGTACCGGATGAAGTGCGGAGAACGATCGAGGACGGTTGCGCCGGACGGATCCCGGAAACTCCAAAACCAGGATCGGTCCAGCTCGATCACAGGATCGTTGCTTCCAACGACATTGCGCGCAATGCGGCAGCCGAGCGTGCGCGATTGCTTGGTTATTCCGTCCGGAATGTTGAACAACCCGTAAAAGACAATGTCGAACTTGCAGCGGAAAATCTGTTTGCTGAGATCAAACAAAGTCCTCCGCGCACTGCTTTTATTGCGGGAGGAGAAGTTACTGTGCGTTTACAGGGACACGGAGTTGGTGGCAGAAATCAACACCTGGCTTTGTTAATGACAGACAAATTGAACGGACAGGAAGCTGTATTCGGGGCTGTGGGCACCGATGGAATCGATGGAAACTCAACGGCTGCGGGTGCGTGGACTGACGGCAAAACGTTTCAAAAAGCTTCTGGAATCGATACCTTTCGCAGCGCCGTTAAAAATTGTGACTCGTTTCATTACTTCCGCGCCGTGGGGCAAAACATCATGACGGGTCCGACAGGAACCAACGTAATGGATCTTTATATCGCGCTCACGTAGATCACTAAGCCTCAAAAGCCTGAGGCGGAGTGGAACTCGTTTTCGTTGTCAGATCTTCGGCCGCCGCTCGATCTCGCGATAGATTCATCAGAGCGCCAACCCAGCGAACCGCCTTCTTGTTTTCATCCAACACAACGTAACCGCGGTCGAGCACGCTTGCATACGTACCATCAGCGCAACGGAAACGATATTCAAGCACTGAAAATGTTTCGCCGCTCTCCAGCATCTGTTTCACCTTCACCAGAATTGGATCGCGATCCTCCGGATGGATCTGATCGACCCACCATTGATAGTTCACTACTTTGGGGGGATGACCGTAAATACGCTGAAGATTATCATTCCACCAGACTTCATCTGTTTGCAGATTCCAATCCCACAAAACCTCATTTGTGACCCGCGAATACAAGGCAAGCAATTCACGAACTCTTTGGATTTCTGATTCGGCTTGCTTTCTTTGCAGCGCATTGACGAACATGTCTCCGGCAAATTTCAGGAGCGATATGATATCTTCCGACCAATCTTTCCCGGACCGAACCGATTCAAAACCCAAACACCCCACGACCTGCCCTTCATAAATCAGAGGAATACAAATCAGAGACTGGATCTCCGCCACCTCCAGTTCATGTCTTTCAGCAGCGGCCTCGGGTGGCAGATCACTGACTCGATCCACACGAATCGTCTCCGCCTGCCTCAGCTTCTGGAAGGACCAATGAAACTCCCGGTCGGATAAAACATGCCGGCGCTCACGCTGAGAATCGATTCCTTCACGACACCATTCATAGCTCGTAACAGCATCGTTGCGGCCCTGAAACTGAAACAGGTAACTGCGATCCACACCTGCAAATTCACCGATCGCTTGAAGCGCACGGTTGATTCCACGATCCAATTGATCCAGAGATGTGTTGATAAAATGAGTGGAGATCGTTGCGATCAACTTTTCAAATTCCAGTCGATAACGCATCGCCTCTTCTGCTCTCTTTCTTTCAAGTGCGTAACGGATCGTTCGCGTTAACAAAGTGCTGCTGGTCTGTCCCTTCAACAAATATTCCTGCGCACCCTGGCGAACGGCTTTCAAAGCAACGACTGTGTCATCCAAACTTGCCAGCACCACGACCGGTATGGCCTGCGAATGCGTCCGGAACTCGGCAAGATGATTCAGCGTGACATTTCTTGAAAGACTGAAGAGGAGTAAATCGGCGCCGGAAGCATGAGAAATCGCTTCGGCCAGACTGGTTACGTGAACCACATTTACTTTGCAGAGCTGTAGCTTAAAGACTTCTGAACAAGTTCAGCGTCCACCGGATCTTCTTCCAACAGTAAGACCCTGATCAAATCCCCTGACAAAATATGGCCCCCTGCGCGTGAGGTCATGATACACCTTAACGGAAAACTTGAATAGTCCGCTTCTTTGACTTACTTTTTGTGCTGTGCGAGACTAATGTTCGTAGCCTCCACCTGGATCGTTGTCAAAGTCTGATGGGAACATAACCGAAATGAACGGAGGACGAGGGGTGTACAAGGCTCGCAAAACCCCAACGACCATTTATCCTTCGTCACCACCCAAAGTCCCCGATAGTATTGAAGTTTTATACCATTCCATTGATCCGGACGTTTTGGAAAAAGCAACAGCCGGATTTCGCGAGAAGATCGTCACCAATCAAATCCTCTACAAACCTGCGATTGTCGCAGACGCGAGAATTAATTTTCACGGGAACCGCTGGCAAATTCATTTCGAGAAAGAAATTTCCAGGATTATTTCTTTTCCGACCAAACATCAATTCTGCGAATGGGACACCAATCTTGATCCGGAATGGAACCACCACCACGATTCACGCGGGATGCCGGAACCGGAATCTTTTTTCGTGCACGATTCGGCCCATGAATTTTCGTCGGAACGTTTTGATGAATTGCAGGAAGATTTTCGTCGCCATCTGATTTCCACTGTGGTCCTTGCTGTGGAATACAACCCGCAGTTCAAACTGGAACGGAAACTGGATGAATCTTCAGAAAGCTTTATGTCGCGATGCA
The DNA here is from genome assembly GCA_963771165.1 of uncultured bacterium. Classification (GTDB taxonomy): domain Bacteria; phylum Acidobacteriota; class HRBIN11; order JAKEFK01; family JAKEFK01; genus JAKEFK01. Next base: position 79,119 of record CAVYSN010000007.1, on the reverse strand, counting down.
TGGAGAGAGCCCGCGCTGATTTTGATAACGAGAGTCATAATGTTCAAGAAACACTCCATCGGCTGCAGGATCGTCTGAAACAAAGACTGGAACGAGAAGAACGGGGAGCCAACTCTCAACAGCAGGCAGAAAGCGAAAGACATGACTCCAATGCAAACATCGGTGACATTAAAAAAGAGATGGAAGCTCTGCAAATTTTACGCAAAGTGAGAATGAACGAGCTCGAAGAAAATCTTGTCACGATTGCAAAAGAGCGGGAGACCGATGTATTGCGCATCGGCAGAGCAACCTCGCTGTACTTCGCTTTGCATTGATCTGGCTTCCTTACGCAGAGTACGTGATTCAGGAGGATGATTCACGGCGACTGCAACTTGAACAGGCGTTCTGATCATGAAAGAGCCCACCACTCCCAGCCTGTTCGAAAAAGCTGCGCGTAAAGCAGCGCCCGGCCCTCTGGCCGACCGCATGCGGCCAACGAGTTTCGATGAATTTATCGGTCAGGAAGAATTAACCGGAAGCGGACGCATCCTGCGGCGAATGGCTGAAACCAATCAGTTGCGTTCGATGATTTTCTGGGGCCCGCCAGGCGTGGGAAAGACCACGCTGGCAAGACTACTTGCGAATTCCGTGGAAGCACACTTCATCACTTATTCCGCTGTCATCTCGGGAATCAAAGAAATCAAAACCGTAATGATGGAAGCCGAGCAACAAAGAAAATACTACGGCCGCCAGACCATCCTGTTTATCGACGAAATTCACCGCTTCAATAAAGCCCAGCAGGATGCCTTTCTGCCGTATGTTGAAAGGGGAGACATCATTCTGCTCGGGGCAACGACCGAAAATCCCTCGTTCGAAATCAATTCCGCCTTGCTTTCGCGTATTAAAGTTATAGTACTACATCCATTGAAGCCCGATCACCTGCGGTCGATCATCCAGCGAGCCTTAACAGACGTGAAAAACGGTTTGGGTGGAATCGGATTAACGCTCGGTGAACCCAGTCAGGAAGTGTTGATTCGAATGTCGGACGGAGACGCACGAACGGCCTTGAATCTTCTTGAAATCGCTTCGGATTTGGCCATCACTGCGGGTAAAAAAGATATTTCCCCTCAGGAGCTGGAAGAAGCGCTCCAGCGAAAGGTGCTTCTTTACGACAAGAAAGGGGAAGAGCATTACAATCTAATTTCTGCTCTTCACAAAAGTCTTCGCAACAGCGATCCCGATGCAGGTTTATACTGGCTGGCAAGAATGCTGGAGGCCGGAGAGGATCCGCTTTATATTGCCCGGCGATTGATTCGATTTGCCAGTGAAGACATTGGAATGGCCGACCCTCAAGCATTAACGGTCTCCGTTGCCGCCCAGCAGGCCACTCATTTTATTGGAATGCCGGAAGCCAACACAGCTCTTGCTCAGGCCGTTGTTTATCTGGCAACAGCACCCAAGAGCAATGCTCTTTATGAAGCTTACACGCGCGCTGCTCAGGCTGTTCATGAGAAACCGAACGAACCTGTGCCGCTGCACATCCGGAATGCGCCCACTCCATTGATGAAAGAATTCGGTTATGGAAAAGGGTATCAATACGCGCACAATTACGAAGACGCGCTCACGGACATGAGTTGTTTGCCCGATTCGATGGCCGGTTCGAAATACTATCACCCAACGGATCGCGGCCTTGAGGCTGAGATACAAAAACGTCTGAGTGAGTGGGAAGCGAAGAAAAAGAAGAAATAAGCAGGGGCGCGAGGAACGCGCCCACAAAAAAGACTACGGAAGTATCGTGTTTACGCTTCCTTTATTGCCCGTGGCCCGTTTGAAATAGGATTGCCAGCTCTTACGGATGTTATCGAGTTTGGCTACTTTTGCAGGATCCGGATTTGTGCCTGGCTCCACGAAGTAGATAAAAGCAAGTTTCCACTTCTTTTTCGCTGAAGCGCTCGATGGAACTCGCGCTCCTTCGGCTGCAATAATATCGTTTACAGTTACATCGACTCTGGAGGCAGTGATCGTGATGTCCACTTGTGGTCCTGCGGATTTGTTTCCTCCTCCGCGAAGGAAGAAAAATGGAGGAACCTGGGATGCAGGAATCAAGCCCATCAAGTACCTGTCGAGAAGGCTGTAACGTGCCGTGGCTTCGATGGATGTAAAAGTTCCATTACCGTTATCCTGCCAGTTGTTTCCTTCCATATCGGAAGCATCGCTGTCCAAAAACCAGCTCCAGTGCGCATCGTCGCGCCCCAGGATCTCATTGTCCTGAACTCCGGCTTTTGCCACTTTTGGAAACGCTCCCCACCGGTGCCCCATCTCCTGGCCCATGATATCCAGAGTACTGTTTGTACCCAGGATATTTTTATTCACATCGTCCGGATATTTATCCAGCCAGTCCATCATCAGAAAACCTTCAAGTTTGTCGCTTCCAAAAAATTTGGAGAAATCAAAAATACCCCGGCCGATTCCCCTGTCGTTATTTTTAACAGGCGAGAAGAAAGCGAACGCGCCGGTACCCTGAAGATAAGGGCGTTCGGTAAAAATCGCGATCAGCTCAAACACTTTGGGATGCGTATCGTGAAACTCCTGAATCAGTCCGATGAAATCGAGGTCTCTCTTGGATGCGAACCGTTCGACGACTGCATCAGTAATGCCGGCAGTCACAGGGACCTTCGAGTAATCCACGAACAGCGCGCTGCCCGGTCCTGTATTTCCAGGTGACAGACCCACAACAGCATCATTTCCATCAACAGCCGAACTGAATGCGATTTGAATATTTCCGTTTTTAGAAAGCGTCAACTGAATCGTGTTGCTGTTGTTTGTGCCGAATTCAGGAACATTGCGCCATGTCACACGAAATGTGGTAGCCGTCTTAAGGACACGAACGTCTCCGCCATCCGAGGGATCAAGGTCTGCGAAAAACGCTGCGATTCTCGGAGGCCCCTGCAAAGTGCGGAAAATGTCCCGGGGAGTGCTCGCATCATCCTTCTCTGTAAAGGTCACATTGCCGTCGGAATTGACAAAAATGGACGAATACGTTTTACCGAAGAAAGGAAAAGTGAACCCTGAAGCAAAGTTCACTTGCTCCGAATCATCATCACCCAGAGAGATCGCTGAACCCTGCGTGCCCGCAACAGCACCCTTCTTCACGCTCAACCGGTAAACGCCGGTGGAAGTCTGGTCAAAAAGTACTTTCTTGCCTTTGATGTCAAAGGGTTTCGGTTCCACGATTGTGCTTGGACTTCCTTCGATAACTGAAATCTCCCCAATATCGGTGTTGAGATGCTGCGCCACACGTTGTTGTGCAATAGCGTCTTTTTTGTGACGTTCATGACTCTTGATCATGTATTCCGTCTGGCTCGTATCACGTTTCGACCCGCACCAGCGAGTCTCATCTGTCTTTGCATTCAGGCTTGTCGCAGCAAAAACAAAGAAGATTGCTGCGATAATTCGTGATTTCATGAATCCTCCGTTCAAAAAGTGCCAAAGTGATGTCAACTCTAATCTTCTGGATTGAAGTCTTCGGAACTTGTTGTTCATCGCTTTGGAACTCTAGGGTTACAGACTCTTCCGGTAGGCACTGACAAATAATCGCAGGCAGTACAGATACACAGCGGTGGCAAACTTATCAGGCGTCTTCAGAAGCTCATTCAAATATTTTTTCTTAATTCGGAAGCGCTGCTGCAGAATCAAATCTTCCATCTTTTTTGTGACTTTGCTTTCTTCCTTTTTTTTCTTTGTAACCATCAAAATGTCTTCTTCCGGCGAGAAATCAAAGTAATCCGCGAATTCCATCAACTCGCCGCCCGATACATATTTGAAGTCTTTGTCTTCTGCAAAGTTCTTCATGATGTTTGGAGCATTCTTAATGCTCAATTCAGCCTTCATTTTCTCGCGGAACCGCTCGATTTTGAAACCGGGGGCATAAACATTTCCGGATACTTCGATGTAATGGTCGTTTTCAATCTTCAAGGATTTTAAACCAAACGTATATCCCATCACAGTCACCAGAGGAGCAACAAAGTCAGGTCGATTTCGCAGAGGAACGCTGTATTCATCCATGTTGATTCCAGGGCCCAGGAAAAAATTGCGATAACGATGCATCACTTTCAGCAGAACATCATCGATTTTTTCGAGAGTTACATCCTTTTTTTCAGCGGCAGCATCCTTCTTTTCAGTTGTAGTTTCTTTCATCAGAGCTCCAAGGACTTTGAGGACGAATTTATATTATACACTTGTTCCCTTTCCCGAAGTCATACAAAGTGACGGGGAAACATGCACTAGTGGCCCGTGCTGCCGATAAATCGAACTTTCTGGATTTTCATTGCCGGAACGACACTGGATGAAGGAAGGAGCGCACCATACCCATCGGGATCATGAACAAGTACGGGATCAGACATCATTTCAACCTTGTTGAACGCCTCAACAACACTTTGCAGGTAACGAAGGTTCGTCACGGGCGCCACAATCTCTCCCCCTTTCACAAGAAAGGTTCCATCTTTGGTCATGCCTGTCAGGACCACATGCCGTGCATCGGCAATGTTCGTGTAATGAAAGCGGGTAACGTAGATGGTTGGATCTTCAGACGAGGCGATCATATAGTCGAGAGATTGATCGTCACCGGCAACATGAAGATTCAATGGAAAGGCTCCTAAATGCCTCTGTCCTGCGCCAAGAGAGTGACCGGTGCTCCTTGCATCTGCTTTCGCAGCAAGAAGTCCATCATAGGCGACGCTTCTCGCAATACCATTTTGTATGAAATAGACCGGCTTTTTCGGTGTGCCTTCGAAGTCAAAAGGGAGTATGTATCCGGCCGGATCCGTCCCATCGTCCCAGATCGTAATATTTTCCTGCATGACCCTCTGGCCAATTTTGCCGCATAAAAAACTCTCTTCTTCATGATAGCTCAGTCCATTGAATCCGGTGTAAGACAGAAAGTCAGTCCATTCCGCAACGGCGGCTGGTTGGAGAATGACATCATAGTAGATTTCTTCACCCGGTTTTTTCCCCGCAAAGAGGTCTATGGGTTTCCTGTTTTGCAGCCTACATTTGGAAATCAACTCTTCAAAAAAAGACTCGTAATCCAACTGAGTTATGTCTGCGGAAGCCATGGATCCGTAAGCAGAGTCGTAGGAACCGGTCAGGATCACGCTGAAATTTGCGTCCGTAAAGGCTGTATACGTCAGTGTCTCGAGCGAATTGGCGATTGCAATTTCACCGGCACCGGTGTGAAATTTCGCCGAAGTGATTAAGTTGTCTGTTTTCGCGCGCTGAATCAACTTTTGAATCACTTTAGCCCGTTCCATCGGCGTGCAAGCTGCGGTTTTCTCGGAGAAAAGGGCGCCCTTTGTGCCCCGCGAGAACGAATCCAGTCGGAGAGGCCCGGGTAACTGAGCTTTATGGCGAGTGGATTCAAAGGCGATATCGATCGTCCTGCGAATCGAATCTTCCGTTAGAACACTGGTCGATGCAGAACCGATTCTTAGATTGTGAATGACATCCACAGCGAGCGATGCTTCCGTTTCAGAAACATTCTGATGGATTTGCGAATTCGCAACTCGCGTAATGCTGCTGTCCCAGCTCAACATCAGGAAGTCTACGAAATCCGGATTTTTCGATTGCGCGTATTTCAATGCTGATTTGAGGATTTCGTAACAGTGTTTCTCGCCTATCATTTTAATTTTTTGAACAGTAGATAGCGAAGATAGCAAAGGAAACAAAATTCAAATTTTCTTCGCTTTCTTTGCTTCCTTCTGTTAAAAGACTCATTTCTTCCTGGATCCAACCTTTACATTGCGAAACCTTGCCGGCGACGCCGCGTGACCGACGAGCATGATCTGGCCTGGCTGCCCTTTTCCACAATTTGGTGTACCGTACATTTCCCACATTTTCCGGTTACAGATTGCATCACAGGATCCCCAAAAATCCGTTGTTATGCCGGTATAATGCGCATTTTTATACAGTTTTCCGATTTTTCCACCGCGAATTTCGCGAGCCACTTCCATCCCGAAACTAAAATTGCGGCGCAAATCATCGATGCTCCAACTCACATTTGTATCGAGCAAGCAGGCCGTTCTCTGTGGATGCCAGTAGATCGTTCCATTCCGTCACGCCGGGCTCCAGATAAATATTGGTCATTCGGATCAATGGAATTCTGTTCGTAAAGGAGGCTCTCATGGTTCCGTTGCTGGCGGAAAAATAATCCCGGCCGAGAAGTTGGTTTGCCTCCGTAACCGTTTCACGGGAGGTCAGCAGGTTCTTCAAAATTCCTTCCTGAATCAACGGAAATTTCTGTGCTTCCACTCCTTCATCATCAAAACCAAAGCTGCCGATCCCTCCTTCCAACGTGGCATCGGCGGTCACATTTACAATCGGTGAAGCATAACGAAAGGAACCCAGTTGATCGAGCACAGGCGTGAGAAAACTTCCGCCGGCATACGTAATTTCGGTTCCCAGAATGCGATCCAATTCGACAGCATGTCCGATCGATTCGTGAATCTGTAAACAGAGCTGATTGGGCATGAGAATAATGCTGGTCTCCATTTCAGGGCAGTCCGGCGCGCTCAATAGTTCGTCCGCTTCTTCCGCTATTCGCGGCGCGTGTGCGAGCAGATCCAATTCTTCGATGAAATCATATCCGCGGGTTGAGAAGTTTCCGCGAAAACTGTTCGGATAGGATCGTTGCTGCACTTCTTCTCCTTCCACCGATTTTGCGCTGATGCCGCCACCGCTGATCGTGATTTCCTGAGTGATGGAAGATCCTTCAGTGGAGACAAAGACTTTGCGGTATCGCTGAAAGGTCAGATCTCCTTCTCGTATCTTCACTTTCTTGCTGTGCTGCCGGATCAGGTTGTCCGCCCGAACGAGCAAATCAACCTTTTCTTCCAGAGATACTTTGAAAGGATCGATCTTGGCCTGACTGACATAATGAGCATCTTTCCAGATCACATTGGATGCCAGTTTCACAGGATACTTGCTGGTAATCGCGCTTGCTTTCGCAATTTGAACGGCGGTCTCCACGATGGATGCAATATCCTTTTCCTGAATCCTGAAACTGGAGGCAAATCCCCATACACCATCCAGCAGGACTCGAACACCAAAACCGGCAGACTCGGAATGCTCCAGATTTTCGACCACCCCGTTTTTGACGGTGATCTCTTCGCTCTGCGAAAAAGGAATCAAACGCACGTCCGCATAATCCACGCCGGATTTGATTGTCGCAGCTAAAACTTTCTCGCAGAAATCCCTTTCATCCATATTTCTTTAACGCAGAGACGCTGGCGCAAAGAATTAATAGTTTTTTCTTTGCGTCTCTGCGCCTCTGCGTTAAATTATTTTCCTTTGAAGTTGGCCGCCCTTTTTTCGACGAATGCGCGTGTGCCTTCTTTCATATCTTCTGTTGTACAGCTCATCCCGAACAAGTTCGCTTCCAGATTCAACCCTTCTTCCAGAGACATCTGGCTTCCATGGATTGCTGCTTCCATCGTCAATTTGATCGCCACGGGTCCATTGGCAAGAATCTTTCTGACAAGATTTTCGGCCTGCTGAAGTAGTTCAGAAGCCGGATAGACGCCATTTACTAAGACCGATTTCATAAGCACGTTGCGCGGAAATCTGTTCTCCCGTCAACAAAAGCTCCAAAGCTCGTCCGAGTCCCACCAGTCTTGTCAGCCTTTGTGTGCCTCCATAACCGGCGACGATTCCAAGTTTTACTTCCGGTTGACCCAGCTTTGCATTCTCAGATGCAAGCCGGATATGACATGCCATCGCAATCTCGCAACCACCCCCCAGAGCATATCCATTGATTGCAGCGACCACCGGTTTTCCGAGATTTTCAATGATGTCCAGAATATGATGACCACGTCGTGATCGGTCCTTTCCTTCTAAAGGTGTTTGTGTCGCCAGCTCGTTAATATCCGCGCCGGCGATAAATGCCTTCTCGCCTGCCCCCGTGAATATCACGCCCCCCACTTCATCCCGATGACGAATATCCAGGAATACCCTCCGAAGCTCATCCATCGTTTGATCGTTCAGCGCGTTCAAAACCTTCGGACGATTCACAGTTACGATTGCAAGTCTGTCTCGATTTCAAAAAGAATGTTTTGGAATTCCATTTTGCCTCCGAGTAGCCGGCCTGAATCAGCGCGACCCTACTTTTTCGAATAATCGTAGAATCCTTTTCCTGATTTTTTTCCGTAATGACCGGCCAACACCATCCGTTTCAATAGAGTCGGCGGCGCAAAACGCTGATCTTTAAATTCATCGAACATAATATTAGCAATGTAGTACGTAGTATCGAGTCCAACAAAATCCAGCAGAGTGAAGGGCCCATCGGATACCGGCAGCCCAGTTGCATCCCTTTATCGATATCCTCAATGCTTCCAAAACCCTGTTCGTAGGCCCGAATTGCATCGAGCAAGTAAGGGACCAGCAGACGGTTCACTATAAAACCGGGTTTATCCGTTGCGGCAATCGGTTTCTTACCGAGTGATGCAGCGAAAGTCGAAGACTTCTCGAAACAACTCTTCCGGATTCAGGATCGTCCGGACCACTTCCACAAGCTCCATAACGGGAACCGGATTAAAGAAATGAAGGCCGAAAAATCTTTCCGGATGTTTGCTGAACATCGCCATTTCTACAATCGATAAGGAAGATGTATTGCTGGCAAGAATCAGGTCGTCCCGGCAAACCTTACCCAGCGCCTGGAATGTTTGCTTTTTCAAATCCAGAATTTCGGGAACAGCTTCAATAATGACATCGCGGTCCGCCATATCTTCTAATTGTGTAGTACCACGCAGGTTGCGCATCACATCGTCGGCGCTTAATTTGCTCTGCCCTTTATCAAACATCTTTGCTGCAAATTTGCGGATTCCGTCCATCCCTTTCTGCAGCAGATCTTCATTCACTTCACGAACCAGTGTATCGTAGCCGCAGCTTTAGCACAAATCTGAGCAATACCGGAGCCCATGAGTCCGCAACCTAAAACTCCCACTTTTCGAATTTCCATAATCTACTCCTCTTGTTCACCGCGAGAAGTGCAAAGACCGCAGAGGATCTGTATAAGACACCTTAATTCTCAAACCCTTCTCAACGTTCTCTTGCGGTAAAGCTAAAAGGCTTCAACGACCATGGCGATCCCCTGACCGCCACCGATGCAAGCGGTCGCAACTCCTATTTTTTTGTTCCGGCGGCGAAGTTCAAGCAGCAGTGTCAGCACAAGACGTGTTCCCGTTGCCCCGAGTGGATGCCCGAGTGCAATCGCACCGCCATTCACATTTACTTTTTCGCGGTCGAGTCCCAAAAGTTTTTCAACAGCAAGATATTGGCCCGCGAAGGCTTCGTTGACTTCCAACAAATCCACGTCAGAAAGAGACAGACCGGCCTTTTTTAAAGCTTCCTGTGTTGCCGGCACAGGCCCCATTCCCATGATTCTTGGTTCCACACCCACGTAGGCCCAGGAAAGAATCCGGCCGATGGGTGCAGCCTGTCTTCGCTCCGCTTCACGAGAACTGCAAACAACAATCGCGGCCGCTCCATCAACAATCCCGCTTGCATTACCGGCTGTAACATAACCCTCTTTGCTGAAATGAGGTTTCAGGGAAGCAAGACCTTCCAATGTGGAATCGGGGCGCATGTGATCATCGTGATCAAAAAGAACGGTGCCTTTCCGCGAACGAATTTCAACCGGCACGATCTCTTCCTTGAACTTGCCGGCCTCCCAGGCAGCTGCCGCAGCTCTCTGGCTTCGAATCGCATAAGACATCCTGCTCCTGCGCGGCTGATGTCGCATTCGCGAGCAAGATTATCCGAAGTTTGCGCCATGTAAAAACCGCAACATGTATCCAGCAAAGCCACCATTAATGAATCTTCCAGCTGTCCTTCGCCAAGCCGCAAGCCCTTTGCGCAGACCGCGAATCACGTGTGGCGCTTGACTTAGTGATTCCATGCCACCTGCCAGCACGATGTCCGCTTCCTGGAGCTGAATCAGATGCGCTGCTTCCACAATCGCTTGAATTCCGGAACCGCACAAACGGTTTACTGTTAAAGCAGGAACCAGCAACAGGAATTCCGGATTTTAGAGCAACGTGTCGTGCACCGTAAATTGCATCGCCGCTGGTTTGAAGGGCATTTCCAAAAACTACATGTTGAACTTCTTCAGGGGACACTCCGGTTTTCTGCAAAGCAGCTTTTCCGGCGATCGCTCCAAGTTCAATGGCGCTGAAATCACTCAGCGAACCATTGTATTCCCCCATTGGCGTTCTCATTCCACCAAGGATGACCACATCTTTCATAGGATTATGACTCAAAGTTTCAGGTTAAGGGTTGTTGATCAGATACTGTTCGGCTTCTGTTTCCAGCTCACGAAGACGATAGGATTGCACAGAATCGCGGGGAATGTCTTCAAACATTTGTGAGAGCCGAAAAGATTGAACTGCGCACTTCCAGTTTTTCAAATTGTAATGCGCCAAACCAATATTGTAGTAAGGAAAATAATCAATAAACCACATGCCATAGATGCGGGTAAATTTTTGCGGACGGTCCCGCCGATCCAGAGCTGAAATCAAACTGTCGAGTGCTCTCTGCCAATCATTGTGCTTTTGCATCGCCAGACCGAGTTCGTAGTGATAGTACCAGGGGTAGGTTACGTCATCCGCCGGAGGACAGATTGCAGCGGGTTCTGAATCTCTTCTTTGATCTTTTGAACATCTGTGTCGGCGAGCAAATAAGGTTTTCTCTGGAAATCACGCAGGGAGGACTCGTCTGCCAAACGCAATGCTTCCCAGCAAACAAAACGCGACTAACCCACCTTTTCATAGCTTAGACAATAATATCAATCTCATAGAATTTCTACAAAAACATGTTTAAGCAGGAGCTGCGATTCATCGCGTCCCTGATCCTGTTTTTGAAACAGCAGGTCTATGACGTTGCGGACATATTGTTCATCTGTAATCCCTTCCATCGCTTCATCCGGAAATGGAACAACCTGTTTTAGATGCGATGCAAGCTGCTCGAAAAGTTCGACTCTTGCAGCGGGCTGAAGTCTGTCACGTCGCAGAACGGCTTGCAATCCGATGCCGGCTTCTTCCACACTGATTCGCTGCCGTAAACGCGCGGCAATGTGCGGATACTCGCGAAAAGAATTGTACTTGCCTGCCATCACCTGGTCCAGATCCGGTTCGTTTAAACGAGGATCACGCACCACGATTGTGTTTGCCGCGATATCTCCCAGACGCTGTGCTCGCTTGCTGAAGAAAGCAAACGATGCCGCCGACTGTGTAAAAAGCAGGCAGTGAATCGATGAAGCGCAAAAGATTTCGGAGCATGACCTGGCTGAACTCGAGCCGAAGCCCCTGCACATCCATGACTCTCAACCGGAGCAAACGTTTGCCGACTGTCTGTCCGCGCCAGCGCCACTCCGCAAAAATGGGATAGCCAATCGACAAAACAAAATAAAAGACGATCAAAAATGCATTTGCAAGATCCCCCGTTATAAGTCCAATGAATGTAAAAAGGATACTGACAACAACGGTAACCGCGGAAACGCACGCAGCATCCAGAAACCAGGCCAGGAAACGGGTGATCGGGCCCGCAAGCAGCAAAGGGAATGCGATGCCTTCCGGCGTTCGAATCACCAGAATGTTCGTCTTACTGCTCTGAAACACTCGCTTCGTTCCCTTTCGCATCTCCTAAGCCGGATCGGGTCAAAAATAAAATCAGTAAAACAAACTCCAAAAGGCCGAAAGCAATTTTGCCCCAGTATGGAATAACAGGCTCATGGTACTGGGAGAGAAATGCTTCCACGATACCGGCCCAAATAAGAAGGCAGGCAAATCCGCCTGCAAGCGTGACAAGATCCGGTGAGACTTCCCGGAATCTTGCGCGAAGTGTGTTTCGTGCGCCGCTGCCGATCAATGTTTTTGCTACAAGGAAACCGGCCTGTCCTGCGATGAGAATAGCCGGGATTTCAATCACACCGTGCGGAAGAAGCCAACCGGCCAGAAATTCCGATTGCCCCGCAAGAATGTAATCCATGCAAACCGATCCCAGGATGACTCCGTTATAAAAGAGCAAAACAACAACGCCCACTCCAAACGTCATCCCAAGGGCTAACAGAAGAAGTGAAACTTTCGTATTGTGCGTCATCAAGAACGTTGAAAAGGAAGCCTTTTGACCTTCAAGCCGATCGGTTTTGGTCTCCTCTTCCAGCCGGACCCGCTCTGAGGGATCCATTTGCAAGTGCGAAAAAGGCATCAGAATACTCTTCGCTTCCCTGTCAAAGCTGATTGCAATGCCGCCGAAAGCGCACCCCGCAATTGTCAGCAAACACGATAAAGCAAATGCTCGCGAATGTTTCCTGAAAGTCTGCGGAAACGTCTTGAAAAACCAATGGAGGGGAGCAAGTCTGTGCGGCCTTTGACGCGTTTCATGGATCTCACCATATGCTCTACCAACCAGCGTTTCGAGATAACGCCGGATCTCCTTCTCGGCCGCAAACGTGCTGATCTTTGCAAGATCGGAGGAAGCGCGTTCATACAAGTAGTGGAAACGCCTCAACTCCGCAAGGTCCATCGCCCGATCCGGTTGAACTTCCAGACTCCGTAGAATTCCTTCCAGCTCCTGCCAGTAGGTCTGTTCACTTGCTACGAATCTCGGAACGTCAATCAACATATTTTTTTCACAACGGAGTCACTGAGACCACGGAGGAAGAAACATCGATCTTGATTTTTCTCCGTGTTCTCTGTCGGGTCCGTGGTTTTCATAAAAGTTGTCTTTCTTTTATTGCGAAGTACTGGTTCACCAACTCCACACTCATCGTGGGCAAATGGAGCTGCGACATCGCTATTCCATAACGATGCAGCACGCTTTGTAAGTCTTTCAGGTTTTGCCACACAAGGTGACCGCTCAAACGTTCATACATCGAATCCACCGAATCCACATTCGGTTCTTGAAACAACGCAAGCGCCCTTTCCGGACGAATCATGTTTACAAGCAGTAAATGATGACGCGCCACCAGCGATGCGCTGCGGACGAAACTTTCTGCGAGCATCGGATCGTTTAAATCCGTTAAGACGACCAGTAGAGCTCGCCGTCGAAGCCGCAATCGAACAAATGAAAAAAGATCTTCGTAATCGGGAGTCACCATTTGCGGCTGCAGCGTATAAAGCAAATCCCGGCAAGCGTGATAGTGAGCCTTTCCATTTCCAGCTCGAAGGAATCCCTGAACACGGTTACTCAGTGTAATCGTGCCAAAAAGATCTCCGTTTTGTTGAGCCACCAGGCCAAGAATCAAAGCGGACTTCAGAAAAAATTCAAGCGTCGTTTCGTTGTTCACTTCTCTTGCGGATCGCCGTGAAAAATCAACCACCACATAAACTTCCTGAGTTCGTTCGATTTGAAAAACTTTCGTAATCGGACGCCCTCGTTTTGCTGTAGCTTTCCAGTGAAGCTGATCGTATGCATCACCGGAAACATATTCCCGAAGCTTCTCAAATTCGCGCCCCTGTCCAACCATTTTTCTTGAATGGGATCCGTATTCATCTCGATTTAAGAAACGTGATGCAAGCTTCTTCCGTTCTTCAATCAGATTCGGATACACGCGCAATTCGCAGTGGACACCCTGCACCGTCCGCATGCTCCAGAGTCCAAAAGGCGATGCATGCTCAACGAAATAGCGATCGAAAAAGTATCTGCCTCTCTTTGTTCCTTTACACGGCCACTCCAGATAGGAATATTCGGAGCCTTCAGGCAAGGCAACAGTTCGATCATGATCCGATGATTCCACTTCCGCCGGAAACGGCAAGCCGATCCGGATCTGTCTTGATGCTTGATCGAGATTTTGAATTCTAATCGGCAGGACCGAATCCCTGTCCTTTGATAATCGAACCAGATCGGGAAGGAGGATTTTTACGTTGGGTTTCATCCGGGATCCGAACCACGCATCCATCAGGGCAATCATTCCGAAAACAAAAATTCCGATCTGTGCGATGGCAGGAGTTGTAATCGGAACCAATAGAGCGAAAGGAAGAACAAGAGCCGCTGTAAACAAAAGCCTGTTCCGAGGCACCACACGATAGAAAGCCGGAAGTTTCATCTCGGCACGGCGACCTGCTGCAACAAATTCTGGATCACTTCCCTGACAGACATTCCTTCCAGTTCAAACTCGGGGCGAAGAATCAAACGATGTTCGAGCACCGGCCTGGCCATCTCTTTAATATCATCCGGTGTGACAAAATCCCGTGTTGACAAGACCGCATGAGCCCGGCTGGAAAGCAGCAAAGCCTGTGTTGCGCGCGGACCGGCACCCACCAAAACAGCCTGGTGTTTTCGCGTGTTGCGTACAATCTCAACCACGTAGCGAATGAGCTCTTCCCGTACCGTAACGCTGTCGAGCGCGTGACGCATCATGGCAAGCTCTCCTTCTCCTAAAACCGGTCGAACCGCCCCCCCGGCCAGCATGGCTTCCGGTGCGGAATCCCCAAGCATTCTTTGAGCCAGCTCCTGCTCTTCTCCTTCAAGCGGATAATCCATCGAAATTTTCAACATGAATCGATCCTTCTGCGCCTCCGGTAAAGGGTACGTCCCTTCGTACTCAATCGGATTCTGCGTGGCAAAAACGGTAAAGCTTGGCGAAAGCGTGTAGCTGTCACGATCAATCGTGACCTGGCGTTCCTGCATGGCTTGCAACAAAGCCGACTGTGTTTTTGCAGGCGCACGGTTGATTTCATCCGCCAGAAGAAATGTTGTAAAGATCGGACCTTTCACAAGCATGAATTCGTTCTTTTGCAGGTTAAAGACATTTGTACCGATGATATCGGCCGGCATCAAATCCGGAGTAAATTGGATCCGCTGACTGGGGCATCCCAGAACCTGCCCCAGCGTTCGAACCAGAAGCGTCTTGGCAACACCGGGCACTCCTTCCACAAGCGCGTGGTTGTTGGTAAAAATGGTGATCAACGCCCTGTCCACAACATCCTTTTGCCCGATGATCACTTTCCCAATTTCTTCGCGCGAACGCGTCAACACATCCTTTAGTTGATCCAGATTCTGCATTTTCACCTTCTCTGTTTCAGCGCCCTGCTGAGCGCGTTGTAAGCGGCAGGCAGATCTCTATGTCTTGCCGGTTTTGCGATTTCATTCGCCAGGATCTTCTCCATCTCTTTTTTGTTTTGATCTGTCATGTTTTTTGCGCTCTTTTGCCATTCTGAATAACAAACAGACAACAACTGAGGAACTGCAACGTTTCGCCGCAAAAGATTCGTCAGACCTGCGACCGATTCTTTCCCGCTCTGAAGTGATTCCCCTGTCTGCTGATCAGGTGGAACAAACGGAGCCGCGTTTTTCCAGATAAAAAGGAGGGCGAGCATCAACAGAACCAGAAACATCCACTCTAAATCATATTTGCGCGCCAGATACATAACTCCTGAAGTTGCTGCAATTCCGTGATGATATTCATCAAAGATGACAGACTGCTGGTTTCCAACGAGCCATACGAGAAGCGATGGATAACGCTCCTTGGCCATGGCTTCATTTGACAGAAAGTAAGATTCGGCTGAAAGCACAAGGCTTCCGCGTCCCAGTTTGCGCTCAATCAGAACAGGACGCTGCGCGCGATGATAAACCGTTGTCCATCCCGAATGAACCGGCTGGAAATAGAGCGGCGTGTGTGCTGAAATGCTTTCCGGGAGACCGGAACCCCGAAAGTGTTCATCCAGGCGCGCTGCACCGGTTACTCGTTTTTCTGCAAACAGCCGAACACCCCAGATATCCGTAAGATCCATGACTCCCTCGTCTTCTTCCGGAACGACCCGCAGAACGTCTTCCTGTTTTTGGGGACGATAAATGCTGATCACAAGTCTGCCGCCACTACTAATAAAGTAGTTAACATCTTCTGTTATGCTTTTTGGAACGGCGGCGAGCGATGTTTGCCGCATTCCCAGAACGAACACGGTCGCATCGAATCTTTCTTTTATCCTCGAAAAAGGTTCGTGGTTCCGTTCCACATTGAATCCACAGCAGATTTCGAGCGACTCATACAGCGCCTTTGTACCCAGGGGATCCGCGCGGAGAGAAGAATAAAAGGGAAACACGTCTCCTGCCGAGAAACGCAACAGGAGCAGCTGAATGATTCCAAAAACAAAAAGAGCGATAACAATCCATCCGAAAATCAAAACTTTTTTGCTGTTCAAACAGCCGCCCTCTTTACTATGTCTACGTTTTGAATAAAACGGTTCAACAAATCATCCGTTACCGGATACATTCCATACCACACGCTGTCGACAGCGGAAACATTTTCGTGGAAAGCCTCCTGCATGATTTTTTGATCGTATGCGCGACGACGTAATTCCTGCAGATAGTCACGGTTCGATTTGAACCTGGCTACGGTGATCAATTGGGCCTGTGCCAGGTGCGCCAGAGTTGCCATAAACATAGCTCGCAAAGCCAGACGAAGCTCGCCTCGCGCGAGCAAATCCTGAGCGAGCTTTTGCCAGCCTTCCTCCGGAAGCTGATCGGCGACAAGATGTTCATCCGCGATATCGGGAATAGGAAGAATCGCCTCCGCCTGAATGGCGTCGGTCGCCCGTTTTGCTTTGCGGTGGCGCCAGACAAAAAACAGAACCAGCAAAGCGAGAAGAACAATCAGGATGATGATGAGCCGATTCATCTCACCTGCTGTCCATTCTCTGCTGGAACCGGACGGGCCCAAAGAAGAAAGTCCTTTGCGCAACCATTCGCTGATCTTGTTCCAGATTCTCGTAATCGGTTTCCAAAAGCGCTTTGCTGTATTTGCCATCCCTTCCAGGAAGTCAAACAGCATGCCTTGCTCCTGTTCGTCTACAACTTCCCGTGGCATGCGCCATTGATACTCCCGTTGATGAATGACCTCCTCGATCGCCTCATCGAGTTCTTTTGACGTGGGATTGGAATTCGCGATCTCCGCCCCCACGATGCAACAGTTCAATGAAAGTAGAAGGAACATCAAAAAACTTCCGAATTTCACGAGGCCCTCGGAAGATTCTTTAGATCAGAGATGAGATCCGCTCCCGTTTCGATTGATTCACCATAAAAACAGCGAAGAGTGTAGACAACCAGAATGAGCGGATCGATGCAGAGATAAGTGATTGCGGCAACGACAGACAAAAATGTCGTATTGAGAAAATGCAAGCCGCTTAGAGTAAAAATCGTTTCAATTCCCAAAAGAGTTTTCAACAACGAAGGAATCATGGCGATCATGATCGCCACATTCAAAAAAACGATCAAAGTGAAAAGCGATAATGTGAGCAGGATTCGGTGATTTTGGGCAGGCCAAAGCAATGCAAGCCGCCAGCCGGTTTTGAGAATGTCACGAAGATCCATGTTCCGTCCGTTTCCGACAATCAGCAGATTTTGAAAGAAAGCAAATGTCCACCCAAAGGGCAAAAGGATCAAAAAAGCAAACGGAAGTACAAAGAGGCTATAAGGCTGCAGGATCGTTTGCACTGTAATAAGACGAAGAACACCCGATAACGTGTATTTCTCCGGTCTTTGTCCTAA
The DNA here is from genome assembly GCA_963771165.1 of uncultured bacterium. Taxonomy (GTDB): domain Bacteria; phylum Acidobacteriota; class HRBIN11; order JAKEFK01; family JAKEFK01; genus JAKEFK01. Next base: position 61,605 of record CAVYSN010000007.1, on the reverse strand, counting down.
TAAATGAGAATGCAGCTGCGCACAAAATGCGGACTGCCAACACTTCAACCATATATACAGAATAGAAACTCCCAGCGCAGCCTCGGCAACGTGACGATGCGCAAAAGGTCCTCTGCTCATGTCTGCCCAGAAATACAGAAAACCCAGAAGAAACGGGAAAGTTCCGATGAAGTAGATCGACAGGATATATAGCGGCGCCTGACGAAGAAGGTGAACCGCCTCTTCCAGAAGATCAAGCGAGCCCAGCACCGGATCGGAGTGCTTGTTCATGACTCTTCATCCTCCCAGACTGTTCCTTCGTGGAATTCATCTGGCATGAGCAACAGAGCTTTACCTATGTAGTAAAAAAAAATCCATAGAATCAGAATGCTGATCAACGTCTGAACTCCGCGAAACAAAATTGCAACACCGGCTGATTTCTTTGTCCTTCCCTGATAGAGATTCTTCAAGCAGGATGCGCAGAGAAGCCGGTCTTCATGCTCGGTGATGCATTCGCGACAGAAGTAACGCGAACATTCAGGACACCGCGCGGCGGCTTCACGCCGCCAGTGATTGGCGCATCTTCTGGAGGCAAGGTCCCGTCCCATGTTTATAGTCTAACGCAGCGCCGGCGAGACCATACCAGGAGTCAGATGGAGCGCGGACTTCCAGTCCGCATTCGATTTTAAGTTGAGCGAATCTTTGCGGGCAAGGATACCCGCGCTCCCACTAAGAGCGTGGCTAATCTTGATTTTTGGGAATAGATTCGTGTTCATCTGCTGTTGTTTTTATGAAGATGGAGTTTCCATGGCAAAAACTCCTTGATGGCTTTCGACTCGATCCCGAAGCATCGCAATGGCTTTGCGCGCTGTTCTGACCCTGAACAGCGAAGGCAGGGCCTCAAACTGTACCGCGGTTCGAAGGTGACATACACAGGTTGGACCGGCCGTCACATAAAATACAAAAAGTAAAGACCACAATACCGTAGCAATCGATAATGGGATTAACGCAAAAGGTTCCCAGCCCCACACCAGGTAACCTAATGCCAGAAAAAAAAGGTTCGTTCCGGCGAAAATGCCGAGAATAATGCTGACGATCTTGCCTGTAGGCGTCTGTCGTACCAGAACCGCCTGAATATCTCTGTAATAAAAACGTCTGTAATCTTCCGTGTAGCCCCGATTGATTACATGCAAAACATGATCCTTTCCCAGCCAAAGACTGTTCCGGGTAAACCCTACCGTGACCCTACGCCTGCCCGGCAGCCGGATGTATTCCTTTTCACGTGCCATTGTTTCAAGCCAAACGGGAGATTAAGAAATATCCAAGAACGCCCCATCCGACAATTTGCGATCCCGAAAAGATAATGGCCAGAACCAATCGCCACTTTCCACGATGCAAAACGCTGGTCGGCGCATTCCAGTATCGAAATGCGATGTAAAGGGAAATCGGTGCCGTGATCACAGTAAAATAAAAGATGAGGAGCGGGAGAACCGAGAGTGACAACGCAATGGAGTCGTAAAGAGTACGCCTGTTTTCCAGAGTCTTGATCCTTCCTTTTTGCTTACCACTTTCAATGCAAGGCGGACATAGATGTTTACCTTCCATCTCCACATCGCAAAGTGCACAAAGGAACCGGCCGCAATAATCGCAGGCGATTTCCGCTTTCTTCTGCGGATGGTAGAAGCAACCGGCATCGGTGTCGATAATCAAAGTCTCCCCGGCTCGTGATGCCGAGTCCGGCCTCGTGAATGCAGGAAAAATGACACCGTAAATTTTCGCCCCGCAGGATGGACAGGGTCGAAACTCATCCTTACGGAAAACAAACAACGGCAATCCCTGCTGGCATTTTGTACAGTAGAGAGAAGAGACCTGTTCCAACCCTTCCATTATTTTCGAATCACGCGCGTGTCGCAGATTTGATCATGAAGAGCCTTTTTCTCTTCGTCAAACGCCGCCATAATATAGCCGATATAACAGATGATCCCGCTCACAATCTCCGCAAAAAATCTTGCCACCGCCTTCATGTAGGAAACGGGAGCCCCTGAAGATGTGACGATTTTCAACCCGAGCGCCATTTTTCCGGGCGTGGCGCCGAACCTTCCGACAAACCAGATGGAATAAAAAAGCCATATGGCAAAAAGAACCGGATAGAGCAACAGAAATGTAAAATTCGTTGGCGGTTCAGAAGAAAAAAAGCTTGAATCCCAGCATAGGACCGAATACCAGCATAACAGCCAATTGGACAACCGAGTAGATCACACCATCGATCACTTTGGCTCCAAACCGGATCCAGAATCCGGCGTAATTGAGTGCGCCGGGTGTCGGAACTCCTTCGCGCAATCTTTGAAAAAAGACCGGCTTACAAGTCGTGCAGATCCACGAGTCTTGATAACGAATCAATTCATCCTGACCGAATTCGCGCCTGCACTCACTGCATCTCAAGGCCGGAGTCTTGGAAAATTGCGGAGGTGCCGGAACTGTTTCCGCGTGCGAATTCGACCATAAGGCTGCCATTCACTTAATCCATCGCGCCATACGATTGTTTCATCTGTAATCTTCCCGATTCGAACCAGATCTTCGAATTCCGTTTCGGTGAGAGGTCCGACCTGTACGCCTTCATCGGCGTAATACCAGTGCATGTTCTTATCCTATCAGATGTTAAAAGTTAAGAGATAAAGATCCCCCACTTTTAACTTTTGGCCTTTCCACTTAAACTTACTGGCATGAACCTCCTTCCGTTCTCTCGGATTCCGGGATTGAATAATCTTTTTCTGGACTTCATTTATAACTTCGAAAAAGTTGCGGAGTTCTATCCCCCACCCGATCAAATTCCGGAATACCCGATTCCTCATCGCCAGGAATTATGCGACATCCTGCAGCATCAAAATGAATCGTTCGGAAACCCTGCCACCGGTTTGCTGATTGAGAAACTGAAGAAGGATGGAACCCGCTGTCTGATCACCGGCCAGCAGGTGGGTCTGCTCTGCAGTCCCCTCTACACTCTCTGGAAAGCTCTAACAGCCATTCATCTGAGCGGTCATTTTGAAAAGAAGGGGATTCCCTGCGTTCCGATCTTCTGGATGGCAACAGAAGACCATAACCTGAATGAAATTACCAGTTTCGCGCTTTTAAAACAGGACCACGAGCTTGCTGCAATTCTCCTTAAAGGAACGACTCTTTCCTAAAGAGACAGCCGGCCGGTGAAATAAAAACAGATGATGATGAAATCAGAAAGATTTTGATCCGGGCGTTGCCGGAGATCAATCTTCCGGAGATCCGGACTTTTTACTCCGGTACAACTTTATCGCAAGGTTTTGCACGAACGTTGCTCTGGCTGCTGAAAGATTTTCCGGTGTTGATTGTAGATCCTTCCGATTCCGCACTAAAAAAACTGGCCTCCCCATTTTTCGAAAAAGTACTTGGAAAAATCGGACGATCTTCTCGATCTGCTGAAACATCAAAACACACAGCTAAAAAATCGAAACTATCCTGTACAGGTTCAAATGGATGAAGGACAGGCTGCCGCTCTTTAGAATTGAGAATAACGAAAGGATTCCAGTTCATCGTACGGAAACCGGTAATCTGCAACCTGAAAATCTCAGTCCCGTCCGCCCTCCTTCGTCCGCTCTTCCAGGATTACCTTTTTCCAACTCTGGCATACGTGGCAGGACCCGCAGAAATTGCATACTTTGCACAACTTCATCCCTGGTATGACGCGATGGACATGAAACAGCCGGGACTTTTCGCGCGCGCATCCCTTACGCTGATTCCTCCTTCCATCCGCAGTTTTCTGGAAGTGAATCGTTTGAAACCGGAAGAGATTTATCTGAACGAAGATACATTGATTGACGCGCTGATGGATCATGAAGGAATGAAACAAACCAGAAAAAAGCTCAAGAATCTGCAAGACGTCTTGAATGCATCATTGCACGAGATTCAAAAAGATGCCCTTACCATCGAGCCGACCCTGGAGAAGGGATTGCAGACAGCTTTCAAGAAAATGGAATATCAGCTGATAAAAATGGAGCGGAAGACTTTTCTTGCTGCGAAGCGGAAAAATCTGCTGCTTGCAGATCAGATTCGCAAGGCCAAAAATGTCATTTATCCGGATGAAAAACTGCAGGAGCGTTACCTGAACATATTCTCATTTTCATCAAAGCTTCCGGAACTGATTCACCAGGTTTATGATCAGATACAGTGGAACGCGAAAGCACATCAATGGATTGATATGTAAGCGGTAAGTGAAAGGAGTGGCCGATGACTGAAGAATTAAAGTTGGATGTACTCGCCTTTTCGGCTCATCCGGATGACATTGAGCTGTCTTCCGCAGGAACCCTAATCAAGATGACCAAGCAGGGGTATAAGATCGGGATCGCCGACATGACCCGAGGAGAATTAGGAACGCGAGGCACCCAGGAGATCCGCCAGAAAGAGGCGGAAGAAGCAGCACGTTTGATGGGCGCACGAGTCCGTGAATGTCTGGATATACCGGATGGATCCGTCACAGTCACACGAGAGAACCATACAAAAGTCATCCGGTTACTACGAAAGTATCGTCCAAGCATCGTTTTTACGCATTACTGGAAAGCCAGACACGCGGATCACGTGGCCACATCTCAAATTGTCACTGAAGCATGCTATCTCTCCGGACTGGGTAAACTCCACACCGGTCAGGCTCGTTTCCGCCCTAAAAGGATTCTTTACCACCAGATTCTATATGACGTGGTTCCCTCTTTCGTTGTCGATGTCAGTGCCGAAGTAGATCAGAAATGGAAGGTTGTGAAAGCGCACAAATCGCAGTTTTATGATCCGGATAGCAAAGAACCGGAAACCATTCTGAGCGAACCCACTTTTCTCGAGATGATTGAAACCAGAATGCGTTACTGGGGCGGTTTGATCGGCGTTTCACACGCGGAACCCTTCCTGACGAACGAACCCTTTGCCATACCCGATCTCATCAAAGCCATGGGCTAAACCATTCAACGCAAAGGCACAAAGACGCAAAGCTTCAGGATTTTTTCTCTTGCGCCTTAGCGACTTTGCGTTAAATCCTCCACAGAATTAAGATTTAGTGCGTTAGCAAAAGGGGGCAGAACCTTGAAAATAGGAATTACCTGTTATCCAACATACGGCGGCAGCGGTGTCGTTGCTACCGAACTCGGTAAGGAGCTCGCCACTCTCGGACATGAGATCCATTTCGTGAGTTATGCGCTACCGATCCGGCTCGATAAATTTCATGAACGGATATTTTTCCATGAAGTGGAAATGATGCCTTATCCACTTTTTCAATATCCGCCTTACGATCTGGCGCTCGCCGCAAAAATGTACGAAATTGCCAATTATGCAGGGCTTGAGCTGTTTCACGTTCATTACGCTTTGCCTCATGCGATCAGCGCCTTCCTGGCAAAAAGCATGATTGAAGACCGGGAAATCAAAATCATCACAACCCTCCATGGAACCGACATTACGCTGGTGGGAATGGACCGTTCCTATTTTCCAATCACGAAGTTCGGAATCAAGAAAAGTGATGGAGTGACAACCGTGTCAAAGTACCTCCAAACGCTGACACAGACCCAGGTCGGAAGACAGGATGTGGAAGTGATTCCCAATTTTGTGGATACGGAACTCTTCAAGAAGCCGGAAACCTCCCAGTGCTCGAGACATCGAATCGCACCGGGTGGAGAACCCATTCTGCTTCACGCATCAAATTTTCGTCCGGTCAAGCGAATCATTAACATTATTGAAATTTTTGAAAGGGTTTTGAAGAAAGTGGATTCTCGCCTTGTTTTCGTGGGTGATGGCCCCGAACGGTCGGTTGCCGAACGCTATTGCAGGGAAAATCGACTCTCAGAAAAGGTGATCTTCCTCGGCCGCCAGGATGATCTGCCGGATCTGATGGGATGCGCGGATGTGTTCCTGCTGCCGAGTGAGTTGGAGAGCTTTGGACTCGCGGCGCTGGAAGCCATGAGCTGCGAAGTGCCGGTTGTTGCCACTATCGTCGGCGGTTTGCCCGAGGTTATTGTGCATGGAGAGACCGGCTTTCTGGCAAATCTTGGAGATGTCGACAAAATGGCCGAATATTCGCTGGAGATCTTGCGAAACAGCAATTTGCGACAAAGATTGGGACAGAATGCACGGCGTCGAGCGATCGAAGTTTATGATCAAAGAAAAATCGTGCCGCTCTACGAAAAATATTATGAAAAGGTGCTTGGTCTTTGAGTAGTTTAGATTCTTTAAAGAGGCTGTGGCCTTACCTCAAAAGTTATCGAGGACCCATGATGCTGGGGATGGCCTGTGTGATGATTTCCACGGGGGCGGCCACGGTTGCGCCTGATATCCTCAGACAAGCGATTGATGACCTTCGGAGCCAGAAACTGGAGCACGGCCCTGGTTATTATGCGTTAGGCATTCTTGCGGCCACGCTGGTGACAGCCATTTTCCTGTTTCTGATGCGAAAAATCATGATCGGCGTGTCACGGGAGATTGAGTACGATCTTAGAAATGACGTTTACGCCCACCTGCAAGTACTATCTCCATCGTACTATAACAAAATGTACACCGGGGATCTGATGTCCAGAGTCAACAACGATCTGGCAGCCGTGCGCATGGTGTTGGGGCCGGCGATCATGTATTCGGTCAATACCCTGTTCACGTTTACTTTCGCTCTGATCCGGATGGGCCTGATCAACTGGAAACTAATGCTGCTTGCCCTGGCGCCATTGCCTGTGGTCTCGTGGCTTGTCACCCGTTACGGAGAAGTGATCCACGACCGGTTTAAGGATGTTCAGGCACAGTTTTCCCGCATCAGCACAACCGTACAGGAGAACTTGAGCGGAATTAAAGTTGTCAAAGCCTTCGGACGCGAGCAGCAGGAAATCGATACGTTTAAGAAAGAAAATCTGGAATACATGCATCAGAACCGGAAGCTGATTCGAATCTGGGGAGTTCTGTATCCTCTCGTAGAAATGATGGCCGGTATCGGTATCTTGATCGTCCTATTCTTTGGCGGAAAATTTGTGATTCAGGGAAACCTTACGCTGGGAGAATTTGTTGCATTCAATACATACCTGGCAATGTTGATTTGGCCCGCGATTGCACTTGGATGGGTTGTCAACATCACGCAGCGTGGAGCCGCTTCGATGGCAAGAATCAACGAAATCCTGGAACAGATTCCGGAGATCAGAGATCCGGAATATCCCGCTGTCGGTGCCGAATTTCAGGTGAAAGGGAAGATCGAATTCAGAAATGTATCATTCGGCTATGACAAAGATCGAATGATCTTGAAAGATCTCCATTTCACGATACTGCCCGGTCAGACTGTAGCCTTTGTTGGGGCCACCGGGGAAGGCAAAACATCACTTCTTCATTTGTTGACTCGTATGTATGATCCGACATCAGGTGAAATACTTCTCGATGATATCCCGTTGAAGCAGTTCCCTCTTGAGGTGCTCCGAAAACAAATTGGATACGTGCCGCAGGACGCTTTCCTGTTTTCGGACACAATTGAAGAAAATATTGCATTCGGAATGGAAGAGCCTGTAACGGAAAATGTCGCCCATGCCGCGAGGATGGCTTACTTTGAGGAAGAGATCCTTTCCTTTCCCCAGCAATACAAAACAGTGATTGGCGAACGGGGCATCACACTATCGGGCGGTCAAAAGCAGCGTGCCACCATCGCCCGGGCGCTGGGAAAAAATCCGGCCGTTTTAATTCTCGATGATTCCTTTTCCAACGTGGATACTCATACGGAAGAGCACATCCTTCAGGCTTTACGCGAATTTCGCAAAGGTCGAACCTGCATTCTTGTGTCGCATCGCTTTTCAACAATCCAGGATGCGGATTGGATCTACGTTCTGGAGGATGGAACGATCGCAGAATCAGGACAACATGCAAATTTATTGAGCCTGCATCGCCTGTACTATGACCTCTATTTGAAGCAATTGATCGAAGAAGAGCTGCATATACATAAGTAGATCACGATCAAGATCACGATTACGTTTAAGATTTTATGGAAGAAGAACAGATAGAAACCAGAGAATACGATTGGGGGTTAATGAAAAGGCTTCTCGTTTACCTGAAGCCTTATCGTGTCCGAATCGTGCTCGCTCTCTTGCTGCTCGTCGCGACCGCAGCGCTTCAGGTCCTCACGCCATATCTCGTAAAAATAGCAATCGATCGTTACATTGCGAATCACGACATCCCGGGCTTGACCAAGATTGCCGGACTCTACGCCCTGGTTCTGATCGTTCAAATGTTCCTGGCCTACTGTCAGGTTTACATCATGCAGATGACCGGCCAACACATCATGTATGACATGCGTGTACAGATCTTCAGTCATCTGCAATCCCGTGAACTCAACTTCTTTCACAAAAATCCGGTTGGCCGACTGATGACGAGGGTTACAAACGACGTGGATGTGCTGAATGAACTCTTCACTTCCGGAGTTGTATCCATTCTCGGTGACATCCTGACTCTGCTCGCGATTGTTTGTGCGATGCTTTACGACAATCCGGCGGTCGCTTTGGTGGCTCTTTCGGTGATGCCGATGTTGTTCATCACCACAGCCCTCTTTCGCAAAAAAGCACGCGCGGCTTACAGTGAAACACGCTATTGGCTGGCTAAAATGAATGCGTTTTTGCAGGAAGCCATATCCGGAATGGGAGTGATTCAAATCTTCACAAAAGAAAAGAAGATGTTTAATAAGTTTGACCGCATCAATCACAAGCATTATCTGGCAACGAAGAAATCGATTTCTGCTTATGCAATTTTCTATCCTGCCGTCGAAGTGATAGAAGGGATTGCCATAGCGTTGATCGTTTGGTATGGAGGTAAGCGTACGCTGTCCGATGCCGTCACTTTCGGGACGCTTATCATGTTCATTCAATACACTCAGCGATTCTTTCGACCGATCGCGGATTTGAGTGAGAAATATAATATTTTACAATCGGCCATGGCATCCTCCGAACGAATATTCAATCTGCTGGATAACAAAGACGAAATCGCAGAACCGAAGATCAGGACGCTTCCAATCGAAAGACTGCACACAGTTGAATTTCGTAACGTTTCTTTTCGATACCCGACCGGCGAACAGGTTTTGAAAAATATTTCCTTCCGGATCGGGAAAGGCGAAAAAATTGCAATCGTTGGACCGACAGGAGCGGGAAAGACCACAATCACCAGCCTGCTGCTCCGTTTTTATGATGGCTACGAAGGTCAAATACTTTTGAACGGAAAAGATCTTCGTGAAATTCCGCTTGAACAAATCAGACGGGACATGGCTGTTGTTTTTCAGGACGCGTTTCTTTTTTCACGAACAGTCAAGGAGAACATCACATTCGACAGACCGGAGATCACTGAAGAACAAATGAAATCGGTTGCGACTTATTTGCTGGCGGACGAATACATTCGCCAATTGCCTGCCGGGTACGATCAGCTTCTTTCCGAGCGAGGCTCCAACCTGTCTTTCGGACAAAGACAGCTGCTGACATTTGTTCGCGCGCTGGCCGCTGATCCGAGCATCGTAATACTGGATGAGGCAACCTCCAGCGTGGATATTGAAACAGAATACGTGATTCGCCGGGCCCTGACCAATTTGATGTCGGGCCGGACTGCAATTCTGATCGCTCACCGGCTTTCTACAATTCAAAACGTGGATCGCATTCTAGTGTTGCTGGATGGCGAAGTGCGGGAAGAAGGAACGCATCAAGAACTCCTGGCAACCGGAGGCCTCTACTCAAAGTTGTATCAGCTTCAATACAAAGACCAGGAACTGAAAGAAGGAACCAAGAGTTTAACGCGATAAAGGTGCTGAAGTGATTGAACGAACACCTTTATCATCTTTCACGCATTCAACACCTTCAACACGAAACTGACATGCAATTGAAAAATCTGCTTACGCCCCTTCAACAGTACACACTCATCGGTTCGGGCGATGCCGATGTCCAGGGCATAACACTGGATTCCAAACAAGTCCGGCAAGGCGATCTCTTTGCCGCACTTCCGGGTGCCGAAGCTCATGGAATGCAATTTTTATCCGAAGCAGAACGCTCCGGCGCCGCGGCTATTCTATCTGACCGAAAAACGGAAACCCCCTTGCCTCAGGTTATCGTTGAAAACGCACGGCTGGCACTCGCCCTGATGAGCAATCAATTCTATGAGTTTCCCTCCAGGAAATTGAAATTATTCGGAGTCACTGGAACCAATGGAAAAACAACAGTGGCTTTTCTTTTGCGAGCCATGTGCAAAGAAGCCGGTATTGCGTGCGGCGTGATCGGAACCATTCATTACAGCGGTGAACGTTTTTCGAAAGATGCAACGCATACGACACCGGAGGCACCTGAATTGCAAAAATTGCTGAACAGACTCCTTCGCGAGAATAGCGCCGCATGCGCGATGGAAGTATCATCGCAAGGACTCTCGCAATTTCGTGTAGCCGGCTCCAGTTTCGAAACAGGCGTGTTTACGAACCTGACGCATGAACATCTTGATTATCACAAAACCATGGAAGAATATTTTCACGCCAAGATGATGCTCTTCGACAATCAAACATGCACCACTCATCATGCTATTTCCAACTTTGATGATCCTTATGGCAAAAAGCTGATGGAAATCCGCTCCCAAAAAGGATTGACAAGCATCAGTTATGGCTTTAAAGAAGGAGCGGATTTTCAGATTCAAAACTGGAGCACAACGAGCAAAGGGAGCGAAATGACGATCCTTCATCGAAGGAATCCGACGCGTATCAAGACGGCCCTGGTGGGCAGGTACAATCTTTACAACATTTGCGCAGCCTATGCCGCCGGGATGATCAACGGGCTGCCCGAAAAGGCAATGCTGGCCGGTATCAAGAATATGTCCTACGTGCCCGGAAGAATGGAAGAGGTCGATTTTGGTCAGCGATTCAAGATCATCATCGATTATGCCCACACGCCGGATGCCTTTCGACAATTGCTTCCAACATTAAAGCTCTATACGACAAATCGGATCATTCACATTTTCGGATGCCGGGGAGGTAAGGATAAGGCCAAGCGTCCAAAGATGGGGAAGGTTTCCGGTGAGCTTGTAGACGTCGTGGTCCTGACATCCGACAATCCAAAAAACGAAGATGCCGCGAAAATTGCCGAGCAAGTCAAGACAGGTCTCGAAGCAAGCGGAAACAAGAATTTTTATGTGATCCTGGATCGAGCAGAAGCGATTGCCTTCGCTGTGAGCATCGCAGAACCGGGGGATACAATCGTCATTACAGGCAAAGGGAATGAAACTTACCAGTTGATCGGAAATAAACAATTTCCATTTGATGAACGAGAAATATTTCTCGCTGCTGTGCAGCACGCCCAGTTTGCCAGGTAGAAGTTCGATTCCCTGGACCAGAGGAGTACCACGAAAGAAATATGAAGGTTGTACTTTACAGTGAGCATTGGAACGGATTCTGGTGTTTACCTCCAGAAATGGTGAACCGGCTACAAACTGATTTTCCTGAAATAAAATTTCAGCACGCGCGAACGGAACAACAGATTACGGAGTTTATTTCGAACGCGGAAGTCTATTTTGGTTACAGATTTCCCAGGGCTGCCGTGGACGCGTCAGAATATTTAGAGTGGATTCATGTACCGGCCGCAAGCGTTTATCCCCTGTCTAATTTGGGGCTGGAACAAAGGGGAGTCGTTATAACAAATTCAAGGGGCCTGCACGCAGGGCCGATCTCAGAACATGTGATGGGATGCATGCTGGTTTTCTCAAGAAAATTTCTCGAATCCTGGCAATACCAACAAAAACATCATTATGCTGCGCGCGAAATATTAACAGAGCCTCCGCCTGTGGGTGAGCTTCGCGGGAGAACTGTTTTGATTCTTGGATTGGGCAGCATCGGACTGGAGGTTGCGCGGCTTAGCAAAGCATTCGGGATGCGCGTTCTGGCGGTGAAAAAAAATGCCGAAGGACAATACGCGTCTGTGGACCGGCTTTTGGGTGCCGGACAATTTCGCTCTGTCCTGTCCGAAGCCGATTATCTTGTGATCGCTGTTCCACAAACATCTGCCACTGAAGGGCTGATCGGCGAAACAGAGCTGCATTCGCTTAAGAATAACTGCGTGCTGATCAATGTTGCGCGCGGAACCGTCGTACAGCAGGATGCGCTGATTCGCGCTCTGAAAGAACACCGCATCCGCGGAGCCGCACTGGACGTTTTCGAAAGGGAACCGCTTCCGTCTGATTCGGAACTCTTCTCACTGCACAACGTTTTTTTAACGCCGCACACATCCGGCGTCTCTTCTCTGGAACACTGGCCACGAATGATGGAACTGTTTGCTGAGAATCTGCGACGGTACATCTCAAAGCAGCCTCTGCTCAATGTGGTGAATCTGCAAGAAGGCTACTAGAAGTTATTGCAGATTGCATATTGTAAATTGCAAAATCAATATGATATTTGATATCTACAATCTGCAATAACTTCATTGCATTACTATACGTCAAATCTTTGTTTTCTTGTGCGGCTTTGCTGCTTTATGTCTTTGGGTTAGATTCCAGCATCTTATCGATTTGAGCTCTGAGCGTCTGAATCCCTGCGTTTTTCGATATCACCGGGATCAAACTGTACTCTCGCGGAAGGCGGAAATCACTTTTCGCGGTAAAGACAATAACGAGAATGTCCTTCGTCTGTTCATTGCTCTTCAAGCGTTCAATGAATTCAAGACCCCCAATCACGGGCATCAAAACATCCAGAATAACGAGCTGCGGATGAAAACGAAAAAGCTTATCGAGGGCTTCGCGTCCATCCGTAGCTGTAATGATGTCGAATCCAATCCCTGAAAGAGCACGGTGCAGCAAACGGAGCGTGTGGACGTCATCATCCACGACAAGAATATTCTCTTTTGTCACATCGCCTTCAATGCATGGAATCGCAAAGCAGAACTTAGCCCCCTTCTCCTGATCTTCCAGCCAGATTCGACCGCCGTGGGCTTCGATCATTTTTTTTGCAATGTAGAGGCCAAGTCCGATTCCTTCAATCCTTTTGTTCTCATGGACCCTTGAAAATCTTTGAAATAGTAGTTTTCTTTTCTCAGCAGGAATCCCGATCCCTTCATCAGTGACCGACACCAAAAGATACTTTTCCATGGATTCTTCGAATAAACCCTCCGGCAGTTCTTCCCTTCCTACACAACGGGCGGAGATCTCAATGTTTCCTCCTTCCGGTGAGTACTTGATCGCATTGCTCAAAAGGTTTTCAATCACTTCCTGCATGCGTCCGGCATCGGCACGAATCAGGGGCATATGGGGGTCCGGACGGATGGCGAACTTGTGCTTCTCGCTCCAGGGCAGAATCAGTCGTTGTAAAAAGGAGCCGAAATCCAGCTTCTCGTAGCTGAAGGAGATTTCTCCGCTATCCAGGCGCGAAGCCTTCAGCGTTGCCTCCGCAAGTTTCTGAAGGCGCTGTGCTTGCAGCGAAACGGTTTCCATAATTTCTTTTTGGCGTTCATCTTTCCATTCACCTTTCTTTAACAGAAAATCCATGTAACCTCGAATTACAGTCAAAGGAGAACGGAAATCATGGGCAACGATTTGAACGATTTCATCCTTTTGCTGGGCTGTTTGGGCCAGTTTTGCATTGATCCGCTCCAGCCGTTGATAGGAATCGGCATTCTGCAAAGCTGTGCTGATCGCATTTGCAAGAGTTTCCAGAATCAACAGATCCGAGTCGTCAAACGCGTTCATTCTATCGCTTTGAAGATCGATAATAGCGATAATGGATTCACCAATCCGGATCGGCATGACAACTTCGCTTCGAACTTCGTCAAAGACTGCCACGTAGTCCGGATCTGCCGCCGTATTGTTTACCAGTACGGCCTTTCCAGTACGAACCGCACGCCCCGTAATCCCCTGCGAAAATGGAATGCTCGGCACGTCTTTATCGAATTTTGGAAGAAAATACCAATCCTTCAGAACTCCTTCTTCGTGGTCTGCCCATGCGAAGGTCACAAAATAATAATGAAACCGCTGCTTGATTCGGTCGACCGTTGTCTTCACGATTTGTTGTGGATCCAGAATCGATGCCAGCTCGCTGATCAGCTCACTGAGCAATAGCATCTGCTCGTTGTGTTTTCGTTCCTTCTCGTAGGCGATCGCGTTGTCGAAGGCTGACGCAAGATGATCGGCCAATGTTTCTAACGTCAATATGTCACCAGGAGAGAACGCGTTATACTCCGTGCTCTCCACGTTAATCACTGCCAACGTTTTTCCATCGCGTTTTACAGGTATGCACGCTTCCGAGTTCGTAAGAATCATCGGATGTTCCACAAATTTAGGATGGCTATGACAATCAATGGAGTAAATCGTCTTCTGTTCGCGGAACGCATACCCGATCAATCCGACTTCAATCGATTGAATATACCCTTGTTCATGAATCAGCCGGTGATAAGGACCCGCGAAAGCCTTTAATTCCAGAATCGTCTCGTTTTCTGCGGGCATGTAGATTCCAACTTCGTTTAAATGTAACGTCTTCTGAATGGCTGCCACAGCGCGCTGCATAATATCTTCCACAACCAGGCTTGCATTGGTTTGTCTCGCGGATTCATTTAACATTCGGATCTGTTCGGTTCGTCGTTTCTCCTCGTTCATGAGACGGGCGTTGGTCAGGATGATACCGGTTTGGTAGGCAACGATAGACGCCAAATAAGAATCGAATTCGGTAAAACCATTTCTTTTGTTCAAAATGCAGATAATCCCGAGCAACTGTTGTTGAACAATCATCGGCGCGAGGATGACGGATCGAATAAAGTAGTTTTTGACAAAGCCGGGAAAGACTCTTGGATCCGTCTGTGGATTGTTCGAAAGGAGTACTCCCTCTGTGCGAAAATTCCACAATTCGTGGTATTCGGGAGTCACCTCATATTCAGAAGGAACAGTCTGTTTTTCGTGAATTCCGTAATAGGGTCTTTGAGTTACAAAACGCCGGCGAGTACGGTCGTAAAGGGCGATCAGACAGGCGCGGGCACCTGTGAGCTGAGCGATTCGCTGCGTGAGTTGACCGTAAAGCTCAACAGGATCAGAGGAGCTGATCATGGTTTCGGTCAAGGCAACAAGATCTTTTAAATTCTGACGCCAGGAATGTTTGCGGGACGCCACTCTCCCCCCGTTCGCGAGGATTCTATCACAACGTTGTGGGGGCGCGGTTCAAGGCGCTAGCCCTTCGCGACTTCCGGGATCTTAGCGTCTTGGCGGTTCGTATCTATTTTTCCGGCACTGGCAAGTTGTAATAAAAGCGAAACACGCCCGGCAATATGGGACGTGGGAAATCGGCTGGTAAAGGTGGAAACGGATTGGAAGTCTTCAGGGCGTTTACAGCAGCCTGATCAAAGGAAGGAGTTCCTGAGGGAGTCAGCACACGAATGTTGATAATCCTTCCCCCTTTCTCCACCTGAAAAGATACACCAACAATACCTTTGACGCCCAGTTCTGCTGCAACCGGTATAATCCAATTGCTTCGAACGATGGCAACGACTCGATTCGCCCAGGGGCCAAGATCAAAGCCCTGGGTATCGAAGAAAACACCGGATCCAGGATCGCCGCTTGGCAAATCTCCATCTGCGGTCCCGGAACCGCCTCCTGACCCTTCCCCGGATCCAATGAACTGATCCAGGTTTTGTAAAGAATTCGCAAGCTTCTCTGTACGAGCGGGGGGCAGGCGATAATCGCCAGGCAGCTGCTTTCCTCCTTGCAGTGAAGGCTGATCAATGGATGGAAGTGATGATGTTTCCCTGGCAGGATTAGGCGCAACACCATCTCCGCGTGGTCCAGGCTTCACCTGAGTCCGACCAGGCTTTTGCGCGTACTGAGTCGTTTGCCTTTCTCTCTTTTCCGTTTTAACAAGGGGACCCGCTTTCCGGTTTGCATCGGACAAATATTTTGCGTTCGGGCTGGCGGGAACCGTTTTTGCTTCCGGGGGGACTTCAACAAAATGCATCTGCACAGGCGCCGCATTGAGAGACGGAGCCGGTGCCGCAATCAGCAAAGGATTTTGCTTCAGAAAAACACCAAGAAGAGCATGCACAACAAGCGCAAAAGTCAGCGCCCATCCAAAAGGAAATTCCTTTTTCATTTACGATTACTGACCACTCCCTTCCACCGCAATACCGAATTGGGTGACACCCTGGCTTCTGATCTGATCCAAAATGGAGATCACTTCGCCGTGCGAAATATTCTTATCGGCTCGCACGATCAAATTCATATCGGGACGTTTCTGAAGCAACTCACGAATCTCATCTCCCAGTCTGTCCTGCCCGACCAACGCGTTATTCAGGAAAATCTGATGTGTTTGATCGATTGTTAAGAAAACATTTCGTTCGGAGGCTTCCCCGGCAGTGGAGGAAGAACTTTTGGGGAGGCTGACTCCAATAGAGGGTTCGGCGATATAGCGGGCTGTTACCATGAAAATAATGAGTAGAACAAGTGTGATATCGACTAACGGCGTTACGTTAATGCCTGTGATAGCGTCTTCTTCCGGATCAAATTCTTGCATGACTCGGTTTTTCGCGGTCTTCGCTCTTCATGTAAACGAGCAGAATCTTGGACGCTGCTTCCATTTGAGTTGAGAATTCTTTCACGCGTCGCTGAAAATAGTTGTAAGCAATAACAGCCGGTATGGCCACAACCAGGCCCACAGCAGTTGCAACGAGAGCCTCGGAAACTCCGGCCATCACAACAGACGGATTCGGATTTTGAGCTGTGGCCAGATCGTGAAAAGCCTTAATGATCCCCAGAACTGTACCGAACAGTCCGATAAAAGGAGCGTTGTTTCCAAGAGTTCCGAGGATTACAAGCTTGCTTTCCATCCTGAACTTCTCCGAAATGCGCTTTCCGATCAAGATCTCTTCCACCGCCGCAGCTCCTTTATCAATATTCTGAAAACCGGCGAGCAAGACCCTGGCAGCGGGTGTCGAAGTGCGTTGCACGTAAGCCGTCGCGGCCTCGATATCATCTTTATTCATGAAAGCGGTCAGCATCTCGAGAAATGCATCCCAGGAAACCTGATTGCGATAGAAATACAACGCCTTATAAATCATGACCGCAACGGATAAAACACTGCTCAATATCAAAAGGTAAAGGATCCATTCCCCACCGACCAATGCCAGATTTTTCAGGATCTCGGTGATATTCATATGCCATTAGTATCTGATTTTCTATGCTGCCTGACAATCTATATGATTGGGCGGGTTTACGGAACGCTCTTACGAGGAAGATCGGGATCAAGATTACGATAATTTAGTGGACATTTGACATCCAAAGGGTCCTCTCGAAAGTATGAGTCTACTCGTAACGATTGTGGTATGCGGTTTGCTAACTTAAATTTCCTTTTTGGAGGAAATTCATGAAGAAGTACTTACTGTTATATGTCGCAGTTGCGTTTCTTTTTTCAGTTCCAGCTCATGCTGATTCCTTTTACATCCTTGGTTCCTATGTAGCACCGGATGGAGACAGTGATGTCTATGACCAGAACAAAGCCGAAACAACTTTTGAGGTCGATGACTTGAATGGCTTTGGCGGAACCTTCGGTTATGACCATTTCATCGGTGAATATGTCAACCTCGGAGGCTCCGTCAGCTTTTACGAGAACGATACAACCGTATCGGATCAAGAGTTCGAATTTCCGGATGGACGGGATATTTTTAGAGACATCCGATTGAGAATCGTTCCTCTGGAAGTCAATTTTCGCGTTCTTCCGATCGGTCGAGAGCGTGCTGTGATTCCTTACATCGGCGCCGGTGCCGGTGTCTATTTCTGGGAATATACGGAAATCGGTGATTTTGTGATCGATCGATTCACGGACCCAAACGTGATTACAGGCGTTGCGTTTTCCGATGGCGCCGATTTCGGCTTCAATGTTCATGGCGGTCTTCAATTTCCCATCTCCCGGTCTCTTACAATCACCGGCGAAGTGAAATGGAGCAAAGTCGAAGGAGACCTGGACGTGGAGAGTTTCGATCCTGCGTTTGAGCCGATCGATTTGTCGACCCTTACGTATTCAGGCGGCGTCAGCTTCTGGTTCTAAGCACTCTCACATCATACACACTGCCACTTGCCCCGTGCGACATCGCACGGGGCATTTTTTGTTGAACCGACAGGACGCCAAGCAGACCCCAAGTTCGCCAAATCAATTCCAATAAAGTCTTGGCGCACTCTGGTTCCTGGCGTCTTGGCGGTTGTCATGGTAATTTCTGTGTTGCGGAGTACAATAAGCATGGTGTTCGAGCGGGTTCGCTAATCGCGAACAAGGCTGAATGAGAATACACTGGCAAAGTCTCAAAATACGCTACGCCGTCATCTTCACCTTTTTTATTGCAGTTATTCTTCTTTTCAATGCCATCCTGCTCATCTATTTCAAGTACAGGGAATTCCAAAACGACGTCGAACGCCGCGCATACTCCTTCGCCACGCTCGCAGTCAAGCCGATCTGCGACGGTTACGAAACATATTTTTACTCGGGTTACTTCAAATTCCGCGAACTGCTGAGCAATCTGATGTCTTCCGAACCGGAGATCATTGAAATCCAGATTGCGGATGTAAACGGAAATGTCCTTTTCGATTCAGACGATCTGCAGAGAAGTCATTTCATCCCTCATCCCGACCAACCACGCAGTGTGATCACAGACGCATATTATCTGGATGCGATCAGAAAACTGGAACCAACGCAACGCGCGTTTGAGGATGATCAGGGCGACAGGACCCTGGAGATCGTTTCTCCGTACATTGAAGAGTGGGGACGCCATAAACTCTCTGTTGTCATGCGATTCACCTACAACACACTCAAACCACAAATGCGAATCATGATCTATCAAGTCATCGGCCTCACTCTTCTCAGCATGCTGTTTACAAGCTTGCTGGCATGGATGTTCACGGGGCGTATCACCAAGCCGCTTGATCATTTGACCGAGCAAGCCAGGGGTATGATTCAGGGAGGCGTATCAGAAAAAGAGATAGAGGGCTCGGACAACGAGGTCGAGCTACTTGCTAATACATTCAATCTAATGACTTCGAAGATTCATGAAAACATCAAACAGCTGGAAGAAAATAACCAGACGCTTGCCGATTTGAACGAAGAATTGAAACAACTGGACCGTGTGAAATCGGATTTGCTTGCAAATGTATCCCATGAACTGCGAACGCCGCTCACATCGATCAAGGGCTACACGGAATACATTCTTGAAGGAAAGCTGGGCGCCATCACCCAGAAACAACAGAAAGGATTAATGGTTGTTCAAAGAAATCTGGACCGTCTCTCCAAGCTCATCAACGCGCTATTGGATTATTCACTGATGGACGCTGAAAAAATGGTTTTGGCCATCAGGCCCTTCAACCTGAGGCTTTTATCCAAACAGGTTGTCGTGAACCTCGGGTCCGAACTCGAGAAACGGAATTTGCATTTTCAGATCGAAATTCCCGAAGACCTTCCGCTGGTGATCGGAGACAAAGAAAAGATCTATCAAGTCCTGGAAAACCTGACGATCAATGCAATCAAATTTACTGAAAATGGCGGGCGAATCACATTACGCGCTGTTCCGCTGGTGCTGGATGAAAACTTGTCGGTTCGGATTTTTGTCTCGGATACGGGAGTCGGAATTCCCCAAAATGTTTTGCCTCGAATTTTTGATCGCTTTTATCAAGTGGATGCTACGAGCAAACGTAAATATGGCGGGATGGGACTTGGCTTAGCGATTGCGCGATCGATCATAGAAGCTCATAAAGGCACCATCACCGTTGATAGCGCCATTGGCCAGGGGACCACCTTTACGATCACGCTACCCGGGCTTGGTGAGATTCCCGTGGAAGGTCAGGAGGAATTCAAGGGCGGAACGGGGAATTATCTGGTAGAGGTTGTGGATGATGATCCCGACATCCTCCGACTTCTTAAAATGTATCTGGAAGACGAAGGATTTCGCGCTGTAACTGCCGAAACCGCTTCGAGAGGAATGGAACTCGCACAAGAACTACGTCCGGACGCGATTATTTTGGACGTTCTGCTTCCGGATCAGGATGGCTTCATGTTATTAGAGTCGCTAAAATCAAGCCCGGAAACGGCCTCTATTCCTGTTGTGATTCTCTCCATCATCAAAGAAAAACTGAAAGGAATCCAGTTGGGAGCCGCTGACTATCTGATCAAACCGGTCGGTCATTCGCTCTTAAAGGCCACCCTGCACAAAATTCTGGCCAAAACCGACCGGCCAAAGACAATTCTCATTGTAGATGATGAAGAAGATACTTTGAATTTGCTGCGCGATCGATTGACTGAAGAAGGGTTTCAAACCATTGAAGCCAGCAACGGTAAAGAAGCGATTGAAAAAGCGACACAGAGCACTCCTGATTTGATTCTGCTCGACATTATGATGCCTGAAATAACCGGATGGGATGTGATGGAAAAGCTGAGGCAAAAAGAAGGCACAGCATCGATTCCGGTCGTTGTATTGAGCGCCGCTTCAACAGACGCTGATCGTCAACGAGGTTACAGAATGGGCATCAAAAACTATTTGACCAAACCCTTCGAAATTAAAGATCTCATCACCGAGATCAAGAAAGTCATCCTGCACACCCAACACACTTAGTCCTTAAAGCAAAGGCGCAAAGAGAAAAATCTTTCTTTTCTTTTTCTTGAGCGTCTTTGCGCCTTTGTGTTAAAGAGCTACGTGGTATAATTCGCACACAGGCGGAAGAGTCATCGAATGGGGAAGAAGATTCTCTTAGTGGATGACGAGGAAGATATCCTTGATTTCCTGGAGTTAATCCTGGAAGAACAAGGATATTCTGTCATCAAAGCAAATTCGGGTAGGGAAGCATTAGCGTCAGCCCAAATGCATCGACCGGAGCTCATCTTGCTCGACATTATGATGCCCGAGATGGATGGTTGGGAAGTGCTGAAGCTGCTAAAGGCCGATGAAGAGGTTTCGCATATACCTGTTGCTATGCTGACAGCACGCACTGAAATGAAGGATAAGATTCAAGGTTTGCAAGAGGGAGCGATTGATTACATTTGCAAACCTTTCGCGACGAAAGAGTTGCTTGATAAGTTAGAAATTATCCTGGCTCAGGTTAAGAAATAGTTCCACTTAAGGCGTAACGGAAGGCGGCAATGCCTGGCGATTCCAAGACAGATTATTTCGTTCTTCGAGCGGAATGGTTACGCTATAAAAGCAACCTCTACGACAAAAATACCAACCTCCCGACTCTGCCGATCGTCTTCGATGATGCTCGAAAGATGGTCGAAGAGCATGGCACAATCGGATTACTTCTTATTGACTTTGGCAAGCAGAAAAACTTCGAAAGCACCTATGGTTGGCAAATGTATGACGAAGTGCTGCGGGACGTTGCGCAAATTCTGGAAGAATCCAGAAACGAACTCTTGAATGAAAAAGATTTCATAGCGATCGCGCACATTCGCGGTGATGAATTTATTTTATTCTTGAATCCTCCATCCGATCGAGCATGGAGCGATTCCGCTTTGGAAGTCATGAGCGAGAAAATGAGGAACTCGATTCGCCGGAAGCTTGAACGGTTCAACCATCAACGATGGCACTCCAACCTGACGCTGCATACCGGTTATGCCACGATACTGAGGGATCCCACGACACGAATCGAACGTTCGATTCAACGGGCTTTGAAAAAGGCACGCGAAGTCAGCGGCCAGGAAATCGAGCATGAAATGATTCGCCAGCACATTGCCCTGCAAAGGATCATTTCACAAAACTCTATTTTGATCATGTTTCAACCCATTGTTTACCTCGAGAATCTCAAGATTCTGGGGTATGAAGCGCTGAGCCGCGGGCCGGAAGACAGCGGCTTTGAAGGAACAGAGCTTCTTTTTACATTTGCTGAAAGTACGAACATGTTGCTGGAATTGGAGCGGTTGTGCCGAAAAAATGCTTTGCGCGCCGCTCAATCGATGAACATCTCACACAAGCTCTTTTTAAATTCATCTGCGAAAGCCCTGCAGGACAAGGATTTCACAGCGGATCAGCTTGCCGAATATGTGAAAGAGTTGGGCCTGCAGGAGGACGGCATCGTCCTGGAGATCACAGAACGGGTCGCTATACAGGAATGGGACAGTTTCAAGAAAGTGCTCCGCCAATTCCGCAATCACGGGTTTCAGATCGCGATCGATGATATGGGAGCCGGGTACAGTTCCTTACAGGCTATTGCCGAACTGCAGCCGGATTACTTAAAATTCGACATTTCACTGGTCCGGAACATTCATGAAAATCTTATCAAGAAGGGGCTGCTCGAAACTCTGGTTTCACTTTCTTCAAAGATCAAGGCTTCCGTTATAGCTGAAGGAATCGAAGATAAAGAAGAATATCAGGCACTGAAATCCCTGGGAGTTCAAC
The DNA here is from genome assembly GCA_963771165.1 of uncultured bacterium. Lineage (GTDB taxonomy): Bacteria > Acidobacteriota > HRBIN11 > JAKEFK01 > JAKEFK01 > JAKEFK01. Next base: position 39,259 of record CAVYSN010000007.1, on the reverse strand, counting down.
TGGGACAGGGTTACTATTTTGCGTCCCCATCCATCCAGCTTCCGCGTGTTACCGGCGGGCGCCCTGCTTTAGGAAGTGCAGAGCAATGAGCTCTTCTAGTGTTCGATTTCGTAGAGTGGTTTCCTGCCTTTTTTCAAGTTCAGCATTTCCATGGCGCGTTCATTGTTCGGCTGAAGCTGAAGGATGATATTCAAATGTTTAAAAGCTTTGATCCTGAGCCCCAGCGAATTATAGAAGTCAGCAAGAGCGAAGTGATTTTCCACACTTTGGGGTTCAATCTCCAGTGCTCGTAATAATTGCTTTTCCCCTTCATGGGGTTTGCCTGTTTCGTAAAACCTCTTTCCCAGTCTTCTCAATAGAATTGTGTTCCCGGGGTCCCGGCGAATCCGGTCCTGGAGCTCCGAGATCGGTTCCTTCTGCGGCTCGGGTCCGAGCGGTTGTTCTTTCAGCGAAGCAACAGGAGGGGAATCCCTTTCCATTTTGAGTGGCTTCACCTCACTCGACTCAGAAATAGCCGGAGGGTAGGCGCTAAGTAAGTCCAATGGAGTTTCGCTGAGCGGCAAATGAGAATGAACCTTCGCGATCAAGTTGTCGTGAGCTTCCGTAAGACGGTCCAGGATTGCTTTGAGTGGATCCTTCAGGTCGAGGAATCGATTTTGGGAATTGTAAGGCGGGTGAAATTGCGCGGTGAGATCTTCATAGGCTTTATCTATTTCTTTCAGAGTACAACCTGGAAGAACGTTCAATACTTCTTCATCGCTTGCATCTTGAAATTTCTGCCCGGTCAACGCAATAAGCCGTCGAAGTTCATCTTCGGAAAGTGTTTTCCAATTTCCTGAATCCTGTTCTTGAAGAGAATCCTCCATCGATTGAGTGGTAAAGGACCTTCGCTGCTCAAAACGAGCGTGCACGCCTGCCGCGCGTGCAGCCGTCCGTTCTTCGGCCTGTTTTGAATCTTTTTCATCCTTCTCGAACTGCAAAATTCCACTCACAAGGAGAGAATACAAAGCTCGGGCAAATTCGATTGCAGATAAATGCGCGAGTTGACGTACGGCTTCGATCGTCCTTGTTCCATCAACACAGGCTAAAATTGTTTCCTCTGAAAAATCCAGATCCGTCCGGGGCAGAAGAGGGACTCCTTGATTCAAATGGAGAGCCTGATTCTCGTATTTCTGATAACTTCTCTCCAGAACAACAAGGTTCGTTATATTCCGAATGCCATCGAAGATCAGGCTTGGCGTGGATACGTCGATCATGATGTCTTCGAACACCGGACGATCGCGATCAACAAATTCAAACTCTCCCGAATCCCAATCGAATAAAGAGTGGGTGATTTGCTGTAACTGATAATGAACGGAAGAATTCACTTCCTGTGCAGAGATAAAACCAAGATCGGAGAGCGACTGACCGAGGCGCTTGCCCTTTTCAATCACATCGCGCGATGCGATTTCAAATTCCTCCAACGTGATCTTACCTAAGCGAAGAAGAGTTTCGCCGAGTCTGTCATATTTCTGGTTGGAATGGGCAAATACAACGGCGCCCTCCAGAAAATAGATACTTTTCTTAACATCACTCTGCCAGATGCGGAGAATACCACTTCGTCTGGTCAGAAAAAGGTTCAAAAAGACATCGGTCAGATTGGTGTTCTCGAGATTGCCCCTCATGGAATGAAACTACGGTTGATTTTAAATGAATCCTCGTTAAAGAACAAGAATTTACAATCACATAACCAACAAAATGGTTCCTGTACTAAGATGTCTGGGATGAAAGCACGATTCTTCCAGGGCTTACAGCTTTTGGCAATCTGCTTCCTTTTTGGGTGCGCCGGAAACGGACAGGGACTGGACGAAAACGGCAACCCGATCGGAAACGGAAACGGTGGTTTGCCCGTGGCCTTTGAACCGACCTTCACAAACATACAACAGAACGTGTTCAGCGCGATCTGTATTGAATGTCATGTGGGTGTAGCGGCGCCTGAAGGTCTGAGATTGGATACCCAGAATTCGTATAATCATCTTGTGAACGTACCGTCTCAGGAACAGCCTGATCTCCTGCGTGTCGAACCGGGAAGCCCGGATCGATCTTATATCATCCGTAAACTGGAAGGTGGGCCCGGCATTACGGGGGGGCAGATGCCATTGAACAGATCGCCGCTGGACCAGAATACAATCAATGCGATTCGTGTATGGATTGCACAAGGAGCGCCGCGGAATTGAAAACCGCCCTATTTTCCGCTCTCCTGTTTGTGTTGCTTTTGTCTGAACTGTTCGCCGAGCCCTATATAGCAGTGCGCGAAGGACTGAAATGCAGCGCTTGCCACACCAATAGCACCGGTGGCGGCAAACGCAATCAGATGGGGGCCGGTTTTGGCGCCATTGATCTGCCCTGGAAGCCGGTGGATCTGCAAGGACAAAAGATTCCGCACTACTTTTCTCTTTTTAATGAGGTGATTTCCATCGGTGCTGATTTTCGCGCTTTCAATCGAACCACATTTTCGGAAGGTCAGGTTGAGACAAACACATTCCAAACCGATAAATCGAACTTATATTTGCAGGCGGATTTGATTCGCGACCGGCTCACTTTCTACCTGGATGAAACGGTTGCACCCGGAGGTGCTCAGACTCGAGAAATTTTTGGAATGCTGCACAACCTTCCCGCCCGTGGATGGATAAAAGCCGGAAAATTCATACATCCTTATGGGTTACGCTTGGAAGACGATCGCGCTTTCATTCGCGACGCAACCGGTTTTCATTTTACCAATCCTGACACGGGAGTTGAAATCGGATTTGAGCCGGGATCTTTTACAATGGCCGCATCCATAACCAATGGCACTTCCTCCATCGTTGACAGTAATACTTCCAAGCAAGTTGTCGGTACCATCGGATACATCGGGGATTTCTTTCGTATCGGCGGCTCGGCGTCTTATAACAAAGTAGAAGATGCAACCAGGAGAGTGCATGGCGTCTGGGCCGGCCTGAGGATAAAAAGAATAGTCTTGCTGGGGGAAGCGGACTGGATTGGCGACGATCAGGCGGATCGTGACCGAGATCAACTGGTTACTTATTCGGAACTCAATTACAAGATCATGAACGGTTGGAATATGAAGTTTGCATACGAATATTACGATCCCAACCGGAACGTGGATGAGAATGAAAGAGATCGTGTAATCGTTGGTATTGAACCGTTTATAACATCCTTTGTCCAATTACAGCTGTTTTACAGATTCAATCAAAGCATCCCACAAAATATTCCGCAGAACGCCGACGAACTATATCTTCGTTTGCACCTCTATTTCTAGGTGTTGAAGGTGTTCCGGGGGTTGAAAGTGATCAAAGCGTGTATTTGGGCCCGCAATCACTTTTAACACGTGAAACCCCTTTAACACTTTTCTCAGTATTTGAGCTAAAATGCTTTTCACAGAGGTAAAGCCATGGGGAAAGTGTGGTGTGTTCTTTTCGTTTTCATTCTGTTTTCAATGCCTGTTCACGCCTGGCATACGAATACGCATTACCAGATGACCAAAGATGCGGCGTCTTTGATGCCCGAAGAATTGCAAAAAATTCTGACATCGAACAAGAGGTTTGTTGAAGCTGGAATCAAAGACCCCGATGAGATGATTCGGGACTGGCAAAACCATTACTACATTCCAACACAACCCCCCGACGGGGGAGGTCTGGACCGTGTCGAAAAGATCGTAAAAATTGTTCAGACCAAATTGCAAGGCAGCAATCAACTTGATGTAGGGAAACAGTTCTGTTATCTGGCACATTACATCGCCGATCTTTGGAGTCCGGAAAAATTGATCAAAGCGGACGTCAACGCGGATGTCGATTTCGTGCAGAACGAAAATATTGTGGTTTTGTTTGAAGGGTACTCAAAACCGATCGAAAATTACAGAGACTATTTTCAGACCCGTTCGCTATGGCGATGGCGTCTGGAGAATTCCGCTGAAGTTTCGCGGATCCTTTACAGTGAAGCCGTGAATGATATCGCGCGTGTATGGTTATCGCTGTGGCAACAGAGCGGAAAGACTGTCGCGCCGGTACAAGGCGGGGTCATTGAGCATAAAAAGGGGGCTTTGAAAATAAATTTTGAAAGAATGTTAATCGAAGAGCATTACACGTGGGATGCAGCCAGATCCGAAGAGGATTGGAAAGACGGTTACGCCGCACATTACAATGAAATCGATCGGCTACGGTCCAACGTGGCGCCAACCGAAGGGGAAGCCCTTGCCAGCGCGGAAGCTTCGAAATCAGGAGCAATGGATGAACCGGGTCAGTCCGACAGCACCTTTCCAGATGCTCGAGACTTCCTTAAAGACGGTGGGCGACCAGGCTTACCTGGTGGCAAGATTTCGCAATAAATCAGGCAAGGAAATTCCAAGCATCGCTTTTATGTACCCTGGAGTGAAAGGACCCGCGGCTCTTGTCACAAATATCCGTGCGGGTGAAGTCATCAAAATCCAGGCTTCGCTGCCGCCAAATGCCGCGCGTGAAAAAATTCAGATGATCTTCTCGAGCGTCGAATCCGCCCAGTAGCTCATTAACGCAAAGATGCCACGCCGCAAAGAAGAAGATATTTCTTTCTTTCCACCTTTGCGTCTCTGCGTTGAATCCTAGTCTTTTTTGTCCTCGGCTTCGCCTGTCATCGGTACAAAGCGAACGGGAATGATCTTTTCCTGATGAAGCCCCTTTTCTGTCTTCGTGATCACGGCGAGGTCCTGATAAAAATCACCAAGCGGTATGACCAATCTTCCCCCAATTTGCAACTGATCGATGAGCGGCTGGGGAATATGATCGGGCGCAGCAGTTACTAGAATCGCATCGAAAGGCGCTTCTTCCGGCCAACCTTTATAGCCGTCACCGATCCGAACATGCACATTTTCGTACCCAAGAGCATGAAGTTTTTCTTTTGCATCGTTCCCCAGGCTCTCAATGATCTCGATCGTAAAAACGTCCTTCGCCAGTACCGATAAGATGGCAGCTTGATAACCGGACCCCGTTCCGACCTCTAACACTTTCGAATTGGGATGAATTTTTGCCAGTTCGGTCATCAGCGCGACAATGTATGGCTGCGAAATGGTTTGTCCTTGGCCGATTGAAAGAGGATTATCATCGTAAGCCGCCGTCTCCAGACCGGTCGGTACAAAATGGTGCCTCTCCACGCGTTCAAGCGCTTGAAGAACAGCTGGATCCTTGATGCCCCTTGCCCGGATCTGTTTTTCAACCATTTGTTTCCGCAGATCATCGAATTTCTTTTGGGTATCCATAGTCTCTGCCCCATCATGACAAGCAAGACAGAATAAGACAAGAATCATCGCACGTGGCACGGAATGGGTCATTTGTCTGCTCTCAAACAAAGAGTAATGTGGGATTCATAGCGTGTCAAACTTTGCGCATGGAACTGCTTTAAGTTAGAATTTTGACCTTATGGCCAATACACGATTTTGTTACAAGGATGCCACGCACATTGCACGCCGGACCTGTTTTCAGTGTGCAAAAGCGATCTGCACGAGTTGTCAGATCAAAATCGATCATCATCTATTTTGCGGAAAGTCCTGCCATGAAGAATACCTGAAAGCGATCGCTGCAAAAACCGGAAAGGGTTATAAACGTTACGCGGTTTATGCAACTCTCATTTTGCTGCTCGGTGGATTCCTTTACTTTGCCTTGCTCGCCGACGCTTTCTATAGCGGAGGCAATCGTGATGTGAAGCCCAACTCAGCGCAGATTGCTCTATCTCTGCCGGTGGACATGGCAGAGCAGCCGGCGGAAGAGATCAGGATCCATCATCCCGTGAATGGGATGATGAGTCCTTCGCAAGCCATACAGGTTGATGGGCCCGCGCCTCACAACTCTGTTGTTGCCCTTTATCTGAACGGCACAATGATGGACAATACGGCTGTCCGGGGAGGCTATTACCGGTTCCCGAGCGTGCGTCTAACGAAGCACGTAAACGTGATTCAAACACGATTTTACGCAGAGAATGGATCCTCTGATTCATCCACAGCCGTAATGGTTTTGTATGAGAATGCCCTTCGAGCCGGCGACAATAAATGGGACTTTTTTCAAAATTCCTCCAACAATATTTCTCGCGGCAATTTGAAACGGAAAGAGCTTGCCATGACTTTCAATGGAGGCTCTGAAGCGGACTCCTGTGCGGGTATTCTGAAAACCCTTGAAAAAGCAGACGTCCGCAGCACCATTTTTTTATCAGCAGAGTTTATCGAAAAATTTCCGGATTTTACGCGACAGGCCGCTTCGAGGCATGAAGTGGGAAACGCGCAGCAGCAGGCGGTCTCCGAAATGACTCGGGCAGACTTCCAAAATCAGTTACGAAGAACCAAGAATCTATTTCAGCAGGTTACTGGAAAGCAGATGGCTCGATTGTGGCGTGTCTCCGATGCACAGAACATCGCGGAACTTCGGGAATGGGCAATGGAATTGGGTTACGTACATGTCGCCTGGACTGTCGATCAGAAGACAGGACAGAATATGGATAGTCTCGACTCGGTTTCTAACACAAATTCTCCGGGGTACTTCCCTGCCCTTTTAATCAAGGATCGGCTGTTGAGCTTCGGGCAAAACGAACCGGAGCAGGCCAATGGATCCATCCTGCTGATGCATTTAGGAAGCGAGCGCAATGCAAACGACAGACTGGATCCATGGATTCCGGAAATGATCAAAACGTTCCGCCATCGTGGTTATCGCTTTGTAACGGCCGGCGAACTCCTCAAAGCATCATGATTGGAACCGACGAACCACCGCAGATCGTTCTTCAACCCGATCAGCGCTTTTATTGCACCTGGCCGTGGGAAACCGTTGTTTTGATGTCGGATGGGACTGTTGTTTGTGGTTGCGCAGATCCCTTTAAGAAGCGGCCGGCGGGTAATGCGGCTCTTCAAAGCATTGCTGAAATCTGGAACGGGCGCGTCTTTCAGGAACTCCGACGCGGATTTCATACGAATAATCCGCATCTTTGCACGCACTGCAATCTGATTCAGGTCGTCCACGTAAAAGGTCCCGAACCACCCGAATCTGTCACTTTACCCTATCTTCCCAAGCGGCTCTTTGTGGAACCCTGTGTTTCCTGTAACCTCTCCTGCTTTGAGGCTTGCTGCAATCACGAAAATGGGATTCACTTCACTCGACACAATCGGTTATTGGATTACAACGTCTATGCGAAAGTGATCGATGAACTTGGCCCTTCTCTTTCGCGCATTGATTTTTTTAACTACGGTGAAAGCTTCATTCATCCGAAAGCGATCGACATGATCGCGTACGCCAAATCGCGCCATCCCCAGATTTATCTGTTCTGCAGCACAAATGGATTGCTGCTCAATACGGAGGACAAGCTGCAGCAACTCGTTCGATCAGGAATTGATGAATTGACCTTCTCAGTGGATGGAGCGAAGCAGGAAACTTATCAAAGATATCGAAGAGGTGGCGACTTCGATAAAGTATTCCGCATTATGAAGCGGCTGGTCGAGGTTAAGAAAGAACAGCAAAGCGAAACGCCGTTTATCAACTGGCGATATATTCTGTTCCGATGGAATGACAGTGATGAAGAAATGAATCTTGCAAGACAACTTGCCGCTGAAATTGACATTGATAAGCTTTGCTGGGAAATCACGGATCATCCTGAGAACAGCGCATCCGAACGATTTGTATCCGGACACCCTGAATATGAAAATATCCGTCATGAAATCTGGAGCGCTCTGGGCAATGCTATGCCGCAGAAAACATTGCATGCTACTATTAAACTGAAGGGTAACTCCTGGCGGGCAAAACAAAGTAGGCCCTTCCAAGGTACTGTTGAAGTGATAAACTCAGGAGGAGCCATCTGGAAGAATGCTTCGCAAAAAAATCGCAGGCATATCACATTGGGAATCCAGTTGTTGGATGCAAACAGACAGTTGTTGAATCGCGATTTTGCGAGACTTGTCCTTCCCAGACCGCTTGCGACAAACGAAAGTCAGATGTTTGATCTTCGCGCCGTCGCACCGGATAGCAAGGGCACTTACTGGCTGAAACTCGATATGGTTTGTGAAGGAATTGAATGGTTTGAAAGCTGCGGAAGTCAGCCTGCCTATCTCGAACTTCAAGTCCGCTGAAGTCCCTCATCGTTTGCCAAGAACTTAACACAGAGGCAAAGGGGCACAGAGAAAAACAATTTTCTCTGCGTACTCCGCGTTCACTGTGGTACAAAATGGAGGCAAACGATGGAAATTTACCTGCTCAACGAACCACGCGCAAAATATCCTGAGCGTCAAAAAGTTTTAGAACGGCTTTTGCACTGCATCTGGTCCGAACAACTCTTCAGAAAAACATTGAAGGTGGAAGATCGTAATCTCGTGATCTCTTCTCCTGGCTGGTGGAACCTCGAAGCCGGGCCGGATTTCCGAAACGCAGAACTGTTTCTGAATGGTGTGAGACTCAGCGGAGATGTTGAAATTCATCTGAATAGCGAGGACTGGTATCATCATCGCCACCATGAGGATCCCAGATACAACGACGTTATTATGCACGTCGTACTATATAAATCGCAATCGCTTTGCCGGAAGCAGAACGGAGAATTGGTCCCGGAACTGGAAATGAAGGATTCTTTGCTGGAGGAATTACGCCTTCTGCAACAAAAGATTCCAATTTATCAGTTTCCGTTCGGACCGGAGGTGAATGTACGTCTTTGCCGAAAGTTCCTGGACGAACAGGAGAATGAATCGTTGACGAGGCTGCTGGATTCTGCCGGGGATCAACGGATGAGACGGAAGAAGGAAGATTATCTGCAGCGTATCCAAACGACCGGTTTCCTTCAGGCTTTTTATGAAGGAATGATGGAGGGGATGGGCTACAAACAGTCGCGTTACGCTTTTCGTGAGCTTTCGAAACGCGTGCCGTTCGATGAGTTGATGCAGCATGACCAAACCGGCCGAAGAGGAATTGATTCCATGGCTGCTGTGTTGCTCGGGACAGCCGGGTTGCTTCAGGACGTTTCACAAACAAAGTTCGATCAGGAAACCAATCATTACATCGAGGAAGTCAGGCGCTACTGGAAGCGAACGGAGTCGCGCTTCACTGAGAGACGCCTGGTCGGTTTTTGCTGGTATCCGTCCAGCACCCGTCCCGCAAACTTTCCCGCAAGGCGCCTGACAGCGATTGCTGCATTTCTTCACTATTTCGGCGGTTCCCTTCTACCCGTCTTGACGCAACCACTGCAGAAACCGAAAGATCAGCTCAGATTTCGTGAAATCCTACGAAGCTGGCTGGATCTCCTTTCCAGGCCAATTCATATTTACTGGTCTTATCATTTTCAGTTTGACGGCAATAAATTTTCTGCGCCGAAACGCTTGATCGGAAAAGAGCGAAGCAAAATCTTGATTGTAAACGTGGTCATCCCTTCGTTGCTTGCCTGGGCGGAAATGAATGGCGATAACCGTCTGGAAGAGATTCTGCATCAAGTCTATCGGAACCACCCGCGGCTCTGCGAAAACAGCATTACAAGGCTGATGAAGCATCGCTTGTTTGGCGAAGGAGATCGCGCAAAATCATTCATTCACACCGCTCACCGGCAGCAGGCATTGCATCATTTTTTCTATGATTTTTGTGATAACCGGGAGACATCCTGCTCCCGCTGCGAACTGAAGCAAGAATCCCCCGTTGAGGAAGAATGAAGACTTGAAGATCCATTTGCTTTGACGCTTGCAGGTTCTAGATCGGTTGCATTTCCCTTGTCATAACGCGCGTCTCCGGGTAATAATGATCGGCAATGCAGGAAGAGCAGAATGCTGCTGAAACATATGCGGCGGGGACTCCTGTTCCGATAACTCAGCAAAAATGGATTCCTCGGATTCTCTCTTTCGCCTTGATTCTCGCATTCGTGATTTTTCGGATCGCGCTTTCCCGCCACTATGAAATCATCGATCCGGATGACGCAATGGAGATGTTGAATGCGCAAACATTCGCAAGGGGCCAGATTCCATTTATCGATATTTACGCGCATCGAGGGCCCTTCCTTTCTATCCTGTTTGGAATCCCGCTCCTCCTTTTCGGCGCTTACAATTTGACCGCTGTTTACGCATTTTCAATTCTTGTGTTTCTGTTCAGCGGAATTGTGTTGGCACGAGCCGTTGCGAAAGCGAATGGCGAATACACCGGCATTCTCACATTATTCTGTCTCTTGTTTTTCGGAACCATCTGGGTGCCGGAGGATGACACTTACGCATTGAATTCAGACCTCTTGATGTCCACTATGGCGACTTTTGGCTACTCGGTCCTACTGAAAGCCACTGCGCGGGGCAACACAGGAAAACCGATCGTGTATCCGGTTGTTGGCCTATTCCTCGGGCTCAGCTTTCTCACCAAGCAAACGGCCGCGCTTCTATCCCTGGGTCCGGCTCTGTAGCATTCTACTGTTCGACAACGAAGGATTGTTACGGAAACTATGTTCTCTTTCGGCCGGATTCGTTGCGCCGGTCATTCTGTGTTTCGGATTCTACTATGGCATCGGCGAATGGGACCGCTTCTGGCACCTGTTTTATGTGTACAACACCGGATACGCTGCACGAAATGAAGTATCCGGCTTTTCCGGGTACCTTAATTTGTTGCGATTCTTTGTCGCGCAGGGCTACAACATTATGATCGTGCCATTCACAGCAATGCTGATTGATGTGGCACGCCGCCGGCCTGATACACCGCGCCACAACGCTGGATGGCTGATTCTCATCTGGTCTGTGTCGGGCGCATTGGCCGCCATCTCTCCCGGGAGACCCTGGAACAATTACCTCTGGGCGCTTCATGCCCCTTTTGCCGCTGGTTGTGCCCTAGGATTGCAGTCGATGGGCAAGTTTTTACGACCACTCGAAGGCCCGATCAGAGTCCGGAGAGCCGTTGCGTTTACCGCGCTGCTTCCATTGATTCTTGTTTTAATGGAAACAACCACGATCGCTTCAGGCAAGTGGTCCCGGCTGATCACGTGTCTGTCGGCCATGCCGGAACCGATGTATGTAGGCGGCGTCTATGATGCCACTCACATCACGCGTGCAGAACTGGTGAATTTGATCCGGGAAAAATCGGGGCCGGACGACTCCCTTTATGTGAACGGATACGTCCCGGAACTCTATATTCTTTCGAAACGGCATCCCGCGAGCCGCCATATCATCTCTAATTTTGTAGAAGCCTACTATCCGGGAAGCAGTTCACCCACTTCGATCCAGCCAAAATTCCTTCAGGAGCTGCTCGTCGATCTGGAAAGATCGAAGCCAAGAATCATAGTCGACGCGGTCAGCCTCGGTTATCTTGGCCCTGCGAATTCGGCATTGCACAAGCCTCTCCACGAATACATTGCGGGGCATTACAACGAGGTGAGTGTCAACGGAACTCCCGTGATCTATGTGCGCAGGAATCACAGCCCGTGAGTCCCTATCATCGAGTTAAATAAGCTTGAATTTGGAACGGATACCTTTGCCGTGACAGGCAACACAAAAGCCGTGTATTTTTCTCCGGCGCTCGATCCGAACGCCACACCTGCTGCACATGTACGTGTAACGGTAGTTTCGCCGCAACGATTGAGTCCACTTCACCAAATCAGGAAAACGCCTTTGAACATCTCCTTCCAATCCGATCCGCTTCAACTCCTGATGGAATCGTTTTCCGTGTCCACCGTAGCGGATATGAATCATTTCATGGCTTAACAAGGCAAGGACTTCATCGAGTGGACGATTTTTAAAAATGCTGCTGATGCGAATCAATTTTTTTCCCCGATAGCATGCGCCCCAGGTTGTAATCATTCGATTCGACCATTCGCAGCGGAAATCCGGCAAACGGCCCTGCCAGTGTTGATGATTCAGATAGCGAAAAAGATCGCCGAGGTCGATGCTCATCATCAGCAAGACTCTCTACTACAAAAAGCTCGAGTTGATGAACGCTACCAGATTTGTGCATCGGTGAGTTCGTAAAGCCGGACGGATCCATTTTGCAGGCGCAAGGTCAGAATATTGCGCGAGCACTTTATGAAAATGCTCAATCTGAATATCGGTTAACCGGAAAATCCCCTCAGGTCCGTAAAACTGCATGAACTGGCTTTCCTGATAAACGACGTAACGAATCCCCTGCCGGCGTAAGCGCTGGTAAAGTTCTTCCGGACTCGCGGCACTTCGGAGATCATTCAGTACCGCCGAAGCATCATACCGGCTTCCGGCGATTACAGGTTTGCGATAGTAAGCGATCCGAAACTCTCCCACAGCAAGATTTCGCCGCGCGATGATTGTTCATTGAGCTTCCGTGCAATGGGATAGTAATCCAGATGCGACGCCAGAAATTCATTTTGTGACTGAGTCGGCGAGATCAGAACGGAAACAGAAAAATATTTGTACATCGGAACAACCGCAACAACCATGCACATGGCCCAAATCAGCCAGATATATTTCGGCCAACGGATATAGATATGCCGGAACGAAAAATAGCAAACAGGAAAGAGCAGAAGAAATACAGGAAGGAATTGACGAAAATCCTGAAACACAAAAAACCATGTAACGTAACAAGCCAGGCCGAAAAGCAGCAAATGGTTCATGACTCGCATCTTTCGAGCCATTGGATAGACGGCCAGAGAAACGAGCAGCACCAATCCGATTCCGCGCGGATCAAACACCAGAGCCAGAAATCTTGATAGCGATTCCGAGAAGCCCTGTCCCGCTGCTCATGGTTTCACTTTCGAAATACAATGATTGCGCCGGAGACCAGCTGTCTGACGCAACCATACCCGAAAAGGCAGGATAAAAAGGATCGTCAAAATGAATCGCATTACGGACCGGAACAGCAAGCCAGAAAAGAATCACAGTGGCAAACAGAATTCCGAGAACCTTCCAGTTTTCTCTATTGAACCTCCAGCCCGACAAGGCAAACCACAACAATGCCACCCACGGAACGTAAAAGAGAACGTTGTATTTCGTCCACAGCGCAAAGGCGAGAAGCAGTCCGATATTCCAGATTTTCAAAGTCGTGATTCCGTCATACTCTTTGATCATCGAAGCAATCGCCGCGCAGAAAAATAGCGCCGTCAGCAGATCATAGGTTTGTTCATGAAATACGGCAAAAATGATAGGAAGAAGAAGCATTGGAATGACCAGCAGTTCCATTCGAGTCATGAACAGTAAATCGGTTTGATAATCCTGATCCCTGCCATTTCCGCTGGCAAAAACAGGTTCCGTGATGAGCCACCGTAATAGAGAAACAAGGATCGAAATGATTTGGAAATAGAGCAGAAGATTGAACGATCTCACACCACAATCCACTCCCACAGACGAAAACAACAGGGTCAATGTCGGGCCAAAAGGCGGAAGCGATGAATACAGGTTTGCAGGGCAGGCTGACGATCTTTCCGATGGCCAGGTACTGATGGGGCAAACCAAGGTAATACTCCAGAGTGCCGTGAAATAAAGAAGGGGTAAAACTGGACCAGAATGCCAGTAGAATCAGCGGAGCTGTCCAAAAATAATTCCGGTTCATGCGATAAGCCAGAACAGGCAATTCAAATGCAGCAAGGAGTCGCTAATACTCCCCAGACGGGATAAAGGAAGGTACGACCGGTTGAAAACGATCCCACGAAATAGGTCGCAACCAGCACACAACCGAGCCCTAAAGGAAAATAAAGTGATTGATCCGCTGTTTTGAAGATCAGAAATGAAAGTCTCTTCCCGAAACCGTAAGATCCGAGGAAAAGCACAAGTGCCAGCGCCAGACCGGTCTAAATACTGCCAGCGATCCTTAAAAACGAACGCAGCGACTGCATATGTGAAAACGAAGAGGTAAGCTGGATAACTCTTTTTACGAGATTCGAACGTTATAACCATCTGCAGAATTTCAGATTAACACACTATGCAATAGCGTTTTGTATCGTTCGCCTGCCTGGACATCGGATGAAACTTTCCCACGGGATTACCGTTATAATTATAGAATCGGCTTCTAGATGAACGCACGTTGGCTCGCAATTGCAATCGCTCTGACTGTTCTTTTGTCGTTTCTTCCTTTTGCTCAAGTCATAACCTACCCTTTCTTGATTTTTTCCACGTTCATTCATGAAACAGCACACGCGATTGCCGCTCGTATTGACAGGCGGAAGTGTCGAGAGCTTGATCGTACGGATGGATGGAAGTGGAGTAACCTACACGCGCGGCGGCCTCCGATTTATTGTCAGCAGCGCCGGGTATATTGGTACGACGCTGTTCGGAGCCTTGCTGCTGATTTTGAGCCGAAAAGAAAACCACGTTCGTCCTGTTCTAACTGTATGTGCTCTGGCTGTTTTGATTGCAACGGCCGTCTTTGTCGGCCACACCAGCAATCTTCTGGTGCTTGCAATGATCGCCTCCATTACGGTGCTATTCAGCCTTTCGATGAGGCAGGGACAAAGCCTGAACACGGGCAGAAGACCGCTTCTTGCAATTGCTTTCGGGATGCTTTTGTTGTTGATCGGCTATCTGGTCTGGAGCCGAAGCCTTTTCTCCTGGTCTGCAGGGTTGTTGATTGCGACGGCTCTTCTGAGCGTGAGCCGGCTTGCATCGATACGCTTCGCTCATTTCTTTTTGACTTTTCTGGCAGTCCAGTGCTCATTGAATGCGCTGGATGCGATTAAGACACTCTATTTTCTATCGCTGAAGTCGTCATGCGGTAACGATGCTGCAGCGATGGCATCGCTGACAGGAGTTCCTGCCTGGATCTGGGCACTGCTCTGGGCATTGCTTTCCTTGTTTATCCTTGTTATCTCACGGACCTTCTATGCTCGCAAATCCTTTACGCGCCACGCCAGTCCCAATCTGATTGAACCACCGACGCACCGCAGATAAACGCAGAGAGACAATCTCCATATTTTTTCTGTTCTGCCTGATCCCAATCGTCACGCTATGTCTCTGCGGTGAAACGGTTCGACTGCATTGATTTGATACAGAATAAGATATAACCTTTGTCACTATGGCGGCCGCGAAAACACCGATCATTACGTTATTAACAGACTTCGGAACGAGAGATCATTTTGTAGCGGCCATGAAAGGAGTCATCCTTTCGATTGCGCCTCAAGTTCACATCATCGACATCAGTCATGAGGTTCCACCACACGATATTTTAGAAGCAGGATTCATTTTGCGTTCCTGCTATTCCCAATTTCCGACGCGCACCATTCACATGGTGGTCGTTGATCCAACAGTTGGCTCGTCTCGCAGACCGATCATTGTTGCCACCGATAATTATTACTATGTCGCTCCTGACAATGGGGTACTGTCGTTGATTTATGATGTTGATCCCGTTTCAACAGTTGTTGAAATTGCAGCGGAACATCTGATGCTGCCCGAAGTAAGCAAGACTTTTCATGGACGGGATATTTTTGCTCCGGCGGCAGCCTGGCTGGCTCGTGGGACGGATATGCTGAATTTCGGCGACCCGATCGAGGACTATTCAAAAATTCCTTTGCCAAAAGCGAAAATCGTTGGAGAATCGCTTTTGAAAGGAACCGTCATTCATGTCGATCGTTTCGGAAACCTGATCACAAATATTTCCCGGGAGGACTATCAGGCGGCTCGGGAAAAAATGCCCGGAAATCAAGTCAAGGTTCTGCTTGCAAAACAGGAAATCATCGGACTGAAAGAGTACTATGCCGAAGGACAGAAAGGGGATATCCTCGCACTTTTTGGAAGCAGCAACTTACTGGAGATCGCGCAAAATCAAGGTTCAGCAGCACGCACGCTGGGGCTTTTGCGGGGCGCAGAAGTCGGAGTTCTGCTCAAGTAAACCTACCACTCCCGCTGTAGAATTAGTCTTCGATACATGCCATTAGATTACAAATACACAAAAGGGGATGGCCCACGAGGTCGCGCGCGGCGCAAATACCGCAAATACCTATTCATTTCACTCGTATCTTTTCTGGTTCTCCGTTTCCGTTTACGGCCTCTGCTTCTATCAGATCAGCGGTCGGATGAACGGATTTTGACCGGTCAATACAGGAGACGCATTGCAAACACTCCATCACTGGAAATTGTTGCCGGTCGTAAGCGGACGAATCCACGAACGAATTGGAACGGCCGAGCTTCTTTTGCATGGGAAGGATCAAGCGGAAGCCGGATCTCCGAAAGTCAGAAGAGAAATGCATTCTTTGGCCCGGTCGGTTTCTGGCAGGAGGTTTTAAAGACACTTTGGACACAACGCACGTTATGAGGAAGGCCTTCTTTACACGGAACATTTGCAGAAAGCGATGGGAGCAGGAAGAGACTTCTGCGATTCTACAAAGCTGGCTTTCTTGCGGGTGTAAATCAGCTTGATCTTGCGAAAAAAGAGCTCACGGCCGCAGGAATGATTCCCGAGCTTGCCAAGGAGATTTCGACTCTCCGGGAGGAAATTGAGCTTCGACAATCAACGGGACAATATACATTTCTATACGATCGTGAAAATCTGCCGATTGTCAGCCGATCGTTCAACGGAGCATTTCATATCCTGTATGAGCCTGTAAAACCGTTGTTTGTAAATCCCAGTGGAAACTATCTGGCGAAACTCGACGACAGATCGAACAGGCAGGCAACAACCACACTGGATTACAGGATTCAAAATGCTGCGCTGAAAGCCCTGGAGAATTATGCCGGAGCGATTGTTCTTCTGGACGTTGAAAATGGAGATATCCTTGCCGCGGCCAGCAGCTTGAAAGGTCGTAACAGCCTTCATCCGTCCGGTACGTCCGTTGCGACTCATGTTCAATATGAACCCGGATCCATCATAAAAATGATCACTCTTGTGGGAGCGTTGGAGAGCAAGTCTAATCCTGAACAGCTTTTCCCCATGGAGTGTGAAGGTGCGTTAAAGCTTGCGGAAAACAAGGTTCTTTACGTTGGAAAATGCACATGAGGTGAAAGACATCAATGTTGCGACGGCCGTTTCATGCAATGTGGGTTTTGCGAAGATCGGTTTAGCAATGAAACCCGGCGATCTGATCAAGAATCTCCGAACGCTGGGATTCGATGAAAAGCTTCGCGACTCCTATCTTTCATTGGATCTCGGTAAAATCATTCCGGGTGATCTCAATGATCAGTATCTGGCGAATCTTTCAATCGGACTTGAGTACTTGAAAATGACTCCGCTGCACGCAGCAATGGTGGCTTCTGCAATTGCGAACAAGGGTCTCAGCATGACGCCTAGACTTCTATTGCACTACCGCAACATGATTGGTGTCCCTTACTCTGTCCAGAAGCCGACCCCTTTCCGCACTTTCATGAGCAAAGAAACGGCAAGCAAAGTCACGGAAGGCGATGGAACATGTTGTCTTGCATGAGGAAGGTACCGGAAGGCGCGCCGCAGCCCGTCAATCTGCCGATCGCAATGAAGACAGGAACCGCAGGAGATGGGGCGACAGGCTACGATGCGATCATCATCGGTTTTGCGCCGGTAAAAAATCCGAAAGTGGCTTTTTCCGTTGTGGCCGAACACTCGGGAAAAGCGGAATTCGAAGGGGCCAGAATCACAAAGTTGTTCCTGGAATCCATTCAGGGGTATATTCAGTAGATAATCGTAATCGTGCTCGTGCCCGTAATCGTGATCGTAAATCGAAATCCTTCGATCACGAGCATGAGCACGACTCACGAATTACTCGGTGAGGATCTATCTTATGCCAAGAGATGTATTTGTATTACACGCCAAACGAACGCCCATTGGCCGGTTTGGAGGCGCCTTTAAAGATCTTGCCCGCTGTAGATCTTGGTGTTTCTGTAACACAAACAGTTTTAAAAGAGGCCGGGGTTGCGCCCGAACAGATAGACGAAACGATATTCGGTCACGCCCGGCCTGCGGGATGTGGGCCGAATCCAGCAAGACAAGTCTCGCATCGTTCGGGAATTCCTGATCATGTCCCCGCTTTTACAGTCAACAAAGCATGTGGGTCCGGTCTGAAGGCATTGATTCTTGGTACTCAAGCGATTCAGTTGGAACGAGCAGATTGCGTCCTGGTTGGAGGAATCGAAAGCATGAGCCGTGTTCCCTACCTTCTGGATCAGGCCAGGTTTGATGGATACAGGCTGGGACACGGAAAACTTGTCGATGCGATGTATCGTGACGGTTTTCATGATCCACTAAGCGACATGCTGATGGGTGAAACCGCAGAAAAGTTAGCCGATATTCACAACATCACGCGCGATGAACAGGATCGGTTTGCGATGGAAAGCCAGCAGAAAGCCGGGCGAGCCATCCAGGAAGGACGATTCAAAGAAGAAATTTCGCCGGTAACCATTCTGATGAAAAAACAGTCGCAAGTCATCGATAAAGACGAACATCCGAGGCCTGAAACAACCATCGAATCGCTTGGGAAATTGCCTCCTGTTTTTCATGAGAACGGCACGGTGACGGCCGGAAATTCTTCAGGGATCACAGATGGAGCCTCTGCCATGCTTCTGGTAAGCCTTTCGTTCCTGGAAAAACACAATCTGACTCCCCTGGCACGTGTTATAGATTACGCGCAGGCGGGTGTTCCGCCGGAAATTATGGGAATCGGACCGGTTCCTGCTACAGAAAAATTGCTCGCTAGAACAAACATGCAACTGTCCGACTTTTCTCTGATCGAATTGAACGAAGCTTTTGCAGCCCAGGTGATCGCCTGCGAACGCTTGATGAAATTTGATCGCGAACTGTTGAATGTCAATGGCGGAGCAATTGCTCTCGGTCATCCAATCGGATGCACGGGAGCCAGAATTACGACGACACTAGTTGCATGAATTGAGAAAACGAAAGTCCAGATACGGGCTCGCAACCTTGTGCATCAGTGGCGGCCTCGGCTTATCTGTGGCATTCGAAAACATCAAGTGAGGATACTATGGATGAAAATCTGCTGAAATCGGTCGAAGCAAACAAATTCATAGCCACCAAAGACAAAGATGGAATGTTTCAGATTTTCCTGAACCGTCCTCCGATGAATTCCTTCAACGCCGATATGGTGGAGGAGATTAATCAGAGCGCTCGGCTCTCTGTTGTATCGCACAGATTTAAAAGTTCTTGTGTTCCTAACAACGGGCAAGAATTTTTGTGGTGGAATTGCCGCAGAAGATTTTGCAGATGACCGTTCCTATCAATTGATCGAAGCCATGGGGCGCATGTTCGAGCAAATGCAGACGTTGAATGTCCCTGTGCTATCCCTGGTGCCTGGGATGGCGATGGGTGCCGGCTTTGAGCTTGTCATGTTTTCAGATCTTGCCATTGCTACAGAATCGGCCAAGTTCGGCTTACCCGATATTCAACTGGGTTTGATTCCTGCATTTGCCTGTAACATACTTCAAAGATACATTCCACCGAAAAAAGCTGCGGAGTTGATTTTTACCGGCGCCACCATTTCCGCCCGGGAAGCGCTCGAATTTGGATTGATCAATCAAGTTGTACCCGATGATAAATTAGCGGAGCAAGCCGGCGTATTGGTACGCAAGTTGTTGCAATATTCCGCACCTGTTCTTCAGCTCGCGAAAAAATCAATGATTCAGGTTCAAGGGAAACCTATGGAAGAAAGCATTCGTACGATTGAGGAGATTTACTTGAATGAATTGCTGTCGCTGGATGATTCCAAAGAAGGCATCAGTGCCTTCGTTGAAAAAAGAAAACCAGTCTGGAAAAATCAGTAGCGACTCCGCCGACCCGTTTTTTCAGATGCAGGATCAGTGTAAGAAGGGGGATAAGGAGATGTTCGAGATAAGGAGATTCTTATATTTTTTAACGTCTCCTTCTCCCTTTTATCTCCTTATCTCCTTTCTTACACGAGTAGAAGTATACAGGAGGAACCTTTGTTTCAAGGCGTTGATTTCTACAATATAAGTCCTCTTCTCAGCGAAGAAGAGCAACTGGTCCGCGATACGATCCGCGAATTTGTGAGCGAGAGAGTCATCCCTGTCATTGAAAAACACAATCGCGAAGCCACATTTCCCATTCATCTGGTAGGTCCTCTTGCTGAGCTAGGGATTCTTGGCGCGAATCTTGAAAGGCTACGGTTGTCCGGGTCTGAATAACGTCGCATACGGTCTCATCATGCAAGAACTGGAACGAGGCGACAGCGGTTTGCGCAGTTTTGCATCGGTGCAGGGATCACTGGTGATGTATCCCATCCACGCATATGGTTCGGAAGAACAAAAAGAAAAGTGGCTTCCCGATCTGGCTGCCGGCCGGAAGATCGGCTGCTTTGGATTGACCGAACCGGACTTCGGATCGAATCCATCAGGAATGCTCACAAAGGCTGTTCGCGATGGAAACATGTGGGTATTAAACGGAACGAAGCGTTGGATCACAAATGGCAGCATTTCCGATGTTGCAGTTGTATGGGCGAGATCTGACGAGGGAATCCGTGGGTTTTTGATCGAAAAAGGAACAAAAGGTTTCACAACGATTGAGCAGAAAGGAAAATGGTCTTTGCGCGCCTCCGTTACTTCGGAGTTAATTCTGGAAGATTGTAGAATTCCCGCGGACAGTATATTGCCGGGATCGAAAGGCCTCAGTTCCCCGTTGAGCTGTCTGAATCAAGCAAGGTACGGGATCGCCTGGGGTGCGATCGGAGCAGCAATGGCCTGTTACGATGAAGCAGTGAACTATGCCAAAACACGGGTCCAGTTTGATAAGCCGATTGCATCTTTCCAGATGATTCAAGAAAAACTTGCGTACATGCTTTCAGAAATTACAAAAGGACAGTTGCTGTGTTTGCAACTGGGGCGGCTCAAGGATCAGGGAAAGGTTTCCGCGCAACAAATCTCGCTGGCCAAAATGAACAACGTTTATCACGCTTTGCAGATCGCGCGATCCGCTAGAGACATTCTTGGCGCCAGCGGCATCACGGATGAATATCAATGTGGACGTCACATGTGTAATCTGGAATCCGTTTTTACCTACGAGGGAACGCACAACATTCATACGTTGATTCTTGGCGAATGGATCACTGGGATTCCGGCGTATAAGTAATGTTTGCCTAAAAATCATGGCTTCGGAACACCTGCCGGTTGCCGTCATTTCTGATGCAGGCAAAAAGCGTCTGAAAGGAAATCATCCCTGGATCTTTTCAAATGAATTGGAACGCAAACCTTCCATAGAAGCAGGGAATCTCATCGAAGTTCATGATCGTTCTGGACGATACCTCGCCACCGGTTACTACAATCCGCATACCCTCATTGCAGTAAGAATTCTTTCCACTCACAAAACGTTTGATCTAACCCAGCGCATTCCGCTTGCTCTGGCTATTCGTGAAAAACACTATTCCGATAAAGTTTACAGGCTGATTTACAGCGAATCGGACCGATTACCGGGACTGATCGTTGATCGCTACAACGACACGCTGGTGGTTCAGATCCTTACGGCAGGAATGGAGAGGATGAAACACGAAATCCTTTCAAATCTGCTTCAGTCCGTACAACCGAAACGAATTCTTTTGCGAAACGATTCACCTTACAGGAAACTCGAAGGGCTGCAGGAACAGACGGAATGGTTTTACGGCGACCCCGTGCAGCACGAATGGATCGAAGCGGACGGCCTGAGGTTCCAGATCCACTTCGAAAAAGGCCAGAAGACAGGATTTTTTTTGGATCAAAGAGAGAACAGGAAACGTTTGCTCCGCTACGGTCCTGCGGAATCTCTTTTAGACGTGTTCGCCTACACGGGGGCCTGGTCGATCTACGGCTCCGCGGCCGGGATCCGGAACACGATCGCTGTGGACTCATCAGCATACGCTCTGAAGATAGCCGAACAAAATGCGGAGGCGAACGGATATAGTATTATAACTATAGTATCAGATGCTATTGAATTTCTGCGCAACGCCTCTGTCGGATCCGCCCGTTACGATCGGATCGTTCTTGACCCGCCGGCGTTCTGCAAATCAAAGCGGCACCTCAAAACGGCCCTTCAGGCTTACAGGGAAATCAATCTACGCGCAATGAAGTCACTGGCTCCTGGTGGCCTTCTCTTCACCTGCTCCTGTTCCCAACCGGTCACTCCCGAAATTTTCCTCGAGATTCTTCATCAGGCAGCAACAGCTTCCGGCCGCAACTTGTATCTACGGGAACTGCTGTTTCAACCGCCCGATCATCCGATCCTCATGAGCTTCCCCGAATCGCATTACCTGAAATGCGCGATCCTGGAAGTGCAGTAAGGAGCGCAGGCTTCTTCAAGCGGGTTGCGAAACCTGCTGAACGACTTCACCGGTTTTCTTCTTGTCCCCGAAGCGAGCGATATCCGCCTGTGCTACGATTCCGCAACAATGACCGAAAGAGTCTACGACCAGAATTCGCCGGATTCTGTGTTTTTCCATGAGATGCAAACATTCATCAAGCTTTGCGTCTTCGGAAACCGCTACACTGTCAGAAGTCATGCATTCCTTTACGCTCAGTTCCAGAGGGTTCTTGCCCTGGGCAATTGTCCTGCAAACGATATCGCGATCCGTGATCGTACCGATCGGACTTCGGCCATCCTCACCGACAACCGGGATGCACCCACAATCGTGGTCCACCATCATCCTGGCCACGTCCTGCAGTCTTGTCTCCGGTTTGCAACAAGTGGGATTGCGAGTCATGATGTTTCTTACGGGATCACTCATAACTATCTCCTATTCTTGAATTCTAAGTTTAACCGAACATCTGCCACACGATTGACGTCCTTCTTTTAATTCTTCTTCGTCGCTTCCATTGGCTTATGCATTAACGCATGTCTCCGATTGGGCGAAGTTGAAAGTGCTTTCTCAAATTCTAACCGCGCCTGAGCCGGTTCATTTGTTTCGAGCAACATTTCAGCGACAAGCTCGTGCGCAGGCATGATCGCGCCAGGGGAAACAGCATGCTTTTCAGTTGTATCTTCCAGCGCGGCCGCAGCTTTCATCATCGACAGCGCTTCGGCTTTCTTACCTTCAGCGAAAACAATCCATGCGACAACGGTTTTTCTTTGAATTTCAACCTGCTTCGACCAATACGGATCCTTTGCCTGCAGCATTGTTTCCAGTTCAGCCAGGCGAGCCTCGGCTCTTTTTGCAGTTTCAAAATCACCTGTTCGGGCCGCGCCGATTCCGATTGCGTAGTGCGTGATCGCCTCGGTGTATGGGAATTTATCCCAGGGGAACCATTCGGGTCCCACTCGCAACGATGCAGCTTCTTTCCAGTGGTGGCCTTCAATCGCAAGTCTTGCCGGCATAGCAGCCAGTGCATACGCAGCAGCAAAATTGTTTGAATCCAGTTTTTCAATATGGCTTGCTTCCTCCGCAACTTTCCTGGCTTTTTCTTCCTGGCCGAGTTGAAGATAAGCGTAAACAAGATAATCCATCGCGTGGAGTTGATCGAAAGCTCCTGCGCCCGGCATGCTGACCTGAACGTGCTTCTTTGCCTTATCAGCTGAGGCAAGATTCGATTGAATCGATTCTTCCCATAGACCGAGTCTTGTGAAGATGTGGGAGGGCATGTGAAGCGCATGCGGCGACGATGGCGCAATTCGTGCGTAAGCTCTGGCCGCAGGAAGTGCCAGCTCCGCCAACGGAGGATAATCAAAACTATGAATGATGTAGTGCGCAATACCGGGATGATTCGGCGCTTTTTCAACCAGAGGATTTAATATTGCTGCGGCCTGCTTTTGCACAGAATACGTTTTGTCTGAAATATCTGCGGTTCCCAACAACGACAATGCATAAAAAATGGCAGCCTCTAAATCGTCACGATTTTGCCGGTAAACTTTTTCCATTTCTTGCGCGTACATTTTTGCGCGCGTCTTGTGATCCAGCTTGTCTGTATCCTTATAAAAAAGCGCGATGGCCGTGATGTAAGCTTTTTCACGGTCTGTTTTTGCACTCATGGCGAGGGCTTTGAACGCAGGTGTCTGCCCATTTTTGACTTCTGTTTCATTGGGCGGGGCCCAAATCGGATGATAATTGCTCATCGCAGCGCCCCAGTAGGCCATGGAACATTCCGGATCCGTAGCAGTAATCTTGTTGAAAGCTTTCTCCGCCTCTGCATACCAGAAGTCATGCAAGAGTGCGATCGCCCGATTGAATTCCACCTGACTCTCCGGTTTGCACGAAACAGGAAAGTTTACCTCCCCTAATTCCTCTTTCGCATGATGATCGCCGTGCTGATGGTCCTGAGCCGAAACGCTAAAGGCAAACAGAATCAAGATGAAAAGACAGATGCTTCGCATAAGATCCTCCGATGAATCTGAATTATACCAAGGTTATAAAAAAGCGGGCGGGCAAAAGGGGAGTTGCGTTCCATACATAGGGCCCTCGCACCGTATATGTTTTCGTGGGGGCGCGATTCATCGCCCGCGTTCTTCTGTTACTTAGAAGGAAACCCGAGCCCTATCGGCCTTTGAACGCTCGAACTCCCTGTGGCTTCGAACCAGGAATTTTAGTCGGACTGGATGGTTGCTGGCGAGGCCGCACTAAAGGACGGTTTTTGCTGTAATCGTAGTTCCAGTCCGGCTGATTCGGATCTTTTGTAGGCCGATACCCCTGACCATGGTGATGCCCTGGATTGTAGGGGTAATAAGGATAATAAGGCGTTGAATAGGGATAATACGAAGGGAAGCCGGGCATTGTGTATCGATCATCCACATATTCCGGATAGTCCTCTTCATATCTGTCGTCGCGGCGGGAATCATTTTCAACCACGACACGAATTTCCTGCGGTGGGTGCTCATAAACAGGCGCCTGTTGCTGCGCAGGCTCCGGATCCGGCGGAATTTCACCACCCATTCGCTTTCCATTTTCATCGAGGTTTGTCATTACCCGGATCTGCTTCCCGTTTTTCGTCGTCTTGTAATAGCTGCGCATGTTCTTGTCGGCAAAGGCGGACTGTTCCTCAGCGGACAGCTTGATCAGATATTGAATCACGCGATCGCTGACACCTTGCTGCTTCAGGTAAACGATATCTTTGGAAGTTACAGACTTTGACAGGCCCTCTTTTTGGATCAGCTGCAGAATCACGTCATCTTTCGTGTTTGCTTTCGAAAGCTTTACAATGTCATCCAACGATACGGCAGCATAAGCAAAAGAAGCAAAAAGCAAAAGCGCGCATACGGAAAGGACTTTCATACAATTTAAGTATAGTCCTTTCCAATTTTCACAACAACAACCGAGTAGACTATCGAAAATCCATCTGTGTGTCGCGATTTCCCCTCCTTATGAATGAAGGGGTTAGAGGGGAGTTGGAAAGATGTCCAACGCCCCTCCTCATCTCCCAGGTAACGCGGACGACTCATCCGCAATAAGCATGAAAAGCTCGAGCAGTTCTGCGGGGAGCCGCCCGCGCCACTTCGTTTAGACGAACTTTTTTGACTTTTGGGACTACCATCAACCGGCGATTTCTCACAATCGACGGAAAATACGCTAAAATAACAATTTTCCACCAGCGGGCATCGATGTCCGTTCCCGGAATTGGAACCTGGAGGAGTGTATGACTGAGATCAGGGTGGGTGTTATCGGCGGAAGCGGATTGTATCAGATGAACGAGCTCAAGGGCGTAGAGGAGATTCGAGTATCAACACCATTCGGAGAACCATCCGATGCATTCATTACAGGAACTCTAGACGGTGTAAAAATCGCATTTCTCGCAAGGCATGGAAGAGGTCATCGGATCCTACCTTCGGAGATCAACTACAGAGCGAACATCTACGGTTTTAAGACATTAGGAGTCGAGTGGTTGCTTTCAGTCAGCGCTGTTGGCAGCATGAAAGAGCACATCGCACCGCTGGATATCGTGATTCCGGACCAATTTTTTGATCAGACGAAACGCAGGATCAGTACTTTCTTCGGATCCGGTGTTGTCGGTCATATTGGGTTCGCTCACCCGCTCTGCCCGAATCTTGCAGGACTTCTCGAGCGCAGTTGCAGACAATCGGGAATCACAACGCACATGGGTGGCACGTACATCTGCATTGAAGGGCCGCAATTCTCAACAAAAGCTGAATCCCGAATCTACCGGCAATGGGGTGTAGACGTCATCGGCATGACAAATCTTCCCGAAGCAAAGCTCGCGCGTGAAGCTGAAATATGTTACGCCACTATGGCGCTTGTCACCGATTACGATTGCTGGCACGAAACCGAAGAAATCGTCACCATTGAATCGGTCATTGCTTATCTGATGAAGAATGTAAAAAATGCAAGAGACATATTGCGCAATGCAGTCCAGGGCTTGCCGCTTCCACGAAACTGCGAATGTGCAACCGCTCTGGCAACAGGTGTGATTACACAACGTGAATTCATTCCAGACAAAACCTACGAAGATCTTGAAATTATTGATTGGAAAGTACGTTAAATAAAGGAGAAATTATGAAGTCCATTCTTGTGATTGGAACCGTGGCCTTTGATTCCATCAAAACGAGACTGGCCGAAGCAGATGATGTGCTCGGCGGTTCTGCAACTTTTTTCTCCATGGCGGCACGCCTTTTTACACCAATTCGCCTGGTGGCCATCGTTGGAAAAGATTTTCCTCAACAGTACCTGAAACTCTTTGAACAAAACGGCATCGATCTTGAGGGATTGGTGCGGGCGGATGGCGCTACTTTTCGCTGGAAGGGCGAATATGAAGAAAACATGAATGTCCGGCACACGCTGGAGACTCATCTAAACGTACTTGAACAATTCGACCCCAAACTTCCATCCTACTTACAGAGATGCTTCTTACGTTTTTCTCGCAAATATCAACCCTGATCTTCAGCTGAAAGTGCTGGATCAGTTGCGAAGAACCAAAGCTCGTATGCTGCGATACCATGAATCTGTGGATCATCCACCAGAGGCCCGATCTGGAAAAGGTTCTCAAACGCGTGGATATCTTCATCATTTCCGAAGAAGAAGTGCAGATGCTGACGAAAGAAACGAATATTGTGAAAGCGGCGCGCGAAATACTGAGGATGGGACAGTTTTCGTTGATTATTAAACGTGGAGGTTATGGCGCAATTCTCTTTACTCAACAGAAGCAGATCTTTGCGATTCCTGCCTATCCACTTGAAAATGTTGTCGATCCAACCGGCGCCGGTGATTCTTTTGCGGGAGGTTTCCTGGGTTATATTGCATCGCGGGATTCCATCGATCTTGAAACAATCCAACGTGCGATGGTGTACGGAAACATCATCGCGTCTTTTGCGGTCGAAGGATTCAGCGTTGAAAAACTGGTCACACTGACGCGCGATACTGTCCGGAACAGGCTCAGCGACTTCTTAATCATGACGCATCTGGCTCCAGCTGCTGTCCATGTGGAATAGGATCCTTTCCCCTCCATTCGTTTATCTCTTCCTGTTCTTCGGAACTCTTGTTGCTACAGTGATCGGATTCTTGGCGGGCAACAAAATTGTATTGCCCGTTCTGCAGATCGCTGTGGCGTATCCGGTTCTGTACTCTCTCTTATCTGAGGAATTACGAATGCGTGCTTTCGCAGCCATGCTGTTCTGGGCTCTATGTCTGGGAATCGTTATGGTTACAGCGTGTGTTTACTATACTGATCAGGCAGCAAGATCCATTTTTCACGGAACTGAATATGCGGCGGAAATGTTTCATTGGATCCACACAGGCGAAGGCGCGGAAGGAAATCCTGTTCTGTTCGTTCCCGTTCATCTTTTGCATTTCGTTATATTTGCTCTCCTTTCCATTTTAACGGCAAGCTTGCTCTCTCTTTTGATGGGCGCTCTGCTGATGAACTACATGAGTTTTTATGTCGGTTCAGTCATTCTTGCATCGAATGATAGATTGCTCGCCGCACTCATGGCCTGGCATCCATGGTCGGTCATAAGGGTTGCCTCCTTTGTGATTCTTGGTGTGATTCTGGCGGAGCCGACGATTTGCAGGATCCAGAAGCGCGATTACGAATATGCCAGCATCAGGCGTTATTTCTGGATGGCTCTACACGGGCTTGTGATTGACATTTTGATGAAAAGTTTTCTGGCTCCCTGGTGGGGGCTTCAGCTCAGGAAGCTCATTTCGTGAGTTATTGAAGATTGAAAACCAAATGATCATTTTGCAATATGCAATCTACAATCTGCAATAGATGAAAGTGAGTGTCATCATTCCAACATTGAATGAAGGAGCCTACCTTCGCGAAACTCTGGAAAATCTGCAAGGGCAGGATCCGCCACCGGATGAAATAATCGTCGTCGATTCCGGAAGCAGGGACGGCACGCAAGCAGCTTGCTACCGCCGGAAGTTCCAAAGTCATTCAAGCCGAGCAATCGATCAGCAAGCAGATGAATACAGGCGCAATTCATGCGCGCGGAACTCTGCTCCTCTTTCTTCATGCAGACTGCCGGCTCGAACAAAACGCTTTTACCGATCTGCATCAATGCATGAACAGCAGCACAGTTGTAGGGGGCGCTTTTCAATTGCAATTGTGCGGCAATCGCCCCGTATTGGATCGATATCTGTCCTGGTCCGGCACCCGTAACGCACGCCATTCTCAAATCTATCTTGGCGATCACGGTATTTTTTGCAGACGGTCCGTTTTCCTCAAGATCGGGGGTTTTCCCGATGTACGGTTGATGTACGAATTTGAATTCATGCGGAGACTACGGAAGCACGGACAATTGATTCAGTTAAACAAAAAATGCTACGCGTCGGCCAGACGCTTTCAAAGAGAGGGCTATTGGAAGACAATATTGTTGATGAGATCGCTGCGGACATTTTACCGGTTGGGTTTGCCTACCGGCACTCTCGAAAGGATCTATCTGAGCCAAGGAAACGGAGAATATCTCAACGTATGAAAAAAGCGATATGGGTTTGTTTTTTGTCCTTCCTCCTCACCGGAACAACAGAGCATCCGAAAGCTGATATCGTCTTGCGGAACGGCAGGATTTACACAATGGACGCCGCGCGATCCTGGGCCGAATCGGTCGCCATTCAAGGGGAGCGAATCGTATATATTGGTGAAGATTCAGGTGTATCGCAGTGGATCGGCAACAAAACGAAAACAATAGAGTTGTCCGGCCGTTTTGTTTTACCCGGATTCATCGATTCGCACATTCATTCTGTGGAAGGGGGCGTAGGGCTGAAGCTATGCAATCTGTTGCCCTACAATACAAAGGAAGAAGTGCTGAAGGCCATCAAAGATTATGTGGCGGCTCATCCCTCAGATTCCTGGATCGTTGGGGCAGGATGGCAATTACCCGCCTTTCCCGATGCCAACCCGCAGAAGGATTGGCTGGATGCAATCGTACCGGATCGTCCGGTCTTCCTTGCAGCTATGGATGGCCATTCGGCATGGGTGAATTCGAAAGCGCTTGAGGTAGCGGGAATTCGAATAGATACTCCCGATCCGGAAGGAGGGCGGATTGAGCGTAACAAGAATGGAATACCTTCCGGAACACTACGGGAAAGCGCCGCAGATCTTGTTTATAAACACGCACCAAAGCCTGGCTTGAAAGAAAAGCTCGAAGGTTTGCAAGGGGCATTGAAAATCCTGAACGCATTCGGCATTACCGGCTTTCAAGATGCAAGCGTTTCTGTTGAAGGAGACACTCCGGAAGCGCGAGGTGCATCGCATGTCTACGCAGAAGCCGATCAACAGGGTCTTCTGACGGCCCGAGTCGTCGGCGCACTCTACGCGAGTCCGGAAGGTTCGCTGACAGACGTTTTGAAACAAATAGACAAACTGAAAGAACAGCGGGCGCTACTGGCCAAAGGAAAATATTTTCATGCCACAGCGGTCAAAATCTTTGCGGATGGCGTAATCGAGTCAAGAACGGCTGCGTTGCTGCAACCCTATTTGAATCAAGGGAACAATGCAGGTGAAATGAATTGGCCACCGGAAAAATTGAATCCATTCGTTGAGTTGCTGGACCGTGAGAAGTTTCAAATCCACATTCATGCCATTGGAGATCGTGCGATTCGAGCCTCTTTGGATGCTCTTGAAAAAGCACGCCTAAAAAATGGACGGCGCGATTCCCGTCCCTTACTCGCTCATATCGAGCTGATTGACCCGCGAGATATCCCACGATTCGTCCAATTGGATATCATTCCCACTTTTCAACCCCTCTGGGCGTATGCAGATTCCTATATCACCGATCTTACTGTTCCTCAATTAGGAATGGATCGATCTCGCTGGCTCTATCCGATCCAAACGGTAGCATCCACAGGCGCCACAATGGCGATGGGAAGTGACTGGCCTGTTTCGTCTGCAAATCCGCTGGATGGAATCGAAGTCGCTGTGCGAAGGAGGGATCCAAGCGACGACTCAGATGAGAATCCATTCATTCCCGAAGAAAAGATTTCGCTTGAGACAGCGCTGGCGGCCTATACCATTGGAAGTGCGTATGCGAACTTCAGAGAAAAAGAAATCGGGTCGCTGGAAAAAGGAAAACGTGCAGATTTGATTGTCCTATCACAAAACCTGTTTGAGATTCCATCCCATCAAATCAATGAGACGAAAGTTGTGTTGACGTTGCTCGATGGAAGAGAGGTCTTTCGCGCCCAAGAATAGCGCTTAACACAGAGACACAGAGTTTTTCGACAGAAGGTAGCAAAGACAACAAAGAGCAAATGGATCTTTGTTCCCTTTGCTGGCTTCTGTAAAAAATATATTCTTTCTCTGTGTCTCTGGCCTCTGTGCCTCTGTGTTAAGCGCTAATGCGACCGGGGTTTAACCGAAACAAATGCAAGAAGAGAAACAATGCTAAGGATCACGAGATACAAAAACTTTTCCTGTCAGAAGAAATAAGACGAGACCCAAAATCGAAGGGCACTTCAGCAAGCGCAAAAAGAAGAATGGATCTGGAGAAGAGCGCCCGATCATCCTCAGGAATGAGTCGACTCTTCAACTGAAAGACCAACACGAATAGCCCGACGGAGATCGCCAGAAATACAGCAAACAGAATTTGATCAAGATTCCTTCGGTAAAAACCGGTTTCCATTCCGATTTCGTCAGAGCAAAACCAACAATCAGGTAGACAAGTGAAGAGAATAGAAAGGCAGTAAAGATGATGTTCAGTCTAGATTGAACTTTTTGCATGGTCACCACGGAGTCACGGAGCACACGGAGTTCAAATCATCCTGTTTCTCGGTGCTCTCCGTGACTCTGTGGTAAAGGAAGGTAGCGGGGATCGGATTTGAACCGATGACCTTTGGGTTATGAGCCCAACGAGCTACCAGACTGCTCCACCCCGCAATCCATGTAATTGACGGGTTAATTATAGGGAGCGTGCAAAGGTGTGTCAACCCATCGAAGTTTAAGGTTCAAAGTTTAAAGCTCAAGGAAAATCATCGGGTCTTGTTCAAACGGTTGAACTTTGAACCTTGAACTATCTTTCTCTCGGCACAAGCAGCACGAGGTCGCCCGGCGAGACAAAGTACAATTCTTCGCGAGCCACTTTTTCAATTGTGGCCGGATCTTCCCGAAGTCTATGAATTTCGTCTGAGAGCTTCCGATTTTCAATGGCAAGCCTGTGGTTTTCCATGAGCATTTGATCCGCATGGGCCCTCAGCTCGCGTAACCGGAGCATTCCGCCCTGACCAAGAAAAAGAGAGAGCATGAAAGAAAACAGAACCGCGGCAAAGATCCACACAACCACGGGCGATCTCTTTTTCTCTTTCTCGCGTGACTCTTCTTTCTCTCATTGTCCAAGAAGCATGTCCGTGCTCTTCAGAAGCTTATCCACGTTCTCATCACTATCCGATTCCGCGTAGACGCGCACCAGCTGTTCCGTGCCGGAAGCTCGAACAAGCGCCCAACTGCCATCCTCCAGAATCATCTTCAGCCCATCCATTGTATTTACTTCGACAACCTGCTTACCGGCAAAAGTCTTTGGCGCATGCAGAACAAGATCCTGAACCCTTTTGCCCAGCTGTTCCGTGAAACGGTAACTTTTCCTCTTGCTGATTCGATAGCCGTATGTTTTGTATAACTGCTCAAGCTGCACCTTTAATGTTTCCTGTCGCGTTGCCACCATCTCCGCCACAAGAGCACAAGTCAAAATCCCATCCTTCTCCGGTAAGTGGCCTTGAACCGAAAGGCCGGCGCTTTCTTCACAACCCAGAATAATTTTCTGCTCCAGGAAAAGGTCTGCAAGATATTTAAAACCTACAGATGTTACGAGTACCGGAAGATTGTGCTTTTTTGCGATTGCATCGATCAAATGAGTTGTTGCTACGCTGCGCGCAACACTTCCCTTCCAACCACGATCCTGAATCAGATAGTCAAGAACCAGAGCAAGAGTTTGATTCGGAGTTATGTAAGTTCCATCCGAATCGATGATTCCGAAACGATCCGCATCTCCATCTGTGGAGACGCCGAGATTCATTTTCTTCGATACCACAAGCTGCTTTAATTCTTGAAGTGTGTCTTCGGTTGCTTCCGGACCGTATCCGCCAAAGTACGGATCGCGGAAGTTATGAATGACTTCAACAGCGCAACCGCGATCGATGAAAAATCGATCCAGATAGTCACGGGCGGTTCCCCACAGAGTGTCCACGGCGACTCTCAGATTTGCGCTCAATCGATCCACCTTCACAGTGTTGTTCAGCAGATTCAAATACATCTCCTGCGGCGAAAACTCTTCAATCAACGTTTCGTCCAGATAATAAAAAGTCGGAGGATGAGCTTCGAGCTTCCGGATTTCACGCTCAATCTGTTCGGTCACATCCGGCAACGCCGATGCTCCTTTATTGGTAGATAGTTTTAATCCGCTGTATTCCGGAGGATTATGGCTGGCTGTAAAGTTAATACCGGCTTGCGCCTCTTTACGGATAATCGCTGCTGAGAGCGCCGGTGTGGGAGCGTCACGATCCGTCAGAAAAACTGGAATACGATGATTCGAAATGACACGCGCGCATTCACTTGCAAATTTTTCCGATAAGAAACGGGTGTCGTAACCGATGACAACCCCGCGTCCCGGGGGGCGTTCACGCGCAATATAGTTCGCAATTGCCTGCGACACCAGACGGACATTGCTGAAAGTGAATTCATCGCTGATAATGCCGCGCCAGCCTGACGTTCCAAAACGAATCATTGATCGTATTATAAACCTAGTAGAGCCTCAATTCATTGGGCCCCGTTGTGGAGGCGCCCTATTCGCGCCTTACACCCGACTCATATACGATCTAAAGCATAACTTAAATCGCCGATTAAGTCTTCTACGTCCTCGACGCCAACAGAGAGTCGAACGATGCTGTCGGTCAAACCCATCTTTTGACGGTTTTCCTTCGGGACGCTTGCATGCGTCATTGTCACAGGATGACCAATCAAGGATTCCACGCCGCCGAGACTTTCCGCAAGAGCAAAAATCCGCACACTCTCAACGAGAGTCTTTGCGTTGTCACCCGAGCCAACGTCAAAGGAGATCATGCCTCCAAATCCTGAGCACTGGTGTCTTGCCAGTTCGTGTTGCGGATGTTCAGGCAACCCCGGGTAGTAGACCTTTCGAACTTTTTTTGCACGTACCAGATACTCTGCAATTTTCATCGCATTTTCATTGTGTTTTTCCATTCGAAGAGCAAGTGTCTTGATGCCCCGAAGAACCAGCCACGATTCGAACGGCGCCAGGATTGCTCCGGCTGAGTTTTGAATAAATCCGAGTTTTTGTGCAAGATCCTGATTCGCAACAACAGCCACGCCCCCGACACCATCGCTATGCCCATTCAAATACTTCGTGGAACTGTGAATCACAATGTCCGCTCCCAGTCCAAGCGGCTTCTGAAAATAAGGGCTCATAAACGTGTTATCGACAACCATCAGAAGGTTCATGTCGCTACAAAAATTGGCCGTGTGCCTGAGGTCGGTCAGGGTCAGAAGCGGATTGGTGGGGGTCTCCACAAAAACCATTCTTGTATTCGGCTTCATCGCTCTTGCGTATATTTTCGAGTCCCGATGTATCCGTGAAAGTGAATTCCATATTCAAGTTCGTAAAAATGCGCATGAACAAGCGATAAGTTCCGCCGTAAACGTTGTCCGTAACAATGACGTGATCTCCGGATTTCAACAGCATCATCACGGCAGTAATTGCCGCCATCCCTGAAGCAAATCCAAAGCCTGCGTAACCTTTCTCCAATACCGCGATGTTCTTTTCGAGTGCGCTACGAGTCGGATTCTGTGTTCTCGCATACTCATATCCTTTGTGTTTTCCAAGCTCCTCCTGGACGTAAGTAGAAGTTTGAAAAATCGGTACCGTAATTGCGCCAGTCGCCGGTTCCGGCTCCTGTCCTGCATGGATAGCGTCAGTAGCAAATCCCATAAGTGCCTCCAATTTCAAGAATTAATCTCGAATCATACCACGACAATATTACACCCTGTCGCACAGCAAGCCACGGCCATGGGGCACACAGTTCCACATAGAAAGGACTCCCCCTTTGATACCTCAAGGAACTATACGTGATTACTCTTGTGACTGAGGAGTTAAAAATGAGAATCCATCAGAAAGTATTGTTGGGATGTTGATTTTTCTTCAAGCGGTATATCCCTCTACGGTCAATCTGATTCGACTTCAGCAATTCGCTTACTTGAGCAAATCGAAAATACAGAAGGCTCGATGGGAATGTGCGGAACTACCTGAACCGAATTGCGCAACAGGACAATCAGTCGAAAAAATAAAACAGGGAAAGTTCACGATCTTATTGAGTCCCTTGTCAAACGGTGAATACGAAATCCAGGTCTACAGAATGCTTGGTTACGGACAGAGACGCGTCACAGTACATTTGCGTCACTCTACCAATCAGGCATTGAATACTCTTACTCATACGACTCGCAATCCCGTCAAATCAGCAATACCACTTTATATGTCCGCCGAATTCGCTGACTTGCTGGGCCAATCATCCGATTACGCGATCCTGAACCAGTTCGAATGGCAAGAGAATTTTCCTTCAACAACTGCTCAGTGCCCGTTTTCACCTCCGAAGAATACGGCCGGAATATATACGGCCTCCTGCTTCCCCCACCGGGATGCAGCCCTGTCGTTTGCGACAAAGTTCATCACTTACACAAATCGCAATCGTATGTAGCACGATTGTGTGAAAGGCGTTTTTCTTACGCGCCCTGGAGGAACTATGTATAGACGCACCGGATTATGATTTGATGCTTATGAGCCAGTTCTGTCTGGCTCTGGAAACTCCGTTTCTTTGAAGAACCCTGCTCAGGAATCCGATCGTATTGTGCGGGGCAAGGTCATGAGTGTTGTTTACAGCCAGGAAACAAACCGGTATGGAGATGAGTTGATATACACAAACGCGACGATTCGAGTGGCTGAATCCTTAAAAGGTGATCGCTCGGACCTGGTCGTGAAAGCCGAAGGGGGCACTATAAATGGGATCACTCTGACTGTCAGCGACTCCGCGAAATTTCGAACCGGAGAAGAAGTGCTCGTCTTTGTGAAGAAGGATCTGCAAGATTACAGGCCTCTGAGAGGGTCTCAGTTCCAAATATACCATTTCCAGTGGAGGCAAAATCCTGCAGAACGGCACGGCAATACACAGCATTCAGAACCGAAATACTTCGCGCAATTCAGGAAAGGAAGGTGCAACAATGAATGCCAAACGCTTTACTTTGCTTTCAGCGCTCTTGATGCTGTTTTCTTTTTGGACCTCGTTCAATCCTATACTGTGCTGGGCTACCAGTGGCCTAAACAGGCTTTTCGTTACTACATTAACCCGGCGAATCGGGACATCAATGAAGCAGATGTTGTGCCTGCGATCAAAAAGGGGGCACGCGCATGGACAACCTGGTGCCGCGCCGCATACGCCGGAACCACAACAAATCATCGTGCCAAAAATGATGGAACAAACACGATTTTTTTCCGCCAGGCTGAATATGGCGCACTGGCCAGCACCTATGTGTTCACGAAAGAAAACGAGATTCTTGATGTCGATATTGTCTTTTGGGACAATCCCTGGAAATTTTACGCAGGCACAACCGGCTGCGACGATGGTTTCTATATTACTGATTTAGCAACGCACGAATTCGGCCACGCCATTGGTCTTGGCCACTCTCGAGCCAAAGATAGCAACCATGTATAAAACTTCCCTTCGGTGCGCCAGTACCGCCCGCACGCTGGAGTTCGACGACAGGAATGCAGCAAACAGCTTGTACGGAAGCGCTCAGACAACATCCATGATTGTGAATCCGGGAGATTAATCAAGCAATATTGCACTATTTGTAGATTGCATATGTCAAATTTCATAATGAACGGCTACGTAGCCGTACTCTTAATTAAAAGCCTGAAAGCCGTTGCTTCGCAAAAGCGAATGCTGTCGAATTTTCAATATGCAATCTGCAATAGGGGAGCTAGCGCCTATTCCTGATTCGTTCGTTTTGTTTTGAATCTGAAGAGCTTCATCCTGCAATTCCTGGATTTTTGCGGTAGCTGCATTTCGTTGAGCGGCAGAAAGACCCGGCATGATCTCCATGTTGATGTATTGATCGATTGCGTACCCGTATTTTCCTTTTCGCCGGAAGATCTCAGCTTTCAATTCAAGAGTCTCCACCCGTTGCATCAAATCAGCGGATAGCAAGGTCGATTTTTTCAAGCGTTTCCATCGCTTGATCCAGCGATTCGGATTGCAAATAAAATCCGGCGAGAATCAGACGAGCACGCGCGGAAGCCGCGCCTTTTTCCATCAGCGGAGCCTTTGAAAGCATCTCGATGGATTCCCGAATCGCCCCCTGCTTTCCTAACAGCAAGCGCCTGGTCGCATAGCTGATTGATTTTTTGACTTGAAACCAGTTGTGCCGACTCGGTCGGAACAAAAGCCGGCGTGGCATGTGCAACGCTTTCAACAGGAATCCAGTGGAACGCATGAATGCCTGCGATCAACACAGCAAGCGCAAGAACAGCTAGCTAACAGAGGAATATTGCCTTGCAGTACCCCCCAGCGTTGCCAGAGCGGCCTCTGCTGGCTGCGATAGAAATCCTGCCAGCGCGTCCATTTCGTTTCATTTGGCGAAAACAGACGTATCCCGTTCGGCGTTCTCCAAAAGCTGACGGAGTTGCGCATGCGAAAATACATCTTTGGGATGAATCTTCAGGATTCTTTTGTGGTACGCAATGCATTCGAGCAAGTCTCCACGCGATTTTGCCAGCGTGGATAGCCGCTGCAGGACCTGAATATTGTCAGGATTTGCCTTCAGAGATTGTTCCAGCTGCAATACAAGAGGGTCCTCATTTGCGACCAGCCGAGTAGCCAAGACGGTTGCAGAGATTCTTGATCTCATTTTCCATACCTTTGTCTTTCGGGCGCAAGAATCGGGCGCGATAAAACGTGACAAGTGCGCGCTCCCACTGTTCCTGCATCTGAAATTGCGCGGCAAGCTGCATCAATTCTTCCGCACGAAGCGCATTTAAATGATCCACGGACTGTGACGGTTTCTTTAAAAAATTGGCAAGGACTTCATACGATCGGATTTCGCCAAAATCTGTCGTATAACTGTCGATCATCCGCAGCGCTTCTTCGGCCGATTGCAAACGTCCGCTGGGCTCCTTCTCGATCATCTTCTCCACAAGCTCCTCCATTTGCGGAGGCAAGCGTCGGATCCAGCTCAAAAAGAAGCTTGGCGTTGCAAGCAATGATTTGCATCACCGTCCATTCGGATCGTTCTTCCAGAAATGGATGGCGTCCTGTGAGCATTTTGTAGGCAATCACGCCCGCTGAAAAAATATCGCACCGATGATCGGCTTCTTTTCCCAAGCAAATGTTCAGGAGCCAGATACATCTGCTGCTTGGCTTTGATTTTGGTCTGAATCTTGTTTAAGAAAGCTATTTTTCAGATCGAGAAATTGGAAGTCATGAAGCTTCACAATTCCGTTGGATGAGAGCAATATCCGTGGAGGGGCTCAGCATTCCGTGGAATACTCCGATGCTGTGAGCATATTGCAGACCGCGCAAAATCTCTTGCAGAATAAAGGAGGCGATCTCGGGCGGAATGCTCTGGACTTTTTCCAGAAGATCCTCCAGAGTTCCCCAGTCCATGTGCTCCTGGATCTGATACATGTAACGGCCTTCCACGCCATAATCAAGAGTCGCAATGATGTTTCGGTGACGCATCTGATACGCGTTCCGCAGCCGCTGAACGAGGCGCCTCACGAATCTCTTCATTCGTGATGTTGTATTGATCGTACAGACGAATTTTTACGTAATAATTGTCATGGACATGGCGGGCAAGAAAAAGCTCGGAAAGAGTATTTCGTTCCAGACTTCGAATGATGTGAAAATTCTTTATCTGCATCCGCTCTGAGTCCAATCCACGCTTCTATAAACAGTTTCCAGAGAAGCGACCAGGCCTTGTTCCTGTTTTGTAAGCTCGGAAAGTTCGATTTTGATGCTGAAAATGCTTCCTCAAAGGCCGATTTGGAAAATGATCCACCACTTCGTGAAATCCGAACTGTACGTCCCAGAAGATCCGATTCAAGGGAGCCACTTTCTTTTCGATGTTCGGGATCCGGATTCAAAATGCAACCGTTTTGCAACCGTAAATTGAAATCCAGCAAAATCGAACCGTGCTGAAGAAACCGGTCGCGCGATCTTTTTTGCGCGCTCCCGATCATCTTTGCGAGTGTCTTTCGAGATCTCGTATTGGAAACGGCAACAAAACATTGCGGCAAACGGCTCTCTTTTCGAAGCGCGCGTCGCATTCTTTGCGAAAAGGAATGTTTGACGCGATGCTGCTAGAGATTCGAGCCACGGTTGAGCGCCTGTGCAATCAAGCGGTACGTCTCCTGCAAAGATTGATTCTCAAAACGGTTTGTAAGAGGTCCTGCCAGTGCATAAGTAACTTCATCTTGATGTAGTACGGCACGTCCGCCAGTAATCCGTCGTACTACATCTATATTATTATGCACGATGAACGATTCGCTTACAACCCTTTTGTAGTTCTGGAAGAAGCCAAGGCTCAAGGTGGGGTTTGCCCAGGTATAGAAGCGAAGCACGGGCGCTCGGCCCGCATCGGCCAGCTGATACAGAGCCTCATCGATTGCCATCTGGGTATAACCGGGCAAATCGGGTTGCAAAAGCAGGCGCCAGCTGTCCATGCAAGTCTTTATAACAGAGGACGCAGAGGTCACTGAGAGGTATGAACAATCAGGCTTTGCATGGTTTCTGACTCGTGCTTCTGCGTTAAAACCTCTAATTATTGTCGATTTGGGCTTTCTGGAGTTTGCCGCTGAAGTCGACGTACAAGGTTTTCCATTCCGTATAGAGGTCAATCACGGTGGGTCCCCCTTCTCTGTGGCCATTTCCCGTTTGCTTCGTTCCGCCGAACGGCAGATGAACCTCGGCTCCAATCGTACGAAGAAGAAGAAGAAGAAGAAGAAGAAGAAGAAGAAGAAGAAGAAGAATTATTTTT
>CAVYSN010000006.1:0-38938 GCA_963771165.1 uncultured bacterium | reverse complement strand
TGCTGCTCCGACCGTCGCGCTGCGTCTTCCCTTTACGTTCCCGCTCAATTTTAATGGAAACGCTTACGACCTTGCGCGCGATCTGTCGATCATCGCTTACGCGAGACCAGGCGGACAGGCCGATCTGTACCTGCTAAGCTATTAGTAGGACCAGGAGGCAAGAAGATCTTAGCGAATGCTTCGCGAACGAACCTCTTCCGAAGTCAGTCCAAAGAGAGGGGGCGTTGGAACATCGAGCAGTGCCAGATACAAATAGATTTGTCCGCGGTGATGTACCTCATGTTCGATCATTGCGCGAAGCCACTTCCAAATTGTGATCGAAGTTCCATCCGGGTTCGTGCATTTCTTGTGCAAATCTTCGTTTGTGAGCGAGGCGAAAATCTCCATCGACTCCCGGTGCGTCCTTTCGAGCAATGCCAGAATTGCTTCAGAGCCATTTGCCAGTTCAATTCCGTGACCGGTATATCTGCTCGTCCTGCCCTGGACGTTTTCCGCATAAAGATAACGTTCGATCATGGCGATGTGTCTTATAAGATCACCGATCGTAAATTTTTCGGGCCGCGGCCTCCATTCGATTTTGTCGGATGGTACACACCGGACAACTCGCAGCGTTCGCTGGCGGATTTTCTCGTGGTAGTCAAGAAAAGAAGCAATCGTTTGTATTTCCATCCGGCTATTCGCTATCAGAAGTCTTAGATCTTTCTCACTCAGTGCCGTCCTTTTCTATTCGGCACGGGGCACAACCAGGATATCGCTATTCGGGATCTCAACATGCGCGATATTACCCGACCTGCGTGTACGCACTCCGATCAATTCATCGTAATCATCGAAGAACTTGGCCAGCGTGCGGTTGACATGCATCTGCATTGGCTCGGCGATTGCGCGATCCAGAAGATCCGGAAGCACCTCTCGCAGAAGACCAACGCCGACCACGATCATAAATCCTGCGACTATCATCGCACCAATCGCTCAGCAATGCGTCCAGCCGTGGGGTCCGATGCAAACATGTGAACGGCAACGCAGATAAGCACCAGGTAAAAATCTATCACAAAAATGTGATTGGTGAACCGCCAGGACTCCAGGAGCGCAAAGATCGCCAAAATTTTTTATAAAATTCTATCCTTGGAGTACTTGGCGATTTTGGCATCTTGGCGGTTGCTGCGAAGACTGGAAAGCCAACAAGCTCAGGGTGCGTCAGAAATCAAGGAAGGAGGAAGCGTTAATTTGGCGTCCGCAGCAGCTGATCGGTTCACACGAAAATGTTTTGTTAGAGAGATATCGTTTTCAAAAGGCATTTTTGTCGGATCCTCGCCTTTCAGGATCCGGCTAACCATATTACCGAATCGTAAACCGATCTCTTCGCGATCCGTTGAGCAGACGATGGCCGCTCCAATTTTTTCCATATTGTAAACCACCGAAAACAGAGGTTTTTTGCTTTCACGGGCGTGCTTATATAAAGCAGGGAACGTTATATCCTGCGCGGGATCCAGGAGATGAACTGCAGCATCAGGATTTTTGCTGAACAATGCAGCCGCCGAGTCCATGATGTCGTTCTGGGTGTTGTAACCTTCTTCCAGTACTACCATGCCTTTTTCTTTTGCCAGCTTGACAAGCTCGTTCTTACGATCCACGGAATCCTCGTTTCCTATCATGTATAAAGTCCCGAGACTTTGTATTTTTGGCGAGCATTCCGCAATTTTTTCCAGGAGCTCAGCGATCGGCGGAACAACATAAAGTCCTGTTAAATTGCGCAAATGCTGGCTATCCGATCCGCCGGCTCCCAGGACGAATGGATTTTGCAGAAGCGTAAATACTTTTTTTGCATCCGGCGCTTTATTTAATGCGGTATACAAAGTCGGAGCTTGAAAAAGAATCAGCAAATCCGAATCGTCGCCGACAGCTGCATCAACGATCGTGCTCAAATTGGTCATGTCACCCTGGGCAGAACGTATCCTGATTTTGTAATCGCGCTTTTCTTTGAATCCACTGTTTGAAAGTGCAAGTTTCAATTTGTCTTCAAAAGTGGATGTGTAAGAGTTGTTAATGTATTTCAGGACATCGATTTTCCAGCGTTTACCGGTAACGGGTGTTCCTTCCCATTCCTCAGTTCCCTTGCATGAAGTGACGCTCAGCAATCCAAACGCTGCAACAACCAGAGTCAAGAATTTTCGTAGCATAGCGTCAGAATAATATCAGATCGCTCGTTGATTTACTCTTTCCTATTGAACAAAGCGACATATATTTGAATCGAGAGGTAATCGAGCCAATGGGGACACTACAAAATAAAATCAGGATTCTAATTGCAGATGATCATCGTTTAATCCGTAACGCTTTAAAGAACATTTTGAATCATCTGCCGGATATGGAAATTGTTGGAGAGGCCAAGAATTCGGATGAAGTTTTTCTCCAGATTGAGCAATCAGCGCCGGATGTGATTATTCTCGATCTCAACATGCCGGAGAAAGATGGTTTGGAGATTTTGCAACAATTGCGAGCAGAGAACAAAACGATTCCGGTGATCATCCTCACGCTTTATCCTGAAGAAAGATTCAAAGACAGCGCTTTTGCCGGAGGAGCGGTCGGGTTCCTTACGAAAGACTGCAGTCCCGAAGAGCTCATCAGTGCGATCCGAAAAGCGAAAACGCCAAAATGACCGGCAAGGCTTCGATCAGCGCTTCGCTGTGCTGGCCTGTATGCCATGAGGTCTGAGGTATGATGTTGCAATGGCTCTTCAGGCTGGAATGCGATTCGGCTCATTCGAAATTGTCGGCTCGCTTGGAGCGGGCGGAATGGGCGAAGTCTATCGTGGCCGTGATACTCGTCTGGATCGAAATGTAGCGATCAAAGTACTACCTCCGGAGTTCTCAACAAACGAAGACAGACTTCGTCGATTCGAACAGGAGGCTCGATCGGCGTCTGCGTTGAACCATCCGAACATTATAACGATCCACGAAATCGGTTTGACAGATTCGCGCCCGTTTATCGTCATGGAATTCGTTGATGGCAAGACGCTGCGCGAGCTTCTGCAGTCAGGACCAATACCAGCCCGCAAGGCAGTGCAAATTGTAACGCAAATAGCCGACGGCCTCGCCAAAGCGCATGAAGCCGGCATCGTTCATCGAGATTTGAAACCGGAAAACATCATGGTGACGAATGATGGTTTTGTAAAAATTCTGGATTTTGGACTCGCAAAAATCCTTCTTCCGGAAAAAGATCAAAAGGTCTCTATTCTGCCCACCGCGGCAAAAACGGACGTCGGCGTGGTTCTTGGTACTGTCGGCTATATGTCTCCGGAACAGGCAAGCGGATCCGAAATCGATTTCCGTTCGGATCAATTTTCATTCGGCGCCATCCTGTACGAAATGATCTCGGGCAAGCGCGCATTTCAAAAAAATACCAGCGTGGAAACACTTGCTGCCATTATCAGTCAGGAACCGGAGCCGCTTCCAACTTCCAATGTTGTGATAGCGGCACCGCTCCGGTGGATACTGGACGAATGTTTAGAGAAAAACCCGAAAGATCGATACGCTTCCACGCGTGATCTGGCGCGGGACCTTCAAAACATACGGGACCACTTCTCCGAAGTTACAAACGTTTCCACCACTATCGAATCCATCTCTCCTGCCAGAACGCGAAAAAATCTACACAAGGCATGGGACATCATCGCAGCGATCCTCATCCTCGCACTGGCATCAGCCCTGATTTATCTTTTGCGTGCTCCCGCGGATGAAAAGTCGGACATCTCTTATCATCGACTCACCTATCGCCGCGGTCCGATCCATTCGGCTAGATTCACAACCGATGGACAAACCATTGTTTACAGTGCTTCTTGGGAGGGGGGCCGCCGCGAATTGTTTGTGACACGGCCCGAAGCAGTGGAATCCCGATCTCTCGGCATCTTCGATTCGGATATCCTTTCGATTTCTCCCGCAGGTGAAATGCTTTTGTTGATCCGCAAAGGTTTCGGTGTTCTTGCTCAAGCGCCATTAACCGGGGGAGTGCCCCGTGAAATTGCGGAAAATGTCGCTGCCGCCGGGTGGACGCCCGATGGAAAAAATATGGCTATGGCAAGATACAGCGCAGGGAAAACGAAGCTGGAGTACCCGCCGGAAAAAGTACTTTTCGAAACGG
This sequence comes from uncultured bacterium, assembly GCA_963771165.1. GTDB lineage: Bacteria > Acidobacteriota > HRBIN11 > JAKEFK01 > JAKEFK01 > JAKEFK01. Next base: position 34,807 of record CAVYSN010000006.1, on the reverse strand, counting down.
CAAGGGATATCCAGAGTATTCGTTTTTCACCGCAGGGAAATTTGATTGCGTTCATCGAACACAATTTCGCCGCAGTGAATGGACGTGTCCTTGTGGTGGATCTGAATGGGAAGAAGGTGATGGATTCTGGTGAATGGTATCCATTCGGCATGGCCTGGTCTCCATCAGGCAAGAACTTGTTCATAACCACACTCTCCATCAAACCGGGCGGCGGCATGGAATTGTATTCCGTTGATCTTTCCGGTAAGAGACGTTTTGTCGCACCCTTTGCCTGGTCCTCTGTGGACGATATTTCTATTGAGAACCGTTTGTTGATGCGGATTGAAGATCGCCGGATGCTTGCCATCTCTGTTCCTGAAGGAGAGGAACGAACAAAAAATCTTACATGGTTGGATCAGTCGGAGGTTGCCGATTTTTCTCCGGATGGGCAAAAAATACTGATCCATGAAAGGGGAGAGGGAAGCGAGTTTCCCAGCGGAACGATCTATATTGTGAAATCCGATGGGACCTCAGGATTCCGTTTGGCAGGCGGCAATCCAACCGAGTTCTCACCGGATGGAAAGTCGGTTCTTGCGTATGTTGGAGGCAAGGATTTAATGATCATCTCCGTTGGTGCAGGGAAAACGCGCACCATTCTAGCACCTTCAGAAAACGCAACCCAATATCCCAGTGGTTTTCTGCCTGATGGGAAAAGGATCCTGCTTTCACTCGATGAAGGCAAAGGGGAAACGCTGCAGGTTCTGGATCTTGCGACAGGAATTAGAAAGCACATCACGAACAAATATCATGCACTAAGCAGAAATACAATTTCACCGGATGGCTCATCAGTTCTTGCAACTGGGCATGACAATCGATATTACATTGTATCGCTTGCCGATGGTTCGGGTCGTTTGATTCCTGGCTTGGAAAAGGAAGAAGAGCCGCTTTTCTGGAACCGGGACGGCAAAAGCGTTTTCGCGATTGCGACTCAAGTTTTACCGTTGAGAATATACAAAGTTGATGTGACAAACGGAAGCAGAAGTCTGTTTAAAGAGATCGTTCCACCCGATCCCGCCGGGTTCTGGCGCTTCTCGAACTGGATTGTCTCGGACGACGAAAAAGCATACGCCTACAGCTACACGGTCGTCTACAGCACTCTGTACTCGATTCAGAACCTTAACTGACCTTTATTACCTCACTCTCATACAAACGGTTTTCGTTCTGACAGGAAACGCATGTTTCGCTTGTGAAAAATCGCCTCGAACGGCGTGCCTTTTACGTCTTCCGGTAAACACATATCCAGATCGATTTCTGTGATTGATTCGGATTCACCGCTGAGTTCCCGGCCTTTCTTTTCAATGAACTGAAGATAATACAAGGCGTAATCCACTGCTCCTGCGGATCGCTTAAATCCGTGACTCGAAATCAAGTTTCGACGACCCCGCCTGCGAATCTGCTCCAGTGCGTTGAAAAACATCTGCGGTGTGGAATAAGAAATGTAAACAATATTCGACACAAGGTTATCTCCGACATGCACCAGGTCCGCTTCCGGAATATCCACATTAAGTGTGCTCATCGTGTGCCCGGGGTTAGCGAAAATATCCAGATGCAAGTCGCCCCAGCGGATCGTCACTTGATCCGATATCAAAATCGAAGGCTCCACAAAAAACGTCTTCTCTTTTTCCGTACGATACAATTCGCTATCAAACGTATGGCGATAGTTCTTGTGGGCAAGTATCAAACTTTCCGGGAAGAGTTTCAGGGCCGCGAGATGATCACTGAAATAGTGGGTACAGACGATGAATCTCACCACAGCATTCAATTCCTCGTGAACAAAACGCTTCAGGTTTTCGGCATCCTCTTGTGAGCCCATTGCATCAATCAGAAGCGCCTCACCCCGGGAAAGAAAAATGGTGGAATTGGAGTCATATGCATCGCCTACGGCAAGATATAGATCCGGTCGCATCTGTTCGATCCGCACTGTTCCATTCCTCCTTTCAGGGGATCATAAAACGCGCGATATTCATTTGTCGAATTAATTCATTTCAGCATATTCATGAACAGAGTTCATGATATGCAGTCCCGGATTGGTGTAAGAAGGGAGATGAGGGGATAGGGAGATCTGGAGACAAAGACAAGGAAATAATCTCCTACTCCCCCCTGTCGGACCCCGCTTCGGACTCAATCTTCGCTGCTATAATTCTTTTGCAGGGAACTAGCCCATGGATCGTTGTCAAACAAAAATTCTTCGAAGAGCCGCTTTCATAGTTCTTATTCTCATTTCTACGCGATTGGCTGCGGCTTCCGATCTTGATCTGCATCTGGAAAAATTCCGTAAGTTCGCAGTGCAGCAGATGAAAGAGGATCAGATTCCCGGAATGACAATCGGATTCATTCGGTGGGGTAACGGAGAGGAGAGAACCTGGGTCGAAGGCTTTGGATATTCGGATCTTGAAAATGAGGTACCCACGAAAAAACAGACCGCTTACCGTTTGGGCTCGGTGAGCAAGCCGATGACTGCCGCTGCCGTGTTATTGCTCGCTGAACGAGGGGAAATCGATTTAGATGCGGAAGTCCAAACATACGTTCCTTATTTTCCAAAGAAGAAATGGTCCGTCACAGTTCGCCAGCTACTGGGGCATCTTGGTGGAATCAGTCATTACAAAAACTATGACTCGGAAGGGCGCATTAAAGAACACAAAAACACGCGCGAAGCAATCGCGATTTTTCAACAATTCGATCTTGTCGCGGAACCGGGAACGAAGTACTCCTACTCCAGTTACGGTTACAACCTGCTGGCTGCTGTTGTGGAAGGTGCGTCCGGAATGTCCTTTGGTGAATTCATGAAGCAAAATATCTGGGCACTTTTGGAGATGAATGGCACACGGCTGGATGATCCCACTGAATTGATTTCGAACAGGGCGCGTGGCTACAGAATCTTGCAGAGCCAAATTAAAAACTCGGAGTTTGTTGATATTAGCAGCCGATTGGGAGCAGGTGGAACCCGATCGACAGTTCCCGATCTGCTGAAATTCGCGAGAGGTTTGGTCGAAGGAAAGCTGCTTTCGGCCGGTGGTCTCCAACTGGTTTATTCTTCAATGACCACCCGTGATGGGCATCATACCTATTACAGCGCAGGTTGGGGAACAAGCCCCGCGAATGGTCATTTCATGCTGAGGCATTCGGGATCGCAGCAGGAAACAGCGACAGTCTTGCTTTGCTTTCCATCTTTGAAACTTGCCATCGCCTGCGCAGTCAATCAGGAAGATGCGGGAGCTTCTATTTTTTCACAGCGATTGTTTGAGCTGCTGATGAACGAACGATGGGATCTTACAGCATATGTGACCGGAGATCAGAATTGCTACCGCGCTATGGATTCTGTTTTTGCTGCCGGCATGTCTTACTTCGAGCTTCATCACAGGCCAATGACGCTCGATGCACAGGAACTGAAAGCAGCATTTGATTATTTCCGCCGTTCGATAACAACTTCAAAGGAGTCCGATCAACTGATTGCGGATGGACGGCACCCTTCCGCTGCAGAAGCCTACACAAAAGTTGGATCGTACATCGCGAAAATACATTTTGACAAATCAGGCCCCGATTCGCTCAAGCGTTATCATGCGTCAGGTGCGATTCCTTTTTTTGCCGACTACCTGAAAGGTTGTGAGAAAAACCAGCAGAACACATGCGCATTCCCCCATTCGTTTCGCGCGCTGACTTCGCAATGGAACAAGTCCTGGGCGAGAACAAATTCCGAAGACATCCGCTGGCTGCATCTCAACCCAGAAACGAACCTGGAGGAAGCCGGAAATCGATTGCGAAGCTCGTTTCAATCCGCTACCGCTTATCCGGATTATAGCCGTGAGCTTGGAAATCTCACATGGACATTTCTGATAAAAGGGGAAAATGACAAAAGTTTAAAGGTTGGGGAACTGGGCGAAGCTCTTTATCCGCAATCGGCGCGTCAACTGGCATTTTACGGCATTTCGCTCGCAGCCCTGTCACAAGAAGGTCGCGGACTCGCATATTTAAGAAAGGCCTATCAATTGGATCCTGAGAGCCCCGCTGAACCAGGCTGGTTACCCGATTTTGCTGAAGAACTTGCCAACGCAGGCAAGATCCAGGAGGCGATGAAAATCATGGAGGCGGCTGTGGATTTGTATCCAAAGAACGCTCATGTGTTGAGCGATATGGGGGAAGCTTATCTCGCGATGAAAGATCTGGCAAAGGCCCGGGAGTACTTTGAAAAAGCGCTTGCGATCGATCCGAATCTGGAACGGGCAAAATCCATGCTGGAGAAAATGGCGCAGGAAAACTAAATTCCTCTTTCCGAACATGATCTCCTGATCCCCATGATCCCCACATCCCCCTTCTTACACATTAGTGCCTGCCACAGGCCTATTTGTTGCAAAAGACTCATCGAATCTCCCGTGAGAACAACGCCTCCGGATCAACTGGAGCACGCGGACGCGATGCATCGTGCCCCTACAATTTGACAGGCTATGTCGTGGCATGATATAGTTACATACGTTATATCGCTGGACGATATATATACATCAACCCAAAGAGGAGCGTGCTTCATGACGGGAAGGAGAGTTTCGTATTTATGTTTGAGCGTTTTGGTTTTGTCCATGCTGGTTTGGGCCGGAAATAACCGGTCAGCGTATTCGGACCAGGGCGGTTACGTTTGTCCGCCCTGCGGAAGCAGTTGTGATCAAAGAACATTCGACGGTCCGGGGGCTTGTCCTGTTTGCTCAATGGAGCTTGTAAAAAAAGCCAGTATGCAAGCGGCGCCAACCACTGTCCTGTCACGTCAAGCAGTCCTCGCCCAGGAAAAGAAAGTGGCCATTTTCATTTTTGAAGGCGTGCAGATCATCGACTTTACCGGTCCGTATGAAGTTTTCGGGCAAGCCGGGTTGGATGTATTTACTGTTGGTGAAAAAGCCGCTCCGATTACAACAGCGATGGGGATGAGCGTTACTCCGCAGTACACTTTTGAAAATCATCCGAAACCGGATGTCTTATTGCTTCCAGGGGGAGATGTTCCCGCTCATCAAGACAATCCTGCTGTGATCCGGTGGATTCAGGAAAATGCGAACCGAGCGGAAGTAGTAATTTCCGTGTGCAACGGCGCATTCTTCCTGGCCAGGGCCGGACTGCTCGATGGATTGAAGGCGACGACGTTTGCTTCGTTGATTCCAGGCCTCCAACAAGTAGCGCCAAAGACTAAAGTGGTTTCCGATAAACGTTTTGTGGATAACGGCAAAATCGTAACAACCGCGGGATTATCTTCAGGAATCGACGGTTCGCTTCATGTTGTTGAAAAACTCCTTGGCAAAGGTTGGGCTCAAGTGGTGGCTACCGGTCTTGAATATAACTGGGACCCGGAATCGAAATTTGTTCGCGCCGCGCTGGCGGATCAACAGTTGAGGGGTATGAACCCGTTCATTCAGCGTTTTGAGCGGGAAGTGATGAAACATGAAGGCGGTGTGGATCGCTGGACCACAGCGTGGAAGGTGCAAACGGATTCCAATTCGTCCTTCTTCGATTCCTTAAATAATTATCTGGCAACAGAGAACAATTGGAATCGCCAGAATCTCAATGATTCAACAAAAAGCCTGTGGAAGTTTTCCGATCCAAAAGGCCAGACATGGACAGGCGAAGCGATTCTGGAACGGGTATCGGGAGAACAAAACCGCCTGATTCTAACGATGAGAATCTCGCGATCGTGAAAGGCAAATCAAGAGCAGCAGCGAAACAATTATGCGCTCGCTTATGCGGGACTTGCCGATTGTTACAATCTGTTGACGGATTACGCCGGCGTTCCACCAAATGAATCGTTTCCGTGGGCACAGGTTGCTGCAAAACGAGCGTTCGAAACTGACGATTCGATAGCAGAAGCCCATATCTCGCTCGCTCATGCTTATTTGAGCTACGACTGGAACTGGAAGGATGCGAAAACGGAATACAGGCGTGGCATCGAGCTGAATCCAAATTACGCCACGGGACACCATTGGTTTGGCTGGCAACTCGCGATGCTTGCAAAGCAGGAGGAGAACGAGAGGCCCGCACCGCATGAGTTCGTTAGTCTTGAATGACTTTTTGCAGTTCTGAAAAGTCAATCTGGTAAATGTCACAGAGACCATTTCCAGCTTCACGAATGCGGCGGGTCATTTCAGCGGTTGTTTCAGGTTTCTTGAATTCCAATCCCTGCTTGTTCCGCGCGCTTGCAAAGAAAAAATATTTTGAATCGCGGGAAACTGTTGGAGAAAATTCTGTAACGTTTGAGTTGAAGGGCGCGGGCAATTTTCGGGCTTTCGTCCACCGCGCCCCATCCTTCTTGCTGTAATACAGGTCTGCTTCTTCGAGACTTTCGGATGGTGTAGCCATGAATAGAAGGAACGATTCATCAGAAGCGATAAACGGCTCAAATTCGTTTCCCGCCGTATTGATCGCATCTGTCAAATTTTCTGTCGTTCGATAGGCCCCATTTTCAAGCCGGCTGACCCAGATATCCGCAAGTCCTTTGCCGCCTTTGCGGCGGGATCCGAAATACATCGTGCCGTTGTCGGAAACGGTCGGATAATATTCACTTGCTTCGCTGTTGATTGGCTCCTCCATTCGAATCGGTTTGCTCCATACGTTTGAAGACCGTTCCACTTTCCAGATATCGAAGTCCCGTTTTTGCGGCTCTCCATCTTTGAACGGACGGTTTGAAATGAAATACAGAATTTTGCCATCTTTTGTGAAATGCGGATCAGCATCCCAGTACTGGCCTGAAAATGGCGCGATCTCGGGTTCGGTCCAGGCCCCGTTTTTGTAATTCGACAGAAAGATCGTCCATTTCGTGAGATCGGGGGCCATTCTAACAAAGTACAGCGTTCTTCCATCCGGAGAAAAAGCCGGATGTGAATCGTAATCGCCCGTGCTGATGATTCCTTCAGCAAAGATATGGGGCTTCGACAGCGGAGCATCCGATGGCATGGCGTTTTGTGAGGATGTTGATGCATGCATACCGGCAATGAAACTCAGCAGCAATAAAAAACGGAATACCTGACTCGTCGACATAAAAATCCCTTCAGGGTTGATCCGGAAGAGCGAGGGAGGCCTGACCAAAAACGTATTTCCAGCCGTTCTTTGTTCGGACGTACGTATCGCTGAACCAGAGTTTGCGATCGAAGGGTTCGCCTTTTCGCGTGCCCTTGATCCACAATTTCGCAGTCACAACAGCAGTGTCTCCCCAGACTCGAACGTTTTGGGAATCGTCAATCTCAACTTGCTGCTCGTATACGGTGCTGCCTGATCGGGCCTCTTCAAGTAAGTCTAATTTGATGTAGACCTTCCCGTTTCCAAGAACGAGAACGAAATCATCTGCCAGGATCTGATCCATCGTGTCGACATCGTTTTTCGCCACCGCTGCTTGAAACTCCGTATCGAGCGCGGCAACAATCGCTGCGTCGCTTTTCCCGGATTCAGCAAACAGGGCCGCTGTAACAAATGTGGAGAAGATCAGTACCTGCGCGAAAACTGATGTCATTAAATTTTCAGGCGCGCACTTCATAAGCGTTTCGATTTCTTTAACCATGAGTATCGTTAACCTCACCGTGCATAAAGATTCCCGGTCCTGCCAATTTACCTCCAACTTCAGCGGATGACTCGCCGTTTTCGGACATCAATACCGGATCAAGACAGGATGACCATGGAGAATGGACGGCCGGAGGCCTGCCCTCTTCAATGCCTGGACTAAATGTATGAGGTTGCCGCAGGTGTCATCAAATACAGCGATTGTAACCGGTCCCATTTTTGTTGGCTTCATCTGGAATACGATTCCCAGCCTTTCCATTCTTTCGTACTCTTTTTGAATATCGTCAATATCAAATGAGGCTAAAGGCATTCCCGCTTCAAACAACGCTTGCTGGTAAATCTTCGCGGGTGCAAACCCCATCGGTTCAAGAAGTCATCCGGCCCTTCCGGTAAGGCAACCGTTAACCATCTTGTCAGTTTGATCTTCATGAATATCTTCTCCTTCTTAAGAATGAAGTTTAAGCACGCGATTTGCTTCTACAGCCGGTGCGGCATATCGGCGACTACATAGGACATGACGGCCATCGCGGCGACGCACGCCGCAAGATCCTGAGGACTGACCTTATCGAAAGTGTCGGCCTCCGTGTGGTGAATATCGAAGTAGCTCGTGCTGTCCACGTCAAGCGAAGCTCCCAGTACCCCCTTTTGCATGATAGGACCGATGTCAACGCCGTCTCCATCTGGAGCGATTTGATCTGCCTGAATGCCGCGCAGAAGTTTACCGATCTCGATGAAGTCAGCGCGCGCTTGAGGTGTTGCTTTTTTCGAAAGTCCGAAACCGACAGGACGGAAGACGCCGTAATCGGATTCGATGGCAAGCACATGGTTGCAGAGTTCCGCTTCGTGCGTCTCGCAATAACCCTTGCCCCCGCGAAGGCCGTTCTCTTCATTTGTAAAGAGAACGGCGCGGATGGTGCGTCGTGGTCTGAGTCCGAGCGTCTTCAGCAACCGGATCGTTTCCCAGGAAACGATGCATCCGCCGCCATCATCGTGTGCGCCGGGAGTTACATCCCAGGAGTCTAAGTGTCCTCCAATCAACACCACTTCGTCGGATCTTTCGCGCCCTTCGATTTCAGCAATCACATTGGCCGACTCGGCGTCCGGTAAAAGTTTTGCGCTCATTTTCAGATGAAGATGAGGACGCTCGCCGCAGTCCTGGATTCGTTGCAATAGCTCCGCAGATTCGATGGTAATCGCCGCGGCAGGAATTTTCGGTAGATCTCCAAGATATTCGAGCGATCCCGCGTGGAGTGTCTGCAAGCTGTGGGGCGTGATCGACTTCACGATTGTAGCGATCGCACCGTGCTTTGACGCGAACGAAGGCCCCGAGATGCGATAAGGAACTGTCTCTTCATAGTTGGTGAAAGGCGCATTGTAGACAACAATCTTTCCCCGGACCGTTTCCCCGCGCGAGTCCAGCTCTTCAAAACTGCGAACAACGATCGTGTCCGCCGAGAGACCTTTGGGTGTTGTCCCGACACTGTTTCCAAGACCAAGCATGGCGATTTTGCGCGTTACCGGCGAGATGATTTCCAGACTCTCTTCCCCGCGCACCCAGTGCGGCACCATCACTTTTTCAGGGCGCACCTTATCCAATTCATCGCGTTTCATCTCTGATAGGGCCCAGTCAATCGCGCGTTCAAGCGACTCCGAGCCACTGAAGCGATAGCCGATACGATCGGACAACCACTCGAGCCGGCGATAAGCCACATCGCTGACGAGCGAGGCGCCAATGATGCGGGCGCTGACTTCGCGGAAGTCATCGATGTTCACGCGCGATGGCGGCAAAGGTATTTCCTTTGAATCATTTTTCATTTTTCAAATTCCTCGTTTAAACACTTCAAGACCCGTTTCGATCTCTATGCAATGCGACGCCGGCAGTGACCACCAGAATACCGGCGAATTCCATGATCGCCGGAACCTGGTGTAGAACGATGGCGCCGATCAGGACAGCAAACACAGGCAGCAAAGATAACAGGAGCGAAAATGTTGCGCGTGGCAGTCGCGACATCGCCATTTGATCGCAGACGTAAGGAATGACTGAAGAACAAATTCCAACACCGAAACCGGCCAACAAAAGGCCGGGTCGCTGAAATGCAGGGAGCGCGCCCTTCAATCCGATCGGGAATACTGCAATCAGAGCGATCAGCATTGCGATTGCGAGACGATCAATCCCTGCCGCACCACCTGCCTGCGAAATTCGATGACCAAACACAACGTACAATATAAAGAAGGCACAGTTGGCAAACGCAAAAAGATAACCGAGCGGCTCCCGGGTAAATCGAGCGTCCGTCAGTATCCACCCGCCGATCGCCGCAAGCACCACGGCGGCGATATTTCGAGGAGTACGCGCGCCTAAGGCCGCAAGCGAAATCGGTCCGAGGAATTCAATGGAACTGACTGTAGCGAGTGGCAGTCGGGCAATGGCCTGATAAAAACACACATTCATCAAGCCAAGCACAACCCCAAGCTTGATTAGAATGCGCAGACCATGCGATGGTTGGGCGATGTTCTTCCAGGGGCGGCGCCATATCGCAAACACCAGCCCTGCGCTCGCGATACGTAGCCAGGCAACACCCGATACGGAAACGTGCTCAAAAAGAAGTACAGCAAAAGCTGGACCGAGTTGATGAAACACCGCGCTTATAAGAAAAAATGCGTGTGGCGGAAACTTACCGCGCCCGCCCACTACCGGAGGTTCATGGATCTTCATTTTGACGCCGGTTGCCGTTACCACCGGTCCGCTCCGTTCCAGCTGTTCCATCTTCCTATTGAATTTCCTACCTCAGCAACTATTATGGTAATAGGAAGAAATGGGAAAATACATGGCAAGGATAAGGTACAATGAATAAAATTCCTAAAGTTTTAAATATAAAACAGATATTTACTTACAAAGCAACGGAACCAGGTTTGGACGGCTTGAACATCCGGATTTTGCGGGAACTGCAACAGGACCCGCGTTTGACGATGGCAAAGCTTGGACGTCGCGTTGGGCTCTCCTCACCTGCCGTAACCGAGCGCGTTCGGCGTCTGGAGGAAAGCGGCATCATTCGCGCCTATCGCCTTGAGATCGATCCATCTGCTTTAGGGCTGCCGATCGCAGCTTACGTACGAATTCGACCGAACCCAGGACAGTTGCCGAAAATAGCCGATCTTGCCCGAAGTATTCCCGAGGTTGTTGAGTGTCATCGAGTAACAGGGGAGGATTGCTTCATTCTAAAGGTGTATCTTCCAAGTCTCGATCAACTGGATCGTATTCTTGATAGCTTTCTCGCACATGGCTCAACAACCACATCTCTGATTCAATCATCCCCCGTGCCTCTTCGCCCGCCGCCATTGCCGGAAAAGTGAAACTTTCTTCTTCATCACAGTGCTCAGTTATTTGATAAGTCACCAGTGTGTCCGGATGTGTTCATCTTCTCCAACTTGTTTGTCTTTTTGAACCGGTGGTGGCAAATCGGTTGTGTTTCATTTTTTTGAAATCAGAGTTACTGAACCCTTTTATTCAACCGATCCCGCTTATATGATGACGGAAACTGTTGGCGAAAATCAGACCAGAGTAAAATCCGGATACATTGGGAAAATGAGTTATCCGACGAACGTGATGATTTTCATGATTGAACGAAAAGTAGGAAATGATATGCAGACCGGTTTATGGAATCTCAAAACGATTCTTGAAAAACAATGACGATAGCGGACCGATGGGGCACGTGAGATTGGCCGGCTAGAAGCCGGCGTTGCGGGCCGGAGATCTGCGGTCCCAAGAGATGTCGAATAGTATAATGATGCAAATGGGAATTTCATGCCCGATGGAAAGCCATCGCCTACATCGGTTCAAACCGATACAGGGGAACCGGGCGTTTTTGTGCAGGACTTTTATACCTGGCCAGGATACCTTAGTGAAACGAGTCAATCCGCTGGAGCGGCCAAAAAATCTCGGATCAGTTGGATCATCAGCTCCGGTTTTGAATGGAACAGAGTGTGCCCTGAATCCGGGACAATCGCTAATTGACCTTTCGGCAAGAGTCGATAAATTTCAACGAAATGTTCTGTTTTGACATATGGATCGTGATCGCCGCCGGCTATTAACGCTGGACATTGGATCGATCGAATTTGATCTCGTGAAATATATTCGTGTTGCTTCCACATTTTCACTAATTCTGCCAGAAAGCGATTCCAGACTGTTTGATCAGGCATGATTTTCGTACGGTCGGTAACAAAGTCCGGTGCCAGTTTTTCTAGCTCTTGCAGCGTGTCATAGCCATCCAGCTCGGCCAGTCCATCATCCGTGTATTGACTCATTCCAAGCGGTCCACCGATTGCGATCAATCTTTTGACAAGTTCCGGATCCGTCGCCGCCAGATGATATGCGGCAATCGCGCCATCACTGAATCCGACCATGTTCACCGGCTGCTTCGCTACTTCACGAATGACTGCACCGAAATCCTTCGCAAAAAGCTGATAAGAGAGCGGTTGGTTACCAAGTTGCGATTTCCCATGTCCGCGAGTTGCGATGGCGATCACCCGATGATCCCGACTCAAATCAGGAATGATGCTTTTGAATTCTGCAATGTATCCAAAGAGCCCTCCGTGGAGCAGCACAATCGGTTCCCCATCGCCGTAAACCTCGTAGTAGATTTGTGCATCATCGCTCTGAATGTGATGACCGGTGGTCGCGTTGTCGCCGTACGGAACCTCCCGAGCAAAGGCAGCGGAAGACAAGAACGCGAACAGAATGATGAAGCCGACAACCATGAATCCCTCTCCTCATCGAGCCTAGCACTGCTTGTGTGGCTGTCTTGAACGTTCTTGCGCTTTTAGCTCCTAACACAGAGACGCTGAGGCACAGAGAAAGAATTCCTGTGCCTCTGTGTTAAGAGCCAAAGCTCGTTGATGTCGAAATGCTTGACAAACAAATGTCAGGGGGTGTTTAACATGCTTGGCGAAATGAAAAAAGACGAGATTATTATCTGGCGCCCGCACGACCTTCCTCAGCTTGAATTGCGGCGTGGATCGGGAATCGCAAGTCCGGTGCCGAGACATTGGCATGAGGAATATCAGCTTTGTCTGATTGAGTCGGGCGGAGGTGATCTAAACTATCGGGGCACCACTTACCCCACTCCGCCGGCCACGCTGTTCATCGTTTTTCCAGGGGAGGTTCACTCGAACCGCGCGTACGAAGGCCCCGGTTGCAGCTATCGGACAATCTACGTGGACCCGAAACTCATCCAGCGAAGCGCAATCGAGATTCATGACAAGCAGACCGGGACTCCTTTTTTCCCAACGGTTGTCCTGTTTGAACAGGATCTGATTCGGAAATATTTTAATCTGCATCTTGCTCTTGAGCGGCCTTGCTCAAGCCTTGAAAGACAAACACTTCTTTTGGATTTACTGGCCGATTTGCTCACCCGTTTTTCAGAGGACCGATCTGCACCGCGAACCTTTCGTTTGGAAAACTCCGCAGTCCGGCGGGTCTGCGATTACTTGATTGAGCATTACACGGAGAATGTTACGCTGGAGGATCTTGCGCGGATCGCGAATCTCAGCGCTTTCCATCTCAATCGTGTTTTTTCCAAACAGCTTGGGATGCCTCCGCACGCATTTCAAACGCAAGTCAGAGTGCTTCGCGCCAAAGCCCTTTTGTTAAAGGGTTGGCCGATCTCTCAAGCGGCGATGCAAACGGGCTTTGCCGACCAGAGCCATCTGACACGTCATTTCAAACGGCTTCTTTCTGTCCCTCCCGGCCACTACGTTCAAAGCAGAGGGAGATATGGAGATGTCAAAGAGATAGCGAGATAAAAATCTGCCGATCACCTGTATAGTTTTTCACCTTTTATGCCGACCGGCACTTTCCAAATTTTTCCCTCACGCGTGGACGTAGCATAGATCGTTTGCGATCAAAATTCCCTTCGCCGAAAACAAGACTGGCGACGCCGGGCATCTTTTCTGCTATGAGGATGACATTTCCTGAAGTTGGATCGACTCTAAAAATTTTTCCCGCTCCATTGTCAGCCACATAAATTTTACCCAGTTCATCCATGGCGAGCCCATCAATTCCGCCCTCTCCGGTCCTTCCTACGACCTCTGGCGGACCGGACGGAGTAAATGTTTTGTTCAACTGAAATTTCCAAACGCGATCGTCACCGACAATCGGATTCAAGCTGCTGAAGATTTGCGCAACATAAAGAACGCTGTTATCAAGAGACAGAGCCAACCCATTCGGATACGCGACTGCGTTCGACCAGATGGAAACGGAACCGTTTGAAACGCTGTAGATCTTGTCGGTGCCGTCATCAGAAACAAGGAAGGTTCGATTCGGTAAAACAACAATGAAATTGGGGTCCGCAATTCCTGAAGCGACAACTGTCTTAACCCCTTTCGGTGTGATACGCCAGACAATTCCATCCGTATTTTCTCCGTGTTGAAAAACGTTGGTTGGTCCAAAGTCCGCCACAAGGATATCGTTTTGTCCGACCCCTGCCAGGCCGAGAGGTTGATCAACATCCGCGATTTTTGTAACTTTACCATCCGGGTCCGCAAGCCAGACGGCACGGTCCGCTCCGATGAACAAGTGACCCTCTCCATTGAACGTAATCCCTTCAGAACCTTTAAAACGGTCGATGAATACTTCAGGGACAACCGGAAACTGCGAAGTTGATCCGCCAGACTCAATTTTCAGATTTGTGAAATCTCCGCCCGATCCTTCTCCTACCCATAGACCAATCGAACCTTCCTTCACAGGACTGAGACGCGAAACGCTCAGAGAAGGTGTTTTGGAATCTTCAAGAAAAACCTGAATTCGATTGACTGATACATCCAGACGCAAGTGTACCCAGTTGTTCGGTTCAAGCGAGTCCGGCCCTCCAGTTTCAAACTCGCCGGGACGTTCGTTGCGAAGTTTGGCCCACGGAAAATCGGGGTGATACGCGTATTGAAGCGCGTGTGAACGCCGCACAGGATCACTTGTTCGAAAATTGAAGGGGCGAAGGTAGACGACTTCATAGCGAGAATCGCTCACACCGAGGAAAGCGATGCCGACAAAACTTTTCTGAAAAATATCCTTGCCTCGAACATCGATTTCTATCGATCCGGTTGAAAAAAGAATATTTGGTATCCAGACCAAACCCTGACCCGATCCCTCACTCAGCCGTAAACCACGCCGATCCAAATCGCTCAGAACAGTCGCATTTCGGTTTACGGCGCGATCCGCAAGCGCGGTTAGAACCGGTGTGATTTCACCATGAAGCGGCGCGTTCCATGCGCAAAATAGACCACAACTGATTAGAATCCACAGATTTTTCATTGTGCTCCTCTCCACCACGCGATTGTATGGCCCGGAGCGAATACGTCTTGAACGTTCTTGCTATCCTCCATTGGCTGCGTGCAACCAAAGGATAGGTGGAAATATTGAAGATATGGTGATTCCGTCTAAGAAATACTCAAGCAGACTTCTATCGTTCGTCCTTCGAAGACAGGATCGGATCAACGATCACAGCCGTTCCATAGCAGAGCACTTCTGTTACGCCGCTCATAACCTCCGTTGCGTCGTAGCGGATTCCAATCACAGCGTTTGCTCCGAGGTCCCATGCGTGTGCAAGCATAATCTCGTATGCTTCATCACGAGTTTTCTCGCACAATTCCGTAAACAATGTTATGTTTCCTCCGCGAATCGTTTGCAACGCACCGCCCACAGTGCCGAAGATGGAGCGGGATCGAACCGTGATTCCTCGCACAACACCCAAATTGCGTACAATCTGATACCCTTCCAGCGTAAAAGCTGTTGTTGTCATTGCGTGTTCCATCGCGCCACTCCTGGTTTTCGATGAGCGAATTGCCTGAGAAAAAGAAACAGGATCCATGATGAGAGGTCTGTACTAATGGAAATTATAACGCGCTTTGTCTTCGTTGGAGCCGGATCATTTCACTTTTTCAAGAACTTTCCATGATCCTGCGGACATCTGAAGGATGCGTCCTGCTTTGTCTTCTTGAAACCCAATTTTCCGTTTTCCATCAAGACGCACAAAAAGTAATGGGGTAGTTTGAACCCATTTGTCATCCCATACTGTGATTGTCCCATCGTCATTTGCGGTCACTTCAACCTCAGCAACGGTTAGTGGATTCTTGCATGTATGACAGAACAGGTTCGCGCGGTAGATTCCTGCAAATCGCTTCAGCTGTCCCGTGGAATCCGGATTCGGAACCGGGACATGGAACGAACGCTGATCGGGAAAATAGCGGTCGAGCAATTTTTGTTTTACAGCAAAACGCAGATTTCCACCTTCTATATGATGAGCCACAAAAAAGCCGGTATTTTCATCGGGTAACAACACCATCAGAGAAGCGAAGCCGGCAATGTCGCCGCCGTGCTCCAGGACCCGCAATCCGTTCGTGTCATCTTCCTGAAATCCGTACGTCCATCCGGGCATTTTGGGATGTGTTGTTGACTGTCTTCGATGCATCTCACACGCGGCGTGCGCGCTCAAGATACGATGGCCGCGCAAGTCTCCGCACTCAAGGTGTGCAATGATGAAATTCCCCATATCTTCGGCTGTGCTCCGGATGGAAGATGCCGGTGTCGTGTGGTACCACTCATAAGGGATCCTCGTCGGGGTATCGTTCTCCACTGCATATGCTATTGCCACATCGGCTGCCATTTCGCGAGGTGTTGAAATGTGTGTACGATTCATCTGTAGTGGCTTCCAAATATTTCGGTTCAGGTAAGTCTCATAAGAGACTCCGGAAGTTTCTTCCACGAGCTTACCGGCCAGGGTAATGCCATACGTAGAGTAACTTGTAATGACACCAGGTGGATGAACACGTACAAGGCGATCTTTTAAGAAGTCATGAAAAGGTGAAATCATACTCTCCGACAGCGCCTGAGTACCTGGTCGGATTTCATCCAGACCGGACGTGTGACTCAACAGATGTGCGGCTGTAATCGGTTGACCGTAAGCCTCCGGAATGTTCAGTTTCCTCAAGTAGACGTTGACGTCGGTATTCAAATCGATTTTTTTATTGTCCGCTAACTGAATGAGCGCTGTAGCAGTAAACACCTTACTGATCGAACCGATCGGAAAAATTGTCTTGCCGGCATTAACTTGTTGCTTATCTTCCAGATTTGCATACCCAAACCCCCGACTCACAATGACCTTTCCGTTTTGGACGAATACGAAAACGGCTCCTGGTATGTGCTCTTCACGCATGAGATCCGGCACGAAACTATCCAGAAATCTAGCGAGCTCGTCTGAAGGAACAGCTGTGGCTTTCTTTCTTTTCGCGCAACAGTCGCTTTCTTGTGTCAGGACAGAATTAGAAGTGAATAAGATCAGAACCAGCAAAAAGATCAGTCGACATGCAGATACCATTGAATTCTCCCGAATGTGAAAAGTAACGCATTACCATAACATGTTCAAACGGGTTGGTCTTGGATGTAAGAAACCTTATTGGATGGATTAAACTGCGCGAAAAAATCTTCTGTATGCCAGCGGGGTCATGCCGCACAATCGTTTGAAGACGCGGGAAAAATGACCTTGATCGCAGAAACCGGCTGCAGCGCTGATATCGGCAAGAGGCACATTTGTGGAAGCAAGTTGTGTACAGCAGAACTGCATCCGTAAGGTGCGTAAGTATTCACCGATCGATTGATTGTAGTGTTTCCGAAATGCTCTGTGTAGATAGATCGGATGGACCCCGGCTTCAATCGCCAATTGTTGAACGCTCAACGGTTCTGGAAAATGATCGTGAAGCCGTTCCTTCACTTTCTTAAGCCACACAGGCGTACCGGATTCCTCTTTGATCAGGAGCCGGTTCGCTTCACCGATCATCTCCAGGGCCAATCCTTCCATGATCAGCGGAGAATCCAGATCGATCATTCGGAATTCACCGTAGAGTTTCTGACCCAATTGAAAAATTACACCGCCTGAAAAATAAGTGGGATCACCCGAGAGGTGATCACCTGTAATCCGCTCAAGCCTTGACAACCAGTTCGAGCCAAATTGCATATTCAGACACCTTGTTGAAGTACGTTCAAAATGATCAGCATGAAGCTGGTCTGCGGGTCGAAAGATGACATCGGATGATTTACAGGCTCGAATTCGTTTTTCGTGAATTTCAACGAACTCACCATGCAAAATGATAATAAACCCGGCCTGTCTGTGAGAATGATTTTCGATCATCTGGCCTGGCTTATAGTATGTCTCGGATAAAACCAGGTCCGCAACGGTTTCTGTATTTAGTACCTCTGTTGGAAATTTTCCTGCCTTTAATTTGAGCATATTCATGAGTATTGTCCTACTTTCCACTCTTCAAAGTCACACCTCCTTACACAATTATGCAAATTTTAGGAGCGATATTTCTAATCTCTGTGTCCCTATATCTGACCTGAAAATTGATACGGGCGCCATCAATGGGGCCCCTGCATCGCTTATACGGTTCTTGTTGGGACTCGATTCATCGTACCCGGTGGCCGAGCCATCATTGTTAACTCTGTGTTAAAAGTGTTAGGACGCCGTTGCGACATCGGCTGAACGGCTCAACGTACAGCTTGTTCAAATGCTGACGCGTTACGGATTCACTACGATGGTGGACACTGGTTCCATGCTTGCAAACACGAATGCTGTTCGCGGGCGCCGGTAATAACGGTAGAATCATTATGGACATGCTCAAAAAGTACATTTCCACCTGGTTGTGCCTCGATGATAAGGATGAAGAGAGCACGTATTATCAGGTCGGCAGCAACTCATCGTCACCGGAATTCCAGGCTGTATATTGGAAATGCGTGTTTGTGTTTTTTATCTACGGGAGAAGGTTCAATCGAGACTGTGTTTTCCGGCTCTACCTGAACAAACCTGTCGATCCACTAATCATCGAAGGAATCAATATTCCGGACAAATTAAAGGAACACGGTGTTGAGGTAATTGTTACTCCGTTCACCTTTAAGCCGCCCAGGGGATTTCATGGGAGTTGGAGGAATCAGTTCTATGAATTTGATATATTCAACTACATCGCAGGAAACAGCGCCGATGAAGATTTACATCTGATATTAGATTGCGATTGTATAATCACTAAATCTTTAGACTCATTATTTGAAGAATGCAAAAGCAAAGGTTGTATCACATACATTTTGAACTACGCCGATTCGCAAATGATCAATGGAATTACCCGGATCGATATGAAGGATCTGTTCGATGAGCTGTTGGGTAGAGATACTGGACGACTGCCGGTCTATCATGCAGGGGAATTTGCGGCATTTAATGTTAAAACGTTAAGGCTGCTTCTTGCAGACTTTGAAAGTGTTTTTAAAAAAATGATTGACAAATTCAATGCCGGCGATCCAAAAAAGTTTAATGAGGAGGCTCACTTTCTTTCTTACCTGTACTTTGGCAACGGTATTTCGGGTGGGGAAGGGAATCGATATATTAAAAGAATGTGGAGTGGACCGGAGTTTTATAATATTGAAAGCAGCGATAGGAATTTAGCGATATGGCATTTGCCATCATCAAAAAGAACAACTTTTCCGCTATTGTTCAAAAAACACGAGTATTTTTTGTCGTTGAACGACAAAGAATACTTGAAACAGATTGAAACCCTAGCATTTGCCAGAAACCCGCAACATCAGAAGGCAAAGTATTTTTCTTACATTTCCGATGTTCTTTCGGCTGCCAAGAAGAGAATGCTGAGACGATAACAAGATCGGCTCAGCACTTCCCGAATTCTGCTCGGCGAAATAGTCTTAAAGACCGGTGTCGATTTTGGCTATTGCCTCGCGACTATATATTGTAAAAAGACAACAACCAAAGTTGAAAAACATAAGATAAGGAGAAACAAAAATGCGATTCATGATTATGATCAAAGCCAACAAGGAGTCAGAAGAGGGAATCCTACCGGACGAGAAGCTGCTCACCGATATGTTGAAATACAACGAGGAACTGGTAAAAGCCGGCGTGATGCTTGCCGGCGAAGGGCTTCATCCGAGCTCAAAGGGAGCGCGCGTCAAGCATTCGAGCGGGAAATGGTCCGTGACCGACGGTCCCTTTGCGGAGACGAAAGAGCTGCTCGCAGGGTTCTGGTTGTGGCAGTGCAAGTCGAAAGAAGAGGCAATCGACTGGGTGAAGCGGATGCCGATCGAGGAAGGCGAGGAGGTGGAAATTCGACAGATTTTCGATTCAGAGGATTTCGGCGAAGCTTTCACACCCGAGCTGCGGGAGCAAGAGGAACGCTTGCGCGCGGAAGTGGCCGCGAAGAAGTAGCAGACAACAGGTCGTGAAGTGCTATCCAACGATTCAGTCCTCCAGGGCCACCTATATATATGGAGGGTACGATCATGAAAAGAGGATTGCTTGTTATGGTGGCTGTGGCTTTGGCTCAGGGAGCTTTCGCAGAATCGATCCTTCTTCGGCCGCCCGAAGGAATTTCGTATCGTTCGGTATTGCTCGTGCAGATGGGAGTGAAAGATCTGGATCTGGCAGTCCGGTTTTACACGGAGATGCTGGGATTCGTGCTGACAGAACGTCGTGATGATCTGCAATTCGCGCATCTTGCAACGAATGTCGAAGGACTGGAAATCGGTCTCAGCCAACAACAGGAGCCTCTTGGAAGCGGTTCGGTCCTGCTGAACATCGGAGTAGCCGATGTTCAGGCGGCGCGTCGCGCGATCGAGTCCAGAGGTGTAACTTTCACACGTCCTACAATCGTCATTCCGGGTAAAGTCGCTCTGGCCGAATTCGCCGATCCGGACGGTAACCGGTTGAGGTTCGCAGGCCCGCCCCCTACTGCGGAAAAACAGGAACAGTAAGAAGATCCGGTTTTTACATCACCGACTTTCTGAATTCCGCAGGTAACGATCGAACCATTTCAAAACTCTTTCCAGCAGATCCTGTCCGTGTGCCAGTTCATAGATTTGATGCGGTTCGCGTGGATAGATCACAAACTGAACGGGAACGTTTCTCTCCCGCAGAGCTCTGTAAAATTCTTCGGCCTGTGATAAAGGGACCCGCTTGTCCTGTTGACCATGAAGAATCAAAGTTGGTGTCCGCACATTTTTAACATTGTAAATCGCAGACCGTTGATGAAACGGCTCTGCGTTTTCGTATGGAGACGATCCGAAATAGACCTTTGTAAAGGTCGGAATGTCACCCGTTCCATGCTGGCTTGTGAGATTTGACAGGCCGGCCCCCATCACGGCAGCTTTGAATCGGTTCGTTTGTGTGATGGCCCAGGCCGTCATGTACCCGCCGTAACTCCACCCGCCAATACCCAGGCGATCAGGATCGGCGATTCCTTTGTCGATCAAATCATCAACACCGGATAGAATGTCCTGCAAATCGCCGCCTCCCCAGTCCTGGATATTTGCTTCAGCAAACTCTAATCCATTGCAAACGCTTCCGCGAGGATTCGGCAACAAAACGGCGTAACCGGCACCAGCAAGCAACTGTGCCCATTCATGCCAGGATGCATTCCAACCGTCCCACCAGCACCAATCGGGCCCGCCATGAATCTGAACGATGAGTGGATATCGTTTTCCATTTTCATAAGCCGCTGGACGGACAAGAACGCCCTCAATTTCTATTCCATCTTTGCTCTTCCATCGAATGATTTCTGTTTTACCGAATGGAAACGATCGGAGCTGCGGATTCATGTTTGTGATCCGTTTTAATTCTGAGCCATTTGCGTTTATCATCCATACATCCGGAGCAGAACTGGCCGCGGCATCGAGAAATGCAATTTGCTTCCCATCGGCGCTCACACTCCAATTTTCAGGACGATCATAGGTACGCCCGACTTTTTTCAGGAGCTGCAACCTGCTCAGGTCATTGCTCATGATTCCAAGCGTGCCCTGGACCCCCTCTTGCGCTGATACAAGAATGCGTCCATCCGGGAGCCAATCCGCTTCCCACACAACGCCGCGATAATGAGTTCCCAGCTGTTGAACAGGGCCTTTGGAAATATCGATGACGCTTGGGATGCCCATAACGCCTTTTCCAGCAATAGCCAGATGAAAGAGGCGGGTTCCATCCTTTGACCAGCGGATTGTCCCATACGTCCTTTCAGGCCAGGATTTTCGAGTCTGATCCTTCAGGTTAATCACAACAACAACAGAACGATAGAAAACGCTGTCGATGTCTGGTTCGGGAGAGACAGACAATGCCAGCCTGGAGCCATCCGGCGAGTAGTCAAGTTCATTGACGTTCTCATTTTCTCCGGACAAAATTTTCGGTGTTGTTGAATTAAGATTGATTGTATAGAGCCGCGAATAAGATCGGTTCTGATCCATCACGATCTCATCGCGGCCTTCTGCTGCCCGCTTTTTCTGTTCGTCACCTAGCGGTTGTTTCGACGTAAAAGCAAAGGCGGCGGAGTCCGGACTCCATTGAAATAACTCAACATCTTGATCCATCGAGGTGACTGCTTCCGCTTCTCCGCCGGTCAGGCTCAAAACATAGATCTGAGCTTTTTCGGAAACATGGCGATTGGAAAGAAAGGCAAGACTCTTTCCATCTGGTGACCAACGGGGCATCCATTCGTTTTTCGGACCGAAAGCGAATTTACGCGGAGAAGATGCTCCATCAGAAGGAGCAATCCAGATTTCCTGGTTCAATGCAGTCTGCGGCTTCATTTCTGCGGGCGGTTCCCCTACAACCAGGGCGATCCACTGGCCGTCCGGTGAGATTTGAGGATCGCTGACGGAACGAATTTGAACAATGTCTTTCGGAGTAAGGGAAAGAGCGGCGGCGGTTGTTGTAAACAAGAAAAGCAAAATGAGTGTGCGCAGAGAGCTCGTTTCTATTGGCATGAATATCCGTTAGCTCCGGTTCGCGAGCACATCAAGCGTTATGAGTCCATGATGCTTCATTCTCTTTTTTCAAGCTTTTCTGTACCGGCATAACGCCACACCCCATTCTTCCGCCGAAGCGTTACGGTTCCCTTGACAGGATAACGATCCACTTCAATGATGTCCCCGGTTGACTCCAGGCGCTGGCGCAACTCAGTGCCCTGCACAAGAATTTCTGCGTCATCCGCTTCCGTCTGCCCGCCGGTGATCTTTACATCGATTAAACGTAGAGCGGGCCAGGAAATTCGGATTTCGACCTGGAAAGTTTCATTCGTAAAATAATCAAGATTCGTCTTTTTTATCCACGGATCGTCTTTTGCAAAGCAGAGTGAAACCATGGCAGCCTTATCCGGTTTAGCCACAGCATCGATACACTCTTTGTATGCTTTTCCAGGATCTCCGCCTCCGTCAGGCAACGATGAAGCATCGACAAACGATGCAAAGACCAACCCACAACTCAACAGGAGATACTTAGCAAACATCCGCGGTTTTTGCGCGCATCCTTCCTCCTTTGCTCATGCAATTATAATCATGATCGCATGAATCCGGGCTTCTTTTCGATGCGCGCGGGCATCCCGGGAAGACTCGCTCAACATTAACGACTAATCACTTAACCTTTGCTTTCAACAGTTGTTCGAAGCGGTCCATGGTTTCGGTCGCGCCCCCTTCCATTCCGGATTTGAGCATTCCTTCCAGATCCTCAATCGTGTTGTAAACAGCTTTGCTTGTGAGTTTTGTCTTGCCACCCTGTTCGTCGAACGTTACGATTTCAACCAATTCATGGCCCGGTCCGATCGGTTCGAAGTTAAAAGTGTAGACGACCCGTTTGGGCGGTTCGATCTCTCGATAGACGCCGTTGAAGGCATATTCCATGCCGTTCGGGTCCCGCTGGATGAAACGCCAGCGGCCACCGGGCCTTACATCCATCTCATCAACAGTGGTTACAAGCGCCTTCGGTCCCCACCATTGCGGTATCAGGTCCGGATTCGTATATAACTTCCACACGAGTTCGCGAGGCGCATCAAAAATGCGTTCCATCGTGATCTCTCGCGCTTCTCGATCCACAGTGAACTTTTTTCCTGTCCTATTTTCTTGGTCTGGCTTTGACATTTTTCTTATCCTTTTTGTTTTGTTGTTTTAATACTCTGGCTTTCTCGGCTTTGAGCACTTCATCAAATGCATCAAAACGCTGGTCCCAAAGCTGCATGATTTGCTCTGCCCATTCTTGCAATTGCAGCATCGCCTGCGGATTGATCTGATAAATCCGTTGCTGAGCCCGTTTTTCCATGTTCACAACCCTGGCCTCCCGTAAGATTTTCAGATGCTGGGAAATGGCCGGAGGGCTGACATCAAATTTGTCGCATATATCGCTGGCGGATAGCTGGCCCCTGTTCGCAAGCATCTCAACAATGCGGCGCCTGTTCGGCTCAGCAAGCGCGTAAAACATATCCATAACAGACATAATAAAGTAATCACTTAATTAAGTCAAGCCTTAAATACAAACCAATCGGCCAATATGAACCTGGCGGCACTAGTTTTTCGACAGGCTCTCCTACAAGTTGGCAGCTTGTCCGATCTGTTCTGTCAGCCGAGGCCATGTCGAATCCGAACCGATACATCGTTCCATCGCGACATATATTCGCGAATCAAATATAACCAGGTGCGACAGATTATGGATAGAATAGAGATTCAAAAGATTGGAGGAAATGATGGCTGAAGTGAAACTGATTGTTCTGTATCCGAGTCCGAAGAATATAGATGCTTTCGAAAAATTATATCAGGAAGAACACGTTCCCATGGCGGTTGAAAAGTTGGCAGGCAAAACAAAGTTTATTGCCACCAAAGTTTTGGCTTCACCGCAAGGCACGCCTCAATTTTACAGAATAGCTGAAGTTGATTTTCCATCGATGGAAGCGTTGCAGACATGTGCTGCTTCTGCGGGAGGCAAAGAGACGCTGGATCATGCAGTGAAGATTTCCAGCGGAGGTGCGCCCGTCTTTCTGGTTGCAGAAGAGGAAACGTTCACTTTCTAGTAAACAGAAAGTGTGTCAGGTCTGCTTCAAACAGATAAGAGGATCGACCTTCGTAGCCTGGCGAGCCGGCAAATAAACTGCCAGGAGTGCCACAATGATTAACAGTGTAATCACGCCGGCATAAGTGGACGGATCCGTGGTACCGATTCCGAAGAGAGCCGATTGCACGATCCGGGTGAGCAGAAGAGCTCCTGCCAGGCCGCACGCGATGCCGACAAGAACCCAGCGCATTGCCTGTCTCAGAACCTGTTTGAACACATCGGAACGTTGTGCTCCGAGGGCCATTTGAATTCCGATTCTATAAACTTGTTGGCGTACGCTATAGTTTGTGATGCTGAATACACCGACCGCAGCTAACAGCAGCCCGATGAGACCTAGAAAACCTACCATTTCTGCGTAAAGGCGCTGCTGCCATTGCGCGCGCCGGATATGTTCTTCCATACTCCAGATTTCCCCTATCGCCAGGCCTGGGTCAAGTTCTCGGAGAACCTTTCGAACGCTTGAAGCCAGTGGAGCTTGATCTTCTCCGCTTCGAATTAACAGGTGGGTTCTGAAGCTAAAGCTGTTATCAACGAATGAATAAATCAGGGGTTGGTCAGACTCGGTCAGGGATAAGTACTTGGAATTTGCAGCGACCCCTACGACCTCTATTTCGCGGATGGATTGCGGATCTGTCTGGCTGTCGCCGGCAAGTAATCTCTGGCCTATGGGATTTTTCCCCGGCCACAGTCGTTGTGATAGTGCGCGATTGACTACAATAGGCTCCGGAGTTCGTCCGATGTCCTGTCGCTCGAAAGAGCGCCCTTGAAGGATCGTGATCTCCATTGTTTTGAAGTAGCCGATGCCCACGGATGCCGCTTCGATTTCAGTGGCCTCTTTTGGTTTTCCGGGAAACCATATTCTGGTGTTCTGAAAACTTTGTGTCAGAGGCACGATGGGTGCCGTTGTTACAGAGCGAACTCCGGGAATAGACCCAATCCGTTCCAACAGCCGTTGCAAGAATCGAGTGCCTTCTTCCGGCGAATAACGCTCCCGGTCGATCGACAGGGAGGCTAGCAGAATCGACCGTTTCTCGAAACCGGGAGATACATTTTGCAAATTCCAAAGGCTACGCAGCAACAATCCAGCGGTGATCAATAGCACGACAGATAGAGCGACCTGTGCCACAACGAGAAAGTTTCGGAAGCTCATGTTGAGAAGTCCCTGGCGTTGGTCGGAAACCGGCTGATCTTTCAGTAGCTCGACCAGATTGACTTTGGAACCTTGCAACGCCGGAACGATTCCGAAGAGGGCTGCGCTCAGCAGCGTAACAAGGATGCTGAAGCCGAAGACCCGATAATCGAGCACTATTTCCGGATATTGATTTCCTGTCCCTCCCTGCTCGAAATAAGCCAACACCAGACGAGTGCCGATCGAGTTGAAACTCAACCCAAGGATCGCTCCCATCACGGACAATGTAAAACTTTGAATCAGGTACTGCCGGACCAGCCGGAAACGCGGAGCTCCCAGCGCAAGGCAAACACCCATTTCCCGCCTGCGTCCCACCGCCTGAGTGAGCATCAGATTTGCGACATTTGCGCAGGCGATGACAAGTACCAGAAGCACGGCTCCCATAAAGAGCCGGAAGGTGTTTCTGGTCTCTTGACGCAACGCAGCGTGCAACGGCATTGCGGGTGTGACGTTCACCACTCGTTTGCTTTCCGTATCCGGGAAGGCGCGCTCGATCTGGCCTGCGAGATTACGAATATCTGATTCCGCTTGTTGGATCTTTACTTCATTTTTCAAGCGTCCCAGAACAAGCGTCCATCCTATCTTACGGTTCTCGATCCACTGAAGTCTGACCGATTTAAGCACATCTTGATTGCTGATTGGAACCCAGAAGGCCGGCATGAAGCCGAGGTCGACCGCGGTAAATTCCTTCGGAGCCACGCCAACCACCTGGAACGAGTGACCATTGATCCGGAGAGTGGAACCCACGGCTGAAGGATTGTTCCCGAAACGTTGCATCCAGAAACGATGACTGATCACGACCACCCGTTCGGCGCCCGGCTTGTCATCCTGTTCTGTAAGGAGCCGTCCGTGCGCCGGCTCGAGTCTCAGTACATGGAAGTAGTTGCCGGAGACGATCTCGCCACTGACCCTATCCGATTGTCCATGCAGATCAAGAGCCACGTTTAGCGGCGAACGAGCTGTCAGGCCAAGAAAACTGCTGCTGCGATCACGATAGTCGACATAGTCTGGATAGGGAGTCCAATTGTACGGAAACTCGGGCGAACCGGTGTAGATGCTGACCAATCGATCCGAATTCGGAACAGGAATGCTCTGAAGAAGGGAAAAATTCAGTACTGTAAAGATTGTTGTCGTCGTTCCGATGCCGAGTGACAAGGTGAGCACAGCGAGTACGATCAGGACCGGACGTTTGATCAACCCGCGCAAAGCGTAGCGGAAATCCTCAAGCAGATAGCGCATGTTTGTAGTCTATCCTAAAGTCGAACAATGAAAATTAAGGCGTTGGAAATGTCTCAGGAAATTCCTCTTGATCCCCTTTCTTGCTTTCCATTCGAATCGCATAGGGGAGAAGGATAGCAAGACCTCCCCAGACCGTTCCCACGACAAAAATCATTGTGATCCAGGCTGCGATTGTCATACTTTCACATCCCTAAACGTGCGACCCACGATCCATCGATTCAAAGCCAAAAGAATTCCAAAAACAACTCCCCATTGAAACAGACAGGTTGCTACACTGTAAGTGTTTAATGGATTCCACCAGCCTTCAACGTCAAAACTGGTGATCGCAAGATAGAACCACCATGCGATCAGCACGATTGCTTCAGCAGGAATCAACCAGGTGATGAAATGGTCGAACCATTTTCCCACCATGAAATCACTACCGCTGTGATTGATCGCTTTCTGTCTGAAACTGGTTACCCCGTATCTGACAAGCGCAAAACATATGAAAGCTCCGCTGATCATCAGAGCGATCCCCCAGACAAAATCCTGGTTCTCAAAAAATTGCAAGCTCAATGCGGAAGGAATTCCCAGTAGAAAACCGACAATGGCAAATCCAAGGATGGTTGGCTTTCGCTGAAAGCCCATATCCTCAAACACTTTGACACCCAGCTCAAGCATCGAGATCAATGACGTTATGGCGGCAAAGAAAAGACCCAGGAAAAAAATCGTGGAGAAAAAGGACTGAACGACAATACCACCCGGAAGGTGACTGAAGAGTTCCGGAAGAAAAATGAAAGCGAGTCCTGCATTTGTGCTTCCTCTACCCGAAATCAACTCCTGAACACCATGATCCGCGCCAAGTGCAAAAACCGTAGAAAAGATCGTGATTCCTGCTAGAAGAGAGACAGAGTTATTGGCAAATGCAGTCAGAGCTCCATTCAGCGCCACGTCTTCACGCTTCCGCACATAACACGCATACGTAAGAATCAGCCCCCATCCGGCGCCCGTGTCCCATGCATTTTGCGTCAATGCAGCAAGCCACACCTTGTAGTCCAGTAGTGTCTTCAGATCAGGAGTGAAAAAGTAAACGATGCCGCGAAAAGCTCCAGGCAGAGTGACGGCTCGCGCGGCGATGACGATCAGGATAACAAACAGGGAAGGAATCAAAATGCGGGCTACCCGTTCGATCCCGCTGACCCCCTTGTAAATGATTGCCGCAGCAATGATCATTGCACAAAAATGAAAAAAAACCGGTTCCCAGCTTTGAGTGAAAGACTCCCACAGGACGGAATGATCGCCGATCCTCATGAGTTGGCCCGTTACAGATACGGTTAAGTATTTCAAGCACCACCCGGTTACAACCGAGTAATAGAACATGATCGCGATTGCTACAAAAGCAACAAAGCCCCCCATCCATGCGTACTTCGGGCCCGCGAGTTCTGCGATGCTTCCCACAGGCCCAAGACGTGTTTGCCTTCCGATTGCAAACTCGGCAATGATCAGAGGAACCGACCAGATCAACAAAAAGATGACCCATGGAATCAGGAAGGACCCGCCTCCATTTTGCGCAACAATCCTGGAAAAACGCCAGATATTCCCGGTTCCAACAGCAATGCCGACAACCGCCAGAATCATTCCCCATCGCGAGGAAAAAAAAGCGCCGCCACTCTTCTTCATCTTGATGGATTCCGGACGGATTCTATCAAGACTTTCAGGGAATGCAAAGGAGGCTTATACGGTTTTTGCAGCGACGCGATTCATCGCACCCGCGTGGCAGTTCTCTGAAACCGAAACTCCTCTTCGACAACTTCACCATCCTTTTTCCTGAGCTTTAAGAAAATTTGAAGCGACCCATCATGCAACTTGCGATAGGTTAAACCGTCAAAAAAGGCCTCATTCGGTCCCACGTGAACCAATGCAAAGTCGATCGTCTTTTCTTTCTCTTCCCAACCGGTTAAATCCGGATTGAAATGTTTCAGCTTAAGAATCAGGCTGTTTTGCTGCTCCATGATGATCAGGATTTCTTGAAAAACTGTCTTTCCATCCTTCACAAGACGGTTTACTCCGGTCATGCTTCCTCCGGCCGGTTTGGTCCAAAATTCCTCGGATACCCCTCCGAGACCTTCTCCTTTCCAGTATCCGGCCAGCCAGGAAACATCATCGATTCTCGCTGGGGAACTCGCTTCACCCTCTTTCAGAGTCAACGTTTTTATCGTTGAAGATTCGACTTTTGCCGTGCTCAAACAAACGATTGATACGAAGAAAACGACAATCGAGATCAACTTCATTATGGGCCTCCATCAGTTTCTTCTGAATAATAAAACGAATAAAATGGTTCAAAATAGACAACACTGGAATTTTTTTCTGGCGAGAAAAGAGACCACACCCGCCGCATCCAATCTGCGTATCTATGAACGACAACTTCTTTTTGGCGAATGTTAAAATACATTTCAAAGAAACGATTGGATTGATATTTGAAAAAGTGTTTAGTCGTACTGCTCTTCTTTGCATGTACCGGCTGTTATTCGCGGCAACGATACGATCATTTTCAGGTAGCCACTCCGCTTCCGGAGAAACATTATCTTGTGCTTGGATTTTTGGGCGGGCGCGAGCGATGGGACAGCCCCCGTGAAGGCGTGCGAAAGTTGGCGATGGAACTTCGAAGCCTGAATTTGCCGGATGTACACGTGGAAACTGTGGAGAATATAAGGCGTGAATTGGCCTTACAGCTTGTTCAAAATGCTTTAGATAAAAACCAGGACGGACGGCTTCAGGTTCCAGAGAAAGAATCCGCGCGATTGATCTTGTACGGACAGAGTTTCGGTGGAGCAGCGGTTGTCAAATTCGCTACTCAGTTGAAGGATCTTAAGATTCCCGTTTTATTGACAATTCAAATCGATAGCGTTGGAAGACGGGATGATGTCATTCCGAAAAATGTGGGGTTTGCATACAACCTGTTTCAACGAAATGGCTGTTTCATCCGGGGCGAGCCTGAAATTCGTGCTGAGGACCCTGCAAAAACAAGGATCCTTGGCAATCTGAAATTTGATTACCGGCTTAAACAGATCGACCTGAGTTCCGTCCCATGGTGGAAGAAGATGTTCAGGGTGGCCCACACGAAGATGAATCTCGATCCGGAAGTCTGGCAAAAAGTAAAAGCGCTGATCCTTCAGCACATGGCTCACCTCTAAGGGGACACCGGTCGAGTTTTTCGATGAACTTTACGCTGTGTCAATTGAATTGCTGCGTGGTATATGAGAAACTTTACACAATGTCAAGCATAAAATCAGAAACCAGGACAAAAATTCTTGAGGCGACCTGGCAACTGATGGAAGAGAGGCGCGGTTTGGGTGTTCGAATGCGTGATATTGCGGAGGCTGCCGGCGTTTCACGCCAGGCAGTGTACCTTCATTTTAGTACACGGGCGGAATTGATGGTGGCAACGACTCACTATATTGATGAGGTTCTGGGACTAAACGAACGTTTGCGAAGGTACCAGGCCGCAACGAAGGGAGTAGAAATCCTCCAGGAGTACATTGTTTTTTGGGGCAACTACATTCCCGAAATCTATGGACTCGCCAAAGCGATGATGCTGGTTCATGATGCGGATGAGGCAGCGGCAGTTGCCTGGAATAACCGCATGACGGCATTGCGTGAAGGGTGCTGTAAAACGATCGATGCACTGATTCGTGATGGGATGCTTGCTGCCGAATGGTCCCGCGATCAAGCCATCGATCTGTTCTGGACTATACTGTCGGTTCGGAACTGGGAACATCTCACGATCAAGTGCGGTTGGACAGCCTGCCAGTATGTGGAACGGATGCAAAAGTTATTCAAACGTATCCTTTTGAAGCAATGAATTTGCTGCAGCAAGAAATTCTTCATGAATATTCCGTGTTGTCGATTTCTGCCGTGACCGGCGACTATTGAAGAGTGGGCGTTGCTGTATAAATTTGAAACCAGTCCGAAAATAGAAAGGAGTATCGAGATATGAAATACGTTGATGGATTTCTCTTACCTGTTCCCAAGAAAAATGTTCAGGCTTACCGCCGTATGTCTCAGAAGGCCGGTAAAATCTGGAAGGAGCACGGTGCACTGGAGTACCGGGAATGCTTGGGGGACGACCTGAAGGTGAAGTTTGGCGTGCCTTTCACACGAACAGTCAAGTTGAAGCCGGGTGAGACCGTTGTGTTCTCATGGATCGTATACAAGTCCCGTGCCCATCGCGATAGCGTGAACGCCAAAGTGATGAAGGATCCCCGAATTGCCAAAATGATGGATATGAAATCCATGCCCTTTGACGATAAGCGAATGTCTTACGGCGGATTCCAGATTATAGTTGAGGCCTAGGTTACCCGGTTGGTGTATTGATTTCCGCTCATGATAGCGCGACTCTCTTTTGCTAAAATCAAGTGGAGGAGATCTGAATGGCTGCACTGCATCGTGAACGACATCGTACGCAGAATATAGGCTGGCTTCGAGCAGCGGTTTTGGGTGCAAACGACGGCATCGTTTCAACCGCAAGTCTGGTGATCGGCGTGGCCGCGTCCAATGCAACACATGGGAGTGTGTTGGTGGCGGGTGTCGCAGGATTGGTTGCAGGAGCAATGTCGATGGCTGCAGGTGAGTATGTGTCCGTCAGTTCTCAGTCAGATACCGAGCAAGCGGATATCAATCGCGAACGAGTGGAACTGGATGTTAATGAGGAGGGCGAGAAAAAAGAGCTTGCGGCAATCTACGTAAAACGGGGGCTGGATTCGACGCTTGCGAAACAGGTAGCGGAACAGCTCATGGCCAAAGATGCACTTGCAGCACATTCTCGCGATGAACTGGGCATCTCGGAAACCTTTGGTGCCAGACCTGTTCAAGCAGCAATTGCTTCCGCTTTATCGTTCGCAATTGGCGCAATGCTCCCTTTTCTCGTTGCGGTTTTCGCGCCTGCCACCGGCATCGTTTCACTTGTTGCGGGCACTTCTCTATTCTTTCTCGCTCTTCTCGGCGCCCTTGCGGCTCATACGGGCGGCGCGTCCATCTTGAGGGGAATGGCGCGCGTCACATTCTGGGGAGCCCTTGCAATGGCAATCACCGCCGGAATCGGGGCTTTGTTTGGGACCACTATGTGAATCTGGAGCCGATTCACGAGAAAACCAGGCCGCAAGGAAAAACAGAATAGCAATGAGGCTTTCGAAAAAAGGGAAGAAATGGGTTACCGCCGGTTGCGCCGTGCTGCTCGTGCTGATTTTAAGCGCTTCCGTCACCCTACCCTTTTTCGAATCGAGGCTTCGCGCGAAGATGCTGCGCACACTCGCAGAGCGATTCAATGGGGAAGCGGAGTTGGGAAGCCTGCACCTCTCGTGGTTCCCCAGGGTACGCGCGAATGGGAAAAAACTTCTTGTTTGGTACAGGGGTCGGAAAGATTTGCCGCCACTGATCTCGATCGAAGAGTTTTCTTTGGAGACGGGATGGATGGGACTGCTGAGTTCTCCGGCTCATATCAACGAGGTTACTCTGCATGGTCTGGCAATCCATATTCCTCCGGACCAGGAAAGAATTGGCAAGCCAGAGAAGCTGGATCGTCAGAAGGGGGAAACACTGAAGAAGGAAGGTCCACACCGCTGCGCCTGATCTTGCACAAGGAAATGAAACGGCATTTCCTTTTGTGATCGAAACGGTTCACGCGGATAACGCTGTGTTGAGAATCCTTCCGAAAAAGATCGGCAGTGATCCGCTGATCTTTGAGCTCTACAAGTTGACCTTGCATTCTGTAGGATTCGACCATCCCATTGAATACGATGCGAAACTAAAGAATGCGAAACCCCCGGGTTTGATCGACGCGAAGGGAGGATTCGGGCCATGGCAGAAAATAAATCCTGCCAACACACCTCTTTCCGGAGAATACAAATTTCAAAATGCCGACCTCTCTGTATTCAAAGGCATCTCCGGCCGGCTGTCTTCCGTGGGACAATTCAAAGGAGTCCTGCAAAGCATCGTAGTGAACGGAACAACGGACACGCCCGATTTTAAAGTTCGCTTGGGAAATCATCCGGTGGATCTGAAGACGGAGTTTCACGCAGTGGTAGATGGAACCAACGGAGACACTCTGCTGCAGCCGGTGACTGCAAGGTTCGGTAAGACAACTGTAATTTGTAACGGTGCTGTGGCAAAGATGGGGGGAAGAAAAGGCAAGACCGTTGTGTTGGATGTTCGCGTAGATGACGGAAGGATAGAAGATCTCATGAAATTTGCGGTTCCATCCAAACCGCCGCTGACTGGAACCATCCGATTCACCGCGAAACTTGAGCTGCCTCCCGGTGATCAAGATGTCATGGAGAAGCTGAGGCTGAGATGGGATATTCAACGTTCAAAGTGCAGAATTCACAACTCCTGCAGTTCAGGAAAAAGTCGAAGAGCTCAGCTTGCGAAGCCGTGGGCGCCACGAAGATTCCACGAACGAACGAATTGTATCGAACATGCAGGGACATTTCGTGCTTCAGGATGCAACCCTGAGCCTTTCCACACTTACCTTCGCCGTGCCGGGGGCACAAGTTCGGTTGAACGGGAAGTATTGGCTTGCCGGAAAAAATTTTGATTTTCGCGGAAGCCTCCAGATGGAGGCCAAACTTTCGGAAACACAGAAGGGAATCAAAAGCATTCTGCTGAAAGTGGTTGATCCTTTCTTCAAAAAAGGAAAAGCCGGTGCTGTTCTTCCCATAAAAATTACCGGGACACTCAAAGAGCCTTCCGTGGGACTCGACTTATTCGGGAAGAAGAACTAGTACGAAATTGTAGCGCCTAACCTTCACACCCACACTGATTTGCCGGGGAATGAGATTGGTGAGGTTACAACCGTCCCATCAAAAACAAGATCAGCAACACGATCAAGATCAAGCCGACGAGACCGCTGGGTCCATAGCCCCAGCTCCTACTATGCGGCCATGCTGGAATCACACCGAGTAACGCAAGAACCAAAATCACGATCAAAATAGTAGCTATCGACATGTTTTTCCCTCCACATCTTTTATTCTTTTCATACTGAAACCTCCAATGAATGCGCCCCGTATCTCTATCGTAAATGAACTGACATTTCGCCGGAAGAGACCGGAGTTCTAGAATAATGAACGGCCACCATTCTAAATGTGGAACTGTATGAATTTGTGCTGGTATCAAATCTTCTCTCACCAATCATTTTATAAGTTCCGGAGACTTTTCCGGCGGTTGGGCAGCAGTGTGGATCACCGTTATGCGCAATGTAGAATTCGAATTTCAATTGATGTCCCGCACAGTAAACACCGGGACCGCCGGTAAGCACTGTTTCATGCACACCGACTTTGTCCTCATAAGATTCTGCGGCGTTTGCAAATTCAATTTCGTGCATCGTACCATCCGGGGCGATCCAGAATATTGTGTCGTCTACGAACGCTCCCGAACCGCTCGGAAGGGTGGAAACAGGAACGAAGTTTTCACCATGTTGCTGAAAAAGCACAGGCGGTTCGAATCCATCTGATTCCATTGCCTGGAGCATTTTCCCATCCATAAACGATCGAAAATTCAACACCGCGCTTTCTCCGAATCCGGATCCATGTTGATGGTAGATCGTTGCTGAGATACGATGCTTGCCTGCAGCGAGCGAAAATTGTGAGATTTGATCTGCGGCAATCAGAGGCATACTGATCAGCAGTAGTATTAGGAATGAATAAAGCTTCTTAAGTTTCATATATAAAGAGTACAGATTGGGAGCATGGGTTCGTAGAGCGGATTACACATATTGTTCGTAGTAATTCGGTGGTTTGTTCCTTCCATAGGAGGCGCCTTCCACACGGAGCTAAAGAACTTTAGATAACTGCGACTGTTCTACACAGTTGAGACCCTGACGGAGGGTACTTGCAATCAACAGGCTCCCCTTTCCGGCGGATTCCAACCGTTCTTTCGC
>CAVYSN010000005.1:0-78027 GCA_963771165.1 uncultured bacterium | reverse complement strand
GCGGTCAGGTCCTCGGAGCAGTCTCCGGCGCTCTTGCGCTTCGCCAAAAGGGCCTTTGAGGAGGCAGTCGCGAGCATACATTGGGCCGCGGCCGCAAGAAGATCGGATCGTCTCCAAGATAGACATTGATCTGCGTATTCGAGAGCGTGTAGGACGCCGCGGTCACGTCGCCGATCAACGCCCGGACCTTCCCGAGATTCGTCGTCGTATCGAAAGAAAAATCAGAACCCGGCGCGACTGACTCGTCGAGAGTTCCGACGACTTGGAACACACTCTCGCGCTTTGATGTAATGGTCGGGTTGTTGAGCTTGACAACAATAGTCCCAACGGCGAGCGGCGTATAGGTAACCTTCCAGACCTCATCGCGAGAAAAATTCGCGGACCCGGAACGCGAGAACGGTCCCGGCCGGGTTAAAATCTACGATGACTGTGTTACTTGAGATCGACTCCGGGATCGGAATGAGAAAATCTTTCGACTCGTTAACCAATATCCTGTCCATCAGCGCCTCGCCTTCTTGATCTCGGTATAAAGCGTCGTAGCGAGTCGTCGCCAACCCTGTGCCAGTGACACCCAACGCCGCCAAGATGTCTGCCTTCTCGTCGGCAGTCCAGTCGCCGGTTCCGCTTGTCGGAAGGTCGCCGATCTTCTTGCCTAAGGACCCGGTCCCGGTGTGGTCGGCCAAAGTTGTCGAAATGGCATCAGCGATTGGAGTTGTCGTCGCTCCGACTACTTGGTGCCGTCTCCAAAGCGTTTGCCGTGAAACTATGGACCGCTCGTTCATTCTCTGGTTATCTCCGACAAATAGTCGAGATACCCTGCGCGCGCCGCAGTCAGTCGCGCTCCAAGATCGTCCACGTAGACCTTGAGGGCGCTATTCCCGTAAGTGGCCGAGTTGACCGATAGATCGACGTAATCCCGCCATTGTCAGGCGCCGCATAAGATGTTGACGCAAGGCGCGTTGAAACACCGGCATCCAAATTCTCGTCAGGTTGTCGAGAGACCCAGCTGGGTTCGCGGTCAGACAGGCGTGAAAGGAGCGTCGTGACACCCGCAGCTTCTCGCTCCTGCGTAAGTCGAGCGCGTCGAAACAGCCGCGTCGAAGATCGAAATTGTCAAGTATCTTGGCTCCGGGCGCCAAGATGAGCGAGAAGGGTTGTCACACCCGATGAATCGGCGCCCGCATAGGTAGACCGCGCGAGAAGTCGTGGCGTCAAGGTTGTGACCGACGATATACCCGGCTTTCCCTTCTGGAGGCCCCTGGGTAACGACACATTCCACGGATCCGCAGCCGCGCCCCAATTCCGATGATGTAGCCGGCCGAACCCGACGAGTACTCTCCTGGGGCAACGGCGTGGACCAAGGATCGGCCGCTGCTCCGGCGTTCTTGAGATGTCCCGCCTGACCGGCTGTTGAATACCCTGATAGATCGGTTTGCCATATTGAGTCGTTCGTCACCGTGGACGTTCGCGAGGCCAAGATCCGCCGCGTCCAAGTACCCGCGTGTGTGGGCGTCAGGAGACCGACCAACGTTGTCACTCCGGTAGAATCAGCCGGGGCGTTGGCGTACGTCGTCACCGTCGGAATAGTCACGCCTGTCTGCGTAGCCGCCAACGTCACATTCGTCAACCCACCCAAATTAGCCGTCGTCAAATTGCTCGTACCCCTTGAAGCAATAGAAGCGTCAACGTAAGCCGCCTTCGCATCCGTCCAGGTCGCGTTACTCAGTGCCGTTGCAGAGGCCGCCCTGGTATCAATGGCTTCTTTTGGTATAAGCAGGAAACTGAGCCAAGACATAACCATCGCCACGTATTGCTGATTCCTGCTCGTGGTCGTCATGACGGCGATGATACCGGATCGATCGTTGACAAGGCAACTATCTGGCGTATCG
This sequence comes from uncultured bacterium, assembly GCA_963771165.1. Classification (GTDB taxonomy): domain Bacteria; phylum Acidobacteriota; class HRBIN11; order JAKEFK01; family JAKEFK01; genus JAKEFK01. The sequence continues at coordinate 76,138 of CAVYSN010000005.1, read as the reverse complement.
TTGCATGAGCAACTACGAATGGCGGCCGGAGCGGTCGCCAGAGGAAGAGGAACCGAACACCCATGACCCCCGCGACCCCCGCGACCAGCGCGACCACTGCGACCACCTGGGCGATCGACGCCGCCCACACCGACATCCTGTTCTCCGCCAAGCACATGATGGTGACGACCGTCCGCGGCACGTTCGCCGAGATCGAGGGCACGCGTGACCCTCGACGAGGCGGAGCCGACCCGGTCCCACGCCGAGCTGCGCGATCGCGACCGGCTCGGTCGACACCGCGAACGGCCCGCGCGACGGCCACCTCCGTTCGGCCGACTTCTTCGACGCCGAGCACTTCCCGTTCATGTCCTTCCGCTCGACCGCGGTCGAGCACGTCCGCGGCGACGACTACCGGATCACCGGCGACCTGACGATCCGCGAGACGACCCGGCCGGTCACGTTCGACGCGACGTTCCTCGGCTTCTACACGAGCATGCAGGGCGGGCGTCGGGCCGGGCATCTCGGCCCGAACCAGGATCAACCGCAAGGACTGGGGCCTCGGCTGGAACGTCGCCCTCGAGACCGGCGGCTGGCTCGTCGGCGAGGACGTGACGATCGAGGTCGAGATCGCCGTCGACCAGGCGAAGGCGGACGACAAGGTGCTCCCGGTCCGCGTCGCCCGACGGCGGACCCACGACCGGGGATCCCGGACTGGGCTAGGATCGGCGGACCCAGCCCAGCCGAGGATTTCCCGATGCCCTCCTTCGACGTCGCGGCGCTTCGCCGACAGCTTCCCGGCCCTCTCGCTCGAGGACGACGGCCGGCCCGTCGCCTACTTCGACGGTCCCGGCGGGACGCAGGTCCCCGATTCGGTCATCGACGCCGTCGCCGCCTACTACCGCGAGTCGAACGCGAACGCCGACGGGGCGTTCCTGACGAGCCGCCGGAGCGACGCGATCGTCGCCGAGGCGCACCAGGCGATGGCCGACATGCTCGGCGCGGCCGACCCGTCCGAGATCAAGTTCGGCGCGAACATGACGTCGCTGACGTTCCACGTCAGCCGTTCGATCGCGGCGACGTTCGCGCCCGGCGACGAGATCGTCGTGACCGGCCTCGACCACCACGGCAACATCGATCCGTGGCTCGGCGTCGCCCGCGACCGCGGGCCTGACCGTCCGCGTCTGGGAGCCCCGGCTCGACGACTGCACGCTCCACCTCGAGGACCTCGAGCCGCTGCTGGGACCGCGCCCTTGGACAGCTCTTGAAGTTCAGCGGTATGGCGGACTCAGGTGGAGAGGCGAAAATCCTGGATCGATGCCGGCGAAGTTCGGGTGAACGGCCAGGTGGAGCGCCGCCGCGGCCGTCAGCTACTACAGGGTGACGTAGTGCAGAGAGACGGCGTGCGCTTGGTCGTGGTTGGTAGCGATGAGGCTGGAAGGGAGAGGACAGGCGGAACGCGGGATACTGCCGGCGCGCGCGGCTGCAGAATGTCCGCTGTCATGAATTGTTCCAAGTCGACTTTCGGACCAAGGGTCACGCTTGTGGTGGGGGGCAACGGAACCGGCAAGAGCACGGTGTTGGAGGCCATCCACGTGTGTCTCCGCGGTACCTCACCCCGGACGGCGTCTTCGAGAGAGCTGATTGGCGCGGTCAGAGTTTCGCGGGTGGAGTCCATTGGAACTGTCCGCTGCGGAGGGCGATGAGCGTCGAGTGATCCAGGCTTCTGCCGCTATTGACGTTCACGGGGAGAAACGAGCCACGGCTGACGGCGCTCTACTCAGACGGACTTCCGCCGATGGGAGGAGATGGTCCCTCTAAGGTCTTTCTTCCCGGGACAGCCTGCGGCTGATCAAGGGCAGCCCCCGCGCCGCCGCCGCTGGATGGGACGAGATAGCGTCGAGCCAGATGCCCGCGTACCCGGGCTCGCTCCGGAACTACCAGGACGCACTGGAGCAGCGAGCCATCTCGCTCAAGGGCAGGGAGTGGTGGGCTGGGAGCACGGACCTCATGGGAAGCCATTCTGGCCCGGGAAGGACTTGTCCTTGCTCGCGCACGCGAGCGGTTCCTGTGCATCGTTCGCTCCGCTCTTTGTGGCCACGCTAACCCGCGTCGGGGCACATACGGTGGATGGTGCCACGCTGACCTACCGTACGAACACGGCCGGACTTGAGGAGGGTGGCTACCGCGAGCGCCGATGGAGACGCGGGAGTAATGACCGTCGTCGTGGGTTCACCCACATCGGTCCCCATCGAGACGACATGCGCGTAGGAATCCGGGAAGTAGACGTGCGAGAGAGCGGCTAGCAGTGAACTTGAACCAAGTAGTATGTACATAAAAAAAAAAAATGCATCGTCTAGCAAACTGCCCCGGAAATCCTCGATTTTTCTGATTTCTACACCGCCCGATTCAAAGTGGCCCGCCAAACACATTCGAATGTTCGTTCGGGATGATTCGGTTTTCAGATATTTCCCTCAACTCCCTTCTTAACGTACCCGTGGGAAAAACTGAGCAAGCCGGAGCGATTGACAAAGGAGTTTTCTGTTGCCACATAAAAAATTGACCAGGATACATGGGGCATTCGATCGTCGGAAATTTGAGCAATTCCACAATTCTGTTTGTGATAACCCTCTCCGGGCTGCCCAAGAAGTGACATCGACTCCTTTACCAGATTGGGACGTGAACATCGTAATCCGCTTCGTAACGTTCCAGTATCCTTCCATATAAATCATCGAATGCTTGATGAGCCGAGATAATGTTCGACTGTTGAGCGTGTCATGATCACCATAGAGTCGCAGTTCTTCCAGCAGCGCGCGAAGGAAGGGGATTGGCCGTTTGTTCTGCGCGAACCAACCGGTCTGTGAAAGCAGAACTCAACGTCTTACTATATTGCGCAAGGCACTGTTGAATCAGCTCAAGCCTCTCCTCCTGTGACAAAGGAAAAACTTCGAGGATAGGCCAGGCTCGACGTTTCAATTCCACGAGCGACCTTCCGGAAAGAGTAGAAAGGATCAATCGGATCTGCGAAGGAATGCGTTCCGGTAACCATACAAGGTCAGGAGCCTGATCGCGGTCCTCGAGTTGATTCAGGCCGTCGATGATGAGAATAATCCTTCCTTTTTCGGCAACCGCGTTTAGCGCATCTGCAAAAGCCTTTCGCAGTTGATGATGATCATCCGGAATAGGCTGCTTGATCTCAAATTGTCGATTGAACTCTCCGATCAGTCTTCGCACGATACCGATCCGATTGGCGCTGTAGGCACTGGCTCCGAACAAATGCAAAATCACAGGGATTGCTTCTTCTTCCGAATGGAGTTTTGCTTTCAATTTATGCAGGAAGGACGTTTTTTGCGTGCCTGCGTTTTCGCGGTAACGGCTCACCCATTTTGCGATCAGCGCCGATTTACCAATGCCTGACGGACCGGTCAAGAATAGAAGTAAGCGTGGTCGGCCATGCCGGGATCGTTCAGGACGCCATGCAGGATTTCGAGCTCCGTCACGGATTGTTCTTTGTGTTGCCGGAGCCACGGATACTGTCTCAGAAGCTCGGCCGGAATTTCGTCCGGCACCCATCCATAACGATCGCCGAGAATGCCGATGAAGTAGGGACGGCAGTGTTGTATTTCGGCAAGGCAGATCGGCAACACCTTGCCTTCGGCTTTTTTGCTCCTCCGTGATTCCCCAGCGCAAGTCAACGTCACCCCAAATCACACCGCGATTTTCGCATTTCTTTCGAAGCAAAGGGAAAACGCGCTTGATCAACTCTTCCCGTTCCGAATTCATATCGCGAAAGGTGGAGGAAATGAATACGCGAATCTGGCGACCAGTAACAAAGGCATGTTTTGCCAGATTGACAGCCATTGCGGATTGTGTTTATTTTCGCACGCTTTCAGAAAATGCGGCAATGCCCGCGTCGACACCGCGGTTTGGGGATTGTCAACAGACGACTACTCGCGGTTTCAGGCTTCGGCGCCGGCCATTTCCGACAAGATCTGTTTGACGCTGCCCTGGATTCCAAGCAAAGAAGTGTTGATCACGGAATCGGCTCGAGCGTAGAGCGGTTCACGCCGCTCCAAGAGATTCTGCAATTGGGCGAAAGCATCCGGAAAATTCGTCATCGGTCTGGGATCCTGCTGCAAAACGCGATTCCAGTGATCCTCCGGAAGCGCTTTTAACCAGATGATTCTGCAGTTGCGTTGCAGCAAATCATACGTTTCGTTGCGCATCACGATGCCGCCGCCGGTTGCAACAACAGCGCGTTTTTGTCGGAGGATCAAGTCCAAAAGTACTTCCTGTTCCAGCCTTCGATAATATTCCTCACCATGCATTTCGAAAACATTTTGCAGGGTCAATCCGGCGGCTTTTTCGACGCGTTCGTCCAGTTCTACGAATTCCCATTTCAAGGCATTCGCAAGTTTCTTACCGATGGTTGTTTTGCCGGCGCCTCTCAGACCGATCAGCGCTATCAAGTGCCGCTTCTGATCGAGAAGCGCGGTGAGCCACTCGTGCAGTTCCTTCAACTGGTCCTTATCGCATTGACTGATCATCGAAAGAATCGAATCGTAAAGTTTGGAACGGGTATTTCCTCCGTGAACCAGTCCGGCGAACAGGAGACCGGGAGGCGTATTCAAGGCCTTGCACAAACCGGCCAGTTTATTGACTGAAATATTCCCCCGGCCCGCCTCCACATCCGCTAAAAATCGAGGACTCAAGCGGGCACGGCGCGCAAGCTCTTCACGCGACAGCCCCATCTGCCGCCGTAAATCCGATACGCGGCGCCCTAATTCCGGTAGAATATCCACGGTCATGCATTATATTGCACTTATTTATCGTTGACAAGCATAAATTGATGCATTAAAATTCATTTTCCCCAATTTTAACCACGGAGCCACGGAGAACGCGGAGGAAATTTCAAATCCCCTTCTCTGTGCTCTCCGTGACTCTGTGGTGAGGAAAACATGATTTCATTTGAGACATCTCCCGAAAAGTATCGTCATTGGAAGCTTCAAACGGATGGCGACATCGGATTCTTAACAATGGACGTACAAGAGGATGCGCCGCTGGTTCCCCAATACAAGCTCAAGCTGAATTCCTACGATTTGGGTGTCGACATTGAGCTGGCGGATGCAGTGCAACGCTTGCGATTTGAGCATCCTGAAGTCAGAGCGGTCGTGCTCCGCAGCGCGAAAGGGAACATATTCTGTGCCGGGGCAAACATTTTCATGTTGGGTAGCAGCAGTCACGGTTTTAAAGTGAATTTCTGCAAATATACAAACGAGACCCGGCTCGCTATGGAGGATGCGTGCAGTTTCAGCGGCCAGCATTATGTTGCGGCTTGCAACGGAACCACAGCGGGAGGCGGATACGAGCTCGCACTTGCGTGCGATGAGATTGTCCTGGTGGATGACGGCAACAGCGCCGTTAGTTTGCCCGAAACTCCACTCCTCGGAGTATTGCCCGGCACCGGAGGTTTGACGCGGGTCGTGGATAAACGGAAAGTGCGCAGGGATCGGGCCGACGTGTTTTGCACACTCGCCGAAGGAATCAAAGGTCAGCGCGCAGTCGATTGGGGGCTGGTGGATTCACTGGCGCCGCGCAGCCGTTTTGATGAAACCGTGTTGGAAAGAGCCAGAGAATGGGCGAAAAAGGAAACGGCTCAAAAGGGTCCGGGTATCCACCTGAAGCCGATCACTCCGCATATTTCAAATGATGAAATAACGTATCACAATGTGAAACTAAGCCTGGACCGGACGGCGCGAACCGGGACTCTGTTGATCAAAGGCCCATCCGCCGATCAGCCTGACAACCCTTCGGCGATCCGTGAAGCCGGATCTGATTTTTATTCACTGCGGACGTTTCGTGAGATCGATCATGCTTTGCTGCATCTTCGCTTCAATGAACCCGAAATCGGTGTGTTGCTGATCAAGACTGAAGGGGATCCAGAGGCGGTTCGCAAAGTTGACGAAATCCTCGCAAAAGAGAGAGCAGACTGGTTTGTGAATGAAGTCCTTCTGTTGATGAAAAGGACTTTGAAGCGTCTCGATCTGACTTCACGCACTTTGTTTGCTCTGATCGAACCTGGTTCCTGTTTTGCAGGTTCTTTTCTTGAGCTAGCTCTTGCGGCAGATCGCTCTTATATGCTGGATAGCGCAGATGCGAAAACAAACATTTCCTTGAGTGCTCTGAACCGCGGATTGCTTCCAATGAGCAACGGTCTTACCCGCATCCAGACGCGTTTTCTATCGCAACCGGATGTTGTGGAAGCCATTCTTTCGGTGAAGGAACCGCTGGGGCCACGCGAAGCTGAAAAAGCGGGACTTGTAACATTCGCGATCGATGATCTGGATTATGAAGATGATGTCCGTGTCGCTGTTGAAGAACGATCCAGTTTGTCTCCGGATGCACTGACCGGAATGGAAGCAAACTTACGTTTTGCAGGACCGGAGACAATGGAGACCAAAATTTTTGGAAGATTGTCCGCGTGGCAGAACTGGATCTTTATACGCCCGAACGCGGTCGGAGAGCAAGGGGCATTGAAGCTTTACGGCAGTCCTCAACGTCCTGTTTTCGATTGGAAGCGCACATAAAATGGTTCCGTAGTTAGGTGGAGAAACATGAATACAGTCAATCAGTTTGAAAAAATTCCGAACAATGTAAATCTTGGTGAAGACCGCCGCTTACAGCGAGCCCTCGAAACGTGGCAACCCGATTATTTGAAATGGTGGCTCGAGATGGGTCCGGACGGTTTTCAAAAAGATTCGATTTATTTGCGTACGGCTATCTCAGTGGAACCAAGCGGGTGGGCACACTTTGATTACGTGAAGATGCCTGATTACAGATGGGGCATTTTTGTCGCGCCTCCTGTTCAGGATGCAAAGATCGGGTTTGGCGATTTTGAAGGCCAATCCGTATGGCCCGAAGTGCCGGGTGAATTTCGCAACTGGCTCCGGCGCATTATAGTCACTCAAGGCGATACCGAGCCGGCCAGTGTGGAGCAGCAACGATTGCTCGGCCACACGGCGCCAAGTCTTTACGATCTAAGAAATCTTTTTCAGGTGAACGTGGAAGAAGGACGCCACCTCTGGGCAATGGTCTACTTGCTTCACAGATTCTTCGGTAGAGATGGAAGAGAGGAAGCGGAGGAACTGCTGGCACGGCGCAGCGGCAATCCGGATAAACCACGAATTCTTGGCGCATTCAATCAACCTGTGGAAAACTGGCTCGACTTCTTCATGTTTACAATGTTTACAGATCGCGACGGTAAGTATCAACTTGTTGCACTCAGCGAAAGCGGATTCGATCCCCTGGCGCGCACCACAAAATTCATGTTGACGGAGGAAGCGCATCACATGTTTGTCGGTGAATCGGGAGTCATGCGGGTGGTTCAAAGAACCGTGCAGCTTATGAAAGAGGATCCCAATGAGGATGTGCGTCATTTGGGTGGAATCGATCTGGCAATGATTCAAAAGTACATCAATCTCTGGTACAGCTTGAGCGCAGATCTGTTTGGCGGTGAAATTTCTTCGAACGCCGCAAATTACTTTGGGGCAAGCTTGAAAGGACGCCACAAGGAAGACAGCTACACGGATCATCAGGTGAAGGATTCCTATTACCACATGGCTGTACCGGAAAACGGAAAACTCCAGGAACAGGACGTTCCGATGCGCAACGCAATGAATGAAGTTTTACGGGACTCTTACATCGATGATTGTCAGCGTGGTTGTGATCGATGGAACAAGGTCGTCGAACAGGCAGGTTTACCATTTCGTTTCAAACTTCCAAACCGCCGCTTCAACCGGCACATCGGAATCTACGCTGGAATGCATTTCACACCGGAAGGGGATCCGATCAGCGCGGAACAGTGGGAACGGTACAAACACGATTGGCTCCCTGACAACAGAGATCGCGAATACATTCAAAGCCTCATGCATCGTGTTTACGAGGTTGGGAAAATTGCAAACTGGATTGCCCCTCCGGATAAAGGAGTCAATGCAAAACCATTCGACTTCGAATACGTCCGTTTCCAAAACTGATTCAAATCGTATAAAAAAGGGAGATCAGGGGATTATGGAGATCGAAAGATAAATTTCTTATATCTCTTTATGACGATTATCTCCTTATCCCCTTTCTTACACAGAGTTATATAATGATTCTATTGCAGGAGGTTTGTTATGGCGTTAGGAATGATCGAAGAATTGTTGGGAGCCGATCTGGATTCGTTACTCCGTCACGAATCCAAAGGAATTAAACGGGATCAAATTCATTTACCTGGTCCGGACTTTGTGGATCGCGTTATGCGGGATACCGACCGCAATCCGCAAGCTCTACGAAATTTTCAATCTCTCATTGAACATGGACGATTGAACGGAACGGGATATGTCTCCATCCTGCCTGTCGATCAAGGAATTGAACATTCGGCCGGCGCTTCCTTCGCTCCGAATCCAATCTATTTTGATCCACAAAAAATCGTGGAGCTGGCGATCGAAGGGGGCTGCAATGCAGTCGCATCTACGCTCGGAGTTCTGGGTGCTGTTTCTCACAAATACGCTCATCGGATTCCATTCATCGTAAAGGTCAATCACAACGAATTCTTGAGCTATCCGAACAAGTACGATCAGATTCTTTTCGCCGATGTGGAACAGGCCTGGAATCTCGGTGCTGCAGCGATCGGAGCAACCATTTATTTTGGTTCAGCGGAATCGGCCCGTCAAATTCAGGAAATCAGCCAGGCGTTCGCGCAAGCTCACGAGTTGGGTCTGGTGACGATTCTCTGGTGCTATTTGCGTAATCCGGCTTTCAAGGTTGGAGAGACCGACTATCATGTGGCAGCGGATCTCACAGGTCAGGCGAATCATCTGGGTGTGACGATTGAAGCGGATATCATCAAGCAGAAGTTGCCTGAAAATAATGGCGGATACAATGCATTAAAGTTCGGCAAAACCCACAAGAAGGTTTACGAACAGCTGACAACAGATCATCCGATCGATCTCTGTCGCTATCAGGTCGCAAATTGTTTTATGGGGCGCGCAGGCTTGATCAACTCGGGCGGCGCATCCGGCAGCAACGATCTCGCAGAAGCAGTACGAACCGCCATCATCAACAAACGGGCAGGCGGTATGGGACTGATTTCGGGTCGCAAAGCATTTCAAAAACCAATGGCCGATGGTGTGAAACTCCTGAATGCAATTCAGGATGTATATCTCTCAAAAGAGATTACGATCGCTTAATTCTCATTTCCTACAAGTACTCGGTTTTTCAAAAATTGCACGATTTCCTTCCACACAACCGGTTGGGACAGCAAATCATTGTGTCCAACCGAAGGAAGCAAAATCCATCGAGATTGTTTGATCTTGCTCGCGACCTTCTTACCCTGATCGGCCGGAATTAAATCGTCCATTTCACCGTGAATAAAAAGTGCAGGACACTGAATGCTGCCGGCCGCCTGAAGAGCATCGTAGCGTTCCTGAAGCGTAAATCCCACGAGCCACTCGGAAAAATGAAGGGTGGCAACGTCATGCAAGGATGTCCATGTGCTCAGGGCGATCAATCCATCGGCATCGGCTTTCGCTGCTGTTTGCACGGCGACCGATCCGCCGAGTGACCATCCGCACAAAACAATCTGATGATTCTGAAATCGCATTCTCAACCATTTCACCGCAGCCGTGCTATTCTGCAGGATGCTTTCTTCGGATGCCTTTCCTTTGCTTCGGCCATACCCGGGGTAATCTACAACCAGAAACGGGATTTCCAACAGCTTTAAATCCTCCAGTTGTCCCGACCGCCGCATGGTTTCCAGGTTTTCACCGTTTCCATGAAAATAGAGCATCACCTGCCTGGCCCCTCCTGTCTTCGGCTGATAAAGCCATCCATGCATGTCCAGGCTCCAATCCGGATCCTGAAAAGAGGCAGGAGGCTGTTCAGGGACTGAAATCGGCGGGGCCGGGTAGATCATGTTGTGAACAAACCGGTTGTTCATGAATGTAATGATGGCCAGCGCGCCCAGAAAAGCAATACCCCAACCGACCCATCGCATTCGAATCCCCAACGCCAGACCCGCATATCGCTTGAATCGCGGGCCCCTGCGTGCTATATTTACGATCTTCCCCGATAGAAGTTTACCCGCTTTCTATCTAATCTATTGAAGAATCTTTGGAGTATTTCATATGGCTAAGAGATGCGATGTTTGTGGCAAAGGCCCGATTACGGGCAATAACGTCAGCCACGCTCATAACGTGACCAGCCGCCGATGGCTGCCGAATCTGCACAAAACAAAAGTGAAGATCGGTGCGTCCGTCAAGACACTCAAAGTCTGTACGAGCTGTCTCCGGTCGAATCGCGTTCAAAAAGTCGTCTAACCAAACCACGGAGGCACGGAGCACACGGAGCAAAAGAAATATTAAAGAAAACTCCGTGATCTTCGTGACTCCGTGGTGAACATTATTGCGGGGGGCTCGTTCGCAGGGAATTCAATTCCTCTTCCAGCCTGCGGCGCGCTTCCTTCTCTTGCTTCAACTCCCGGCGTGTCTCCGCGAGTTGCTGGACCATAGCGTCCGCGGCGGCTTGATCTCCATCCGTGATATTTCGAATTTTTCGCTGTAGCTCGTTATAACTTTTTGTTGCGCGATCGAAATCCGCTCGAACTTTCTGCAAATCCAATTGACTTTTCCCGATCTGGTCTTGCACCCGTTTCAAATCCGCTGCCTTTGCATCCATCTCCTTTTTCAACTGCGCAATTTGTGCTTCCGCCACGGATTTGTCTTTCTGCAGTTGAGCAAGTTTTGCGTCAGCGGCCCGGTTCTCCGCTTCCTTTTCCTTCTTTACGCTGGAAAGTTGACTCTCGCGCATCAAAAGCTGTTTCTTGAATTGCGTTGACGTCGCGTGTGATGTTTTCGTGAGCTCATCCAATTTCGTCTGAAGCTCTTCTCGTTCGAGTTTCGTTTTCTCCAGCTCCTCTCGTGTTGCGGATTGTTGACTCTGCAGAGCCTCCACGGTTTGATTGTGCGATTGGAGCCATACAAGCAGTCCCACTACCGCGGCTACAATGAGGGCGCCTACCAATCCGAACTTGACAGGGTTAAACCCTTTCTCTTCTTGTTCTTCGCGCATCCATTCACCTCAAAAATCAATCTCGCCGCCATCTGCAACGGCTCTGCCGACGGGCTGCCGGCCGCTATGTAGTTCTAGCATAGCCCTCCCTGTGCCAAAAATACAAGCCTTGATTTTCGCTTTTTCTTCGCCTATGCTTTATATGTGGATTTTCACCACGGAGTCACAGAGATCACGGAGCAAAAATCAAAACTGAATCTCCGTGTGCTCCGTGACTCCGTGGTGGCAAATCCAAAGGGAGGAGCACTGTGTACTTAACCAAGGTGCAAAAAGAAATTTTTGATTACATCGAAAATTTTATCCAGACCAGAGGCTACGCGCCCAGTATGGAAGAGATCGCGCTACATTTCAGTTATACATCTCTTGCAACAGTCCACAAACATTTGACTCATTTGCAGCAAAAAAAGTTGATCCGGCGGAAAAGAAACTCGAGTCGTTCGATTGAACTCATTCCTGTTGAATCGCATGAACAGGGTTGGGAAGTGCCCTTGCTGGGCTTTGTTGCCGCCGGAAAACCGATTGAAGCCATTCAAATGAATGAAGTGATTTCGGTTCCACCGGATATGGTGGCGCGAAAAGGAAAGACGTATGTGTTGCAAGTGCGCGGCGAGTCCATGATCGAAGAACAAATCCGCGATGGTGATTATGTCATCGTTGAGGACCGCCAGACCGCTGAAAACGGGGAAGTTGTGATCGCGTTGATTGATAAGGATGAAACGACTTTGAAAAAATTTTATCGCGAAAAGAACGGTACCATCCGCTTACAGCCGGCGAATCCGGCTATGAAGCCGCTTTCCCTTCCATCCGAACGCGTCAAAATCCAGGGGATCGTCATCGGTATCCTGCGAAAGTATTAAGGAAATTAACACACAGGCACAGTGAAACGGAGAGAACAAAATGCTTTTCCTCTCTGTGCCTCTGGTGTTAGATCCTTGCCAGGTTTTGCCGGCGAGCTTAAGTTTAAATAGTAGGGTTAATTGTGAATACCACAAGATGTAGTAGATCGAATGACGGCAAAAAGAAGAAGAACGCGATTACGATTGGAGCAGGGAATTCCGATTATTGAGTAAGAATCATGTTTATACATGTGGATATGGATGCATTTTTCGTGGCGGTCGAGGAGTTACTGAACCCGGCGTTGCGCGGAAAAGCTGTGGCGGTGGGTGGTTCTCCCGATGGCCGTGGTGTCATTGCATCCGCATCCTATGAAGCCCGGCGATTCGGCGTGCGCTCTGCCATGTCGAGCTATCAAGCAAAAAAAATCTGCCCGAATCTGATTTTTGTTTCTGCTCATTACGACGAATATGCTAATTATTCCGATGCAGTTGCTGCCATACTGGAACGCTATTCACCGGATGTCCAATGGGTTTCGATTGATGAAGCTTATATCAATCTGTATGGTTTTGAGCGCCTTTACGGTCCGGCCGTTGCTGTGGGAGAAAAGATTCGCACCGCAATCCAGAAAGAGCTTCACTTGAGCGCTTCCATCGGAGTCGCTCGCAATCGTTTGATGGCAAAAGTGGCTTCGGAATATGCAAAACCGCACGGATTACTTTTCATTCTTCCGGGACATGAAGAAAGTTTTTTAAAAACTTTACCGGTGCGTGCGCTTCCTGGAGTTGGTGAAAAGTTGGAACAAGAGTTACAGGAAATGGCCATCAGCACAATTGGCGATCTCGCTGCCATGCCACCCGATCTCCTGCGGGCGGTTTTTGGAACGTATGGCCTGTATCTATGGAAGCGTGCGCATGGAGAAGATAGTGAACTCCATTTACCGGAAGTGGAATCCAAATCCATCAGCCGTGAAATCACGTTAGAACAGGATACCGTCGATGAAGAATATCTATCTTCTGTTCTTCATTTACTGATTGAAAAAGCTGCCAATGAGCTTCGTAAAACGCGCCGGAAATCAAAAACAATCACTTTAAAGCTTCGATATACGGATTTAAAACGTGTCACACGCGCAATCACCCTGGATAAAGCGACGAATCTGGATGAAGTAATTTATAACAACGCAATGAATCTGTTAAGGGAGAACTGGCAGCGCCGCGTTCGCATTCGATTAATCGGAATTCATCTTTCGCAATTTGAGCCGGAAACAGGGCAGTTGGAATTGTTTCCTGATCCCAACGAAACAAAGTACAGAAATCTGTATGAAAAGGTGGATCAAGTCAGGGAAAGGTTCGGTTTTGAATCCGTCCGCGCCGGGAGAAGCACTTTGCTCCGCCACCCCCTGAACTTTTAACAGAACCGCCAAGGCACGGAGAACGCCAAATATCGCCAGGATATAAAAAAAGTATTTCAGCTCCGTGTACTTGGATTTTTGGCGCCCTGGCGGTTCTATCTACACCAAACCGATAAAGGACATCATCCTGCCGGAGGAACCGTCTCTTCTGTAAGAAAAAAAGAGCTCCGGATGGCAGAAGGTGCAGATCTGCGCGACATCCATTTCCTCCGCTTTCGATTGGTCAAGTTGAAGCATGGCGATGCGTTGCAAATCCAAATGTGGCTTGCCTGTAACTGCGGTTTGTACAACTTCGCTTCCGAACTTATTCGAAAAATCTTTGGCAAGGTCTTCACCCACTTCATAGCAACAGGGTCCAATTGCGGGCCCGACCACGACACGGACCTGTTCCGGTAGATGAGCCAGTGTTGCCGGGATGATTTCGTCAAACAATCCCCGCCATCCCGCGTGAATCGCGGCGATGATGCCTTCCGGATGATAAACGAGCAAGGGTAAACAGTCCGCTGTCAGCACCGATAAAAGATAATCGGATGAATCGCAGTAAACGGCATCTGCTTCCATGCCCGGAACAAAATCGAGGGCGGATACAGAACGACTGGAATGAATCTGCTTCGGCTGGATCAACCGGCGGTCGCTCAGATGTTCGGATTCGAAAAGCTTTTTTCGATTGGCGATCACTTCCGGGTCGCCCGGATTTTTCCCAAACCCCAGATTTCCCCAAACGCGTGTGGTGAACCCATGAGGCAATCCATATTTTTCGAATAATGTAGAAGACAGGATGCCGTTTCGTAATTGCACAAACTTACAGCTGCGCGCGGCTGAGATCCGTTGCCCCTGCTTCTTTGAGGGCAGCCTGAGCTGCGGCCAAACGAGCGATCGGCACACGATAGGGAGAACAGCTGACGTAGTGGAGGCCAAGTCTGTGACAGAATTCCACTGATTCAGGATCGCCACCATGTTCTCCACAGATTCCAATCTTCAGGTCCCCACGGGTCGATTTTCCTTTTTCGACCGCAATTCGCATCAGCTCACCGACACCATTGCGATCGATGGAAACGAAAGGATCCTTGGGCAATATCTTACTTTCGAGATAGAAGGGTAAGAATTTTCCGATGTCGTCGCGTGAAAAACCAAAAGTTGTCTGCGTGAGATCGTTCGTGCCGAAAGAGAAAAACTCTGCATCGCGGGCGATTTCATCCGCAGTAATGGCTGCTCGCGGAAGCTCTATCATGGTGCCGGTCAAATACAGAACACGTATGTTTCTTTGCGAGAATACTTTCTCCGCCGTCTTTTCCACCTGCTCTCTTGCAAGCCGCAGTTCTTCGAGTGTTGCGATCAGAGGGATCATGATTTCCGGTTTGCATTTGATTCCCTGAGACTGTACGTTGCAGGCTGCTTCAAAGATCGCTTCTAGCTGCATTTCCGAAACATCAGGATAAGTAAGTCCAAGCCGGCAGCCGCGATGTCCCAGCATCGGGTTCATTTCGTGCAGTTGCTCGACTCTCTGGAGAAGCCTTTCTTTTTGCTGAATTTCAGAGCGTAAAGTATCAGAATCATTCTGTTGCAATTTCCATTTCAGTTCGGCCACCTCCACCATCAACTCTTCGCGCCGCGGGAGGAATTCGTGCAAAGGAGGGTCCAGCAAACGGATTGTTACAGGAAGACCGTTCATCTCCCGAAAAATGCCTTCAAAATCGGACCGCTGCCATTCTTTGATTTTCTTGAGCGATGGCACGCGTTCTTCCGCGGTTCGCGCAAGAATCATCTCCTGGATCACAGGGACACGTTGCGGATCGAAGAACATATGTTCGCTTCTGCAGAGTCCAATGCCCTGTGCACCGAACTTGATAGCGACACGCGCATCACGCGGTGTATCGGCGTTTGTGCGCACTTTCAATTTCCGGAAGCTGTCGGCCCATTCCATCAATGTCGCAAATTCCGGAGTCAATTCGGCGTCCTTCAGCTTTACTTTTCCAACGATGACCTCACCTTTGGCGCCATCGATTGTGATGTAATCCCCGGCTTTCACCGCGCGATCACCGATTTTCAGCACCCGTTCTTTCTCATTGATATGAAGAGTTTCGCAGCCGACCACGCAGGGTTTTCCCATTCCGCGAGCGACAACAGCAGCATGACTTGTCATTCCGCCGCGTGCGGTCAAAATTCCTTGAGCCACATCCATACCGTGAATGTCATCAGGAACCGTTTCTTCACGAACCAGGATCACCGGCTGTTTTTGCTCCTGCACGACCTGTACGGCTTCATCTGCTGTAAGCACGACAACACCTGACGCCGCTCCGGGCGATGCAGGTAATCCTTTGCCGACAACTTCCACTTTTTCAGAAGGATCAATCACAGGATGAAGCAACTGATCGAGCTGAGCCGGATCGATTCTCAAAACAGCTTCTCTCTTGTCAATCAATCCTTCCTGGACCATTTCCACGGCGATTCGTACCGCAGCAGCGGCGGTTCGTTTACCTGTTCGCGTTTGCAGCATATACAGTTTTTCTTTCTCGATTGTGAATTCGAAGTCCTGAACATCCCTGTAATGCTGCTCTAATTTCGATGTTATGTTTCTCAGCTGTTCGTACGCCTTCGGCAGATCCTGGGCCAGCCCATCAATCGGTTTTGGAGTACGAATTCCCGCAACAACATCTTCACCCTGCGCGTTCGTCAGATACTCGCCGTAGAAATGCTTTTCGCCGGTCGAGGGATTGCGTGTAAAACCAACACCTGTGGCGGAAGTATCTCCCATGTTGCCGAACACCATCGTCTGGACTGTTACGGCAGTGCCAAGATCGTCCGGAATTTTATTTTGCTTGCGATAATAACGCGCCCTGTCATTGTTCCAGGATTTAAAAACGGCATCCCGGGCCATCGTCAATTGCTGATACGGGTCCTGCGGAAAGGGATTTTTGGTTTCCTTTTCAACAGTCTGTTTGTAAGCTTCGATTAGAGTTTTCCAATCTTCCGCCTTCATTTCAGTATCCAGCTTGTACCCTCGATCGGACTTGATTCGCGGTCAGCTGATGCTCAAACTTGTCTTTTGAAATACCGAGAACCACGTTACCGAACATCTGGATGAAGCGGCGGTAGCTGTCGTATGCAAAGCGCGTATCGTCCGTTAACCTTGCGAGACCTTCGACAGTTTTGTCGTTCAATCCCAGATTGAGGATGGTATCCATCATGCCGGGCATCGAAAACTTGGCGCCTGACCGGACGGAGACCAGCAGCGGTTTTTCCGGATCGCCAAAATTCTTGTTCAGCGTTTTTTCGAGACGTTCGAGAGCCGCGCGCTGTTCCTTCTCAAGGGACTGAGGAACGGTTTGCTGATTTGCATAATAATGATTGCAGGCCTGTGTTGTGATTGTGAAACCGGGAGGCACAGGTATACCAAGGTTGGTCATCTCTGCAAGTCCTGCTCCTTTTCCGCCAAGAAGGTCCTTCATCTGGCCTGTTCCTTCGGCCTTTCCATCGCCAAAAAAATAAACAAATTTTTCAGTCATAAATAAACCTCTATTTTACCGCAGAGGACGCGGAAATCGCTGAGATGAAAAAATCAGATTTCTTCTCGGTATTCTCAGCGGACTCTGTGGTGAATTAAATCATAGCTCGATTTGAAGGGCCGAAAAATCGGCGATCTTCCTGTAAAGTTCGCTGATTCCTTGAAGCAGTGCAATGCGATTATTTCGAAGTGCGATCTCATCAACCATCACCATCACTTCATCAAAAAAATTGTCGATCTCAGGGCCCAGTGTAACCATGATTTCGAGCGCGTCATCGTATTGCTTTTCATCAATGTTTTGCTTCACGCGGAACGCAAGATCGGTGAATGCTCTATGTAGCCTGATTTCTCCGTCATCTTGAAGCCGTTCGGCATCAAATAGATGAGGGAGTTGATCAGAAACGATGTTGTTGATTCTTTTAAAGCCACGCGCCAGTGTTTTCAAGTCTTCAGAATCGCGCACGGCCCATAAAGCGCGGGCCTTCATTTGCGCTTCTACATACGATCTGTTTTCAGTATTCAAAATAGCGTTCAGATGATCATGCGCTATGCCTTCTTGCTCCATCAAAAATCGGAACCGGCTTTCCAATAAATCCAGAATGCCGCGCAACATTTCTCCGGGAGTCAGTTTTGTTTTGGTGGTGTAAAGAGAAAGTGCAAGTTCTACGACTCTTCGCAAATCGAATCCGAGTTTGCATTCCAGAATGATTTTCATTGCGCCTGTTGAAACGCGTCTGAGCGCATATGGATCTTTTGATCCGGTTGGGATCATGTTTAGAACGAAGCCTGACACGACAGTCTCCATCCGATCTGCCAGTGAGAGCAACGCTCCGGCTGTATTTCTTGGAACAGCGTCTTCGGTTGAAACAGGCAAGTACTGATCGTACAGGGCCTGCCAGAAAGGCTCTGGATAACCTTCCGCCCGCGCGTAAAGCCCGCAAATGATTCCCTGAAGCTCCGGAAATTCTCCCACCATCAGCGTCGATAGATCGACTTTGCACAGCTCAATCAGATTCGGTAGCGTTTGTTCCATGGATGTTTCCGGAAGCTGTTGTAAGATTGCGCCTGCAATTTCTTTCATCCTGGCAACTTTTTCCGCATAACTGCCGAGTTTTTCATGATACGTCAGCCGTTCCAGTCCCTTTTTTCTTGCCTCCAGAGTTACTTTGCGGTCCTCCTGCCAGAAGAATTCTGCATCACGCAAGCGCGCGAGCAGGACGCGCTCATGACCCTGCCGGATAAGATCCGGTTGTAATGCTCTCGTGTTCAACACCGTATGAAACACAGGAAGCAATTCTCCATTCGAGTCAATGCTGCAAAAATACTTCTGGTGTTTTCGCATCGCGTTGATGAGAACCTCGTGCGGCAATTCCAGAAATGCCGGAGGAAAATTCCCGGTGAGCACTTCGGGAAATTCAACTTCATTGGCCATGATGCGAAGAAGTTCCCGGTCTTCTTTGAGACATCCTCCTGTCGCTGTCGCGTGTTGTTCGAGTTCACGTTGAATCGAATCCCTTCGATCTTCAAAACGCAGGACCACTCCATTTTCAGCCAGTTTGGACTTGTAATCCTCGTACGATTGGACCGGCAGTTTCTTTTTCCCCAGGTAAAGATGGCCGAACGTGTTCTGACTCGCTTTGACTCCTGCAATTTCAACAGGAATCACTTTCCCGTCAAGAATGCAAAGCACATTCCGGATGGGGCGTCCGAAAACAAAGTTTCCGGCTTCCCAGCGCATATACTTGTGAAATGGAAGCTGACTTACGATCTCCTGTAGTACTTCTTTCAAAACAGCCTTTGCAGACCTTCCTCGAATCAGAACCTCAACGGTCAAGTATTCACCCTTTGGTGTCGTGACGAAATTGAGTTTTTCAAATGGCACACCTGCATTTTTGGCGAATCCCAATCCAGCGGGAGTTGGCAGACCTCCAGCATCTATCGCCACCTTGCGAGGAGGTCCCATCTTTTGTTCGCGTAAATCCTTTTGTTGCGGGTTCACATCGGCTCGAAGTACAAGCCTCCGGGGGGTTACTTCGGTTTCCATGTCGCTAAAAACCAGACGGTTTGAATCGAATGCGGCGGAGCCAATCCGTTTCAGTTCAGCGGGCAAGACAAAGAGATCTTCCGCTGGAATTTCTTCGCAACCTAATTCAAATATGAGCTCAGCCATTTTGTGGGACCGTAGAATCCGTGTAGTGGTTCGCAATTTGGACCACGAGATTTCTGATTCTCGCTATCATTCCCGTGCGTTCGGTTACACTGATTGCTCCCCTTGCTTCCAGTACGTTAAAAGCATGAGAGCATTTCAAGCAATAGTCATAGGCGGGCCGAAGCAGGCCAAGCTCGATCAGACGTTTGGCTTCCGCTTCATACCGCGCTACTAACTGGATGTGGAGGTCCACATCAGCCGCTTCAAAAGAGTATTTTGAGAACTCGTACTCTTCCTGAAGACGCACTTTCTCGTATGTGATTTCCTGATTCCATTGAAGCTGGAAGACACTTTCTTTTCCTGTGATCATGGCTGCAATCCGTTCCAGACCATAGGTGATTTCCGCTGATACAGGTGAAAGATCGATTCCACCCGCTTGCTGGAAATAAGTGAACTGAGTGATTTCTAACCCATCCACGAGCACCTGCCAGCCAATTCCCCAGGCACCCAGGGTTGGAGACTCCCAGTTGTCCTCTTCAAATCTGACGTCATGTTCTGCCGGATCGATTCCAAAAGACTTGAGGCTTTGCAAATAGACATCTTGAACATCCGCTGGAGACGGTTTCAGGATGACTTGAAATTGGTAGTGTTTGTAGAGGCGGTTCGGGTTTTCACCGTATCTTCCGTCTGCCGGTCTTCTGCTCGGCTGAACATACGCAACTCGGAATGGATCCGGACCAAGCACCCGAAAGAATGTATCCGGATGCATGGTTCCTGCTCCGACTTCAATGTCATATGGTTGCTGGATGATGCATCCCTGCTTCGCCCAAAAACGCTGAAGCGCAAAGATCAATTCTTGAAAATTCATAGATTAACCGCCAAGACGCTAAAAGCGCCAGGAACACCAAGAATATTCAAATGGCGAGCTTGGCGTTCTTAGCGTCTTGGCGGTTAATTATAACAAATGCTTTCGAAGACGGTAGGAGTTCAATTCCTTCCCCAGGAAACGCGTGATCAATAGATGATTCAGAGAGCCCAATTCTTCCAGGACCGTGCCTCGAAGGGTCTTGACCCAATCGGCCGAGCCTTTTTCAAAGGCATGAATGCTTTTTACAACAGTGGCGGAAAGGTAATGACTCTCATCCCGGCGGCACGTTGTACATAGCACTTCTGTGCCTTCCCCAAGATACCTTCGTTCCAGCAAAGAATCATACCGGCGATTGCATTGGGAACAAAAAGCCACACTCGATAGAATTCCTTGTGTATGCAACAGTTGCAGTTCGACGTACCGTGCAAGAAAATCGAGGTTCTGATTGTTAATCAATGCGTATTCAATATTCAAAAGGATTCTGAAAGCTGCGAGGTTCTTTTCATGATCTGGAAAAAATTCGTGAATCATTTCTGCAAAATAGAAAAGATAGTAATTGAAACGCAACGTTCGCTCTTTCTCCATTGGTGAATAAATCAGCTCTGCGCGATCCAGTACCTGTAGTTCGCGGTTCGGTTTATTGTGAAAAAGGAGTCGAACGCGAGTCAGGATTTCGAGCGAGGCGCCAAAGCGATTTCTTAGTTTGCGCGCGCCTTTGGCGACCAGCCGAATTTTACCGAGCTCCTTGGTGAAGAAGACAACGATCTTGTCCTGTTCAGCGAGTTTATATGTACGCAGGACGAAAGCTTCCGTCGCAATAAGGGGCATTAACGAGTGCCGATCAGCAGCCGCTGACCGGGGTGGATATTGTTGTGTGTCAATCCATTGATTCTGCGAAGGTTTTCTATGGAAGTGGAGAATTTGCGCGATATGGAGTAGAGCGAATCGCCTCTACGGACCACATAGCTTTTCTTGGCAACCGTTGTTGCTTTGCTCGCTGTAGTCGACTTTTTTTGCGACGTTGTCTTAGTTTTTGTTGAAGACGTTCTCGTTCCTTCTGTGGATTGCGCAATCATCGCTGTCGTTCTCTTTTGTCCGGTTGTTTCATGAGTGCGCATGTTGTTAATGAAATCCGGCATATTCGCGTAACGTCCTGCCGGTACGTGAAGATCATATCCGGCCGGTATCGGGCGCTTGCCGTAAAGAACGCTTGATTGAAGAGCGGGGTTGTGTGTGCGCAATTCTTCGCGTGAAAATGTAGAATGATTCAAAATTGTTGTGATCCAGATCGGTTTTGCCAGCCGGATCGTATCATGTCGCAGAGGTTTGCCGTAATCGATATCCTTGAAATACTTCTTTGCGTCGAACATGACTTTACAGGCGGCCAGGTATTCGGCATAAAAATTCCTGGAAGCAAAGCCGAACGATCTTCCCGTGTAACCATTGACGATCATCATAAAATCGGTTGTGCCCATTTCGCTTACGGCGTTCCTGACGCCCGCCTGTCCATGATTGTAAGACATCAAACTGAGTGGCCAGGTTCCAAGCATGCTATAGCTTCGTTTCAAGTATCGTGCAGCTCCGCGCGTTGCAACCATTGGATCATAACGTTCATCGATGTCATTGTTTACTTTCATGTAAAATCTTGCAGTCGCCGGCATGAATTGCCATATTCCGGCCGCGCGTGTTTTTGATAAGGCCTCGTTATTGAAAGAAGACTCCACAAGCGGAAGATAAGCGAGATCTTCGGGCAGTCCTTCCAGGCGAAAAACTTTCTTAATCTCATCCAGGTGAACCGTCATTCGCTCCAAACCAAGGTGAAAACGTTCCTTGATTCCTTGCTGCACACGAACACTCTGCGACGCATTTCGGAATTTATTCGGTTCTGTGATGTTCTTGTATAGATTGTAAATATCGTCATGTTCATCCGACAGTGATTTTGCATCCGGATTGTTATGAAGATCCATCAAAATGCCTTTAATCCGGTCCACTTTTGTACGCAAGGTTGCATTGGCAGCTGAGCGGAGCAGTTCATTTTCTTTCGGTACATCCACAACTTCGAATACGACATCCATATATCTGGAATCATGGATAACCATCTTGTCTTCTTCCCACTCGCCATAGACTTTCATCCAGAAACGGACGTTTGGTTCATATCCCTTTGGCATCGGGAAGTAGCGTAGATCCGGGAATGTGGTGGGTTCGATCCCCCATGCGAAATAAGGAACAAAAAGAAGAACAAGAAATAAGAACAATCTCCTCATAGTAGAGAAAACCTTCACACCCGTTACCGTTTTACCAAACTGTAAGATTTTTGTTCTTCTAAGTCAAATGTTTTTAACAGAGTGGTTTTGAGAAAGCGCAAGATTTTTAGGGTGTAAGAAGGGGGATCAGGAGATAAAGGGAGAGGGGGATAAAAAATGTGTTTTTCTTGTTAGCGCCGTTGCGATCTTTGTAGGGCGCGATGAATCGCGCCCGCGGATTTTGTTGCTTATATCGCTTTACGCTTTTTGAGCGTTAAAATCCTGGGCGTTTGGTGCGACGATCGCCCCAGAGGCCGCCCTGTTCAACAACGACGTCTCCTGTTCCCCGGAAACGCAGAAACATGGATTCATCCTCTGAGCCCATCATCACCTTGCGAAGCTCCTCATCTTCCATGACTTCGGATACGACTCTTCCGGACCACGCGATGACGGCTTGAGCCGGGATGTTGGCAGGTAGCCCTTCATGTACATTAACGGTGAGTGGTTTTGTCAGGCACGTTAAAGCGAGTGTGCCTCTACCGGAGACCTTTGACACAGAAAAACTCGCTCCGGTACCCTGCTGGTGGAAGATTTGAGGTTCAATTTTTAAGCTGGATTGCGCCACGAGTAAATGATTCCATTCAACATAAATGACTTCGTTATTCAAAGAGATGAGGAAAATCTCTTTGCGCCGATCCGCAAGGAAAAGAATCCCCGTACCGCTGACTAAAATCAGTGGAACTTTTTCGCTCTTCTCTTTATTCCACGAAGTAAACTGAAGATTTCCTGTGTAGCTGGAAATCGTTCCTATGCGGCAGACCAATTTGTCAGAAATGATAATCTCCAGCAGATGTGGATCGATCAGGAGGAACCGGTCCGATCCAATGAGTGGTTGAATGTAGAGCCGATCTTTTGAAAACTGGTCCAGATTTGCGGGATAAACAAACTCATCCACAACTGAGCCAGGTTCGGAAAGAATCGAAGACTCATCCCTCACAAAGGCAGCCGGTTCTATTTCGACTGGAGTCTCCTCAGTTGTTTGAACATTGATCTGTTGCAGTGTGGATCCTGTCTCGAGGCCCGGTTCGGGTGCTGCAATCGATGGTGCGCGAGTCTCCATCGGAGATGCAATTTCCTGCGTTTCCTCCAGAACTTTTTCCTCAACATCGGGAGTCAAAGGAGACGGTTGCAAAAAACCCTGCAGAGTCTGGCCTTCTTCCTCGTTTTCATTGACTGCAAAGTTAACTTCAAGTTCCTCTTCCTCTTTTTCCACCTTCTCTGCTACATGAGCGGGTGAGGTTACACTCTTCAAATGTACCTCTTCAGAGAGCTCTTCAACGGCATCTTCGGGGACATGGAGATGTTCTTGATCCTGCGCTTCCATTGTCGCCGGTGTCTCGGTCATGCCCTCCCCGATTTCATTTTCAACTTCCTCAGGCGTAGGAATTCGAAACACATCCGGTTCGGGCGTGTAAGGTATTTGTAATCCCGGCTGATCGGGAGTTCTAACAATGGAAAGCTCCGGCAAATTAGTCTCATGAAAAAAAACATCCTCTTCCGGGCTCTCTTCCGTACGACTCTGCGCCAGGAACGTTGAGATGTCAGCGGCTATATCCTCAGAAAGTAAAAAAGGTTCATCAACAGAAGGACCGATCAACCGATTCGCATCTGCATGAATCGCAGGTTCGTGTTCGCCGAATGGTTCCGGAAAAATAGAGGAATGTGCTTGTTCCCATTGAACTTTCTGCTGAATTTCTTCCTTCAATTTTTCAGCCATCGAATCGACCCCTTCGTCGCCTAAGATCTCTTCCTCTACCGGTACATCCATTGTATTCTGAGGTTCCTCGAAAGGAGGCTGAAACGGAATTCCAGCAGCAATTTGAGCACTCATCTCCGATCCTTCAGAATGCGTAGCCGAGGGCTGATCCTCTTCATTTTCGATTTGAAACATCGCCTGTGCGAGATCCTGCGCGCGCATCCGGCCCGTGATTTCCCCATCAGCGGTCGTTGATGCTTGAGATTGGATTCCCTCTTGAACTATAGAAGAAAGGGAGGGCTCCGTATCCGCGTCGGACTGCAAAACCTCGATCACCTGGAAAGGCAAAACCAGCTCTGGTTTGTTTCTATCTGCGTCCAACCGGGCTTGCATTTTTGTGACCATTTTTTCTGCATTCGCCTGCTCGAAATGGTAGAGTGCGTCTTCCCACATCTCTTCTTTTTCGTAAAGCAAACCCATATAAAAATGTGCTTTCGAGTTCGAAGGTTGAAGCTCCAATGCGCGATTGAGCGAATCGCGAGCCTGTTCCAGCTTGTTTAGTTTGAGTTGAATCAATCCAAGATTGCTTTGAAGGGCATAAATATCAGGATTTGTTGCGGCGAGAATTACGTACATCTCTTCGGCCTGCGGCAACATTTCGAGCTTGTAATAGGTCATGCCCAGCATGTTCAAAACCTTTTCATCATGCGGGCGCAGATGATAAGCCGCTTCAAGCTCTTCGCGGGCTTTTTGGAGTTGATCCTGGTCGAAAAATTCCTTTCCCTTGTGAAGGTGCATTAGAAACAGACCTTGATCAAAGGGAGCAGGAGTTTTTGACATTTTTAGTAATAAAAACTCACTTTGGTCGTTTGCACGCCGGAGACAAGGGAAGAGGAGTAATGAGTAACTCCTCTTTCATCTACATATTTGTAGTAGGTTACAAGACGGGCTTTTTGACTACCCCCATATGGCACATAGCTCGCTTCCCCATTGTAAAGCGCAAGGACTTTGCGGACATAGTTTTGAGTTTCCGTATATCTTGGAATTCCGTTATACCTTTGAACAGCTCCCTCACCCGCGTTATATGCGGCAAGCGCGAGTTTTGTATCTCTGAAAAGATCCAGAAGATCTCTTAGATAACGGACTCCCCCTTCCACATTTTGTTTTGGATCGAATGCATGTTTGACCCCGTAGCGGTCCGCCGTCCCGGGCATCAACTGCATCAACCCCATCGCTCCCTTTCGCGAAACGGCGCGGTGATTGTAATTGGATTCGACCTGGATCACCGCCTTGACTAGCTCTGCATCCACTCCATGACGATTGCTGGTTTCAGAAATGATCGGCCAGTACTCTTCCACTCTTTTGGAATAGGAAAGTGCAGCCGATGTTGAGGAGTTAAGTCGCGGAGCCGGGATGTTGTAGAAAACCTTCTTGCCCGTTGTATCCACACGGACCCTGATATCGGCTCCGTCGGACAGAGAATAAACAAGAGTGAAAAGGAGAAGAGACAGAAATACTCTGAGTCCCATGTTTATTGAGCTTATAAGCGATACTTATCGTATCATTCGCAGCAAAAAGATGTCAATTGCGTCCTCGTAGTTACAGATTTCTAACAGATACACCGGCCGCACAGTCTGTTGAGTAATTGATGGGTTGCTTTTTATTGTTTTCCCTGACGGATAATGCCATGATTACAAAGATTTTGACAGGGAGGTATGAGGCTGGTGCTCCTTAATGCGGACAGCTTTTATACTATTAGTGCTGGGTTTATGCGTCGTTCTAACCTTCGGGTATTTCAAGAACCGTAAAGCTATTTCCACCCATTCTGGGCGAAACCGCCCGCGCTTGGTACTACTTTATGCCCCCTGCACGGTCAACAAGGATTATCTGGAGCCCTACCAGAGCAAGATCCGGTATACACCAGGCCTGCAAAAATTTGCCGAGCAAGCTGTCGTATTTACGAACCATTATACGGAAATCGGGTTGTCCGGTCCGGCTTATGCTTCACTTTTTTCGGGGAACTACTCTTATGGTCATGGTGTTTATTACCATCCAGCATCACTCAAGTCGGGGACTTACTTGATGTCCGAGGCCTTTCGCGATAACGGCTACAAAACGTTTTATTGGAATGGCCATGATTACGCTTCGGCGAAATTGAACTATGCGCAAGGAATAGAACCTGAAAACGTGGTTCAGGGTGCTCCTTGCGATCAATGGAAGCACTTTACGAAGGAAGATCCGAAATTAGGCCAAATTATTGAGTCGCTGAAGTCTCAAGAGGATTACAGGGCTTTCATCCAAGTTAACTTTACACAGACGCACAGTCCGTATTCGAAGTTTTCAGACCTGACGACCGTACGCTCTTTTTGTAAGACTTACCCGGAGGAGTGCGCCGGATTTTCAGAAGAGGAATGGATACGCTACAGCAATCTGGATAAAAAGCACCATGCGGCGTTAAGCTTTGACCATTCCAAAGCTGTCAGAGATTTGAATCTGGGACCGGAGGACATTGTCAAGCTCGCAAGAGTTCTTGAAATTACGTACAAATCCAACGTTCACCTTGTTGACAAGTGTTTTGGCGAGATCCTAGATACCATTCGACAAAATGGACTTCTCGATGACAGTCTTATTGCATTCACAACCGATCATGGCGAGGTCCTTTATCGTAAAGGGGCCGCAGTCCAATGGAATCATGGATCACTGGAGCCGGAGGTGTTGAACATACCGTTAATCATTCATATTCCGAATCGGAAAATTCCGAATCATTTCTATAATCTAGTTACTCGATCCATTGATATTTTTCCTACCCTTGCGGCTCTTTGCGGAATTCAAATACTGCAAGGAGAGACGATTCATGGACAAGATTTTTCTGACGCATTATTCGGGAAGAATAGACTGAACCTACAGGCGTTTTCCTGTGAAGGGCTTCAACACCCTGTTACAGGTGTCCTGCCCGATCCGGCAAGGATGGCCGTGCAGATAAAGGACGGTGACGCGGTTATAAGATTGGTGGATGGTTCAACCGTTTGGTTTTCAAATTCAACAAAAGCCATTCAGACCACTTTCGCGTTATCCCAACCTCTTAGCCTGCCGGATCAGCAAACGGTGTTGAAGTTGCAACAATACAGGGACGCTTTGATCCGCAACTTCAACCCTTTTGTGAATGCTTCTGATTGGAAAGAAGTGGAGGAGTCGCTGCGTTCTTTGGGTTACATGAATTAGTTTGTTTCGGCCGTACACCGAATTCCGCCACATAAAAATTTGCGAAACAGCCTGGTTGCATTCTACCCCCATGTGCGTAGGCCGATGATTCCCCAATAAGCCAGATATACAGTGACGATCGTGTTTGCTATGGCAACGAGCAAACTGTGAATGGCGACGGACCGCCGCACGGATTCGGGTGCCCGCAATGCAACAAACAGTCCCCACAATGCCGTCAGACGCAAAGAGCAAAGTGAGGGCGAAAATAAGCATTGATACCCATGTCATTCGTCCGAGAACCATAACATCTTCACCCGTGGTTGCAACCAGTAAAACAAATCCAACCATGCACATAACCGAAACGAGAGGAATCAGTCGGACACGCAGATGTGGGACTTTGCGCATTCGACTGAAGACTTTTCGAGGAATCCATACCAGGGCAAAAAGAAGCGAGCTAAGCATCAGAAGCAGGATGGCAGCTATGATTACGATTTGAACAATGGCGAGTGAAGCAGGAATCTTTCGGTACGTGGTCCACATCGTTTGAATGAGAGTTCCCTCCTGATCATCAGCAACAAGAGCAAGGGAAGAGAGCGGTGAATCTTTCTTACGAAAAATGCGCCCGTTTACAGCAAGATACTCATTGATCTCGCCAAACAACGACTTCATTTGAAGATCGCTTCCTTGCAGTTTCACTCGAGACATCCCGAGAAGACGCTCGATGAATCGAAGCATCTCGATTCGCGGACTGATCGGTTCGTACAAACCGGAATATCGAACAACGACATCAGCCGGAACGCTGGAGGAGGCCGGCAAAGCAAGTTTTGGCAGATCACGAATCAAATAGTTTCGTATCAGGTTGTTGATCTCCGTATAGGCCACGCCATTTCCCGAATTCATCATCATGACAAAACCGAGGCCGTGATCCGGCAGATAACTCATTTCCGTCAAGCCTCCCTCCACGCCGCCGTTGTGTCCATGAAAGACAAAGGCCTTGTAAGGAGAAGTGTAATTGCTCAAGCCGTAACCGCCGGCCATACCCATACGCGCGGCATATGTGGAGACAGCCTTTTCCATTCGATCAATCGAGGATGGCCGAACGATGGAGGCTCCATTGAATCGACCGCGATTCAAATACATCTGAACGTAATGGGCCATTTCTTTTGCGGATGCGTTGATCGAGCCGGAAGGTCGCATGAGGATGTGCCAGTAAGGATACGGAGTTGTTCCGTCATTGCGGTAGAGCCTGGTCAGACTTCGTTCCACGTCAGGTGTCAAGAAATAACTTGCCGTGTTCATTTGTAACGGTCGAAAGAGATGTTCCTCTACATACTCTTCGAATTTCTGCCCTGTGAGTTTTTCCACAATGTAGGCAGCAACAGGGGGTCCCGAATTGCAGTAGGACATGCGCGTTCCAGGTCTCCATCTGGATACTCGTGATTTCGGATTGTATGCGAGCGCCTCGCGAAGACCGATCGGGTTGGGATCGTTATGTGCGTACTCACGCATGGCAATGTCGTCAAAGCCTGACGTGTGTTCCAACACATGAACGACACGAACGGGATCCGTTGATTCCCAACGGTTCGTAAATTCTACCTCCGGAGCCCATTTCCGAACCGGATCTTCCAGCTGGATTCGACCTTGTTCCATCAATTGCAGAATAGAAAGCGAGACAAAGGCCTTTGAAGTGGAGCCAATGCGAAACAAAGTATCCGCAGTAACATCCTTGTTCGAAGCAACGTCAGCTTTTCCCAATGAGCCAAACCAGATCGGCTGATCGCGAGAAACAATCGCAATGCTCACTCCCGGGACTTTGTTTTCCGCCATCACTTTGCGGATTTCTTTCTCAAGCTCCTGCAGTGATTTTGGTGTCGGCGTTTCTTTATCGTTTGCGAACGCTATTGAAGTGATGAATAAAACAAGAAGCAGCAAAGATCTTTTCATATTTTTTACAGAAGACATCAAAGGAAGCTAAGACGTTTAATTCTTTGTTGCCTTTGCTATCTTTTGTGAAAAAAAATTAATTCGATAAATAAGCGGACGTAGCTTTCAGCAGAAGCTCTAACGATTCCTGTGGAGGCAGCTCCTTGAGTTTCTTGAGTCCACCCTTTGCGAAATCTTTTCTGCCTCCACCGCCGCCACCGAACCCCGCCACATAAAAATTGCGAAACAGCTTCGTTGCATCTTTACCTTCGGCAACTCGAACGGCAAGAGAACTATTGGACACGGAACCTGCTGCTACGACGGTGTATTGACCGCTGCGGAACAATTCATCGACAAAATTGCCAAGCTGATCGGCATCTGCCTCGGGGAAGATCTTCAAGAGAATCCGTTCTCCCTTTTCAAGGGTTTGATCGATGCTGAAATCGTTCGCTCCCGCTCCCATCATTGCTTTCGATTTCAATCGCTCGACTTCCTTTTCCAATTTCCTGTTCCGTTCCAAAAGGTCTTGAACACGTTGAACAAGTTCATCCGTGGAAACCTTGAGAGTGGAGCTCAAATCATCTACAAGACGACGTTCCTGCTGGACGTATTCGAGCGCACCGACTCCTGTAACAGCTTCAATTCGTCGAATTCCGGCGGCCGTGCTTGATTCGCGCGCGATCAAGAAAGCCCCCACTTCTCCTGTCGATCCGCAATGGGTGCCGCCACACAGTTCTTTGCTGAAATCGCCGATTGTCACGACACGGACTTTATCTCCATACTTTTCCCCGAACAGAGCCATGGCTCCTTCAGCCACTGCCTGGTCTACCGTGCTGACTTTTGTCTCCACAAGAAGATTGGAAAGGACTTTCTCATTGACCTTCTTTTCAAGATCACGGACTTCTTCACCTTTTAATCCGGTATAGTGCGTAAAATCAAATCGGAGCCTGTCAGGAGCCACGAGAGACCCGGCCTGTTTCACATGATCCCCCAGGGCCGAACGCAACGTCGCGTGAAGTAGGTGCGTGGCCGTATGATTCTTTCGCACAGAGCGGCGAAAACCAGGGTCCACAACTGCGCTGACGAATTCACCTGCCGGAAGAGAACCTTTTTCCATCTCTACTTTGTGGACAATCAGTCCCGCAGCCGGAGTTTGAGTGTCGAAAACACGGGCGCGTGACGATCCGGTAACGAGATAACCCCGATCTCCCAGTTGACCGCCCGATTCAGCATAGAATGGAGTCTTATTCAGAATGACTTCTGCTTGTTCACCTTCATCGATCCGGGCAACGGTTTTGTAATCCTTCAAAATCTGGATGACTTCGGCATTCTCTTCGGATGTCGTGGCATAACCCGTAAACGCCGTTTGGTATGTTTCGCTCAGATTGCGGTAAACTTCCTGTGCTTCAAAGTTACCGCTCGCTTTCCAGGTAGAGCGCTTTCGTTGCTGTTCCATCTCATCTTCAAATCCTGCGACATCCACTTCAAAATTCCGCTCGTTTGCCATCTCCTGCACAAAATCAAGCGGCAGACCGAAAGTGTCGTACAGTTTGAAAACTTCTTTTCCGGTGAGGCCCCGTTCACCGCGATTCTCTGCTGCTTCGAACAGGGATTCTAATTGAGTCGTAGCGCTTTCCACAACGGACTTGAACTTGTCTTCTTCAGCACGGCAAACGTTAGCAACGTATTCGCCGGCCGGAAGGAGTTCCGGATAAACACCTTTCATGATGTCGATTACTTTGTCGGTAACCCGGTATAAAAACGGATCGGAGAACTGCAAGACCCGCCCGTACCGTAAGGCTCTGCGAATGATGCGCCGCAGGACGTAGCCTCTTCCTTCATTCGAAGGTGTGATTCCTTCGCATATCAAGAATGCGGCGGCGCGGGAGTGATCGGCAACGACCTTGAAAGCTACATCGGTTTTTTCAGCGCTCCCCCACCGGATTCCGGAAAGCTCTTCTGTATGTTGAATCAGAGGAAACATGAAATCGGTTTCAAAAACGCTTTTCACTCCCTGAATTAAAGAGGTCAGCCTTTCAAGACCGGCTCCGGTGTCGATCGAAGGCCGCGGCAGGGGAATCATTTCCCCTGCTTCATTCCGGTTAAACTGCATGAAGACAAGGTTCCAGAATTCGGTATAACGTCCGCATTCGCATTCAATGTTGCACTCGGGACGGCCGCATCCAAAAGAGGGGCCTTGATCGTAGTAAATTTCAGAACATGGGCCGCACGGACCGGTATCCCCCATCGCCCAGAAATTATCTTTGTCTCCCAGACGAACGATTCTGTCCGGCGGAACTCCAACGTGTCGATTCCACAGGCCAAACGCTTCATCATCAGAATTGTGAATCGATATCCATAAACGGTGGGGATCCATGCGATAGCCTTGAGTCACAAGTTCCCATGCCCATGCGGTAGCCTCTTTTTTGAAATAGTCGCCAAAGGAGAAATTGCCCAGCATTTCGAAAAAAGTGAGATGCCGGGCCGTCTTTCCAACATTTTCCAGATCGTTGTGCTTCCCACCGGCCCGCATGCATTTCTGGCAGGAGACCGCCCGGTTGTAATCTCTTTTTTCGAGACCCAGAAAGACATTCTTAAACTGGTTCATTCCGGCATTTGTAAAAAGTATCGTCCGGTCGCCGTGCGGAATCAGCGAACTCGATGGGACCACGCGATGTTCACGGTCCGCAAAAAAGTCCAAAAATGTTTGTCGAACTTCGTTACTTTTCATAAAAATGCGAAAGCAATGAGCAATGAGTTATGAGACCACGGGGCACTCTTTAACTCCTCATCGCTGCTTTTATAACATAGCCGGAGTAACCGCGGGAAGCAATGAAACGCTGGATCTGCTCGCGGGATTTGGTTCGCTTCTTCGCGAGGGTTCTGGCATTCTGAATCTGAAGCTCAACGGGATACATTTCCTGCAGCAACGTTTGTGCCGCGTCACGAGAGATTCCTTTTTGCACAAGGAGTTGTTTGATCTTCATCGGGCCGTCCAGATGCCTGATTCGTGATTGGATGTACGATTCAGCGTAAGCTTTATCGTTGAGAAACTTGTGCCCGTGAAGATACGCCACGGCATCCGATATTTCCGTAGCAGTGAATCCTTTCCTTTGTAGATAGCGGCGCAACTGGAGTTCAGTGCGTGCAAACCGGCTCAGATAATGAACGGCTGTTACGATTGAATTCACGATCGAAACACAGAGGTCACGGAGCTAAAGAATTTCTATTCTTTTCTCCGTGTTCTCCGTGACTCCGTGGTTGAAGATTCTCAGTTGCTTTCCAAATCGAAAGGGAATTCTTCTTCCGGGGTTTCTCCACCGCCGCCCCCCTCATCACGAAGATTTCCTTTAAACGCGAACTCTTCCACCTGTTCTTGAGTGGAGCCGGAAGTGGAAGAGATTCCCTGCAATCGCAATTTGAATTCCTCCGGGTTGGTCGCGCGAAGCATGGCTTCTTCAAATGTGATCAACCCTCGCTTCAACAGGGCGTAGAGCGATTGATCAAACGTCTGCATTCCATACTGCGAAATTCCTTGAGCGATTGCATCGGGTAAGAGACGCGTTTTTTCCTTGTTGATAATGTAATCGCGGATCAAAGCTGTCGAAACAAGAACTTCAACGGCAGGGATTCGTCCCTGACCATCCGAACGGGGAAGCAAACGCAAGGAGATGACAGCTTTCAAAACTTGCGCAAGCTGCAGGCGGATCTGCTTTTGCTGGTGCGGCGGAAAAACCGAAATGATACGGTTGATGGTTTCCGTTGCATCCAAGGTATGCAGTGTGCTGAATACGAGATGGCCTGTTTCTGCCGCCGTGATGGCCGTTTCAATCGTTTCGTAGTCACGCATTTCTCCGACCAGTATCACATCGGGATCTTCACGAAGGGCGGATCGCAATGCCGCGGAAAAGCTTCGGGTATCGACTTCCACTTCGCGCTGATTAATCAGCGCTTTCTTATCGCGATGCAAAAATTCAATCGGGTCCTCAATCGTGATGATGTGAGCTTTGCGGTGCGCGTTCACATAATCGATCATCGAAGCCAGGGTGGTGGACTTTCCCGAACCGGTTGTTCCCGTACAGAGCACGAGACCTCGCTGCTCCATAGAAATTTTTTCCAGTACAACGGGCAAATTCAATTCGCGAACGTTGAGGATCTTAACGGGAATGACACGAAGAACCAATCCAACCGTTCCGCGTTGTTGAAAGATGTTGCATCGAAAACGTCCAAGGCCAGGTACGCTGTATGCAATATCAATTTCCAGATGATCTTTGAATTTCTGCTTCTGGCGGTTATTCATGATGCTGAAGGCCATAGCGATCGTGTCTTCCTGCATCAACCGTTTGAGGTCAACGAGCGCTGAGAGATCACCTGCGATGCGCAAAACCGGATGAGAACCGACCTTCAAATGAAGATCAGAAGCTCCGCGGTCGGTTGCGATTTTCAAAAGATCATTGATGTGCATATAGCATCCTCCGGAACATTAATCGGCATCCCCTGCAACGGTGCTCTCGACCGAAACCGGTTCCACGCCACCATCTTCGTATACGTATGTGAGCCAGCCATGAACATCCGGACGTTCCCCTGTTACGATTCCGAAAAATTCCTGTTGAATCGCTTCCGTAAGAGGACCGCGATGTCCGCTGCCGATTGTGATTTTATCGATGGTGCGCACCGGTGTAATTTCTGCGGCGCTTCCGGTCAGGAACACTTCATCCGCAATATAGAGCAATTCACGCGGAATCGCATCCTCAATGACTGTATATCCTAGATGGTTCGCCAGAGTAATCACAGTATCTCTGGTAATCCCTGCCAGAACGCTGGAACCGAAATTCGGCGTATAAATCTTGCCTTTGTAAACCACAAAAACGTTCTCGCCGCTCCCTTCGCTGACATGGCCGCTCGGATCCAGAGCGATTCCTTCCACGAAGCCGCCGATGATCGCTTCCATCCGGATCAATTGCGAATTCATGTAATTGGCGCTCGATTTTGCCATTGCAGGAAGTGTATTGGGTTGCATCCGGTTCCATGTTGATACGCAGACGTCAACGCCTTTTTCAATCGCTTCCGCCCCAAGATATTTTCCCCATTCCCAAACGAGAATGGCGCTTTCAACCGGACACGGAAAAGGATTTACGCCAAGACTGCTTCCGTATCCACGAAAAACAACCGGTCTGACGTAGCATTCTGCAAGCTGGTTGGTCCGGATCGTTTCGAGAATCGCCGTATTGAAATCCTCCTGTGAAAACTCCGGATTCATCCTGTAAATCTTGCAAGATTCAATCAAGCGTCTGGTGTGATCCGCAATTCTGAATACAGCCGATCCCTGCTTGGTTTTATAACAACGCATTCCCCCGAACACAGCCGAACCATAGTGGATGACGTGAGAAGCGATGTGGATTTTACACTTATCCCAGTCGACAAACTTTCCGTTGTACCAAATCTTATCGGACTTTCCTTCAAAAGACATGCCCTTTACTCCTGTAGTTGGTTTGAACGGACTTGAAGCAAGCTATCGCAATTGTAGTGGAATCCAGAGGGGGTGTCAAAAGAATAATCGTACTCGTGATCGCCATGTTAAAGTTAAAAGCGTTAAGAAGGGTTGAATGTGTTCAAAGCGTTTGTAAAAGCACCTTGAACTCCTTGATCCCCTTTAACACTTCTTTATGCTTTCGATCGAACAATCCTGCTTTTGGATGGCAACATCGGCATTTGAATACGAGCCCGCATTGGAAGGAACTCGCGATTCCGAAGTTGTCATTGTAGGGGGTGGTTTGACCGGTCTCTGGACAGCGGTTTTTTTGCGAGAAATGGCGCCGGAACTCGATATCACCATTCTGGAACAAG
Source organism: uncultured bacterium (assembly GCA_963771165.1). Classification (GTDB taxonomy): domain Bacteria; phylum Acidobacteriota; class HRBIN11; order JAKEFK01; family JAKEFK01; genus JAKEFK01. The sequence goes on along the minus strand of CAVYSN010000005.1, from coordinate 41,319 downwards.
GCATGGTTGGCTACGGTGGAAGCGGACGGAACGCGGGTATCGTTGATGTAACCGTGGATCATTCGCACTCGTTGGCGATTTCACACTTTGGCTTCGAGGAAGCAAAAAAACTGGCCCATCTCGGTATGGAAAATATCGAGGAAATGATTGCATTCTTGTCGTTGAATCAAATCGATTGTGATTTCGAACAGAACGGCCGTTTATTTGTTGCGCTGACTCCCGCACAAGTTGATGAAGCTATAGAGAGCATTGGAGTGGCCGAACAGATGGGGGTCACCGGATGGCGATGGCTGGATGCTAGTGAGGTGCGGAAGGAGGTTGCGAGTCCGCTTTATCTTGGTGGGGTTTTTACGCCTGGTGCCGCCATCTTGAATCCATTCAAGCTCGTGCAGGGTTTGAAGCGCTATGTCAAATCGAGAAACGTAAAAATCTTCGAACGTTCACCGGTGAAAAGCATTTCGTTTCCGGTGATTCGGACCGATCAAGCCATCCTGACTGCAAGGAAGATGATCGTTGCAACAGACGCTTTCACGCATCATTTGTTGCCGAAATTGGTGTCGCATTTCATACCCCTGTACGATTACATTTTGGTTAGCGACCCTCTGACGCTAGAACAACAGGCTGTGATTGGCTGGAAAAATCGTCAGGGAATTACAGATGGACGCAATTTCTTCAATTACTATCGTTTAACGGCTGATAATCGCATTCTGTTTGGTACCAGCGAAGCGAAATATTATTCGGTAAATCGTGTCGGACCGGAACTGGATCATTCAACTTTTCATTATGAATCGCTACACGACAGTTTCATCCGTCATTTTCCTCAACTCGCAGATCTTCAATTTCCTTTTATGTGGGGTGGTGCGATTGCTTCTACCACACGGCTTACCCCCTTTTTCGGGACCCTGGCGAATGGCCAGCTTCATTATGCGTTGGGTTACACCGGTCATGGCCTGGGATCGACTCGCATTGCAGCAAAAGTACTGGCGCACATGGCGCTCGATCAGCCGAGCGAATTGCTGAATCTAAAGATGGTTCGCCAAAAGCCCTTTCCATATCCACCAGAACCATTTCGGTCTCTCGCTGTAAAAGCAGTCACCGGATCGCTACGCAAGGTTGACGCAGGCAACCATCCAAATTTGCTTTTGAAACTGCTGAATTGGATGAATATCGGATTTTCAAGTTGAAGCATTCTTTGCGAACATGCTATACTTTGTGGCGATTCTTCGACTGACCACGTTATATTGTAGAAAAAACCACGGAGTCACGGAGATCACAGAGCTAAATTCGAAGTTTTTCTCCGTGTTCTCTGTGACTCCGTGGTAAAGAAAGGGGTGCGGATGTTATTTTTAGATCGAATTGAGATCCTCGGTTTTAAGTCCTTCTGCGAGAAAACGATCCTGAAGATTCCCGCCGGAATTACAGCTGTGATTGGACCAAACGGCTGCGGCAAAAGCAATGTCGTTGACGCTATGAACTGGGTGTTGGGGGAGCAAAGCGCAAAAAGCCTGCGAAGCGACAAAATGGAAGAAGTGATTTTCAACGGGTCCAAAAATCGTAAACCTGTCAATCTGGCCCAGGTCACTTTGATCTGGAAAGCGGAACGTGATAATCCAATGGCGCCGGAAATCACTGTCGCGCGCCGATTGTTCCGTTCCGGTGATAGCCAGTACGAAATGAATGGTGAGATTTGCCGTCTCAAGGATATTCATTCTTTTTTTATCAATGAAGGTTTCGATCCTCTCGCTTACTCCATTCTGGAACAGGGGAAAATCGAAGCCCTGTTTCTCGCGAAACCTCTCGAACGCAGGGCATTGATTGAAGAAGTCGCCGGAGTCGCAGAGTTCAAACACAAAAAACGCTCGGCTCAATTAAAGCTCGCGGACAATCAGATTCAGCTGGAAAGGATCCAGGACATTCTTACTGAAGTGGAAAAGCAACTGTCCAGTTTGAAGAGACAAGCCGCAAAAACACGCCGTTTTCAACTGTTAAAAGAGGAAAAGAGCACGATTCAGAAAATTTTTTATCATCGCCGGTTCGAACAGATCAGTGCGGACCAGATCCGTTTGCAGCAAACGCTGGAAGGACATCTGGAAAAGGAACAGGCCGCTCATCAGGCTCAACAGCAACAGGAGCTGCTTTACAGTGAAATGAAGCTGCGTTTTACAGAGCTTGAAAGCCGCTTGTATCAGGATCACAACGAGCTTCATCAGCTGGAAATGCAAATTCAAGAAAATCAGAATCTGCTGCAGTCCAAAAGGCAGCGCATTGAAGAGTTGAAGCGCGGCATCGAAGAAAAACGCAATGAGAACGGGAGGTTGTCCGCTCAGGAAGTTCAGTTTACCTCGGATTATGACTTAAGGGCGGCTGAAGAAAGTCGGTTGAAGACTCAAATCGAAGAGCTGGTTTTGCACCACGGACAGTTATTCGGCGAGCTGGAACAAAAAGGAAGTGAAGTCCTGAATCTAGAGCAGAAATCTCAAAATCTTCGTAAAGAGATTTTGGAATTACTTTCTAATGCATCCCTTCTAAAGAATGAGCAGACAAGACTCCATACGCAGCACGATCATCTGCAGGGAACTCTGCAGCAGAAGCAAACAGAGATCAACTCGACTCAAGAAGCGCATGATCTACTCGTTTCAGCATTGGCGGGTAAACGCTCGGATCTCGAACGCGTGGACCAGGAACTTGGCTATCTGGATCAGACGAAAGCGGATATTTTGCAGAGGTGCGATCGACTAAAGGTGGAGTGGGATTCGCTCCAGCCACAGGTCCAGCTGGCATTCAAAAGGAAATCGGAGCTTACGCATACATTGCAGAAGCTTGACGCACAGCAGCATTCCTCCAAGTTTTACAATGAGTCCGCGCGGAATTTGTTGAACGTTCCATCGCGGACCGCCCTTGGAATGATGATGGATTTCATTCAAACCGAGCCGCAGTTCGAGACAGCCGTTGAAAATTTTTTGGCGGACAAGCTGAATTACCTGATTGTGCAAAGTGAAGATTCGGCATTGGATTCGATTGATTACCTGAAGCAACAGGGCCTTGGATATTGCGGCTTTGTGATCAAGAATGGTCACGATTTGACCCCTCCGGTTTTGCCTGATGATCTCCGGTCTGAATCAGGTGTGATTGGAACGCTTCGGGACCTTGTCATGATTCAGAATGATGCGCTGCCGGCCGTGGCCCCTTTCATGCAATCGGCAGTCGTTGTGGACAATCTCGAATGCGCAAAGACGCTGATCAAGAAATATCCTGACTACCAGTATGTGACCGTTCAGGGGGACGTCATTCTATCCCCTGCGCTCTACGCGGGTGGCTCGAAAGCGGATGATGTACCGGGGCTGATCGCGATCCAACGTGAAAAAAGGGAATTGTCTCTCGAACTGGGAGCGCTTGAAGAGTCTCTGCAAACGCTCGAAGAACAGGTGCGTTCGATTCAGGACCGGCTCGACATTTCTAACCGTGAGCTGGTGCGCTTGAATGAAGTGCGCGATTCGAAGAATAAGGATCGCCTGATGATGCAAATGGAAATCGATCAGGTGGATAAGGAATACAACCGTGAAGGCAAGCTCCTGGAAATATTCACTCAGGAAATGTTACGTCTGCAAAATGAAGTGGAATCTGTATTGGCTCGTTCGGAAAATTACACACTGCAATTGCAGCAGGTGATCGAAACGCGGGAACAGCAGGAGCAGACCTTTCAGGAAGTGGAGCAGAGCCTGGTTTCCTTGAAAGAAGAGCAGGTTCAACTTCAGCATCGCGTTCAGGATTCACGTATTCAAATCGCTGAATTTAAAGAAAGGGATCGTGCTTTGTTGATGGAGATGGAACGGCTCAAGAGTGAACGGGATGTCGTCCATCGTTCGATCGTCGAAAATCATCAACTCATCGAACAACGTGAGCTGGAGATCTCTTCGACGCTTGATGTGTGTGGTCAGACAGAGACCATGCTGGTCGAACTCGCGCGTAACCTTGATCAAAAGAAGCTCGTCATTCAGGACCGGCAGCAGCAAAAGGAAAAACTCATCGAAGAGATGTCACATCAGGAGGGGCATTTGCAGGAATCGCGCGCGATGCTGGAACAGATCCGCGAAGAGCGAATGCAAACGGAAGTGGAAAAAGTGCGTATCGATACGCAAAAAGAAGATTTGCTTGCGCGCTGTCAGGAAGAAATGGGAGTAGCGTTGGATTCACTTCCTTTGCCCGACTCCGAATTTACCAATCTTGGCGATGAAGAGCTGAAAAATAAACTCCAAGAGACCGAAAGCCGAATCGAGAAACTTGGTTCGATCAATATGCTTGCACTCGAAGAATACACGGAGATGGAAGAACGCCACCGGTTTTTGAAGGGGCAATACGACGATTTAAAGGTGTCGATTGAAACCTTGCTGGAGACCATACAGAAGATTGACGTAACATCGCTGCAGCGGTTCCGTGAGGCTTTTGAAGGCGTGCAAAAACATTTTCAGGATCTGTTTTTGCGATTGTTCAACGGCGGAAAGGCCGAGATGGTGCTTGTGGACCCCGAAATTCCCAATGACAGCGGAATCGAAATTCACGTTCAACCACCGGGGAAAAGACTTCAGAATATGAACCTGTTAAGCGGCGGGGAAAAATCCCTCACTGGAGTTGCATTTTTGATGGCTCTGTTCCAGTACCATACAAGCCCATTCTGTATTATGGATGAAGTGGATGCGGCGCTGGATGAAGTCAACGTGCAACGGTTTACAGCATTGATCTCGGAAATGAGAAAGCAGATTCAATTCATCGTTGTGACCCACAACAAACGCACGATGGAATCGGCAGATCAACTGTATGGTGTTACGATGGTAGAACCGGGCGTGAGCAGTATTCTTTCCGCGCGATTCGAAGAAGCAGAAGCGTTAATCGAAAGCTGAAGATTCAACGCAAAGGCGCAAAGGCGCTATGAGAAAAAATTATTCCTTTGCTTTGCGCCTTGGTGTCTTTGCGTTAAAGAGTTAGTCTTCGAGTTTGAACGCGATGGGGTAGGTCATCCACATTTTTACGCGTTTGCCTTGCTTGACCCCGGGCTTGAATTTCCATTTCTTTGCAGCTGACAGGGCAGCTTCGTTCAATCCGGAAGAGCCGCCGGCGCCACGCAAGACTTTGATATCAGCAACTTCTCCGGTCTCGGAAACCAGAATGCTGAGAATCACGGTTCCTTGAACTTTCTGCTTTCTGGCGACGGGAGGATAGGTGGGCTGAACGCGGTTGACAATTTCAGGTTTCACAACGTCCGAAGCCATTTCAACAACATCTCCTTCGCTGACGTCCGCAGCCTCAGGTTCCGGCACCGGCTTCGAAACAGCAGGTTGCGCCTGAGAAACAGTGGGAGAGTCCTGTTTTTGAACGGATTCATTTTTTGCGGGTTCTTCCTGGACCGGCGGATTTTGTGAAGGCTGGTTTTGTGCAATCGTTTCGGTTTTGGTTTCAATCGGTTTGGGTTCCGGCTGAGTTTCAACCTGTACGGGAGGCGCAGCGGCAGCCCTTAATTTCTCGGCTGCTAAGGCTTCCTGGCGTTTTCTCTCTTCTTCCAGTTTTTTGGCTTGTTGCTGCAATTGTAATATGGCCGCTGTGTCCACCGGTGTTGTTGCCGCCGTAGCTTTCGGATCTTTCTGAGCCTTCAATAATTGATCCAATTTTGTTTGAAGATCCTTTAATTGCTGATCCTTCTTTTTTGCTTCTTCCTGTGCTTCGAGAGCTTCCTGTTGCAAACGTGCCCGTTCTGCGTCTACGGCTTTCTGCTGTTCCGGAGTAATCGATGCACTTTGCTTCTGGCCCTGATCGGCTGGAGGCGCAGGCTTTAAGAATAAATAACCGGCCACACCCAGAACGGCCACAGCAATCAGAATTCCAACGAACATCGGCGTTTTTGATTTTTCTTTTGCCGGTTCAAAGTCCTCTTTCCCGCCAAACGAAGGTACGGATCGCGGCATTGCTACCGGAGCGACAGGCATATCCGTTGCGGCCTCGGCCCCCACAGGATGTTCTGCCTTAGCGGGGATCACAGGAGCCGGTTCTTCTTTGACGAAAGTAGCAACATCCAGCTTTTTGTAATCCTTAATGTTCTTGCCCTCTTGATCCATGTTTTCGCGGAACAGGCTATTCATGAAGAATGCAAGGTTGAACGTTGTCGGTGAATAGTCACTTGTAAACAACTGTTGATCCAGAATCTTGCGAAAGTCACCGATCGAGCTGAATCGCTGGGCAGGATCCGGTGAGAGCGCCTGGTGAAGCGCTTTTTTAATTTCGTCCGGAACAGGGATTTTATCGCCCGATTGATTGTGCATCGTGGCCTGGTTCACAGCCTGCTGGATGCTGATATCCCGCCCTTTTGCAAACAAAGCTTCGCCCGTTAGCATTTCATACAAAACAGCTCCGGTTCCGAATACATCGGTTGCTTTATCGAGTTTATGATTCTGAAAGACCTCGGGAGCGAGATGGTTTTTGTGAGTTTGCAGGAATCGATCGCGCGTTGCTGGATTCCGTAACAGCAATTGAGCCAGCCCCAGATAGAGGAGCTTTGTTTCGCCGTCGTAAGTAATAAAAACGGAATCGGGGGAGACATATCCATGTACAAGACGTTGATCTTTTACTTTCTTTGAATGTAAGTATTCCAGTGCAGCGCACACGCGACTTGCGATCAACAATGCGTGATCAGCAGTGAACGGATATCCTTCCTGTGTGCATTTTTGGAGAACTGAACGAAGGCTCTTTCCTTCAAAATAATCAAAGATCGCTGCAAGCTCTGTTTTATCTTTAACGATGTCACCGGGACGAATCAAAGCGGGATTCGATAGCGCTTTCAGAATCTCAATTTCCTGGTTCATATCCAGGACGAAGTCCGGCATGGATGAAAGGGAATGATCGAATTTTTTTACCCAATGGATCTGTTGAACCTGGTTGTTGTGAATCTGGCCGGCTACAAAATTCTTGGAAATTTTATCTTCTTCGACTTTGTCAAAAAGAAGAAAAGTCCCCAGTCTTTCGAATTTGGACATGGCAAAACCCCTCGCTCAAAATGTGTTCTGAGAATAACATACGATTCGTTTTCTCGTCAAACCTTGATCGAATCGAGGAAGGTGGGTTTATTTCACCACGGAGTCACGGAGGACACGGAGAAGTAAGTGTTTCAAAACTCCGTGATCTCTGTGACTCCGTGGTGAAGCTATAATTACCGGACTTCTACCTGATCTCCAATCTCTATGTACTGGTAACTTTGAATGATGCGTCCCGTAGCCGTGGCGTCCTGAACATTGAATACAATCATTTCGCCAAGAACCTTTCGGGGTAAATCATTTGAGCTACCCATCTGTTCAAAGCCGGACCTGGGATGGCGATAAAGAATCAACCTGGTCCCGGGAGCAATTCCGTCTTTGGCTCCCAGATCGATTTGAACTTCATGTCCCAAACCAAGGGAGGTCAAATCGTCTTTTGCAAAGACCACATAACCCTTTGCGTTCGGGCCTTCTGAGCTGTAACGATCAACGGGCGGCATTTCCGTAAAGACAGGAACCTCTTTTGGTTCAAATGGAACAAGGAAATCCTCGACTTGAGTTGAATCGCAGGCGTAAGTGATTTGGGCTGTGGATGTATGCTCTTGAGTTGCAACGACTTTCAATCGTCCTGTTTGTACAACATAGTCGCCGAGCCCTTTCAAAGTAATGGGGTGATCAATTTCCCGAACCTGATGCACGATAGTGAATTCATCACCTGGTGAAATTCCTTCTGCTTCTCCCTGGTTGAGGTAGACAATATCATTAGTGGATAAAGCCAATTTCAAAACATTGTCTTCGTTTCCGATGATCCGCAAGGGCAGTATTTTGAGCTCGGGAGTAATAAAACCACTGCAGTAGAGATCAACATCCAGAGCGATCGGATAGGCTTTTTTGATGGGAGCTGTAACGATCGGTTCGGTTGGTTCCTCCATGGGAGCTTCTTCTATTTCTTTAGCAATCTGTTCTTCGGAAACAGGTTCAATTGGGCTGATCACAATCGGATCACCCGGATATATCCAGTGCGCATCGGGGATGTATTTATTCTGATCCCAGATTTGCGGCCATAAAAAGGGATTTCCTAAATAGCGCGCCGACAAATCCCACAGCGTGTCCCCTTTTTCAACAATATGAACACGCGCACCTGCCGGGACCGTACGCGGATAAGCATCATTTTTCGTCCAGTGCTGAGCGACAACCATTTCTGCTTCGAGCGGAGGAGGCAATTGGCCGGCCGGAGCCCGCTCTGCTTGAGCAGTTGTGGCCGGTTGCTCTTCAGCCGCCGGCGCTGTCTCTACTGGATCCTGGCTTTGCTCCTGGGTTTGTTCTTGAGAAAATGCTGTTAGATACCCCACAAGGAGAAAAACCATTACGAGGCCAAAAATTTTAATGAGCGAAGCTTTCTTCATATATCCGCTCCCTAACCACGGAGTGGTTTTCAAATTGTTATTGGTTCGTAGAGACGAGTCCCCGTCCCGTACTAAACAACACTATCACAGGAAGTATTATGGTTGTCAAGTTACGGTTGTAGCAAACAGGGGTTTCTGGTGAGAAAGATGTGAAAGGCGTTAAAAGTGCTTCGTAAAAAACACTTTGAACCCCTTTATCCCTTTAAACTTTGGTGTTATTGGCAGACCCGAGTTCGTCCTTCTTTGGCCTCAGCGATTTGCTCTGATTGAGGCCACTTGGTGAGAATTGCATCGTAATAGGTGCAGCTCTCTTTTTCTTGTTGCAGCGCTTCGAGAGCTTTAGCCAGAACGATGTAATGCTTCGCTTGATGGACGCTTTCCGGGTAGGTTTTCAGCAGCATTTTGATTCTTTCAATGGCCGCCGGGTAACGTTCGGTTCGCCCGTAGTAATGAGCGATCAGGTATTCATGTTCAGCCAGGCGAGAATAGCATTCCAGAAGATATTTGTAGGCTTCCTGATACTGTTCACAGTTCGGATAGTTATCGACCACTTTTTTAAATTCTTCCATCGCCTTTTTTGTGTTGGTTTGATCGCGATCCGGTTTCTCGACCATCTGAAAGTGTGAAAGCCCCATTCGAAGCTGCGCATAGCAGGCTTTCGGGCTGAATGGAAAGAGACTGATGAAATCCTGATACTCCTGATATGCAAGCAGGTAACTTGTGTTTCGTCCTTCTTCAAAGTAACTATCTGCATTGCCGAGTTTTGCAGCAATTCTGTATTCGCTTTGCGGGAAGGATTCGAAAACTGTTCGAAATGCTTCACGTGCTTTTTCGGACTCTCCTTCTTTCATGTAATTGACGCCCAGTTGATAAATCTCGGCATCGGTTTTTGTTTTTGGGTCGACCACGACCTGTTTGGGACCGCACGCCATGATTCCAATCAGGGCTGTCAATAGTATCAACTGTCGCATGATCACTGCCTTACTCCGTGCGATACGTGCGGCCTTCCGTGAATAATGTTTGCAACCATGCGTACTCGGAAGTCAGTCCGTCTTTTAAAGAAACGCGAGGAACATAATCCAAATCCGCTTTTGCAAGATCGGTCGAAGCAAACGTGTGGCGCATGTCACCTTTCTGTTTGTCCGCATATCGTATATCAATGGTTTTGTTCATAATTTGGCCAAGCAGCAGCAGCACTTCGTTGACTGAAATCCGGCTTCCCCCGCCGAGATTGTAAACCAGACCTTCTTTGCCCCTTTCTGACGCGAGTATCGTACCATGGACAATGTCATCTATGTAGGTAAAATCACGGGTCTGATTACCGTCTTCAAATACAGTAATGCCGCGCCCTTCCAGCGCAGCCAGAATGAATCGATAAAAGCCCATATCCGGACGTTGTCGCGGTCCATAAACAGTAAAGTATCGCAACGAAACGCATGGAATGCCAAAACTCCGCCAATAAAGATAACAAAGATCCTCGGCCGCTACTTTGGTTACTCCGTAAGGAGAAACCGGTTTCAACACAGATTTTTCCTTCATAGGAATTTCTTCCGTATCTCCATAGACAGAGGATGTGGACGCAAATACAAATTTTTTAAGCTTACTATTCTTTGACTCTTCCAGAAGTAATTGGGTCGCTTCAATGTTGTTTTTTGTATAAACCGTAAAATTTTTGCTCCAGCTTGCGCGCACGCCTGCCTGTGCTGCCAGATGGAAAAGAACATCTGTTTCCGAAAGGATAGGGGACCAGTCAATATCCAGAATATCCTTCGCAATCAGGTGAAACCGGGAGGAATCAATGAAATTTTGCAGGTTCGATTCTTTGATCCATCTGGGATAGTAGTCCAGGAACGAATCAACGCCCGTGACCTCGTAGCCCCTTTGAAGGAGCTCCTCGCATAGATGTGATCCGATGAAACCGGCCGCGCCTGTGACGATTGCTTTCATTTTTCCTGACTCCGGATCAGTGCTGTTCGGTATTCTTCGGGGATGCGGCAAGGATTGCCCGCCGAGTTTACAGGAACATGAATTGTGTAGCCGTCCGCAAGGATTTTTGAATCAATCATTCGCAAAATTTCATAGGAAAACTTAAATCTCAAACGGGAAAGTGTAGTGAACTTTGTGAGAATTTCCAGTTCATCGTCGTAACGGGCAGGAATCAAGTAACGGCAAAAGCTTTCAGTAACAGGCATAAAAATATCGCGTGCTTCCATTTCTTTATATGTAAATCCGAGATTGCGAAAATAATCCGTGCGTCCTATTTCAAAATAAACGAGAAAGTTGCTGTGGTAGACAACACCCATTGTATCTGTTTCAGCATAGCGGACCCTGACCTGTGAGCGGCTTGTCAAACGGTGGTAAACTCCTCAAGGATCGCTTTCATCCGGCGCAATGTCTCATCCGGACGATCGCTTCCAAAAATCGAGGAACCTGCGACAAACCAATCCACACCGGCGACCAATGCATCCCGCAAATTGTTCAGACCGATCCCTCCATCCATTTCAATGGCGAAAGATAAACCAAGCTGGGACCGCATCATTCGAAGTTTTTCCGCTTTGCGCAAAACGGGTGCAATGAATTTCTGTCCGCCGAAACCAGGATTCACACTCATCAACAGAACGAAATCAACATCCGCGAGAGAATCTTCGAGCCACTCCACAGGACTCGCTGGATTCAACACCACTCCGGCCCGACATTGAAGCGAATGGATGAAGTTGAGAGTCCTGTTCAAATGCTTGCATGCTTCAAAGTGTACGGAAATGAGAGTCGCGCCGGCTTTCACAAAAGATTCGATATAGTCGTCCGCATTTTCAATCATCAAGTGACAATCGAAAGGCAGTTTCGTAACCGGACGAATCGATTGAACGACAACCGGTCCGATCGTGAGGTTCGGTACAAAATGACCGTCCATGATATCGACATGGATCATGTCCGCGCCGGCCGAATCCACCATTCTGATTTGATCGGCAAGATGTCCGAAGTCCGCGGATAGAATGGAAGGGGCAATCCTTTTGTCAAAATTCATTTGCTGTAGTATAAGCCGATAAATGTGTCCATAGAAACCTTGTAACCTGCCGGGGGATTCTGTTTGACGACAGTCCCGGTTGGAACTCCCGGATAATCGACGGCTTGTGAGATACCTACACGAAGCCCGGCAGATTGGAAATAACCGGTAACGTCGGAGAGATTTTTTCCGATGACGTCAGGCATCACAAAAATTCCGGTCGCCTCTCCGCCTGAATTGACAAGCAGGTCGACAGTGCGGGTTCCGACGAGTTCTGTTCCCGCCAGTGGATATTGTGCGAGGACCTGATCCTGATCGGCTCCCGGTTTGCTTACGTAAAGCACTTTTCCTTGATGCAAACCTCGTTGCCCCAGCGACATGGTGGCAACGCGGGTGGTCTGACCCAGGAGATCGGGAACAACGGCTTTTTCAGGACCCAGACTTAAATACACTTCAATACTTCTTCCCTGTTTGATCTTTTGTTTCGGATCCGGTTTCTGCGCCAGGACTCTTTCCGCCTTCACAGTATTGCTATACCGCTTTTGTGGATGAATTTTCAATTGCAACCCTTGCTGTTTGAGAATCTGGATCGCTTCAAAAGGTTGTTTGCCGGTCAAATCAGGAACCACAACTTCATCGCCCGATGTGAAAAGCCTTAACGTCAGTAGCGTGCTGAATGCACCCACCACCATCAACAAGAAAGCGTGTCCAACAAATTTGAACAGCCCTACGAAAATACCCTTGATTGTCATTTTGTATCCCGCCGTTTTCCGGCGGCACGTTCGGATGCCGGCGAGCCGCCGGCGCTACTTCGTCAGGAATTCATGAATGCGCTTGCATCCTGATTTTAAATTTTCGATCGATGTTGCATAAGAAATACGAATGTGGCCTTCCATTCCGAATGCGGAACCGGGAACGGTGCCGACGTGACATTCTTCCAGCAGTTTTCCACAGAACGAAACAGAGTCCGGAAGGCTTTCATTCAAATGGTCGGAAATGTTGGGGAAGACGTAAAATGCTCCCTGCGGCACGTTGCATTTTACACCGGGCATTTTTAAAAGCGCTTCATAGATAAAATTCCTGCGTCTGGCATATTCTTCAAACATCATTGCCAGCGATGTCTGATCCCCTTCAAGCGCTTCCAGACCTGCCATTTGACTGATGGAGGATGGATTGGACGTCGTATGCCCCTGAAGTTTGTCGCATGCCGAAATAATTTCCGCCGGCCCTATCGCAAGACCCAGTCTCCATCCTGTCATCGCATACGCTTTGGAAAAAGTATTCACAACAAACGTAAGGTCTTTGGCTTCGGGTAGAAAATGCAGTGGTGACGTGTGCTGAAAAGGAGGAAATACAAAACAATCGTAGCACTCATCAAAAATGATTTTGATATCATGCTGCCGGCAGATTTGAACAAGATCGGATAAAGTCTTCCGCGGGATCACGGCACCCGATGGATTGTTCGGAGAATTCAAAAGAAGGACCCGCGTTTTCGGCGTGATCCTTTTCTCCACTTCCTCGGCTTTCAGTTCAAACTGTTCTTCCGCTCTGGTCGGCACATAGATTGGAGTGCCACCGGCAAGCTGAACCTGCTCCGGGAAAGTGACCCAGTACGGCTCAGGAATCAAGACTTCCTCTCCTTCTTCAATCAAACACAAAAAGAGATTGAACAGCGCTTGTTTGGCCCCATTGCAAAGAATCACATTCTGGGCTGTGAACGGATAACCGTACTGTTGACTGTAGCGTTCGGCGACGGCATCTCTTAATTTCTTGATTCCTGCAGTGGGGGTGTATTTGGTAAAATTCGATTCAATCGCATGAATTCCTTTTTTCTTGATGTTGTTTGGAGTCGGAAAATCAGGTTCTCCAGCCGAAAAATCGATGACATCAATACCCGCTGCGCGCATAGCCGCTGCCCGGGCGCTTACAGCCAGAGTTGGAGATTCACTGATCCGGGAAACTCGCTCTGCAAGCTTCATTTTTTCCTCCTTTCATCCGTGCGAAATTTCTTTTGCAAGCGTCTTTCCACTTCATCCGGGACAAGACCCTGTACCGCGCCCTCCCAGCAAGCAAATTTCCTTTACCATTCGTGAACTAACATAAGTGTATTGTTCCGCCGGTACAAGAAAAACGGTTTCGATCTGCGGTTCCAGTCTGCGGTTCATTAGAGCCATCTGGAATTCGTAATCGAAATCGCTCACCGCCCGCAGACCACGAATGATCATTTGAGCTTGTTTTTTGCGCGCGTATTCAACCAGAAGGCCATCGAATTGATCGATCTGGACCCTTTGATTTATTTTCACGCAGTTGCGAATCATCTCGATCCGTTCTTTTACGCTAAACAACGCTTTTTTCTCGGGATTGATCAGAATGGCGATGATGAGCTCATCCACGAACTCCAACGCTCGATGGATGATGTCCAGATGACCGTTTGTGACCGGATCAAAGGAGCCGGGATAAACTGCAATCCGTTTCATTCCGTGGAATTATATCTCTTTTTTTCACCACGGAGTCACGGAGACCACCGAGATAAAGATTTTCCTGTTTTAGCTCCGTGTCCTCCGTGACTCCGTGGTTAGATGCTCATTGCTATGGCACTTCTTTATGGTATATTGGCAATCTCCCACCGAGCACAAATGAAGTATTTGATCATCAGCGATATCCATTCCAACATGGAAGCGCTTTCAGCGGTTCTGGCGAGCGTCAAACGCAAGAAGTTTGATCGGGTTCTGGTTCTTGGTGACCTTGTTGGATATGGAGCAAGTCCGAATCAGGTTGTGGAAACCATTCGCAAGCTGAAGAATGCGACAGTGATTCGCGGCAACCACGATAAGGTCGCTTCGGGGATCGAATCCGGTGAGAATTTTAATCGGGCTGCGTTGCAGTCCGCGCATTGGACGCGAAAGAAATTAACACCGGAAAATCGCTCCTATCTGTTGCATTTGCCCCAGGGCCCGGCGTTCGTTGAGAATGAGGTCCTCGTTTCGCACGGAACCCCGCTTGATGAAGATGCGTATTTGTTCAGCGATTACGACGCTTATGAAGTTTTTCAAATCATGGACTTTCAACTCTGCTTTTTTGGTCATACTCATTTGCCTGTTATTTATGCCGTCAGCAATCAAAGGCTGTACACGTTCAGACCCAATGGAGAAAAAGTGCGCATCGAGCTCATTGATGGTTTTAAATACTTGATCAATCCCGGTTCCGTTGGGCAACCGCGCGATAAGAATCCGCTTGCGAGTTATGCGATTTTCGATACGGATTCGCAGGGCGATTACATTTAAAAGAGTTGAGTATGCCATCCCCAAAACTCAGGAAAAAATTCTCAGGGCTGGACTTCCCCAATCTCTCGCAAACCGCCTTGCCATGGGCGTCTAACCACGGAGTCACGGAGGCCACGGAGTTATTACACTTATAATTAGTTATTCTCCGTGTCCTCCGTGACTCTGTGGTGAAATGATGAAGACTGAAAGTTGCGATTACATCGTTGTGGGTTCCGGCATTGCCGGTCTGCGCGGGGCGCTGGAGCTATCGGAGAGGGGTTCCGTAAAAGTGTTTTGTAAAGGGGATCCCTGGCAAAGCAACACACGATTTGCCCAGGGTGGCATCGCTGCAGCGATGCAGGAAGGGGATACGGTGGAGTTTCATTATCAGGACACCATCCAGGCCGGCGATGGCTTGTGCTATGAGCCGGCTGTCCGGGTTCTTGTGGAAGAGGGTCCGTTTAGAATTCATGAATTAGTGGATTGGGGCGCGCAGTTTGACAAGCAGGGAGGTCGATTCATATTTGGACGTGAAGGTGCTCACTCACACAACCGGATTTTGCATGCCGGAGATGCGACAGGAAAGGAAATCGTTCGCGCGCTGTTGAATTGGGCGCAGCAAACTCCTGAAATAGAAATCACCTGTGACCGTCCTGCGCTGGATTTGATCATTGAAGATGGCAGATGCTCCGGGATCTATGCAATGGATGAACACACAGGTGAACGAACGGCGGCCCGCTCAAAATGTGTGCTTTTGACTACTGGCGGCGCCGGACAGGTCTTCAGCCATACAACCAATCCACCCGTTGCCACAGGAGACGGAGTTGCAATGGCATTTCGCGCCGGCGCGGAAATGATGGACCTGGAATTCTATCAATTTCACCCGACCGCATTTCACCGTGCTAGGTGCTCCGCGGTTCCTGCTAACCGAAGCGTTGCGGGGGGAAGGGGCGGTGCTGAGAAATGTTGAAGGCAAAGCCTTTATGCAACAGTATCATCCAATGCGTGATCTGGCGCCACGCGATATTGTGAGCCGCGCAATCGTCAGTGAAATAAAAAAGAGCAACAGTCCGTGCGTATATCTGGATGCCACATCGATCGGGAAATCCAAATTGCGGGATCGATTTCCCAACATCTATGAATTCTTGCAGACTTATGAGCTGGATCTCTCGCAGGACTTGATTCCGGTGAGTCCCAGTGCGCATTACTGGATGGGGGGCGTTCGAACAAATCTCGATGCCGAGACCTCGATTCCGGGTCTGTTCGCAGCTGGAGAAGTTGCGTGCAACGGAGTTCATGGAGCGAATCGGCTTGCAAGCAATTCACTGCTCGAAGGTCTCGTTTTTGGAGCCCGCGCCGCGCAAGCCATGCTCCGCCCTTTGAACCCTTCGATTCAGCCCAGTTCAATATCAGAAAAGCACCAAAGAAGAAGACACTGTCTCCGGAGATGTGGCTGAACTAAGGTCGACAATTCAGAAGCTCAGCTGGGAGCATTTTGGACTTCTCCGGAATCAGACAGCGATCGAAACCGGTCTTGGTGAACTTCGCCAAAATCACCCCTTTCAGCCCCGGGAATCTGGAGGAACTGGAATTGCTAAATTTGTTGGATTGCTCTAAATTAATGGGTTCCTTCGCTTTGCAGCGCCAGGAAAGCCGCGGCTCCCATTTTCGGCTGGATTTCCCTTCGAAAAACCCTCAGTGGGATGGTCATCATACGGTGCTCCGGAACGGCAAATTGGAACTAACTACATTAGTAGAGATAGATCGGGGATAAGAGATGAAGAACTGTTGATTCTATCTCCCTCTTCTTTACAATATGAGTCGAGAAATTTGTATGCTTGAAAAAATTCGTACCCGTAAGCTTTTTATTCAGATCGTGCTTGGCTTCGTCATTCTGGTGTTCGTGGCTTTTTATGCCGGTGATTTTGCGACCTCCGGACCGGATAAATCCCGGAACATAGCGGCCGTCGGATCCGAAACGGTAAGCCTGATCGAGTATCAGAACATGCTTTCTATGATGGAAGAGCAACAGAAACAGTACTTCCAGCAGACCGAAATCAATCCACAGATGTGGACGTTTCTGAGACAGCAAGCTGTTGATACGCTTGTGGATCGCAAGCTTCTTCTGATTGAAGCAAAGAAAGCCGGGATTAAAGCTTCGGAAGAAGAATTCCAAAGAAAAATCCTTTCCTCACCCTATTTCAGTGAGAATGGAAAGTTTGTCGGTATGGATCAATACCGCGCCCGCGTGAATGCGATTTTTCATATGGATGTTCCTTCATTTGAACGGATGATCATCGAAGATATCATCGTGTCTAAGTTCGATGATCTTCTTACCGCCGGAATCCTCGTGAGCGATGAGGAGCTTGAGGAACAGTATCGCAAATCCAGCCTAACAGCGACAATCGACTACGTGAAATTCCAGGCTGAAGAAGGGGATGTTCCGGTAACGCCCGAAGAAGCCCGCGCTTATTATGATTCGCACAAAAAAGAATTTGAAACGGGCGAGCTTCGCAAGGTTCAATACCTCTGGCTCTCTCATTCATCGGACAAGAATCGCGTGCAGATTTCTGAGCAGGAGTTGAAGCAATTCTACGATAAAAATGCGGAGCGTTTCTCCCGTCCTGAACAGGTTCAAGCCCGACACATTCTCTTAAAGCTCGATGGCAAAAATGAGGAGGATGTCAAGAAACAGGCGGATGATCTTGTGCGGCAACTTCGTGCCGGCGCGGATTTCGCTGCTCTTGCAAAACAATATTCGGAGGATCCGGGCTCCAGGGACAGAGGTGGTGATCTCGGTTTATTTGGTCGCGGCCGCAATGTGCCCGAGTTTGAAAATGCAGCGTTTTCACAAGAGCCGAATGCAATCGGCGATCCGGTAAAAACGCAGTTTGGCTATCACATCATCCAGGTGGTCTCCAAGCAGCCGGCCTATCAAAATGGAATATGCTCTGGTGAAAGATCAAATCTACCGCGAGCTTTCTCAACCCAAAGCGGTTCAGAATGCTAAAGACCAGGCCGTAAAAATTCATGAAGAAATTACGAAAAACAAGAAATCTCTGGCTGATATTTCCAAGATTCAACTGGTCGAGCTTAAAAACACGGATTACTTCTCAAAAGATCAGGACCTTGCCGGACTGAGTCCTTCTTTCAGAGAGGCCGCTTTCGAATTGAAAAAGGGAGACACAAGCGAACCGGTTCAGGTGTTTCAGGATTTTGCAATTCTGCAATTGGTGGACACCAGACCCTCCCAGTTAGAGCCTTTTGAAAAAGTGCAGGCGAAGGTAACGGAGAAGGTTCGTGAAGAAAAGCTTGCCCAGGCGGCGAAACAAAAAGCTGAAGCTTTTTATGCATCTGTTGCCGCTTCACCGGATCTCAAAGCAGCGGCTGAGTTGAACAAGCTCGAGTTAAAAACGAGCGAACCCTTCACACAGGATGGCTACATCAATGATGTAGGAAGCGCAAAAGAAATCGGTGAGAAAGCTTTTGCAATGAATGTAGGACAGATCAGCCAGCCGGTGAAAGCAGAAGGTGGTTACGTCGTTTTTCAATTAAAAGAAAAGAAAACTTTTGATCCGGCTCAGTTCGCAAAAGAAAAGGATACCCTTCGTCAGCAACTGTCTTCGCAAAAAGAGGGCGCCTTCGTTCGCTCTTATCGGGACATGCTCCGCAAGAAGTACGAAAAAGAAATCTGGATCAATAGCGATGTAGTGGCGCCTAAAGAAACGTAATTCTTAACGCAGAGGCGCAGAGATTTTCGGTTTTTGCGCTATGCACGAATTCAATCTAAAATCTAACATCTGAAATCTGCAATCAAGTTGGGGCTGTGGCGCAGTTGGGAGCGCGTCTGAATGGCATTCAGAAGGTCACGGGTTCGAATCCCGTCAGCTCCATTTTCATCTTCGTGCTTTTATTTTCCTACGAAAGTGCAGAGGATCCCTGAGGTTTTGCAATTCACGATAATAATAGAGCGCGTTCGGTCTTTTTTCCTGGAATTGTAATTGCTGTAAAAACTTTGCTTCCTCTTCCGTAACGTCCATGCAGAGCGAGGGATCGCTCAGAAAATCTTTCAATCCGGGTTCTTGCATCACTGATTCAGATTCGATTTCAACGAAAGCGAATTTTCTTAGCCGTTCTTCGCCCGGTTTAAAGCTCAATACAATGCTCATCTCAAATGTGATGAGATCGATGTCCCACGATTGAATCAATGGCTCCAGGAAATAAATAGCGTTTTGGATGGACAGACTGAAAATATCGGAGTCGAGGAATTCAAGAACGATCACACGCATTTCTTCATAGCTTTTCTGATTTGCGCGAGCCACAAGACGCAGCCAGTTTTCATCATTCCAACCCTGTCTCGTGATGTCCTTTGCGACATCGAGTAGTTTCTGCGTTACGATTCGCTCAATCTCACCGAATGGCTCCTTTTCGAAAATTTGTTGAATCTCGTTTCGCTTCCCTGGCTTGCACTTTCGAAGAATCTGCTCCCGAACTTCACCAAACAATGGAGCGGGCGGATAGTCAAATCTACGCTTTCGTTCTTGCTTCAGTTGTAAGTCAGCGAGCTTGGAGAGATCTCCAGCAGGAAGTTTTAGAAATTTTTCAATTTTCCTGTATATATCCGTCCTGTTTGGTGATGGTGGGCTCTTCTTTCTTTTCAACAGCTGCGATATGAACGATGGCGTTACCCGCACGGCTGCGGCAAGCTCCTTTTGCTCGTAACCCAGTTTTTCAAGTCGGATTCTTATCAGCTCTGCAACATCCATTCGGACCTTCCTTATGATTAACCAATTTAAGTTAAACGAATAATGTCTTTTTGAGTCCAGTCCATATATCCATTATATCCATTGCTAAGAATCCTGATTCACATTGCGGTCAATCGTATTGGTCTACGTTTGACAATTTCAATAGATTAACCTATTATAGTTAACTAAGAAGGAAGGCAACCGCTCGAAGTTCTTGTAACTTCCCCGCTCTTCACAAATTAAGACTTGGAGGTCTAATTATGTATGCACGAATTGTCAGTATGAAATTAAAGAAGGATATGCAGGCCGAATTTACGAAGACATTTGAAACCGATGTTATGCCTAAGCTTCGCAAGCAGAACGGTTTCCGAGATGAGGTCAGCTTGCTTTCTCCGGAGAGATCTGAAGTAACTGGAATCAGCTTTTGGAACGAGAAAATCAACGCCGAGGAATACAACCGCTTGATGTATCCGGAAATCATGAAAAGTCTTTCTAAAGTAGTCGAAGGAACACCGGATGTGAAACTGTTTGAGGTTTCAAATTCGACGTTTCATAAGATTGCTGCAGGACTAACTGTCTGAACCATATCATTTTTGCATCCGGGAGGGCGGCGAAAGCCGCTCTTTCTTTTGTTCTAGGCTGGATGGCGCATCGAGTCAGCAGCCGGACATGAGAGAAAGAATTATGAAACACACAAAGCGTTGTTTTTCTGTTTGCATTTTCGTTCTTACCCTTTTCGTTTTTGGCGGTTGCGCGACGACCAAAAGCGCCGGTAACGGGAAGGAGGAAGGCACAATCGAGATAACTCCACAGATTGTGAACAACACTGATTACCCGGACCAAAAGATGGACGCGAATATTTCATCTGCTATAAAGCTGAAATTTGCCGCCGACGAATTGTTATCCGTTTCAGACATTCATGTCGATACAAGTCGCTGCAATGTAATGTTGAAAGGGAAGGTTGACACTCAAGCCGGGGCAGATCGCGCCATGCAACTGGGACGGGCCGTGGTTGGTGTCAGAAGTGTCCGATCCAGTCTCACCGTGAAGTCAACAAGGACCGGAAACTAACGGTTCCCCTTTATTTTTGTCCAGCGCCCGGACACGGCCACAAGTTGCAAAAAGATCAATTCTTTCTGTAGATTTTACCAACGAGAATAAAGGTACCGTCCGGATAAAATGAAACTTCTAGCGATTCCCCGCTTTCAAGCTCCAGGATCGCTGCACCAATATCAAAGAACTCTCCGTGAATGTTCGAATCTATGCGACCGATTAACATTCGTTTTTGTGGGTCTCTGCTTAGATGGTAGTGTCGATTTCGAAACAGGACATTTCCTTCGCGGTCTTTTGTGTTGGCCTCGATGTTAGCCAGACCTGATTGAGGCAAATCTTCAGACTTTAATTTCTTCACGCGTCCCCCTCGCGATAAAACCCAACCTGCCGGTTGGACTCCTCCTTTTACTTTCTTTTGATAATATACCGAAAAACCGAAGGGCTGCAATTAGCAGATTAAAATGGTGTGATCAGGATCCATCACGATCGATTTGCTTACGATCGCCGGAGCCCAGACGCATATCCCGCCGGGCATTCTAAGATTACAATGACTTGTGATGAGTACTACCACAAATTGCCTGACACGTATAAAAGCGATCACAGCATCACCGATTCCAGGCATCTTTGCAACGGATCGGGTGTCGTTTTGATCCCGGAGATTCCTGAAAGGCTCCTCTCCTTCATACTGAAGGGTCTTGCGGTTGGGGTAGGAGTTACAGCGGTTTCTATTGTCTGGTGGTGGATTTCCCGTTGGTTCCGGAAATTGCCCGCGCCGCAAACAGGTCTCTTGATCGCCATTAGTTTTCTAATGGTGGTTCAAACACTTCGGCCGGTAACGGATCGCACATGGCAAGGGTTTCTTTTACTTTGTGTTTCAGGGTTATTCAAACGGTGGATTCCGGTACGCTTCCTCTTGATCGCGTTCGGAGCCCTTCTCTTCTCTCAATGGTCCATTCCCGATTCCTGGCTGCGAGGATTCATTGTTATTGCCACCCTCTGGCTCTCTGCATCCTTTTCCTCACAAACGACGATCGGGCATCTGCTTTTACCGATGTCTATTGCGGGTATCTTTTTGACGATTCCTGACACCGAAGAAGTCGGACTTTTGCTGGGAATGCTCATTCCAACAGTTCTTTTTGCATGGCCGTTCCGGGTGGATTCCTTCGGTCGAGCCGGTTCGGCGCCTCTTGCAGCCATTGTGGCATGGGTGATCTGTGTCGGCGGCCATGGGCGTCCTGCATCGATCATCGTTTCGGTAGGATGTTTCGGCCTGTTGATCGCCTTTCCTGTGCTGCAAGCTTTAAAGGCTCGGGAAGTGCGAAGACGCTACAGAATTGCGGCGATTGCAGTGCTCGTTCACATTTTTTCAATGTTCATTGTTTTGAGTCTGAGCCGAACGACCGCACATTTCGGTCTTGCCATCGTTGCCGTCATCGCTGCTATTGGAATCCCTGCAATATTGTTTGTTGCACTCTTGTTTTTGCCGCGAGTCCGCCGGTTCATCAGAGGGGGAGCAGTGGATTCGAATTAATGAAAGAAAGTGACGGACAAAATGTCCGCCACTTTCCCAAGTTTCTATTTTCTTGCGAGATAAATCTCGTTCAATTCAGATTCAATATCGGCCGCGCTGTATTTTGCTTCGCCGTAACGTTCCTGAATTTTGCCAATGATCTTTTCGCGTCTGCCTTCCATCGCTTCAATGTCGTCATCTGTCAGTAAGTTCCACTTTTCTTTTAAGGAACCCTTGGCCTGTTTCCAGTTTCCTTTGATCTGTTCCCATACAGAATCGGTTTTGGCGGCCGTTTCGTGCCCCACGCGTTCTAATGAATTAGAGGCTCGCTCGTAAGCATCGCGAGTTGCTCCTCTGAATTCATTGAACTCACCTCTACCGGTTCCACGATAACCGGGCCATTCGGTTTCCAGTTGTCGTTCGATATCTTCGTATTTGCGTCCACGGAATTCGGGTCGTGAAGCCGCTTCATAACCGTATTTGTAATATGGTTGATAGGTGTCGTAGTCGGATCCGCTTCTATAATAAGGACGATTTTTATACTCTCCTTTCCAGTATGTTTCTTCGACCGTTGGATTGACTGCCTCTGCAACGCCTTTTCCCGCCAAACCACCGGCAACTGCGCCGACAGCTGCACCCACAGCTGCTCCGACCGGACCGCCCACTGCGCCACCGATCGCTGCTCCAGTGACTGCGCCGCCCGTGCCGCCGGCAGCGACTCCAACCGGATGCGAGCCCTTTTCACCCGTGATAGGATCCGGATTACTGTCGGGCGTTGGGTCAAGTCCTTTTCTTTTCTCGTCTTTTTCGTTTTTCATCTTCACTCCTTTTGTCTATTTGTCTAATTTTTTTTGATTTTTACCGCACACCGCATGCGGTCATCTTTCCTTGCAATCGAAATTTAGACCGGAGACAAAATTCAGGTATCGCCGGAATTCAATTTCAGTGTGGTCTGAATTGCTACGCAGAAGCGAGCAGAATCTTCGTTGTTTTTCGAAAAATTGTTCCTAGAGTTCACGAAGTGCAGAAAAAACTAGGAGAGTGTCTTATGAAGAAAAGTTTAATTCTATTTTTAGTCTTGTTTGTCGCTGTCTTTGCGTTGCAGGGTTGTAAGGACTCGAAGCAGGAAGTGGCTGAGGATCGGGCAGAGGCGCGTGAGGATGCGCGTGAAGAGAGCAACACAGCCTCTGAAGAAGCCCGGAAGGATGCGGAAGAGTTCAAGGACGATGCTAAAGGCATAGCGAATGAAGCGAAGAAAGATATCGATGAGGCTGCCGATGACGTTGCCGATTCTAATGTGGGTCAAGACATTAAAGAGGGTGTAAAAGAGGCCGGTGACGAAGTGAAAGATGCCGGAATCACAACGGCTGTCAAAGCAAAGTTTGCGGTGGATGATGTTGTGAAAGCAGCGAGAATCGATGTCGACACTGAAAATGGAATCGTGACGTTGAATGGAACGGTTACGACCTCCGTTGAATCGTCCCGCGCGGTTGAGATTGCGAAAACAGTGGATGGCGTGAAGGAAGTACGCAATCGATTGACAGTGACTCGCTCTTAAAAGAACCAAAGTTTTACGGTACCGCAGCCCTGGTGGAACTGGCGATCACCGCCTTCCGCCAGGAAGCTGTGGACTGTAACACGATATTCCCGATCGGGCCTGAGATCCTTCGCAACCGTTAGGGACGCATCAGCGCCTGCCGGAAAACCTCCCTCCTGAATAAAACTACGTGCCCACCCTTATAAAATCAAAAATCGTAAACAAACGTTTATTATTGAAGGCTCTTTTTCTTTGGAGCCGTGTCTAATAGCAAAGCGAGTGGCATGAAATACGGAATCGCCTTTCTTGGTTGCTTTTTCATAACGTTGTGCTGTTCAGCCGATTCATCTTCAGAATTCGCCAATCCTCGTTCCCTTCCGTCTCTACGGATTGTTTGGCAATGGGACGGAGATGCGGATGAGGCCTCTTTGGACAACGGCACGCTTTTTCTTTTGAGTGAAAACCAGGCAGTTGCGATAGACGCTCACACTGGAAAGGTTTTGTGGAGCCGAATCTTCAAATCCGAACAGCACGTTTCAGGACTTGGTCCCGTAGTGATGGATGATTCTGTTTCAGTGGCATTCGGAAAAGTGATTTACGGACTGGACCGGAAATCAGGAAAAACATTATGGACCAGGGAGTTCGATCGCGATCTGAACAGACTCGTGACCAGGCCGCTCTTTGCTGTGATAGACAACGAAATGGTTTCGGAAATCATCAAGCTACATTCACAAACCGGGAAAATTATTCAGCGAAAAAATCTTCCGAAGGTGAGAGAACTTGAAATCGGAGAGGACATGCTGATTCTCCGGCTTGATCGGCCTGAGGGTCAACCGGAAGAGATTATGGGACTGCGTTTGGAAGATCTGACTGAACGATGGAAGATACAAATGGATCACTTTGCAGGCTTTGCCCGGATTGAAAACCAGCTTTACTTTCAGGAATACCGGCAGACCGAAGATGAAAAGGACTGCAATTGCCATCCGGACAACATTTTTTCGCGTTTCGATCCGGTTACCGGGAAACTTTTCGCCCCGCTTCCTCAAAGAGAATCCGCGAACCTGTATTCCAGCGATGATGATTGGCAATTTCAGCTGATTGACAGTGACGATACAAGTCAAACGATCACAGTTCGCCGCAACGATTTAAGAACAGGGAAACCTCTTTGGACCAGAGAACTGAACTGTGGATCCAGTTCGGAAGTTATAGAAATGGATGTTTTGTATCTCCATTGTGATACGGGCGAAGGCAGAGGATATTTCCAAATCCTGGATTGGGCTACAGGAGCCACTCGCGCCACCGCATATGGACTCCGCAATGTTGACAAGCTTCTGAAGTTTAAGGAAGTGATTGTGGCCACGCGGTTCGGCGATCCTGTTGTTGCTTTTTCAGCCGACAAGTTCGGCCCACCGGAGGAGAAAACCTCATCCGTGGAAAGTGAAGTGCTTAGCATTCTGGGTAGCAAGAAATTGACGGGCAAAGAATGCTGGTGGCAGGATATGGATGCAGCTGTAAATGATTTGAAGGCGATCGGTCCGGAAGCCTATCCTGTGATTACCAAAGAAATATACAAGCTTTCACCGGCTGCAGTCGCGGTAGCCGCGCGCGTTTTGGCGGAAGGTTCATTCACAGAGGCGGCGTCTGAATTGGCAGGGCGGTTGGCGGATTTGCAAGCATGCAGCGAGCACGGCTGGGCGCAACACAATCCTGCAATTGCCGTGCTGCAAAGTCTTTCAAGATTGGGTAATCAAGCTCAGACGGGGGCGATTGAAAGTGTTCTTTTTGATGATTCGCGTTCCGGCAGCATTCGCTTAGAAGCTTTCGCAAGTTTGACTGCGATTGGAGGAGATCAGATTGCCTCAACACTGGATCGCGCACTGCGGAGAATGACCCCGCCATCCCAACAGTGGTGGATTCCGCCGGATCCGGGAAAGCACCTGCAAAGATTCGGAACTGCCATTCGTAACGATGAAATACTGGAGGCTTATCATCAAAAGGATTACGAACTTGCCGCATGGCTCACACGCGCCGAATCGAGCGTCAAACTGCGAATCGACGGGAAGGATACTTTCATTTTCCCTTACGAAGCTTTCGGCGGACAGGGGGATCTTTGGATGATACAAATGACAACAGAAAATCAGCCACTCCCGGCAAAACTTTTGGGTGCCTTACGCGGGGAGATGATCGTGAATGAAGATGTGCGCTTCACTGTTGATCATAAGGATGGAACGCTTACGATTCGCGCGAAAAATGGGAAGGTTTTGGAACTGGACCTTCGACGCATCGATCTGGACTCGGATGCTGACGGATTGACTGACATTGTGGAGAATCGCCTGCATACAAATCCGCTGCAAAAAGATACCGATGAAGATGGTCAAATGGATTCCGCTGACCTTGCGCCGAACAGGAGGAAGAAGGCAGAGGATGAGCAGGAGCAGATCACGCAGGCGATTTTTCAGCAATATTTTTCGTTTTGGGATCGGAATCAGTACCTGGGACTCGCGATCATTGTCAGCGATTTTGCGCTGGAATGGAGGGGATTATCCCGGCCGATGATCACTCTCACAAAAACTGAAAATAAGACTTTTCTGGAAGAAATCGGCTACAACGGGGCGCCTCACATTACAATTACTCCCGGGCCTCAATCCCTGACCCGAAAGAGAGAGCAAACGCTAGGGGAGAATGAGCGTGTTTACTCGTTGACCATTTACAGAGGCGGCCTGGATGCCGTGGGTTATGAAATTATCGTTCAGCAAATCCATGAGAACTGGTATATCAAACAGATCGCATTCATGTGGATTTCATGATCCTGGCTAATATTGTTCCGTCGGAAAACCGGTCGTTTCGGAGAGAAGATTCAAAGTATATTCTGCAGCAGAACGTGAGGTGGATCCGGTAAATTTCAGGACAATCTCCTCTTCGATCAACGGATCGCTAATAGCAATCTCATCATCGAAACCTTCATCCAGCTCATCCTTTTCAGCATCCGCCTCTTCTTGAACATTTCTGCACGACTTGCTTTTCGATTGGTTCCGGACTTTCCTGAAGGGTTTGCTGCAAATGACAATCTTAAAAGTCGGTTCTCTTTTGGGTTGCTTGATTGTTTTTATAGTGAGGATTCCGTCATCCCGTTCGTATTGACCTTCTCCAACCGGATGGTGAAACATTTTCTCCAGCGAAATAAAACGTCTTAAGAGTGTTCCCACGGGACTGCTCCACTTGACCAGCAGGTGTCCGCGGGAGGCCTCGACAGACCGGCGATTCAAACTCGCCAGACCGGCTGCCGCAAAAGCAACAAAAAAAAGCAATGGAATGAATCCTGATCCGCTCCCTTTCTTGAACAGCCACACAGCAAGAACAATCAAAGCGACACAAGCAACTGCGGCCATGGCGGCGCAGCCTATCCTGGAAAGGGCCGAGGAAGTGATGAACAGGGAATGATCCGGGCGCCGTTCAACTTTGTACGTTGCCACGTTCTCAATCGTGCTCGTACCGGTTTGAATCTGTGGAAAGCGGTATCGCTTTCGCAATAAATCCATCAACCATTCCCGGTCCTCCGCTGTTCCACCATCTGTCAAGACGTAGGACCCTTTGTTGTTCTTGGCCTCCAGAGCGCCGTCCTGCGGTCGTAACCGGACCTCGAGCGGATCATAAGACTTGAAATGAAATTCTTGCGGAATGATCTTGGTTCGCTTCACAAAAAGTCCATCCGATCGTAATAAGAATTGATCCCGCTCCAGATGAGTTTTGAGAAGTTCGTAGATGGATCCGAGTATCCACCATGTGAGAAGAACGCACCCTGTTACGATCGCTGCAAACATCCATCTGTCGGATAAATGGAAACGCTCCAAAAGTTGCAATGCGCCTGTGATTTTGCCTGTTTCGAAATACACTTTCAGCGCCGGTCCTGTCCATCCCAGAAGTGCTGCAACAATCGCAAGACGGATGACGCTTGTAAACGTTCGGCTGAAGCGAACAGATCCGGATGTACGGAACTGAATCTCTTCACCCGTTGAGGTGAACCGAATCTGACGATTGGTGGCTTGATTCACGACAAATCGAGAATAGCACACAGATGTCGAGGATCTTGTTCAACAGACTAGTAATAATCATCATCGTCGTAGTAAAAACCGACACCGTATAGCGAATAAAAACGATCCGACATCCTCAGGATTGGATCGTTGGGGCCGATCAGGACCTGGGTTTGAACCTTAGCCAGAGTGAAAGGGTTAAATTGCTGAGAATAAGTAAGAAGTTTATTGTCCTTTGGAAAAGAGTAGAGCAACCAGCTTCGTGAAAGTTCCGGTTCATCTTGATCCACCGCATCGTAGATGTAAGTAGTGTTAAGAATCGCAGCGTTCAAATTAATTTCGGAGATGCTTCTATAGTTGTAAACAAGCCTGCTATCAACCGGCGCGTGAATGTCTGCGTCGAATTTGTTCAAAGATACGCTCGTCTTGTAAGTTGTGCCTTGCACCTTCGCATCTCTTGTCCCGACTACGTAAGAATTGAAATTGTCGCGCGTATATCGGTAACCAACGCTGATATTGTAGAGTGTTACTGTTAAACCGGTACCTTTTCGCATCGTTGACCGGCTTGCCCTGTGGGGTCAGACTGCGAAAGTCGCCAAAGAAATCACCCGTTGAGCGTTGAAACAGGATCTGCGCTGAATGAGTTCCTCCCCAGGCGATGCTCGTGGAGGCGGGGAAGAAATCGTTATCGTTATCAAAAATTTGTGTTTTCTGGCCAAAGGGATTTCCTGTTTCGAGACGTGTTTTTTGGGTGACAACGTTATAGCCGATATCGACGAAGTCCCAACGAAACGGATTGCTCGATTGCGCCTGGGTTACAAATCCTCCAATGGAGTAAGTGCCAAATTGGGTCGAAAGCCCCCTTTCTCCCAGCACTTCAAACTTTTCATAATCCAATGCAACATTCCGACCTTTGGGCTGACCATTATCTTGGTATGTGTAATAGAGATTGAACTTGTTGTTGATCGGTGCTGACACCGTGATTGTTCCCACCGGACCCTTCGCTACGAATGACAGATCTCGCAGTTTATCAAACTTTCCCGACGGCAAAATTCCATAATCTCTAACAAAAATGGTTCCCCCCGTGGTTCCACCGAAAATGAACCGGTTTGGATCACCTGTTACGGCAGGAAAGCTCGCTGAAACAAAACAAGCAAGCACCAATAACACAAGCAAACTTTTTTTCATAAAATCCTCCCCTTATTAATGAGAATTCCTGTCAGAACCGCGAAAAATGCATTTTAGGATTTTAGATTCTTAAAGAGTTTGCGTCCCGCTGATGTGATTTCAGCAATCGCTTCTTCGAACGCCGGTTCATTGAGCCGCGAAGGGACGCGAAACCCGCTGATTTTCCGAACGTACTGCAACGCCGCATCCCGGAGCTCCGATTCGCTCGGTTTTTCATCTTTCCTGCGTAGCTTCTTTATGTTACGACACATAAGCACCACTTTCTGCAATCAACTGCATCTCATTTTCTTTGACTGTCTGAAGACGTTTCCGCCATGCATAAGGCAACGTTATAAGAGCAAGGAACAGCATTTTGATTTCCGAATCGCCAAAATTGTATTCAAACATTCCGGCCACGAATAGAGATACGACAATACCAATGGTCCCGTGAATCATAAATTGTTCTTCCTGGCTCATCTCCGTTCGTTTCCAGCGAATCAAGTCAGCAAGCACTTTTCCAATCAGCCATAACCACGCGATCAAAGCGAGAATACCGTTTTCCGCCGCCATCTGCACAACGTTATTGTGGAGATGCTGATTGTTCCGGAAAACGGAGTCGGGTGAGCGATATTGCGGATACACATTCTTGATCATATCAATGCCAACGCCGGTCAACGGATAATCCTTAATAATTTCCCACCCGCTTTGTAACATTTGAATGCGATCACGATTCGAAGTTTCATCAGGATTGAAGACGCTGCTCATGCGGTTCGCGACAACGGATGGAAAAATCAGAAAGGATCCCACAAATACGATGCCGATAACCACCGGAATGGCTATCACCCATCTCACTTTTCGCATGGCGATCAAAAGTGTTGCCGCAGCAAGAAATCCAAGCCAAGCGTTGCGTGTCAGGGAAAGAAGCAGAGCCAGCGAAACCAAACCAAACGCCGGATAAAACCAGAAAGGATGTTTGCGCGAAAACAGCAAATGGGAAAAGAGGAGCACGTTCAAGATCATCAATAATCCGGAGAACGTCATCCAGTGACTCATAAAACCTGTGATTCGTTTTTCAAGCAAATCATCTTGCGAGCCGAAAAACTGAAATAATCCGTAGGTTGCGGATAGAATGCCGGCCAGTATCAATACACCGAAAATGATCCTGATGTCATCCAGATCCCGCACGGTGTCATAGAAAATCGGAATAATAATGAAGAGAGCCAGGTTTTTTGCGTTGTACAAACTGCTCGATGGATGAATGGAGAATACTGCAGATAAGAACACGCAATAAGCAAACGCCAGCGCGGGAATCAGGATCGGAATTTGCGGAAATCGACGATCGTGTCGAAACTTCCAGTACAGGTACACAAAAGTTGCTGATGAAAGCAAAATATGGGAAGCAGCAATCGAAAAAGAAACAGAAAAGACAAACAGGATACAGAGCATCCAGAGCAAACGTTCACTTCCGGTGCGAGACCGGATGCTCTCTTTCAAATACTCCAACATCTTCGCTTAGCCTCCCAACTTAACACATTGCCACAAGGAGTGCCACTGAAGATTTGTAACGCCCGCCTCTGGCGGGCTGTTGAAACTTGGGCCATGCCCGCGAAACGCGGGCGCTACAAAATGCACATATAGTTGTAGTAGGATTCTGACCGTGACCGATCCATCCATCATCAACTTTGCGTCGCTGGAGAAAGCGTCGATCGTGATGGACCCTTTTCCTTTTCTGGTCGTTTCCGATTTCTTGCGTCCGGAATCCTCCGACCGGCTCATCAAGGATTTTCCTAGAGTTGATTTTCCAGGCAGCGTTCTGCCGGGGGATCTCAGTTATGGTTCAACCTTTGGGAAACTGCTGCAGGAGTTGGAAGGGAATGGTTTGCGCGAGTTGATCGGAAGGAAATTTGCTATCGACCTGAGCAACAGGCCGACGCTAATCACCGTCAGGGGTAAAACGCGTAAAAAAGATGGACAAATACATGCCGATACAAAGTCTAAAATCATCACACTTTTACTTTATTTCAATCCCATCTGGAATGCGGAAGGGGGACGACTGAGAATTTTAAGAAACGGTGAAGATTTGGAAGACTACGTTCAGGAAATTCCCCCGACTTTCGGGACCTGTCTGATTTTTAAAGTTACGGACAATTGCTGGCACGGTCATAAGCCGTTTGAAGGTGAGCGCCGCGCGATTCAAATGAACTATTTAACGGATGAATCCGCCCTGAAACAGCACCTGACAAAACACCACATGTCGGCTCGGCTGAAAAGCTGGAAACGCTGGTTTTCGAAAGGGGAGCACTAGTGCGTGTTCTGATCGTGCGCCTTTCCTCCATGGGGGACATGGTTCACACTCTGCCTGCGGTTACGGACGCAGCCAGGGTGGTTCCGGATCTTGAGATTGATTGGGTTGTAGATCGAGCCTTTGCTGAGATCCCGGCCTGGCATCACGCCGTTCGTGATGTGATTGCCGGCTCCTCCGCGACGTTTATCGAATCTTTGGACTCCTGAATTCAAAAAATTCTTCAGCCATCTGCGAAGCAGTCATTATGATTTGGTCATCGACATCCAGGGGCACTGGAAAACAGCCATTACGGCGCATTTTGCGAAAGGAATTCATTGTGGCTACGATAGAAAATCGGTGAATGAATGGGGAGCTCATCTTCTGTACAACCAAAAATTCTTCGTTTCCAGGCAGCAGCATTCGATCCAGCGAATGAGAGAACTAATGGCTTCTGCATTGAACTACTCCTTTGATGCGCAATCGATTGATTACGGAATCGATCGATCCAGATTGCCCGGGAATCCATTGCAAATACACGGGTCCGTATCTTGTTTTCATTCACAGCACAAGCTGGGAATCGAAATGCTGGATGGAAGAGCACTGGCAGGCGCTGGCGACAAAAATGTATTCAATCCGGTTTTCACGTGGTCTTGCCCTGGGGGAATGAAGCTGAAAAACGACGGGCTCAAAGAATAGCGGGCAATCATGCCGAAGCGATTGTTTTGCCGAAACTATCGATTTCGGAAAAGGCTTCGGTGCTTGCCGGAGCGATTGGCACTGTGGGACTGGATACCGGTTTGAGTCATATCGCTGCCGCTCTGGACGTGCCTTCCGTCACTCTTTACGGCCCAACCGATCCATTTTTCATTGGCGCGACAGGGAAGAATCAGGTTCATCTGGCATCCGATTTTGAGTGCGTCAAGTGTCATCGTTCCACCTGTGATTATTCCAGGAAAGTGGTTTCGAAGCCTGCCTGTTTGAGCGGGATGACTCCGGAGAAGGTTTGGAGTTCGCTTGAGGCTTTGCTTTTATCGCAAACCGGTTCGAAAAATTAGGAGTTTCTGCCCGCGCGAATTGCGGCCAGAGAATTCGCACGACCCGTTAGAGCCGGCGCATCCAGACGCGCGCAAACTTCTCGAAATTCCGGCGTTGGACTCTCCCATTTCAAAGAATCCACCGATGAATCGACCGGGCCTTTCCTGACAAGTGTTGCCAGGGTACGGAACAAATATGCCGAATCACTGTGTTCCTGCAGAACGGCTGCCAGGCGATCTGCGCCGCGTAGTGTGACATTCCATTCCCTGCGAACCCGCGGGAATATTCTCCAGATGTTTATATCGCGCTAATATTGTAGAAGCCGCTTTCGGACCCCATCCTGGAATTCCCGGATATCCATCCGCAGAATCACCAACCAGCGCCAGATAATCGGGAATCGACTCAGGAAGCACACCAAATTTTTCGATCACTCCTTTCTCATTTATCAGTTTTCTCTGTCTTCGATCAAACTGTACCACCCTGTCTCCGATCACACATTGCGCCAGATCCTTATCGGGTGTGCAAATCAAAGTTTGTTCCACGCGTTTATCCTTCGAACAAATCTCGGCACCAGCCGCTAAAGCGTCATCCGCTTCGTATTCAACCATCGCCCACACAACTACACCCAGCGCGCGCAACGACTCTTCGAGTAAGCCAAACTGCGATAGAAGATCAGGAGCCACTCCGGTGCCGTCTTTGTAATCTCCCCAGAGTAGATTCCTGAAAGATTCAATCACATGATCAGTTGCCACCGCGATGTGCGTCGTGCCTCCGGTAAGCAGCGACAAAACAGACTCCACAACCCCCCGTGTCGCTCCGACCTCCTCCCCCCGCGCATTCATATGTTTTGGAACGGCATAATAATGGCGAAAAAGCTCGTACGTTCCATCCACAAGATAAACTTTCATGAGCATGACAATGCTACCACTTTGTCGGGACGCGAGCGCCATCAATGTCGCCCCTACATCGATTGAATCTGCCGGGCCCGCTTGCTTCTGATCCCAGTTAACCTAAATTCAACCTTCATAATGAAAAGGAGGAGAACATGAAAAGAAAAGCAAGCGCCGAATGGCAAGGTGGATTGAAGGATGGGAAAGGAATTGTTTCGACGGACAGTGGTGTTCTATCGAGCACTCCTTATTCCTTTACCACTCGATTTGAAGATCAACCCGGGACAAACCCCGAAGAACTAATCGCCGCTGCTCATGCCGGATGTTTTACAATGGCACTTTCCGGACAACTGGGAAATCGTGGAATGACGGCAGAAAGCATCAGAACAACAGCAACTCTGACAATGGAAAAGCTGGACGCCGGTTGGACCGTTACAGCTATTCATCTGGACGTGAATGCGAAGATTCCCGGCGCTGATCCCGCAAAGTTCGAAGAAGCGGCAAATGCAGCGAAAACAGGATGCCCGATCTCACGATTGTTGAATACGAATATAACGATGGAAGCGAGACTTTCGTAAAAAGAAATCTTTACAAAAGTATCGCCATTTTGCTACAATCTCCTCACTGGAGATTTTGATTTTGGCACGGATTGATTCACTCTCGCCCGGTCAAAAAATATTTTGATGGCGCGTTTTAGTTCTCTGATTGCAGTTATCCTGGTCGCGTTTCTGTTTCATTCCACGAACATCACAGGTCAATCCGATTACTATCCTTTAACGGAAGGTGCTCGCCTCGTTTATCAGATCAAAGCCACTCAGAAGACTTCCACAGATGCGGGACAGGAACAGACTTTATCAGCGATGATCGTTCATCTTGGCGCCGCTGTTGTGCAGGGGAAAACGGTTACACCGGAAGGACGTTACATCGATGGAAAACTGGCTGGCGTGACGTTCATTGCAGATGATGAAACCGGTGTGTACTATTTCGCAAATCAAAATGGATCTCAAAAAAAACCGGTCGTCATGAATCCGATTCAGTATTTGATTAAGTATCCTGTGCAGCCGGGCGCTTCCTGGAAACAACAATCTTCCGGTTTCGAAATGGTAAACGATAAGAAATTGCCCGTAACGCTGAATGCCTCGATTGTCAGCGAAAATGAAATTGTCAATGTTCCTGCCGGTGTTTTTGCAAAATGTTTGAAAGTCCGAATGACAGGTCTGGTGCCATCATCCAATGGTGGTCCTGAATTTCGGATTGAGAACCAGCTTTGGTATGCTCCCGGCCTCGGCATGATCAAGCAGATTCAGAGAGAGGAACGGATTTCTCCGAAACCGCTCGCGTTCACAATGGTTTTGAATCTGCAGGAAGTCAAATACGACCGCTTCTAAGACTCTCTGATTTTTCTTTCCAGATACCAGGACATATAACCCTTGTATTTGTCCTGCAACTCTTTGCGCTGCCAGTCTTTTCCGCTGATTGTGTTTCTGCAGTTCGCCGCTCCACAGTTGCATTGCATCTCATACTCGTCATCGTCGGTTGTCGCCCAATCGTGCGTTAGCTCTTCGCCTGCTTTAATATCGCGCAGCGCAACAAAAACGATTTGTCCCTGAACGCCAATATTCGGATCACACGAATGATTGCTGTAAATCATGCTCGCCTCTCTTTCTTCTTCGCGAGTCGGACCAATGAAAAGGTCCTCTGAAACCTGAATTTCAGCCGCACGAAACCATGCCGGCATCGATCGAAGTGTTTCACGATCAAAAATGGAACCACCTTTCACGCAGATGATTTCACCTTTAGAAATAGGCACGCGGGCGAATAGTCCTTTGCCGTGAATGCCGCTCTCCTTCACCATGGCTCTCGGTGAAATGTAGGAAAGTTTATGCATTCACTTTGAACCTTCGTGCTTAACCTTCACATGGGTATTTGCGGATGGACTTGATACATTCCGTCAGCGACTGGATCAGCGTTTCTCCCCAGCCAAATGGAAAGAAGGGGGCCGTTTTTTGATTCACTTGCTTGTTCGCCTGAGCGAAGAAACGCATATGTTGTGGATTTCTCTGCGCGTACTCCTTCACTGTGATTACAAATTCGGTATTCCCCTTCTTGATTGAGAAAAAATGCAATTGAGCCAGTTCCTCCGCTTGATCTGTATCGATGAATTGCCACTCACTCATGATCGTTCACCTTGCTGATTTAACATGGGCATATTTCACCACAATGATCGGGAAAAGTGCAATAGCTCTTAACATAGAGGCACAGTGGCCTCTGGCCTCAGCCAAAGTTAATTCAACGTAAGAAAATGGGATCGGGAGATAGAGGTGATAATGGAGATCAGAGATTAAACGATCTGGAAAAAGCATCCCCCATCTTTTCTATCCCCCAATCTCCTTTTTCTTTGCGTCTTTGCGTTAACGGTTAGTACTACAGTGACACAGAGATTACGTGTTAGATCTTAACGCTATTGGATTGCGAGGAGTTCCTGGATGGCGCGATGTGCCTGATCGATCGCTGAGTCCACATAAGCGTAGGCTCCCGCATCACTGTTTGCTATCGCTATGCGGCCGAATGGCCGGCGCGCAAGGGCGCATGGACCTTCCCCTCCATCGATCCAGAAAGGATCAAAGAGAGAATTGTATTGATAGGCGTATCCGTGTGGCCAGCGATGCACAGCAATTCCGGTGATGTCGTTTACCGGATCAAATCCGGCCGGGCCCAGAATGGATAGAAGCTGCTCTCTGATATTTCGTTCGTAAGCCTCGAAACTTGTCGCGAGAAGTTCGGCCCTACCAATCCGATGCTGATGGCGAACCGGCAACCCGGGCTTGCAAGGCGCGCGAAACATAGCAAGCAACACCGGATCCTCCGGATTGCGGGCCGTTTTGTAACCATCAAACTGCAATGGCATCGGCAGATGAACATTCGAAAAATATTGTCCAGGGGAATAAACGGATTGGATGCCGAGCTTTGCCCAGGGCAACCAGTTTCGTACGGCCACGCGCGCGTAAATCAGAGGTACTTTAATCGCATAAGCCAGAGCTGTTTTTTGTTCGCGCGGAATTTCAGGACATAAATAAGGAATCATTGTGTGCCAGCAAGCAAGTACACACTTTGCAGCGCGGACCCGTTGAAGCTTTCCTTTCCGCACATAGGCCACCTCAACTTCATTCGCATTAGGGTGTTTTACTTGCACAACGGTGCTGGACAGCCGGATGCGTGACGAAGCACCGCTTTGATCCAGCTTGCCGTATCGTGCCCGGGATAGAACGATGTCCTGTACGCTTTTTCCAGGGATGGCTTCCGGAATGAGCTTACGAACAAGCAATCGCGCGATGGATGCGTTGCCATCGGGAAAATGAAAGAAGTATTTTTCTGCATCTTCATCAGGAATGGAATCGCGATTCATTCCCTTTCCCGGTTCAGGCTCCAGATGAAGTCCGGCAAATCCGGGATAGCCCAACCCCCATGCGTCCTGAGCAGGGACAACATCGATGCCTGCCCCGTACAATGAATGTGGACGCGCCTGGAAGAACGGTAAGATGGCCGGATCGCATTTTACGACATCCGTCAAATATTGTTCGTAGCTGATTCGGGCAAGCTTCGCTTTTTTCTCGGTAGATGTGAGTCCCGGCAGGTAATCCGTTGCTTCATTGTGTAGCCTGTGCAGATCTTTCTTGGCTCCGTCTGTCCAAGGCGCTTTTGCCAGGAATTTTGGCCATGCATCGGCCGCAACTTCCGCAGAACCTACCCAGGATTGTTCGAACGGATCCGGGAGCAGCACATCGGCTCCAAACGTTTTTTTGTCAAAGAAGAATCCGGATTTCAGCGCTGCTGAGGAATACACATCGAATGCAAGATGGGATGAAAAACTTGGTACATCGATGCCGAGTTCTTCGATCAAACCTTTCGAAACTTTGCTGTATGGCGCAGGGCTTTCGATTGCGAAACTCCCGCCATACCCAAGCAAAAAGGATTTATCTTTTCCAAACTCCTGCCGGCGCGCGTGACCGCCGAAATCATCGTGATTATCCAGAATCAGGATGCGCGCTTGCGGTCCCATCGACTTGCGATAGAACCATGCAGCCGCCAATCCGCTGATTCCTGCACCCACAACGACGAGATCGTAAACTTCTCCAGTGTTTTCAGGATCACCGTATAATGTCGATAATTTTCCATCTCGGAGCTGATGGGCAACTTCGTACGAACCCTCGTTGCTGCCGCGCAACCCCGCTAAGGCCGGAGGATAATCCTCTTCAAACGATTCAAGGGAAGAAAGCCAGAACGGGCATCGTAATCGATGCGGCTGTCGAGCGCACAACGCCATTTATGAAATCGCGTCTTGTGATTCGCCGCCCCATCCCAAGTCGTTTATCGTTCGATTCCGCCATTATTCCCAACTGCAGTATATTATCAGGGTATGAACCAGATCACTCAAGCAGAGATCGACGGCACCTTGCAAACTTTCGAATTCTTCACCGAATCTGAAGTTCAAAAATTCATGCGGACGTTTCAAAAAAAACAAGAACCGTTGCTCGTTTACATAGCAGCAGTGGCCGAAAGGGAAGAATTAAATGAGCACGAGTACGATGTGTTGATCACTATGGTTTTGATGACCTGGCAAGCTATGCGTAACAAGTTTCCGAAACTAAAGAAGCTGGGAATGAAACAACTGGAAAAACTAGATGATAACCTCTACGAAACCCTGCTAAACGATCCCGCCTCCATGCTGATGAGCGTTCAAGATTATCCGCAGCCAAAACTTCTGGGAACCATACTCACGCACGTAATGGAATCTGAATCAGACGTCAGAGAAGATAAGAAGGGAATGATTTACTTTACACTCAAGAACGTTCTGGATGGTCTGATTCAAGCTTCCGGCGAATCTTGACTCACTCCACGGATCCTTTTTTGATTTTTCAGCAAGTACTTTTACAAGATAATCCGGATCAACAGGCTTTCCCATTTTCAGCAAGAATTCGTCGTTTTCAATTGGATCTGCGGCGGATACGTACCCGCTTAAAGCAATGATCGGGAGGGTCCGCATTTCAGGGTTTGTCCGGAGCGTCCGGATAAATGTGTAACCATCTTTTTCGGGCAATCCGATATCTGTAACGATCACTTCTGGGAACCATGATTCAAGAAGCGTCATGGCTTCGTTTACACTTCGGGCGGTACGCACCTCAGCGTCATGCAGCTTGAGCGTGAATTCAAATAGCTCAAGAATGAGGAGTTCATCCTCGACGATGAGTACTTTCAGTCCGTGTAGAGACATATAATGCCCTTAAAAAGGGAGATCTTAAGAATATATTTCCTGCAAAATTCAGTCGCAAGCCCCCGGATTCCTCTAAAGGGCCATCTGGTCTTTTTCGGAGATTATTTGATCCCGACGACCATTGAATCCGGCCCTACAAGATGTTCCACACGTGTGTCTCGAAACCCTGCTTCACGCATCCATCCGCAGCAATCAGCGCCGGTGTAATCGAAACCATCCGGAGTTTCGATCAACATATTGAGGCTCATCATCAAGCCAAAGGCGTTTTGGGATCTGTCATCGTCAATGATCGCTTCGTACACAATCAAGGCCCCGCCAGCCGGGAGTGAGCGATAGGCCTTTTCGATCAGCATTCTTTTATGATCCAACCCCCAATCATGAAGAATATGCCCCATCATAATCACATCGGCCGTTGGAAAATCGCCCTTGAAAAAATCGCCTGCAACGAACCGCGCGCGTTTTAAAAGCCCGTTTCGCTCAAAGTATTCTGTGAAGATCGGCTCAACCTGCGCCAGATCAAAGCCGACACCGCTCATGTGCGGATGAGCCAGAAGAACTTGTGCCAGAAGATCGCCCTGAGCCGTTCCGACATCGGCAGCCGATTTGTACTTTTCCCACGGAAATTTTCGGGAGATCAATAGATTTGCCCCCCTGCTGATTCCTGTCATCGCATGCAAAAACCCTTTGAGACGTTCAGGATTCGAATACAGCGCGCCAAAAAGCGAATCACCACCCTCTTTAACTTCATTCTGCGGTTCGCCGGTGCGTAGAGCTTCGGTAAGATGATTCCAGAAACCGAACAAACGTTTGTTTGCCATTTCGAGAATCCCGCCGATGTAGCTGGGTTTTTGTTTATCGAGGAACAGATCTGTTTCGGCTGTATTCTTGTAAACTCCATCCGCGCGTTCCAGAAAACCGAGGGCAACCAGCGTATCTAAAAAATCGCGTGACGAGCGTGGATGCAGACCCAGGCGTGGTTGAAGCGTTTTCAAGTCGCACGGCTGTTTTGCAAGCTCCGTGAATAATTCCATTTCGACAGCGCTCAATAAAACTTTTGACGGCCAGAAGGCCAATCCTGTTCGCATAATGTTATCGGGTGAAATCTTTTGTTGATCCATGTTCATCCTGACTCCGCAATAGTGGTGACAATATTATACGTTTAAAAATGCCGAGGCAGAGTTTTGACAAACTTATCAATATATTCAACTATATGAATATATCGAGAAAACAGAATGAAGAAAAGAATCCTTTTTCTTTGCACGGGAAACTCGGCGCGTTCCCAAATTGCTGAAGGCCTGATGCGGGCGAAAGGTGGTTCCGCAGTGGATGTATCGAGCGCGGGAACCGCTCCCAAGGGACTGAATCCGTTGTCTGTACAGGTAATGAAGGAAATCGGAATCGATATTTCTCATCATGAATCCAAGGACCTGTACCGTTTTTCAACGCAAACGTTCGATTGGGTCATCACAGTTTGCGATCGCGCAAAGGAGCAATGTCCGATTTTTCCGGGCGCCCGGATGGAGCACTGGGACATTAAGGACCCGGAGGATTTGCAATCCTTTCGGGAAGCGAGAGAAGATCTAACAACTCGTGTTCATTCCTTCTTGAGCAGAA
The DNA here is from genome assembly GCA_963771165.1 of uncultured bacterium. Lineage (GTDB taxonomy): Bacteria > Acidobacteriota > HRBIN11 > JAKEFK01 > JAKEFK01 > JAKEFK01. The sequence goes on along the minus strand of CAVYSN010000005.1, from coordinate 1,489 downwards.
TTGGAGTTGAGTAACTCTTCGCGTCTTACACGGAATGCTTAACAAGGGTTTGATTCGCAGCATTGTTCGCACTTTCGTGGTGAGTAGTCAAACACAGTTCCATAGCGATCAAACTCCACATGACAGCACTGCAACAGCATTTCTTTCAACATGTCCCTTGCCCTTTGAACCCGCGATTTAACTCCGGATACCGAAATTCCAAGCTGCTTCGCGATGTGGGTGTATTTCCGGTCTTCAAAGTCCGCCAGCCATAGTGCCTCTTTGTATTTATCGGGAAGACGGGCCACCATTTCTCTCAAGGCAGGTGCAAGCTTTTCTGCCGCATCGGAAAATTGCTCTTCAGAAAAGCTCATATTATCATCCACGGCTGCCATCAATGGCTCTTTATTTTTCCGATAAAAATCGATGATAGAATTGCGCGCAATCTGATAAATCCAGGCTGTTAGCCTCTCAGGTTGTTTGACGGTTCCAATCTGACCATGGATCCTGACAAAAACATCATGAACCAGATCTTCGACAGTGTGCGGATTCGAAATGCGTTTTGAGATAAAACCTCTTAACGGCTCTCGAAACTTCTCGTAAAGATCTGCCACAGTCGGCTGATTCATTGGTTCGCCTGAGGAGGGCGATTCAATCGCCCTCCTGAAGAGATTACTTGCAACAGGCGGCTGCGGCAACATTTGAAACTGGAATTGTGGTTTGCAACTCCGGCCTTGTATCTGCGACCTTTACAGTGAAAAATTCCCACTGGTAGCCGTTCGGATCCGTGACCCATACTTTGTCCTGCAGGGCGTAACAGCAATCCGTTCCAATCTCCTCTCGCGTCAGCAGCCCGGCGGATTTTAGCCGTGCCGTTGCCGCAACCACATCGTCTGTATTTTCAACCTGGATTCCAAGATGATTCAACGCTCCTTGTTCGGTTGCCTTTCCTTCATATAAAGTAAAGTTCAACGGGGGACTGTCGATATCGAACTTGGCATATCCCGGCTTCAGTTTGACAGGTTCTTTCGCAAAAAAGGTTTTGTAAAACTCCACCGATTCACGAAATTTGGAAGTATTCAATCCAACATGTACTTTTAAATTTCCCATTTTCTTTCTCCTCCTTTTTCTACGGTTTCATTCCTATAGACGCAGTTTTCAAAAAAGGACGCAAAAAACGTTGTTGCTTTCTTGTCAGGGCCGTGCCAGATAATGCCGCCGCTTTAGGTTCCGGGAATTTTTCGATGGCGTAACGGAGCATGGTTCGCGGCATTCTACGCGAATTCTCATCGAGGAATTCTTCGAGGACCTCCGGCGCCCGTTTTCCGAGTTCACGGAGCATCCATCCGGAAGCTTTGTGGATAAGATCTTCTTGGTCTTCTATCAAAACGCGCACGATTCTCAAAGCAACCGCATGTTTGCCACGCTTAATAAAGGCGTAAGTCGCAACCATGGCGGTGCGCCTCTCCCATAAACTCCTGGATGACGCAAGCTTGTCCAAAAGTTTTTC
>CAVYSN010000004.1:0-220281 GCA_963771165.1 uncultured bacterium | reverse complement strand
GAGCTTGAAGATCAGTGAACAGGAAAAAACTGAATCGAGAACGAATGATGTAGGCGAACACCATTATCGAAAGCGTGATAATGATCCAATCAAGGAGAATCACTATCGGCATGTTGTGGTTTTTCCTAATTGAGCAGCTCCCCTCAGGCTCAATGATCAATTCGAATTTATCCCCTTGCCCGGTCAACGTATATTCTTTTTCATAAAGCCGCCTCGCCCTTTTTTCCGATCTCATATTACATTGTCCTTGTATTCTTCCATTCTTTTATTATTATAAGAGCCGTATCGATATCCTGATAATTCTCAACGACAATCCCGATGCTGTTTTTTATGATTATTTTTCCGATCTCGGAACGCTTTGGGCCCAGGAAAAGAATCGGCCTGCCGGCTGCAAGATAGCTGTAGAATTTCGAGGGGAATCGAGCTTCCTACAGTTGTACGATGCTGAGCGATAAAGAGAATATCCCCCTGCGCGGAATTATCGCTTAACGTGTCCCTTTCTACGTAATTTAGAAATGCGACGCGATCCTCGCCGGCGTCCCAGAACATAGCCTCGAGACTTTTACCGCCGCCTATAAATTTATACGAGATGCTGCTCTCTTTTATTAAGTGTTTGATTATGGTCGGAAGAAGGGAGAAATCGTGGGCGAGTCCATATTGCCGGAATAGAGAATCGTAAAGGATTTAAGTTTGACGAAGGGTGATACCGCGATATCCTCGCCAAACTCTAAATCCTTTACGATTCTCTATTCCGCAATATGGGACTCAGCCGCCGATCATCGCAATCATCTTTTTATCGTTGGCGTTCTAGTGGTTTTGATCAGTTCAACACTGGGAGGAGTCGTCGGGGGCAAGGTCCTTTCCAATGAAAAACTAGTCAGTGAACACATGAAACATTTCACTGCGTTGCTCGCCGCCGTAGAAGAAAATTATGTCGATAAGATTCCAACTCAAAAAGTGGTGGGCGGCGCGATCACCGGCTTATTGAACTCTCTGGATCCGCACTCCAATTTTCTGGATGAGGAAGCTTATGCTTCATTGCAGGAAGAGCAGCACGGATCTTTTTATGGCCTCGGCATTACAATTCAGAGTATCAACGGAATCCTCACTGTTATTTCGCCGATTGAAGGCACACCGGCTTACAAAGCGGGTTTGCGCGCTGGTGATGTTATTTCAGAAATCGAAGGAGAACCCACAAAAGGTCATCCTACAAATGTATTGTTGAAGAAGTTGCGCGGACCAAAAGGCACAAAGGTCACGATTACAATTGAACGCCAGGGTTGGGAAAAGCCCATTCAAATGACTCTCGTGCGCGATGAAATTCCGGTGAATTCCGTCAGCTACGCTTTCATGCTTCGTCCTGCAACCGGCTACATTCGGATCAAGAATTTTACGGAGACAACAACCGATGAGATTGAAGATTCCTTGAAAAAATTGAAAGAACAGGGAATGAAACAGATTGTGATTGATTTGCGTTTCAATACAGGCGGACTGCTGGATCAGGCGATCAAAGTGTCGGATTTGTTTCTCGAAAAGGGCGCTGTCGTTGTATCCACCAAAGGACGGGTGCCGGAAGCGAATACAACCTACAGGTGTTCCACCAACAACGGATATGAAGAAATTCCACTTGTGGTTCTGGTGAACCGAAGCAGTGCAAGTGCATCGGAAATAGTAGCGGGCGCCATTCAGGATCATGATCGCGGAGTCGTGGTGGGGACTACGACCTGGGGGAAAGGTCTTGTTCAAAGTCTTTACAGGCTTGGCTCGAATACAGCCCTCGCTTTAACAACCGCGCGTTACTACACACCGAGCGGACGTTTAATCCAACGTGATTACTCACGATCTTTTTACGATTACTACTACACGGACCTCGGTGTAGATGAAAATACAGAGTCGCGCGAAAAGAAATATACCGATACAGGGCGGGAAGTTTTTGGCGGCGGAGGCATCACCCCGGATGTGAAAGTTGAACCGAGAACCGCCAGTAAATTCATGGATCTTCTCAACAGTGAGTACGTATTCTTTAACTTTGCAAAAAAATTTGCTGCGCCGGATGAACGCAAGTTGCAATCGGAACAATCACCGATCCCATCTAACGTGAAGGTGATTGATCGCACTTTTCAAGTCGATGAGAAAATTCTAGCAGAATTCCGCGACCAGCTGACAAACGCAAAGATTCAATTCACGGAAAAGGATTTCGAAGAAAACCTCCCTCAAATCAAGAATCAAATTCGTCAGGAAATTTTTACTGCTCTCTGGGGCTCTGAAGAAGGCTATAAGGTTGCTTCCGGTCAGGACAAACAAATCCAGACTGCACTCGAGGTCTTTCCGAAAGCGGAGGCTCTCATGAAAATGAGGAAGCAAAAGACAGCCAGTCTGAAGCCTTAGCGGTATATGGCGAAATCAGTTAAACGACCGGGAATGTTCGAGGTCGAATGGAGAACTGTCTCGATTCGCACCTTGACAATGACTTTCTTTGCAATTAGCGGCGCGATTTTTTTCACCATCTGGTGGTTCTGGCTCCGCGATCATGATGTCCAATTCTCTTCACCCATCGTACTCGAGGATAGCGCAGCCCGGTTCATCGACTATGAAGGGAAAGTCGAAGTCAAACCCAAAGATGAATACGTTTGGAAAGAAGCAAGCTTCAAAATGGATTTGCACGAAGGGGATCGCATCCGCACGGCGCCGGATTCCTCTGCAAAAGTGAAATTTGAGGATGGAACGGAAATTACCATACAAACAGATTCCATTGTTGTGATCAGCAAGCGGCTTTCCAGTGATGAGCGGGAGCAAATGCCGTTGGCTGTTGTTGAAAACGGCGAAAGCGACATCAATGCAGAAAAGTCCGCCTCGCCACCATCCGTGTCTACAGCGCGTATTCCCCGCTTTAAGTTGTCACCAGGATCTTCAGGATCCGTTCGTGCCGATCAAGCCACCGGTGAGCATGTGACGACCGTTGAAAAAGGTATTGGTATGGTGACAGATACAACCGGTCGCACCACCCAGTTGACCACGTTGGAGCAATTAACATTCGAAAAGGATGACACCACAACAAAAGTCAAACTGCCTTTTACTCCGCCACTGTTGTCGCCGCCCAAGGGTCAATTGTTTGAATTTCTAAACGAACAAGAAATGAGAATCGAACTGAAATGGCGTGATGTTTCCAATGCAATTCGCTATCATGTCCAGATCTCAGAAAGCCCATTGTTCGGAAAAATCAGCGCAGAAAATGCAAATCTGACAAAAAGTTCAATCGCCATCAAAATTCCTAAGAGTCATAAGAAACAGTATTTTTGGCGTGTTCGAAGTATCGATGGGGCGCGCAACCATAGTCCGTGGAGCGATCCGTTTCAATTTGTTGTCTATACGCCGACTCCAGTGGCCAAACCTACGGATTCGCTTGGACAAGACACCACCGGCCCTAAAAATCACGTACATGCATCCATTTTTTCCTTATCTTCAGGTCGAGGGGAAAACTGAAGCCGATGCCTTCCTGACTTTAAATGGTCAAATTATTGACGTAAAAGAAGACGGCACGTTCGTTTATACTTATACGTTACAGCAATCCGGATGGAATGACCTGGTGTTCGTGGCCGAGGATCCTTCCGGGAATAAATTATCCGTTACTAAAAAAGTAGAATACAAATAATCGTAGGGGTGCGATTCATCACATCCGCTTCTCAAACGCGGGAACCATGAATGGCGCTCACCCAGCTATCCATGAAGACGACGAATCAGAGGGTCAACGGCGGGAAAAGGTCCGTCACACGTTACAGCATTCTCCTGCGGATTCTGCGCGCCGCAAATGACAAGCTCGATCCCAAAAACGTTATCAGCACAATTATGGACAGTATAAAAAGATTCATCCCCTGTGAAGCATGGTCCATTCTTCTGATGCATTCCAATCGAAACGAGCTTGTTTTTGAACGCGCGCGCGGTACGGCAGCGGATCGGCTGACTTATGCAAAATTGAAAGTGGGAGAAGGGATCGCCGGCTGGGTTGCTCTACATGAGGAACCCGTGATTGTGAATGATGTTACGAAGGACAAACGATTTAACTCAAGTTTTGATAAAGCCAGTAATTTTAAAACCAGATCGATTTTGTGCGTTCCTTTGATCAGCCGGGGACAACTGATCGGAGTCGTGGAGTTGATCAATCGTAAATCCACCAGTTACCGCTTTACGAGACGCGATTTGACAACGCTAACAATGTTGCTCGGACCGATAGCCGTATCGTTGCACAATGCAATGCTGTTTCAAGAAACAGAAAAGCTTGCAATCACAGATGATCTGACAAAACTTTACAATACCCGGTATATTCATTCAAAACTTGGAAGAATGATTGAAGAAAGACGGGCAAGCCGGGAGCGTTTCAGTATCATTTTTCTCGATCTGGATGGCTTTAAATCCGTTAATGATAGTTACGGACATCTGGTGGGAGCAAAAACATTGGTGGAAATTGGGAGAATCATCTTTGAAACCGTAGGTAAAAAGGATGAGGTCGCTCGTTACGGAGGCGATGAATTTGTTGTATTAATGCCGAAAGCGGACGCATTGGAAGCACGCGAGATGGCTGAAAGAATTCGTAACGCAATTGCATCCCATGATTTTCTAGGGATGATGCCCGCTCACATCAAGCTTTCTGCCAGCTTTGGAATTTCTGTCTTTCCCGATCATGCTGAAACGCTGACAGAACTGATTCAAAAGGCAGACAGTGCCATGTATGCGGTCAAATATTCAGGGAAAAATGCCGTCCAACTTGCGCATTAAAAATGAAAAAATTAATACAGAAGTACAGACGCGCAGAGAAGATAAAGACCTTTTCTGCTTCTGAGTGTTTGAGTTAAAAGAGGAGACTTATGGGTATCGGTTCCTTTCTAAGGTTCTTTTCAAGTGATCTTGCGATTGATTTAGGCACTGCAAACACTCTGGTCCTTGCTAAGAATAAAGGAGTGGTTGTTTACGAACCCTCCATCGTTGCGTTGAATAAGCTTACAGGAAAAGTGATGGCGGTAGGAAAAGAAGCAAAGGAAATGTTGGGGAGAACGCCCGGTAATATTGTTGCCATCCGGCCAATGAAAGACGGTGTGATTGCCGACTTTGAAAGCACCGAACGAATGCTGGATTACTTTATTAAGAAGGCCCACAACCGAAACATGTGGGTTCGTCCCCGGATTGTGATTGGTGTGCCTTCGGAAATTACACAGGTAGAAAAAAGAGCCGTTCGCGATGCTGCTTATCGCGCTCGAGCGACCGAAGTTTATCTGGTGGAAGAAGCCATGGCTGCTGCTATCGGTGCGGGATTGCCGATCACGGAACCGAGCGGAAACATGATTGTCGATATTGGCGGAGGAACCACCGATGTTGCTGTCATTTCTCTTGCCGGAATCGTCTACAGCAGATCGGTCCGTATTGCCGGAAATGAAATGGACGAGGCGATCATTCAGTACATTAAAAAGAAATACAACCTCTTGATCGGAGAACGCACTGCAGAACAAGTAAAGATGGAATTGGGCTCTGCGTTCCCTCTGGATGAAGAGTTATCAATGGAAATTAAGGGTAGGAATCTGATGGAAGGAGTTCCGAAGACGATTGTGATAACAGATTCGGAGATCCGCGAAGCCCTCGGCGACACAGTTGCAACAATTGTTAATACAGTACATGAAGCACTGGAGAAGACTCCACCGGAATTGTCCGCCGACATATTGGACCGAGGGATCGTATTGACAGGTGGAGGAGCTCTACTGAAAAAACTGGATGTGAGGTTGCGTGAAGAAACCGGATTACCGGTTACGATTGCCGAACAGCCTTTGTATTCGGTTGTTTTGGGTGCAGGTAAGCTTCTCGATAATATTGATCTCTTACGGCGTACCTCTCTTAAAACTTAAGTGCAAAAGCAATGAGCAATGAGCTCTGAGAATTACTTCGATTGGTCTCATTGTTCGTGACTGAATTATGAATCAGCTTGAAGCTGTTCCGCGAAAATCATTTCCCATTTTCCTGGGAATCCTTGTTCTTTTACTGGTGATCATGTCCTACCAGGTTGCCGACCCTCTGACCGGGCGCAGTGTGCTTGCGACCCTCGGTTACAGATTATTTTCTCCCGTTCAAACCGCTTTGTCGGGGGCCTTGAACCGCATTGTGAACGGCGTTAAGAATTATTTTCTGTTGACACAAACCAGTAAGGAGAATGAAAGACTTCTGAAAGAAGTTTCCGAATTGAAAATTCAAATTCGATTGGCTCATCAAATCAGAGAAGAAAACGAGCGGCTGCGCAAGGTCCTTGAGTTACGGGAGAAGCTCCCTTATACGTTGATTCCCGGGGAAGTGATTGGCCGTGATGCAAAAGCGGCCCAGTCCAGGACAATCATGGTGAATCGCGGTTCGCGTCATGGCATAAGGTCGCAAATGCCGGTTGTAACACCGGAAGGCGTCGTCGGAATGACGATTTTTGTGGATGTCCTTTCTGCCAAGGTGCTGATGATCACAGATGCCTCGGCTTCCATCGGTGGCATGCTCGAGCAGGGGCGAGTCGCAGGGATTCTGAACGGGGATGGACACAACTCCTGCATTTTGAAGTTCCTGCCCACCAACGTTCAGGTTAAGAAAGGGGATTTGGTGGTCACATCGGGACAGGAAGGTATCTTTCCTGAAGGCATGGCAATTGGACGAGTATTGCAGGAGGTAAAAGAATCCACGCTCTATCGAAGTGTCGAAGTCGTTCCTTTTCCTAACTTTACGTCGGTTAATGAAGTTTTATTTCTCAAGCAAGCAAGCAGTGGTTCGCGGTGAGATCCTTACGAACAGTTATCGCAATTACCGTCATCTTACTCGTTCAGACCATGGTGCTTGGGCGTTTTGAGCGCGTGCAAGCGATGGATTTATTTTTATTATTCAATATTTATTACGCACTGAATTTTCCGCCGTTGACCTGTATTGCGGTGGGCGTTGCGAGCGGTTTCATTCAGGATGCCTTTACAGGCGGAATTATTGGAATGAATGCTTTCTCAAAAACAATTGTTGCTTACTGGATCGCGGTCCTCAGTTCACGATTGATGATCAAACATCCATTCATTCTGATGTTGCTCGTGGCCGTTTCGACAGGAGTGGATTTGTTGACGGTTCATTTACTTCATCGATTATTGGGACTGCCTCACACGGTGCTTTCGTATCAGGTTTTTCTTACAGCAACCGTTTTGAATATGCTGGTTGGAGTGCTGGGCTTCCACATCGCGGACCGGGTTCGAACCCGCATGGAGTACGCTTGAGATGCTTGGTGAACCCATTGATCATGAGCTGATCAATCGCCGAATCAATCTGATTGCAGGGATCCTGTTAGCGATCTGCCTTCTTTTCGTGGGTAGTTTTTGGTACATGCAGATCGTTAAGGGCCCCTATTATGAGCAACTTGCCGGTGAAAATCTCTTTAAGGAAGATCCGATTCCGGCTCCACGTGGATTGATCATCGATCGTAACAAGAGGGTGCTCGCGGAAAATCGACTGAGTCATAACCTTTTCATAACCCCACGGTTATCGCGCAATCTATCGAACACAATCGGATTCCTTTCTGCTACCCTGGCGACACCGGGCGACGAGCTGTATCGCATCATTAAAAAAGAAGGTTCACTTCAGTCATCCAGCCCTGTTCTCTTGTATCAAGACATGACTTTGCCGCAGCTCGCCTATATTTCTGCTCGTAAAATTGAGTACCCGGAACTCGATATTCATCATGAACAAAAACGCAGTTACCTTTACGGACCGTTGTTTTCACATGTCATTGGGTATGTCGGTGAGCTGACTGAAGATCAAGAACGCACCAAACAGTTTCCGGAAGCGCGTCGCAGGGATATTGTGGGGCAGGCAGGATTGGAACGATATTACAATCTTGCGTTGATGGGTCGCCGTGGAATGGAACGCAAAGTGGTCAACAGTTACGGGGCCGTTCTAAAGGAATTTTTGCCTACACGCGATGAGCCGGTACCCGGAAAAGTTTTGAAGTTAGGCATCGATTACAACATGCAAAAAGCCGCTGATGAGGCTTTCAGCGAAGGAAACCGTTACGGGGCTGTCGTCGCCATGAACATCAAGACTGGCGAGATCATGGTTCTCTACAACAAACCGTTTTATGATCCCAATGATTTCGTACCGAAAATTGCTCCCGCAAAATGGAAAGAGCTCATTGATGATCCACAGCATCCTCTCCAAAACAGGGCGATCCAGAATAAATTTTCACCAGGTTCGAGCTTTAAAGTGGTGATGGCTCTTGCGGCCCTGCAAGAGAAGAAGATTACGCCGGGCACAACTTTTGGTTGTGGTGGCGGACAATTTATTTACAACAGAACATTTCGTTGTTGGAAGCCGGGCGGGCATGGTTCGGTGAATTTGTATAAGGCTCTGATGCAGTCTTGCGATGTTTATTTTTACAACGTAGGGATGCGGATGGATATTGATGTCATCGCAAAGTACTCGCGAATGCTGGGGCTGGGTTCATTAACCAATATTGATCTTCAGAACGAAACAAAAGGCCTTGTACCCGATAGAGAATGGAAACGACGTGTAGCAAATGATAAATGGTATCCCGGCGAAACCATTTCTGTTTCCATTGGACAGGGGCCCGTTTTGGGCACGGCTTTGCAGCTGGCATCTTTGTATTCCATCATCGCGACCGAAGGTCTAAAAGTGCAACCCCATGTAGTGGGCTCGGTTCTTGACATGAGCGGTAAAACACTCGAGTCACTGCAGGTCAAAAAGGAAAAAATTGAAGGCATCGATGCGGAGAATTACAAGCTTGTGAAGAAAGGGCTCTGGGCAGTCGTCAATGATCATGGAACAGGCGGCAAATCTCGCGTGGATGGATACGACGTGTGCGGCAAAACAGGAACCGTTCAGGTCGTTGGTTATGATCGCGGCAGAGGACTCTCGGAAACACAAAAGCATAAATATGGAGATCATGCCTGGTTTATTTCGTTTGCACCTTTATCAGATCCTCAGGTGGCTATAGCCGTCTTCGTGGAACATGGAGGGCATGGTTCTTCGGCTGCGGCCCCCGTTGCGAAAAAAATCTTCGAAACCTATTTTGCAGATCGCAAAATCCCACCTTACTCTGAAAAAACGGCTTCCGGCGCGGTAGTCGAAGACAATACACTGGTCGAATAATGGTCGATACCCGCATCTACCGTCAGTTTGATCCTGTTATGTTCTTTTGCATGCTGGCGCTCGGCGGTCTGGGTGTGCTTATGATTTACAGCGCCACCTTTCAAAGTGCGAGCCAGGAAATGTACATTCGCCAGCTTCAATGGTTCGCGGCTGCGCTCGTTTTGTTTTTTGTTATCCTGAATATCGATTACCACGTGATTGCTGATTCCGCTTTACCGCTCTATATTGGGTCACTCGTTTTACTCGTTGCCGTTTTGATTTTTGGAAAACGAATCTCGGGAGCAAAAAGCTGGTTCACTTTGGGTTACTTTAACTTTCAGCCTTCGGAGATTGCAAAAATAGCTGCCGTCCTATTCCTGGCCAAATATTTAAGTGACGAAACCCGAATGTTTCTTGTATTTCGTGATTTCGTGATGGCGGGCGTGATCATGTTGATACCGATGTTCTTGATCATTCTCCAACCCGACATGGGAACAACGATTACGTTTTTGCCGCCTCTGATCGTTTTGATGTTTCTTGCGGGAATCCGATATAAATGGATTTTTGCTGCCATTCTGGCCGGTATTGCGTCGCTTCCGGTGTTCTGGCTATTCCTGAAGCCATACCAAAAAGACCGCATTTTAACGTTCGTTGATCCTACGAAAGATCCTCTAGGCGCCGGTTATCAAATCATTCAATCCAAGATTGCTGTTGGCTCCGGTAGAATCTTCGGCAAGGGACTGTTTTCAAAGCAGACACAAGCTTATCTGGATTACATTCCTGAAAAACACACTGATTTTGTTTTTTCAGTACTTGCTGAAGATTTTGGCCTGATCGGGGTGATTATCACGCTGGGGGTCTACTTCATTTTGATGATGCGCATTTTGTCGACTGCCAAACAAGCTCGTGATCGCGTCGGCGTTTTCATCGTGATGGGACTGTTTTCGATATTCTTGTTCCATTTTATTGTAAACGTCGGAATGATCGTGGGGCTAATGCCCATCACAGGACTGCCGCTTCCTTTGATGAGTTATGGCGGATCATCACTGCTGAGCACCATGGCATCGATCGCAATCATCATGAATGTGCGCATGCGCCGCTTCGTGAACTAACCGACAAGACGCCAAGTTAAACAAGTAGATTGGTGCCTTGGCGGTTAAGGAGATGTGTTTTACGGCCACATTCGATTTTAGTAGTAACCCTTTCGCTGACGGAGTTCCACGTCACCCGCCGGCATCACCATGGTTCCTTTGCTTGCGCGGACTGTACCAGACTGAATACTGACACCGGACAAATTTTGCGAATACGATTCATGATTTCAACCAGATCGTGGTCCGTTTCCATAAAAGTCATGCCGCACGTTTTGCGACTCCGGAGATCTTCATGCTAGAGTGGATGGGTTTGGAGGCACCTGCATGAAGTACTCGTACGCAGTCATCGGTGCGGGCCGGCAAGGAACATCGGCGGCTTATGATCTTGCAAAGAATGGAGAGGCAAAAGTTGTTACACTGGCTGACTTCGATGGGCGAATCGCGCAAGAGTCAGCCAATCGCGTCAACCACCTGTTGGGTATTGACCTCGTTCGAGCGGCTGCGCTCGATGTGCGTAACAGCATTGCGGTGACACACTTCCTGCGCGGTGTTGATGCTTTCGTCAGCGCGGTCCCTTATTACTTGAATCTCGGGCTGGCCCTCTCTGCAGTGAACGCAGGTGCTTCGATGTGCGATTTGGGCGGCAACACTCGTATTGTTTTTCAGCAACTGGAATTGGATCGAGCGGCAAAATCGGCGGGTATAACTCTAGTTCCCGATTGCGGCATGGTACCCGGACTTGGCACTTCGGTATGCGTATACGCAATGGGACTGTTGGATCAACCTGAAGAAGTCTATTTGTGGGATGGCGGATTACCTCAGCAACCACAAGAACCCTGGAACTATATTTTGACTTTTCATTTCGAAGGTCTGGTGAACGAGTACTATGGATCGACTGAATTTTTGCGCGATGGAAATCTGATCGAGGTAGGCTGCTTTCAGGAATACGAAACCGTCGTTTTTCCTGAGCCTCTGGGGGAATTGGAGGCCTTCACGACCGCTGGAGGAACTTCTACGGCTCCTCGAACGTTTCTCGGCAAATTGCAGGTTTATCAAAATAAGACGTTGCGTTACAAAGGACATTTTGCCCAGTGGAAGGCCTTTCATGATGCCGGTCTGCTCGGAGATCACCCTGTTTCTATCAATGGAACAGAAATCCGGCCGCGTGATCTGTTATCCGCCTTGCTGGATTCGAAAATTCGAGCAAAGTCCGGAGATAAAGACGTTTGTATCATTCGAGCACTCTGCAGGGGGAAAATAAAAGGAAAGAGCGCTGCTGCCCTGGTTGATCTATTTGATTACTATGACGAATCGACAGGATTCACATCGATGGAAAGAACCACGGGCTGGCATGCGGCGATTGTTGCGTCCATGATGGCAAGACATCAAATTTCCCCGGGAGCCTTACCTGTCGAGTTGGCCGTCCCGGGTGAAACCATGATGAACGAATGCCGCGCCCGCGGGATGAGCGTTCAAGAAACCGTAACGGAAGGGCTCTGAGCCAGACGACGGAGAATCCAGCCCCCAACTCCTCCCAAAAAAATCAATACTGTGTAAAAACAGTGAGTTGCCAGAATTGCCGGAACTGTTTCGGCCGGAGCATAGGCTAGTTTCTGCAAAATGAATACTTGAATCGAATCCATTGTTCCCCAACCGCCAGGAGGATGGATTGGTAATAGCGCAGCCAGTAGACCCAAAGCGTTCAGCCGCAGAACATCAGGCACCGTGACGAAAAGCCCCATGGCTCGCAGAACGACAAGGGCCTGAAGCGTAGTGAAAAAGAAAATCCCCGCGGCGAGAATCAAACAAACGGCTAATTCTGGTGCATGCCGCAGGACATCAATTCTTTCCCTTAAAGCGCGCAAACGCTGATTGCGTCCTTTCATTAGAAGCAGACTCAACAATGCAACAATGGCCACCAAAATCAGACCGATGACTAACCAGTAAATATTTAGTCCGAGTTTGAGGCTGCCGATCAACGCCACGGTGACAACTACCAAAAAATCACAGAATCGGATAACCAAAAGCGCCGTTATACTGCGCAACAACGGAATTTCAAAATCTTTGCGCAGAAGCAGAGGCAAACTTGCTTCACCAACTCTCCAGGGTAGAAATGTGAGAAGCGCATTTTGTGAGAAAGCCACTCCAGTCAAGTATGTTATGGAAATAGAGTGTGGCAGAAAGCGTTGCAGTTGCAGAGCCCTCAATAGCATCGAAACGGCGAAAAACAGAACGGCCAGGGAAAGCGAAGAAAAGGAAGCGCTCTTGAAAACCTGCATGAGCTGATGAGCATTGAGATCGACCCAGCTGATGGCCCACCAAAGTAGGATTGCCCCTAGTACAACTTGCGCAAACAGCAGAGCGCCCCTCAAGAAGCCAGAACGCATTTTAATATCACCTGGGCGCGATGGATCACTCATAACAGGAAAGAGTTGTTGGGGCGCTCAGATTCATCTCGCCAACAGAAGTTGTTCCCATGCATTTGTCATGGTGTCCAACGTAAAATATTTCGCTATCCGCTCGCGAGCCGCGCCGGCGCGCCGGTTGGCTTCCTCTGGATGATTCAGGACTTCCTGAATTGTTTTTGCAAGAGCAGACGGATCGTCCGGAGGCACAAGCCATCCATGAACACCGTCATCAATGAGTTCGCGGTTTCCATCCACTCTTGTTGCAACAATAGGCCGGCCGGCAGCCATTGCTTCAACAATCGCATGTGGCATTCCCTCGAATCGAGACGCATGAACGTAAAGATCGAGTGCTCCTAAAATCGAATTAAGGTCATGGCGATATCCAACAAAGTGAATACGATTTTGCAGTTCCAATTCGGCGGACAATGTTCGTAGCTTCGATTCTTCTTCACCATCGCCAAAGATCAGCAAATGACTGCTTCGATCCGGCAACATTGAAAATGCCTTCAGCAGCACGTCATATCCTTTTTGCCGAGTCAGTCGCCCTACGCTGCCAAGAATCTTACCTTCAGGCGGTAGACGCATTTGAGTGCGCAGAGCGGATTGATCGATTGGATTTAGATATTCATCAACACGTATACCATTGGGAATTATAAAAAGGCGGTCGGGCTGAGCACCGCATTCCGCAATCGCGAACTCTTTCACATAAGTGCTGTTTAATACGACCGCATTCGCGGCCTGGATTGCTGCTCGCGCCAGTCGACGTCGAATTACGCCATAATGGATATTGCGTGCCTGCAATGACACGATGATTCGCGGAATGCGTGCCCACTTGACCACAGTAACACCCGCGAGATCTGAGAAAAATAACCATGTAATTGCCACGTCAAAGCGACATCGTTTCAGCCAGAAATAAAGAGAAATGAGGCCGTAACCGCCCGAAAGCGATATTTTTCCAACGATGCGTAAATCGGCCTTAGCCCTGCGCAGCTTGTCGAGCAATTGATCATCCCAAGAATCATTCAGGCAAACTACGGTCTGTTGATGACCTCGCGGCGCCAAACTCTCAACCAACTCCACCAGGCCCTTCTGGGCGCCGTCACCACGCAAATGATCAATCAAGTAAACAATTTTCATTTTGAACCAAAATCAGATAGGCTGCGGTTTTGTAAAAGCGGACTCCAGCCACTGCGCAAAGACAACCAATGCCCAGAGACGCTTTCCATGGTTGATGATTCCACCGTTATGTTCCACAAGTAACCGCTCAACGACCGCAGGCTGAAACCACTCACTCAACGAATTGCTTAGGAGACGTTCTCTGGCCCAATTTTTAAGCTCCTTGCGGAACCAGTTTCCCACAGGAACGCCAAGACCTTGCTTGGATCTGAATCGGATGCTCTTCGGCACCAGATCAGGAAAGGCAGCGCGAAGAAGCCATTTCGTTTTCCCATGTCGTACTTTGAAACGCCGTGGCAATCGTGCCGTCCATTCCACCCAATCTACATCCAGTAACGGCGCACGAGCTTCCAGCGAATGAGCCATCGTCATCAGGTCGGTCTTGGGCAAAAGATCGCCGGAAAGATACGTTACGTGGTCCGCGTACAGGGTACGATCCAACATGTTTATGGCATGTGCCTCATCATAAGCTGAAGCAATCCAATCTGCCGTTTCGACAGCGGCAAGTTGGTTACGCAAATCGTCGTTGTAAAGAGCCATCTTCTGATCATGGTTAAAATACGATCCCCAGCGTACGATCGAAGCTTTGGATGTGGTCGCAGCGAATTGGCGAAGTCGTTTCAGACCTGTGATGAAGTTCCGATCTTCCGGAATCCAGGTAGGTTCAGGTAAAAGCCGTGTGACCGCAGGGACAATGCATTGAGTAATCCATTCGGGGAGAGCTGTGTAAGTTCGGAATAGACTATCCAGCCTGTACCGCTGATAACCTGCAAGCGTCTCGTCACCACCATCGCCACATAGAGCCACAGTGACGGATTGGCGGGCCTGGCGCGCCAATTCAAACAGTGGTAACGCAGCCGGATCAGCCAATGGTTCGCCGCTGGCGACAATCGTTTCTTCGATTATTCGGGTGAGATCTTGTGAACGAAAAATGAACTCATGATGATCCGTTTGATATTGCTCTGCAATTTGGCGAGCGTAATGAGTTTCCGTATATTCCATTTCCTCAAAACCAATAGAAAAAGTTTTCACCGGCTGTGCCGACCGTCTCGCCATAAGGGCGACCACAATCGAAGAGTCTATGCCACCGCTAAGAAACGCTCCAAGCGGAACTTCTGCAATCAAACGATGTTCGACGGAATTTTCCAAAAGGGTTCGTGCCTGTTTAATAGCATCCTCGTCCGTCATTTTCCATTTGGGTTCAAACTTGAGTTGCCACCATCGGGAAACTTTTGGATCTGTTCCCCGTTCAACGACTAATTTGTGCGCAGCAGGAAGACGATGAATTCCTTCAAATATCGTGAGTGGGTCCGGCACGTACTGAAGCGTTAAGTAGTGATGCAATGCGAGCGCATGAACGCGCCGGTCGACCCAGGGCGCAACAAGAAGTGCTCTGGCTTCTGATCCCCACAATAGACCCTGAGCGGAATAATGCCAGTACAGAGGTTTTTTGCCCATCCGATCTCGTGCCAGCAAAAGTCGCTCACGGCGTTCATCCCACAGCGCAAACGCAAACATCCCGTTGAAGTGATCCAATGCCGCATCGCCCCATTCTTCGTAGGCATGCACCACCACTTCCGTGTCACTATTTGTAGAAAAAGAATGCCCTGCCAATTGCAGTTGTGCGCGTATCTCCCGAAAATTGTAGATCTCGCCATTGAAAACAACAAAAATCGAACTGTCCTCATTGCTGATGGGCTGGTGGCCGCCCGCTACATCGATGATGGCAAGTCGAGATACAGCTAATCCGATCTGTTTCGAAAGATAATAGCCTTCACTATCGGGCCCTCGGTGATGTAGCGTGCGGTTCATCCTTTGCAGGAATTCCCGTTCGATTGGTTCCGTGTCGGATGGACGAAGTAGACCGCATATACCACACATTCTTATTACTTCGTGTCCGCTCGAACTGGTTGTTGTGAAGCTCGCGGATGCAATTCGCCGGAAATGATTGCTCTGAACATCTCTTGATACTGAGAAGCAGCTTGTTCCCAGCTGTAATGTTCGGCCTTAGCGCGCGAAGCTGCTCCCATCCTGCTGATGAGCGACCGATCCTGCTCAAGCTGCCGGATATGGCGAGTCAATTGGGTCACATCACCCCATTGGAAAAAAAGCCCATTGACTCCAGCGTCTACAAGTTCCGCAGTTCCTGCCGTAGGAGTCACGACTACCGGCAGTCCGGATGCCATAGCTTCCAACATCGCAACGCTCATTCCTTCATTGTAAGATGGCAGGACAAAGATATGGGCCGCAGTATAGTACCTGGAGATTTCCTCACGAGGCACATATCCCAGGAACTTAACGTGGTCCGTTAATCTCAAAGCCTTCACCTGACTTTCGTAAGATTCTCTGGCGTCGCCTGTACCTATCAGATCGACGTTCACATCTATACCTTCTTCAATGAGAGACTTCACCGACTCAATGAGATAACGCTGGCCTTTGCGTTCAATAAGCCGGCCCACACAAACCAGTCGCAATGTTTCGTTGGGATCCCTCCTATCACGTGGCTTGAACAAAGAAACATCCACTCCATTATTGATAACAGCGCAGTTTGCGTTGCGATTGATACGGCGGATCATTTCAACTTCTCCATGAGATTTTGCAATCACTTTCTCCGAACCATACCAGATTGCGCGAATGAAAGGGGAGAGAAGCGGATAGATCATTCGATAACGCCGTTCAAAACCGGGAATATCAGGACCGCCGACTCGCACAATGTAGCGAAGGCCTGTTAAAATCCGCAGCAAAAGCGCAACGGCTCCTGCAGGTAATGCGCTCCAGGCGAGACATAAATCGTAACGACGTTTTCGTTGAATCTGAATTGCAAATAAGAATCCCCGGACTGCATAACGAATCAGTTCAATATTTGAGGAATGGTGTATGTTTTTATTGTTCACCGGAAGTTTGTAAATCTGAATGTTTGGCGCAAAACTTTCGTTTTGCTCGACCTTCCCCCGGGCTGATGTAATTAGATCGATTTCGAGCCCCGGCACGGATGCCAGATATTGCAAGATAAAACGATTTGCTGTTCCCGTTCCTCCACCCAATGGTGGAAATTCGTTGTTGAGCATCAGAACACGCATGAAGGATGCCTCATCAACACAACGATCACGGATGGATTATAAAGTAAGACTTGCCTTTTACCAATCGTTCACTTCTGCTAATTCAGTAGAACATAGAAGGTGTCGCGAGTCCGATCTCGGCGTCCTGGCGTCATTGATTTTGTGAAGAATGTGGTGCTCCCCGCCCTTATACGCTTGATTCATCGCGCCGGCGTGTTTCGAAACGGGAGAGTTAGCCCTTATTTGCGATTTGCAGCAGTCCTCTTTTAGCGGCGTTTCGATCGTCCGAAGCGGTGAATTTTGTCTCTAACGCTTTCTCATAAGAGCGTTTAGCCGCGAGTGCCTGCTTCTTCTCTTCGTACACTTGACCGAGTTTGACGTAAATTCCGCCGACAAGCCATTTCGGTTCCTTGGGGTTTCGTTTGAGCAGGTCCTTGTATAATTTTTCCGCTTGTGAGTGATCTCCTTTTCGGAAATACATCTCGGCCAGATAATAGAGTGTTTGTTCATTGTTCGGATGTCGTTTCAAAGTGGCCTGGAAAGCACTTTCCGCTTCGGCAAATTTTCCCTGCGCCGTGAGCCTGCGACCTTCCAGATTGGCGCGATAAATATTCGCAAGGGTCTGGTTATAATTCTGACTTCGCAGTTTTTGGGCATCTTCATGATAATTTCGATAATCTCGAAGGGACAGCACCTGCGTGTAGGAGTTCATTGCTTCTTTGTGCATCCCGATCTGATCGTAGATGCTTCCAAGTTCCATGTGAGACCGCGCGAGAATCCAGGAAGGCTCCTTCGGTTTTTCGGCGATCAATGCTTTAATTTCCTCGATCGCTTTTTCCGGATAAAGCTGCCTGCTATGCACGCGCGCGAGTTTTAGTCGTGCCTGGTTTTGAACCTCCATCGTATAACTGGGAACGCCGTTTCGGCAGCGTTCCAGAACATCCAGATAAATTTTTTCTGCCTTCCCATAATCGTTGATGTCATCGGAATAAAGTGTCCCGATCCAGTAGTGATACCATGCGTTGTCCGGATACTTTTCGTGAAATTTGTTGACAATAGAAAGCGCTTCCAGTGGTTGATCCTCAAAATCGGCGTAGAAGCGGGCAAGAATCAACTCTGCTTCAGCTCCAAAATAGGCAGATTTTTTCGATGCAATTTTAAGATAGTTCAGACCTTTTTCTTTACTCCCACCAGGGAGGAACAGTAGAGTCTTCAGAACTTTAGCGTATCCGGGAAGCGTTCCCGCAAGATAATTGTAAACGCCGAGATTGTAAAAAGTATCATATTGATTTGGCTGAAGCTGAAGCACACGTTCCAGATGCGTCTTCCCTCTACCGGCATCTCGCCCTGCTGAAAAATAACTCCCTCGCAATCCTTTCACTCGCGATTTCAAGGAGTATGCGTTCCCCAGATAAAAAAGAGCGGTAATATCGGCGCTATTTTTCTTCAGACGTTTTTCGGAGCGCTCGATGGTTTGTGTCAGATGGTGGTCAAACAGTTTGTCGTAGGGCGTGTCTTTTGCTTCTTTTTCGTAAATGTAAGCTCGAAAGATTTTCCACCAATAACCGTTGGCAAGAAAGTAGGATACGGCAGGACTGTCCGGATGCATTCTTTCCAGTTCCTGAGTCAATGCGATTCCAGCATCAAAGTTGGCGTCGAGAAATAGTTCATTCGCCTTTGCGATTGTCTCGTCGAACGAGACATCATTGTGCAGCGGATCAGCTGAGAAAGCGGGCGCGCTCAGTAAAATGACCAGAAGGGATAAAAAAATGCGAATCATCTAAAAACAGAGTATTATAGTCGCTCGATCGCGATGCGTCTACCAAATGCGATTTTCATCCGGGAGTTTGGGGACGCAAAAAACGTCATAATGACGCCATTTCATGAGGTTGTTCTCGTCTATAACCTCACCTCTATAATTCGAATCGCTTTCAATTCGATGGACCAGATAACCGTGTCCCGTAAGAAAATGTAAAAGCTCTTTCCGCTGTTCCCGCACGGTCTTCTTGAAAACCTCGGCTTTGATGTACGGTTTTCGTTCAGTGATTAAAACGGAAAGGCCCTGAAGGATTTCGAGATCGAAGCCCTCCGTATCCACCTTGATGAACCGGATCCTATTCATAATCTCCGGGAAACCGCTCAAAAAAGATTGGAGGTTTCTTCCCTTTACAATTAACTTGAATGCATGTCCTTGAGTCCACTTGCTAATTCCTTGATGCCGCCCACCATTACAGAAACCGGCATCGGAATATTCGAATTCATAATCGGCGTCTTTCGGTGTTGCAGCAAACATCAGAGGAATGATGCTCGTTTTGCCGGGGTTCAGCTCGGAGTTCTTTTTTAACACCGAGAATACATATGGGTTTGGCTCTAAAGCCATGACGCATCCAGACTGCCCCACGCTGAGAGCAATTGGAACTGTACTGTCTCCAGTGTGGGCTCCTATATCAATCGCGGTGTCACCAGGGGACAGGAACTTCGAGAGTTCATCGATAGCGTCTAGGGAGATATTTTTTTTTCTTTCGTGCGGATGCAACCATTGCGCATAGTCCACAGACCCATATTTCCCAAGCTGAAAATGATGAATTACATAGCCGTAAACCCGCGGTTTAGGCCGCATGCCCAAGAGGAAAAAAAATTCCTTTAACTTCATGCCATTGGGTGGCGTCGGTCTGGCGCTGGTTCTATCTTATCAGTTTGGCTTTCATTGCCCTTTCGTTCCTGCAAATTTAGCCTACTCGCAAATTCATTATAATTTGCTAAAATATTACACAATTGTTACGTTGGGAGTATAAGGAGATTAGGGATGTATTTTTTTAGGAGATGATTCAAGAAGCCAAGATTTTATCCGTTCATCCGAGACAGGAATCATTTAGACCTGCAGTTTCTGGTAAGTTCCTCGGCAATCGTCACAAGAAATTGTGGGTTAAAGGGGTCACCTATGGGACTTTTCGGTCTCGTCAAGGACAGGAATACGATCCTTACTCGGTTGAGATTGATTTTGCACTGATGAGGCAGAATCATGTGAACTCTATTCGCCTCTATACGATTCCTCCCCGATGGTTGCTTGATCAGGCGCAAACCTACGGTCTTCGTGTTTTCATCGGGTTTCCCTGGGAGCAGCACGTTACATTTTTGGATCACGACTTAACCGCTGCGAACATTCGCCGGAAATTAAAGGATTCGTTGCAGGAAGTGGCCGGACATCCCGCTCTTCTTTGCTGTTCTATTGGTAATGAGATTCCTTCGACAATCGTGCGATGGCATGGAGCCAAAAAGGTACAACAATTCCTCCGAGGCCTTTACGACACCGCCAAGGATTGTGATCCGGATCTTCTTGTGACCTATGTGAATTACCCTTCAACCGAATACCTTCATCTTCCATTCCTGGATCTTTTTTGCTTTAACGTTTTTCTGGAATCGAAACCTGATTTCAATGCCTACCTTCTGAGATTGCAGAATCTAGCCATGGAAAAGCCATTATTTCTAACTGAGATCGGGCTCGATAGTCAGAGGAATGGATTAGAGCGCCAGGCAAGACTTCTGCGCTCTCAGATCTGGTCCTCGTTCCGCCACGGTTGTGCCGGTGTGTTTGTCTATTCCTGGACCGATGAATGGTTTCGAGGAGGGCAGGATATAAAAGACTGGGATTTCGGATTGACTACGCGCGACCGGCATCCAAAGCCCGCGCTGGATGCGGTCCGAAAGCAATTCTCGAAGGTTCCGTTTCCATTGAGGGTCGAATCTTCGAAAATATCGGTCGTTGTCTGCAGTTATAACGGAGCTAAAACGATCGAGCAATGTTTGGAATCTTTAATGCAGTTGGACTATGACAATTACGAAGTCATTGTGATTGATGATGGTTCAACTGATTCAACTGCTTCGATTGTTTCGAGATTCCCCGTTCGATTGATTCAAACGCCAAACCGGGGATTGAGCGCTGCGCGAAATCTTGGAATGCAGGAGGCAACGGGAGATATCATTGCGTACATTGATGATGATGCTTATGCAGATCCGCACTGGCTCCATTTTCTCGCGATCGCTTTTCACGAAACAAACCACGCCTGTATTGGCGGACCAAACCTTGCACCGTCCGGTGACGGATTTATGGCCAGGTGTGTTGCACATTCGCCCGGTGGGCCTTTGCAGGTGCTTTTGTCTGATAATGAAGCAGAGCATGTGCCGGGTTGCAACCTTGCTATCCGTAAGGAAGTGTTACAAGCGATCGGGGGTTTCGATTCCCAATTCCGCATCGCGGGTGATGACGTGGACTTGTGCTGGAGATTGCAGCATGCGGGATTTAAAATCGGATATCATTCCGGGGCTTTCGTCTGGCATCATCGCAGAAATTCCATTTCTGCGTACTTGCGTCAACAACGTGGCTACGGGAAAGCGGAAGTACTTCTCGCCCGAAAATGGCCGGAAAAGTATAATGGCGTCGGACACGTCAGCTGGACGGGACGTATTTATCAGAACGGTTTCTTTACCGCCGGGCGAATCTACTCCGGCATTTGGGGCACGGCTCCTTTTCAGTCTCTTTACGAGCGTTCGACCGGAATCTTTTCTTCGGTCACTCATATGCCGGAATGGACACTCCTCATCGTGCTTCTGCTATTCCTTACCGGAATTGGCTTCGTTTGGACTCCTTTAAAGTTCGCGGCCATTCTTCTGATCGGTACGCTTTTGCTTCCGATCGCAAAAGCACTTCACGCCGTTTCGATCACAGTCCAAACGACCAGCGATTTCAAATGGAATCACTTCAAAACCCTCTTTACATCCGCTTTTCTTTACAATGCTCAACCGGTTGCCCGATTTGTCGGTCGATGGCCGCTCTGGCGACCATCTCATAGACGCTTCATCCTCCCCATTAGTAAGAGAGTCACTGTTTGGAGCGAACATTGGGAAGAGCAATCCTCAAAACTTTCCTCGTTAATGGACATATGCAAAAAACAGGGAGCTCTCATTGCTCACGGGAATTCATTTGACAAATGGGATTTAGAAACCAAAGGTGGAGCTTTCGGATCAGCCCGGCTTTTGATGGGTGTTGAAGAACACGGTCAAGGAAAACAAATGACACTCTTCAGGGTTTATCCGCATGCTTCCTGGATTTGGCTGGCCCTCATCTTTGTTGTTTTTCTTCTCGGCTGCGCGGCCGCATTTCAAGCCGAGTGGGTTCCAGCTTTACTGCTAATGGCTTTTTCTGTTTTTTGGGGAACTCGCATTCTATTGGAATGCGGCAGAGCCATGTCTGCCCTGGTCCGATCGATTCATCTGATTCAATCAAACTCCGTCCATACCAACAATCAATAATCATCTCGTATGGATCGCATCACAGGGAGTGCGCCATCTATTCGGACCATTCCTGCGTTACAATAGAACAATATGCGGGAAATCGTTGTCAACGCAACCAATTACGAGACGCGTGTGGCCATTTTGGAAGATGAACGTCTTGTAGAGATCTACATTGAACGAAGCAGCCACTGCAGCATTGTAGGAAACATATACAAAGGAAAAGTGACACGCGTTTTGCCCGGAATGGAAGCGGCTTTCGTGGATATTGGTTTGGATCGCGATGCGTTCCTGTACGTCAACGACGTGTATGAGGACTTTGCGGAATATCAAAAATTGCTCGGGGTGGATGAAGGTCTGGAACCGGAATTCACTGAGATGCGAAATGTTGTAGCAACATACAGCATTGCAGACCTGTTACGCGAAGGCAGGCATGTGCTGGTACGTGTTACAAAGGAAGCCATGGGCTCGAAAGGTCCAAGAATTACAACACACGTTACTTTACCCGGGAAGGTTTCTTGTTTTAATGCCAACCGTTGGACAGATTGGTGTCTCTCGCAAGATTCGATCTCGTGACGAACGTGTGAGGTTGAAGAGTCTCGTGCGATCACTTCAAAGGGACCGCACGGGAGTGATTGTGCGCACAGCTGCCGAAGGCGTAGACACAACGATTTTGGAAAGGGAATTGACCTACCTGTACGATCTCTGGGAAGAAATCAAACGCAAATCGGATCGCGCTCCGGTCCCATCGCTGATCCATCGTGAAATGGGTTTGATGGAGCGTGTCGTGCGGGATTCGCTCTGGTCCGATCTTGCCTCGATCCATATCGATTCTGAAAAGGCTTACGACTATTGTATGGATTTCGTCAGCAAAATTGATCCGCTCACAGCGCCGCGGATTAAGTTATATGGAGAAGATCATCCGATTTTTGAAAAATTCGGTGTGCAGAAAGAGCTTGCGAAGGCGCTTCAGGATAAGGTATGGCTCAAATCGGGTGGATATATCGTGATCAACCGGACCGAGGCGCTTGTTGCTATCGATGTGAATACGGGGAAATTCGTCGGGAAGCGAAGCCTGGAAGATACCATCGCGAAAACAAATCTGGAATCCGTGAAAGAGATTGTTCGCCAGATTCGCCTGCGTGACCTGGGCGGAATCATCGTGATCGATTTTATCGATATGGAGGATACGTGCAAACCAGCAAAAGTTGCTCGAGGCTCTGGAAGCAGAGTTAAAAAAGGATCGTTCCCCCAGTCGCATCATGGCCGGCCCCAGTTCTACCCTCGTGATTCTTACACGCAAACGTACCAGACAGAGCCTGGAAAAGATTTTGTGTCAACCCTGTCCGTATTGCAATGGACATGGTCTGATTAAGTCTGTTGCGACCATCTGTTATGAAATTCTAAACGAAATCAAGAAGCAGTCCTCCCATCTGGAAGGGCATGAAATCATTTTGAGCGTCAATCCTGATGTGGCTGCGGCTTTGAAAAACGGAGAGAAGGAAGTTTATAACGAAATGCAATTATTCACCGGCAAACCGATCAGTGTGAAAGCCGATAATAATCTGCACCATGAACACTTCGATCTGATGGCCGATTAATTAGGGGCGGAGACATCAGGCTGGAAGCCTGCGCTCCATTTGGAATACGGGCGCCATAAACGGCAGTTTTGTAGAGGTGCGATTCATCGGCCCGCGTACTTCTGCATTGAAGTCGTCCGCGCTCCTTAAAGAAAACAATGATTCGAAACATACAAAAGAAGATTGAGGTATCTCTCAATGGCGTTCTGAAGAGCCTCTATCATCTGGATGATCCTGTCATTCCGGAGTCCGCTTATCCGGAACCGAGCATGGGCGATCTTTCCAATACAGTTGCCCTAAAGCTCGCGAGAACTTTGAAGAAGAATCCGAAACTGATCGCCCAGGAGATTGTTTCCGCGCTTCCCAGAAATTCCTGAAATTCAATCTGTCGAGATGGCCGGAAATGGCTATTTGAATTTCCGCTTGCGCCGGTCCGTGATCGCTCAGCGCCTCTTTCGCGACAGGCCTGTTGCAGAACTTTTGCTTCCCGGCAAAATCATCGTTGAACACACAAACATCAATCCGAATAAAGCAGCTCACGTTGGACATTTGCGAAATGCCTGTCTCGGTGATGTTCTCGTTCACCTTTTAGAATTCTATGGCAGAAAAGTGGAGGTCCAGAACTACATCGATGATACAGGAGTTCAATTGGCTGACGTCGTTGTCGGTTTTCAGCGGAAAGGATTGTCCATCAACGATCTTCATCAGCTGACGGACAGAATCGATTATTTCTTCTGGGAACTTTATGCAGAAACTCATCAATGGATCGAAGAATCACCGGATAACCGCAAGCTTCGCGAAAAGACTTTGAAGGCGATGGAAGAGAGGGAGGAGCCTATTTTTTCCATGTCTCAGGAAATCGCGCGGCTTGTCATCCAGGCTCATCTGCGGACCATGGAGCGATTGCAAATCCTGTATCAACTTCTGCCGCGCGAAAGCGACATTATCGGACTCCATTTTTGGGAGAGAACTTTCGAATTGTTAAAAGAAAAAGGCGCGATCGTGAAAACCGAAGAGGGCAAAAACAAAGGTTGCTGGGTTATGAACTTGTCATCAACGGAATCTTTTGATGACATGCAAAATCCCGACAAAATCATCGTCCGTTCCAATGGAACAGTTACGTACGTCGGAAAGGATATCGCTTATCAGCTCTGGAAATTTGGTCTGCTGGGTCTGGATTTTCAATACAAGATATTCGACAGGAACTCAGACGGGTCCATTTTGTGGACGACAACAACCATGGATGGAGATCCCGGCGCTCCTAAATTTGGAGGGGCAGACACCGTCTATAACGTAATTGATCAGAGACAGTCCTATTTACAGAAAGTGGTCGCAGAGGGCTTACAACTACTCGGTTATCCGGAGCAGGCGAGTCGATCGATTCATTTTTCCTACGAAATGGTGACGCTTTCCCCTAAAACCGCAATTGAACTCGGTTTCATATTGTCGGAAGAAGAGCAAAAGCGATCTTTCGTAGAAATGTCGGGACGCAAAGGTCTGGGAGTGAAGGCCGATGACCTGCTCGATCGTCTGGAATCGAGAGCGCTTGAACGGATTATGCCGCTTTATCCGGACATGTCGGAAGAAGAAAAGAAGTCACTGGCAACAACGATTGCTTCAGGTGCGTTGCGTTACTTCATGCTTCGCTATACACGAAATACCATCATCACGTTCGATATGGATGAAGCCTTAAACTTTGAAGGGGAGACAGGCCCGTATCTGCAATATGCGATCGTACGCTCTCAGAGCATTTTCCGAAAGCTCTCGGAGCGCGGGTTTGATCTTGCTTCCCGGCGTGAAAGCAGACTTTTCGGATGCACTGGAACTATTGCAGGAAAAGGATCAGGAAGCCGAAGATTCCTGGAAGATCATTCTCGAAATCATCAAAATGAAGGATATTATTGCGGTTGCTTTACGATCTCTGGAGATTTCTTATTTCGCGAAGTATGTCTTTCAGTTGACTCAGGCTTTCAATTACTATTACCACAAGTATCCGATTCTTCATGAATCCGACGAACGGCGAAAGCTTCTGCGAATCGCAGTGGTGGATCTTTTCCGTTCCGCAATGGAAATCAATCTGAAGTTGCTTGGAATCCCCGTTCCAGCCAGGATGTAATAGTGACCGATCCTGACCGGGAAGAGGTTCTTGCCCTTGCCCGAATCTGCAGTTGCATAGCGCTTCGTGACGAAACCAGACTGCGGCCGCAATTTGAGGATGCTTTGCAAAAAGGGAGTGTCGCTTCGGCTGCGTCCGGGAAGCTGTTTTGCAAACTTACCTTTTTGCGGGATATGCCGCAGCGATCAATGCTTTTATTCTGTTGAATGAGGTTGCGGCTGCAATGAATCTCGACTCCTGCAGAATTTTGGCGTGAGGATGAACGCGGCATTCGGAAGTCTGGCGAGAAACGTGGTGAAGAATATTGCAGAAAAATCTATGGTTCACAATATGAAAAGCTAGTTCATAATATGAAACAACTGCATCCCGATCTGGCAGACTGGATGATCTGGGAAGGATACGGCAAGGTTCTGGCGCGTCCGTTCTTATCTCCTGCTTGTGCGAGAATTGTTGATTGTCGCCATGACTGCGGTTCTGCAGGTGGAGCGGCAGTTTTATTCGCACGTTCGCGGAGCTTTAAACGTCGGCGCTATCGTCACAACAAATCCTCTCTGTATTTGAGCAAACAAAACCTTTCGTTGCAGAAGATGCGCATCATCGTTATCGATTAATCCTGAATGGCCTCCTACGCGCTTAACGACTTCCTTCAGTTCACTCATCCGAAGCGTACTGCAGTGATCGAGTACTCCCCTTTCGGAAGCGCAAATACACGTATGCTGAAATGCAAAGTGGCGTGAACAATGTCGCGGCTTCGTTGCAAGAACGGGGCATTGTCGAGGGAGACAGGATCATTTTGTGGGGTGAAAATAGCGCTCGTTGGATGATGACATTTTATGCGTGTCTGCAACTGAAGATTGTCGTGGTTCCGATTGACGCATCATTCTCCCGTGAATTCGTAGAACGCATTAGCAGATATTACCAAAGCAAAGCTGATCTGCAGTGATGCTGAAGGAAGCGCATGGAACGATTTGTTGAAAGAGCCAGATCATATGCTGACAGGCCGCCCGTCGATAACTCCTGATCCGGAACAGCTCCTTGAAATCATTTTTACTTCCGGAACGACAGGAGAGCCCAAAGGGGTGATGATCACTCATGGAAATCTGCTGGCGAATCTCGTTCCGATCTATGAGGAGTATCAGAAGTATAAAAAATACGCGGTTCCCTTTTCACCGCTTCGCTTTATTCATTTGATTCCGCTCAGTCATCTATTCGGGCAGGTCATGGGATTATTCATCCCACAAATGCTGGGGGGCACTGTGATTTATACTCCGATCACAGCGCAGCCGATCATTCAGGCTTCCAGGAAAAATCGAGCATCTGTGATCACCTGCGTTCCCCAGGAATTGAGCCTTCTCCGGAAATATTCCACGAAAAAATTTACGGTACGCGATGAGGAGCCGCTTAAAAAAGCATCCGTACTCACCACTGTCTTGTCACGCTGGTGGAAGTATCGATCGATCCATAGAGAATTCGGGTGGAAATTTTGGGCGTTCATTGTCGGAGGCGCCACTCTTCCTCCGGAAGACGAAGAATTCTGGAAACGCCTGGGTTACGTGGTGATTCAAGGCTATGGAATGACGGAGACAGCGCCATCGATTACGATCACCCATCCTTTTAAAGGATTAAAGACCGGATTTGTGGGGAAGAAGCTTCCGGGCCTTGAAATTCGCATCGCTGAAGATGGCGAAATTCTGGTCCGCGGTCCGCATGTAAGTCCAGGCTACTACGAAAATGCAGCCGCTACGGAAGAAGTGTTCAAAGAAGGCTGGCTGCACACGGGAGACCTTGGTAAGTTTGATGAGGATGGAAATCTACAGCTTCTGGGCCGAAAAAAAGAAGTCATTGTGACATCGGAAGGATTGAATGTTTATCCGGATGATGTTGAACGGGTGTTGAATCAGAATCCGGCAGTTGCGGAATCTGCAGTCGTCCCAAAGCAAGCAGGTTCGAGATCGGTGGTGCATGCGGTCTTGATTTTGAAGGACCCATCAAGCCGCACAGGATCTGGAAAAAATCATCGAAGATGCGAATCAGAGGCTCGAGAAATTTCAGCGGATCCAATCGTTCAGTTTGTGGCCTCAGCCGGAACTGCCAAGAACGTCGACTGGAAAGTTGAAACGACTGGCGATTGCGCAAGGATCGATTTCCGCTGATGTGGTTCCGGGAGACACTCCGGAGGAACTGGCGAGACAATTATTGGCGGGTGTTGCCGGTGACAAACGACTGGATCAGGATTTGGGACTCAGTTCATTGGATCGGGTTGAATTGCTCATGGAGTTGGAATCTTCTGCCGGACAGGACATTGATGAAGCAGCCTTTGCGCAGGCAAAAACGCTTCGCGATGTAACGCAGTTGATCGAAAGCTCTTCGGAGTCACCGGCAGTACAGCACTATCCGAATTGGAAATGGCCACAATGGTTGCCGATTCGAATGTTGCGTTACTTCCTGTGGCACGCAGTTGTTTTTCGTGCGATGCCCTTGCGTATGGTTGTGCAAGTAACGGGCCTTGAGAATCTTAAACAATTACATTCTCCAGTTTTTTTTGTAGCGAATCATCAAAGCATTCTGGATGCTCCTGCCATCCTCAAAGCTCTTCCCACTTTCCATTGGAGAAGTTCGTTGGCTCCGGCAATGGGTGTGCGCGGGGCAAAAATCGACATGTATCTCGCTGCGTTATTCTTTAACACTTACCCGCTGCCTTCCAGTAGTATCGGGTTGCGCAAAGCGATTGAATGGACCGGTAAATTGGTGGACAAAGGATATTCGCCACTGGTTTTCCCTGAAGGAGAGAGAACGCCCGATGGAAAACTTCAATCCTTTCGGCCGGGTATCGGAGTTCTGGTCCATCATACAAAATTACCGGTTGTCCCTATTTTCCTGCAGGGAGCTTACGAAATCTGGCCTGTGCACTCGCGCGGACCGAAAAACAAAGGATTCGTGCGAGTTCACTTTGAAAAGCCAATCGACTTCTCCGGGAAATCTCCCGCACAAATTACAGCGGATTTAGAAGCGGTGTATCGTCGCGCGATCGCCAATCCGTTGCGCTGAGAAAAAAGAGGGATGCACGATTCGTGCATCCCTCGTCGTAGATTTGCGATTTGTTAAAGCGATCCTGAACAACCCATAATCGCTTCTTTTTCTTCATCTGTAATCACATCTGCAGCTCTCAACGCTGAAGTTGCCTGAGCGAGGCAGGATGCATCACCACAAGAGTTGACGATATCACTGACGGTACAACCGCCAAAGGTTTGGCCGCTTCCACCGCTTGGAAGTACGGTGAAAGGACCGAAGTCATTATCGACACCTGTATTGCAACTGCCAATTTGAACAGCCGCGCTGTCATCCGAATTTACAGGACAGCTCAAGTTGCCTGACCAGCCTATATCCGTCATCTGATTTGGAGTCAGGTCCAGAGTTGTGGCTCCTTTTAGAGACGATGTGATGAAAGGCTCCATCAAGAGATTCGGCGATGCTGCAGTATCCCAATGAGATACTGTAGAGCCGGGTGCAACCGGATTTGGCGCATAGAGTCGAACGTTTCCTGCTGCATCGGCTCCGGCACGGCGCGACGGATCTTGTACAAGTGCCACAAATACTCCAGGCAAGTTCGACTTGATCAGCGTGCCCTGTTCCAGAGATATACCAACAGACGGAATCACGATGGTTGAATCAGACCCGCCAAGGCCGAACGGACCCGCGTTAGCCAGATTATTGGCAATGATCGCTCCTTTTGCGCCTGCATTTTGAGCGTTTTTCACTTTCACAACAAAGGCGCAGGTTCCGCGATCGATCAAAGCAATTTTGCCGGACACAGCCGCACCATTCACAAACGGTTCGCAACCGTCACTTGTCACACCAAGACCATCATTGGCAAGCACAACTTCGCCTGAAAAATTAGCGGGAGTCGCAGCCGCTCCAAAATTGGCCGTTCCAAATTGAAGCACGGTCCCTGCCAGAGAAGCGGGAGCCGTAATCTTTAGTTCCTCGACCGGTCCCAGAATTCCTGGCGCCGCAGCAACAACAGACGGACCATTCCATACCAGATTTCCGGTGTTGATAGCGGAAGCAACGCGCTCGTTATCATTCATTTGATTCCACTGTTTATCTGCCGTGTTATCCCGGCTGTAAACTCCGTAGATATCAGGTAATCCAAGCGGTTGCTCACCGTTCGATTCGTCTGCAAAGCTCGCAAAGCCGAGCCCGTGACCAAATTCATGCAGCACAACATTCAGGAAATCGATCGTTCCGGACGGGGCCTGGTTATCGAGACCGTAATACCAGCTGGAGCCGGCAAGACAATTCGCCTGGCCAAGATTCGGGTTGAAGAACGCGATGATGTCATCGGCAAAAGGGGGAGCCAGGAATCCCGGATCCGGTGATCCGGCCTGCTGATCTGCGTTCGCAAGCTTATTCGCCAGTGCTGAGTGATACCATGTGTTCGGCCAAAGCGCGCTGGGAGAGTTCGCGAAAATTTGAATGGTACCGGCTGCGCCAAGCACCGCGCTGTTCGCCGTGCAAGGGGTGAATCCGCGATCCTGAAACGTTGCCTGAACCCAGATCGGTACACTACTCTGAAGCGTACTGCCCCAGATCTCCGCAGCTTTATTAAAAACGTTTAATCGTTGTGCTCCCAAAGTGTTACCTTTGTTCTTTCCGACAGGTTTCACTTTGGTCGGATCGTTGAGGCCCTGTCCGGGATCATCCACGTTGTTGATCAGCACGGTGGCTGCCATCGCAGAAGACACCGAAACTGCAATCGTCAGAAGGAGAAGAAAAAGAATTCTTGCAACTTTTGTCATTTTCTACTCCTCCGGCAATTCTACTTTTTGTTGAGCGTTTATCTTGATGTGGCTTGAGTCGTCTGTGCAATTTAGATGCAGTTTGCCATCCGGACCATTATTCGCGACGGCCGCATGCATAAGGAAGGGGGCAACAACGAGCGAAATCGAACCGTCGACATTTTGTTTGGGGTTATGTTTGGAATATTTGTTTAAAGTTTTTTTCAGCTCAGCGTTGAGTTTGTTTTCTTCAGCAGGAGTCGGCGGCCGCACGGCGCCATCGTCATCCTTTCCTGCTTTCATCGCAGAAACACCGGCTGAGGATTTCTTGTTGGTAGGTGTTTTTGAGCTCTTTTTCTCCTCTGCAAAGGATGCAGTAACGGAAAAAACAAAGAACACCATTGTCAAAAGAAAAGATACGACACTTCTTTTGTTTTGTGTCATTCTGGTTAGTTCCTCCAATTAGATGTCAATCAGGACACTGGAAGTTACTGAATTAAAGAAGTTTCTATCCTAAATTTTAAGAAGTGTTATCCTAAGATTGAAGTATAACAGATTCATCCCAATGATGGATTCATAACAGATAACTTAGGCTTGCAAACTCCGGAAGCAATCCAGCAAGTGTAACTGAAATGCAGGCTCCATTAGTCGCGGCGGCATGGTTGAAGTTAACAGTGCCAGATTTTTCATATACCTTCTCTCAGAACAATTTCCGATAGAATAATCTGAGAGATGAGAAAGCAGAAAATCCTCATCATCGGTGCCGGTCACAATGGTCTGGTCACCGCCAACCTTCTTGCAGAAAAAGGCCATGAAGTGATAGTTTTTGAGGCTCGCTCCGGTGTTGGCGGAGCTTGCGTAACCGAAGAATTGTGGCCGGGATTTCATGTATCTTCGGCGTCCTATGTAAACACACTATTTCTCCCGCAAGCCGTGGAACGTTTTCAGTTGCAGAGTTATGGCTATAAGGTCGTACGCCAGGAACCGGCCTTTTTTGTTCCCTATCCGGATGGCCGAACGCTCACGCTATACGGTGATGAACGCGATGCGCAGGAGATTTCGAAATTTTCCAGGATAGATTCCGAAGCATGGGATGAATTTCAATCCATGTTGAAACGCATCGGTTCCGTTGTGCGTTCGTTTATTCTTAAACCTCCGCCTGATCTGAATAGTCGAAGTCCGCGTGATCTTTGGAAATGGTTACAATCCGGTCTGCTCTTCCGGCGTTTGTCGGCTGCGGATTTGCAAACGTTTGTATCGCTTGTCACAACCGGAGTCGGTCCGTTTTTGGATTCCTGGTTTGAGTCGGATGAGTTGAAGGCATTTCTTTGCGCTCAGGCAGTTGTTGGCGCATACGGAGGAGTTCATCAACCAGGAACAGCCTTCTTGCTTTTACATGACACACTCGGCGGCGTGGAAGGCGCGTCCGGAGTCTGGGGGGTTGTGATTGGCGGAATGGGGATGATCACACGAGCGCTTGCCGCAGCGGCGCATGAACGGGGAGTTACGATCCGAACACAGTCGGCCGTAAAGCGCATCGAGCTAAATAGCAAAGGGGAACCGGAAGGAGTACGCCTGCAGAATGATGTAGTAGTAAAAGGGGATATCGTGGTCAGCAATGCAACTCCCCGCCGTACGTTCATGGAATTTTTGCCTGAAGGCGCGTTATCGAAAGAATTCGTTCAACAGATGCGCGGATTCAAGGATCTTGGCGCTTCACTCAAAGTTCATCTGGCGCTTTCCGAACTGCCGGACTTCGAAGCAATGCCTGGAACAATTGCAGGACCGCAGCACAGCGGTCTGATTAATTTTTGCCCGAGTGTCGATTTCATTGAGCGTGCCTGGGACGATTGCAAGCGTGGTGATTTTTCGCAGCATCCAACCATAGAAGCGTGCATTCATTCTGTACTGGATCCCGGCTGCGCGCCTCCCGGAAAGCACATCATGACCTGCTTCGTCCAATACGGGCCCCGTCATCTGAAAACAGGTACCTGGCATGCGATCCGCGAAATGGTCGCCGATCGCGTGATCTCAGAAATTGCTTTATACGCACCGAATCTGCCCGATGCTGTTCTTGCAAAGCATGTTTATACACCGGAGGACCTTGAACGAGAATTCGGTTTGACCGGCGGAAACATTTACCACGGCGCAATGACACCGGATCAGCTGTTCGCCTTCCGACCTACGGCAGGGTACTCAAATTACAGGACCCCGATCAAAAACCTTTACCTTTGCGGATCCGGTACTCACCCGGGCGGCGGGGTATGGGGAGCCGCCGGGTGGAATGCTGCCCACGAAATCTTGCGGGATATAGGACGATCGATCGTTTGAAAGGGATCTTATCAAAGGTTATTTTTGCGCAGGACCTTAGTTCAGCCGTAACACTATTGGCGAATTTACGATAGTGACGTTATAGATTTTGAAGGTTGTGCCGCGAATCAGTCGAATGCGGTAGGCAAATTTGCGAGAGTTGTTACATTTTCCGGCTGATCTTCAGCTGGCGCCGCATTGTATGGAACGAATGCCTTTTCTGTTTGTGGAGAACGCCAATTGTCAAAGGTCCCTATGACATGCACGCAGGCAACCGTGCAAAACTTTGCGCAAGGTTTTTTGGTGTTGAATTCTCTTCGGATATGTTCCTTTGTATAGTGCAACAGGGGAATTCCAGGAAAACCGCGCTGTTGAGAACAATAGTGAACGAGTCCATCTTCGCAAATGTAAAGATAACGGCTACCGGAACGGCAACGCCACTCATGAGCGCGCCCTTTTGCGATGTCATCCTGAAATTTGTAAAATCGAGTCCAGCTTCTTTTTCCGTTATCGCGAAGCTGTTCATAGATCGCCTGCTCTTCGGGGGATAAAGGAACTAGTTGTCCGGCTCCGTTGTGGATGATTCCAAGAGTCGTGGTCAAACCCAGTTCCACCGCCCGTTTGCTGATTACAACGGCGTCATTTGGATTTTTGATTCCGCCTCCGATCACCGAATTTACATTGACGCCGAAACGAGCATGTTCAGCCAGCATCTGAAGTTTCTTATCCAGAACTTTCAGACTTTTCTTTGAAACTTCGTCCGGAGTGATGTTGTCGATGCTGATCTGCATATGATCCAGACCCGCTTGATTCAACTTTTTGATTCGATCGACGTTGAGTAAATACCCATTGCTGATCAATCCGGTCAGGATTCCTCGTTTCCTGCTGTGAGCAATCAGCTCATCCAGCTGAGGATGCATTAACGGTTCGCCTCCGCTGATTACAAGAACCGTTAAACCCAGATCCGCAAGTCGATCGATCCGTTCCTTCATGATCGGCTCAGGTACGGGAGGGGAAAAATCATCAAACTCGTTACAATATGTACAGGTAAGATTGCAGCGCCGCATCGGCACGATGTGGGCAAGAATCGGATGTCTGGTCGTGGCTAAACCACGACCGATCATGATAAATTCGCGTATCCGGCGCAAGAAACGGATGTGTCTAGGGATAATAGCGCACCTCAGCCAGGGTAATAAATGCTTATTCTATATAGAGTAACAGGCGTAGCTCCCTACTTTGCCCCAGGGAGCTGTTCGGTGCCCATGAAACAATAGCATGAAACCTTTGAAAAAAAAAGTGAACAAGGTCGCTGCGTTGCTGTTTCATTACATGAATGTTATGTTTTAAATCCTGCGAAACAAGACCATAAAGCAATGAGAAATGAGCAATGTAATACCAGAGCACTTCATTTCCATTTCTTCCTGCTCATCGCCCTTTGCTCAATTCTGACGATACTCATCCCGATCTTCGTCGAAGCCGAGGTTCCTCTTAACGAGGTTGTCAACAGACTCCAAAGCAAATACCAGAATATGGAGGCTCTGCAGGCAAATTTCTCGCAAAGTTATCAATCCAAACGTTTTACGGGCGGCGGAATTAGCGAGGCTGGAGTCGTCTACCTGAAGAAAGGTGGTTTGATGAAATGGGAATATCAACAACCGGAAAAGAAGACCTTCGTGAGTGATGGACTGTTTTATTCTTACTATGTTCCACAGGACAAACAGGTTGTAAAAAGTCCTGTCGATCATCAGAGCCAGCAGTCCCCTGCATTGTTCCTGGCCGGCCGCGGAAACTTCGTGAAAGATTTCAAAGCGCAATGGGCAGATCCCCGTCCGGGCTCCCGTCTGATAAAATTAGTTCCAGTGAAACCTCAACCGGACTTTCAATATCTAATTGTCGATGTGGATCCTGCGCGTGATCTTGTATTGAGACTGCTTGTCGTCGATTCGTATGACAACCGGACTGAATATAAGTTTACGAATATCAAGGAAAATCCACCTTTAACGAAGAACTTCTTCAACTTTCAGGCGCCTCCCGGAACGGATGTGATATTCCAACGAAGAGATTCGGACCAGAATTAATGACCGGCGGATCTAGACAAAAGCTGTTTCTCTTTCGTAAGAAAGATAAAGAGGAGATTCCGGATCGAGAATTGGTCCGGATCTGTCTCTCGGAAAATTCGGAAGCTTTTGAATGGATTGTTGCAAAATATCGCGATCAGGTCTTCTGGACTGCATATCATCTGGTCCTGGATTACGAGGATGCTCGCGATATTGCACAGCAAACATTCCTAAAGATCTGGAGTTCGTTAGGAAGCTATGACACTACAAAATCTCTCGGCCCCTGGATTACGAAAATTGCCGCCAATTGTTCCATTGATTTCCTTCGTGGTCGAAAGGTGTCCGAACCGCTCGCTGATATACCAGTCTCTTCAGAGTATCTGGAAAGTGAACAGGACATCCGCAAGATCTTCCTTCGCATCGCTCCGATGCTGCCTGAACGACAGCGGATCGTACTCGTGTTGCGGGAAATAGAAGGTATGGAAGTTTGCGACATAGCACAGACACTCCAATGCGCGGAATCAACGGTCCGCAACCTCCTTTCACAAGCCAAAGAATCTTTCCGGAAAAGAGTTAAGGAGTTCTTCCCGGAATATGGAATGTGAACGTCTGCCGGCGCCCCGAACGTGGGATCAAGCAACGCCGGAAGATCTAAAGAATTACCGTCTTCATGTTCGCTACTGCGGATCCTGTCGCGCGCGTGTTTTAAGCGAAGCGCCCGATCAACTGCTATTTGATCTGCAATGCGATCCGCTGCCTCAGGATTTCTGGCTCGGATTCTGGAATTCCGTCCATCAGAAAAGAAGTATCGCCGGCGGCTCGCTGGTAGAAAGGACGCAGCGCGCGTTACCATTTATCATCCAATCCGGTGGGCGGCAGTATTTGTGGTTGGATTCATGATTTTACTTTACGGCCGGAATCTTCCGGAAACAGAACCTGTCAGACAGATTGAATTGGAATCTTACCCGGTCATTGAAAGTATCGCCAACCCTGAAGCGCGCTATTACATTTTCCAGGCGGGAGAGCAGGAAAGGATCGTCATGGTATTCGATCCGGACATGGAATTATGAGTGCATTCATTGGATTCTGTAGGGGCGCAATTTATCGCGCCCGCCGGCTGGTGCAATGCATTGCCTACGATACTGATCTTTGCTCTGGTAACGAATTTATCAGCCGATGAATCCATCATCACGAAAGCATTCTCAATCAAATTCCGGAAAGTGGAGGAAGCTGCATCTCTGGTAAACGGTCTGTTAAGCGACAAGGGAGCTGTAACGATGCAGCGTCACATCAAGACAATTGTGGTGCAGGATTATGAAAAGAATCTGAGACAGGTGGAGATGGCGCTGGCCGAATTCGATTCACCGCCGCCATCCGTTGAGCTTTCAGTAAAGCTCGTTTTGGCCAGAAAGACGGAGAACGCGCCGCCGGTTTCTCAGGAAATCAAGGACGTTGGTAAACTTGGTGACGTTTTGCGGTTCAATGATTACACACTTCTGGACAACGGAATCATCACGTCGGAAGAGGGAAGACCCGCCATTTTAAACCTGGCCAAGGAATATCAGGTGAGTTTTCTGACGGATGTGATTCAGGAAGGAAATGGAATTATCCGTTTAAAGAATTTTCAATTGAAGAAGAAAAGGAAAGGACGCGCGAAGGGGGAGGCGCTGGTTCCGCTTGCTTTCAGTGACATTGAACTTGCGCAATGCTGAGACTCTCGTTCTGGGCGCCAGCCAATTTGAAGAAAGCAATCATGCTCTATTGATCATTCTGTCAGGAAGGGTAAGAAAGTAATGGCTGAATACCTGATCAAATACGGAACCATGAACGGTGAAATCTTGCAAAGAAGCTTTTTCGCCGATTCCGAAAACGTTTTGCGCGAACAGATGGAACAGCAGGGCTTCTATGTTTTTGGAATCAAAAGAAGATTCGACGCGATTATGCTGCTGAAGTCTGTTTTTACGATTCGACGAAAAAAGGTCAGCGACAAAGAGTTCATGGTTTTCAATCAGGAGTTTGCAGCCCTCATTCACGCAGGCCTGCCGCTTCTGCGGTGTCTGGAACTGCTTATGGAACGCGTGGATAACGCCAAGTTCGGTCTGGTTCTGGAGGATGTGTACAGGCAAGTCAAGTCCGGCGTCGCATTATCAGAGGCTTTTACAGCGCATCCGGACGTTTTTCCTAAAGTCTATACGGCTGGAATTTTAGCCGGTGAAAAAAGCGGCACTCTGGAGCAGGTGATTCGTCGATATCTGGGCTATATCAAAATCATGCTTGCGATTCGTACAAAAGTCGTATCCAGCATCATTTATCCGACCCTTTTGCTCGCGCTTTCCTGTGCGGTCATCGGCGTGCTCGTGGGATACGTCATTCCAAAATTCTCTGATTTCTACAAAGGATTTGCAGGCGAGCTTCCGCTGATAACGAGCCTGCTGGTATCTTCAGCTCTGTTTCTAAGGACGAATTTCGTCTGGATGATGCCTGCTCTGATTTTAGGGGTTGTCTTGCTTCAGTTCTACCTCCGGACTTCTGAAAGGGCCAGAATCCAGTTCGACCAGTGGAAATTGCGCGTGCCATTCCTTGGAACAGTGTGGTCGAAGTTCGCAATCTCTCAATTGATGCGCACTTTGCACACACTGTTGGCCGGAGGAATTCCTCTGGTGAATGCCATGGATGTAGCAGCCGAGTCAGTAGGAAACCGTCTGGTTTCAGAAAGACTAAGAGGAGTCAGTCAGAGCGTTAAAGAAGGAGAGCCGTTGTGGTCTTCTCTCAAAAAAACAGGATTGATGACGCACATGGCAGTGGAAATGGTGAAGGTCGGTGAAGAGACCGGCGGCCTTGAAGAGATGCTGAAAAATATTTCCGATTTTTATGATGAAGAAATTGATACGAATCTGACGAATGTTCTAGCCGTCGTGGAACCGGTTTTGTTAATCGTCATGGGGGTTGTGATCGCCTCGATTTTGCTTGCAATGTATTACCCGCTTTTTACTCTCTACAACCTGCAGATGAGATAAAGCGGACAAGGAGATGTTTATGCCGGATACAGTTGTAAATGGTGAAGAAAAAAAGATGTCCTATCTCCAGGAAGTTCAACAAGCGCGGGAGCTTGCCGAAAGATACAGACTGGAATTCGTAGAGGGTCGTGATTTTCAAATCGATCATGCACTCTTTCGGGCGATCCCGGTGGATTTAATGTTTCGCTACAATTTTGTGCCTTACAAGAAAGAGAATGGGACTCTTACGATTGTCGTGTCCGATCCCAGCAATATTTTGATGGTCGATGATTTGGAGCTTCAGCTCGGAGTGCGGGTCAAGATGCTGGTTGGAACACAAAGTGCAATTCAGGAAATCCTGAAAAGATCGGAAAGCAGCCAGCGTGTTCTGGAAGAAGCGACTGAAACATTCCGAATGCAAATTTTGCAGGATGACGAAGACTCCGACGAATCGCTGACGATCGATAAGCTTACAACTGATTCCAGCCCGATGATCAAGCTCGTGGACAGCATCATTTTCAACGCGATTCAGCGAAGAGCGAGCGATATTCATATCGAAACAAAAGATGTTGATGTGCTGGTCAAATACCGAATTGATGGAGTTCTTCAATATGCGATGGAACCGATCGATCGCAAGTATCACGCTCCGATCATTTCCCGTATCAAGGTCATGTCGGAGCTCGACATCGCTGAGAAAAGAATTCCGCAAGACGGCCGTTTTAAATTAAAGGTGAAGAACAAAGCGATTGATTTTCGTGTTTCGATCATGCCGAGCGTGCATGGTGAAGACGCAGTGATCCGTATTCTTGATAAAGAATCGATCAATGAAAATTTCGTCGATTTGAAATTGAATGTGCTTGGTTTTGCGGACGTCATCCTTCGTAAATTGCGTAAATACATTTCCGAACCTTACGGCATGGTACTCGTGACAGGACCCACCGGAAGCGGCAAGACGACAACTCTGTACGCTGCGCTCTCCGAGATCCGGAGTGTCGAGCATAAGATCATTACGATTGAGGATCCGGTGGAGTATCAACTACCGGGAGTGACGCAGGTCCCTGTTAATGAGAAGAAAGGCCTTTCCTTTGCGCGAGGACTTCGTTCCATCTTGCGTCATGATCCGGACAAGATCATGGTGGGAGAAATACGTGACCCGGAAACGGCCCAGATTGCGATTCAGTCCGCACTAACGGGACATCTTGTATTTACAACCGTTCATGCAAACAATGTTGTGGATGTTCTCGGACGATTTTTGAACATGGGAATTCAACCTTATCATTTCGTTTCGGCGTTAAATTGTGTTCTTGCGCAGAGGCTGGTTCGTTTGATTTGCACCAACTGCAAGCATCCGGTGAAAGCTACACGCGAGCTTGCTCGAAGAGTCCGGATTGGAACCGGGGAAGTACGCGAATCACATTTTTTATGAGGGCGCGGGCTGTATCGATTGCGCTGGCACCGGCTACAAAGGGAGGACGGCGATATCGGAACTGCTTGAATTAACCGATCGCATGAGAGAAGTGCTTGCTGGAAATCAAATCAACTGCAGAAATCAAACGGGCGGCACGAGAGGAGGGCATGACCTTTTTGCGAGAATCTGCGTTGGAAAAAGTTTTTACCGGTGAAACAACATTACGGGAGATCAATAAAGTCACTTTCGTGGAATAACTATGGCAAATCGGATCATTGTGGAACACATGGAAGCATCTTGCTACGGAGCCGGTTTATCCGAATCGTGGGCATAGAAATCAATTCGGATTGTATTCGACTTGCTTCAGTCGCTACGCGGAAAGGAAAAATTCAGGTGGATCACATGGAAACAATCGCGCTTCCAGTGGACGCCGTTCAGATCAATCCGTTTAAACCGAACATTGCCGAATGGGAACCTGTTGCGTGCGCATTGAAAGACCTTTGGTCACGAAATCGAAACCGATCGCCCAAGATCTGTCTGCTGCTACAGGATCGCACGGCGCTTGCCTTTCAAATGAATCTGGAATCCGTGCCGGAGAATCATGAGGAATGTCTGGATGTCGTACGATTTAAATTGAAAAAGAGTGTACCGTTCCGCATTGAAGACGCGCAGATCAGCTATTTTGTTGATTCCGGTGCTTCCGATTATCGCTCTACGAACCTCTGGGTTACCGTGATGAACTCTCAGGTGTTGTGTCAGTACGAGGAGCTGATTCAGTCAACTGTCGGAAGCGAATGTGGACTCGTCGATCTTGCAACTTTTAATCTGATGAACCTGGCACATTCGGAAATTCAAGCGCAAGGATGGGCACAGGACGATCATCTCTACGTGAACTTAAACCGCAGCTACATATCACTTGCAATCACTCAGAAGGATCGGCTGATGTTTTTTCGCAGTCGTGAGCTGGAGCGACATGCAGGAATTATGGAAGAGGCCATGGCGGAAATTCATCCAACCATGATGTTCTACCTTGATAAGCTGGGAGGTCAGCAGTTTGCGCGGGCTTTTGTGTACGCTCTGGAGCGTCCTGAAGAGTTGTCCCGCAGCCTTGAACAGATGCACAAATTGAAAACGATTATTCTGAATCCCGTTTCCACAATGCGGGAATCGAAACTTTTTGCTCCGCTTCTGGGGCTTCTGATGAGTAGAAAGGTGGAATTCTTATGATCATTCGAAGCAATTTGGCTTCTGTTCCCATCAAGAATTATTCCCTGTATCTGCTGGGCTGCATCCTGCTGGGAGTTGTTGTGATTCTCTTTACACTATGGAATGCAGGCAGTCTCAAAAATGCCTATTCAACGAGCACTGAACTAAGGCAAACGATCTCAAGCCAGCAGAAACAACTTCGGAATCTGGAAACTCAAGCAAAGTCTTTACAGTCCGGAATTGCTCTCATCAAAACGTCCAGCTTTGTGGCCGAAACGGAATTCATGAATAACGCAATCAAACGAAGGACGTTTTCATGGACAGCTCTGTTTGATCATTTTGAGGAGGTACTTCCTCCAACAGTAAAACTGATTTCCATTTTCCCGACCGTTAGTGAGGAAAATATTGCAATCAATCTGGAATTGGCAGGACGAAGCCTCGCCGACATGCTCGAATTGGTCCGCTTGCTGGAACGCGATCCGGCTTTCGCTCAGGTGGTGCTGAAGGGCGAAAACACAGGCGATGATGAACAGATTTTCTTTACGATTTCACTGAATTACATCCCGTTGGAAGAACCCAAGCCTTCCGTAGATGCGGATCTGAGATCCGCCACAACAGTTTCTGAGCCAGCCTCTGCGAGTCTAAGGCCCGGCACTGCACCGCGGGAAGAGGATTTGCGATGAATTTCGAGCGAATCAGTTTGTTCCTAAAGAGGAGCCGCTTTGTGTATATCGGTTTGTTCCTTGTCCTCGCAAATATCCTTGTATTCATATTTGCCGGTTTGCCGCAGAAACAGAAGATTTCGGCTTTACAAACCGATTACTCCCGGCAGCGAAGCCGGATTGCCGAACAACAAAAGGAAATGAAAGTTCTCACAAGAAGGCTGGAGGCATTGCAAAAGGCACAGAGAGATCTGGAGGTGATATACACACAGGTGCTGGCGCAGAAGAAAATTGGTGTAACCGCTATCCGGCAGGAGTTACAGGACCTCGCAGGTTCTCTGAGTATTGAACGCGGTGGACTGAAATACGATTATGACCAGTTACCGGAGTACGGATTACGGCACTTTACTCTTTCAGTGCCCGTGGAAGGAACGTATAGAGACATACGTCGATTCATCAATGATATTGAACGTTCAGAGTATTTCTTGATACTTGATCGCGTCAATCTTTCTGCAGAAAGGGAAGCTGAAGCAGAAGATAGCCTGATCTTAAATTTTCAGCTTTCTACCTACTTAAGGGATGAAGAAATCAAGAAAGAAGGGAACTATGAAACGCGGACTGTTTCGCGACCGTAAGTTTTATCTTTTTGTCGGACTGATGCTAGTGCTCGTGGCCGTCAATTTGAATCAGTGGCGGGGAGCGAAGATAACATCCACGCTGAAGGCGAAGGACAAAGCGGAGAATCAGAAACCGGTATCGGAAGATCCCATCCTTTTGGCCGAAAGATTGACAGCGGAAAAAACAGAATTCCGACAAGAAAAAAGGAACATATTCGCGTTTTTCCAAACACCGCCACCGGAGACACAGTTTCAGGAAATGCAGCAACAGCAAGAAAATGCCACGTCCCCCCGACCCGATTTGCGGTAATGGGGTGTGTGAAATGGGTGAGGATCTCATCAGCTGTCGCAGGTGATTGTCAGCCCCCTCCGGCACCTCCAGCTGTTATTGCACTTCGTTACATTGGCTACACATCCGAACCGAAAGGTTCCGTTGCATTCTTAACAGATGGAAAAGAGGTTTACATGGGGCGGGTCAATGATGTGATCGCAAATCAGTACCGGGTGTTGAAGATTACAGAAGATACGGTCGAGTTAGGATTCTTAAACAATAATCAAAGCAGTACGATTCGCTTTCAAGGAAGTCAGGGTGAATAAAAGATGGTAAAAAACCGGATCCTGTATTTGCTGATCTTTTTTTCTATGCTTCATTGGACCGGCTGCGCAGCGCAAAAAGCATACAACCGAGCGCAGGAAGCTGCGAAACGAGGGGAATGGGACCGCGCCGTGGCAAATTATATTCAGGCTCTCAACAAGAAGCCGGACAACCCTCAGTATCGTGTCGGGTTCGAACGGGCCAGACTGGCGGCTTCTCAATTTCATTTTCAAAAAGCGAAGCAACTTGCGGCATCAGGCAACTATGAACAGGGGGTGATTGAGTATCAGCTTGCTCTCGATTTCGATCCAACCAACCAGTACATGGCCAACGAGTTGAAGAACGCGCGCATCGAATATGAAAAGCAACTGAACATAGAGAAGCTGACCGAAATTGAAAAGGCGAAGGAAGAAGTTAAGAAGAAAACACAAATTTACAAAGTGTTGGGACCTGAGGCTGAGACAACGATCCAGTCGTTGAAATTTCATGACGACAGCTTAAAGCATATTCTGGATTCGCTTGGTGCCCTCGCCGGAATCAACATCGTTTACGACAGTGATTTCAGGGATCAGGAGTTCTCCGTTTCGCTCGACAACATCACTTTTCGAAACGCACTCGAGCAGATACTGGTGGCCAACCGTTTGTATTTCAAACCGCTGGACCAAAGCACCATTTTGATTGTGCCCGATAATCCACAGAAGCGACGGCAATACGATGAGCAGGTCATTCAGACTTTTTATTTGAGTAACGCAGAATTAAATGACGTTTTAAATCTCATCCGAAGTGTCATGCAGATTCAACGAATCGCAACGAATCCTCAGCTGAATGCCATTACATTGCGAGATACACCGGACAAAATCGCCATCGCTCAAAAAA
Source organism: uncultured bacterium (assembly GCA_963771165.1). Taxonomy (GTDB): domain Bacteria; phylum Acidobacteriota; class HRBIN11; order JAKEFK01; family JAKEFK01; genus JAKEFK01. The sequence goes on along the minus strand of CAVYSN010000004.1, from coordinate 176,919 downwards.
TTATCGAAGCAAACGATAAATCCCGTTCTGAGATTCTTTTGAACATTGAAATTCTTGAAGTGGATCGAGATAGCGCTCTGAAATACGGAATTGATTTAACCACCTACAGCGTGACACAGTCATTGAATGTCAACGGTCCTCCAGTTCCAACGCCGGGTGGACCAGTTTCAATCATCTCCGGCAATCAGTTCAAAGGCATCGATGCAGCTTCGTGGAGCTTTACAGTTCCAGGAATCATTTATTCGGCGCTTGTGACCGATCAGTATACGAAACTGCTGGCGACTCCACAGATTCGAGCATCCGAAGGTCAACAGGTTACCGTTCGTTTGGGGGATCGCGTCCCGATCCCGGTGAACGTTATACAGACATCCGTTGCAGCGACAACCCGGACAGCCGGTGACAACGTTTCCAACTACAACGTTCCAACAGCAGGATGTCGGAATCAATATCGATGTAACGCCACGTGTTCACCACAATCGCGAAATCAGTTTGACGATGCGCTTCGAACTGACCTCCATCACCGCTGCGGGTACTGCAAGCATTCCCCCGACCATCGGAAATCGAACAGTGAATACAGTGATCCGATTAAAGGATGGAGAAACGAATCTTCTTGCTGGTCTATTAAGACGCGACGAGCGTAAGGCTTTACGCGGGATACCGGGGATACACAAAATTCCGATCTTGCGTGAAATTTTTGCTTCCAACGACAAATCGGTTCAGGAAAAAGATATTATCTTTACAATCACACCTCATATTCTTCGAACACCGAACATTACTGCTGAAGATCTCGCGCCAATCTGGATCGGCACGGAAGATGATATTCGACTAAAGAATGCTCCGCCAATTTCTGTCTTTGAACGTTCCAAAAGAAAGGAAGAAAAAGCAATCGAAGACATCATCAAAGAGGAGGAGCAAAAGGCCGACCCTCAGCCGGCGCCGCCGCCGCCGCCGCCTGAAATCCCTCAGCAGGAATCCGAAAGAGGAGAGGAGTTGATTACGACTGTTCCTCCTGCCGTTGAACAGCCTGCCCCGGTCGAAAAATCTCCGCCTATCAATGCACAGGTCGCGCCGCCTGTCGTGCCTGCTCCGCAGCCATCTTCTCCGGAGCTGCCCACAGCTGCATTGTCGTTTCTTTCCCCAAACGTAAATCCAAAAGTGACACAGGAAATGATTCTTCATTTGCGGGCGGAGAATGCAGCACAAATTGCGAACGCCTTTTTGTTTTTTGAGTTCGACCCTGCAGCAGTTCAGGTGAAAGATGTGCTTCAAGGAGCTTTCATGACACCTGGCGCATTTGCAAAGAGTTTCGACAATGGACGTGGAACCGTCAACATTAATGCCACACACGTACCTTCGGAAACGAGTACGGGAGTGATCGCCACAATCGTTTTGGTTCCACTCAAGCCCGGACAAACAATGATTAAGCTGAATTCAGCAGTGTTGCGGGCAGAAAATGCCACTGTAATTCCAGTCACATTTGTGCCGTACACGATCCGTATCGAGTGAAGTAATGTACAAGTATTTTAGCGCAGGCCGTAAGCATCAGCGCGGTCTGACATTTATTGAAATGATGGTCGTCGTTGCGATCATCATGATACTCTCGGCGATTGCTTTGCCCGTAGCAAAATTTTCCGTCAGACGTCATCGCGAAGTCGAACTAAAACGAAATTTGCGAATTCTTCGAGACGCTATCGATGCTCACCACGAAGCGGCTGTTCCTTCCACGCCCGGCACCACTCCCAGGATCCAGACAAAGTTTGGATCGGATGGCTGGCCCCTCACCCTGGAAGCTCTTGTAGAGGGAGAGACAATCATCGGTGATGTAAAGGGGAAAAAGCTTCGGTTTCTGCGCAGGATTCCACAGGATCCTGTCACCAATAGCTATGACTGGGGATTGCGTTCTTCTCAAGATGAGCCTGACTCCAAAATGTGGGGCGGCGAGAATGTCTGGGATGTCTACTGCAAAGCTCACGTGCTCTCCCTCGATGGTGTTACTTATTATGATGAATGGTAGGTCGTTATGAAACAAAAAGGCTACACCCTGATTGAACTCCTTATAGTGCTTGCAATCATTGGATTGCTTGTTTCCATTGCGCTACCAAGATTTCGTGATGCTCAGGAGAGAGCGAGGGAAGCCGTTCTGCGAGAGAATTTGTTTCGATTACGCGAAGTTTTGGATCAATATCACGTTGATAAGGGTAAGTATCCGGCAACTTTAAGCACGCTCGTGCAAGAAGGATACTTACGAGAAATGCCAATCGATCCGATCACGAGAAGCGCGGGCACGTGGATCGAAATTCCCGAAGATATGGCTGATATTCCAGATCCTACCGCCCAACCGGGTGTTTGGGATGTTCAGAGCGGCGCCGCAGGAAACACTTTAGACGGAATTCCTTACAGTGAATTATAAAGAATCGTTTTCAGAAGATGGGACGGGCATCACTGCCCGGCCTTTGTCGAACGGAGACCCACACCACAGAATCGAGAGTCACCTTCCCGGTTATACTCTCGCCGGTGTACTCGTTCTCATCGCAATCATGTCGATCATGATGGCGATGGCCTTGCCTGTGTGGGATCGGATTAAGCAGAGAGAGAATGAAGAGGAACTGATCTTTCGCGGAAAAGAATACGTCGAAGCGATTGGGCGTTATCATACGAAGTTCAATTCTTACCCGCCTGATGTGGAAACTCTTTTAAAAATGAAATTCATCCGGAAGCTCTACAAGGATCCCATGACTGAAAATGGTGAATGGAAACTCCTTCATCCTGATTCTCTCGTTGAAACAGGAGAAGCTGGATTTGTGAACCAACCGGGGTCAAAGAAAAGTGCGGACGACGATGAGGACGAAGGAAACAACCCGCAAGAAGTGATCCCAGGATTGGGAGGCAGCAAGAAGCCAGATTCAGAAGAGGAGAAATCCGAAGAAGGAGATGAAAAAAGTATTGGCCCGGTCGTCGGCGTTGTAAGTCGTAGTAAAAAAAACAGCCTGCGGATTTATAATGGACAGAGCACTTACGATAAATGGATTTTTGCCCATGTTCCACAGCAACAGGTTCAGCCGCCTCCAACTCAGCTACAAAAGCCGGACAAGAAGACGGATAAGGATCAGGGCGGGAAAAAACCGCCCGCTCCACCGAAAAAACCACCGGGTTGATCAATAAGAATGGCAGATAAACCGATCTTTGATTTTGTAAAGAATCTCGAGCTGGGTAGCAAAACTTTGCAAATGTATTCCGAGACGCATCCCCGTACACAAAAAGCGGTTCAGGACACGTATCAGTCGATTCTTGGACTCCTTGAGAACAGAGACAGCTTGACTGTCAGCGTTTCGCACGGCAACTTGCTGATTGATGGGGAATTGGTGGAAAAAGGGAATCTGATACTGGATCGCTTTCTGCGGGAACTGACGGATCGCAACATTCACAGCTTGATGATTTACCGCGGTGTGAAAGTGGAAGATCTTGTTGCTCTGCTTCGACGCCTGATCTTGAAACCTCAGCGCGTTCGGGAACTTGGCGGATTTGACAAGATTTTGTCGGATGATGGCGTTCAGACAATCCAGGTTAACAAGGTCAAATATGGAATTATAGAAGAAGGGGCTTTGCCCGATGCGATCGATCAATCTCTCGTGACCGAACTGCTGCTCGCGGTACAAGCTTTGTTTTCAGGAACCAGTAAAGCTTCCGAGGTGGCCAGGAACGTTGAAAAAACTCTTGAATTGAACAAGGGTTTGGATACTGGCGGCACGCTCCTCAGGCTATTTCAGACGATCATCGTTCGAGCTTCCGATGTTTCTCAGGAAGAATTGCTCAAGCATAAGTTTGTCGAACTGTACCGCTCCTTCACCGGTGGAACGCAGGGAAAACTCCTTCTAAGCTCGCTCTTACACGATTCGCCGGACAAAGATATGGTTATGTTCTACAGGCTTTTACCGCCGGAATATTTTGAAAGCTCCCTCTTGCAACTTCTGGATGAACCCATTCCGTTGAACCAATTGGGAGAAGTGGTCAATCGTATTCAGAAGGATCCTGAGATTGTCCTGTCAGAACGGGTGATTCGGAAAATGAAGGAGAAAGGCCTTCTTCAGCCGGAAGCTCATTCGGCACCGGCATCGATCGCCGATGCTATTTTGAAAAAAGCATCTCTGAACAATTCTGATATTGAGAGAATTCCCGATGCTCTCCATGAGCTCATCAATAAAGGGCAATTGCAGGAGGCGGACCAGCTTTCGAAAAGGTTATTTAATTGCCTCGGTACCGGGCAACCGGAACAGAAAAAAGCCGCAATCGAGTTCTTGCCTTCGGCCATTCGAGCTCTATCCACGAACGATAAATGGAAAAATGTGGATCATTCTCTGTCGTTTCTGATTAGCACTTGTTGTCGAAAAGAAACTTCCGTTGATGTTCTGCAAGCTTATATACCTTTGCTTTTGTCAATGTTCATGAAGAATTACGAAGCGGCCAACTGGCCGTCCTGTCAGGATGTGCTTTCAACGATTCGACTCCAAACGGAACGCCATGATTCCATCAAACAGGCATTTGCGGATGCCTGGATCAGAATCGCCGAGGCCTTTATCGAACGTCTCCGTGATGGCTTGAGTGGTATCGAGGTGATTGTGGAAGGTTTCAAAATGGCGGGGAGCAAGGGCGCTTCTTATTTGATCGAGATGCTGGCGGACGAAGAAGATCAAAAGGTGCGTTCTCGATTGATTAGTTCTATTGTTTCATTCAGGTCGGATATTGTCAGTGCAGAATTGCAAAGAAGGATGACGGATCCGCGCTGGTTTGTGGTTCGAAACATGGTAACGATTGCAGGAAAAGCTCAATCCGCCGAACTTCCGGAATTTTTGGAAGCCGCGGCTCTCCATCCGGATCCGCGGGTTCCGAAAGAGCTGATGAAAATTCTTTATAAAGGGACCGGTAAATCAGAATTACGCTTCATTTTGCTTCTAATGGAACATCCGGACAAAAATGTCAAAATCCAGGCAGTACACCTGGTTACGATGCAGGCGAATTCCGGGGCAGTACCCTCTCTTGTAAAGCTTCTGGAGTCCGTAACAGTCGCTGAAACGGACTTGAGAACAGCTTGCTTGCAGGCATTATTAAAATTGCGGTCAACTGATGGGATCGTTTCTGCTGCAACATTGCTGGACCGCAAACCTTCCTCCAGGGGAGAGATCGCTGAAAGAAACGCTGCTGTGAGGCTTCTCGGGGAACTGGCCCGTGAACAAACGAGAAGCATTCTTGAAAAAACTGCACAAACGGATCCAAACCCGGAAACACGCGCGCTCGCCGCATCCTATTTATAGAGAGAACTCATGACAAAGAACCAGACATCCGGATCACGCCGCAAAGTTGAATTGGAGGACGTTCCGGTTTTTCTTAGCTCATCCTGATGAATTGCCCATGCGATGGATCGGACAGCCGGAACTGATCCTGCAACTTCATGCTTGCTGGAGTCTGGTGGATGAGCGTGATCTTCCTTTGTCGCCGCGAATTATTGGAAAGCCGGGTGTTGGAAAAACAACGCTTGCTTATTCTGCCGCAAAGATGCTTGGCCGCGAAGTTTATATCTTTCAGGCGACGATGGATACGCGCCCGGAGGATCTGCTGATTACTCCTGTGGTGGCCGATGAAAAAAGAATTCAATATGTGGCAAGTCCGATTGTGACGGCGATGATCGCCGGCGGAATCGCCATTCTGGATGAAGGCAACCGGATGTCGGAAAAATCCTGGGCATCCCTGGCCCCTTTACTGGATACGCGCAGATACGTTGAATCGATTGTTGCAGGCGTTAAAGTGAAAGCGCATCCGGACTTCCGCATGGTTGCAACCATGAATGACGATGCAAGCACTTTTGAAATCCCGGAATACATTCATTCGCGTTTGCAACCGCAAATTTATATTGATTTCCCTGAGAAGGATGAAGAATTGGCCATTTTACGCGAGAACCTTCCCTTTGTTGATCAGAAAATCTTGTCTTACATCGCCGACTTTCTGGAACGTTGTCATCTGGCGGAGGAACCCTTTACGGTTCGAGATGGCATCAACATGGGGCGGTATGTAGCCAAACGAATGCGCCAGAGTCCTGGGGAATGGAGCGGATTGATGCGTGAAGCGATGTTGAAAGTTCTCGGTGAATCTGCCCTTCGTTACTCAGATTAAACGTTTGTAGCACCGGCGGTTCGCCGGCAACGCATGATGAACTCACAGGATCTGTTTCTCGAAAAAAATAATCGATTCGTATTACTTCCTGTCGCTCATCATTCCTACGAATCTACACTCGCGGTCGCTGCCGCTTTCAAAACGATTCAACCGAGTGCAGTAGCGGTTGAGTATCCGGCGCAGTTTCAAGAACTTCTGTTTCGCGGTATCGCAAGACTACCCAAAATCTCCGTTCTGATGTACGGAGAAAAAATCCGAAATTATATCCGTATCGAACCGGTCGATCCTTTCGTTGAGGCTTTGCGGCTGGCGAAGGAACAAGAAATCCCCGCTCATTGTATTGATCTGGCACTCGGAGACTACCCACTTGTTTTTGAACCATTACCGGACAGCTATGCAATCTCCAGAATTGGGCACCAGACCTACTGTTCCGAAGTCCTCGCACGCTTGCCGGAGCTCGTTACGGAAGAAGATGAGATGCGGGAGAGCGCGATGGCCTTTCATCTGCAGCAGATTTCTTCCGGTGATCGCGGGCCCATCCTTGTTGTGTGCGGCATTTCCCATTTGAAACGGCTCAAACAAAAACTATCTTCGCCACAGCCGCGACCTTTTCAGACTCCTTTCAATGGAAAACTTTACCATCTAAGTTCTTCATTCGCTCGGAGAAATCATGGGACATTTTCCATTCTTTACAGCGGTGTATGAATTGCAAAGAGCGGGACAATTGCGTTCCATTGAGAAAAGAACTCACGTAGGACCGGAGACGCTGACCGGGAAAACTGAAAGTCGTTGAAGGGAGCAAATCAGAAAGCCTTGAAGAGCTTGCAAAGCGCGCGCATTCCGAAGCCGCAGGATCGAGCCGTCACGACAGATACGAAATCCAAACATCGTTTCTCCTCTCCTGCCGCAGCTATTACGAACATGAAATCGGAGATCGTTTGAATCCGCACCAATTACTGATGCTCGGCAATTTTTCGAGAAAATACGCAAACATCAAGAATATGTTGTTGCCTGATTTTTATGAGCTTCTGATTGCCGCCCGGAGCTGCGTGAGCTCCCATTTTTGTTATCGAATGTGGGAAATCGGCACATTTTATCCCGCTCAGCTTGGTCCAACCGATCTCGAAATCATCGAATTGCGAGCAGCAGATATTTTTCCGCTGGTCCAAAAGGTGCGAATGAACCCGCATGCTCCCTTAAAACCCCGGTCACCTTTGCCCCGGTTTCTAAGACGAAGTGAAAAGCAGAAGAAACCGAAGGAACAGTTTTCACTTCTCTCCATTCAGCATTTGTTCGCATCAACCAGAAGATATCGTGATAGAAGAGTATGGACGATACCTGCGCAACAAAGGGAAGAGCATTCTCAGCGAAGAAAGAAAAAAGGTTCGCCCCTTTGAAACGTCATTACTCGACGGAATCGACCTTAGAGAGACGATTCGTAATTGGTATACGGGAGAAATATTTGTGCAGGAATGCACGACAGTAAAAGGGTCGGTTGATTCACTGGTGGTGATCTATGACGAAGACGAAAGTAAGTATCCATATACGATTACCTGGCTCGGAGAGCATCACCAGGAATCGGATATGGCTTTTTACGCAACAAACCCTGAGGATCGTACGGTCGGTCCCGGAATTCAGAAAGCGATCTACGGCGGCTTTCTTGATGACAATGCCGCCGGGCAGACTCTTTGACGTGTTCCATGATCCGGCTTACCGGTATGCTGCAAACTATGCAGAGCGACTACTTCTGGCAGGAATTGACTACGGACTGGAACGGTTTGTTCTGTATGCCGCTCCAAAACCTCCCCGTCCAGCATTTCAAACAATTGCGGGCCGATATGGGAAAAGAATTCTGTACATCCCCCTCTCTCAGCTTTCACCCGTGATGCTTCAGAAGATTCGAAAGTTTCATATCCTCTCCGATAAATCTGTTCGCGATTACGCTAAAGACCACATCTGGTAATCAAAATTTTTTTCTCAATTTTTGGCCGCAGGGTCTCCACGTCTTGCTTTATTAGCTCTTGAATATTACGGCGCTCACCTGGCTGGACCTGTAACTAGAATCAGAACACGTGGGGGAAGGGGGGTCTGGAGCTGAAGGTACCTTCACCTGTGAGTTGTCTGACTTTTGATCTGGCTCGGAGATAATCCGTCCTCCCGATAGGATCCCCAGGTCGTTACAACATCCGAAATTGGTTCGCTAGTCTCAGCACGGCAGCATTTCATCGAGCGATGCACCGTCTCTTTTCTCCCAACCGATGAAAAGTTTAGTCAGGTTGGCTTGAGGTTTTAGAATGGATACCTCCCTCATCTTCCTCTGTGGTGGGAGCATGGTCATGGAAACTCAGGTGAGACCCACCGCCCTTTTGGATATCACAATACAGAACAAAAGTCATCTAATAACCCGAGCGATTCGATGTCAATTTCACAAATCAGGGAGCGTTGATCAAACAAAACCGATTCGTTTTCCGCTCAGAGTATTGAATTTCACTTTGACAGCTACCTCCGAATTCAATACACTAAGCGTTGTGTTTGTAGGATGCCTTTTGTAGTGGGTGTAATACCGGCACGGTATGGATCCAGCCGTCTGCCAGGGAAAGCACTGGTGGACCTACAGGGGAAGCCTCTCCTTTATCACGTTTACCAACGTTCCTGCCGGGCGCAGCAGTTTAAACCGGGTGCTGATTGCGACGGATGATGAGCGCATTTACAGGACTGCGACCGGATTCGGAGCCGAGGTTGTGATGACGCGAAAAGAGCACCGTTCAGGCACAGATCGCATTTCGGAAGCTATTCAAAATCTGGACGCCGAAATTGTGGTCAATATTCAAGGGGATGAACCGCTGATCGATTTTCATGCAATTGACCAGACTGTTATGCTCTTGCAGGAAGATCCCGCAGCGGACATGGCAACATTGAAAACTCCTATTTCTGCGATAGAGGATTTTTTGAATCCGAATGTTGTGAAAGTTGTGACAGATGAAAATGACTATGCTCTCTATTTTTCAAGGGCGCCGATCCCCTTTGTTCGAGATAGAGAAAAGCCGGAGCAGAGCGTTGAGAACGCGTACAGACACGTTGGTCTTTATGCCTATCGGAGGGATTTCCTCACGCAATTTACGCAATGGCAACCTTCCACGTTGGAGAAACTGGAAAATCTGGAACAATTGCGTGCATTAGAACACGGTGGAAAGATTAAGGTGGGAATGACGGACGCTCATGTTTTTGGAGTTGATACGCCGGAAGATCTCGAACGTATCAGAAAACTGGTCGAAGGAAATTCGAAATTGCTGGATGCATAAGTTCGGGATTATGATCACGAGCAAGATCACGATTATGATTATGAAAGGAGATGAGGCATGACTAGGTACATCTTTGTTACTGGCGGTGTTGTTTCAGCTTTGGGAAAAGGACTCGCTTCGGCGTCCATCGGAATGCTGATGGAAGCCCGTGGCTTCAAAGTCAACATGTTGAAGTTTGATCCTTATATCAATGTCGATCCCGGGACAATGAGTCCATTTCAACATGGAGAAGTGTTCGTCACAGATGATGGCGCCGAAACGGATCTGGATCTCGGACACTATGAGAGATTTACTTCGGCCAAGATAGGCCGGCTGAATAACTATACAACCGGCCAGATTTATGAATCCGTCATCAACAAAGAAAGAAGAGGCGACTATCTGGGTAAAACCGTCCAGGTCATTCCTCACATCACCGATGAAATAAAGTCTGCTATTCATCGAATCAGCAAAGGTGTTGATATAGTCATTGTGGAAATTGGCGGAACAGTTGGCGATATTGAAAGTCTTCCATTCTTAGAGGCGATCCGACAATTCCGCCTTGACGTAGGCCGTGATAATGCAATTTTTGTTCACCTGACTCTCGTCCCCTACATTGCTACTGCTGGTGAATTAAAGACAAAGCCCACTCAACACAGTGTGAAAGAACTTCGTGAAATCGGTTTGCAGCCTGACATTTTGCTTTGCAGGACAGACCGGTTTTTGCCTCCCGCGATCAAGAGCAAGATTTCATTGTTCAGCAACGTCGCTCCGGAAGCGGTTGTTACAGCCAAGGATGTTTCTACGATCTATGAAGTTCCTCTCGTATTTAAACAGGAGAATTTGGATCGTACCATTTTGAAGTTGCTTCATTTGCCGGAAACGGACGTCCATCTGGAAGATTGGGAAAAAATTGTTGAGAGAATTAAGAATCCTAAACACGAAGTTCTTATCGGAGTAGTGGGCAAATATGTGGAGCTGGAAGACTCCTATAAGTCTCTTTATGAGGCTTTGTATCACGGCGGATCTGCCAACGACTCCCGCGTGAAGATCGAATGGATCGAAGCGGAAAAGATCGATCCCTCCAACGCTCACGAAAAGTTAGGCCACGTGGATGGACTCCTTGTACCGGGAGGATTTGGTTTACGCGGAATTCCAGGAATGATTCACGCGATTCAGTATGTGCGCGAAAGCAAGGTGCCTTATTTTGGAATTTGCCTTGGAATGCAAACGGCACTGATCGAATTTGCGCGGAACGTCGCCGGATATCAGGATGCGGACAGCACTGAATTTAATCAGGAAACCACACACAAGATTTTCGTAATGCTTCACGATTTAAAGGGCGTTATCAATATGGGCGGAACAATGAGGTTGGGAGCTTATCCCTGTATTTTAGGCGAAGAGACCCATGTCGCCCGTATCTATGGCTCGACTCAAATCTCAGAGCGGCACCGTCACCGTTACGAATTCAATCGTGAATATGAAAGCCGCCTGAGTGAATTAGGAATGGTATTTTCGGGTTATTCACCGGACAAGACATTTGTAGAAATGATTGAGCTCAAGGATCATCCCTGGTTCATCGGTTGCCAGTTCCATCCTGAATACAAATCAAAACCGACACATCCTCACCCCTTATTCCAATCCTTCATCGCTGCATCGCTTGCCAATCGTCAGAAGAAACGTGCCTCAAGGATGCAACTTCAAGAAGTCCCATGAATCCTTTTTTGATCGCGGACGGATATCGAAGTCCGTGACCGGTCGCCATTTTTTTTCATCGGCGGACCTTGCGTCATTGAGAGTTTTGAGCACATCGATTTCATGTGCCGGAAAATTTCAGAAATTTGCGGTTCTCTGGGAATTCCCTTTATTTTCAAAGCTTCTTTTGATAAAGCCAACCGTTCCTCTCTCGGATCCTTTCGCGGTCCTGGTGTTCTAGAGGGAGCCTCGTTGTTTGCCGAATTAAAAAAGAATCACCGGATCCCCATACTGACAGACATCCATGAGCCGCATCAAGCCGATGTGCTTGCGCCGGCGGTGGATATCCTGCAAATTCCCGCATTTCTGTGCCGTCAAACCGACTTGTTGCTTGCGGCAGGCCGGACGGGGCGAGTGGTGAATGTGAAGAAAGGTCAATTCATGGCACCTTGGGACATGAAAAACGCCGTTGAGAAAGTGCATAGTACAGGAAACCGGAAAGTTCTTTTAACGGAGCGAGGGTTCTCCTTTGGATACAACAATCTTGTCGTGGATTTTCGATCACTGGAAATCATGAAGCAACTCGATTGTGGGGTTGTTTTTGATGCAACGCACAGTGTTCAATTGCCGGGAGGAGAGGGAAATCGATCGGGTGGACAACGGGAATTCATTGCTCCTCTTGCGCGCGCCGCGTGCAGCGTTGGCGTTCACGGACTTTTCATGGAAGTTCATGATCGTCCCGAACAGGCCCTTTCCGACGGCCCGAATGCGTGCCCGCTTGATCAACTGCAACCGCTGCTGACGAAACTGCTTCAACTGGATCGCATCGCCAAAGAATCATGATTTCTATTCGTGAAACCGCGAGACGTGTTCTGCAAAGTGAAGCCAACGCCATCGCCAATCTGGTAGAGCGAGTTGGTGATGATTTTGAAAAAGCAGTGATCATGCTGGATGCATGTAAAGGTCGCGTTGTTCTTACGGGGATGGGTAAATCCGGAATCATTTGTAAAAAAATTGCCGCAACCTTTTCGAGCACCGGCATTCCATCGCTATTCATCCATCCTTCCGAAGCAACTCACGGGGATCTGGGAATGATCGTGCCCGGAGATGTGCTGATTGCAATCTCTAACAGCGGCGAAAGTCAGGAACTCTTTCCCCTTCTGGAATGGGTGAAAAGGGTTGCGGTTCCGCTTATTTCACTCACAGGAAACCTTCAATCGACGCTGGCCCGCTACAGTGAAGTCGTGCTGGACGTGAGTGTAACCGAAGAAGCGTGTCCGTTGAATCTCGTTCCTACGGCTTCTACAACTGCAGCGCTGGCCATGGGGGATGCGCTGGCCATGTGTTTGATGGAGAAACGAGGCTTTCGTCAGGAAGATTTTGCACGATTGCATCCCGGCGGAAAACTCGGTAGAAAACTCTTGAAGGTGAGCGACCTGATGCGGACAGGCGACAGATTGCCGAAGGTCTTTCTTGATACCCCCATGAAAGACGTAATTTACGAGATATCCCGAAAGGGTATTGGAATTACAAGCGTTGTGGATCGCCAGGATCGTTTGGCCGGAGTCATTTCTGACGGTGATCTGCGAAGGCACCTTGAAAAGGATGATCAGTTGCTTCAGCGAACCGCCGCTGAATGCATGATGGTAAGCCCGAAAATAATCCTCGAAGACGAACTTGCAACGAAAGCACTGAATCTGATGGAGGATATGAGAATCACATCGCTCCTTGTGCTGGATGACCAGAAGAGAATGAAGGGCATCATTCACATTCACGACTTGTGGCTAACTCAAATGTTTTGAAACATGACTCCTCATCTTTTAGAAAAAGCTCGCAAAATCAAAATGTTGTTGCTGGATGTAGACGGTGTGATGACCAACGGGCAGGTTTTGCTTACACCGCAGGGGGACGAGTTAAAACATTTTTCTATTCATGACGGATTCGGTATCGTATGCGCCATGAAAGCGGGCATCCGAATCGGAGTCATCAGCGGCCGGTCCTCGCCGTCGTTAAGGATGCGTTGCGAGGAACTGAAAATCGAAGATCTGTATATGGACACAATGGATAAACTGCCTGTGCTGAATCAAATCCTTGAAAAGTACGATTTGTCGAATGAACAGATTGCATATATTGGAGACGATGTTCCGGATCTACCTGTTTTGCTAAGGGTTGGTTTATCTGCTGCGCCGCAGAATGCTCACCATCACGTAAAAACGCGAGTCGATTTTTTGCTGAAAAAAGCAGGAGGGGATGGTGCAGTTCGCGAATTCGTCGATTTCTTGCTGATGGCCCAGAAAAAGGAAGCAAATATCCTTGAGCAATTTGTACCGCCAAACCCTGACTTTGTGAGCTCTTGCAATCTGAACCTGTCCTTATTTCAGCGGTTTTTTTCCATTCTGCACAAGCCATTTGCTTAGCTCCCTTTTCAAGGTTTGAGTTAAATACATCTCCATTCCTATTTGCGATGAGCTTCCATCTTCTTTTACCCAACGAACTCGAGCCGGACATTCCAAAGGCGCCGCCGCAACGGGTAAATAGATTCGAAGGTGCATTTTTTCGTCATCCATGCTCCATTCCCGTTTTACAAGGCATACACCGGTGGTACTGATGTTTACTGTTTCTGTGGGTACCCAGACACCGTCAGTTGTCTGATAGTCCACCGGAACATTCAATTCGATGCGTGCTTCTCTCCGGGACTGCGTGTGACGATCCGGTATCGTTAACGTGTAGATTTGCATGTCCGAAGTAATTTTCAGCGGTAAGGTCTTGACGCTTAAATTCGGAAGAATGATCTGCACTTGATAATCACCCGGTCTTACCCTGCACATCAATCCGCGCTCATCACGCACCGGACGAAAATTCATATCGACGTTCTCAATTTTCAATTCAGAGAAACAGAATGGTTTTGTTGTCTGCATCCACCGGTTTCAAAATCACTTCCTGTGCTCTGCCGCTCAATTTAAATTCGTGCAAATTCCCTTGATTCTGAACAATCTTGAGTTTGACCGGATGAGCGGCCTCTTCACCATTCGTTAAGTAAGCCGTGATGGTACCGCTATAAACACCTGCCGGCAGGTGATCAAACTGTGCAAACTGCGGAATGTGCTCATCGATCATCAAAAGAGGAATAGATAACCGTGCGCCCTGAACCTGATAGGGATCAAAGTTTAGCAGAATCGTTAAAGATCCGGTGGGAGTAGGCTGTTTGTTCATGATTAGGGAGCCCTACAAAATCATTCTAAGTCTTGAACCGGAAATGAGTCAAACCGAATCGTTATATGGGTTCAAAGCGTTAAATGTGAAAGGTGTTTGACTGCAGAAGTGGAAACACTTTGAGCACATGCAACACTTTTCAACACGTTAAAATCTCTCTAGCGCGCACAAGTCAATGCCCGCCCGCCATCGATGCTGTACGTTCCACCCGTGATCCATGACGCTTTGTCCGAAGCCAGAAAGAGGATCAGCTCCGCAACCTCATCGGGCTGCCCAACTCGACCGAGCGGGTGAGTGGTTGTTGAACGATCTAAAAAAGCCTGGTACTGCTCTTCACTCATCCCGCCTGAGCGGTGGAGCTGTGTCACGACAACTCCAGGATTGACTGCGTTCACTCTGACCCCTTTGGGAGCAAGTTCCAACGCACAACATCGTGTGAATTGATCCACCGCCGCCTTGCTGACAGAATAAGCCAGGACGCCTGGAAAGGAACGTGTTCCTGCTACGCTGGAAACTACCACGACATTCCCTTTTCGTGGAACCAGCGTGGGCAAAGCCAACTGGGTTAAATGAAACACAGAACGAAGGTTGATGTTCATCATGAGATCCCAATCACTAAGAGATGTCGTTTCGATTGTCCCATTCGCAATGATTCCTGCTGCGTGAACCAGAATATCAATTCCTCCCAATTGAGCGATCACACGATGAATGCAATGACTTCGATCGTGTTCGCTCGTCAAATCCGCTGTGAATGGATGAAAATGACTCTCGTTCGCTGCTAACGTTTGGAGCGCTTCCTCTCTTCGGGCGATTCCTGCAACCGTCGCTCCGCGATGCAGAAAAAGCATGGAGACTGCACGGCCGATTCCGCTGCTCGCTCCTGTTACAACCGCTATCTTGTTCTGTAGTTCCATCGGAATTCATATTATCACGCAAACGCGCACGATTAAGATTATGAGCACGATCACGAGCACGATCACGATACACAAAAAAAAGGGGTGGCCCGATGGACCACCCCTTTGTGTAAATCTACTTTATTAGAATTCTACGCGGAACCCGATTTGTGCGAGTCTTTGTTCGCCTTGCGAAGGATCGCCTGCGAATAAAAGAGCTTCACCGAAATTCGGATCGCCGATCGTCCCGTTATAAGCGTTACCGCTATTGTTGTTTGCTCCGGGATTCTTTGCATTAAAGAGGTTGAACACCTCAAAAATGCCTTCAATCCGAACTGTATCGCCGATATCAAATCCTTTCGCCACACGAATATCGAGTTGGGAGAAAGGTTCGCCGCGGCGAGAATTCACTGCCTCATCCGTTGTGTCGTAAACGTTTCCGTCACCGTTTAGATCGGTCGTGACGAAGGCGTTAAACGGTTTTGCGGAATTGGCGCGGAAGAAACCGGAAAAAACGAAGTCATAGGGAAGCTCGAAGATTCCGCTCAAAACAATACGATGGCGCGCATCGGTGTTTAAAGGACCGAACATGCGCGAGTCATCGAAAGGACCAAGTCTCCAATCCAGCGCACAATGAGTGCAGGTCGGAGGGGATCCAAGACGGAATTCATCAGCGCCAAACAGGGTATTTCCTTCCACTTTTGACAATGTGTAGCTGGTCTGTACCTGAATCTTATCAGACACACGGGCGCGATAGCCAAAGCTGATTCCATCGTAATCGCTTTCGCCGAGTGGGGCGTAAATGCGTGCAGACGCCGGATTATCCGGAGCAAAACGGACTCCGTTCTGCAGACCATTGAAGCGGAAGCGAATGTACTGATCGCGGATTCGCAACGTGAACATAATCCACATCGATTACCTGATCATTCGTCAGCTGATGACTGACTCCAGCTGAAAACTGACTGGTATAGGGGACTTTCCAATCGGGTGATAGGACGTCACGCGGTGCTGCGGCTGCCAGTCCCGGCAGTTGATTCGGGGGCAAAGGATCGCCGACCTGGAAGAGGCTTCCGTCCGCATTCCGAATTCCACCCGCAACCTGGTGTGAATAGATCGTTCCGTATCCACCAAGGGCTGCTAACGGGAACAACAAATTCGCGTTGGTGTACGGGAAGTCATAATACAATCCCCAACCACCACGAATCACGGTTGCTCCGTCCCCTTTTAAATCGTACACAGCGCCAACTCTTGGCTGCCAGTTGTTTGTGTCGTTCTCGAAGCTGCCATCGGCGCTATCCTGGAAAGGTTGCAACCAGGAAAAATCTTCGGTTTTGTTATGAAGGACGTTGAAGAGAGAGCTGCTTGATTGATCGATCTCAAGCCCCGTAACGATGTCGTAACGGACCCCGACGTTCAATGTCAGATGCTCATTCAAGTTCCAGTCATCCTGGAAATAAAATCCATACTGATTATTCGGTGTCTCGTCCGCAAACTCACCACCGAAAAATTGGATCAATTCGACGGGTGAGTTTCTGTCGTTACCTGTGTGGAAAAACTGAGGGACAGTACCAGTTGTGAACGTGCCGCCCAATTGTGGTTCATGAACATAATTGAGTCCGGCTTTCATGTGATGGTTTCCGCGCCAACTCCAGGAAAGATCATCCTTGAACTGATACTTTTCTTGTTCCGTTGTCTGAGGAGTGTTGATATTTTGGCCCAGGTAAACGCCATTCGGGAAAACTTCGGTCGGATCTTCCGAAGTAGGACGGATTGCATTCTTGAAGTCAGCATACTGGAAAGTGAATTCATTCAATTTGTCTTCACTGACAACCCAGCTATGACTGGCTAACAACGAATGAAAATCGTTCGTCAGAGTTCCACGCGCGTTTGGTGCATAATTCGGCGCCGCACCGTAGATCGTTTCGGTTTTCTGCTGGCCGTAACGGACCTGCAAGAATTGGGTTGGATCCAGGTTGGCTGTCACTTTGGCCGTATAGAGGGTGTCATCGGTCGGGACCGGGTCCGGTCCGTCGAATTCTGGAGCAATTCCTTGAGTGTTCACAAGCGATTGTTGATCCGCCTGCGAACGCTCTGCTGCAAAGAAGAAAAACGCTTTGTCCTTTGCAATCGGGCCGCCGACAGATCCGCCAAATTGCTCACGGCTATACGGACTCGGATCACTTTCACCGCCCAGTTTTTCGGCTTCAGTTAATGCGTTCAAAGACTCATCACGGAACAATGTGAAGAACGAACCGTGAAAGTTGTTGGTGCCGGACTTCGTAACGACGTTCAGAACGCCGCCGCTCGACCGGCCATATTCTGCTTTGTAACGGTTGGTCAACAGCGTAAATTCTGCTACGGATTCCAGTGAAAAGAACTGGTTGATGCCGCCGACAGTATCATCGTTGTTGTCGCCACCATCCACAGTAACGTTCATGTTGCGTCCGCTACCACCGATCAAACTCACTGCAAGATTGTTCGGTCTTGTCGGATCGGGATGGAACGTCAGAGTTGTTCCTGGAGCCAGCGCGCCAAGATTTGCAAATTGGCGACCGTTCAAAGGTAGATTTTCTACTTGTTCAGGAGTGACGACAGTAGAAATATGGGATTCGGTCTTTTCAATCAACGGCGTTTCGCCGGTGATTTCCATGACTTCCGCCGTAGAGGAAAGTCGCATATCAAAATTCACACTGATTGTGCGACCGACATCCACTCGGATCCCGGTTTTTACTTGGGTTGCAAAACTGGATAGTTCCGCACTTACATCATAGATGCCGTGAGGAACTGATGGAATACGGTAAGCACCGTTTTCCGAAGTAATGTCAAGTCGACTCCAACCGGTGTCGCCATTTTTTGCAGTTACAGAGACACCGGGTAATGGATTCCCTTGATCATCGCTTACTACGCCGCTAAGCGTACCGCTGCCCAACTGTGCAAAGGCTGGTGTTCCTGCAAAAAGACTAAGCATCAGAAGGGCAACTGCGAACAGCCATAACTTTCTCATACAATTTCCTCCAGAGAAGGGTTATAAACGATCAGGTTCAACAGTTGTCTCGATTTTGTGAAGTATCATAACATGGAGTTGCGCTGGAAGGGAGCAAGACGCATACCACAACTATTCGTGGTGTTAAATGTTCAAATATAACAACTTAAGACTTATTCGAACGGGTTCAATAAGCTACAAGTCAATCCATTTTATTGAATAGCCTCTCCTTTTTTGAATTTTTAGCGAATCTGCGAAAGGAGGGTTCTGGCGTTTTCTTTTTCCTGTTTCATCCAATCAGGCGCCAATTTTTAGGAAGGTAAGATAAAGAGTCTTCGCCCGTTCCATGTCATTCAAAGAATGAAATGCAATTGCCATGTTCAGATAAACTTCTACGTACTTTGGGTCTAATTCGATCGCTTTTTCGAAATGTGGAATTGCTTCATTCGCTTTATTTTCTTTGACCAGGATTGTAGCCAGCCCATTTTGAGGAAAGGCATAGTGAGGCGAAAGTTCGATCGCTTTTCTGTAAGCATTTTTAGCGTTATCAAAGTCCTCCAGCGCCCGGTAAGCGTTGCCTAAATTGTTCCACGCGACTGGATTGTTTGGATCCATCTGCAGGACTTGTAAGAACTCTGCTTTCGCTTTTGAAAATTGTCCGGTTTCCACCCAGATCATCCCTCGAATTCCATGGAATTCCGATCGATTCGGTTGCAGTGCAATGGCTGCTTCTTCCGCGCGCAAGGCTTCAGCATAATTTTTCATTTCCTTGTATGTCACGGCAAGCTCATGATACGCGGTCGCATCGGCCGGATCATTCCGGATTGCGTGCTGCAACTGCTCAGTGGCACGTCTCAAAATTCCTTCTCTTGTCTGTTGTGACTCGCCAGAGCCAGACGGAAAAAATTATTTCCAGGTTCCTGAGCAACCAGCGATGCAAGCAGTTTCGCAATCTCTTGTTTCTGATTGCTTTGCATGGCCTCCAGGGTTTGTTCGTAGCGGGTCCAAAGCGCAATTTTATCCTTCGGATCGGCAGTCAAATCTTTTTTGGAAATGGAAGTCGAACCGATATAGCCAAGGCTCTTAAGTTTTTCTGTCGTTTCCGGATCCGGGACCGTAGACTCGATGCTCGCAGAAGAGATCTGTGCCAGATCTCTTTTGATCGGACGTGAAATATCTTCTTTTGCGCTGAACAGATTATTCTTTTCTTCTGGATCCTGATGTAAATCGTATAATTCGGACCTTGTGGTCGAAATCAGTTTCCAATTTCCACGGATAAGCCCCTGAAGCCCGTTCCAACCGAGAAGCTCCGGGTATCTGGATTCGAAATAGATGTCACCTTTACGGGCTTTCTTTGCCAGCTTCAAAAGGGACTGCCCATCCCGGGCGCGAGAATCTGAAATTCCACTAAGCTCAAGCAATGTCGGAGCCACATCCACAGAGGCTACCGCATTCGAAACACGTTTCGTGTCTGCGCCCGGGTACGAGAGTATCATCGGAATTCTCAAAGTGCTGTTGTATACGAAGAACCCGTGCGTTTTCTCGCCATGTTCGCCCAGGCTTTCGCCATGATCACCCAGCAGCGCTACAATTAAATTTTGATGGAGTTCTCTTTTTTTCAGCCAGTCCATCAGTTTTCCGATCTGCTCATCGACATATTGGATCTCGCCCGCATAGCCGTCCCCCGGTGACGGGGGACTGTATGGAGTGTGGGGATCATAAAAATGGATCCACAAAAACCACTTTTCTTGCCATGAAACTGTTCCAAAAGTTGAATCGCTGAGGAAACAGTTTCATCCCCCCGTCGCTCCACTTCAAAGTTTGTTTTGATGGTTGGCATCCGTTCCATCCTGTCATCGTACACATCGAATCCTGCCGCAAGGCCGAATTTACGGTCCAGCACAAATGACGACACAACGGCTCCAGTCTTGTACCCCTGGGAGCGAAAAAGATCCGTGATCAAGTCTTCCTTCTTAGAAAAAATCTCCAGACCGTTCTGATGGATACCATGCCGGATCGGAAAAACTCCGGTCAAAATAGAAGTATGTGAAGGAAAAGTGAGAGGCACCTGAGAAAACGCGTTTTCAAAAAGAATTCCATGATTGGCCAGTTCATCGATTCGAGGCGTTGAATTGGAGCTTCCATAACACGAAAGATAATCAGGTCGGATCGTATCAATCGTGATCAGCAGCACATTAGCGTTCGTGAACGTTGTTTTTCCCTGGCGTACAGAAATGTACAAGCAGAATCCGATTACAATCAAAAGGAACGGTACAACGATCAGGATGATTTTTTTCATCAAATTACCTAGATTAAACTAACGCTATGGTGAGTTTGAAAGCAAGGGCTGAATCCCTCGGCCGTACGGAAGCCGAGATCAAATCCGAAATGGCCGCGGCGTTAGGTCGCATCGGCAGTAGTCTGGCGAGTTTGGTTGCCGACTTGCATCAGCTTAAATCCGAGTTGCAAACAGTCTCCGAATCTGAGCGCTCTAAGAAATCGGAGCAATATCGGGCGCTTCGTTCGCAAGCCAAGCTGTACCAATGGTATTTGACCGTGCAACGGGAAGCGATCGGAATCAGGAATCATGAATCTTTAAGGGAGCTTTATCCTATACCCGGTGATGATTTGAGATAGAATTTCATTATGGACTCATCAACGTTGGTGACACAGTTGCAGGATTGCTTAAAACAGATGGCAGATCTCAGGGGCGAACGCCAGGCGATTGGAAGTCCGAAAGTCAAAGCCTGGAAAACCGAAGTAGAACACGTACTGAAACTTGGTGGAAAGAACACATCCAAGTTGTTACAGAATTTTCAGTCTTTGAAATTTGGAGCCGGTGCCATGGGTTCGGAATCCGTAGGCTCTTCTGAAGTAAAATTTCAAACCTATCAGGCCGAACTGGATGCGGCCGAGAAACTTCTAAAAAATGCGGTTCAGACCATTCAAATATTCGGCGTAAGTGAGGAATCAAAACTGCCTGACTGGTTTAAACCGGAAGCCAAAGCCTCGGGAAAAATCCAGATGGGAAACAGAGAGGTTGATATTCACACCGTCACGGTGAACGAATTCTTGATGGGTGTTGTCGCCCTTGCTGAGAATGACAAGAGTCTCGATGAATCATTGAAAAAAGAAGTACGAGATCACGTTACGGCGGTTCGCAAAAATCCTTTATTACAACCCTTTCTGAATCAGACGATCGACCGCATCTTTTCTAAATTGTGAGGGGCGCGATGGCTCGCGCCCCTGTGTCGTATGGGCTAATTACATCCACTATAAATGGCGCTGTAGCCGCTTCGATCATCAGTTTCCAAAGACGATTTGGAGAAATCACACGCACCGACCGAAGGGTACATCGTAGCTGCCTGAACGCTGCTGTGTCCAAGACCGTAGGCATGACCGAATTCATGTACGGAAACTCCTTTTAGATCATAGCCGGCTGAACATCCTGCTGAATTTTTCCAGTTCACTTTGTTGTTATAGCGGACATCCACTTCTTCAAACCTGTAGATTGTGTTGCCATTACAATTTTGCGATTGGCTCGTATCAGTTGAAATGTAATGGGTCACAGCCAATGTGGTTCCGCCCAATTTCGCCCAGGAAACAACATTTACCCCATTTCTTTTCGCTCCAGTAAGAGTGGTGTTGCTGCCGAAGCTAATGATGTTGGACCATGGACCGGGGCCCGCTTTGACCTGACTTTCAAATTCGCTACTCGATAAGCAACAAGCAGATGTTTTGGCTGGATTGTAGTGAAACGATGCATTGCTGAACCACTTTCGACCGTTTAAGGTATAAGCTGAGACAACGCTCACAGCTAGGAATAAAATCAAGATGGATAATTTTTTCATAAGACCTCCTACCGTACCAATGGTTCGCGTTCGACTCTTTGCACCAGTTCCCGCATTTGTTTCAGTTCCATTAAAACAGGGACAGGTGCTTTTTCGGTTTTAACGCCCATTAGTCCCAACAGGTCCCGGCGAATCAATTCGCGTCCGGTCTTGTCCTTTTCGACGTTCCACTTACCAAATGAGAGCCCGAGTGTGTGATAGAAGCCATCGATGTTTTCTAACTGCAGCAAAACTTTTTCTCCTGCTTTGTACTGAGCTTCACCCAATGCCTCGTCGCGCACTCCATCTTTCAATCCACCCCACGCGCGAAAAGTAAAATGAGAACCCACTTGGGCCTTTCCTTTTAGTACTTCAGAAACAGCCAGCGTAATGTTGCGAATAATCTGACCTTCCCTGTCATAAGTAGTCTCAACATTTACGACGCGTCCGATCAGAATCAGATCACTTAGCTGAACGGAACGTTCATTTGACACAAAAACCACGGACGTCGCCATGAGCGGTAATGCTGCCAGAACGAAAACGGCAGCAAAAAAAATTCTCTTCATGTCTCCTCCACTCGATTGATGCCCTCGAGAAACTCTAGGTCAAGCATACCAAAAGAACAGTGATTTCAGAAACCAGGTTCCAGCGATTTAGATTCGCGTGGGAACAATTTTCTGCTTCAACGTGGCCTCTCGTGCTTTCGGCTGAATCAAAATTGGTCGAGCGATCGATACTGCACAGCTTCCGCCAGATGCACTGACCGTATATCCGTCGCGGCATCCAGATCGGCGATGGTTCGCGCGACTTTCAGAACCCGATGGTATGCACGCGCGCTTAGATGATATTTTCGAATCGATTTTTCGATCAACTCCAGACACGCGGTATCCAGCTTACAAAATTGTTTGATCATTTTTGCTGAAAGTTGTGAATTACTGAACAGACGAAAAGGCCGGTACCGTTCCAAGCTGGATCTGTCTCGCGTGAACGACTCGAGAATGAATTGCGATGGAAGGTTCCGACTCAAAATTTTCGGAAAGTAATTCCTGTGATTTCACTGGAGGCACATCGATTTGTATGTCAAAACGATCCAGGAGTGGTCCGGAAATTCTGCTCAAATATCGTTGCAATTGCTGCGCGGAACATTTGCACGGATGATCCAGGGAACCGTAATAACCGCACGCGCATGGGTTCATGGCTGCAACGAGCATGAACCGGCAAGGGTATTCGATTGATCCGCTGGCACGGGCGATTCGGATCGAACCATTTTCCAAGGGCTGTCGTAGAACCTCCAGAATGTTTTTGCCGAATTCCGGAAGCTCATCCAGAAAAAGAACACCATTGTGGGCCATAGATATTTCACCAGGACGCGGATTCGAGCCGCCTCCCGCTAGCCCGGCGTAACTGATGGTGTGATGGGGTGCGCGAAAAGGACGGCATCGCAACAGCCCCTGTTCTCCGAGAATTCCTGCAATCGAATGAATCTTGCTGCTTTCGATGGATTCTTCCAAAGTGAGCCCCGGCAATATGGTTGGAACTCTATTTGCCAATAAAGTTTTTCCCGATCCCGGCGGCCCGATCATTAAAACGTTGTGAGATCCGGCTGCAGCAACCTCTAATGCTCGTCTGGCGTGGTATTGTCCTTTTACTTCAGCAAAGTCCACTGAATGGCGGACTTCCCCTTCTCCGGTTCCGAAAGGCACCGTCTTATATTTCGTAATACCATTTCCTTTTTCCAGGAAAGCCACTGCATCGATCAACGAGTCCATGGGAAAGACGTTCACAGATTCAATCATCGCCGCCTCAGGTGCATTTTCCCGTGGGATCAGCAGATTGGCGATTCTTAATTTCCTGGCGAGAATCGCCATTGCAAGAATTCCATGAAGCGGCCTGACTTTGCCTTCCAAAGAAAGCTCGCCGAGGATCAAGCAGTTTTGGAAATTCTGCACGTGAATTTGATCCGAAGCAGCCAGAATTCCTAAAGCGATCGGCAAATCAAAATAAGGACCCTCTTTGCGAAGATTTCCCGGACCCAGATTCACAGTGACTGTCTTATTCGGTATGTAATAACCGCAATTTCCCATTGCGACCCTTACCCGTTGCTGACTCTCTTTGACAGCAACATCCGGAAGCCCAACCGTAAACCATTTCGCTTCAACTCCCGCCTGGCGCAATGCAACTTCTACATCCACCCTGTGCGCATCCACCCCATCGATGCAACTGGAAATCATCTTCGCCAGCATACAAACCTCCTTTACCACGGAGTCACGGAGAGCACGGAGATCTACAAAACCAACCTTACAATTCCATTTTTCAAAAGTCGTACAGAAAAATTCAAAATTAATCCTACTCGTAGATTGGAAAGTTTTACGTAAGTAAGTAGCTGTGCTTTGTGAACATCAGTCAGTGCTTCGATCGCTTTGATTTCTAAAATAATTTTATCCGCCACTACGATGTCGATTCTGTATCCGCAGCCCGGTTTGAGTCCTTTGTACGAAATCGGAAGTGGTTTTTGTCTTTGAAAAGGGATTTTCCTCATGTTTAATTCGTGACATAGACACCTTTCGTAACTGGATTCAAGTAACCCCGGACCTAAGATGCGATGGACTTCTATCGCTGAAGAGATGATCTGGCTGTGTGATTTCTTCTTCATAGATCATCTCTCCGTGACCTCCGTGACTCCGCGGTGAAAAATAAAAAAGGCGGGTGCGTGCTCCGAAGAGCACGACCCGCCTTAAATTTCGATTTGATTATTGATTACTTGGTGTAGATTGTCAAACGATCGCCGGGATAGATTCCTGTTCTAGCTTTCTTATTCCATTTAACCAAACTCTGGACATCTGTGTTGTAGTTGCTTGCAATCTTGTACAGCGTATCCCCTTTTTGCACTTTGTAAGTGATTCTTTTATTGCTTTTGGATGAAACCGAACTCGGGCTTGATACCGTGAACAACCAGGGATTCTCCAGCGTGTAACATATGACCTGTTGAAATGTTGTTCCACGCACAAAGCTGTTGGACCGTTATGCGGTGCCTATTCGCGATCTTAAACAACGTATCTCCCTTCCGAACACGATAATATTTCTGCTGTCCGTAGGAAGCATATGCGCTCTTGGGAGCATAGCTCACCGGATTGGAGCGACCAATCGGAATCACGAGTTTCTGACCGGCCGATAAGCTCAGTTCCTGTCGCGAACGAATTGACGGAAGCGATGGAGCTTTCGGTTGTCCGATAGATCGCTGCTATGGAATTCATCGTTTCTCCAGGTTTTACTTCATGCTTGCGCCACGTGACTCTTTTTTCTGCGGGGATAGCAGCAATTTCGGCGAGGTAAGTCTCCTTTTTATTCTTCGGCAAACGCAAAACATAATTCTTATTCGAAGGAGTCGTTAGCCGCGCAAGTTCCGGATTCAACTGATGAACTTCTTCCAGACTCACTCCGGAGCATTCTGCAACGAGTCGTAAATCGACTGTATAGTCGACTATTACGGTATCAAAATCCAGCGGTGATTCCGGTTGTTCATAGAATCCATATTTTTCGGGATCCTTAGCAATGATCATGGCTGCCAGGATGGCGGGAACATAATTTTTCGTTTCTTGCCTGATGTAACGCGTTTGAGCGAGTTCCCAGAAATTTCGAGCGCCGCTCTGGCGCAATCCATACGCGACCTTGTTTTCACCGGCATTGTATCCGGCTAAGGCTAAATACCAATCATCGAACATACCGTACAGGTCGCGTAAATATCCTGCTGCGGCATAAGTGGATCTTTCAAAATCAGAACGTTCATCGACCCACCAATCCATTCGTAAGTCGTAACGTTTTGCCGTTCCCGCGATAAACTGCCAGAAACCTTTGGCCCTGGCGCGAGAGTAGGCGGTGGACTTAAAGGAACTCTCAATTAAAGCGGTGTAGACCAGGTCTTCCGGAAGACCCTGTTCCCGGAAAATCCGTTTCATCATCGGCAAATACCGGCCCGAACGGATCAATCCACCAACGAATTCCTTCCTGCGAGAGTTCTGAAAAATGCGTATAAATGAGAGAACTGTATCGTTCACCTCTACAGGAATATCGTAGCTGACAGATTTGAGCTCTTTTTCAACTTGTTTCTTTGTTTCCTGGTCGGGAGAAGGGAAAGTGTCAATCGATTTCAACTCGTCAATGAGCGCCGGTTCCAATGGATGCTCCGTAAACCCGTCACCCGCTTTCAAAGCAGCGATTTCGTGCTGAAAAATCTTCTCCTGAAGCTCGTCGATTACCGCTTCAATGCGCGAATCGGGTTCCTGTTCGGATTGATACTTCATCAGTACATCCAGCGATGCATCAAATTCCGCTTTAGCCTTTTCCAGATGTCCAAGGTTGAGTTCCCTTTCGCCGAGGAAGTAATGGTGTTTGGCGCTTGCTATCACCGTTTCAACCGTGGTTGACTCAGGCTGGGACACACTCTTACCTGGGCTTTGAACCGGTTTGCTAATAATCATTGTCTTTCTGGAGGACCCGCATCCCCACAGCCCGATAAAACACAGAACACACGTCAGGCTAATCAGGTTCAGTTTTTTCATCGACAAATCCTCATCATCATTACCATCCGGGGGAAAACCCTGGACAGAGGCGTTCGCAATTTTTCGCATAATACTATGGGCTGACTTGAAATTCAAGCCCTCTGGTAAATTTTTGACCAATTTGATTCACAGTCTAAAGCAATAGGTCATGGTTGCATCCCAACCATTTGAATCTCGCTTAATCTCACCGGATCTCTTCCAATCTCGCTTATTCTTTGTGAATAGTTCAATGTTCAACGTTCAAAGAAGGATTGCGTCGAACTTCTACACTTTGATCTTTCGACGCCCCTTAGAATTTGACACATGAAAATGATTGCTGTAGCATTTGCTGTCGATTTTTGCAATCCAGGAGGATACCAGATTGTTTCGTCCCCGACATGCATTTTATGCTCTCATTCTTGTCAGTTTGCTCAATTTTTATTCATGTGGCGGACAAAAAGCCACTGTAACACCGAAAGTTCAAGTGAATAAGAGATCGGCTGAAATGGGAACCCCCATAGAGATCACTTATTCATTTGCTACAAAGCCGGACTTCGTGGCACTTTACAAAGACATGACTGTTTTTGTCCACTTTATTGATCCTAAGAAGGTACGCCGATTTCAGGATGATCACCGCCCGCCAAAACCCACCAGTGAATGGCGTCCCAACGGTAATTACAATTGGACGAGAACGATGTTTATCCCGAAAAACATTCCTGCCGGCGAGTACTCTCTCGTTGTTGGTATCTACTCTCCTTCCAAGGGAGAAAGAATGATTCTTGAAGGAAAACCCTTTGGCAATCGTTCTTATGACATGGGGACATTGCTCGTTGAGATACCGCCGCAAGAGCCTCCGATGCAGTATACGAGCGGCTGGTATGATCCGGAAAGCGAACCCACCGATATCAGTACCAATTGGAGATGGACAAAAAAGGAAGCGATCTTGAAAGTGCGCAATCCGAAAGATGACGCTTTGCTCTACTTAAAAGTGGATGGCGTCCCGGAGCGCTTCTCGGATGGACAAAAGTTGACCGTATTTATCGGAAATCGTGAAGTAGAGACCTTCCCGATTCAATCCAATCAACCTGTGATGAAGAAGTACAACATTGATAAAGAGATGCTTGGAAGCGATAAACAGGTTGAAATCAAGCTCGTGACCGACAAGACCTTTAGCCCTGCTTCAGACAAAGTTTCGCGGGATACGCGTGAACTGGGAGTGAGAGTCTATCAGGTCTATCTTGGGAAAGCGGCAGATTGATGGCCGGCGCCAGGATCACTTTTTAAGAATTTCGATTTCGATCTTGAGAAGGACCCGTTTTGGATTTGATTTGCCTTCGAGGCTCACGTTTAAGGCGTTTGAAAATCTCTTATGAATGTTTCCGCCGGTTAAGTGAAAATCTACCGCAAGATTATGAAGGACTTCGATTTCTGCAGGCTCCAAACGGATCTTTAGCTTCTTTGTGATCTCGTTCGATTTCTCCTCTTTTGAAGTCGCGCCGAGCAGAGCGGCCAGCGGATCGCTGCTCCCTCCCTTTTGTTTCTTCTCTTTTGGCTTTCCCTGTGTAGAGGTCACGCAGTGCATCCAGTTTTGAGGCCACATTTTTCGATTCAACCGCGATTTTTTTCACCTCAGGCTTTGACGTTGCAGCATTTGTCACGACTTGTGAAAATTCCACCCGTTCAGTAGCGATTTCCGCTTCGGTGGGCAAAACGGGGGGGACGCTTGGTGCAGCACCAAGAGCGATGGCTGGTTGGGAACTGGGGGCTGCGGCTCCCTCTGCTTCAGACACATTTGCCGAAAAGGGCTGCGATGTTGAAATCGGTGAAGCCGGCATTTTCGGCATGGGAGGAGGAGCGGGAGTTGGCATTTTCGGTTTTTCAGCCATCGGTTTCGTCGCGATCTCCGGTATTTTCATCTTGTCTTCACCAAGAGCGCGTCTTCTCAACATGATCAAAGTAGCCTTTGAGATTCCCTTCAGGGTTTCAAATACTCCACCACCCTGCAACGCAGAAGCTTCGAAATAAGGAAGCGCCCTTGGATTGAGATTGCGATTCATATCCTCGACCGGTAGAACATTCTTTAGGTCCCTTTTGTTGTACTGAAATACAAGAGGAATCTCATCGATGTTTAATCCAAGCTCGGTAAGATTCGCCCTCAGGTTGCTGAAACTCTCCAGGTTCGCTTCAAGCATCGGAACCTGAGAATCCGCGACGAAGACGATACCGTCCACTCCGCGGAGGACGAGTTTTCGTGTGCTGTTATAAAAAACCTGTCCGGGAACCGTATAAAGTTGGAATCGTGTTTTGAATCCAGCGATATTGCCGACATCGAGAGGCAGCAGGTCAAAGAAAAGAGTCCGATCCGTTTCCGTTTCCAGACTCACCATCTCTCCTCTGGATTTAGAGGAAGTTTTCTGGTAGATGTGCTGAAGATTTGTAGTCTTCCCGCAAAGACCGGGTCCGTAGTACACAATTTTTGCCGCCATCTGCATGGTGGCATAATTAAAGAAAACCATGTTATTTCAGCAATAGAGAACTGTGTAATGAGCATATGAGACACTCCAGGCGGTATTCATGCCTGATTGCTCATAGCTTTGGCACTGTCGATTGCAATTCTACAAATAATGCACCATGATATCAAAACCTCTTCAGTAAAATCAATTTATTCAATCAATGGAAACTACTGAAAAGACAGTATCAACGAATCGGAAGGCTTACTCGGAGTACGACATTTTAGAGAAGTACGAAGCCGGTATCGGCTTGACTGGATCTGAAGTCAAGTCCGTACGGGAGGGTAAAATTAATCTAAAGGATTCTTACGCGCTGGTGAAACAGGAAGAGGCGTTTCTTTTTCATTGCCACATTTCACCGTACAACTTCGCCAATCAACTCAACCATGATCCCACTCGGACCAGGAAGCTGCTTTTACACAAACGAGAAATTCATCGTTTGATGGGAAAAGTAAAAGAAAAAGGTTTAACGATTGTTCCGCTGAGAGTGTATTTCAAAGGCAAGCACATCAAAATCGAGATTGGACTTGCGAAAGGCAAAAAGATCTGGGGAAAGCGCGATGAAAAACGTAAGAAGGCCGTAGACAAGGAAGTTCGTACAGCATTAAAATACCGCAGGTAAAAGGAGATCAGGAGATTTGAATCCTCGTATTCTCCTTAGTAAAACGGCTTGAAGTCGATATACCTCATTTTCATTATTCCGCTTCTGTTCTTTGTATGCTCCGCATTGGTTCTGAATCCGGGAAAACTTCTCCCTATGTATCCGGATGCTGACCTGACCGGTTATCTTGCCGCAGCGAGTCTTGCAAAAGATGGTGATCTTGCATACACGCGGGAAGATTCCGACCGCTACCTTCGTGAATATGGTTCGAGGCCTTTCGCGTTCCGCATTTTACAGAAAAAGATGATGGATTCATCGGGTGAATACAAAAGCTACTATGCCTTTCATTATCCTGAACTTTTCGTGTTCGCGCTGGCACCGTTCCTTGCACTGCTCGGCTTTCGCGGCTGGTTCTTTCTTCATGCGCTACTCGTGCTGGGAATTTATTTGATCGGATGGTTTTATTATCGCGGCAAAGACGAAGATGCGGTTTCACCGGCACTCAACAGTCTTGTTTATTTTACGATGATTCCGGTACCGCTTCTGTTCCTGCTTCCGTCGCATCATCTTTTTCTGCTGGCGATGTGCACTGCGTTTTTGTTCACCGGATTGCGTGCATGGCCTGTGACCAGTGCAATTTTCCTCACGATCGCTGTTTCCCTTCAACCATGGGCTGTTATTTTTTCCCTTTTTCTACTAGGCTACTGGCAGATAACAAGAAATAGTAGATCAGAAAATCCTATACCTCGTTTTGTGATAACCATAATCATCGCTCTATTTGTTGTTTGGGGATTGGAGCGATTGATGTATCCTGAAGGCAATATATCTGAACCCCGCTGGGTGACAAGCGGATCCCATCCGCCGCTTGCCGACATTTGGAAAACGCTTCCTGATGCAACTGTATATAACTTGACGGCTCCCGAACCGCAGCGAATCATCGATTTTCTGTTCGGGCGCAATTCGGGGTTTCTGGTTTACACTTTTGCGGCCGGCGCGCTTCTCCTTTCTTCCATTTGGTTGCTGCGCGATTCGCTCGTGCGCGTTGCATGGGTATTTGTGATTCTCTATCTCGCGTTGATTTCTGTGATACACACTTCAAGCTGGCATGCTGAATCTTTTACGCATGATTTCCTGATTCTTCTTTGTCCGGTGCCCTATTTTCTTGTTCCGTTGATTCGACCCAAAAGTTTGTTCATTTGCATTGCAGTACCGGCTGCTTTTTTGGCCGGTCCGCTGTTGATGAATCCGCTTGGAGCAATCACAAGTCATTCCGATTACACATATTCTTTTCCGTATAAGTATTTGCCTATCGAAATTTCGCTTGCCGGCCGGGCAGGCATTACAAAGGATCCCGATCATCAGCAGAATTTTCCGGGCGGCAAAATCTATTTTCTGAATGACGGTTTTTATAAGGAAAACCATTATTTTTGGCTTCGCGGAGAATCCGCCCTTGAATTCTTACTGGAACTGACCGACACGCGCAACGTCAAAATGGAATTCAGGAACGGTGTTTTGGAAAACAAAATCACATTGAAGTTTCAGGATTCGGAAGAAGTGATTCGGTTAATGACAGCGGAGATAAAGATCATTGATTTGAGTCGACATTTCCGGGGTCAGCTCCCGTACGAAGGGCGAATCTATGTCCGCGGCGAGCTTCGTACCAACTCCGGTTATGTCCCCGGATTGTTGAGCCGGGACAATCCCGATTTTCGGTTTCTCAGTTGTCAGGTTCTTTTCAACCCTTGAACATCAATTATAGTATTGTTAGCTTTGTAGGGGCGCGATTCATCGCGCCCGTGAATTTAGTCAAAACAGAATGCGGGCGCGATGAATCGCGCCCCTACACAAAAGGAGTATTTTGAATGTCATTACGTCATTTAACATTTTGTCTGATCATGGTCCTGACGGCCGTTTTCTCGTACGCACAAGCCCCAAATCTGGAAGAGCCTGATAAAGAGGTTGCTGTTCTGGATACGAGTATGGGAAAGATCATTCTTGAATTGTTTCCCAACGCCGCTCCGAAACACGTCAAGAATTTTAAGCAACTGGCGAGAAGCGGTTTCTACAACGGTACAAAATTTCATCGGGTCATTCCCGGATTCATGATCCAGGGTGGTGATCCCAACAGCAAGGATGCCGATCGCTCGAACGATGGCACCGGAAATTCGGGAACAAAAGTGCCCGCCGAATTCAATGCTATTTCACACAAACGCGGAATCTTATCCATGGCGAGATCCCAGGAACCGAATAGTGCATCCTGTCAGTTCTTTATTGTTGTAAAAGACTCCACGTTCCTCGACCAGCAGTATTCCGTTTTTGGACGTGTGATGCAGGGTATGGACGTTGCCGATAAGATCGTAAACGTCAAACGTGACGCGCGGGATAACCCGACCACGGCGGTTACCATTACGAAAGTCACCATTGAACCAAGACCTGCCGCCAAATAAAGCTCGAACGGATCAGGAGGCGTCCACCGGGACGTCTCGTTCTACTTCATTAGAAGAAGTCCGAAAACGACTTCAGTCCTTCGGATATCTCAATAGCAGAATCGAAAGGTTTTATTTGTTAAGCCTTTCACGAACGGCTTCTCAATTTTTGAATCGCCTGTTCGTGAGTTTTCGCGTCGGGCTGCTGGCGGGAACTGTCGCGGCCATACTGATGACGGCAGGAACGCTCGTCTTCAATACGGAATTGGTTCGGCGCAAGCTCGATATTTTTCTCCTCTTCGTCTATTTTGAAAGCTTTTTTGTTGTACTGTTTACTCTCCTCGAATTTTTTCTGATTCTTCTGGTCGCCGCGTTACTCAGAATTTCAGGAGGGCGACGGCTATTCGCCGCAGGCCAGGCGGTAAGTTTTTTGATTGGCCTTTCGTTCTTTGTCTACTTTTTCTATTGGGGACGAACACAGATCGAGTACTTGCGGTTATTCTCAAACGTCGCAATTGCCGCGATGTTTCTTGTCCTCACACTCTCGTGCATTTTCGTTGCAAAGTGTGCGTGGCTTGGTTTTCTTGTGGCGTTTCGTGAATCGGATCTTGGACGTATTCTTCCAAACTGGAAAAGATTCAATCTGGAATTTCTGCTTGCGCTCGCAGCGATTATGATTTTGCTTCCGTTTATTTTGAATCGCGGGGATTTGATTGAAAAGGAAAATCCTCCGGTTGCCGTTTTCTCCACAAACGATCGATGGCTCCTTGTGGCAGTGGATGGCGTGTCGGAAGAAATACTGGATCGTTTTGTGAGAACCGACGCGATCCCTCATCTTCAGGCGATGATCGGGCAGACACCAGCCAAACGTTTGCAGATTCTGGAACCTTCCGCCCCACCTGTTGTTTGGACCAGCATCGCTACCGGAGTGGCTCCGGCTCAACATGGAATTCGAACACCCGAGGTCAGACGCTGGCGCGGCCAGAGTTCCTGGATACAGGAAACACCACTCGCCCTGGCCGTTCATTCCATTATGGTCCATGCAGGATTCGGACAACGTCAACCGGTATCCGGTTACTTAAGGAAGGTCAAAACCTTCTGGGAAATACTCTCCGACAATGGCCTGCGCGTTGGTGTTGTGAACTGGTGGGGAAGCTGGCCGGCCCGAGAACTGCGGGGATGGAATATTTCAGAGCGCTTTTATTACAAACTCTCTTCCGGAGGACAGGCTCTGGAGGAAACTTTTCCGCCGGATTTGTTTCAGCAGTACTCAACCTACTACAAAGGAAAGAAAGATAAGATTAGCGGCACCGATCTGGATCGTTTTTATATGGATCTCTTTCAAGAGCAATTGAACAAAGATCCGGTGCGTGTGGCGGCGCTTTACTTGCCCGGTTTTGACATTCTCAATTATGAACATTTGGAAGCCAGACGAATCGATTCATTTACGTATACAGAGGCTTTTGTTGATCATTTGAAATGGCTGGATGATCAGTTGAGCAGGCTTCAGGCAAAGCATCCTGAATACAGACTGATGATGATCTTCTATCAAGGTAGATCGCTCGGCTCTCAGCACAGTGCGATCCTGATTCCCAGCGGACCTTTGAAGAAGAGCAACCTGAATGAATATGACATCGCTCCGATGTTGTTGTACAGCTGCGGTCTTCCGCTTGCTCGTGGGATGAAAACAGATTTGATTCGTATGACGGTGAATCAGAAGCGGTTGGTCAGGATGCCCGTGCGATATGTTGCGGGTTATGCGGCTCCAAGAGATAGAGTGGAATCCTCACATGTCGACCAGTTTAATGACCTGCTTGTGGAGCAGATGAAATCGCTGGGCTATTTGCAGTAATAGGAGCGCAGGCGTCTTCGCCTGCTATTGCAGACTGGAAGTCTGCGATCCGTAATGTGGACAGGATGTCTGCGCTCTTGACCTACAAGGAAGTTTTTTCTCTACTTCGGTAACCAATGGCATAAGGAGCAGGAATCATGAGAACAATTCGGTTTATTGTTTTATTATTTGTCGCGCTTTGTTTTGTAAATTCTGCCATTGGCCAGCCGAAATTGGCCAAGGCAACCTTTGCCGGGGGATGTTTCTGGTGTATGGAACCTCCTTACGACAAGCTGCCGGGGGTCATTTCCACAACTTCTGGATATGCCGGCGGTCAGAAGAAGGATCCAACCTACGAAGAAGTCTCTGCCGGAGTTACCGGCCATGCCGAAGTGGTGCAGGTGCTTTATGATCCAGCCAAAGTCAGTTATTCGAAGTTATTAGAAGTGTTTTGGCATAATATCGATCCTTTCGCAAAAAATCGACAATTTTGCGATACCGGAAGCCAGTATCGTACAGCCATTTTTTACCACGATGAGACCCAGAAAAAACTGGCATTGGAATCAAAAGCCGCTTTGGAGAAATCCGGTAAATTCAAGGACTCCATTGTGACAGAAATCGTTTCGTTGAAAGAATTTTATCCGGCGGAAGAATACCATCAGGATTTCTATAAGAAGAATCCGTTGCATTACAAGACTTACAGGATGGGGTGCAGGCGCGATAACCGTCTCGAAGAGATCTGGGGCAAGTAAGCAACGCAGCCTTCCAGCCTCCATAAAGGGCCGCAGGTATCCTTGCCTGCAGTTTGGATAAAAAGTACCGCCACCCTGCGTGTTATAATCTTCTCGCGGATGATCAAATTCTTCATTCGTCTACTCATCACAATCGCTGCGCTGAAGTTCGCGGACTACTTTCTAGATAACTTTCAGCTTCAGGGCAGTCACTTCTCACTGTTTTGGTTTGGTGTGGTGCTCGGAATCTTAAACTGGCTCATAAAGCCCATCCTCGTTTTCTTTTCCGTCCCACTCATTGTTATAACGGCAGGTTTTTTCTACCTTATTATCAATGCTCTCATCCTGTATGCTGCATCCGTGTTCATGCCCGGTGTGCTGTCCGCCACAACGTTTGGAATATTCTGGGGAAGCATAATCGTGTCAATTCTTCACTGGTGTTTGACGGTTTTGTTCCGTGTTCGGGAGAAAGATTAGTTTGAAGATTCAAGAGTGGATGCGTTTGCTGATTATCGTTGTACTCCTGTTCCTCCTTTCTTCGTTAATTTCTTCGTTGTTTTGGCGTGCCTTTGCGTTTGCGCTGGTAGCCGGGCTTTTGCTGTTTTTCCATTTCTTGACCCCACTTCGAGTGAAACCATTTGAAGAGTTAAAAGAGGATGTTGAAAAAATGGGCGAAGGAGATCTTCGGATCTTCCGCTCGATCCCATCGACTCAGGATGATCGGATGCATGATTTCTCGGTATCGCTGCTCGTGCTGAACGCCCGACTTCGCCAGATCGTTGACAAAATGAAAAACGTAGTTGGAAGCGTTGGGCATACATCGGAACAGGTCGTGGAACTCTCCCGTAGTTTGCTCAAGAGCGGACAGCACCAATCGAAAGCAGCCGAAACGGCGTCTGACGCGATGAACGAAATCAATGATGCAATCATAAGAATCGCAGATGCTGCCGAAAGCTTGAATGCGCTCGGCATTACGGCTTCGAGCGCGGCTCTTGAATTAACGGCGAGTATTGAAGAAGTGACGCGCAACGCGCTGCAAGTCGGGGTATTTGCAAAAGATACGCAGATAAGCATGAAAAATATGGTGCACGGAATGAAAGAAATGGACGAAGCTGGCAACAAGCTGACTTCGGCATCGCGGGACGCAGACCTTTCGATGCACAACATGCATGTCAGTATCTTCGAAGTGACACAGCGAGCCGCTGAATCAAAGCAACTGGCTGAACGCGCTTCCACTTCTGCAAAAACAGGAAATCAGGTTGTGGATGAGGTCGTTTTTTCAATGAACAAGATTGCCGAGGCATTTGAGAGCGCGAGTGTGGTGATTGTCAATCTTGCAAAAAGTTCGGAACAAATTGGTGAGATCCTGAACGTCATTACGCAAGTCGCGGATCAAACCAACCTCCTATCACTCAACGCAGCCATCCTATCAGCGCAAGCTGGAGTGCACGGAAGAGGTTTCGCCGTTGTAGCCGATGAGATTCGCAAGCTTTCCAACCGCACCGCTGCATCGGTTCAGGAAATTGAAAAGGTGATTTCACGTGTGCGTATAGAGATGAAAGAGGCCGTGAAAATGATGAAGGCGGGAAAGGTACGGCTGGAAGAAGGACTCGTGAAAAGCGGGAAAGCTTCGGAAGCGCTTACCGACATTCTGAAAACCACATCAACAGCAAGAGAAAGGGTTTTGGCGATTGCTGAAGCCACTCAAGAACAGATCGAAGCCGAAGCCCAAATGCAAAAAGCGACGGCTACGATTCAGGAGCGTGTGGATCAAATCACCAGAATCATTCAAGAACAGATAAAAGGGAGCCTGGACGTAAACTCAAAGGCGGAGCAAACGTTGGGCCTCCTGCGCAATGTGGAAAAAGGGATGAAAGAACAGACGCATGGCGCCAAAGAAGTCAGCGGTATTGTGGAACATCTCTCCGGCATCATCCAGGATATTCACCGCGCTACTGCGGAACAATCTGTCACAAGTTCTCAAGTGGTGGGATCCGTACATAGCCTTAAGTATGCTGTTCAGGCAAGCACTTCCACCATCCGTACATTAAACACGAGCGCGGTTTCACTCGATCAGGAATCATTTATTCTGAAGGACGAGCTGTCGAAATTCCGCTTACCCGAGCCAAAAAAAGGGGGTGGGCTGGACCTTTGCGTCACAACGGGGCTTTCCTCGTTGGATCCGGCATACGGACGTTACGTCTACCTTGTGGATTGGATCTATAATTTTTACGAAGGGCTGGTCGAATTTGGAGAGGGAACCGACATTCGGCCCTGCCTCGCTGAACGCTGGGAAGTGTCCGAAGACGGACTCACTTATATGTTCTGGCTAAAGAAGGGGGTCCGCTTTCATAACGGGAAAGAGATGCACGCGACTGATGTGCGCGATTCTTTTCTACGCGTTATGCATCCCGCTGCAAAAACTCCCGGAACCTGGGTTTTTGAGATGGTTGCCGGTGCTGAAGAGTATCTGCAACGTACTTCTAATAATGTAGACGGGATTGCCGTCTTAAATCCTTACGCCCTTCGTATTCAGTTGCGCGAGCCGGTCCCTTTTTTCCTGGGGATGCTTGCGCAATGCTACGCGTTCGTCATTCCTTCCGAACAGGCCTTGCACTATACACCATTAATGGAGGTTTGCGGCACGGGACCATTCAAACTGGACAGGTTGGGCCTCGACCGAACATTGGAAATGTCCCGGTTTGCAGATTACCATGGCGCCCCGCTGCCATATGTAGACAGAGTTTCTGTGAGATTCGAAGTTCCTGAATCTGAAATTGCGGAAAAACTAAAGAATGGCGAAATTCATTTTTCCGCAGAGCTTCAAAAAAATTCTTTGGAGCATTTTTTAAACATGCCTGAATGGCGGCCGCGATTGCAAACCAACGTTCAACTTTACACGTCGCTCATTGCACTGAATTGCACGATGGCTCCACTCAACGATGTGCGGGTCAGACAAGCCATCTCTTACGCGATCGATCGTCAGCGGATCGTGAACACCGTAGTGGGGGCAGAGCGCGCCGTTATAGCGAGAAGCTTGCTGCCCCCGGGACTTCAGGGGTACGATTCACGTGCTATCGGTTATCTCTATGACCCTTCCAGGGCCAGAAGCCTGTTGAGACAATCGAATATACCGGAAGGGAGCACGCTGGAAATGCTGCAGACGGAAACCGGAACGAGCCAGGAAGTCCTGCAAATCATTCAGGAGAATCTTAGAGATGTTGGATTGGACGTTCGCGTAGAATTTCTGGCGCCGGATCTATTGCAACAAGCCATAGAAAAGGGAAAAGTACCTATGCGGCTTACGAAGTGGGTCGCAGATTATCCGGATCCGGACAATTTTTTGTACGTAACTTTTCACTCCAAGAATCCGGCCATCTTCACCGGCTTTGAAAATTCAGAATTTGACAGACTCGTAGAAGAGGCCCGACTCGTTGCGGACATTCGCGAACGAGTACAACTCTATCAACGCGCTGAAAAAATCTGGATGGAAGACTGCCCGTGTATCGTACTTTTTCATAATCGTGCACTTGTGCTGCACCAGGAAAGCGTACAGGGGTGTATTCCGCATTTTACACAACCGATTTTGCGTCTGAAAAAAATCTGGCTTTCGTAGTGGCAGAGCATTTCATCATCATCGAAAAACCCGTCAAACAGGGTAGTGGCAGAGCAATTCCCGTCTTATCCCGAAAACTGGATTCTGGAATTAGGGATCCTGCTGCCTTATGAACGTATTAACGATAGGAATTGCTCTGCAGAGCAATTGTCACAAACTAGGAACGCATACACTTGATTGCCTTTCACCGCTGTGAAACCAAACGTGAAGGGATGACGCGATAAATGCTCTGCCACTACGATGAACTCTGTGTTAAGAGTTCTTTGAATTGATCGGCGGAGACGGGAGGGCCGAACAGTTCGCCTTGTGCTGAATCGCAATGATGCCATCGTAAGAAGTCGAGTTGTTCTTCGTTTTCAATGCCATCCGCGACGACACGAATCTTCAAACTATGAGCAAGCGCGATCATGGCTCTGGCAACGGATTCTTCCATCGAATTGTTCGTGATGTCACGCAGAAAGCCGCGATCCAGCTTTACGCTGTTGACTTGAAATCTTTTCAAGTATTCCAACGAGGAATGTCCGCTTCCATAGTCGCAGATGGAAAGCTCCACTCTTTTTTTTCGGATTTCATCAAGTATCGGAGGCAGTTTCTCCAAATCTTGCATGAACGCAGTTTCACTGATATGAAGATCTAAGGCGGCCGGTTCCATATTTGTTTGTTCCAGAATGCGCGTTAGAGCGCGAAGCCAACCCTGTTGCCTCCATTCCGATCCGGTGACACGAACGGATAGTTTCAACTGCGGAACCATTTGTTGCCAGACTTTGATGTTTTCACAGGCTTTCTGCAACATCCACTCGCCAACGGCTGCCATCATGCCGGTTTCTTCTGCAATTGTGAGGAACTCTTCCGGATAAACAATCCCCCTTTCCGGGTGATGCCATCGCAAGAAGGCCTCACAACCTTCGAGTTTGCCGGAACCAAGGGAGTAGATCGGTTGATATTCCACTTGCAATTCTTGATTTTCTATGGCTCTTCGTAAGCTGATTTCCAGCGGTAACAGCGCCATTGCCCTGGTCAGCATGCTTTCATCAAAAATTTCATAGCGGCCTCTTCCATGGACTTTTGCTCTGAACATAGCTGTGTTTGCGTCCCGCAAAATATCTTCCGGCCTGTCATATCCGGATGATCCTTTCGAAATTCCCATGCTGGCGCTGATAAAAAAATCCTGGTCATTGATGTTGAACGGCAAGGCGAGGTGTTGCTGAATTCTATCCGCGACAAACGCTGCGTCCTTTACGGTACGAATATCTTCGAGCAGCACCGCAAATTCATCTCCTCCCAGATGAGCCACCGTGTCGCCAAATCGTAAAGATGCTTCGATGCGGCGTGCACAGGCAACCAGCAAGCGGTCACCGACTTCTCTGCCGGAAGAATCGTTGACTGCCTTGAACCGGTCCAGATCGATGTAGACCAGAGCAAACAGATAATCGGTCCGGCGTTTCGTACGTTTCACGGATCGTCCCAATCGGTCCATGAAAAGGGTCCGATTCGGTAAGCCGGTCAGCACATCATAATAAGCCGCGAAAGAGGATCGCTTTTCTGTGATGTCTTCGCAAATCGTGATGACAGCTTGGGGATTGCCTGTCTCATCCGTAATTACATCGGAAATAATTTGAACAGGGAAGACAGAACCGTCCTGGCGGATATTGACACTTTCTCTCTGCCAGCTCGACAGGTCTTTCGCTTGATTTGATGTGATTCCTTTCCACAAATCTCGCGGCGCAAAAATACGGGCATCCTGACCGATCAAATCAGAAATTTCGTAACCGTGCATACTGGCTTCGGCATGGTTGGTATAGAGAATTTTC
Organism: uncultured bacterium; assembly: GCA_963771165.1. Taxonomy (GTDB): domain Bacteria; phylum Acidobacteriota; class HRBIN11; order JAKEFK01; family JAKEFK01; genus JAKEFK01. The sequence continues at coordinate 136,798 of CAVYSN010000004.1, read as the reverse complement.
CCATCCAGATTCGTAATCGTAACGCCCAGGTTGAGATGATCCATTGCCCGGTGCAGCAACTGGGGGATCTGCTGTTTGCCGGGTTTTCGAACCCGTTTCGTCATATTTTAACGTATTCTATAACACAAATAGATGACGAGGAGGGATATTTATGCCGTGGATGGAAGTGACATTACCGAGAAGTGATGCAGGTGTCAAAGAACAACTCCTGAGCCGTTTAAATCAGGAATTCATTGACGCGACCGGATTCGAGGATGAGATCCTTTATGTCCGCTTCTCGGAGTTCGATGCCGGGACTGCAGGCGCGGCCGGCATCCTCTCAGAGGAAGAGAATTTTGCACACGTGGTTCTCTACACGCCCCGCATGCGTTTTGATGTCAAACGTTCCGTTGTTGCAGGCGTTACGAATGCGTTCAAAATGACAAAAGTCAGACCGCTGATTCACATCCTGGAACTTCCGTACGACAACATCGGTGTCGATGGCAGCCTGTTGACGGATGCGGATGAGGAACTCGCATCCCGGCCTTACTACTTTGTTTTGCCGCGATAAAGGTCACGCAACAGAAGCACGCGGGCGCGATGAATCGCGCCCCTACAAAGCCGTATAAACATTGTAGGGCCGACATTCACTGAATTCCCATGAATCGGATTAAAGTTTGGAAGCATCTAAAATATGTTTGGGCCTTTCCCGCAACGGCGATCGGGTTATGCTTTGCTCTAGTCGCCTTGCTGAGCGGCGGTAAAGTTTATCGACTCGATGGCATATTCGAAGTGCATGGAGGTTATGTAACGCGATTTCTACGAATCGGAGTGCCGTGGATAAGTACGATAGCCGCACTGACGCTCGGTCATGTTGTGCTGGGACAAAATCGCGAATGTTTGGATCAATCTCGTTCGCACGAACTGGTCCATTCAAAACAATATGAAACTTGGGGCCCGCTCTTCATCCCTCTCTATCTGATATTCAGTTTAGTCGCGGCTTTGCGCGGGCTCGATCCATACAGGGAAAATCGTTTCGAAATAGAGGCGTACGGAAAACAGAAACAGACTTCTAAACGTTAGTTCCCGCTCGAACGGCTGAACTCAATCGATAAAAAATAGAGACTCGCTGCGAGCCACCAGAAACCAACCAGACGAAAGACCATCAGTGTGTTGTTTGCGCCGAGCAGAAACAGATTGTGAATTGGAAATGGAAACTCCGGTTGAGCGGTTTCGCGCCCCGACCTGTATGCGAATGAAACGATCACGACAGTGGCTGCGATGAAGAACTGAAAAATAAAACGATTCCAATTTTCTGGAAATGAAAAGATCTGGAAATCATTCAAGAGCATTGTAACGGTATACCAGACCAGCGGTAAGAATATTCCAAGTCGCAACAATGTACGGTACCGAAAGGCAAGATCAAAGAACTTCCTGGCGCGGTCGGTGCAACTGACTGTGCATAACTCAATTGCGACGCTGTCTCCCGATTTTACTTCAAGCGAAGTTCGAGGATTCTTCGTTTGCCCACACCAGAAACATCTTAGCCTTGCGTTTCGAAGAAAAAAGGGCCTTGCCACCATACGATGTCCAAGCATGATTGTTATGGCGAGCAAAAAACTGGGCAGAAGGCCGAAAGGGTGTTGAACGAAGAGATACAGGACAAGTGGAATAAACAAAAAGAGCAGGAATCCTTTCAGGTGCAAAGTATTTGCCATTTCAGTGGTTTGAAAGTGTTCAATTGGTTTAAAGTGATCAAGATGTTTAGTAAAAACACCTTGAACAATTACATCTTTGATCACATTCAACTCTCGTGTTATTATATTCGTTCTCTAAATTCTTGCGTCTGCAAGAGATGTTGTACCGCGGGCGACTCGCCCGCAAGTTCGTCTCAAATAATAGAACACCGCTTGCGGACAGGACGTCCGCGGTACATCGCCGGCGCTACAAAATCAGGAGGTTCCAACGATGGCTTTGGATTTGGTGCAGGTCATTTCGGAGCGGGGCTCGATCAATCAGAAAGAAGAGCCTGCGATTTCGGATCAAGATCTGCTAAAGCTCTACAGGACAATGGTGCTGACTCGAGAATTTGACGACCGGATGATGAAGCTTCAGCGGCAGGGGCGGATCGGATTCTATCTGCAATCTCTGGGCGAAGAAGCGGCTCACATCGGCGCAGCGTTTGCATTGGAGCCACAAGATTGGATCTATCCATCCTACCGTGAGCCAGGAGCTGCTTTTTATCGAGGGTTTCCGCTCGTGAAGTATGTGAGTCAACTGATCGGAAATTCGAATGATCCGATTAAGGGAAGGCAAATGCCGGTTCATTTCTCTTACCGGAAAGGGAATTTTACTTCTGTTTCCAGTCCTGTCGGAACTCAGATTCCGCAAGCTGCCGGAACAGCATGGGCCGCAAAGTTATCGAATGATCCGATTGTGGTTCTGGCTTTTTTTGGCGAAGGAGCGACTTCCCAGGGTGATTTTCATGTTGGTTTGAATTTTGCCGGAGTTTTCAAGACACCCTGTATCTTCTTTTGCCGCAACAATGGGTATGCGATCTCTGTTCCGCTGGAACGCCAAACCGCATCGGAAAGCATAGCAATCAAAGCTGTTGCTTATGGCATTCAGGGCGTTCGCGTGGATGGCAATGATGTCCTTGCAGTCGTCAAAGCCACCAGAGAAGCTGCCGATCGCGCGCGCAGAGGTGAGGGAGCCACTTTGATCGAGGCCGTCACTTACCGACGTGGCGCGCATTCATCCAGTGATGATCCCCGGATGTACCGAACGGATGAGGAAGTTCAGAAACAAACTCATCTGGATCCGATCTTCCGGTTTCGAAAATATCTGGAAGATAAAAAATTGTGGGACGACCGAAAGGAAAGCGCATTACAGGAAGATGTGAAGAGCGAAATACTTTCTGCTGTTGAGGAGGCTGAAAAATTCGGCCCGCCTCCAGTGGAAAGCATGTTTGAAGATGTATTCGCCGAACTGACTCCGGAACTCAAAGATCAGCAAGAGTATCTTGTCGGATATCTGAAGCGTCATCCGCGATCTCCGGAGGTGAAGTAATGGCTGTCGTAAACATGATTCAAGCGCTCAACGATGCCCTTCGCATCGAAATGAAACGGGATCCCAAGGTTTTGTTGATGGGCGAAGACGTCGGCAAGTTAGGCGGTGTTTTTCGAGTGACTCTCGATCTGATCAAGGAATTCGGTCCTGACAGGGTCATTGATACGCCACTTGCGGAAGCAGGTATTATCGGCACGGCGATCGGAATGGCGTTATATGGTTTGCGACCCGTTCCTGAGATTCAGTTCTCCGATTTTATTTTTCCTGCCTATGATCAGATTATTAATGAGCTCGCGAAGTATCGTTATCGTTCCGGCGGCGAGTACGCCTGTCCCGTGACGATTCGAACTCCGGTCGGTGGCGGCATTCGCGGCGGACATTATCATAGTCAAAGCCCGGAAGCTTTGTTTATTCATCCTTCCGGTTTAAAAGTTGTCATCCCATCGAATCCATATGACGCAAAAGGAATGCTCCTTTCTGCTATCCGGGATGAAGATCCTGTTCTGTTCATGGAACCGAAAAGAATCTATCGTGCTGCAAAAGGAGAAGTTCCGGAAGGAGATTACACAGTTCCGCTCGGTAAAGCGGCCATAGTCCAGGAAGGACAGGACGTTACTCTGCTCGCTTATGGAGCCATGTTGCATACTGTGAATGAAGCAGCCGGGGTTATAGAGAAAGAGGATAAGACGCGCTGCGAAGTCATCGATTTGCGTTCGCTCGTTCCGCTCGATACGGAAACGATTCTGGATTCAGTGAAGAAGACCGGACGCGTTGTGGTTGTCCATGAAGCCCCGAGGAATTGCGGGTTTGGCGCAGAATTGGTTGCTGTAATTACCGAAAAAGTTTTTCTGCATTTGCAAGCGCCACCTTTGCGCGTAACTGGATTTGATACGCCATTCCCTTACACTTTAGAGCATGAATACCTGCCTGATGTGGGACGCATTCGCGAAGCTGTTCAAACCGTTATGAATTATTGAGGTGGAATCATGGCTTTTGAATTTCGCATGCCGGATATCGGTGAGGGAGTTGTCGAAGGTGAAATCGTCAAGTGGCACGTGAAGCCTGGACAAAAGGTAAAAGAGGATGATCCTCTTGTGGAAGTTATGACTGACAAAGCGACAGTCATGATCCCTTCGCCAAGGAAAGGAACGATCCTGGAAACGCGCGGCGAAGAAGGGGGCATCATCAAAGTGGGAGCCGTTTTGTTGACTCTGGATACGGGTGACGGGACTGTTCCTGTACCGGCTGCAGAAAAAGCAGTTGCAGCGGGTCCCAGTGAAGTAGCGGCGGATTCGAGACCAGCCGAAAAGAAAACGCAAACCGGCGGACGTTCGCTTGCAACTCCCGCCATCCGCAAAATGGCTCAGGATATGGGCATCGACATTAATCAGATAAGCGGCACAGGACCTGGTGGTCGCGTGACAAAGGAAGATTTAGAAAAGTCTGCTGCGCCCGCAACCACCGGCACGCAGGCCCGCTCCACAATCGTACCCACTCCCTCCACAATCAAGGGGGGAGTGGAAGAAATTCCTCTGCGCGGGTTGCGAAAGAAGATAGCAGAAAAAATGGTTCAGTCGAAGCAAAATGCTCCTCATTACACATTCGTGGATGAGATCGATATGACGGAACTGGTAAAATTGCGGCAAGCCGCAAAGAATCTTACGGTGGAGAAAAGCGTAAAGCTCACCTATCTGCCGTTCATCATGAAAGCCTTAGTCGAAGGCTTGAAGAAGTATCCGATTTTGAATTCTTCTCTGGATGACGCGCGCGGGAAAATCATGATGAAGCATTATTACAATCTTGGAATCGGTGTAGCAACACCGGATGGTCTCACGGTTGTGGTTATAAAGGATGCGGACCGCAAATCGATCGCAGAGCTGGCAAAAGACGTCGAACGGCTCAGCGAGGAAGCGCGGCAGAATAAAATAGCGCTGGAGGATCTGAAGGGAAGCACTTTTACAATCACAAGCCTCGGCAATCTGGGGGGTATGTTTGCAACCCCGATCATCAACTATCCGGAAGTTGCGATCGTAGGGATTCACAAGATCGAACCCCGGCCTGTTGTTCGCGATGGTCAGATTGTTGCGCGTGACATGATGTACATGAGCCTTTCTTTTGATCACCGCGTTGTGGATGGCGCTGTGGGCGCCGAATTCTGCTCCTACGTAAAACAGTTCCTGGAGAATCCTGCGTTGCTTTTTGTAAAGATGTAACTGGTATCATGCTGGACGTTGCACAATCATCCTCATCACCCGGATCCGTCACAAAGTCAGATGCTCTTGGCATGTATACACACATGCTGCGTCTCCGGTTATTGGATCAAAGGATGTTGACTCTTCAGCGGCAGGGGCGAATTGGTTTTTACGGAACGGCAACGGGGGAGGAAGCCGCCGTCATCGGATCGGCTTACGCGTTGCAAAAAGAGGATTGGATTTTTCCGGCATTGCGTCAAGGAGGGGCCGCTTTGATGCGAGGTTATCCGCTGGTCGAATACATCTCGCAATGCATCGGTAACTCACGCGACAGGACCAAGGGTAGACAAATGCCCAGTCACTATTGCTACCGGCCGGCTAATTTTGTCAGCTGGTCGAGTTGCATCGCTACGCAAATTCCACACGCAGTGGGCGCGGCCTGGGCGATGAAAATGCAGGGCCACAAAAACATAGCTGTCGCCTACATGGGAGATGGGGCAACTTCAGAAGGCGATTTTCACGTTGCAATGAATTTTGCAGGAGTATTCAAAGTTCCCGTGGTCTTTTTTTGTCAGAATAATCAATGGTCCATTTCAGTCAACATCAAACAGCAAACCGCCTCCGAATCCATCGCGATCAAATCTGTTGCCTACGGTTTTGAAGGCAAGGTTGTCGATGGCAATGACGTCCTTGCCGTCTATAAAGCCATGGCCGGCGCCGTACAAAACGCGCGGGAAGGAAGAGGGCCTTTCTTGCTGGAAGCAATCACGTATCGTATGGGCGCCCATTCTTCGAGTGATGATCCTCGTATGTACCGATCGGATGAAGAAGTCGATGAATGGAGGAAACGCGATCCGATTCAACGGATGCAAAAATATTTGCTTGAAAACGGCTTCTGGAGCGAACAGGAACAAGTGGCTTTAGAAGCGCAGTTGAATCAGGAAATTCTGGATGCAGTTGCGGAGGCTGAAACGATGCCTCCTCCGCCGGTAGAAACTTTGTTTGACGATGTGTTCAGTGAAATTCTGCCGCATCTGGCTGAACAAAAAGCTAAATTAATAAAGTAGAGAGGTAGGGGCGCAATTCATTGCGCCTGCTGAGAGCGCAATGCATCGCGCCCCTAAAGGAAGGAAATTCAAATGGCTGATAAACAGTGTGATGCTCTCGTAATTGGTGCAGGTCCGGGCGGCTATGTTTGTGCAATCCGGGCAGGACAACTGAAGCAAAAAACAATCCTTGTTGAAAAAGCATGGATTGGCGGAACCTGTCTTCATGTGGGTTGTATTCCTTCAAAAGCATTAATCACAGCGGCCAAGTTCAACGATAAATTGAAACATGCATCCGAAATGGGAATCAATGTTCAAGGCGTGACGATCGATTTTCCGAAAATGGTTCAGTGGGAAAAAGGGATCATCGAAAAATTCACGGGCGGCATCAAGCAACTACTGAAAGCCAACAACGTTGAAACCGTGATGGGCACCGCTCGCTTTCTATCGGCGAACGAAGTGGAAGTAAAAAATGGCGACACCACCACAACCATAGCCGCAAAAAATATTGTGATTGCCACCGGCTCTGTTCCTTCCGGCATACCTCCTTTTCCGTTTGATGGTGAGCGGATTATCAGTTCCACCGAAGCGCTCAGTTTACCGGAGATTCCGAACCGCCTTGTTCGTAATAGGGGGTGGCTACATCGGACTCGAAATGGGAATCATGTACGCGCATCTTGGCAGCAAGGTCACCGTCGTTGAAATGATGGATCAACTGCTTCCTGGATTTGATCAGGAGCTGGTTCGCACGCTTTCGAAAAGTCTTCGTCAAAAAGGGATTGAATATTTTGTGAAAGCGAAAGCCAAAGGATATGAAGGCAACGTGGGCCAGATGAAAGTCACAGTTGAGATTGAAGGGAACGACCGGATTTTTGAGGCGGACCGTGTCCTTGTGACTGTCGGACGCAAGCCGAATACGTCCGGGCTTGAACCGGAGAAGGCCGGCATAAAGCCGGATGACCGCGGTTTTCTTCCTGTCAATAACAAATGCCAGACATCCGTTCCGCACATCTATGCGATCGGAGACGTCATCGGCAACCCAATGCTCGCACATAAAGCTTCAAAGGAAGGGGAAGTGGTGGCGGAGATCATCGCTGGACACAATCGTGTAGTGGACTATGTCGCCATGCCTGCCGTCATTTTTACAGATCCTGAAATTGCAACTGTCGGCATATCCGAAGCGGAAGCGAAAGAAAAAGGAATCGATGCCGCCTCCGGGAAATTTCCGTTTGCCGCTTCAGCTCGCGCCCTGACGCAAGGATCGACGGACGGCTACGTGAAGGTCATATTCGAAAAAGAGACCAGGCAAGTGCTTGGTTTTCATATCATCGGCCCGGGGGCTTCCGATTTGATCGGTGAAGCTGCCTTAGCGCTGGAAATGGGCTCGAGTGTGGAGGACATCGCTCTAACGGTTCATCCGCATCCGACGCTCACGGAATCTGTTATGGAGGCCGCTAAAGCTGCCCTCGGCGAAGCCATACACATCGTCAACCGGTAGCATTCGATTCGGCAATTCTAAGCCTACTGAAACAGAATTTTTGAAATAAAAGAGAATTGAAATGGGAGTGCATCATGGGTGAGTCAAGCAACCGGACGAAGCCATCGGAATTTGGTTTCAAGACAATCACATCGTTTAGGTTTATCTTCTCGTGAAGCGGCCGACCGCTTTGATCAATTACAAATGAAGCTTATTCCGCTTTGGAAATCCATCAGCTCGATGAGTCAGGAACAACAGACGATCATTGTTGTTCCTTCCATGACGATGGACAACGATCTGGGATCCATTGAAAAAGCATACGAAGAACGCTTTTTATTTTTGCTGTTGCTGCTGCGCCAGCCGCAAGCGAGGCTGATTTACATCACCTCCATGCCGGTACAGCGCGCGATCATTGATTACTATCTTGGTTTACTTCCAGGAGTTGTTCCAAGCCATGCCCGAAACCGTCTGTTCTTGCTTTCTCCTGGCGATGGCTCCAGCAAGCCGTTAACCGAAAAAATTCTGGAGCGTCCCCAGATTCATTCAGAAAATCCGCGACACCGTTATCGATCCAAATCGCGCTCACCTTGTGCCTTTCAATACTACGATATTAGAACGTGATCTGGCGCTTCGACTTGGTATTCCAATGTACGGAGCCGATCCCAAGTTCTTCCACTTGGGATCCAAGAGCGGCTGCCGTACGTTGTTCGCCGAAGAAGGTGTCCCGCATCCTGTCGGCTATGAAAATCTCACAACGATCGGACAGGTTGTGGAAGCGATCTGCAATATACGGAAAAAAAAGGAAGTCAAAAAAGTCATTGTGAAATTGAATGAAGGTGTATCGGGAGAAGGGAATGCCACAATCGATCTGCAGGGATTGCCGGAGTGCGGTTCTGCCCAGGAACCGGACGCTGTGGCGGCAAAACTGCGCCGCATGCAGATGGAGAAATCTGAAATACGCTTCAAGACCTACGTGGAGAAGCTTGCTCATCGAGGGGGGATTGTGGAAGAAATGATCGTGGCGGATGAGGTTCGAAGCCCCAGTGTACAGATGAGGGTCACTCCGCTTGGGGAACTGCAGATTCTGTCAACACATGATCAGCTTCTCGGCGGCAGGGGAGGTCAAAGTTACCTGGGAGCAAGATTTCCAGCCGACACTGCTTATGCCTCGCAGATCAGTCGTGAAGCGGAGAAAATCGGGAAACGATTGGCCAAAGAAGGAGTAATTGGACGCTTTGCGATGGATTTTCTTGTCGTACGGTCTCAGGGCACCGACTGGCAACCGTACGCGATAGAGATCAATCTCCGCAAAGGGGGCACCACGCATCCTTTTTTAACCCTGCAATTCCTGACAGATGGTGTTTACGATACTGAAAAAGGTACATTTATTTCTCCCAGTGGTCTGCAAAAATATCTGGTGGCAAGCGATCACGTAAAGTCTCCTCTATATAAGAGCTTAACAGTGGATGACCTTTTCGACCTTGCCGTCCGGCGGAAATTGCATTTCGATCATGCTCGCCAAACAGGCGTGGTATTCCATATGATGAGCGCTCTTCCAGAACATGGTCGAACCGGATTAACTGCGATTTCGAATTCGCATGAAGAGGCTTATGCGCTGTACGAACGCGCTGTGTCTGCCCTGAACGATGAAGCGGAAGCCGCTCTGAAAGATCCAGGACTTCCAGGCTAGGGAGCGCAGGCATAAGGAGCGCAGGCATCTTGCCTGCCATAAAAAAAGCGGGGCGCGATCAATCGCGCCCTTGCATCACTACGACTCTAATCCGCAAACGAAATGTTTTTATTTTTTCCCTGCTCTTTTAGCGTTGACAGCACTTGTGCATCAAATGCATCTTTACTTGCGCCTGTCTTCTTCTTTTCATTTTCAACGAAGCTCTGTCTTTTCTTTGCGAGATTTTGAATTTGTAATTGCAGATTGGTCCGCTCCGTTTCTTTCTTCTTCAGATATAGCTTCTGTTGATCGCGTGAGAGACCTTTCAATTCAGCCGGTAGTTCCTCTGGGGCAACATCATCCAGTTTGCGCGCGTCTTCTTTAATCGCATCCACAAGGTCCCACGATGCGTTATTGTAAAGAAGAGAGGCTTTCGATGAAGCACGTTCCGCTGCCGCTGTTGGCGCTGCTGCGGCTTCCTTATCATGTTCGCTTTGAGCTGCCATATCAGCCCGGCCGGTCTTACCATAGGCCACATACGTTTTGTTCAATTCTCCACTGAGACGAGCCAGTTCGGCATCGTAAGGCGAATGGATGTTTACCATTCCCCCCGTCTGATCGATCGCTGCATACTTCCCTTCGGCCGTGCGCGCAATTTCCTGCCAGATCTGCTGCGTGTTCGGAAGATTTCCGCACTGGATCGTGTTAATAATGATTCCTGTGCTTGCCGCCCTTCTCGCAATTTTTTTGTAATCAAGTCCGTCCTGATAATCCAGATGAGGCGGCGCATCGCCCACCAGGTAAACAATCTTGAGCGACGCGGGATTTTTTGACCAGCTGAGTCTATTGACCGACTCATGCAAGGCTTGATTCACATGTTCCGGTGTATCGCCCCCACCATCGGCATGAAACTCACGCAAATGACCATACATGGTTTCCAGGTTGGTTGTGAAATCATAGACTCGAGTGACGTATGTGTCCTGCAGATCCCTGTACCCGACTAAAGCGATCCTGAGAACAGGCCTTGGTTTTGCAGTGGAAATTGTGTTGACGATGGACCAGATCTTGGTTTTAGCCCCTTCCAATAAGCCGGACATACTTCCTGTTGTGTCCAGACAGAATGCTACATCGATGATCGCCTGTGATTGCGGTGCCGGCGAAGTCACCGTTTGCGATTTTGGAGATGCATCCTGGCCCGTAAGAAGTAAAATCGTTACGAATAAAGTAAATGCGTATCGCTTCATCTTCATATTTAAACCCTCCATACAAAGATGAAACGCGGCCCCCATCAAAAGGACTTAATTCTATTTCAGCGATGTTGTTTTCGTTGGAAAAACCTGGAAAGCCTCGAGAATATCCAGTACACCGTTCCTATTTGTATCGGGATCATGCCCGGTTAAGTTCGTCGCCAACGGCATGGCCATGTTGATCAGATTCTTTGTTTTGCCATTGTGCGGAGCATGGCAGCCATAGCATTGTCGAATCTCTCCCCCTTTTAGCGTTGTGCCGAAACGTTCTTGAACCACCACTTTTCCTTTCTTATCAATGAGATCCCAAACGAGCGGTGTATCAATCGGAACGAGCGCCGCGAAAGAGCCATCGGGAAAGACAGGAGCTTCGCCCAGTAACTTCAGTCTTGAATCAGAATACTCTTTGAAACTTGGATTGGCATTCGGACCGCGACTCGTTTCGAAAATGCGGACTTTTTCAATCGCTGTTCTTCTTGCATTCGGTTGCCGGTCGCCATTTACAACCCTTCGAAAATTTCTGCTTCTGTTCGATATGTCCAAACTGTTCATCATCGCGTATTGAAAATCAGGATTCGCGATTCCGGGATAGACAAATTGTGGTCCGCGCGCGACCACCTCGACCGGCTGCCAGCACCAGAAGTTTGGATCTTCATGCAGAACTTGCTGGCCTGAGCCATCTCCTGACATCCGAACAATCTTGAAATTCGGGATCTCCCCACCGTTCAACACGGGTTTGCTCTGAAACACATGTCCGGGAGCGTAACTTGCGAAGATGAATCCATCGGAAGCAGGATACGCGTCGCGCCACCTTCCAAGGCTGTTGTTGGTCTTGCGATCAAAAACTCTCGCCGTGACAAAGTCAGGCGCTTCGCGATCATCGTTTTTTGCATAATCCATTTTTACGATAGAGCCGGCCCCATAGGTGTTTTCCTGGTTGGCCAGCACTCCCAGAATTTCGAATGTTTGAGGAATGATACGAACGCTGACGTAACCTCCTTTGAAATCCTTGATGGTGTGTGAACCAAACAAAGGATGATCAAACCCGCTTCCATCAGCGTAAACGACCCAAGGTAAGAAACGGCTAACGGCAAGAGGGTCCGGCTTCTGCCGGATGCTCGTTCGCCGATCGTGATAATCGAATTGTGAAAACAGAATCACACCGAACTCTGATGGAATCGGATTGCTTTGACCCCCCGGGTTCGGACTGAGTAACCGCACCGCTCCGCCATGTTTATTCATTGTGTGCATCTGTGCGGATGGGTAATTCAGAAAGGGATCTGCCAGTCGCAATCGATCGGACAAGAATAAAATGTTTCCATCCTGCAAATAGGAAGGATCGAAATCATTGTGTTTCTCGCTCCGGCTGATTTTGTGCAGACCAGTGCCATCGACATTGCATTCCCAAATTTGCCACTTTCCATCTCCTCCTTGCTTCATAGGCGAAGATTACGCGTGTGGCGTCCTCCGAAACTTCAGGATCGCGTACGGCAATGTTAGAACCGGTGACCAGCGAACGCACTTCACCCGTTGTCGTAAGTAAATAGAGTCCGCCGCCAACAGGCTGATCTGCGGCCGGCTTCGCGCCTTGAAAATTGCCGAATAGATCCTGGATGGTTCCTCCGCTGTGATCCACTTTCTTCTGTTTCACAAAAATCACCGGTTTTGTGAGTGTTGCGGCAAAAGTCATGGACGTGGTCGAAAGAAAGACGAGAAGCAGCACGAAAACTCGTATGGGTTTCATGGAAGCCCTCCTTTCGTTCGGACTGGTATCCAAGAAGTGTGCCGCTTCTCTCTGCTCAGAACCAGGGCAAACAACGAATCAAAAATTGGTTAAATCGCCGGAAATTTGAGGGTCCGCGGCCGGTCGCCTTCGTGGGTGCACACCTATGTAGCTCTACGTCTCAACATCCAGGCTGCGCCACAAGTAGTAGCAGGCAACTGTGCAATAGGGTTCCCATTTTCGCGAAAGTTTCAGCATCTCTTCGGGCTTCGGCAGCTTCCTTTTTCTGTACGCCTTTTTGATCGCAGCACGAATACCGAAATCGCCTGTTGGCATCACATTTTGCCGGCGTAGAGCAAACATCAAGAACATCTGGGCCGACCACACGCCGATGCCTTTTACACGGGTCAGATGTTCGATGACCGCATCATCTGTCATTTCACGAAGTTGTTCAAAAACGACCTCACGGTTGAGCGTTTTCTCGGCAAGGTCCCGAATATAACTGAGCTTTTGTCTGGACAATCCACAAGCACGCATCTGTTCGACAGTCATTGCCAGAACAGAGTCCGGTGTCAACACTCCTCCGGCGCGCAGTTTCAAAACGATCATAGATTGTTTTTGCCGCTTTGCCATTCAACTGCTGATAAACGATAGCCCTCGCGAGCGACTCAAACGTGGGTTCTCTAAACCCGGGTTTCAGGGAGCCGACCCTTTCAATAATCGCAGCCAGTACCGGATCATTCTTTTTTAAATGCAGAATTGCTCGCCGCATATCTCTTCCATATTGCTTATCTGCGAGGGCTCTGGTCAAGAGGATGAATGGAAGTTCGCTTAACCTCCTTGAGGAAGCTATCATTCTATGGATGCAAGTCATTTTTCCAATCCTGGCCGGCGTGGTGTTATTGTGTTTCGGAAGGCGTGTGTTCTGGCTGTTTGTAGGACTCCTTGGCTTTTCTTGCCGGCTTTACATTCGCGACCCGCTTTTTTTCTCAACAGCCGGAATGGATGAACTTATTGATCGCTTTCGGATGCGGGATCATCGGAATCCTGCTGGCGATTTTTCTTCAACGCATTGCGGTTGCTGTTGCCGGGTTTCTCGCCGGTGGTCTATTCGCAACGAGACTTCTGACATTAACGGGATGGCAACTGGATCCCGCCATCGCATACATCATTTGCGGCATTCTGGGTGCTCTCCTGATTTCCTTTCTGTTTGAGTGGGCATTGATCTTCTTTTCATCTCTAACAGGAGCCATGTTGATCACTCGTTCTATCAACCTGGAACCTGTCATCGAATCGATTTTGATTCTTGTGCTCGTTGTCTTTGGAATCGTCATCCAAACTCGCATTCGCCCGCGAACGGCAGCAGCAAAGCCGTAGATCAATCGACTGAGTTTAGAGATAAAGTACTGCTTTTCATTCGTGGTGTGGCAGTGATGGATGTGCTAATCTTGACATTCTATCGGGCTAGTACTCTTGAATCTGATTCGTAGCGCAGGATTGCGAAAATTTGCCCTCTTCTTTGCTGTCATTATCTCATTCGTGCTCTTGCAGAAACCTTTTCTCCGCGGTGATTCCCTCCAGCCTCATTATGATGGCGCCATCATTTACTATGCGGTAATTGACAACATCCAGAAAGCATTAGCGCTCGATTTTAATGATTGGACGAATCGTAAAATCTTTTATCCGCATAGCAATACGCTACCGTACACCGAGCATTTCTATGTCCACTCTCTTATAGGCGCTCCTTTTTATGCGCTGACGCGCGATCCGCTGAAAACCATGAATTTTATTCTCTTCGCTCAATTCATAATTGCAGCCTCGGGCTATTATTTCGTGGCGCGACAATTGCGCGCAGGGATCGTAGCTACCATTCTCAGCAGCCTGTATTTTCTATTACTCCCTTCGATCGCGAGTACACATCCTCATATTAGTTTTTATAGTTTTATTCCGTGGTTTGTCTTGTTTTGTTTAAAGCTCGTGGAAACAAGGCAACCCCGTTATGTATACCTCTGCGGCCTTGCATATGTCTTACAGTCCGCAGTCGGAATATATATGCAGGTGTTTCTACTGGTTATCACCCCAATTTTCATTTTGCTCGGCCTCTTCTATCTCGCGCGAATGGGGCGGTTAAGATCGTTTTTTGGAAAAGATCTGCTTGTTGCCTATCTGATAACCCTGTTTGCGACAGGCACGGTTATGCTGTTGCTGAACTTGCCGTACATGGAATTCCGGGAGATTTCAAATGTCGAGCGGAGTTTTAACGCAGTGAGCCAAAGCGGCGCGACGCTTGCAAGCTTTCTTGTGGGGCGCCCGAGATCTCTGGGTTATTCGGGAATTACGGCTCTGGTGGTCAGCACAGTTCTGCTTCTGCTGGCTCTTGCCCGAAAGGTCCAAATTGATCGTCTCGCAATACTTGGCTTTTCCTTAACGATGACATTTGTAGTTCTTGTGTTCAGTCTTGGACCTGTGTTAAATGACGCCGCTTCCTGGGGAATCATTAAACTTCCATACTACTTCTTTTACAAAATACATTTTCTCTTCCGCTCGATTCGCGTCACGTGGCGGTTTTTCGTCCTGGTATCTCTACCAATCAGCATTCTGCTGCTCTTTTTGATGGAGAAAATAAAGGCAGGGCGGATGCCGGCAATATTGAAAATCGTTTTGCTGATTGGCTTTGCGGCATTGATCATTATGGATACCTACCGTCCGGTTAGATTGGGTTCTTACTCAAGCGTTTACGATCTGACTTACATCTATAAGACGGTCGAACGTACGCCGGGCGAGGTTTTATTGGAGCTCCCTTCAGTCTTCAGTGATAATAACTTGATGGGAACAGGGCTAGGCATTCGCCAAGACGACGCATACTATCTCTTCATGCACATTTACCATAAAAAATGGACCGTGAATGGTAGCAGCGGTTTTAACCCGTCTACCACGAAGCAACTCATCCGGCAGATTGATAATGTTTGCGGTGATCCTGACAAAGTGCGGAAATTATTCAGCGAAAATCCCATTTCTCTTGTCCTGGTTCATCGGTATCGAATCAGGCCGGGCTTTGAAAACAAATATGAAGTATTCATAGGTAATCTTCTTAGAATAGGGACACTGGTTCACATCGATAAAAATTTTGTACTCGTTTCAACTCAACAGGGAAACCAGGCGCGGCATCCGGACGACCTAAAATCGTTCGAACGTCAATGGCACAGTACTGCAACGGCAAACTGAGCTGTGCTTATTTCGGCTGTTTCAAAAAGCGATTGAAGAAATCGAATGTGGCGTGATAGACACGCACCCAGCTTTCATAACGCAGGAAACCGTGAACCTCATCCGGAAGAATCAGTGTCTCAATATGCACATCGACCGTGATCGCGTAAGCGCTGAACAAGGTCGGTGGTTTCAATGAAATCCACATTGCGGTCGTCATCGCCGATGATAAACAATACCGGAGATCTCCAGCTGGCTACCGATGAAACGGGAGAGGATTCGAAGGCCAGTTTCATGAGCTCTTCTCCGACAATTCCCCAATCTTCACCTCCTCTTAATTTCGCTCGAAGCGACCAGTCATGAACACCATGGAAATCGACCCCAGCTGCAAAAAGTTTGGAATCGCGCGCAAGACCCATCGCGGTCAGGTAACCGCCGTAACTTCCTCCAAGCAGAGCAATCTTTTGTGGGTCAACCGAAGGTAGAGATGAAGATACTTCGCTGCAGCAACAATATCTTGATACTCTGTTGCGCCGGCCGGACCTTGTCCCAGGCGCCTTTCGGAAATCGCGCCCATATCCGATTCCGGAACGGAAGTTCACAGACATCACGATGTAACCATTCGCAGCAAGATATTGATTCATTCCATACGCGTTGTGGTAGTACCCGAAATAATGCCAGGCCGGAAGCATCTGGCGGATCGGACCGCCGTGCATATAAATGACCGCGGGAAGTCGTTGATTGTTTGCAATCTGTCGGGGCTGAAATAATTGGCCGTGAATCTGCAAACCATCCGCAGCCGAAAAAATTACAACTTTTGGTTCAACCAGTTTTTCCATCGGAAAGTTTTTGATCATGTCAGGTGCCAACAATACCGGATCACCGCCCTGCATGGAAACTTTTGCCGGACTGGCCGGTTGTTTCGCTGTGGCTCTCAAAAACAATATTTGATTTGAATTTGCCGGTTGTACTGGATACGTTTCTACGCTGTTCCCTTTCGTTAGTTGAGTTGCTTTACCCCTTTCACGTCCGCGCTCCATAAATGACGGCGTTCGATGTCATTGCAGTTGGCGGAGAAGATCAAAGTGGATCCGTCCGCTGTAAGCGTGGAAGTTTCTGTTTCGCAGGAAGGAGGAGTCAATGGAACTACGTCACCGCCGGATCCCGGAACCGAGTACATCCGCATCCAGCCATCTTTTTCCCAATAAAAGACAAGTCTGTTATCGTGTGTCCAGACCAACGGCTGATCCGGATATTGCTGTGCAAAGCCGCCGGTTTTATCGGATGACTTCCAAATTTCCTTCGCCTTGCTGCCATCGGCATCCGCTACCCAGATGGAAAACCAGCTGGATGGCTCGTTTTCTTTTAATGGTTCGCCCACGCCCGCCTGGAAATCGCAGGAAAGCTATCTGTCTTCCGTTCCGCGACCAAACCGCTGCGTAATCGCGATCGACAGAGGGAGAAATCCAGGTGATTCTCGCGGCCGCAAGATCGTAGATGCCAACAAAATAGTGATCGCCTCGATGACTGATGAATAAAACTTTCGAGCCATCGGGTGACCATCGAGGAGAATCGTTGGTTCCCACGCGCCTGGAATAAGATGGATTCTTGGACGGATTGATCCACCGCTGCCTGGTAAATCTGGCTATCTCGAACATAGATGATTGTTTTTCCATTGGGAGAAATCTGTGGATCAAATCCCTCTCCAATGAATATCGGTTTCCCACCGGTGCTTCGAATCATCCAGACTTGCTGTTTTGCTCCCCTGGGATTGCTGGACGGATTGGGAATTTCTTTTGCTGCATTTGCAAATCCGCCTCTCACATAAGCGATCCAATCTCCGGATCTGCTGATCTCAAGATCGCTGATAGCCTGCCCATCATCTTCCGAATATTGCGTAAGCTGTCTTAACTGGTACGAGGGACCTTCGGCGATCCAGACATTGTAGTGGCCGCGATCGTTGATCACCCACGCAGCCTTATCTACACTATTAGACGCTACCCCGTCAGAAGGAAAAGGTGAGCTCAGAACGGTTTCAATGGAAAGATCCTGTCCGAACGCAGGAGAGCAAAACAGGAAACAGAGCCAGAGCAATAAATGTCGCATAGCGACAACGATTTTATACCGGTTCGAAACGCCGTCCTCTCTCGCGAATGCGTGCAATCCGTCTGCAACTAAGCTATGGAACCGGCGATCTTTCTGAATTCCGACTCCGAAAATGCGCGGAGCGTTTCCGTTCGAACATTTCCCTTGGTTCCGATCGACAGCATGATTCTGGCCATCGTTGCATCGTCTGGAGCCTCGGCTATGCAAAGTGCATCATATTGGCCCTGGACAAGATAAAAGTCCTTTAATTCAGCTCCCATTTCCCGGAAGGCCTTTCTGGCAGCATCCAGCCTGGCCGGGCTCTCTTTGATGTTCTTCATTCCTTGTTCCGTATATCGAAGCAATGAGATGTAAATAGGCATGATCTAACTCCTTTTTGATAACGATACACCGATCAACCAATTTAGTGAAGTCATTTTGGTACCGATTCAAATGAGTCCTCTAACACCTTTCCCGCGATAAACTGAAAGGTGATCCTGCATCTGAACGAGCGGAACTCGACGCCTCCACAGTTTTGCATAGACATATTCGATGACTTCGCGCTGCTGTTCAAGCGAGAAATTATGGACCTGCGGATGCAACAGGATCATCCAGATGACGCTCATAAATTTCTCGAAGTCATCGACCCAAAATTGGACGCGGCTTGTCGTTGCAAATACTTGAGCATCGTCAAATGCAGGATCGCGACGCAGCTCTCGTGCAAAACCTTTCAGGTCCTGATCATTTTTTGCGCCGAAAAACCGGCCGGCGAAATGATTGTATAGCCACGTCGTGCTCGTTCGATCGGTACTGTCATTCGCCATCAGCACCGCATGGATTGCTCCAGCCGGACCGGGCATCGGCTGTTTTGCAAGAAGCAGACCATACAGGTTTCTGAAAAGCTCAAGCCAGCTGTTTTTCGGGCTGTAGTAAAGAGAATGATGAAGCGTGATGAGCGTCATACGATCTGCGTTCAGTTCCCGTTTTCGAAAGCGGTTGATTCTGACGCCATCTTTGAGCAGCTCGTGATAATTTCCATTAATTGGCTTAACGTGATCTGTGCTTTGTCGGTGTATCCGTTCGGCCACAATGGCCAGAGCCGCTTCTTCAATATCCAGCAGGTACAGACCTCCGCGGAATGCGGACTCCAGAATACGAAACTGCGGCTCGTTACTGGAGCCGATCGAAAGTGCAGTCAATCCTTTTTTAAGCGGTAAGGACTTATGAAGAGTTCTGATGACGCTGGCCAGGTGGCCAGCGATGTCAACCTTGTCATTGCTGTAGCGAGACCAGATCTTATCCTGCTCATGGACATAGTCTTTTGCCGCTCGCAGGCCCATTTCGATAATTGTGTTCATATGCCAAATAATAAACACCTTCACGTCTAAAATTGTAAGGGGGTCGTTTATGGCGCCCGCACGAATTTCTGCGTGAATGCGGGCCGATGAATCGCGCCCCTACAGCGAGTGTGGATGGTTCAAGTTATTCGGTGACTGTTATGCGCAGTTCTTCGCTGTTGGCGCGAATTTCAGGGACATACATCGCATAACCGACAAGCGGTAGTGCATGGAATTTTCCAGGCACTTCGGCGCGGAGATCGTAACGGATTTCCCAGATACCTTCGGGTAATTTGTCGATGAACAGCGCGACCTTTCGATCTCGCAGCTCTTGATAAACCCATCGCGAACGGCCTGTGTACTGATCCGAATCGGGAAGAGGGGAAGCTGACTTCGCACCGGCCTTGCCCTTTCTAAGCTCCTGAGCATACACAGATTCACCGCTTCGAATCGCCACAGCTTCCAGTCCGGCCGGTTTCAGGTCCTCAAAAATCAAGTACTCGTAGTTGTTCTTTGCTTCAATTTGAATGACCGCTTCGACGCGGTCGCCGCTTTTAACAGATCCCAAATCTGTAAGGAGTTGTCTGTCATACACATAACCCTTCAACAGGGTTGGTTTCCCAACCAGCTTGAAATACTGTCTGCCGGACAAAGATTTCGTTGCCTGCGGCGGTCACAGGTTCTTCCATCGAAAAGAATTTTGACTGCGCAGCAAAATAGATCGCGCCGGACCCTTTTGTCTTGCGGATCCGGATCTCATTCTGATCCCGGATCCATTCCTGCTCAATACGAAAGAGACTCGGTGCGTCAAAAACGTCTGCCGGCTTGATCTTCTGATTCGCAACGGTTCTTCCGTTGACCATCAATTCGAATTCCAGATCGGTCTTCAATTCGCCGGACCGCTGCAAATAATCATTCAAAGCAAGCACAACGATCGCGGTATCCCGCGTGCTGCTCCATTGTGCGCCACGGCGATTTTTGATTAGCCAGTTCGTCACGGGTTCGATCAGCTTATTTTGTGGATCGATCGCCAACAATGCTTTCAACGCAAATGCGGTCGCCTCCACGCCACCGTCAGACCAGCGCCAGTAGATCCCGTCTTCACCCCAGTGCGCGGTTCCCATCGTAGATTCATCATGCTGACCGGCAATGAGAATGGATCGATCCGGTGAAGAATCCAGCTGCACACCATTTTCCAAATTGCGGATCAGCACTTTTGCTTCCTCCGAGCGTCCCATGGCAACAGCGCTCAACGCAAGCAGAGCGCGCGTGTAAGCGTTCAGCTTGTCGCGATTCTTCCAGAGATTCGTAAACGCTTTTTCCTCAAAGGAAGATTTGGAACGTGAGGCAGTAACTGCATGGAGCATCCAGGCCTGCATGTCGAAATTGAATTCTTCTTCCACCAATTCTTTTTGAAGGAAGCTCACGCCTTTCCCAAACGCTTCAGATCGAACCTCTAAACCCGCGTTCTTAGCGAGTGTCAATCCCCAGATCACATAACCACTCATGAAATGATCGCTCTCTCCATCTTTCCACCAACCCCAGCCGCCGTCTGCATGCTGGAAATCGTAAAGGCGATTCAATCCGGCTCTCATAATGGCCGGAAGCTCCCGGAGTTCTTTTCGTCCCTCCGGATGAGTTTTTGCTGTAGTCTGTTTTTCGATTCCTCCGAATTCAAAAACGCGATCGGCAGGCAACCCCAGTTCTTTTAATGTTTTCGCTGTGATCGCTGCAGGCAGGAACCGGCTCATGGTCTGTTCGGTGCATCCGTACGGGTAATCGATTAAATAGGGAAGGGCATCCAGCATCGTTACAGCCATGCTCGGTGTCACTTGAACCAGGAGTTCAGTCGAGCGTCTTTGTGCCGGTAGATCCAGCTTCACAGTGACATCGTCGGCGCGGACTTTACCGGAACGAGCTACGAATTTTTCGATGCCATGATCGTAAATCGTGTAAGTTTTTTCCATTGCATCGGAGTACTTTGCCGAACGCGCAGTCACTGTAATTTTTGCAACTCCAGGAGCGCTGGCTTTGGCTATCCAATCCAATCGTTTTTCGCTGTTTGCCGGCACTGAAACATTCGAATTTGAGTTTGTTACCTGAAGACCGTCCACTTTCAGGTCGGTTAAGACATTCAGGTCTTGATCCGTATTGTTGTTGATGTTCGCTGAGAGTGTGACATCATCGCCTGCAACAAAAAAGCGAGGAGCCTGCACACGCACGAGCAATGGTTTTTTCGTTCGCGTCTGGCTGGAAGCAATTCCGAATTGGCTGGATGCGCTGGCAACGCGAGCCACCGCTTTCCAGGTTGTCAGGGAGTCCGGATATTTCACCTTCACAACAGCGCGTCCCTGTTGGTCGGTCACGATGTCCGGCTGCCAGAAGGCGGTGGAACGAAAATCGCTTCGGACCTGAACGGCCGGTTCGCTTGGTGGAGGAGCCGGAGCCGGGGATTCTGCTTTCGCCAGTGAAGCTTCCAAAACAGCATGAGGATCTCTTCCGGTCGGAACTCTATCTAAAAATTCCTTGTTGGCCGCTTTCTGTTCTTCGACACCACCCGTTTTTCCACCCACATAACCAAGTGACCTTAGCTCATCCGCGTCAACACCATACCATTCCCGCCGGTCCTTTGTTATATCATCACGTTTGTATCCCTTCTGTTGATATAAGCTCTGAGTCTGGACCAAATGGCGTCTCATGGTCCCAAAGAAGAACTGGCGTGGGTCCCCGGCGTAATCCTGCTGGATGTAAGTGACAGATTCATCCGTCAAACCAAGCGCGATTTCAGCGGAAACCGGTTTCCCTTCGGAGTCCCGCGCAGTCACTGTGAGCGTTCCTTCTTCCTGCGGTTGATATTCTTCGCGGTCTGCTTTTACCTGAACATCCAGGAATTGCTGAACAGGTGGCACAATCACTTCTTTTGTATCGAGAAACAATTGATAGTCATTTACAAGAGCCGCGCTTAAGAAAACGTTCGGTACATGTTTTTCTTGTATATCCAGCTCAATCAATTTCACTGTGCCGGTCATTCGAACAAGCTGGTAACTGTACAAGTCTTCACCTTCCACGGAAAACAGAACGTAACGATCGTTGGTCGGTACACTCAGCAGAACAGGAGCTTTTTCGCCGGCGCGGAACGTGTCTTTGTCTGCGATGATTTCAACACCACCATGTCGATATCCCAGTTCGGTCGTTGCATTCGTGGTGACCCATACAGTCGTTTGGGCCTGCACCGGATTCTTCTTTTCACCGCTATCCCATGCAATTCTGTAGTAACCGGTTTTTTGCGGCATGAAGGAGAATTCGGCGTCTCCGTTCTGATCGGTTTTCACGGTTTGAGCGGTGACGTTATCGTGCTGATATCCCTGGAACTTCAGCTTCCAGTCTTTCTTCTCAGGGCGAGTGTCGCCACTGCTCACTTTGATTTCTTTGCCGTTGGAATCGATCCAGATTTCATACCAAAAATCGCGGGTAAGCATTACCTGTCCTTCGGTTTGTACCGGTTGCTGATTTGCATCCTGAGTTTTGAAGTCCACGGTAACCTGATCACCCGGCCGGTACAGGAAATGTTTCGGATGCGGATAGACGTAATAGCGCTGGCGGGTGACCCGCACAGAATCGCTCGCAACGATTTCCCTTCGGGATGCATCGGTTACGCGTGCTTCCACTCGATATTCAAAATCCTGTTGACTGTTTCGTGGAGTATCAAAGCGCAAACTAGCCTTGCCCCCGGCGTCTGTTTTAAGCGTTTCCCGTTTAACGATCTGCCCGCCTCCGTACGAGTACCTGTACGGATTCTGATAAAGATTCTCGTAATACCAGGGATAAGGGTGAGGCGGATGCCACCATTGATAGAAGGGATTCTGATAGACAAGGACTTCTACTGTCGCGTTTGCTACGGGACCTCCGAAATAGTAATCAGCCTGGATATTCACTTCAACCTGCTCTCCAAGCAGAAAAGCTTTCTTTTTGCCGTTCTCTTCCGGTGTCCGGATTGCAACTTTGAATTCCGGCAGCTTGTACTCTTCCAGACGGAAAAGCGACGCGGATCCGATTCCCGAACTGCGCCCATGATCGTAGAAATTGATCCGGTATTCGCCCAAAGGCATTTCACTACTCAGTGTGAGCTTGTCCCACGCAGTGCCGAATGAGTTCAACGTGACTTTGGCTTCTTTGATTTTCGATCCACGGGGATCGTAGATTTCATATTCTACTAACTGATTAGAAGGCGTAGAATAGTTAGATCCATCGTAGTGCCGAGCGATGAATTTCCACTGAACTTCTTCCCCCGGTCTGTAAGCGGGCCGGTCCGTGAAAGCATAAATCCGCCAGGGCAACTCCTGGGAAGCGTAAGCCTGGCTGTAGCCTGTCGAGAATGCCTGGCGGTCACCGGATACTGCACTGGCAAAAAAATCATTCGTTTGCGGGGCCTGTTGAAACTCAACCACTGCCAGCCCATCCTGACCCGTTCTTCCGCTTTGCTGCCGCCAATCGTATGTGGATCCGTTATAAAATTTCTGCCACACCTTGAATGCCGAATTTGGTATAGGGGCACCGTTTTGTGCATCAGCAAAATAGAGCAGCATCCGTCTGCCTGCCCCCTTGGTTACCAGAGCTGCATCTGTGACCAGAATCAAATCAAGGGATTGAACCGTCCCGCTCGAGGCTTGCAAGATGTAAGCGCCCAGATTCAGTTTTGAATCAAGCGTCATCATTTCCTGATGAGGCTTGTAATCCTTTTCGATCTCCGCCTGTTTGCGCCACGCCTTCATTGGCTTCTTATTCGATAGCCGGAGATTTTGAATCCACTGCGTGTTTCCTGTGAATAGGACATCCTGGATCAGATCGATTTTGTACAAAGCAAAATCGATGTTCTGGATGTTGCGCCATGTTAGATGGAACTGCACTTCACTTTCCGGTAGAAACAGGTTTGCTACACGCAGATCCAACGATGGCCTCGTGATGTTTTCGATTTGCTGACGAGCCTGATCAAAGTATCGCGTTTCGCCTTTGGCGAATTCGGTAGTGATTCT
The DNA here is from genome assembly GCA_963771165.1 of uncultured bacterium. Classification (GTDB taxonomy): domain Bacteria; phylum Acidobacteriota; class HRBIN11; order JAKEFK01; family JAKEFK01; genus JAKEFK01. The sequence continues at coordinate 112,737 of CAVYSN010000004.1, read as the reverse complement.
GCGATACGTCTTAAGAGCGTCTTCAAACAGAGATTTTTGTTCCAGCAGCTGAGCATGGTTAAAGAGGGCATCGTCGTACCAGTCGGATGCTTTTCCTGCTTTGACGGCTTCTTCAAACGCTTCAGATGCTCGATCCTGCGGATCCCCCTGAGATCGAAGTGTCATTCCGATCAAATAGTGGAAGTGGGCGCGTTCGCGATCCGTTTTTGAAATTCGTACAGCGTTGTCGAGGATCTCAATCGGCAGATAGTTGCCGTAATAACCGTAATAGTAGTGCGGTTCTGCTGAGGGAGGTTGCGCGATCTTTTCAACGAGGTTTAAATACCTCTGCCGTGCCATTTCAATTTGATCGGAACCGGCCCACCAATCAAGAGCCTGTTGGTAATGTTGCCATGCGGCGCCCCAGTTTCTGACGTCCTGTCTTTGCCAGTAAAAATCACCCAATGATTCCTGCGCTTCGGAGGAAATTCGATCCGGTTTTTCAACGACGTAACAGTCCCTGTAACTGACTTTGTGCCTGCTCGAATAGAGTCGGATCCGATGTTTCCGTCGCTTGTTGAGAACGCCACAGCGTGTCGGCAAGGCGGAAATCCACCCATCGCGCTTCATCTGCAGGGAGTTCCATCGCATCTGCTTTCTTATACAGCTCATGAGCGCGCGCGTACGAGCCTTCCGCATAAAACTTTTCAGCTTCCGATCGAAGCGATGGATACTCGGATTGCTGTGCGATCAGTGTGGTGATCAGGAACAATAGACTGGTGATGAGCAGGCCTAACTTCTTCATGTGCATACATTCACATAGAACGCTGTAAAGATCCAGAGGACTTAAAAGCGTCTATGCATGTATGACTTGTCGATCGTGCCAAACGTTGAATTTTGGCAAGACGATAAATCCAATCCTCGCTATAAAAGCGCTTCGCAGAGCTTTTTGAAGCGCCTCGGATTTTTCTTTTTGAGATTAAGCCAGTCTCTATGATCGCGGATACTCATCAAACACTTCCTTCGTACATCATAGCGATATGGAAAGCTGATACAATCGTTGCATCACATGCTGGAAAAATCTCAGTATCTTGATCTTCTTTATTACATGCTTCTGACCAGACGTTTGGAAGAGCATCTCGTCGGACTTTTTAAAGAGGGAAAGATCTCGGGCGGCTTATACAGCAGTCTCGGCCAGGAATCCATTTCTGTCGGTACAACTTACGCTCTGGAAAAAGAGGATGTCGTCAGCCCGGTCATCCGAAACATTGGTTCTGTTTTGATCAAAGGTTATGCACCGAAGGATATATTTTGCCAGTATCTGGCGCGAGCGGATGGACCGACAAAAGGAAAGGATACGACCCTCCATTTTGGTGAGATCGAACGCGGGACCGTCGCACCGATCAGCATTCTGGGGCCGCTGATTCCGATTATGGCGGGTGTAGCACTCGCGGGTAGAATCCAAAAAAAGATGCGAGTGTCTTTGACTTACATCGGCGATGGCGGGGCATCTACCGGCGATTTCCACGAGGGGATCAACTTCGCTTCAGTGCAACGGCTGCCGTTGATTTGCGTGATTGAAAATAACCAGTACGCGTACTCAACGCCGGTGAGCAAACAATCCAGAGTTGCGGATCTGGCAAAGCGCGGAGTGGGGTATGGAATTCACACAGCCATCGTGGACGGCAATGATGTTGTTGCCGTTTATGAAGCCACCCGTAAAGCGCGTGAAATCTGCTTGCAAGGAGAGGGCCCTTTCTTGATGGAATGTAAAACATTTCGTGTGAAAGGACATGCCGAACATGATGACCCTTCCAAATATGTGCCGCGAGAAATTTTCGAGGAATGGCGCAAGAAAGATCCGGTTGACCGCTACATACGTATCTTAACAGACGAAAAAATTCTGGACTCCGCAAAATTGGCAGACATGGAACAGACGATTCAACGTTTGTTGGATCGGGCGAAAAAGGAAGCACTCGAATCGCCTTTTCCATCTCCGGAAGACACAACAAAAGGCGTCTTCCGCGAATAATGCTTGAACGCAAAGGCGCGCAAAGCCGCAAGTGCAAGAAGGGGGGATCAAGGAGATGATGGGGATCGGGAGATTAGCTCCTATCTTTCACTGGAAAAATCTCCTTATCCCGAATATCTCCACATCTCCTTTCTTATACTAAAAAACAAGTTTTATTGGAGTATTACGACTTCGATTCTGTTTTTTCCTTGCTGAAACGATGATTCGGGTACAAGCGCTCCGAAGCGGATCCGACCCTTTCGCTCCGGAAACGTCATTGTGACGGCGCGGGTCATTCCGTTTACAAGAATCTGTAAAGTGAATCGATCCGAATCCTTCGGGGCCCTGATGATTCCGCTCACGTAAGCAGGAATAAAATTCGATTTCAGATCCACCTTCTCATAAGCATCACCGTCTAAAACAAGAGCCTTCATTTGCTTGAGCCGAGGATCAAGAGGCGGAATTGTAAGCGCAGGAACGCCGAAAAAGGTGTCAAAACTGGAACGTGCTCCCAGCTCTTTCAATCGATACTGAAATGTAACGGAGTCGATGCTGAAGTTACTTTTGAATTTTACGAGCTCATTGGTTGGCTTGATTCGAGTCCGTTGTTTCCGACCCGGCCTGGAGGAATCGAGAACAGACTGGCCGACCACTTTCCATGGGAGCTCAATTTTTAGAACGTCGGCAATGGTTGGAAGAATGTCGACAGTTTCCACAACATCATCACGAACAACACCTTCTGATTGTCCGGGAAGCTTTACAAAGAATGGCACATAAAGGATGTCTTGGAGTGTGATCGATGATGGTTTGCGCAGCGATTCGCCCGGCCAGAAGCCCACTCCATGGTCGGATGTTACGATCAGCAACGAAGATTCATACAAGCCGGAAGTTTTGAGTTTCTGAATCATCTCTCCCAGGAGTCGATCCAGGAATCCAACCTGCAGCAAATGCCGCCTTTGGAATTGCGAAACAACTTCCGGATCGTTCTGCCATATGCCTCGATTATTTTGCAAGGTTCCCCATGCCAGAGAACCATAGTCCCTGTATTCTTTCCCCGACGGCAGGTAAACCCATGGTTTGTGCGGAAGCATCATGTGAAGAAAATGTAATGAAGACTCGGAAGCGTGATCGGATATTTCATTCACGAAGCTTCGAAAATCGCCGGCCCTGTTTGCTTCTCTTTCGTCGTCCCAGAAATTTCCCCATGTTTCGGTTACCGAAGGGAGCAGATCCGTGAAGTGACCAGGAGCGATCCATTGAAGATACACAGCGGACATGTCCTTCAGGATTAACCATACGCGATCCCACCTGCCCTGGTCTTGAAATCTTTTTGGATCCAGCATTGTGATGGCCTCCTTCACATGCAGGTCATAGCTACCGCCGAGTAATGTAAACAGATTATTCGGATATTCACTGAGCACCGGCAACCGTGTCTGTTCCGGAAAATTACCTGTTAAAATCGCCGGCACAGCGATGTCGGTTAACGAAGAACAGGTCGTGGCGTTTCGATACCAGTTGCTCTGTCTTGCCAGCTCTGCAAAATTGGGATAACGCGTGTCATCAATATTCCCATTCTCATCCAGCAGGGAAGTCAAAGGCATTTCGTCGAATACAACCAGGATCACCGGAATTTTTGCTGAAGTCTTATGCAGCACCGCTTTGTTGCTTTGAGTCAGAATGCTCCGAATGGGAGCCTGGAAAAGAAATAGAAATGGAACAGCAATGGCAAGGGGAGACAGCAGAGTGAATGTTTGGAAAAAGGCAGAGCTGTGTTGATAAAACGCGACAAGCACGATTGCAAGAATCGAGGAGATTGCCATCACCATGTATCCCGATGTGGGTAGGATCTGTTTCAAGAGTGGCAAGATCAAAAGGATCATCAATATGCATAAAAGCGCGGCGTGAACACCCCGACCCGATTTTTCACGAAAAAGTCCCACAGCCCATTCAAGTGAAAAGAGGAAGACAGGCAAAAGAAAACTCAGCAGGATGACCGTTGCAATGAGATCAAGGCTTGAAGCTCCGTGAGCGACAAAGAATTCCGGATAATCTGCGATCTTCTGAAATAAGGGAAGTGAGATCGCGATGTTTGTCAGGGAAAATAGATGCAGCAAACGTTTCCAGTTGCTATTCATTAGAAGAAACCATGAATCTCATCGAATACAACTGAAACTGTTGCGGCAAAACTGAAGCTTCACAGAAGTAGTAACGAAACGAATCTACTTGAAATGATTGCCATCCGAAAGAGGGCGCTGTTCTTCCAACCGCCACAAGCACCGAGCCATGCAAAACACGAAGCGGCGGTAGAATTGTTTTGTATTTGTGATCATTTGCAGCGTAAGCGCGTTTTTTGTTTGGCCACACAAGATAGATTGTGTCGTTCGGATAATAGTAAAGCAGCATTCGCCAGTTGGGAAAATAATGGCGATTTTCAAGAACAAAAGTTTTGTGCCGTCCGCCGCCCAATCCATCCACAACTTCAAAGAAACGTTTCAAACGCTGCATTCGGGTTGCGATCAAGTGCTGATTGGGGCGCGTAAATTCCGACGCAATTCCGGACGCTGGAATGGGCCAAACAAAACCAATCACGCTTATAACACAAGAAAGAGTGATCACAGCCGTCATTTTTCTCGATGAGGCACATGCCGTGTGTAAAAGCAAAATGCAAAACGAGATCAACAGCGGAATCACGAGAAGAAGATAACCATCTTTGGGAAAGTGAATGATAGAGAAAAGGATAATCGGAGGTACAACCGCCGGCAAAAGTGAGAGGTGTTTCACGGATAACCGGATCTTTCTGAATCGGAAGAGTAACGCAACAAAGACTGGCAATGTCACTGTTTGAATCATACGGATTACAACTTTTTGCCAGGTCATTTGTTCCGCTGCCTCGGAAGTGAAGTCTGCGGCGCGTTGTGACTGCCCACGCACGGCGGCAATATATTCCGAAACACCTCCTACGGAGGAAACGAGCGGCCAGAGCCACAGAAGATTTCCCATCAGCAGAACGAATAGTGCCGCCAGAATTGTGTAAGAAGTTTTCCGAAAAAAACCGGTTGCGAAGAAGGGCAGGAGAAAAACTTCAGTGGTTGGACGAAAACCGCCTGCAAGCGCCATAGCTCCCGATGCCCAGATCAAATAACGAGGCCGTTCGTGGCTTGCTAAAACCAGAAAGCCAATCAACGCAACCCAGAACCCTTCTACAGCGTAAATCTCTGCTATGGATCCATAGAACCATGCCACAGGATTGGTTGCATAGAAAGCTGCCGCGCCCGCTGCGGCGATCCCGTTTTTGGTCAACAGATGCACGGTTTTGGCTATGAAAAAGCATGCTCCCAGTGTGGCCGTTATGTTCAGATAGATCATCGATTTGTTCGGATCGCCAACGAAATAATTCAGCAGACGAAGTGCGTAGGAATAAAGGATGTAACCGGGAGGATGCGGTTGATGAAGCCGCATGTCGAACCGTTCGATAGAAAGCGCAAATGAAACGGAATCCCAACTGTAAAGAAAAGGGGCTTGATAGAGCATTCGGGTATAAATTACAAATGCAGCTAAAAATATCGCAAAAAAAATGAATCTCTTATTCATATTTGCCAACAAATCGTAAACAAAGTGGCGCGGACGGGACGTCCGCGTTGCCTTGCTACCGGCGTTACAAACGGATCGTACTCTCGTATTATAAGAGGATCATGATCACCTATCTGGAAGCGATTCGGGAAGGTTTGGCGGAGGAAATGGAATCCGATCCGCGTGTCTTTGTTCTGGGAGAGGATGTGGGTGCGTATGGAGGAGCTTTCAAAGTAACCGCAGGTTTGCAGGAAAGATTCGGAGAAGAAAGAGTCATTGATACGCCGATTTCCGAATCTGCAATTGTTGGGGCGGCTATCGGAGCCGCACTCAGCGGGCTTCGTCCTGTGGCGGAAATGCAATTTATAGATTTCATTGCTTGTTGTTTCAATATAATTACAAATTATGCGGCAAAAGCACACTATTGTTGGGGCGCTGCGATTCCAATTGTGATCCGTGGCCCCTACGGCGGCGGTGTGCATGCGGGGCCTTTTCATTCGCAATGTGTTGAGTCCTTCTTCTTGAATACACCGGGACTGAAAATTGTTACTCCTGCTACTGCTTCGGACGCTAAAGGACTGCTGAAAGCCGCGATCCGCGACCCGAACCCAGTTCTTTATCTGGAACACAAGTATCTGTACCGGCGCGTCAAAGAAGAGGTGGCCTCCGATGTTTTTGTGCCGCTCGGAAAAGCGATTGTGCGAAGAGAAGGGAAACATCTGTCCATCATTACATATAGCGCAATGGTGCATCTAGCACTGGACGCCGCAGCTCAGCTTTCACAAAAAGGCATAGAAGTCGAAGTGCTCGATCTTCGAACCCTTTCACCGCTCGATGAAGATGCGGTTTTGCAAACCGTCCGCAAAACGAGCAAGGTTCTGCTTCTTCACGAAGCGCCGAAGTTCGGTGGATTCGGAGGCGAGCTTGCGGGGATCATTGCTGAGAAAGCTTTTGAATACCTGGATGGACCTGTCATGAGAGTCGGTGCTCTCGACACGCCCATTCCGTTTCGGGACACCGCTTGAAGAGACTTATTTACCGGATGTAACGAAGGTTATACAGGCGGCAAACAGGTTGATGGAGTATTGATGAGCACAAAAGTGATCGTTCCTCAGATCGGCCAAAGCATAGCTGAAGCAACCATCGTGAAGTGGTTTAAGAAGGCTGGAGAATCGATCGAAAAAGGGGAAACTCTTGTAGAAATTGGAACAGATAAGATCAACACCGAAATTCCGGCTCCCGAATCCGGTGTTGTTCAACGTTTGCTTGTGCCGGAGGGCGAAACGGTGCCGGTTCAAACGGAAATTGCGGTGATCGTGAGCGATGTGGGTCCGACATCACGGATGCAGCCGGATGCAGGCGGGTCGCCCGCGATACAGGCGGATGCCCGTGGATCCTCCGTGGCACAGTCGGATGTGACGGAGTGCCCCAGGTCCAAACCGCACTGAGGCATTCGCCGCTTGTTCGAAGACTGGCGCAGGAACATGACGTTGATCTTGCTCAGGTTACCGGCACCGGCGAAGGTGGACGCATCACAAAGGAAGATGTTCAGAAGCTGCTGGATGCGCGCAGCACGGTAAGACCAGCAAAACAGATTCCCCTGAAATCGTTCCGATGTCACGCATGCGCAAGCTGATCGCGGAACACATGCTAGTCAGCAAGCGATCAACGGCGGAGTTAACAACTTTCTTTGAAATCGATATGACTGAAGTTGCGAAGCAGCGAGAAAATGCACGTGAGCTTTTTCAGCTGAATCATGGTTTAAAACTCACGTATCTTCCGTTTGTAATTGCTGCTGCGGCAAAAGCTCTCCGCGCCTACCCGTCGTGAATTCTTCGATTGAAGGAGAAAGCATTCATTATAAAAAAGATTGCAACATTGGCATTGCGACTGCTGTAGAGGACGGATTGATTGTGCCTGTGATCAGGAAGGCGGATGAAAAAAATGTTCAGGAGTTAACGCGCGCGGTGGCGGATCTTGCGGAGCGGGGTCGAACAAGGCGTCTTTCGCCGGATGACATGAGCGAGGGCACCTTTACAATCACAAATCCGGGTGCATTTGGCGCCTTGATGGGGACTCCCATCATCAACTATCCCCAGGTAGCGATTCTGGCGGTTGGCGCAGTGGAGAGAAGGGCGGTCATCCTGAATGATGCAATCGCGATTCGTTCGATGGCCTACTTCAGCCTTACCTACGATCACCGTGCAATGGATGGAGCGGTTGCAGATTCATTCATGGCGCATATCAAGAAAACTCTGGAAACGGAATGTCCACCAGCACTCGAATAGCATCTCCTGTCTGCGAACTCGTGATTCTGGACAAGTTGCCCTATGGAGACGGCGTGTCGCTTCAGGAGTCCTACGTCGCCAAAATAGCAAATGGGACCGGTAACGAAAAGTTTGTTCTCTTGCAACATTCCCATGTGATTACACTTGGCCGCGGCTTTCACAAAGAAAATTTGCTGTTCACAAAAGAGTGGCTGGAACAAAACGGTGTGGCTGTCGAAGAAAGTGGACGCGGGGGCGATGTGACCTACCATGGTCCCGGTCAGATCGTGGGCTATCCGATTCTCAATATCAGCAATCAGCCGGATCTACATCTGTATTTGCGTAATCTGGAGGAATTGATGATCGATTGTGTAGCCGACTTCGGCATAGAAGGTCATCGTGAGCCGGGAATGACCGGTGTGTGGGTGGGAGATGAGAAGATCGGTGCGATTGGTGTCCGCGTTTCAAGATGGATCACGTCTCACGGCTTCGCGTTGAATGTGAATACGGATTTGAAATATTTTGAGTTCATAGTTCCCTGCGGTATCAGGCAATTTGGAGTCACCTCTTTGAAGAAGATTCTTGGTCATGAAGTTGATTTAAAGAAAGTTCATGTCTCTCTGATCAAACACTTCGAGCGGATCTTTCAGAGAAAACTGGAAAGATCAAAATGAATTTGAACGAACTTACGTTCGACCGGATCAAAGAGGCGCAAAAGCATTTAAGCCGGGTGCTTCACCGTACTCCCATGTTTACGTCCCGCTATCTGAGCGATCTTTCTGGTGCTCAGGTTTTTTTAAAAGCCGAACTGTTCCAGAAAACAGGCTCGTTTAAACCGCGTGGAGCAATCAACAGGCTGAGATATTTCAGTGCCGAAGAGAAAAAAAAGGGAATTGTATCCGTTTCGGCTGGAAATCATGCACAAGCTGTTGCCTTTGCCGCTGCCAAGGAGAAAATCCCCTGTACAGTTGTGATGCCTTCGTCTGCGCCCAGCAATAAATTAGAAGCAACCCGGGGGTACGGTGCCACGGTGATCTTACATGATCAGTTGAGCACGATTTTCGAGCGTACCGAAGAAGTTCGGCGCGAAAAGGATGCAATCCTTCTCCACCCGTATAATGATCCTTATGTGATTGCAGGTCAGGGAACCATTGGACTCGAGATCTGTGAGGATGTTCCGGGCGCCGATATAGTTGTTGTGGGGATTGGAGGTGGCGCTCTTATTTCCGGAATTGCATTTGCGGTAAAGAATCTCGACCATCGGGCCCGCATCATCGGCATTGAGCCGGAAGGGGCGCCCACGATGACTCGCGCTCTGGAAACAGGAAAGCCGGTCACACTCGAAAAGACGAATACGATAGCAGACGGCTTGGCCGCGCCAATAGTCGGAGAATGGAACCTCGCTCTGGTTCAAAAATATGTAGATGACGTTGTTCTTGTTGAAGATGTTCAAATTATTCAGGCGATGAAAATCCTTTTGGAACGCGCAAAAATGCTTGTTGAACCTGCAGGAGCTGCCGGAACAGCTGCGCTCATCAGCGGCAAGCTGGGAGATTTGAAAAAGAAAAAGATTGTCCTGGTTCTCAGCGGCGGAAACCTGAGTCTGGAGTTGTTGAAGAAGTGGCTATGAGGCAGAGACAAAAGTTTCTGATTAGATGGAAGTTTTCTTATGCACAAACAAGCGAAGGGCGCCCATTGATGGCAACATGGGTCAGGCGCTCTGCATTTTTGAACTTATCGCCATCTCTTCGCCGCTCAGTCAAGGCTGAAATGCCGATGACAGTATCATCGGTTCGCCCCAATTTTAGAATCGATGTAGGAGCACTGAGAACGATGCCCCACAATTTTTTCTATCAGGGATAAAATCACCTATAATGTCGCAATGGCATTAAAACCCGGGGGGCGCCTTGGGCCGTATGAAATCGTTGCTCTGCTGGGGGCCGGCGGGATGGGTGAGGTCTATCGCGCGCGCGATACACGATTGGACCGCACTGTCGCAGTGAAGGTGTTACCGTCCCATCTCTCAGAGAATCCGGATTTTCGTGAGCGCTTCGAGCGGGAAGCACGCGCCGTTTCCAGTTTGAATCATCCGCATATCTGCACATTGCATGACGTTGGGCATGAGAACGGCGTGCAATATCTTGTCATGGAATATCTGGAAGGAGAGACTCTTGCAGAAAAGTTGATCAGGGGGCCGTTGCCATTGGATCCTGCGCTTCGATACGGGATTGAAATTGCGGGAGCTCTGGACAAAGCACACAAACAGGGAATCGTCCATCGTGATCTGAAACCTGGGAATATCATTCTGACAAAATCCGGAGCAAAACTGCTCGATTTCGGTCTTGCAAAACTTCAGCAATCATCAACAGCGCAAACCATCGTTTCGGGTGTTTCCGTTCTGGCAACGGAAGCAGGCGCAAAGAATTTGACTGCAGAAGGAAGCATCGTAGGCACGTTTCAGTACATGGCGCCTGAACAACTGGAAGGCCGGGAAATCGATTCGCGAACCGATATTTTTGCGCTCGGCACCGTGCTTTACGAAATGGTAACGGGAAAGAGAGCTTTTTCCGGAAAAAGTCAGGCCAGTTTGATCGCAGCGATTCTGGAAAAGGAGCCGCAACCGATTCAGGAAATCGTTCCCATGACACCACCGGCACTGGACCGCACTGTGAAAACCTGTCTTGCAAAAGATCCTGACGATCGATGGCAGACTGCGCATGACGTGATGCTGCAACTGAAGTGGATCGCCGAAGGGGCGTCCCAAACTGCGATCACTGCACCAGCTGCACCAAAACGGAAGAGAGTACAACGATTCTGGATGATTGCTTGTGCGTTTCTCTTCCTGGTTGCAGTGCTTCTTGCGTTTCTGTATTTGCAACGTCCGGTACCCGACATGCGACTTGCGATTCTTTCGATTCCCCCTCCAAAAGATTCCTCATTCAGCAATTCAATAGCTATTTCTCCCGATGGGAGTAAAATCGCATTCATTGCCGCTGCCCCCAATGGCTCATCGGCACTCTGGGTAAGGTCTCTGGATTCCTTGAATTCACGAATCATTCCTCAGACGGATGATGCCATTTTTCCATTCTGGTCACCCGATAGCCGGTTCATCGCATTTTTCACGCAGGGAAAGCTGAAAAAAGTAGAAGCAACATCCGGCTCTCCGCGGCCGATCTGCGATTCCGCAGATTCCCGGGGCGGAACCTGGAGCCGCAACGGCACCATCTTGTTCTCTCCCAGTTCCAGTGACTCCCTTTATGCCGTTCCGTCGGAAGGGGGTACAGTAACGCGGATCACCAATCTCGACTCGGCTCGGAAGGAAAACAGCCACAGGTTCCCTCATTTTTTGCCGGATGGAGAGCATTTTATTTACGTTACGCTCTCCGGTGCGGTTGAGAACCAGGGAATCTATCTCGGTTCGTTAAATTCAAAAGAATCAAGACGCTTACTCGACACTCTCACTATGGTTGTTTATGATCGATCCGGTTACCTGCTTTATATCTCTCGGGGGAGTCTTGTATCACACGCCTTCGATTTGAAACAGATGCAGGTCTACGGAAGTGCTATTCCAATCGCTGAAGAGCCTTCGAACAGCTTTAACACCATTACTGCTTCAGGAGCTTTCTCCGTTTCTGAAAATGGCCTGTTGATCTATCGTGCAGGCGGAATCGACTTGCGCAAATTAGCCTGGGTTGACCGCGGGGGAACAAAACTTGGGGAATTCGATCAGCAGTCCACTTATGGAGAGCCGTACCTTTCCGCAGATGACAAACACATTGTTTTTGAATCACAGGAGAGAAACGATGTGCCGCTGGATCTCTGGGTGCTGGATGCATCCAACGGCACATCCTCTCGTTTTACCTTTGATCCAGGTGAAGACGCTGCTGCTGTCTATTCCCCAGACAAGAGCCGCATCGCCTGGACCTCCAATCGATCCGGAAGCTATAACATTTATGCCAAACCTGCCGATGGAACTGGAAATGACGAGCTCTTGTTGAAATCGAATCATGCCAAGTGGCCGGATGATTGGTCTCCAGATGGAAAATACATCTCGTATGAAAATGTAGATCCGAAGACAAACTTTGATTTGTGGTTACTGCCAACCTTTGGTGATCGCAAGCCTGTACCGTATTTAGTTACCGAATTCAATGAAGCTCACTCTCGTTTCTCTCCCAATGGGAAATGGGTCGCCTATGCTTCGGATGAATCCGGCAGAACGGAACTTTATGTTCAAAGCTTTCCTGCTGGCCGAGGAAAGTGGCAAATTTCAAAAAACGGCGGCGACCAACCATCCTGGCGTCGTGACGGCAAAGAATTGTTTTACGTAGGTCCCGATGGGAAATTGCGAGCCGTGGAAATTAAAGAAGCGAGATCTACGTTTCAGCCGGGTGGCACTACGATTCTCCCTGGAGTTGTGATTTCAACATCCTCTATTACCTCGAGTAGAAGTTATTACGCTGCGGCTGCGAGCGGACAAAAATTCCTGGTGAGCACCTCGATCGCAGACGTTTCTTCGTTGCCGATCACAGTCGTGATGAACTGGACCGCGCTGCTGAAAAAATAATCATGGTCCTGTGGGGACGGCAAGCTTGAATTCGCTGTAGCCGTGATTTCTCCCAAAGGGTAGGGTTGTCCATGATTCCTCAACCCCCACCCACCCTCCCCCTTCAGGAGGGAGAGGAATTCAGCAAAACAAAATTTTAGTCACTACGCTAGTTTCGGTGTTGATGCAAAAAAATTCAAATCAGCCATACCTAGACAATCTAGGCCTCTCTAAAATTACCGCTAAGAATGAAAAAGTTGGATATTTTCGGTCTCCGTGTGGTCTAGCTATGAGACCAGGCGCTTCCATTCATCAGGCAGGTATGCGATCTGCGGAATACGGTCCCTTTCTTCGGTGCAATAAAATCGGAAATCGCACTTTCCTGTTTGCTTGATTAGCGCTAGTTGAACAAAATTTTTATCCAACGCCTCACAATGAACCAGCAAGTTTGTGCCTGCCGAAGAAAAGTTAACCATTTTGATGGCTTCTTCATAAACAAGAGCTTGGATCCCACATCGGGCGAACAACATGATAACAACGCTCTTGCTCCGTTGGAAATCCTGATCATAAACTATCCAGTTCATCCCGATCTCTTTTGCCGTATTCATGAATGCCTCCTTTCTGATGATCAGAATAACGAGGTCTGATTGCGGAAAACTTTCCTGAAGATTACATCTCTGAAAGGTTGGTGAAATTGTAAAGCCATTGCTGCGGGCGACTCGCCGAAAATCCGAACTTATAACAGCATCAATTGCGGGTTCGATCATCCACCACGAACAATTGCCGGATGAGGCGCGTTTTTCTCGGGCAGAAACAACGTTCCTGAGATTGTTACATCCCCGTTCGAAAAGATTAGCTCTTCTTCTTTGATTTTGACTTTTGCTGCTTGGATCTCTTTTTGTCCAGAGAAGTGGATCGTCAGAACATTTTCACTGCTGAATTGAATTTCCACTTCCGGAGGCTTTTCTTCGAAATATCCGGGACCTGCTGTAAATTCTCTTTCGGAAGAAACGCCACCTCAGACTCAGGGTTCTGCTTACTGGCGGAAGAGCCAGGGTTCGGTGGGTTTTGGGTCATTCCAGAGGCCGCGGTGCGCGGTCCGTGCTTCGCGTTCCAGCTTTTCAAGCAGGTCGTCGTCTTGCGCGTATTTGCGAAACCACCATGCGTATCCTGCTGCGACAATTTCACCATTCACATAGCGGTTGTCTGGCAGGTAAACCTTCGCCACTATGCGCTCCTTAGGATCGTTATATAGAGGCTCGATGCGAACGCTCTTGGCTCCCACAAGCTCTGTCGTAAATCGCCGCGCTTCGTTGCCGAATTTTTGATTGCCTTCAGGACAGTCAATGCCGTAGAGTCGGATCTTCTTGTGCGTTGCGTCGTGTTGCACAACCAAAGTGTCGCCGTCGGTTACGGAAATGACTGTGGCAACAAATTCTTTGGAACACGCGGGAAGGAACAACGCGTAAATAATTACAACGAAAACAAAGGTGAGTTTCCGCATTTGCAATTCAAACTCTAACACAATGATTGGAAGTTGGGGTGCATAACCCATGAATGGGGGAGTTGCGCGATTTGACAGGAAAATTCTAGAAGGCGGATAATCCAGGGAAGGTTGCCTGGAGGTGGTTTATGGCACGTTCTTCTGTTGCCGTTTTTTCCCTTCTTGTATTCGTCGCCCCGTTTCTGGTTCATGCCACTTCGAAACAAAACACGATTCCCGATTTTGACATACGCTACAGCCGGCGCGAAAAAGTATCTACAACTGCTTTCCCGCTGCAAAGGGCGCCATTTGCCAAAAGAAAAAAAGCAGAGCGGGAGCTGGCGCGATTAGTGCCCGCAGCAAACGTCAAATATCACGCTGTCCTTGGCGGTCCGGAAATTGTCGGCGTCAAAGGTGGACGTCATTATCTAACCGCGCCTGCATCAGCCGGCCGAGAAACCATTCTTCGCCGCTTCCTGACCGAAAACTCATCGCTTTATGGATTGACGGAGCAACAAATCGCGGAGCTAAAAACAACAGCGAACTATGAAAATTCCGCGGGCAATCTCTCCTGGGTGAAACTTCAGCAGCAAATCCATGGGCTTCCGGTTTTTCGCGGAGAGATGAGAGCCGCCTTCACTTCCAAAGGTGAACTGGTGCGGACTGTCAGCGAGTTGGTACCCGATGTAGACAACGCTACCATCACAACGACTCCATTGCTTACTGCGAAACAAGCGGCAGCAATTGCGGCGCAATCCATCGGGTCGACCGCCGCAAATATCTTCACGAGCGAATTGCAATATTTTCCGCTGAGAGCGGGGCTCCCCGTACTTGCGTGGGCCATCATTTTGAAGCAGCCCGATTACGCCTATTACTTTTTTGTGGACGCGGGAAATGGTGATCTGCTTTTCCGAAAAAACCTGATGGATGATGTATCGGAAAATGCAACGTATGTTGTCTACGATGGGGACAGCCCTGGTCCACTCTCGCCATCCACTGCAACCCCGGGATCGGGAATTCAAGGGCCGGGCGTCGAGCGGAATACGTTTACTTTGATCAGCGAATTGCCGGCCTTTGATAATGATGGTTGGATCCCGGACGGAGCCAATACAACGGCCGGCAACAACGTGGATGCCGGATTGGATCTAGATCAGGATAGGGTCATCGATCTGGGCGGACGCGCCATCGGCTCTCCGTACCGTGTTTTTGACTTCAACTATGATCCGCCGCCGCTGGGATCGGATGATCCAACCGGTAGCGATTATCGATTTGGCGCTGTGACAAACGTCTTTTTCTGGACGAATCGTTATCACGACATTCTGTATCAACTCGGCTTCACGGAAGCGGATGGAAATTTTCAAACGGATAATTTTGGCCGCGGTGGCGTCGAAGGAGATGCGGTACTCGCATTCGTGCAAAGAATCACGGACAACGCTTCTTTTTTTTCAGCACCGGATGGCGCGCCGGGAGAAATGTCTCTGGGCATTTTCCCCGGACCTGATCCGGATCACGATGGCGATCTGGATCAAGAAGTTATTGTGCATGAGCTCACGCACGGACTGTCCAGGCGTCTGCACGGAAATGCGACCGGGCTTCACTTTTTACAAAGCCGCGGCATGGGGGAGGGGTGGTCCGATTTTTATGGCCGCGCACTCCTATCGGATGGTTCGGAGGATGTGAATGGACTTTTTGCGAGCGCTGCCTATGCCTTCAAGGATTTTACGGACGACGACGGCCATACGCTTGGAGCAGATAACTACTATTATGGAGTGCGTCGTTTTCCTTACGCGGTCATGACAAATTTCGGACCGAACGGAAAACCGCACAGTCCATTGACTCTTGCCGATATCGATCAGTCGCAATTGGATACAAGCGACGGAGCCTTTCCTGAAAGTCCAATCCTGTGGTCCTTGAATGGAGCGGGTGAAGTTCACAACTCTGGAGAAATCTGGTGCAGCAGTTTACTGGAAGTACGCGCACGTCTGATATCCGCTCTCGGCTTCAGCACAGGAAATCAGCGCATGCTGCAGCTCACAACAGATGCAATGAAGCTGGACACTGCCAATCCCACATTTCTCGATGGCCGCGATTCCATTCTTGCCGCAGATTGCGCGAGCTACGGTGGTGCGGACGAATTAATGATCTGGTCCGGTTTCGCAGCGCGTGGAATGGGCTTTGGCGCTGAAATTTCCTCTTCTTTCTTCTCCGACATTAAGGTTGTGCAGTCGTTCAACATGCCGAATGTGGAAATCGGCGAGATTCAATATTCGGAACCGAAAAAATCAACCGGCGTTTGCCAGAATGGATTCCCTGATCCGGGTGAGAAGCTTGATGTCGTCATTCCGTACAGCAATCCGTTGTGTGCCGATAGCATCACGCAGATTGTGGCGAATATCGCTGGGAACCCGGGCCCCGCAAAAAATTATGGAACCATCGCGGCCGGAGCAACGGTCACTCGAACCTTCAATTTCAAGGTTCCGGATAATGCTGTGTGTGGAATTCCACTGGACGTTACCATCAGTGCGAAAAGTAATCTCGGAACGATCGTCAATCACTTTCCAATGCAAATCGGAGCGCCCATAATCGTGTTCTCCGAAAATTTTGATGCCGTGACCCCTCCTTCGTTGCCGGCCGGATGGACAACCTCGGCGTCCTTGTTCTTACTTCCCTGGATCACCACGGATGCGGAAAGCGACAGCGCGCCAAACTCTGCCTTTGGCACGGAAGACACAGGAGGTGGTGGTAGTGAATTGATCTCTCCTCCGATTTCGATCGTGAATGCAAATGCTCAACTCATATTTCAACACCACGTGAACATCAAAAGTATTTCCGATGCAACGTTGGAGATCTCGATTGCGGGCGGTGAGTTTGAAGACATTGAGTCGGCTGGAGGCGTATTTGTAACCGGACCCTATAACAACCTGGTCGGTTCGTGGGCAGATAATTCAGGCGGCTTTTTCACAACGACGGTCAATCTGCCCGCTTTTGCGGCAGGAAAGACGGTTCAATTCCGGTGGAGTATCACTTCTACCAGTAGTGGACTGCCGAGGCCCGGATGGTTCATCGATGATGTGCAGGTTGTGGATGGTTATGCCTGTTGTCCATGAGAAGGCTAGAAGAGTTCGAAGAGTCTGGGGAATTTTTCGATGATACGGAAGATTTGATCGGAAGATACGCTGATGGAGTATCCTTTTTGATCCGATTCAGTAAAGGCGCCGGTTTCTTTGTGTAAGGGGACGGCGAAATCTACACGTACCACTCTGGCGCTTTGCGATTTTTTCAATCCTATCCTGAGACCAACGCCTACACTCACACCGAAATCTTTGAATTTCAATGTTTCTTCGCTCGACCATACATAACCGGCATCCAGAAAACCCACAAGTCCCACGGCAACAACAGGAAGATCAAACTTTGTGTAGATGCGATCTTCGAAATTGAACAGCAGCTTATTTTGTCCGGTGAATGATTTAAACGTATAACCTCTCAACCCCTCATCTTCACCGAGTGAAATCTGGAAGGGTGCATCCACATCTTTGGTGAAAATTGCGGAGAGGTTGGCGGCCAGTGTCTGCCTCGGGAACGCCAGTTTTCCCAATTTTAACTGGTCCATCTGCAAGTAATAATGAGTGTAACCGGCGAAGATCACATTATTAAAGAGACCGTTCGCTTCGCGATGAATGCTGAAGTCGCCGCGCATCGTGAAATATTGCTGTTTGCTGACCTGTTTGCTGTATTGAGTAAACGAATGGAGAAGATAGAAATCGGGAACCGGCTGAACTTCATCAGCATAGGCAAGGATCGAACCAAATGTGAACCCGATCGGAAGATCTTCTATACGTCCAAAGTTGTCCAGATAAGTTTCTTCAATAAAATTTTGGCGATCCCACTGAAATATACCACCATACCGGTAACTATCTTTGTCGATGGGATTCAAGTTCTTTTGGATCGCCTTGACCGATGTGGCTTCCGGATAAATGATGCGGGCGGAATTTGGATAAACCAGATTATCCAGGCTGAACAACATTCCGAATTTTCTTTTGTTATATCGTTCGCCCCAGGCCCGGGCCATGAAAGCGATTCCGTTCTGGTGGTCTTCGTCAATTTCAGCCACCGCTCTTCCCTTGTGGTACAACGGCCTGGTTATTGTGCCTGAATCCCAGGAGACACCGTACGCCCATTTTGTTTCGAGAGAATAGAACGGACGAAGAAGATCAAGTGTGTGACCCCATCCATCGGAAGCGCTCTGGTAGCTTGTCTCAAACTTCCATCGCGAATTTAAAAACTGCGGATCGAAATAAAGCGCTTCATACTTGGATCTTTCCACATCATCGCTGTACTCAAGCGCAACGGTTTTTCCCAAACCCAAGAAATTCGATTCTTCAACCGACATTCCCCATTCGGAATACCCTGAGCTGTGTCCGGCGCTGATGTTGAGCTGAGTGGTCCATTGATCCTCTGTGTGAACATATATATCCTGTTTGTTGGCTCCGACCGGAACGGTTTCAATACGAACATTGTCCAGGAATTTATTTTTTCTGAGCTTGCGTTCGCTTTCGCGCAAAAGATCCGGATCGTAGAACTCGCCTTCACGGAAGAGCAACTCTCGCTGAATGAATCCCTCATCCGTGCGGACATGCAGAGAATTCAAAAAACGGAAAACCCAGGAACGATATTGCGGCAGCTTTGGATCGAATACATCCAGCGCATCGATGTGAATTTTGTTGACCTGCTGACGACTTTCGGGTGATTTGCCCTCCACAACTCTTTCCTGAGCGTTCGCTGTAGCCCAGGCGAAAAGCAGAAGGATGAATGCTAGTTTCTTTATCACTGGTCTAAAACAGTATCAATTGTGGCCGCGCCGGACGTGGCGTTGTAAAAATAATCTGTCCATGAAGCTCGCACCATTTCCATGTATGCGATTTCTTCAGCTGTAGGCTGCTGAGTGCTCTTTGCAATCAAGAGGAACAGATGCTTGAACTCTCTCTGGGACTCGTTTGATTCTGGTTTTCTGGGACCATTAGCATCAATAATATCCGCGATACTGATCCGCACAGGAGTGCCTTTGAAACGGATATCACTTTCCGGGCTGGATTCGGTGCTAAAGGGGAAGTCAGGGGAAAAGTTATTCGCTCCCTCCACGTAGAAAGTGTCGCTCACTTCTTCCGGCGATTTGAAACCCATCAGATACAAATCCAGATCGGAATACTGTTGAAATGGCGTTCCTGTTTCAAAAGAGTTTGAGCTTCGAAGCTGAATTTGATTGCCTTCGAGAAACGATCCATCACTATCCAGGAAGAAACTCCAGTGACTTTTATCGCGACCGAGCAGTGTATCGTTCAGTTCTCCGTCCCTTGAGGTTTTTATGTACGACAGCCACCGGTGTCCTAATTCGTGAGCCAGAATTTCAAGCAGCGAAACATCCTCTTCTGGAATGTTTTTGCCTGGATCATCAGGATATTGATGAATATTTCCGAGGAAGGTAATGTTTTGAAGCTGTCCTGAGCTTCCATATTTCTCCGTATCTTTGAAAATCGGTTTTCTGTCGGATGGATTTCCGATCCCAAGTACGTTGTTTCGAACATTGATTGCAAACGCTTGAGCTCCGGGAACAGGAGTTAAATCAAAATTGCTGAAAATACTGACAAAATCAAACCGGTCCGGCTCGCTGCTATAAAGTGCTTTCATGAGGCTTGGAATGTCGATGCTTTCGTAGTTATGAAAATTTTCGACAAGTGAATGGAACTGCCGGCCTGTTGACAGGCGGGAGCTGAAATCGACCAGGTGAACCGGAATACTGTCAAATCCAGGAATCAACCCTACAATTCCTTGTGTTGCGGTAAATTCATTCGTAAACACAATATCTATGACTCCCGTTTTATACAGTACAATCTGGAAAGTGTTTTGCCCGAAGTCAAACTGATTCTGATTAAAAAATTCGGGTACTCTCAGCCAGCTGATCAAGACCCGATCAGAGGTTTCATGGAGCAGAATGGCGCCCGAATTTTGCGGATTTAAATCGGCAAAAAACCCGGCAATCCTTGGGAGGTCTTGCGAAATAACATTGACTGAGGGGGGTTCAGGATCCGCGTTTTCAAAAGTAATGCTTCCGTTTGAATTGATATAACATCTGTCGTAAGTTTTGCGTCCGAAGGGGAATTGAAAGTCCTTGAACACAAGCTCAAAAGAATCATCATCACCGAGATCCAATGTTTGCGACGTTTCACCGTCAAAACTGGCCGGCTCCAGGGTATGCGTATAGCGGCCTTTGGATGCGGGATGGAAACGTACTGCCAGATCCTGTAAATCGAATGTATTAGAGAGGATGAGCAGCTCGGAATCCGCTTCCAGCCAAATGATGTTTCCGTTGCGGGTTGCCCGGGAACGGATCTCTCTTCGGTTTTGAACTTCTTTTCGATTGGTTTCGACGAACCTCTTTGCAGCAGCAGGGGAGATGCAACGCCTCTTTGTTTCACCGAAAACCTGGGATACAAAAAGGAAAACACAAACGGCTAACGCGGTTTTTTGTTTTCCAGTCATAACCTACCATTGTCCACGGAACAGCCAAAAACTTCAACCCTGAGGGTTAGCAGCCTCTATAGGCCTTGAGCTCTGTCAATCGTAGTACAATGGCGCGTAATGAATTTCAAGAAGGCTGCTCTTTTGCTGGTCTCAGGATTCGGACTCTTCTCTGTAGCGAATTTCTCTGCAGAAATCGCAAGTCATCGTGAAAAAAAGAAGCTTTTCAAAGATGGCCGCTTCTGGGTCATCGCGCATCGGGGATTTTCGGGACGATATCCAGAAAATACAATGGCTGCTTTTGAAGCTGCTGCAAAATTGCCCATCGATGCTCTGGAACTGGATGTTCACTCCACCCGTGACGGACGCATCGTTGTCATTCATGATTCGGCTCTGGATCGCACAACAGACCGCACGGGCCGCGTGTTCGATGAGAACTGGGCCACGTTGAAGCAGGCTGATGCAGGATTCATGTTCGACCCGGATCAGAATTCCTCTTTCCCTTTTCGTGGAAAAGGGATCGGGATCCCTTTACTGGAAGACAGCTTTAAAGCGTTTCCAAATATGAATTTCATCATCGAAATCAAACAGACCTTACCGGCGATAGAAGAACCCGTTTACCGTCTGATAAAGAAGTATAAGATGGAAGACAAGGTTGTGGTCGCTTCAGAGCACACGGAACCGCTCACGCGATTCCGGAGCCTGGCGCCGGCCATTCCGACGAACTTCTCCGCGCAGGAATCGATTGCTTTTTACAATTCTTTTCGCCTCCATCTCGCAAATTTTTACAAAGGATCCGGAGACGCTCTTCAAATTCCTCCCCGATTTCGCGGAGATCAGGTTGTTACGAAAGCGTTTTGTGAGACCGCAAAAAAGAAGGGGATTGTAATTCATGTTTGGACCGTGAACGATATCGAGGAAATGAAACAACTTATCGATTTTGGTGTGGACGGAATTATTACCGACTTTCCGGACCGTCTTGTAGGTGTTCATCCGAGAGCAGAAGGAGAAGATCATTCATGAACATTGTGAATCCTGTAGTGGAAGAGTATCTTCACCGAATTTGTCCGACGCATCATCCGATCTTGAAGGAAATGGAGACGCTGGCTCAAATGTTGGATTTTCCTATTATCGGTCCGCTTGTGGGCCGATCTCTTTTCGTGATGACCCGGTTGCTGGGTGCCCGCAGGATTCTGGAACTCGGTTCCGGCTACGGTTACTCTGCGTTCTGGTTTGCTCTGGCTACTCCGGATGATGCAGTCATCTTCTGCACAGAAAATTCGGAAGAGAACGTGAAAAAGGCTGAGGATTTTCTGAGTCGCGCCGGACTTTGGAACAAAATCACGTATTTTCGCGGGGAAGCGCTACAGACTCTGGATCAGCAAGAAGGTGAATTCGATATCATCTTTATGGATATCGATAAACATCAGTATCCTTCCGGTTTCCGGAAAGGATTTCCCCGCCTTCGCAAGGGTGGGCTGTTTATTACTGATAACGTGCTATGGTCCGGAAAAGTAGTTGAATCACAGCAGGATGCTTCCACCCGCGCTATCGTTCAGTACAATGAGATGATCTTTAATAGTCCAGATGCATTTTCAACGATCCTTCCAATCCGGGACGGCGTCGCCGTGACGTTAAAAATTTAACGCATAGACACGGAGTTTTGGAATTATTTTTATTCTCTCTCTCGTGTCTCTGTGTTAGATCATACCGTTGAGGAAGGGCAGAGGTGATTCAGCACACAATTGGGACAATCCGGTTTCGGCGCTTTGCAAACATAGCGGCCGTGCAGAATCAGCCGGTGGCTGAAAGAAATCCAATCTTTCTTCGGGATGAGTTTCATCAAGGCCTGTTCGATTTTTTCAGGATGAGTCTCTTTCGTTAGCCCTAACCTTTGGCTTACCCGACTGACGTGAGTGTCCACAACAACGCCGGATGTGATGCGAAAAGCATTTCCAAGAACCACATTTGCCGTCTTTCGGGCCACTCCAGGCAAGGTTAACAGTTTTTCCATAGTCGCGGGGACTTCTCCTCCAAATTCCTCAATCATCTTTGCACTGGCTCCGCGAATACTTTTTGTTTTATTACGAAAAAAACCGGTTGTGCGTATATCGTTTTGTAATTCTTCTTCCGGAACAGCGAGATAGTCTTTTGGTCCGGCGTACTTGCGAAAGAGCTCTTTCGTAACCAGGTTTACTCTTACATCTGTGCATTGCGCGGACAGAATTGTTGCAATCAACAGCTCAAATGGAGTTGTGTAATTCAAAGAACAGGTCGCATCGGGATATTCCTTTTTTAGCAGTTTGAGAATTTCACCAATCCGCTGTTCAGGAGGCGTTTTTGGTTTCTTCATGTGATTTCAACGAAGGTTGATAAGGTTCAACAGGGAATCCTGCGTTCACCCACGCGTCGTATCCACCCAGCAAAGGTCTTACTTTCTGATAACCTCGATCGAACAGTAGCTTTGCCACACGGGCACTTGTGAATTCGTTGGGTCACGTACAATACATGACAATCCATCGTTCCTTATCCAGACGATGCATATGCTCATCGATCTCGTCCGGTGGAATGCGGATCGCCCCGGGAATAAATCCGGCATCCAAATCGGTCGGGATGTTTGAGCGAATATCCACAATGATGACAGCTTCTCCTGCGTGGATTCGTTCATGAAGTTCTTCCGGAGTGATTCGTTCCTTGTAAAGAAGCTTCTGCAACAGTTTCAGCTTGATGTATTTGATGAATAAGTAACCAATCAGTGATACTACAAGCAGCCAGAAAAAGGTTCGTCCCAGCTGTTCGAAGAGAGTTGTAATGTGAAAAATACTTTTTTCAAGAAAATAACCGGGGATCAGAAAGGCGAGAACGTATACCAGGGCGCCGATCAGATCGCGCCACAGAAAGGAAACGAAACGGGATCCAACCAAACCGGCCATTGGGGGAGCAATTGTATTCAACCCCGGAACAAATTTCGCAAACAGCAACGAATTCATCCCGTGCTTTAAAAAACTTTCTTCTGTCTTCTTAACGCATGTCTCAGGACTCAACGATAGATGGCACAGTATTTTGAGGACACTGCGCCCCTTCTGCCTGCCGAGATGGTACCAGACAATGTCTCCGATCAATGCGGCAAGAACGGCAAAAACGACAAGGGTTGTAAACGATAATTTACCACTTGCGGCAACAGCGCCACCTAAAAGAAGCACCGGCGCAACTGGGAGCGGTAATCCTAATTGTTCCAGTAGTGCAACTACAAAAACTAGACTGTAACCGTACTTGTCCAGCAATTCCACGGAATTACCGTCTTAACGGCTTTCGGCCGGAGTAACCGTCCTCGGGACCATGATAAAAGCGGATCGACTTCTCCCCATATCGCCAGCACAATAATATTTCTTCGCCATCAAGCTCCGCTGGAAAATCCACCAATCCAAGATCCAGATCTTTAGGATGTCCACCCAGATCTTCGATTTGATTCAGCCCTTCCTGAATGATTTCAACGATGAAATCGAGCTCCGTTCTTTTATTCATCAGATCCGAGGCGATGACGTTTTCACCCGATTGAATTCGATCCTGCATTGCCTGCAGTTCTTCCCCAAGAGCCAATGCTGACTTTCGCTGATCCAGCATATTGGAAACGATCTGCTCCAATTTTGGAATCAAATGATCTGCTTCTTCAGGTGTGAAATGTCTTTCGGTCATGACGATCTATTATAGAGTTAAAAGATAAAGGTTAAAAGATAAAGGTCAAAAATCCGCTCACAAACACTTTTAACCTTTAGCTTTTATCTTTATTCATCCCCGCATTAGATTTCTCAGAACGAAGAGGAGGTTGGCCGGGCGTTCGGCCATTCGACGCATCAAATAAGAATACCATTCCCCACCATAAGGCACATAAATACGTACGTTGTATCCTTCCTTCAGCAAGTTTTCTTGTAAGTCGCGTCTTACGCCGTAAAGCATTTGAAATTCAAATCGGTCTTTTGCAATCTTTTGTTGTTGCGCGAAATGTTTGGTTGCAAGGATCATGGCAGGATCGTGCGTGGCAATCCCGTGGTAGATTCCGCTTTCCAGAAGTATCTTCATCAGCTTTATGAAATTTGCATCCGTACCGCTTTTCTCTTTAAACGAAATTTCGGGCGGTTCCTTGTAAGCCCCTTTACAAAGGCGGATTCTTCCGCCAATTTGCAACACATCATGAATATCCTTTTCGGAACGAAATAGATACGCCTGAATCACAATACCGACATTTTCATATTGTCGCCTGAGCGTAGTGAAAATTCGCAGCGTAGAATCCGTATAAGCAGAGCCTTCCATGTCGATTCGTACGAAATTTTTCAATTCACCGGCCAGTATAACAACCTCTTCCACATTACTTTTGCAAAAAGTTTCATCGAGGCCCAGACCGAATTGCGTCAGCTTCAAGGAAA
Organism: uncultured bacterium; assembly: GCA_963771165.1. GTDB lineage: Bacteria > Acidobacteriota > HRBIN11 > JAKEFK01 > JAKEFK01 > JAKEFK01. Next base: position 87,944 of record CAVYSN010000004.1, on the reverse strand, counting down.
CGTTGGAATTCAGATTGTTGTGATGGATCTGTTGCAACGCCTCCAGATATTCCCGGGTGGCATGACCGGCCTCTTCACGCCTTGTAATCATTTCTCCCAGATAATCGACAGTGGCGTTGAAGCCTCTGGTATTCAATACTCGAACCGCTTCAACGGCTTCGGTGATCTTTTCGCCTGCAACAAACCGTAGAGCCACGCGACGGGAAACTTTGAGATTGGTAGCCAGACGCTGTATCCGCGGTTGTTCGCTCATGTAAAGGAGAAGGGACTTGATCATGCGTGCCTATTCTAGTGCCATGCAACGGAAGGTTCAAGGATGTAGGGGCGCGATTCATCGCGCCCGCGTGAGCTTTTATAGAAGCAAGCAAAGTAAGCGAAGGGTAAATCTTTATTCTTTGTTCCCTTTGCTATCTTCTGTAAAAAAACCCGGCCGCTGAGTCGGAGGCCCGCGGGCGCCATACACGTCGCCCTACAATGATGATTCGGTTTGTAGACCGCGTGAACTGTTGGTTCAAATGATGGTTACAAGCAGGTCAATCAAAAGGAACAACAGATGGATTCGAAACAGGAGGTAGACGCGTTGCTGCAAACGATTGAATTCTTCGCGCAAAACATTATCCGGCTGGATCATATCCTGTACTCCGATCGGCTGCTTCACAAGATGCAATTTTGTAAAAATCCAGAACCGTTGATACAGGTTTAAGATCCATAGAATTGCAGTCAGGATGAAAGCAGGGAAGTGACCGGTGGCGTAGAAAAGAACCGCCGCCGGAGCGAGGAGCAACGCACACAGAGTGTGATGTCGCTTCAATGATTCATTCGACACCCGCGAAACAGTGGAGCGATCCTGTACACGAGCCATCAACGGCGGAATCACGAAGAGTTGAAGAGTCAATGCGCTGCCGAATGCAATTCCAATGAGCAGGAGGGCAACCGAAAAGCCCATTATTTGCCTTTGAAATGCGGATGTCTTTTTTCTAAAAAGGCGCTCGTCCCTTCTTGCTTATCTTCCGATTCAAAGAGAATGCCCTGAACGAAAGATTCCAGAGCCATGGCGGCTTCTGTCGGCATCTGAGTGATCAGATTCAGCGACCGTTTGGCTAAGCGGATCGCGAGTGGTCCGCGCGAAAGAATCTTCTGGCAAAGTTGTTCAGCCGTTTTCAGCAGCTCATTTTGCGGTACAACACGCGAAACGAGCCCGACCTGGTATGCCCGCTGCGCGTCCATTGGTTCTCCGGTTAGAACCAGTTCTTTCGTTATCCCGATTCCGGCCACGCGCGCCAGACGGTACATCCCACCGGCTGCAGGAATGATACCGAGCGAGGCTTCAGGCAACCCGAACTTCGCATGATCACTGCAGATTCGAATGTCGCAGGACAACGCAAGCTCGCATCCGCCGCCGAAAGCAAATCCGTTGACCGCTGCAATCACAGGTTTTTCACAATCTTCCACGACTTTAAATAACCGTGAATTGATTCCCTTTAAAGCATCCATTGTTTTACGCGCCTGAATATCGCGAATATCGGCTCCGGAAACAAAGACTTTTTCGCCTGCCCCGGTCAAAACAACAACACCCACGTCTTCCGATTGATTGAATTCTGAAAAAATAGCATGCAACTCATTCACGGTTTGCAAATCCAGAGCATTTCTGACTTCCGGACGGTGGATTGTGATCCATGCGATCCTGTCGCGAGCTTCAAACTTCACATTCTTCAAATCCATCATGATTTTTTCTCCGGATAATCGTAAACACCTTTGCCCGTTTTTCGACCTAAACGGCCGGCCTTCACATATTTTACGAGCAACGGACAGGGCCGGTATTTTTCACCGAGGGTTTGATGCAAATGAGTTAAGATGCTCAATCGAGTGTCGAGGCCAACGAGATCCACAAGCTCGAAAGGACCCATCGGATGATTCAATCCGAGTTTTAACGCCTTATCAATGTCCTCGGCGGTTGCGATTCCTTCTTGCAGCATGTAGAACGCCTCGTTTCCGATTAAGGCATTGATCCGGCTTGTAACAAAGCCTGGAGATTCGCGGATCGATACTGTCTCTTTTCCCATTTTTCGCGCAATCTCATCGGTCAGACGATAAGTTTCATCATCCGTTTCGAGGCCCCGGATGATTTCGACAAGTTTCATTTTGTGAACCGGATTGAAAAAATGCATTCCGATCAATCGCTTCGGTCGGGAGGTCGCCGCTGCCATTTCTGTGATGCTTAAGCCGGAAGTGTTGCTTGCAAAACAGGCATGCGCCGGAGCCGTTCGATCAAGTGAGGAGAAGATTTTCAGCTTCAGCTCCATATTCTCAGGCACGGCTTCAATGATGAAATCAGAATCTGCGCAGACCTCATCCAGATTGTCGCAGCAATTGATATTCGAGATTGCCTCTTGCATTTGTTCTGCCGTGATTTTTTTGAGCTCAACTCCCTTTTCCAGATTCTTCCGGATCTGAGCAGAGAGCGCCGGCTAGCATTTCCTTACTAATATCGTAGAGATTGTCTTGAATCCGGCAGCTGCGGCAACATGAGCAATTCCGGAACCCATGATCCCCGCGCCCAGAACTGTGATTTTCTTGATTTCCATGTCAGCACCCCGGAATCTGGCAGACGCCGAGCTTCTTTTCTGCGAGTCCTCGTAACTCTTCTGCGATCGATAAGCGTTTGAAGCACTGCCTCCCGCGCCGCTTGCTGTTTTTGAGGATCGGTTGCATATTTTTCCAGCATTGTTTTTCCAAGCTGGTGATGGAACAGCTCATCCGGTTGAATGATTTCTCTGTAAAGTTTTGCTGTCTCCTGATCCCCGCGAATCTCGCAGAGTTTGATGAATTGCTCGTTCCGTTTCACAGCGATTCCTTCACGCATAAATTGTCCGCAAGCGAGCCGGCTGACCGTGTCTTCCATCTTTTTTAAGTATTCAAACATTTTCGAATATCCTGTGGAAAGGGGATCGAATCCCGTGATGTCGATCCCCATTTCGGCCAGTCGTTTTTCAATCAGCCTGTAATGTTTTGCTTCGTCACCGGCTTGTCTGGCAAAACCGAGCTTTACATCGATCTCAGGCGTGGAACTGATCCAGTAAGCGGCAAGCTCGCTCGCTTCTATTTCATTTTTCAACGCAATTTTTAGCAGATTTGCCATTTCAAGATTGTTTTGGGATTCCGCCTGAACAAGCTCCATATTGTCCAGACCCGATAACATCTGCTGCTGGAGCTCGTAAAGCTCTTTCACAAACTGACTGCTTTTCAAGTTGCAACCTCCTGGTAAGTCGTAGTCTCAACACATTCTTAACCATGTCGTACGGGCATCCCGCCTGGGAGGTTATGGTAGGGTAACAGTATTAATCCAGGCCGCTTAACTTGCGAGTGGGACGTTCGCACCACTTAGATTATAGTTCTACCTCAGAAACTTTTCTGTGGCCCTGCACAGAATTTCCACTCCGATTTCCAGCGCAGCTTCATCGAAATCAAATTTTGGCGAGTGGTGTGGATAAACAAAATTCTTTTCCTCGTTCCGGGAACCAACGAAGAAGAAACAGCCCAGGAACTTCATTTAAGAAAAAGGACATATCCTCACCGCCCATTGTGCGGGCATCCATCAACACATTCTCACTGCCCACGACTTGCGCAGCCACTTCCCGGATGAATTCGGCCCAGGCTGGGTCGTTGATCGTGGGTGGCGTGAGCTTTTGATAATCCAATGTGTAGGTTGCTCCCATCGATTGCGTTGTCCCGGCAACAATTCGTTCAAACAATTGTGGCAGACGCTCTCCGAGCACCGGACTGAAATAGCGCACTGTGCCCTTCAAAGCAGCAGACTCTGCGATCACGTTGAAGGCAGAACCTGCATGAATCGAAGCAACTGTTACAACAGCAGTTTCAAGCGGATCCACATTACGACTGACAATGGTTTGCAGATTATTGATGATTTGGGATGCAGTTACGATTGGATCAATCGTCTGGTGAGGTGCCGCGCCATGGCCAGCTTTCCCGACAATGGTCAAATCAAACGAATGAACGCCAGCCATCAAGGCGGTCCGGTTCAGAGCAACTTTTCCAACAGGTTTGTCATTCCACAAGTGCAATCCGAACGCAACGTCTACTTTCGGATTGTCCAGTACGCCGTCCTGAATCATTTTTTCAGCTCCGTTTCCGCCTTCTTCTGCGGGCTGAAAGACAAGTTTCGCTGTTCCGCGAAGATTCTGGCGCCGTTCTTGCAGTTGTTCTGCAACGGCCATCAAGATCGCCGTATGCCCATCGTGGCCACAGGCATGCATGCGGCCCGGAAATACGGATGCATAAGAGACCTCATTCTCTTCCTGCACAGGCAAACAATCCATGTCGGCTCGAAGCATCAACGTCTTACCAGGCGATTCTCCCTGGATCAAACCCGTGACACCTGTTCCACCGATTCCTTCTCCAACGTGATAACCACATTGCTGCAGATGTTGAGCAACAATTCCTGCTGTACGGTTCTCTTGATACGCGAGCTCCGGATGAGAATGAAAATCCCGGCGCCAATCGATCAGCCGACGGCGATGTTCTTCAGCCAAAAACTCACGCATGTTTAAGCTCCTTTATGGATTCAACAGGGGCGCCAGGTATTGATAGGCCATCAGATTACGATAACCCTGATGCACTGGTTTTTGCACGTGTTGATGCCGGATTCGTATGAAAAAATCGGAAAAGGGACGAAGGATAACACAACAGAAATCACAAGAATACTGAGCATCATGGTGCCCGACCTGCGAATCCTGAAGTCTTCGCCCATTGCCCAACGATAAAGCAAGACGATGAGACCGATCGCAAATACAACCATTACACCGAGCACAACGTAGCGAGTATTTGCAGTATGGTTTTGCTGGAGAATTATTCTCGAACAATGAAACAGAGTCGCGATAAAAAAAGTTGCAAGCATACTGCAAAGCGTGTAGGCCCGGAATGTGCGGGTATTGTGCAAATGAAAGATCGCAAGCACAATTCGCATTCCAACGTAAAGAAGCGTTGCAAGAAAAGCTGCAACTCCAACGTAGATAAAAAAGGCCTGTAAATAGATGTAGGATCCGAGATGCTGATCGTCGCCATGTAGAATCCCTGAAAGGCGATCCCAGTAGAACGCTTCCGCAAGTCCCCAGGATGTCCAGAGCAGTATGGAAAAGACTAAAGCTTCCGTAAAAGGGAAATGGAATGCCTCGACAATCTTGTTTCTAGTTAAAATCTTCATGGAAGACGAAGTATTATACCGCTCTTTCTATTGCATATGGCATATGGCATATTCTAGATTGCAAAGGAGCATTTTGCATTTTGACGTCTACAATCTACAATCTTCAGTAAGATGAACAAAAGCGTTCTCATTCTGGATGACACTTCTGAAACTCTCGGTGAGTTGATCAAGAAACTGTCCGAGGCCCAGCTGAAAGTGCGTGTGTGTTTCAATCCGCAGCATGCTCTTGCTGAAATCGAAATCGAGGCGCCTCACTTGTTGATCGCCGCGGGTCAGTTTGATGGGATGACGGCGTATCAATTTGCCGAAAAGGCATTTGAGATTCGCAAGCTTCCTTCTTATGTGATTCTTGAATTCAGCCGGAGATTCAACGCAATTACGGATGACAAGACATCCCGGGATCATCGGAATCTACTACAAACCGCTCAAGACGCAAAAACTTCTGGAACGCGATACTGAAATTCCTTAAAACCGCGTAACCACGGAGTCACGGAGAGCACGGAGCTAGCTACCAATTGTTTTTATCTCTCGTGAATTCCGTGACTCCGTGGTAGTCCTGATCATGCGTCGCAAGCATTTCAAGTTCACGATATCTTCCGCCAGATCTTTTCCTTTTGGAGTCTCAAGGACTTTAGGAACATGAAAGAATCGCGAGTCATTCAACAGGCAGCGGAACGCGATTCGACCAATTTCTCCTTTTCCAATGTGTTCATGCCGGTCGACACGAGAGCCCAACGGTTTTTTCGAATCGTTCAAATGAAAAGCAAGAATTGCTTCCAATGGAACGTGGTTGAGCAGCTCAGTCAAATGTTTTTTCGTAAGCTTTCTCCGTGCGAATGTCGTAACCTGCTGCGAATAAATGGCACGTGTCCAGACAGAACCCCAATCGGCTACGATCGGCAACATGATTCCACAGAAACTCAAGATGTTCGATTTTGCAGCCTATACAGGATCCCTGGCCCGCCGTATTCTCAATCACGATTTTGCAACGTGCCCTGGACGTTGCATCCATCACACGATCGATCGCAGCGGCCACGCGGATGAGTCCTTCTTCTTCACCTTGACCCATGTGAGCTCCTGGATGCAAAACCACGAACGGCAGCCCCAGACTCTCTGCGCGCAACACTTCGACTTTTAATCCTTCAATCGATTTCTCGTAGAAATTTTCCGCAGCAAGATTGATGAGATAACTGCAATGCACAAAAACAGAATGAATCGAATACATGTTCCCGAATTGTCCGAAACTGCTCGATTTCTTCCTCGTAAAGATCGCGAGCCGCCCACCTTGCATTGTTCCTTGTAAAAATCTGAATTGTCGTGCATCCGATCGAGTGTCCTCTCTCCAGGGCCCGATGGAGCCCTCCTTCGATGGACATGTGAGCGCCTAAAAGCATCAAGTAAAGATAAAAGATAAAGATTAAAAGTTAAAGGTATTCAATGTGTCTTAAGCGCCGAGGGGAATGTTGTCTTTCAAGAATGATCGAAGAGCGGTTCGAGCTTCGGACAGAACGGTTTCTTCGACGCTCTGCAGATTGCCGGACAAACGAATCCCTGAAGCGTGGCTGTGACCGCCGCCTCCAAACTGAGCGGCTATCTTATTCGAATGAAAATCACCTTTGCTGCGCAAACTGATCTTTACATCGTCCGTTTCCACTTCAGCAAATAACATCGAAAGCAGTACAGAGCGGCAATTTCTCGGCAAATCAACAAATCCTTCCAGATCATCCGGCGTCATGCCATTTTCCTTCAGCATTTGTTGGGACACTGTCACCCATGCAAGCCTCTGTTCACAGTCAAATTGCAGACGATCGAGGACAGCGCCGAGAAACTTCAATCTTTCGGGTGTGTGATTTTGATAGAGATTTTCATACAAGGTACGGGGACAAATTCCATAAGAAAGCAAGATCGGCAGCGATCTGATGAGTGCGCGTGTTTGTGTTTGAGAAAGTGAATGCTCCCGTGTCGGCAAGAATCGAAACATAAATGCTCTCTGCAATTCGCCGGGAGATCGGAATGCCGATGTACTGCAATAAGTCATAAACAATCTCAGCACTAGCGCACGCATTTACATTGACGAGATGATGGTCGGAAAATCCTCCTGAATAAGGATGGTGATCAATGCAGATTTTGGGTTTGCCGCAATAGCGGATCGGGTCCGCAAGAGCGCCAAACGCTCCCAGCGGCTGATGTCCAGAATGAAGACTGCATCAAAGCCAACGGCCAGGTCACCGATCTCTTTTGTGTACTCCTGAATCTCGCGTTTCGGATCAAGAAATGAAAAATTCTTTGAAATCTGTGTTGGATTCACGATGTGTGGTTCTTTGTTGATTGCGCGGAGTGCTTCCGCAAGAGCCAGTTCGGAACCCAGACCGTCAGGATCGGCATTTACATGAGTCGTAATTAGAAAGCGCCGGCCCTTCTGAACAATTTCGCGAATTGTTTCCCAATCCTGGGAGAACGACAGATCAGATAATTGAGACATGGGAGGAAAGAATGGCTCCAAAAATATTCAACTTAATATAGCGAGAGGACTCCCAAAAAGCAAATCTCACAGAACGGCCTTGATCTGCGATATTTCCGAACGAAATTGTGGAATTTGTTGCATGCTGAGCGTTTCGCTTTTCGCAGAAAGGGCTCTTTCGACATGCCAGTAACAGAAGGCAAGTCTTGTAATGGCGCGCAGGAACTTTCTTCGCGCCTGAAATGTCTTCCAGCCACTGGAAGATAGTAGCCAACGGATTCTGCCCATCATCGATCCGGCCAGATCGATTTCTTCCCGCGTTAACAACCCCCCTTGTTCGACGGCGAGGACCCGTTTCATGATCTTCTTTTCGCGTCTTGCGATAAAGAAGATGAACCCAATAAATGCTAAAAAGAAGGGGACCCATATGACGAAGTACGCAAGAAAGAAGAAGCCGCCCAACAAAGAAGCGGAAAAGTTCCAGAGAGCATGAAGCGTCATCGCACCAAAGAAACCGAGCACAGGGGCTGAAATTTGAACCAGCTTATTGTGCGATTCCCGCGCCAAACCGCAGCCAATTCCGGTCATGGCTGTGAAGAACGAGTGAATAAACGGAGAAAGTACTCCGCGTAAAAAACCGATGAAGAGGAGTCCTCCCGGACCATCTTTCACAAACGTACCGCCGTAATAGAGGATGTTCTCTACGGTGGCAAAGCCGAGTCCTACAACTCCCGCGTAAACAATCCCATCGAGCACTCCATCAAATTCCTTTCTTAGAAAAAGGGCGATAAATACAACGCCTGCCCCTTTTGTAAGTTCTTCGATAAAAGGAGCCGAGATCACAGCCGATAAAGTTTGTCCGGCCGGTTCACCCATAAAACTGGCCGCGACCGAACCAAATAGCGTATTCACGATAAAGGAGATGAAGATACAGAACAATGCTCCCCATGCGAAAGCGCCGGCAATCGCCCAGGGAGGCTCGGGATCGTAGCGATCCATCCATAAATACAGGAACAAATAAAAAGGAGCAGGCAGAAAAGCCATGAAGCTGCCAACAAAGGTTCCTTCAAAACCCATATTTGTCACCATCAAGATCGTTACAATGAAAATCATGATGAAGGTGAAAACAATGGCGATTGCCATTTTCCAGTAATGTGATTCTTTTCTCGGTTTTTCGGGATTGTAGAATGTGCGCTCACCGAGTGTCTGGAAGGTCTTGATTTTGGATTGCTCTGGTTCGACGGCAGGGGCCTGGACGTTCACATTGATTTTGGGTCCGCTACGGCCCAGCTGAATGACGTCCCCCGGCTGGAGCCATTTGTCCTGAATAGGATGTCCGTTCACGTACGTGCCGTTGGTACTTTTCTGGTCTGTCAGGTAAAAGCCATCATGTGCTGCCTGAATGATCGCGTGGTGCGTGGAGACGCCGTTATCCCCATCGGAATGAAAGCGTAGATTGCAATCCGATCCCCTGCCTAAAAGAATGTAACCTTGTTCCAGCTCGATTTGAGATCCTGCTAAGGATCCGTCCTGCACCATTAAAACAAGCTTCATTCCGCAATCTATCATAGCTCAGTTAAAAATTAAGAGTTTAAGGTTAAAAGGGTTTTGTCAGCACGCACTTTTAACTTTTATCCTTTAACATTTAAGTTTTAGCTTCTATCATAGGGGATTCAAAAATATGGTTACGGGGAAGTCGAAGTTGTGGTCTGACTTGCGCGAAGCAGTTCGCGGAAGCCATTCGCATGATTACACAGAGACACCGATTGGCAAGGCCGTGCTCTTGCTGGCAGTACCAATGGTGCTGGAAGTCTGCATGGAATCCATCTTCGCCGTCATGGACATTTTCTTCGTTTCCCGGCGAGGTCCAGCAGCAATGGCGACAGTCGGTTTAACCGAAGCCATGTTAACGCTGCTCTATTCCGTTGCTATCGGACTTTCTATGGGGGCCGCGGCAACCGTTGCGCGTCGCATCGGTGAAAAGAACCCTGACGGGGCGGCGGTGGCCGCCGTTCAAGCCATGGTTTTAGGGCTGGCTGTATCGATTCCGGTAGCAATTGCCGGAGGTTTACTGGCACCGAAATTTTTAATGTTGATGGGTGCTTCGGAAGATGTGATCCGCGAAGGAACAGGATTCACACGGATGATGTTTGCAGGCAATGCAACAATCATTTTTTTGTTTCTGATCAATGCCATTTTTCGGGGCGCCGGCGATGCGGCAATCGCCATGCGCGTTTTGTGGTTTGCAAACGCGATCAACATCCTGCTGGGGCCTTGTTTTATTTTCGGACTCGGTCCGTTTCCAGAGCTCGGAGTCACGGGCGCCGCAGTCGCCACAAATATCGGTCGTGGAAGCGGTGTCATTTATCAATTGACCAAGCTCATACGCGGGCACGGACGAGTTCAAATCCGCAGGGAGCATTTAAAACTGGATCTCCCTGTAATCCGGTCTATGATCCGCATCTCCGGAAATGGAATCATCCAATCTCTCGTGGGGACCACCAGCTGGCTGGGGCTTATCAGGATCCTTTCCGGTTTTGGGAGTGTGGTTGTCGCGGGCTATACGGTTGGAATTCGAATCATTGTTTTTGCTCTCCTTCCATCCTGGGGAATGAGCAATGCTGCGGCCACATTGGTGGGACAAAATCTCGGCGCCAACAAACCGGATCGTGCCGAGGAGTCGGTTTGGATCACCTGTCGTTATAATTTTTATTTTCTTGGAATAATCGGGCTGATTTTCGTGTTGCTTGCTGAACCGATTGTTTCCATTTTTACAACAGATCCGGGGGCGATGCCTTATGCAGTAAAATGCCTGCGGATTGTGAGCATCGGATTCATATTTTATGCCTACGGAATGGTGCTGACGAATGCTTTTAACGGTGCCGGAGACACGGCAACGCCAACAAAAATCAATTTTTTCTGCTTTCTGGTTATGGGAAGTTCCCCTTGGCTGGCTCCTGGCAAGAAAACTCGGGTTTGGACCGACTGGAGTGTTTCTGGCGATCATGATCGCTTTCTCCACACTTGCAGTTGTCAGCGCCTGGATTTTTAAAAGGGGACGTGGAAGCTACGCAAGATTTAGAAGGAAATCGGGGCGCAGACGACTTCAATCGCGCCCGTGCGATTCTTTGGAAACGATTATACTGAGATCCTATGGAACAGGTTGTAAACATTGATGGGAAAATCGTTCCAGCTGCTGAAGCAACAATTTCGGTTTTTGATCGTGGGTTTCTTTTTGGAGACAGTATTTATGAAACCCTTCGAACCTATAACCGGCAGCCTTTCCTGATCGACCGCCATTTGCAGCGGTTGCAGACCTCCGCCAGGCATGCTTTACATGGAATTGCCGATGCCGCTGGAGGAGATTGCGCATCAGGTGAGCCGGACCGTGCTAGCAACGTCCAACCGGGAATGTTACATCAGGATCATAGTCACACGAGGCGCCGGCAGAATTGGCCTGGATGTGAACCTCAGCAAACGTCCCAGCCTGGTGATTATTGTTGTAGCGCTGGAACCTCCGCCGGCGGAGTATTACGAAAAAGGTGTGAAAGTTTCGCTCGTGTCGGTTCGGCGGAATGACATCACAACCTTAAACCCCAAAATAAAAAGTAGTAATTTATTGAACAATGTTCTGGGTTATGTGGAAGCCAAGAAGACGGGCGCGTTTGAAGGAATTCTGTGCAACATGGCGGGTTACGTAGCAGAAGGAACAGGCAGCAATATTTTTATCGTTGCAGAAGGCAAACTAAAAACGCCTCCTCCGGAAGCAGGCCTGCTGGAAGGTGTCACGCGCGCCCTCGCCCTGGAACTTGCCGATCAAGAAGGAATTTCGACCGAAGAGATCCAGTTTACACCGCAGCAGCTTCTGGATGCTGACGAATGTTTTATCACCAGCACAACGAAGGAAATTCTGCCCGTCAGGCAGGTGGATCAAAAGCAATTTTTGACGGTGCCCGGGACAGTGACGAAGAAACTGATGCATGCGTATAGAAATTTTCTAAAACATCAGGAGTCTGCTTCATGACTGGGTCGAATGAAATGCTTCGTGTAACGTACTACCAGGAAATTATGCCCGAAGAAGGACTGAATGCGGATTTTACGATTGAGCCTGAGTTGATTACTTCCAAATCGGACGGAATTCCTGCGGCCGCTATCTGGCCGGCCCGCTGCAGGGGAGTTTTGCGCTTGATTTTCCCACGTTTGATCGCTGGAGAAGATTGTTATGCCGCGCTGCCTTGGATTATGAAGTTGAAAACGTGTGGAGCAGTCCCGACGCGTTTACCGAGGAGCCTTTCTTCGATCTGATTCAATGTGAAAAGCGGAATTTGTTTGGCCCACAAACAAGTCTTAAGACTCGCAGAAGACTTCAGAAAATGGGAAGAGTTGGTGGAACGGAAAGTTTCTGAAAAACAAGAATCGAAAGAGTTTCAGTTTTTTATGGATATCTACCAGCTTTTCAAAAAAGCTTTTCGCGCTTCGAGCAATGGGGGCTGCACGATTTTTTCCATTTGATGTCGGCGGATCTCTACATGCGGGACGCCCGAATCATTTTATTTACTGAAGAGTATCCGTCTTTTTTCTTCGCGCTTTGCTTTTCGGTTTCTCTATCGGTACAAGCGCTTTTTCTACATGTCTACCAATCCACATTTGAATTTTTTTCACGATTGGTTCGGGCACAAGTACTTCCGCGGTCCGGATTCCCTTTTGCACAGTCTCCAGCAGATCCTTTTCGCCTGTCCAGTGAGACCGAACGATTGCGGGATCCACCCAATTCAGAATCACATTTAGAGCAAAGGCGCTTAGAACAAAATCATCCATCATTCCAAATAATCCGCTGAAAAGCTCCGGAATGAAATCAACGGGAGCAATAATGTAAGCAAGCACAGCTCCGACAAAAATTTTCACCTTTTTGTCCACGCGCGAATCCAGCATCAGCCCGATCAGAAGACGAGCAAATTGTGTGACGGTTCGGGTATAACGGATCAATCTCGCCCTCAAGGGCTCGGCATCTTCTGTTTTAGCGGATTGTTCGTCCGCATTTGCACTGCTAATGGCTTCGTATTCGGCTGAATTCATTGGATACTCCTACTTCATAAAATATATAAATTACCTACGTCATGCACGGAATTTTGTTCTGTCTTTGTAGCGCCCGCGTCTCGCGGGCAGAGCTTGCCTAAGGAGCCCGCGGAGGCAGGCGTTACAAGCGAATCGTACAATCCGCTTATTTTGACAGGCGTTCACTACGATTTTTGAAAATTACTTTTTGCTCAGGACGATCACAACCCTGCATTCTTTCAGGACGTTCGTCTGTTCTGCGAGTTGCTGCAGCCTGGCAGCATCATCTTCACTGAGCACAATATTTGTTTGCAGATCTCCTTCTGCCTCATCGGTGGCCAGAATGAGCGGATTCTCTCCCTGTCTTTTTTGCGATTGGGCCGGTGCGCTTTGGGCCTGGTAACGCACGGGAATGACAAGAGCTTTGGGGAACATTTTTGAAATAATTGCGTCGCGGGACACAACTGCATAGGAGGCCATACCCCTTTTCTGAAGGTCTTCTTTATTCACCTGGCCGACCGCATAAATCTGCTGCTTTTTCGTATCCTGAACTTTCGGAAATAAGGATGCATTCGCCTGAACCTTGCGCGCATCGATGACAACACCTGTAAACAGACGCGGATCCGGCAGCGGAGGTTCCTTCTTTTCTGCCTGAGCCACGGTGGCCTGTTCTTCCGGTTTTTCTTCAACAGACGGTGGCGGGGGCGGGGGCGGCGGAGTATAAAAGCCGAGCACTGCCATTGTTAAGCCTTTCACACCACGAATCGGAGCTTGAACTGTAACGTGAATGGTCGTTCCGGTTTTGGATTTCGCGACCACTTCGGATCCCTCCACAAAGCCGTCCAGGGCGAAGCTGATTCGCTGTTCCTGTCCTGTCTTGGATCGATCGTCGAGCGGAATATCTTTGATGATTTCCAGAAGATGAGCCTTTGCATCCACTTCGGCTGAACGAGTGGCCCTTTCTTCGGCGTTTGCTTCTGAATCTGTGATTTCGCCCTTTCCATAGGCAACGACGAATCCATCACCCCAGTTGATTTCACCCTGAGGATATTTTTGAACGAAGCTGTTCATCGAATCACCGAGCCTTTCCCGCTGCTGTTCTTCATTTTTTACATACTCGGCCGGAACCTCAACTTCAGCCTGAATCTTTACCCAGTATTTCTTCTTTCTTTGTTGCTCCGCAAGAATCTGAAATTTCAGTTTGGCGGCTGCCGTTGCGATGATCCTCCTGGCTTCAGGTAATTCTTCAATGCGAATGTATGTGCCGTAGGCTTTCTCTACGGCTTTCCGTGTTGCTAAGGAAAGAGCAATCGTTCGCGTGGCGGCAATATCGTTGTTTTCGATTGAGACTTCTTCTTCCGCCGTAACGGCGACCATTCTTCCGTTTTGTGCAAACGCAAACGTGACTTGAAAGAGGAAAAGCAAAAAAGCAATCGAATACTTCATAAAGGCTCCATTAATGCTTTGAGTTGATTGACGACCGTGATGGCTTCAGCGCCGTTCACTCTGCGAGAAGCGTGAAAACGTCCATCTGCGTCCAGGCCGATGATTCTTGCAGAAAGAGGTTTTACCACCAGATCGTAGTACAAATGGCCGGGTGGTATGTCCGGTATCACTAGTCTCGGATCCGCGGGGAACTTACCCTGGCCGCTCATTTCTACGATCTCAAGGATTCGGGATATCGCTTTGGCAAGCTCCAGTTTTGTCGCCGGTTGATTCGGTTGAAAGGTCCTGTTGGGGTAGACATCCATAATGCCGAGACTTACAACTTTTTGGATGTAGCTCTGTGCCCAGTGCTGGATGATATCCACAACAATCTGTTGATTATCCGATCTGTATTTCTGCAGGATCTCCAGATTCACTACCATGTATGCCGCGAGCTGAGCGCGAGTGATTTCCGTTGTGTGCGGAATGCTCTGATACTCTTGCGGCAAACTATCCACAAAGATCTGCTTTCTAATCTCTTCCAATCGCTGTTGAACCGTGGGATTGCCCGGCATTTGAAGTGCAAGATGCTCGTAAATGTCTTTTGCTTCCTGATACTCTTGAAGATTCAAAAGACAATCCGCAAGTCGCGTTCTTGCATCCAGATCATCGGGAGATTTCTCGATTGCGATTCTCAGATAATTAATGGCTTCGCGACAATTGTTTTGTTTCAGCAAAATGTCGGCAATTTCAACAGGAATTTGAGCAACCTCCGGAGCCATGTCGTGCGCCGCCTTCAGGTATTTTAGAGCTTCTTCCGGATTCTGGTCCGCCAGTTGTCGACCCGTATTCAGGTATTGTTCGGTGGCTTTCAATTTCAGAACGTTCTGTGCCTGGCCGAGAGCAGGGTATTGCGGGTCGATCCGGGCAACCTCGTTTAACTGCTCCAGAGCCGCCGGCATAATTCTGTCGAGCTTCTAAAATATTAGAAAGCACGAAGTGAGCCTGACCATAATCCGGGTTGATTTCTATGGCTTTACGAACATAGCTCTCTGCGTATTCCGTGTTGTCTTCAGCAAGATACGAGTATGCGAGAGCCAGGTAGGCCGGATAATAGTCAGGGGATGTCTTGATGAGCTCGAAGAATCCTGATCGTGCTGCTTTTTGATCTCCCTTGAAGATAGTCCTGATATGCATCCCTGTAATCCGGATTTGCTGCAACATTGGTTCCGCGCAAAGGGTCCCCGAGATCCGGTCGGGGGGCAATTCTTTGTTTCGGGGCGGCGCACGCGTAGAGAAGGAATGCAGAGAAAAGAACTACGAGAAGATCAGGAATGAGCGTAGTGACGCAATTTTTCAGCAAGCTTTTTCGGAACCTCAACATCGAGTTCAACATGTCCATCCGTATAATGTTTGCCGTAAACTTTCCCCTGATGATGCAACTGAGCAATCAACGATTGCTCCTGCAAAGGAATAGACAGTTGCACCCTCTGCCAGAAAGCTTTTAACGTAATTGCGATTAACTCAACGAGTTCGTCGAGTCCTTGGCCGGTCTCAGCCGAAATCCCTACCGCTTCACCAAGCCGATTGCGGAAAGATTGTAGCATGGTGGCATCGCTTTCTAGTAGATCGATTTTGTTCAAAACGTGAATCACCGGTTTGTGATCGACTCCGAGTTCGCGAAGGGTTTCCTGCACGGCATCGATTTGTTCATCCACGTTCTGATTGGAAATATCGATGACATGCAACAACACGTGAGCCTGGACGACTTCTTCCAGCGTTGCGCGAAATGCAGCAATCAGTTCATGGGGAATTTTCTGAATAAAACCGACTGTATCGGAAATCAGAATCAACTGGTTGTTGGCGGCTCGCATGCTCTTCATCGCAGGGTCCAGAGTCGCAAACAGGATTGGTGATGCAAAACCTTTGGAACCTGTAAGCTCTGTTAAACAGCGTTGTTTTGCCGGCATTCGTGTATCCGATCAATGCAACAATCGGTAAAGGAATCTCGCTTCGTGAGCTGCGTTGAAGCTCCCGGATCTGTTTCACGTGTTGGAGTTGTTTTAAAAGACGAGTTCTTCGTTCACGCAGACGTCTTCTGTCGAATTCCAGTTTTGTTTCGCCCGGGCCTCTTGTGCCGATTCCGCCTCCCAACCTGGAAAGAGCCATTCCTTTTCCGGTCAAGCGCGGCAACAGATAATCGATTTGTGCCAATTCTACCTGCAGCTTGCCTTCCGCGGTTTTGGCGCGTTGTGCGAATATGTCTAGGATCAGTTGCGTGCGGTCCAGAACTTTCCGGTCCAATACTTTTTCGATGTTACGCATCTGGGCGGATGATAAAGGATCGTCAAAGAGAACCACATCGATATCGTAACGATCGCAATATTCTTTAACTTCCTCCAGTTTTCCCTTTCCGCAATAGTATGCCGGGTCCATCCTTGGTTTCTCCTGGAGAAAAATCTTCCGCACGTCAGCGCCTGCTGTCACGGCCAGTGTGCCAAGCTCCTCAAGTGATTGTTCCTCTTTCCATTTTTGAGCGCGCTTCGAGTAAATCCCGACTGCAACGGCCTTTTCTTTGGGGGGTAGAAGATTGGTTAATTGAGTCTTTTTATGCAATGGTACCAGTTAGTATTATAAAAAGTGTGGGCCGTTGGAGCAACGTTAACATTCAGTACAGCAGGGCTTCTTTGTAACGCCCGCGTCTCGCGGGCCGAGCTCGAGCATAGCAGCCCACGATACACCGCATTTTCGACAGACTCAAATACCGGGCAGTTTTGGCATGGAATATTTGTCACGAGTAGAATGAGGCCGGTGCGATTTCACATTGTATTCAGCATCCGGACTGAGCTTGTACAATTCAAGAAATCCGCTGCGAGCAATTAATGCGAAGTGTTTGTGAAATTCAGGATCGTCATGCAATTTTCTCCAGACCCTGTCATCCTGGGTCATGAAAACCCACCCTACAACTTTTTCAGGATGTGCATAAGTTAAAGCATCATTCCAGTATGGTTTCGCTCCTTCATGAACGTAACGCTTCACCGGCAATTTTAAATCGTACAGTAGCGGCGCTATGTCCCCCATTGCTGCGAGAATGAGTTTCCCATCATCGTGCTCCTTGAGATAAGCAAGAAGCCCCGCCTGGAGAGCCAGATTGTCCGAGTCTCGCATGGATTCGTTTAAGAGCTCGCTGGAGCCCACCTTGTAAAAAGGGCTTGTGAGCAGGACATGCCCGGTCCAGATCAGAAACAAAAAAGTGACAAGACGGGATTTGCCGGGCCAGTAAGACAGAAAATAAAACGCGATCGGAACGAATGGCAATCCGTATCGAATTCTCGTGGGGTGATTGTCCCAGTACTCGTAGGCGTATAGAAGAAATGGACCGAGGATCGCGAGAGAGGCTAAGAACGGAGTGTCCTTGAAGCGATTCCGGAACAAAAAAATTGCTGCAATTAAGGCGAACAGAGTCCAGTCGTAACTGATAAGATTTCCAAGCGTATAAAGGATGACAATAAAAGCCAGAAAAAAACTGCCGTCAGCCGGCTGGAAGTCTGTATGTTTGAAGCTGTGATCCATGTATGCATGGCCTGTTGTGTACCAGTTGATCCAGAATGTAAACGCCATTGCAGCCACGTTCGGAACACCCAGAATCAATGAATCCCCAATAAAATTCTTGAATCCGCGGCGTTCTTTCCAGCTCAAAAGGATTAACAAGAGCCCCATACATGCGAAGACGAACCAGTTCTCATATCGTGTAAGGATTCCGAGCACGGAGACGAAGGAAGCTGCCACCAGTAGTTTTCGCTGTTTGCGCTTGAAAAATAGAACGAAAGAGTAAACAGAGGCGATAAGAAAAAGGATAGACAAATTTTCTGTCAGCGGCGTGGATTGCAGAGTACAGCATGTTCGGGTTGGTTACGTAAAGTATCGAAGCGCAAAATGCAGCAAACCTGTCACATATCGTTTCAACAAATCTGAAGAAAACCCATATCGTACAGACGAAACAAGCCATTGATAGCGGAGTAGCAGCCAGACCGCTGAAATAGAGGTAATCATTTTGCACAAAAGGCAGGTAGAGGATATGAGGCAACGGTAGCCAGAAGGCCCCGATCTGACGTAGCCCGGGGTTCAAATTATCGATGATTCGACGCGGGACGAGAAGGTGTCCCTTGGCATCGAAATGTGCGATGTGTAAATTGTGACTTGCGAAAAGCCAGGTGCTGATACAGGAAAGTATCACGGCGCTGGACAGAATGACAAAAAGATAAGGAAACGAGCTGCTGTTTAAGAACTCATAGATTTCGGAGAGCTTTTTCTCGAGTCTGGATTCATGAATTTGTAGCATCGCCTTCTCAATATCCTGCGTATCATAAAGGCCGGGCGATGGTGGGTCAAGCGAGAACGTTGGGCGCGATTCATCGCGCCCGCATGTATCTAAAAGAACTATTCCTCCGCGAGTTCGGGATATTGTTGGACGAGCTCTTCCTTCACTCCAAAGAAACCGTCCAGCTTCCAGTTGCCTTTCAGTTTTACGAAATAGACTTCCTGTCCGTCGACAACAAGAGTTGCCAGACCCTCTTTTTCGTCAATATCAGAAGAAGATACATTGGTGGACTTTGGTCCGCGTATTTCGAAAAGATCGTTCCAAAGGGCAGATTTGTTTGTGGCGCTTTCTCCGCACATCTGATTGAATTTTCCGTACTTCAATTCACAAATGCGCAAGGATTTATTCAGCCACCACTCCTTATCTTCCTTTGGAAAACAGTTCATCGTAGCTTCGATCTGCATCGCCGAACCCATCCTCCGGTTTTCAACGTATCGCTCCAGTGTCGATTCCGGAGTTTTGTAGTATTCTTCCCCCTGACATCCGATCAGAAATAAGAGACCAATGGCCGCACACAGACGCTTCATGATTCCCTCCTTCACAAAACGCGCTTGCAAATAGAATACCATGATGGTTGATTGTTGATCAGGACGGTCTGGTTGGTATAAGCGCCGCCAGAAGGCGGGAAAGGGAGCAACATCGGTGCTGATTCCGGAAACGTCGTTGCTGATTTAGAATGATGGAATGATCGATCTGCAGGCAATTCAGCGGGCAGCTTCAATTTTAGAACCGTACATCCTGAAAACACCGCTCCGCCCGTCCGGTTACTTTTCTGAAGCGTCCGGTTTCGACGTTTACATGAAGCTGGAGAATTGGCAGCCGACAGGCTCGTTCAAGATCCGAGGCGCTTTGCATTTCGCGCATACTCTAAGTCCAAGGGAACGATTACAGGGCGTTGTCGCCTGGTCGGCAGGCAATCACGGTTTGGGCGTTGCCTATGCCGCAAAGATTTTTGAGATGCCCGCAACCATCTTCGTTCCCGCAAAAACTCCGCGTTCAAAAATTGAAAAATTTCGCTATTATCCTGTCGACTTGTTGTTTGCTCCGACGTATGAAGAGTGTGAAAAACAGGGGCGTATTTTTGCACAGACTGAAAATGTAACGGTGATTCATCCCTATGATGATTGGCGCACCGTAGCCGGCCAGGGAACAATTGGAATCGAAATTCGACAGCATCTGCCTGAACTGGATGCTGTGCTTGTACCTGTGGGCGGAGGCGGTTTGATCAGCGGTATTTGTATCGCTCTCAAATCGATGGACCCTGAAATCAAAATCATCGGGGTCCAAAGCGCAAACTCACCCTCTCTATCGGCTTCACTAAAGGAAAAGCACTGTTACGAAGAGTACCCGGTTGCGCATTCGATCGCTGAAGGGATAGCAGGCGGCATCGGTAAGATCGTTTATGATCTGGCCCCTCGTTATATCGATGAGATTATCAACGTGGAGGAAGTCAAAATCAAAGAAACCGTACTGCAATTTGTGGAACGGGAACAGTTGATCGTAGAAGCTTCAGGCGCCGCAACAATGGCGGCGCTGGACCAGGTTGAATCTGTACCAAAAGGATCCCGAGTCGCCGTTGTGGTTAGCGGGGGAAATCTAGACCCCGCATTGTTACGGGAAATTCTACTCGCGTAAACGCTCGTGGGGCGGTCGTCGTGTTGCTACTTCTTTGTTTCCGATCTATCTACGAGAGTTGTCAGATCCTCTTTGATTCGGAAAATAATGATCATGAATTCAAACCAGAGACGAATCAAAGCAATGTACAGAATTCCAATGAGTGGCGCAAGAATGATCGTGCCGAGTGCGGTCATCGCCATCGTGAAGCTTTCGAAACGGATGGCTGTGATGAGTCCCCAAAAACCGCTAACGACGACAGCGCCGACAACCAGAAGTGCAATGACGATGATTAAGATCATGTAAATCACAGGGATGATCTTTCCGGTCACAAAATGCTGAAACTTAAAATCGAGCAGACTTTTCAGAATACCAGCCTGCTGCTTGATGGCATCCTTATCAATCTTTGTTGATACAGGCCGTTCATCCGGAGAAACCGCTGCGGGCGACGGAGAAGGAATGGGAGCGGGCGCGGGCGCAGGAGCCGGTGCAGGGGCAGGAGCAGCTTTGAATTGGGGTAGATCGGCGGGATCAGCCCATTGCGACATCCCTTGGGTCCAGACGAGAACGCGGCGACCTTGATTCTTTTGAATCTTCGCTCGAATATCATCGAGAGAGAAATCCCCCTCTTGTTGACCATCAACAGACAGGTACCATCGGGTTTCAGCCATTCGGAGACCTCCTCGAGAGACTATATCACAGTTCCTGAAAAATTGACGAGAGCCCTCTCGGAACCTATCTTTAAGGTGATGAAAGCAGCAACCAAGGCAAAAGAAAGGCCGGGACTTGCCTGTCCGGTCTGTATGTCTGATCGTCTGGAGACGATCAGCGTTCGAATGGCAAAATGTGAATCCTGTGGCTTTATCTGGAACCATGAGGTTTCGGATAGGGACAACCTCCTGTTGATTCTCGAGCATCAGGCAAAAGTCGAAAAAGCAAAAGACGTAGCTCCACCACCCCCCTTGCAATTTCTATCTAAGAAAACCCGGGGTGTCAGCAAACGTAAGTAAGCCACCTCAGGATGGCGGTCGTTTCTTGTCCGCCAATTTCTAACCAGAACTAGATCATGCCCTTCCGGGACTGTCTTCATGTCTGGCCATGAGCATAGGGGAAGTGTAAGTTCACAACTTTCTCGTTGCTATTTCTGCGCTCGTAGTCATGATAGCAACCGGCAGTACGGAATGGTTTGTAGAAACTATCTTCACTTGATGGAATGATATTTAGTGATTGTTATCGATGCGCTTTTTGGCTTTTCCAGCGTCCACCTGAACTCATTCATTTCCTTCCCACTCCCAAGTATCACCAACCCTGCACCGGCAGTTGCGATTGGCGTGAATAGGAGCAAGGTTTCTAGAAAAAGAATAAACTGTGAACTTTTCATAGATGGCTGTCGGACTTCTTGGCTGATTGCAAGCGGCAAGACTGAGTGAATCTCAGGATCACTCTTCATGGCTATGTCCATGAAAGTCGTGTGTATGGGGGTGTAAATGCACAACTTTTTCGTGGCGATGCGTGTGTGCATGAATCAGGTTCGTCTCTTCGAGCAAAGCGTGATTGTCCAACACCTCTTCAGGAGTTCCCTGGTGAACAATCGAGCCATGTTCCATCACGAAAACCCTGTCGCATATTTCTTTAAGGATACTCAGGTCATGGGTGGATGTGACGATCGTTTTGTGGTTTTCACCCCATTGATGCAGTAGTTCGAGCAGCACGCTCTGCGTGCGGGGATCGAGCGCAGCGGTAGGTTCATCGAGCAACAGAACATCAGGATCGATGACCAAAACGGATGCAAGCGCTACCTTCTTTTTTTCACCAATGGAAAGACGGTAAGGGGGTCGATCACGCAATGACTGAAGTCCGAATTGTTCGATCGTACGTTCCGCCTGCGTTCGAACCTTTTCCTTTTCCCATCCTAGTTGTAACGGACCGAAGCAAATCTCGTCCCAGACTGTTGGTGAAAACAATTGAACTTCCGGATCCTGAAATAGAAAACCCACACGTCTGCGAAACGAATAGTGAAATGATTCCTCACGAAATTTTTCTTCCGTCAGTTCCACTCCATCGAATTCCAGCGTCCCTTTTTGCGGGAAATATAGAGCGTCGAGCAGTTTTAATAGTGTGCTTTTGCCGGAACCATTTGCGCCGATCAGGGCCACACGCGATGAACGCGTGATCTCCAGCGTGTCGATGTTGACCGCTGAGAATCTGTTCAGGTAAGCGTACTGAATGTTTTTAAGTCTGTATATATTGTTCAAGTGAGATATTTCCAAAAGAATGTTACACCCGCAAGCATCGAAAATAGAGTGAACCAGAGCCAATCCCGCGGTTCTGTTTTGAAATCGTTGAGCAGAACCGGCTCGCCTCTAAAGCCCCGCGATACCATTGCGAGATAAATCTCGCTGCTGAGCGAATAGGATTTGCCGAGCAGAGCTCCGGAAATTGTTCCAATCCATTCCTTGGCGCTATGCCAGGCTTCCGGACCGACTCTTCTACTCTGCCTTGCAAGGAATAATGCGCTTGTGGACTGTAAAAGAACATAAATGTATCTGTACGTCATGGCTAGCATAAAGACAAGCAGCTGCGGAACTCCCATCGAACGGAGCGCCTTTAACAGCACGGACCATTTCGTAGTCAAAACCAACAAGAGAAGAAAGGAAACAGTTGTCGTGACCCGACTGACCAGCATTAGCCCGGTGCGTAAACCCTGTTCAGTAATACTCCAACCAGTCAAAGGAGTTCTCGCAATAACTTCTCCAGGGGTGAGAAACAGGGCAGGTAACGCGATCAAAGCAGTGTACAGAGGAATAAAAATCCAAAGGCGCCTGAAAAAGCTCATTGAAAGAAGCAAGGATCCGTAAACAAGCAGTAGCGAAAACAAAAAGAGCAACAGGATCGGAGCAATCTCTTGCGCAAAAGAACATGCAAGGATCAACAATAAAATACCGGACAGTTTGATTCGAGGGTCGATCTTTTGCAGCCATCCGGGGCGAACGGCCGCTTCTTCAGCAAACATACTTTCCTGGATGGCTTGAGAGAGAAGAAAAAGATTTTTCTCCAGGTAAGTCCGATACTGACTCATGACCTGGTTGCGGAACGCTTGCCGAGAAAAGTCAGCAGGTAAGATCCAAGAACAATGAACGCGATACCAAGAACGGCCGAAAGGACGTACCCGGTCATCTCTCCGAGGCCGGCAATCGTATAATCAGCAAAGGCAGCATGCCAGAAAGATTCCCACTTCTTCATGCCCTGTGGTACAAAACCGAGCCCGGCATCGTGCAATTGCTCCGAGCTCCACTCCCCCCATGCGGTGCCCGGAGCGAGCAAGCCAAGTGGTGTGATGAATACGAGAAATGCCAGGACAACCCAGGCCAATCGCATGCGCGCCCAGAATCGGGGCAAAGGGACTTCCGGCTTTCCAGACACAGCAAGCAATTCGGGCGCAGAACGTTCGAGAAAAGCGATCGTCCCTCCGGTGAGAATTGCTTCAATGAAGCCGGCCAAAAGATGCCCGCCGACCACCGCCGGTACAGTAACGGACAATGGATATGGCGCGTACAAAGGCGTACCATCTGCGGCACGTGAAATCAACGGCTGAATCCCCAGCTCGATTCCCGCCAGCAATCCGGAGATATTCAGTGATACATAACCGGCAACAGCCGCAGCCAGGCGGCGCCCACCGGCGGATTGAGCATTGATAGTATTATATATATAGTACGCGACAAACACCTGCACGACCGCCATGTTCAGGCAGTTCGCTCCGATCGCTGTGATTCCGCCATCACCGAAAAAGAATGCCTGAATGATTAACGCAATCGATACGGCAATCACCGCAGGCCACGGAGTCAAAACAATCGCCGCCAGACTTGCTCCAACCGCATGACCCGTTGTGCCCCCCGGTAAGGGGACGTTAATCATTTGAATCACAAAGCAAAATGCGGAGAGCAATGCCATCAACGGAACAAGCCGGCCGGACAATATCGCTTTTGTTTTGCGGGAAGCGATGTACCAGAACGGGGCAGCCGCTGCGTACAGAGCTCCCGCCGTAGCAGGACCTAAATAACCATCAGGAATATGCATTTCTATCTCAACGCAAAGACGCTAAGCCGCAAAGGCCTTTAAAGAATTTATGGTTAAAATCCTTTGTGTCCTGGCGTCTTTGCGTTAAAGAGCTATTCAAATATTTTTTCTGCTGGGATGATCGTAATATTTTCTGCTTTGATGCTCACCGGGTAACTCATGATTATCTTATCTTCCGCAAGAATTGCTTCTGGTTTAGGGGACTCATAGGTGATCGGACTTGGCGTATTTTCCAGGAGTGCTTTCTTAAAACTCTCCGCATCCTCTGTAACCACCGCGATCACCATATTTTTTGTAGAAACATGTTTGCGGATCGTGGCGTTCACCCGATTTTGCGTTAGGGCTGTGAGATTCGATTTCGTTAGATCGAAGTAGGAACCAGGCAACTTATAAAAATGATCATCCAGTGCATACCCCAGCATTTCTGAGTTGGATTGTGCAAGACTGACCATGTAGTTCAGCAGAAAATCGCGAATCGTTTGAACATCCTGTTGAGTGAGTCCCTTATCTCCGAGCATTTGGACTTCCCGTATCGCCTGACGCAATGCGAAATGGCGCACAGCGTTAGGAACCGGGCGAATCCAGACCTGAAAGATCTGCTGTTGTCTTGGAAAATTCGGCGGTGGTTGCATAAAACTACCGCCAAAAGCGAAATGCTCAATATAGCTGTAATCTCCATAGTTCATTCCGCGCTGTTCACGCATCACGTTATATAAACGCCCCACCTGTGTGCGGTGCTGGCCGAGCCAGGAATTCATCACCATCATCGGAAAGTAATCATCATCAGATCGCGTGAAAGGAATCGGATAACCGAAACTGAAAGCAGTGGCCGGAGTTTTCTTTTGAACGATAACCACTCGAACACCATCCACTTTGGGCGCGGATGGCAATACTTTTCTTTCGGCGGTGCCTTCCGGCAATTTTCCAAAATCCTGTCGCAGCTTCGCCAAAAGTTCATCGGGATAATTGCCTGCGACTCCGATCACAAGATTGCGCCGGGTGTATTGACTCTGATAAAAGTCTTTTACGTCCTTGAGTGTCAACGCTTGAACTCCACCGGCCGTACCTTCATTCGGCCGCCCGTATGGATGTCCTTGAAAAATTGCCCAGTTCAACGTTTCTTTGCCGAGTTCTTCATCATTATTGAAGCGCAGGGTTTTCGCTACATAGTTCAACTGATCGGTTTTGAGCCGGTCAAAATCGTCTTGTTTGAATCCGGGTGTCAGAATCGCGTCCCGCAGTAATTCGTAATAACTATTCAGGTGATCTTTATGAACAACACCGATAAACACAGTCATCTCTTTATCGACCTGGGAAGAATATCCCGCGGCCATCGGGAAGAGTAATTGCAGAATTTGCTGGTAATCGTTCTTTGCTGTGCCTCCTTCCGCAAGAATGGACGCCGTTAAAGCTGCGACTCCTTCTTTTCCGGCAGGATCATAGGCGGAACCAGTTAAAAATGCGATCCGAAAAGCGATCAGCGGAGATTCGCTCTTTCGCAATACAAATTGTGAATCCAGAATCCCATCTGCGCCCCACAAAGGGAAGGAGAGTAATGTACAAATGAATAAAATCAGGCCCTTCATGATTTCGCTCCTGTCAAAGTGACAACGGTTTTTTTCTCTTTCAAAAAATATCGTTTTGCGCTGTTCTGGATGTCCTCGGGTGTGACGCTATCGTAGGTTTCAAAAAGCCGGTCTACAGCCATGACACCATGGACCATGGAGAGATAGGGGGCCATCGATCGATAAAAGCCGTTCGTGATGCTTTTGCTGGTATCAAAGCTCATCAAAAAAGAATATTTTCTGTTGGATTTCAAATTGGAAAGTCTACCGGGTTCAACCGGTTTCCATTTCATTTGTTCCAGCGTATCCGTGATTGCCTGCTCCACAGTTGTGAGGTTCTCCGGACTCTTCAAACGCACATAAATCGTGAACAAATAGTCGGCCATGTGTGGAACGTAGTCACCGCTCACAAAATCAGCCTTTTGTTCCTGGAGCACCAGCTTTTCATAAAGCGGTGATGTTTCTCCGAAGGCGAGTTCAGACAACAAACTCAGGGACGCAAATTCTTTGCTCGCAGGATCGAAGGCAGGAGCTTTGAATGCCACAGCAAGGAGCGGGAGCGTGTCACCTTCGTATTTTACAGATGCTCTTTTCTCCTGTGTTTGTTCCGGTTCTTTTGGCATTTCCGCGTTATAGTTTGCCGGTTTCCACGGAGAATAGTATTTCTTGATGAGCTCAAGGGCCTCATCGGGATTGAATTTTCCTGCGATCATCACAGTAGAGTTTTCCGGGCGGTAAAACCGGCTGAAGAATGTGCGACTGTATTCGTATTGGTTCGGCATGTCTTCAATATCTTTTAGAAAGCCCATAGCAGTATGTTTGTATGTGCTTTTGTCAAAGGCGATGTCGTTCAGCTTTTCATCGATTTGAAAGAATGGATTCGCAAAATTCTTGTTATATTCCCCCAGAACTGCTTTTGCTTCTGTTTGAAAAACGGGAAGTGAGTATTCCAGATTCATGAAGCGATCGGATTCCACATCCACAACTTTTTCCAGATAACGGCCGGGGAAATGCATGTAGTAAAAAGTGAAATCTTCTCCTGTAAACGCATTCCGGTCCGCTCCGATTTCCAGAAGAATTTCGCCGTACTTTTCCGCAGGATATTTCTTGGTTCCCCGGAACATCATGTGTTCAAAGAAATGAGCAAAGCCTGTGTGCCCCGGTTCAATTTCATGACGACTGCCCACGTTCACCAGCGTCATGTACGAAACCAGACCTGCATTGTCGATCGGGATGAGAATGATCTTTAACCCGTTGTCCAGTTTGGTTTCCAGATACTTGTACGGAAACAATGTTTCGCTCCATGCCGGTTGGCACAGAACCGCCAATAAAGACAAAACAATCATGAAATAACGTTGCATGGAAAACCTCGCTTAAAGCTAAAATACAGAGTTCTTAACATAGAGACACGGAGGCACAGAGAAACAAAATTCTAAATCCTCTGTGTCTCCGTGCCTCTGTGTTAAAGCTTAATGTCAATGGCTTCGGGTTCGGGCATGACAATCGGTACGGGTTTGGCGTGCCAGATTTCCTGAGCGTATTCACTAATACTGCGATCGCTGGAAAATTTTCCCATGCCTGCCACGTTAAGAATACTTTTCCGTGTCCATTCATCGGGGATCAAGAATTCTTTCCAGACTTTCGATTGGCAGCGCACGTACGATTCGAAATCGGCAAGCACCATAAATGGATCCAAACTGAGAAGTGATTGCACGATCGGTTTGAACAGTTCCGTATTGGACGGCGAAAAATAGCCGGAAGCGATCATGTCGATAATCTTCTTCAAATCGGGATTCCTGTCGTAGTAATCCGATGGTTTGTATCCGCTATTCTTTAGCCCCTTCACTTCGTCAGCGTTCAGCCCAAAAATGAAAATGTTTTCTTCACCGACTTCTTCCATGATTTCGATGTTGGCGCCGTCCAGAGTGCCGATTGTAAGCGCTCCGTTGAGTGCAAATTTCATATTTCCGGTTCCGGAAGCTTCCATTCCCGCAGTCGATATTTGTTCGGACAAATCAGCCGCGGGCATGATTTTTTCCGCCATGGATACGCAATAGTTCGGCAAAAACACAACACGCAATTTGTCCCCGATATCCGGATCCCGGTTCACAACATCCGCGATCGAGTTGATGAGCTTAATGATGAGTTTGGCCAGAAAATAACCGGGAGCTGCTTTTCCTGCAAAGATTTTGGTTCGGGGTACGAATGGATCGTTCGGGTTGTTTTTGATCTTGTTGTAAAGGTAGATCACATGGAGCGCATTCATCAGCTGGCGCTTATATTCATGGATGCGTTTCACCTGAATATCGAAAATGGAATCCAGATTGGCTTTTACGCCCGTTAATCTGGCGACATAATCGGCGAAAACCTCTTTGTTGTGGCGTTTGATTTCACGCCACTTTTCTTGAAACGCGTGATCCGATGCAAGAGGGCGCAGCTGTCTCATCTCATACAAATCCGTAGCCCATTTCTCGCCGATTTCGCTTGAAATCAGATCGGACAACCGTGGATTGCATTTCAACAACCAGCGGCGTTGTGTAATGCCGTTGGTTTTGTTATTGAATTTTTCCGGCGTCATTTCGTAGAAGTCCTTAAAAAGTTCCTTTTTTAGTAATCTCCGTATGGAGCGCCGCTACGCCGTTGATCGAATGGCTGCCAACGATGGCGAGGTGTGCCATGCGGACCTGCTTGTCGCCACCTTCCTCGATCAGTGACATCCGGGCCATGCGTGCAGGATCGTCCGGAAAACGTTTGCTGACTTCGTCCAGAAAACGCCTGTTGATTTCGTAAATGATATCCATATGGCGGGGCAAGGTTGCTTCCATCATGGAAACCGGCCACTTTTCCAACGCTTCGGGAAGGATCGTATGGTTTGTATATCCGAACGTGTCGATTGTAATTTTCCATGCTTTCTCCCAGGGCACTTCATAAACATCGACCAGGAGCCGCATCAACTCCGGAATTGCGATGGCGGGATGAGTGTCGTTTAACTGAATCGCGACCTTACTTGAAAACTCCGAAAAATCATCATGAGTTTTTAGGTATCGTCGAACGATGTCTTGCAACGTCGCAGAACTGAAAAAAGTATTCCTGTTTTAAACGTAGTTCCTTGCCTTGAATGACGTTGTCGTTAGGATAGAGAACTTTCGAGATTGTCTCGGTTTTTTGTTTATCCTGAACTGCTTTGATGTAATCGCCGTGATTAAAGTATTCGAAGTCAAACTCGCGCGTGGATTTTGCGGCCCACAAACGCAAATTATTTACAGTATTGTTCCCGTAGCCTGCAATGGGTGTGTCGTACGCCATTGCCATAACGTCCTGTGTATCCACCCATTCGGAGCGCAGGACTCCTTCTTTATCCTTAAACTCAACGACCCGTCCGTTGAATTTTACAGTGTAAAGGTATTCCGGCCGTTCAATCTCCCAGACATTTCCGTGACGAAGCCAGTTGTCGGGCGTTTCCACTTGATGGCCATCCCGGATGTGCTGATAAAAGATTCCATATTCATAGCGAATTCCATAACCGTATCCGGGTAATTCCAAAGTTGCCATGGAATCCAGAAAACAGGCTGCCAGTCGCCCCAGACCGCCATTCCCAAGACCGGCGTCCCATTCCAACTCCTGCAATTCCTCCAGATCGAGTCCTGCTTGATGCAAAGCTTCGTAGGCTTCCTTCACCATTTTCAGATTCACCAGATTGTTGCCTAGAGCACGTCCCATCAGAAATTCGAGGGAGAGATAGTAAATGCGTTTGGCATCGACTTTGTAATAAGTTTGCTGAGTCTGTATCCAGCGTTTCACCAGCCGGTCCTTGACCGTGGCGGCAAGGCTTTTATACAGGTCTAATTTGGTGGCGGAGTATTGATCTTTGGCCATAGTATAAAGTAAATGATTTTGTAATGATGTTCGAATCGCATTGACACGATCGTTTTCTGTTTGTTTTTGTACGTGTTCTTTGATCCGTCCGTTTTTTGTTTTCTTTGAAGCTGAGCTAGTTTTCGTTTTGCCCGTCATTCAGGATCGTCAATCGCCGAAAGATATACCTAGCGAGCGTGCCGTCAGGACCGTATCACAATCAAGAGGGACGCAGTTTCATTTCCTTGATGGCATCGTTGATTGGAATCGTTTTCACACCTGGAGGATCCAGCGCAACCATCACGTTGCACTGACCCTCTAGAATACACCGGACGGCGGCGGCGCCAAAACGAAGTCCCAACAATCGATCAAATGTAGTCGGACTACCGCCTCGTTGCAAGTGTCCCAGAACAAGCGAACGGGTTTCTTTCCCGGTCAAACGTGAGACTTCTTTGGCTACACATTCGGCGATACCGCCCAGTAAAACCTCACTTCCGGCTTCCTTATCTCCTTTTGTGATGATTCCCTGACCCAACGGATGTGCTCCTTCCGCACAGACAATGATTGTAAAATGTTTCCCTGAATTTTCCCGTTCCCAGATTTTTTCACATACCTTTTTCATATCAAATGGTATTTCGGGAATCAAGATGACATCGGCAGAGCCGGACAAGCCGGAATGCAAAGCGATCCAGCCTGCGTAACGGCCCATCACTTCAACCACCATGACCCGTTCATGAGATTCTGCCGTGGAATGGACTTTGTCGATGGCGTCCGTTGCGGTCGTTACCGCTGTATCAAAACCAAATGTAATGATCGTTCCAGCGAGATCGTTATCGATTGTTTTTGGGACGCCGATGATGGGAATTCCTTTCTCAATAAACTTCTGGGCGATGCGGAGTGAACCATCGCCGCCGATGCAGATCAGGACATCAAAACCGGCGCGGTGAAAGTTTTCGACGATGTGATCGGAGATGTCGACCACCGTTGTTCCTTGCTCTGTCTTAACCGGGAATTCAAACGGATTGCCTCGATTGGCTGTTCCCAGAATCGTTCCTCCCAGATGCGTAATACCTCGCACACGGTCGCGCGTTAAGGGAATCAAGCCCTGCATATCAAACAATCCGCGATATCCGTGGCCGATACCCCAGACTTCCCAACCTTGTCGTAAACTGGCAAGCGTTGCTGCGCGAATGACCGCATTGAGACCGGGAGCGTCACCACCACCCGTGTTGATGGCAATTTTCTTGATCTTTGACGGATCTATTTGATCGACCATGAAGCTAAAGTGATTGTATCAGTTTTACAGAAGGTGGGTCTCAGACACGCCCCTACAGCTACGAGATCTACAATTACGATACACATTCATCGCACGGGCAAAGTTCTCTTAAAACCTTAAATGGATAGATGCCTGTGGAATGATGATCGGAAAAACTGAAGTGCAGTGCATAGTTTCCAACGAGATCAACTTTCAAACCTTTCAAATCCTGTGCGATCGATTCAGGATCCAGAAGAGCTTCGCCGGTCAATTCATTTTTGCATCCGGCGCACCCGCAGTTCTGCCGGATATAACGGAAGGTGTAAGTGCTGAGATGATCATCTTCCCATCGGATCTTGAAATGGTCCTGCCCCTGTTTCTTCAGCTCAACCGGTTTGGTAGGATCCGTTTTCATTCTTTCGATGTACCACCGGCGGCTAGCCGGTATTGTTTATTCGTCAATGATTTCCAACGGTTGCGCGCTGTAATTCGCAATACTGATTTGAGCAGCCAGCTTGCCGATAATATTGTCAAATGCTTTTGCAGAAGACGATTCGGGCCGGGAGAGAACAACCGGTGAACCGCGATCAGACATTTCCCGGATCGCTCGATCCAGGGGAATTTCTCCCAGAAAAGGAATTTCCAATTTTTCCGCCGCCTCTCGAACGATTCCATGTCCGAAAATATCTTCTTTGTTTCCGCAGTGCGAACAGACGTAATAGCTCATGTTTTCGATGATTCCAAGAATGGGAACTTTGGTTTCAACGAACATACGGTAGGTTTTCATGGAGATTGTAAGGCCCACATCCTGCGGGGTGGAAACGAGCACCGCGCCTGTCAGTGATATGGATTGGACCAGAGTTAAATGAACATCGCCTGTTCCCGGCGGCAAATCTACGAACATGTAATCGAGTTCACCCCATTCGACTCCCAACAATGTTTGTTGAAGCGCTTTGTGTGCCATGGGTCCGCGCCAGATCAAAGGCTTGTCCCCGGGCGCCATCAATCCCATCGACATGAATTTCAGTCCGTGTGCCTCGATCGGAAGAAGAAGATTTCCGTGGGTCTCGATATTGCTTCCCACTTTCCCCATCATGATTGGAATCGTGGGGCCGTAAATGTCTGCATCGAGCAAACCAACCTTGGCGCCGGCTTTCGCCATCGCGGCTGCTAAATTGGCGCTGACGGTCGATTTGCCGACTCCACCTTTTCCGCTGCAAACTGCAATAATGTTTTTGACGCCGGCTATGGAGTTCTTACTGAACGCGGGCTGTTGTCTTAACCTCAGCCTGCATGTTGACGTTCACAGAGCTTACTCCGGGGAGCATTCCCACGAGTCTGATTGCATCATCGCGCATGACATCTTTCGCCGGACATGCGGGAGTGGTTAAAACAAAATCAAAACTGACTTCGGAGCCTTTGATCTCAATATTCTTGATGAAACCAAGTGAAACAACATCTTTATGAAGGTCCGGATCCTGTATTTTTCTGAGCTCATTCAGGACCGCCGTTTCGTTCACGACAGACTCCTCTTTACGCGAAAATAATCCCATTTTTGTACACCCCTGAATTGGTTCTATTATTAAGAGTACTTTTTTTGGCGCCTATCCACAACGTTTTGTAATGCGAAAGACACCCGAATCAAGGTGGTGCGGGCGTCCCTCCCGCCGAGAAAGCCTACAAATCCGGAATGTCTAACCGTGACAGAAGAGGGAAGTGATCCGATGCCGTCCCGGCAGGAGGCTGCGAAATAACCTGACTCTGATGCAATTGATGCAAGAAAGGTGAAGGGACGAATAATATAATCCAATCGCACATGAGGATCCCAGGTCGGAAAAGTGTAGCCTTTTTCATCCGTGTGAAGCGTAAGAAGGGGCAATGTTCGGATCCTTATCCCCCAACGGTTTCGTGTGAAGCTTGGGGATGTAAAACGCCTCCTGATCAGTTTTTCATGAACTTCAGCGCTCACCAGCGTGACATCCAGATCACTTGTGCCCTTACCATCAGCATCGAATGGTCTGCCAGCGAGACGCGGGCGCTACAAAAATTCACGCAACATTTCTACCACTGCAGCACAATGAGACGCTACGCGTTAGAGCATTCGTTGTAAGGTGGATGCGGATTTGCTAAGATATATATTTGTCTTAAGTGGAGTATGTGTAATGCGTGTGCCAAAGAGAATGGTCGAGGACATAGCGTCTCAAATCGTGGCCGATCTCTTCTCGAGAGATTTCATTTCCTATCCTGAGAGAGATAAGTTGGTACAGTTGATTCAAAACGTCATCCTCGAGGAGCTGATGGTAGAGGACCGGATCGATGAGGAGGTCCGTCAAATTCTGACCGACCATAACGACGAAATTCAGGCAGCCAATGTGCAGTATCACGAGATGTTTAAGCGCGTGAAAGCAAAATTGCAGCGGGAAAGGAATTTGATTTTCTAATGTTACGTTTAAGCAGAGAAAAAGTTACCAGGATTTCCCATCAAGTTGCGGAAGCCTTGCGCGTGGATCCGGAAGTCATTTTGAAGACAGATCTCAATGAGATCCGGCTGGAAGTAATGAAGCTGATCAATGCGCGATTAAAGGTGGATGAAGCGCTGGATCAAAAAGTGCGCGACAGGATTGCTTCATTTAAGAGAAAAATCCCCGAAGGTGGTCAGGAATGGTCGGTTCTTTACCGCCGTTACTACGAAGAAGAACTGAACGTTCTTGGCAAAGCCCCCAGATAAGATTTCGGATTTCAGATCCTAGATTTCAGATTGAAAGGAATAGAAAATCTCTGTGCCTCTGCGTTAAGATCCTAAAATCTCCGTGTAGTTGCGTTTGGAGAAGCCGGCGACGACCTTCCCGTCCGCGTCGATGACCGGACGCGCGATCAACGTATATTCTTTTGACATCCAATCCAGCTTCTGGTCATCCGTGAGATTCTTGTCCGCCAATCCAAGTGTCCGGTATTTTATGGCTCTTCGTGAAAAAATTTTGTCCACGCCACCCGGCTTTTTTTGCGAGCTGTTGCAGTTCCGTTTTCTTGAGTGGTTGATCTTTGAGGTCTCGAAACTTTACATCTTTGTAACCCAGCTCACCTTTTAAGAAAGCAACCGCCTTCTGGCAGGTCGTTCAAGTGGCGCGCCAGTAAACGTTAGCTTTTTTTGCCATCTTTTCACTCCTTATTTGCTGATGCTCACAACATTCCCATCGATTGTGTAACCCAGACCATGCATTTTGCAAATAACATCGAGGACTTGGTCCCACGGAACATCGGTCATCTTGATCGTAACGGTTCCTTTTACACCAGGGTCCACGACCAGATTCAAATTCTCCTGTTTCGGCAAGAAAGCGGAAAAGATCACGAATGTCGATGTCTTTAAAATCGATGCTGATCGGATCACCGGTCCATTTTTGCTTCTCTTCCTCCACGCGCCGGACTTCGACCACCTTTGACTGAGGTCTTGAAAGGTCCAGTACTCTGTCCTTTTCATCCACTTTTTGACGTTCAATCGTTGTCTTATCCCAATCGATTTGTTCTTTTTTGAACTTAATTGTCACTCCTTCCTGATCCTTCAGTGTGATTTCCGACGAAGTTTCAACGACAAGCTTGCCTGAAAAAACTTTTCCGTCTTTTCGCACAACAGTGTAGGAAAAAGCGAGAGCTGGTATTAGAAGAAATGTTATAAGAATTCGGTAAACCATAGAAACTCTCTTGCAAATGACACTACATCCTTTTCAGGA
Organism: uncultured bacterium; assembly: GCA_963771165.1. Lineage (GTDB taxonomy): Bacteria > Acidobacteriota > HRBIN11 > JAKEFK01 > JAKEFK01 > JAKEFK01. The sequence continues at coordinate 53,307 of CAVYSN010000004.1, read as the reverse complement.
TCTCTTTTCTTTTTTCGTTATATTCTTCTTCTGAGATCAGGTTTTTTGCTTTCAGCTGAGCCAGTTCTTCCAGAAGCTGCGTGGGTGATGTGTTCAAGACCGGAGTCCCCGCCATCGGCTCGAGATTGGCTTTGGCTCCCAGCATGGCTTTCTTGAAGTCGAGAGGCCGGGCGATTTTATCCACCCGGTTGATGACTTCTTCTGTGGCAGTCAGGATTTTGATCGTCCCGTAGTCAAAAATTCGTCCAAGAAATGATTGTTCCAGAATCACATCATTGATTTTGGAGATGGAAGAGTCCAGAATTTTTTTGCTGAACACGCCACTTGTATGGATTACGCGGCGGTTGGTTATGTAGAACGCTTCACTGTTCCAGCGGATCCAGTCCATCAGCATGGAACCAAGAACCAGTAACGCAAGAAGGCCCAGGGCAACTTGCAACCAGAACAGGTCAGCGTCATTCCGGATCACAATCCATCCGGCAATCAACACTGCGAGAACAAGAAGTTCTTTGAAGAATTGCCCCATTAACACGAAGGCATGTCTTCGTGATACAAACAGAATCGTTTCATCGGGACCGAGCATCTGCCGGACGTAAGACATATTGCAATTATAGCAGGTGAACTTTTACCGCATCCTCCATCCCGGAGGATCCATTCAAATTCAGAGTCAAGAAACTTCCCGGGGGTGAGTTCGGTGATTCCCGCAGAAAGGTTCCGGAATTCCAAACATGGCGGATCGGACTATCGTGAAAAGAAGCTTTGCCGGGATGATGTGTGTGGCCGAATATGACTCCATCCACTTTACCTCGACAGCAAAAAGCCACGTAGGATTCGATGTTGCGGCGCATGACCCGGGTCAGAAATGTTTTCCGGTTTCGGTGCCCCAGCTTTTGTTTCATCGAAGTGACCGGTTGGTAAATGGAATTGAAAATCGTTCGGAGCCGCGGCTGAATCGAGAGTCCACTGACAAGATTTTGATAAGCGGATGCGCGGCTGAAGAACGTTTTTCGTGAGTTTTGGAATTTGTTCTTTTTCGACCGGAGGCGGAAAGGCCTTTGCGATTTCCTGATAAAAAGATTGAGAGGAGTCGAAATAGTGGCCGTGTGTAAGAAGAATTCGAGCGCCGGAAACGCGCAGAATATGGTGCGGATAAATGACACGAAATTGAGCGTCTGTTGATTCCAGTAGTCCTTGCAAAAAGCTGGGAGTAAAGTTTCGGAAGAAGGAAACTTTTCCTGAAAGTTTCTTGCCGTGCTTCAACGGCAGAATCAGATGTCGGTCAATGGAATGGTAATCAAAGATTTTATAATCATGATTGCCTGGAATGTATGTGATGAGCTTTGCGTTGGTTTCACGAATTAGAAAATTCAAGAAGTAGCGGAAGCCGACGGTCCGTTTAGCCGGTCCATCCAGAATTCGTCCTTCGATCGCCTGTGACCAGGTGGCAAGCTGAAGATCCAGAATGTCACCCAGCAGAAAGATTTCTTCAAGGGGCTGATAATTCTTCAACCGCTGAACGAGAGCGTGTGCGATTTGCATCGAGTGGAGAGAACATCTCGAGTCGCCGAAGTGCAGGTCTGAAAGCACAAGCGCGTACTTCGGCTCTCGCATGCGTTATTTTACAATCGTTCCGTTCGGGACTTTTGCTGTTACGGAAGCGAGTACCGGTTTTCCATCGATGGAGGCGGCCAGAACCATTCCATTGGATTCAACCCCCATGATTTTTGTCGGCTTCAAATTGGAAACAACGATCACCTGTTTGCCGATCAATTCTTCCGCCGCGTAAGCTTCCGCGATGCCGGCTACAAGCTGCCGGGTCTCCGAACCGAGATCCACGCTCAACTTCAATAGTTTCTTCGATCCTTTAATTTTTTCAGCGCTTTTAATCTCGCCCACTTTCAATCCGAGTTTTTGAAAGTCTTCAATCGTCGCATCCGCCGAACTTTCTTCTTTTGCCGGTTCTTTCACCGCCATGGCGCCAAGATCGCCATTTTCGCCAGGGATTAAATGATTTTTCTGTGTGATCTTGGTGACTTTGGCGTCTTGGTGGTTAAATTCGATGCGCGGAAAGATTGGTGTGATCTTGCCGATGGTGGTTCCGGGCTGCAATCTGCCCCATTGTAAATCCTCGATCCGTGCTTTTGCAGCTGTTCGTCCCAACCCGATCTGTTCCCAGATCGAGTCCGAGGAATCGGGAATGACGGGTGCGATCAACCCTGCATATGATGCGCAGGCCTTCGCAGCTGTTGTACAATACCTCTTCCAGACGCCCGCGGGTCTCAGGCGTTTTTGCGAGATTCCACGGTTGTTCCTCAACGATGTATCTGTTCATCGCTGTTACGATGCTCCAGATGTCAGCGAGCAGACGAGACAGAGTGAACTCGGCGATATATTGAGGCACTCGCGACACAATGTTTTCGAGAGAATCTTGAAAAGGGGCACGAGTTGCAGCCACACCGGGAATTTTTCCTGCCGAATAGCGTTCCACCATTGTGAGGATTCTGCTGGCAAGATTTCCAAGATCGTTTGCAAGATCGCTGTTCACCCGTTTCAAAATTGTGTTGAAGGAATAATTGCTGTCCCCTTCCAGTGGCGCTTCGCGGATCAGGAAATAACGAAGTCCATCCACTCCAAAATTGCTGACCAAAGAATGCGGATCCACAACATTGCCGCGCGATTTGGAGATTTTTTCATCTTCTTTCAGCCACCATCCATGAACCAGAGCTTGCTTCGGCAACGGGAGGCCGGCAGATAGCAAAAAGGCCGGCCAGTAGACGCAATGAAATCGCAGAATATCTTTTCCGATCACATGCAGGTCAGCAGGCCAGTAACGTTTGTATTTTTCCTGGTCGGTTGGGAATCCCGTGGCTGTAACGTAGTTGGAAAGGGCATCAAACCAAACATAGATCACATGTTCCGGATTGATCGGCACCGGAATACCCCATTTCAACTTCACGCGGCTAATGCTTAAATCGCGCAAGCCGCCTTGCACGAAACTGATGACCTCATTGAAACGGGAACGGGGAACGACAAAATCAGGATTCTTTCTGTAGAAGTTCAGCAGAGGTTCTTGGAATTTTGAGAGACGGAAAAAGTAACTTTCTTCTTGGATGCGTTCCACCGGTCGCCGGCAGTCGGGACATTTTCCGTCCACCAGTTGTCCATCCGTCAGAAAATTTTCATCGTAAGTGCAATACCAGCCTTCATACGATCCAAGATAAATGTCGCCGTTGGTATGAGAACGCCGGAATATTTCTTCCACACCCTCGCGATGTCTCTTTTCAGTCGTTCGAATAAAGTCCGTGTTTGAAATGTTCAAAAGCTTCCATAAATCTCGGAAGGTCGGAACGATTCGGTCGGTCAATTCTTGCGGTGAAATTTCCAGTTCCCTGGCGGCTTTCTCGGCTTTCTGGCCATGTTCGTCTGTTCCCGTAAGGAAAAAAACATCATGACCCAGTAAACGGTGATATCTGGCGATGGCATCGGACAGCACAGTCGTAAAGGCATGCCCTATGTGTGGTAGTCCGTTGATGTAGTAAATGGGAGTTGTTACATAGTACTTGGTCATGACAAGAAGAATATTAATCTGGGGAATCGGTAAAAAGGAAGTTAGTAGGGGCGCGATTCATCGCGCCCGACGTGTGCGAGCGCAATGAATTGCGCCCCTACTGAAAGCAGGGCATTGTGGGCCAATGCCCTGCTCAAGAGTTTGCTTTTCTGTGTAAGAAGGGGGATGTGGGGATAATTGAGATGAGGAAATGATTCCAGTAAAAAATTAAAGAGCTCATCTCCACATCCCCTTTCTTACACGACCCTTAAACTGTCAAGCTGCGGCCTCGCTGCTTTTGCGTCACTGCGACTCGGCCGTGTAGGCCCGTAATAATGTTCAGTGTCCAGTCGGTCATCCGGGCGCCGACCTTCAAAGCGATGGGATGAGCAGGACGAACCTTTCCGCGCAATAGATCTTTGAGTGCAGCGTACACAAGTACAGTCTGTTCACCGCGATCTGATGTGAGAACCCGGGCTTCCTCAAATAAAGCAGCGATCAAATCTCCCAATTTGAAACTATTTTTGCCTGTTTGTCCGTTCATTTTCGCCCTCCACTACTATTAGATGCAAGTTCGATACCAATAGTTCTATTCGAGGAGGGAGTTTTGAAAACGGGGGAGAATGTCCTTTTTTTTGATGACAGGTGTTGGATTCTTAGATGGACGGGGATCGATCGCTCCCGGCGAATAGGTCCTCGTAAGCGTAAGCTATCGCTCCGAAAAACACTGGTAACGTAAAAAACATACCGATGCAACAGGCGAGCACACCGAGAAGGGTCAACAGAATGCCCACGAAAAAAAGGCCTAGCATTGCGCCAAAGTTATTCATCACAGTCTTGCGGCTGGTTTCCATTGCCTGCCAGACTTCCATCCGTTTGTCTATGATCAGCGGGAATGTGAAGATCCACAGGAGATAGAGCAACATCGCAAGAGCAGCTGCCAAAACAATGTTTACGATCGCGCCGGCCCCCAGGGCAGGAAGCAGGATATCGGGCGCAAGAGCAGGATCCTTGGAGTATTTAATGAGCAGCGGAACCAGAGGAATGAGCATGGGAAGAGAAGCAATGATGATGAGGGCAGCAAACAACACATTTGTAAGCAAGCTCCCCAGAATCAATGGAACAAGTGCTGTCTGGAAGCCTGCAAAAGCATCCGGCAACTCCGCCTTCTGTCCACGAATGAGTTTCAGATAGAACGAATACAGTCCTCCATACAATACACCGTTTAGTGCGAGCCCTATCACCGGGCCTATATAGGGAAAACCGCTCGCAGCTGAAGCGGCAATCGTAACAACCAGAGTGGTAAAGAAGATTAGACCGAATTCACTCTTGTAGAGGGTCCAGCTTCTGACAAGACAGGACCCGATTTCGATTCCCTGGTTCATGGTTTCCGCAGATGATCCAAAACAGTTTCCACGATCATACGAGTCAAAATGCCGTAAGTCTGTTCCCCTTCTTCTTTCGTCGCGTTTGCGGGATCTCCAAAATATGCCTGCTCGGCTCCCGCTTCTCGAAAGGATTTCACACCTTCCTTCATAAGTCTCGCAAGATTGACCGGATTGGACCGTAGTTCACTTCGTTCCGGACGCACCAGATCTTCACGAACTGGAAGAATGAGTGATGTTTCATAACAGCCGGCGTGACACGCTCCCTGTTTGAATTCGGATGTCAATAGTGCTCCCCACGGCTTTTTTGTTTTATCCGGGAAAAGAACCGGCAGCTTCTTGTATGAATTGCAAAATTCCTGAATAGCTTGAATATGGTCTGGTTCCAGGTGCGAATTCACAATGCAAAGCAGGCCTGTCGATTGAGCTGCCAGGTTATCCGCAATATCACGAAGAAGGTTTTGAAAAGTATCCTTGCGAACGCTGATCGTCCCGTAAAAATCTTTGCTGAACTCTGTGATTGCATAATCAAGACAGGGGAGTATGAGAGCATGAACGTTCTGCTTTGCCAATTCGGCCGCCGCGCGTCTCGCCATTTCTGTTGAAATGATCGAATCTGTTGCGAGCGGCAGATGAGGTCCGTGAGCTTCTGTGGAGCCGACCGGCAGCAAAGCAACGTCCGGCCTATGCTTTTCGAGATCCGTCCAGGTTTTCTCCTGCCATTCAAAACTCATAACCCGTGACTCATTGCTCGTTTCCAAGCATCGTTCGCATGTCCCAGAGTTCCGGGAAGCATTTTTTCATCAGGGTGCTTGTGAGATATCGAACCCCTTCACTTCCTCCGGTTCCGATCTTATTTCCGATCATCCTCTCCACCATGCGGACATGGTGAACTCTCCACAATCCAAGAAGCTCATCATGTTCGATCAGGGATTCAGCCAGTAAAAATAGGTCGTAGTGCTGATCGGAGTTCTCATACAGCCGGACAAGCTGCTGCTTCAGCTTTGTGCTGTCGCGGTCTGGAGGAATTTCAAATCCATTTCGTTCGAGAACTCCGAGAAAAGCGTCCCAGAGAGAGGGTTCGTTCAAACGTTTTTGCAATTTCGCCAGACTCTCAGGGTCCGATTCTAAACGTTTTATCAGCTCAGGTTCTTTCAAATTCGAAATGAATTCAATTTCGCGAAATTGAACCGACTGAAATCCACTGGCAGGGTTTAATTTTCCACGGAAACGCAGGAAATCCAAAGGGCTCATCGTTTCCAGTATGTGGATCTGTTGATTCAAAAGCCGTTCAATAGAAATAACCCGTTGAAAAAGCCAGACTGCATATTTCGCGTTTCCTTCGTTCATTGCTTTGACGATCGAGTCGAGCTCAAATAGAACGAGCTTAAACCACAGCTCGTATGCTTGATGGACGATGATGAACTGCAGCTCATCATGGCTCTCAGGATCGCTGAGGCAATGCTGCAGTTTCAGCAGGTCGGGAACTTTTAAGTACTCGCCGTATGTAAGCTTAGATTCACCGTAATCCATTTCAGTACAAACTTCCTTTTTGTTGTATGTGTTTTTCATACGATCGCGTTTCGAAAATCCGTTCCATGACTTGAAACGTCGTTTCAATTTCAGAATCCAGCGTATAGAAGTGAGGCGAGATTCGGATTCCGGCATCCGGCCTGTAATCGGCCAGCACGTTTTGCGCCGTCATCTCTTTGAGCACTGCATCTCCATACGGCACATCCACAACCACTGTTCCACCGCGTTGCCCCGGCTGTCGTGGCGTTCGGGTTTTGTAACCGTGTTGATCGCAAAGTTTGAAGATGAGATCCGTTTGTCGCAAGGATTTCTGTCGAATTTTATCAACGCCGATTTCGTTGATGATTTCGTATCCTGCCTGTGCCCCGTAGAGAGCGGGGATTTGGGGTGAACCGTGCAGAAAACGCATGCTGTTATGAGCATACTTGATCGGGCCTGTTTCAAAAGCAAACGGATGTTCGTGTGCCATCCAGCCTGTTACGGCCGGTTCAATCTTGTCGTACAGTTTCGGGTTCACGTACAAATAACCGGCTCCCGGTCCGCCGCAGAGCCATTTCACAGACCCGCCAACAAGGAAATCGATGTTCATTTGCTGCACATTGACAGGCACTGTCCCGGTTGCTTGATAGACATCCAGCAAAACCATGGCCCCTTGTTCATGCGCTTTTTTAACGATCTTTGCTATATCGATCTTTTCAGAGTTCTTGAAAAAGACATAAGAGAGCGAGACGATCAAAGTTCGTTCATCAATTGCATGGAGCATCGCATCGACCGGTACTTTTAATCCTTCTGAGGAAGGAATTCCCACAACTTCTGCGCCGCGCCGTTTTTGCGCCTCCAATACGTAGATCACTGTTGGAAAATCGACTTCAAAATAAAGAATCTTGTTTCGTGGCGTTTGATAGACAAACGAAGAGAGAATGATTGAAACAGCAACCGAAACATTCTGGTGCATCACAACTTCGCCCGGGCTGGCGCCAATCAACGACGCAATCAGATTGCCTGTTGTCACCGGCATGTCCCACCAGCCTTCGGCCCATGCCCGGATTCCGCGCGTTGCCCACATATCTGCATACGAACGAAGCTTGTCGTAAACCTTTCGCGGCATCGCGCCAAGCGAATGACTGATCATGTATGTGGTGGATTCCAGAATCGGAAACTCCGAACGATATCGTGCTAAATCATCCATAGGTTCATTATAGTCTTAACTATTCTGTGACGTGGGCCCGCGCTCCTTCTAGAAAATACTCCTTCTTCGAATTTTTCAACAGGCTCGGCCACGGTATGGGGATTAAATTCTATAAATCTGATACCCCGCCCTTGCGAGGAAGCGCGGCAGCTCACGGACAGTATTCCGATTGTACTCTTTGACCTGTTCAGAAATCTCTTCGTAAGGCAGGAGATAAGGACTCGTCTTGTTCTTTATGTCTTTTTCGCCCGGCGCATACTTCCATCCGTCCTTCTTTCGTTCCTCGACCCACCGTTCATGTTCCATTTTCGCCAACGACTCAATTTCTGGATCGGAGAATTGAAATGTTTCTGCTTCTTCATTGGAGAACGAGATCAGATCACACTGAACGGATTTCAGTTTTTCACCAATGTGATCCGCCTGAGTTCTGTTTGATTCTTTCAACCATTCAGGGAGTTCCTCCCATGAGGACAGGGATGGATTGTGTTCCGGAGAAGCACCTTCCTGTTTGAGATCTTTCACATATTCTTCATGGATGACTCGCGCCAGAATTTCTTTCATTCCGCGGGACAACAGTTCCGGCGTACAGAAGCGCTCCACGCTCCCAAACGGAATCAACTTCGATTTCTCCTGCATCCCGGCTGGATGTTCCAGAAGCGTCGACAATCCGCCTGTCTGAGACATGCGCACATAAATGGGCGTTGTAGCAGGGAGCCATTGACGCAGCAAAAGCGCTGTTGAAAGCACGAGCGAATCGTTGTCCAGACAAACGTAAACGTCCGACGTATCTGGATTTTTTAGAAACGTTCTTTCATAGAATTGAGGAGAGGCAACTTCCATTTCCGAGGTTATGATCGAACAATTTCCTGCTAGATACGGATAACGAGCGCTCAGGGCCTCGACTTTTTTCTTTGCCGATCGATCCACGACAGTTACCGCCAGCCGTTCCGACGGGCTTGATCTTTTTTGGATCCAGTTCCGGGCAGTCGCAAGCAAAAGAGTTTCTCCCATCTGGCCTAACCCGATGATCAGGAGATTGGGAGAACCACTCTGCTGAAACGCCGGATAACGAACCAGAAGATCGCGGATTGCGCTTTCATAAACATTGAAAAATTCCACTCGCATACGATTGTTTTTCAGGGTCATCAGCTCTTGTTTTCGGAGGAGTTGACGTAGTTGCGAATCCACGATGTGAACGACCGATGTAAGCCTGCCGTTTTGCTCAATGAGCATTCCTCTGGTTTGAACTGCAATTTCCGCATTTACACCATCCTCTCCCGCAACGCAGATCAGCACGCGCGCCTGATCTACTCTGGCTTTGGCCAGAACCTCCGGTGTACGCGCATCCCCCACCAGTGTGAGTGCCCCCACATCGCGGCAATTTTCGAGCTGATCGTTGTCTTCATTTTTCTCGATGACAACCACGGATTCCCCGGCTTTTCGAAATGCTTCCGCAAACAGCACTCCCGAGCGGCCAAGTCCTGCAATCACAACATGCCCTTGCTGCGTTTTGAGCCGGACAAGCTGCAACTGGTTTCGAAAAATGACAGTCAACGCCTTGGTTGCCGTATAAACGGTCACCAGAGGCGCCAGGAACCTCGCAATATTCAGCACTGGTCCGATTGTGCCTGATTGAAACCCCGATTCCATCGTAAAAAGCTGGAGCGCCAGATAAAGTACGTCCCACTCCGTTCGTGTGTTTCCAAAATATTGTTTGAACCCTAAAATGCCCAGAATCAGAGCGGTAACCGCGGCGAGCCATAGGATCGGCCATTCATAATTTTTCAGAGAGTTCCAGATTTTAGATTTCACAGGGATGATTCGCCGCGATGGCGGGTCGCAGGCCCATTTTTACTGTATTCGAGTATTCCGAATGATTCCCGGCCAGATCGTAAGCCACAACGTAATACGAATAAGTTTTGGATGCCACAACATCCAGATCATAGAAAGTTGTTCGTTTTACAGAGGTGACGTGATCGAAACTCTTTCCGTCTATCGATCTGTAGATTTCATAACCATACAACTGGTCCCTATCGAAAGCATGGTTCCATCGAAGAAAGATCTGTCCGTTTTCGCAGGATGCTTGCAGACTGGCCCCTTCGTTGGGCCAGAGAGGAGCCTCTGCATCGGAACTGTCAGGCGCTTGCAAGCTACCTTTGGGCCAAAGAACGCACGTCACTTTGTGAAAGTTCTCATCGAGATTTTTGCAAACATTCCCGTACGTGCATCGAATGATTTTATCCGTTCTTCCTTCACGCGCTTTCTTCGGCAGATCCGGATCGGCCAGCAACGCCCTTGCCATTCCGATGAGATCGGCTCGTTCCTGCTTCAAAAGAATTTCCGCCTGTTCCGGGGTTCGAATCTTGCCTGTTGCAATCAAAGGCACTGTGAAACCATGTTCGCGGATGTACGCGCGAATTCCTTCCGTAACAGGGACATTGGCCATATCCGGGTAATGTGCGCTTGGCATGCATCTATCGCCGCTGTAACCGGTGTACGGATACAACGGAGTTCCCGGTTTATGGACGGCATCTTCAAATTTTCCGCCCGCGGAAACACTGATCCAATCGACACCAAGCTGAGCCATTCTCAAAGCCATCTGACGCGAATCGTTCAATGTATAACCATTCTTGATGCACTCTTCGCCGTCAAACCGGATGCCTAAAGGAAAATCATTGCCAATCATTTTCCGCACCCGCACAATGATTTCGCTCATCATGCCGCATCCGATTTTCAAGCGAACGGCCATACTCATCATTGCGCAAATTTCGTAAGGACAAAAAAGAAGAAATGGTATATGCGTGAGCCATGTGAAGCTCAACACCATCAAATCCGGCTTGCCGCGCCCTGCCTGCTGCAGCAGCGTAAGCATCCACAATCGAACGGATTTCATCCTTTGTTAAATCCTTAATCTTTTGACGCCATCCGCTTCGCGCAACTTTCAGAAAGTGAATGATCTGCGGAACCACTTTGCTTGGACTCGAGTCGTGAATCGCTTTTGCCATGTCTGACAGTCCAGGGATGAACTCGTCGCGGCTTAAGCGCAACAATGGACCGCTTCGTGTATCATGCACCCCCATCGCTTCGATAACGATCATCCCCACTTCGCCGCGCGCAAAACGCAAATATCGATCGCGAATATCTTTGTTCACAAATCCATCTTCACCGGAAAGACGCGTGACCATAGCCGGCAAAACGAGCCGGTTCGAAAGGATCATCCCGTTGATTTCGAAGGGTGAAAACAGCATGCCGCTCATTTTTTACAGAAGATAGCGAAGGTAGCAAAGAGAATTCTTTGTTCTTCGCTTTCTTTGCTTCCTTTTGTAAAAATCAAGCGTTCAAATATTGCTGCGCGATCAAGGTCTTCAGCACTTCGGTGGTTCCTTCATAGATGCGCAATGCGCGAATGTCGCGGTAAAGCCGTTCCGTGATGGAACCTCGAAGCAATCCGACGCCACCATGAATTTGCAATGCCTGGTCAATGATCTGCTGAGCCGCTTCTGTAGCATAGGATTTCGCCAGCGCTGCTTCCAACGTGATTCGCGCGGCTCCCGTATCCTTTTTTGATGCAGCGTCCCAGACAAGTAATTTCGACGCTTGCAGCAACTGGGCCATTTCAGCGATCTTGAATTGAATCCCTTGAAACTCGGCAATCGTTTTACCAAACTGTTTCCGCTGTTTCGCAAAGTTGACAGCTTCTTGAAATGCGCGTTCCGCCATTCCGACTGCTGCCGCTGCGACACTCGGACGAAACACATCGAGCGTGCTGTACGCGATCTTCAACCCTTCCCCCTCGTTGCCCAGACGCAGGTTCGCAGGAATGAAGCAATCCCTGCAATTCCAATTGGCCGATCGGATGGGCCGCAACAAGCTCCTGCTGTTTGGTTTGCACTCCTTGCGAAGAAGCTTCCAGGATAAAAGCGGTTACTCCACGCGAACCTTCCGAAGTTCTGGCAAACAGTGTATAAAAGTCAGCGAGTCCTGCATTGCTGATCAAAGTTTTAGTGCCGTTCAAGACAGGTAACCGCCATCTTGTGCTTCCGCCCTCATTGTCATGGAGCCTGCATCAGAACCTGCTTGCGGCTCTGTCATCGCAAATGCCGCAACCAGGTCTCCCATTCGCGACCCCGCTTAAATACTTTCTCCTTTTGTTCATCACTGCCGGCAAGAGTGATCGGATAACTTCCAAGACCCTGCATGGCAAAAAGCAAATCTCCAAGGGCCGATCTTTGCGCGATCGCATAACGTAAAAAACAAAGATTGCGAACGGATGGCGCAGGCGTGACGAATTGAAGCAATCCGTTTTTTCCGAATGCTTGAATGAGACTTCTGCAAAATGAAAACGTTTCGTTCTTCCACAGCCCATTTTTTGTCCTGAAAAAGAGCCTGGACCTTGCTTTCCAATTGCTGAAATTCCGGCTGCAAAGGTTGAATCATTGAAATTTCGGATTCCGTTTTTCGATGAATGCGTTATAACCTTCTTCAAAGTCGGGATGTCGCATGCATTGTGCTTGCACGGTTGCTTCTGCGTCCAGAACTTCTTTCAGACGCGGCAGACGTTTCGGCATTGATCTGCTGTTTGGTGATGGCGAGCCCGTTTGCCGGTCCTGTCGCGAGTTTGGTGGCCAGTTCTGCCGCGACATCGGATAACTCTTCTGCCCGAACGACTCGATTGTAAAGGCCGATTCGGTGGGCTTCTTCTGCCGAAATGAAGTCGCCTGTCATCAACAATTCTGTTGCCTTTGTCAAGACCGACAATTTTCGGAAGCACGTAACAGGCGCCCATGTCAGCGCCGGAAAGGCCGACCCGGACAAACAGGAACGCGATTCGTGCAGTATCTGCCGCGATACGAAAATCGGATGCCATCGCAAGAATCGCCCCTGCACCTGCTGTTACACCGTTCAGGCATGCAATGATTGGTTTGGAACAGGTTCGCATGCTCCAAACAAGTTCGCATGTCATTCGAGTGAATTGCAGCAGTCTGGCTTCCTCCGCATGCAAAAGCGCGCCGATGATGTCCTTTACATCGCCGCCACTGCAAAAGGCTTTTCCGCGTCCGGTCAAAATCACCACTCGCACACGATCCTCCGCCTCAAGCTCGATGAAGCATTGCGTAAGCTCTCTGTAGACTTCAAAAGTCAAGGCATTGTATGCTTCAGGACGGCTTAAAACGATTTGCGCAATTCCGTCCGCGATATGCAGCTCAAAACTTTCCGGTACATTCATGGGTTGTACCGCTGCCGGCTCGCCCGCCGAACTCTGCGACCGCGCCCGGAGGTTTTGCCAAGCACTGCTGTGGCTTCAATTTCAACGAGCGCTTTCTCTTCCAGCAAGTCTTGAATGATCAGCAAGCTCATGGCAGGGTAGTGCTTGCCCATCAGGGACCGGTAGCGCTCGCCGATCTCCTTACGCCGGTCCAGATATTGTTGCTTGTCTTTGATGAAAATTGTGAGACGTGCAATATTTTCTGCTTTTCCGCCTGCATCTTCTACAACAACAAGAATGTTTTTCAGAGCCAGCTCGAATTGATTCACAAGGCCTTCTGCAACCTTACCCTCTTTGTCCCATCCGATCTGGCCCGAAACGAAAACGAGATTTCCGATTGCCTGGATTCCGTGATTGTACCCGCGAGGAGTGGCAAGGGTTTTTGGATTCAAGATACGCATCAGTTGGTTTCGCCTCCACAAATCGAAAGCGCCTGGCCGTTGATGGCACCGTTTTCTATCAAAAATTGAACGGCTGTTGCCACTTCCTGCGGTGTTACAAACCGTTTTTGGGGGTTCATCATGAGGAATCGCTCCATCACAAATTCCAAACTTTTTCCTGACCTTTCCGAAACACGTTTCGCTTCGTCACGCAGCATCGGTGTGTCGACGAAAGAGGGACAAACTGCATTCACCGTAATCCCTTTATCCGCATATTCCAGCGCGAGGGATCGTGTAAGTCCGATCACAGCATGTTTTGCGGCGACATATGTGGAAATGTAGCGGCCCCCGATTTTTCCGGCAGTAGACGCGACATTGATGATTCGGCCCCATTTGTTTTCCAGCATGGGAGGAAGAAAAGTCTGTGTACAGTAAAAAATGCTTTTGAGGTTTATGTTAAAGTGCCAGTCCCAATCTTCTTCAGTGGTCTTCAAAAACGCTGAAGTGTGAACTCCCCCAGCATTATTGATCAAAATTTCAACCGGACCGACTTCAGTATGCATTGCCTCAACCTGCGTTCTGTCGGTGACGTCGCAACGGATGTCAGCCCCCTCACGAGCACAGGTGATAACGCCGTAACCGCAGGCGCGTAAATGTGAAGCGATTGCCTCTCCAATTCCTTTTGTACCGCCCGTGACTAAAACCTTTTTCATTTTTTCAACAGAAGATAGCGAAGGGAGCAAAGAAATAAAAAACTGTGCTTTCTTTGCTTCCTTCTGTTAAAAATACTTCCATGTTCATTGTACATTCAATTCTTCCAGCTGCGTTCTGACTTGCTTCTGACTCGGATCGAGATTCAAGGATGTTTTCCAGTGCGCAACCGCCGCCTCACGGCGTCCCGTTTTCATATATGCAATCGCAAGGTTGTTATGCGATTTCGGATCGTTTGGATCGAGTCTCACTGCTGTTTCCAACGCTTGAATGGCCCGTTTCATATCACCCTTCATGCCCAGAGTGGCTCCGAGATTCGAATGAGCGATGGCCATCTTTGGATCCAGTTCAATAGCGCGCACAAAAGCGGTCATGGCTTCATCCGTTCGGCCGGACTCAGCAAGAAGTCGCCCCAGACGATTCTGATCCCCCGCGCTTTCATTCAGCTGAATGCTCGCACGAAGCTGAGCAATGGCCGCCGCGGTGTTCCCGAGATCCGCGAAGCGCAGTGCAAGCTGGCTCCGAATCTCCGCCAGATCCTCACCCAACTTTTCGGCGTTTAAATATCCTTCCATCGCAAGCCCTCTCTTGCCGGCTGAAAGAGCCTGATCCCCGCGCGACAGATAATACGAGGCAAGCACCGCCCGGTTCCTGTCATCCAGAAAGAAAGAAGGTGGCGAAGAGATGTTCTCCTCCAATCGATATTTTGTGAAGTCAATCGGTGCGTGTCCCGGCTGACTATCTTTTCGCGCCAGAAGATAGAGCACGCCATATGGAAGCTGGTTGTATCCCGGTACGGTTTCATCCGTGACTCGCTGGGTTAAAAAGATATTCTTTCGATCCGCCAGAAATCGCTCCATTGGAATCGGAGGAACATTCGGATTCACTCCGTCCCGCAAAGTGCTCACACCATCTTCGTTGTACACCCACAAGCTCAAATCATTTCGTTTCTTTTCAGCGCCGGTCAAATAGAGCACCGTAAACGCAGCGTCTGTTTGCGGCAAAAGAAGTGTGGAGTTCTCCGGAGCCGTGTTCAAAAGATCGATTCCATAATCAAGAGCAATTCTATTTTTTGACCGGTCATTGTGTTGAAAGTTCAAAATCAAAGGAAGAACAGCCAGCAAAGGCAACACATAAGAATATTTTGCGGGAGCCAACGACAGTAACGAAAAGGTCCAGAACGCCGCCACAAACACAATTGGAATGTAGTACACATCGATTTCCCACGGAATGTTGTAATTGATGGCGTATAAAAAAGTCAGCACAACGGAGAGGAACGTTACCATGAACAAACGTCTTTGTTTTTTGAAAAGCAACACGGCGCCAGCAAGAGGCAGGATAAAAAGAAAGGGCGTAAATTGCTCAAACAGTAATTGAAATCCCTTACCGGCGTTCTCAAGCACGACCGAAAAAGGAAGCGTAAACATGCGATCCCGGTATTGAGATGCCGTCAGGTAGGCGATCAGGTTTTTCCCGTTTTCAGGATTGCCCCAGTCCAGCGGTGGATTGGCCCTGGATCGAATGAGCGGATACAAATGCAAACACAAAGCGCCGGCAAAAACCGCAATACTCTTTTTTACCTCTTCGGAATCAATCTGAGATCGCTTATGGGATCGCAGAATAAAATACATCCATCCCGGGAAGAACAATGCTTGCATTGGGTGCACCGTTAAGCCCAGGCCTGCAAATAAAGCCGCAGGCCACAATGGTCCACCACGTTCCCATCGCCGCAGCATGTAAAAGACGCAAATCAGGATCAACGCATTCAGTGTGTAAACTTCGGCAATGACTGCCTGCGACCAGAACGTTTGTGAAAATGCAAATAACAAAGCCGCTGCCGCAGCGGCAAACCGACGATCCGGACCGACTAGAGTTCTGCATAAAACGTAAAACATGGCAGCAGCCGCGGCGCCGCAGACCGCTGAAAAGAAGTTCACTCGGAAAGCAGCTGTTCCGAAGGGGATCACGTAAGTAAAAATCTTGCCAAGGAGAACAAACAATGGGAAACCAGGCGGGTGTGGAATCCCTAATGTGACAACAGCGGTCACGTTTTCGCCGGCTCCTGTAGTAAATATGGTGGGACAAAGCGTTTTGGCATAAACGGCCAGTGACGCGATCGTAATCAAACACAACACCAACCAATCTGTCGTATCTAAACCTGTGATAGATCGGAGCTACTGCAGAGTTGCCTTTCTTCAGCTTTAATCTCCTGCGGTGCGGTTTTCTTTTTACGAGAAGCTCTTCCCATTCTTAACGGAAATAGTAACGCAAAGGCGGGAAGGAGCAAAGTTAGAACGTGTAAGAATGGGGATGTGGGGATATTTGAGATAAGGGGATGTTCCCAGTTAGAAATTTAAAGAGCAATCTCCTGATCGCCAAATCTCCTGGATCCCCCTTCTTACACTTGCGGTTATGGCGCTTTATGTCTTTGCGTCATTGCGTTAATATTCTGGTCATGGCACACAAAAGAATTGCCGTGGTTCCAGGCGATGGAATCGGCGTAGACGTAACCGCCGAGGTGGTCAAAGTAATCCAGACCTGTAATGAAGTCACGGGACAGAACTGTCGAAATGACGCACTACGACTACGGGGCGGAGAAATATTTAAAGACAGGCATCAGCATGCCGCCCGGCGGTTATGACGATCTGGCGAGTTACGATGCGATCTTCATGGGCGCGTTCGGCGATCCGAGGATACCCGATATGCGTCACGCCGCCGATATTTTGCTTGGAACTCGTTTCGTGCTTGACCTCTACGTAAACTACCGGCCTGTTGTGCTGTTCGATGAACGGCTCTGTCCACTCAAAGGAATCAAACCAGGTGATGTCGATATCGCGATTTTTCGAGAGAATACGGAAGGTCTGTATGTTGGAATGGGAGGCAATTTCAAAAAGAATACTCCGGATGAAATTGCAATTCAGGAAGATGTGAACACGCGAAAAGGTGTGCAGCGAATCATTGAATATGCATTTGAATTTGCTGTAAAACACGGACGTAAAAAAGTTTGCATGACAGATAAAAGCAACGTTCTGACATTTGGACATGATCTATGGCAGCGGGTATTCAAGGAAGTCGGATCAAAGTATCCGCAAATGCAATGCACTCACATGTACGTCGATGCGCTCTCGATGCAACTGATCAAGGATCCCAGGGCATTTGATGTGATTGTGACCAACAACATGTTTGGAGACATCATTACGGACCTGGGGGCGCAGTTGCAGGGGGGGCTTGGAATGGCTGCATCCGCCAACATCAATCCGAAGGGCGCTGCGATGTTTGAACCGGTCCACGGTTCGGCTCCGAAGTATGCCGGCAAGGATGTTGCGAATCCTTTTGGCGCGGTGTTAACAGCGCAGCTACTTTATCAACACCTTCAAATGAACGATGAAGCGCAGCTTGTTGAAAATGCTGTGAGATCCGCGATTCGCGAAAATCAGACCACTCCTGACCTCGGCGGATCGCTGGGAACAAGAGCGGTCGGCGATTATCTCTGCCAGGTGATTCGAAAATCATACTAGGAGTCACAAGTTCAGCGGAGCTGAGCTGAGAGATTCTTTATCTCCGTGTTCTCTGTGTACTCCGCGGTGAAACGCTTGCGATCTTTTTATTTCTATTTGCTGAGCTGGATCGGTTGGAGCTTGATCCAGCTGCTTGCGCGGACGTGGCGGTGGGAAATCCATGGTTATGAGCATTTCAAAACACTGCATGAAAAAAGCCGTTCCATCATCTATGCTTTCTGGCATGGACGCATTCTTGCGGCAACTTTCTTCTGGCGAAATCGCGGAATCGTTGTGCTGACAAGCGAAAACAAAGATGGTGAGTACATTGCTCACGTGATTCACCGCTTT
The DNA here is from genome assembly GCA_963771165.1 of uncultured bacterium. GTDB lineage: Bacteria > Acidobacteriota > HRBIN11 > JAKEFK01 > JAKEFK01 > JAKEFK01. Next base: position 35,448 of record CAVYSN010000004.1, on the reverse strand, counting down.
GGTTACGGCAGCAGCCGCGGTTCCTCATCCAAAGGGGCCGTGAAAGGCACAATCGGTTTGATTCGAACGTTAAAGCATGGAGCGCCCGTTGCCTTTACTGTCGATGGACCCCGCGGTCCACGGCATCAGGTGCAACAGGGTGTTACCTGGCTTGCAAGCTATTCCCGGCATCCGATTCTACCCTTCCATATTGAAGCAAAACGCGCAAAAAACCTCTCTTCCTGGGATCGTTTTCAAATTCCGCTCCCCTTTTCACGCGTGCGTGTCGATATAGCTCCGCCCATCCTTCTGGAGAAGGACCTCCCGGAAGAAACGCTCGAAGCAAAACGCGTGGAATTGGAAAACGCACTCAATCAATTGCGTGAGTCTGCCGAACACTGGGCGAAAAACGCCTGAACGAATATAATGTTCTTATCTCAACGCAAAGGCGCAAAGACGCTAAGAAAAAATAATCATCTTTGCGACTTTGCGTCATTGCGTTAAATCCTATGAATTACGATTTCAGAAACATCGAAGGGAAGTGGCAAAAGCGCTGGGAAGCGGAAGCCACGTTTTGAAGCTCGCGAAGAGTCCGGGAAGTCGAAGTTTTACATTCTCGCGATGCTGCCGTATCCATCCGGCAAAATTCACATGGGTCACGTGCGCAATTACGCCATCTGTGATGTGATCGCGCGCTACAAAAGACGCCGGGGGCATAACGTGCTCCATCCGATCGGATGGGATGCGCTCGGGATGCCGGCCGAAAATGCCGCCATCAAAAACAAAGTTCAGCCCTACAAATGGACCATCGAAAACATCCCGGCGATGCGCAATCAGATGAAATCTCTCGGCATTTCTTATGATTGGAAAAGGGAAGTCTCGACTTGCGAGCCGCGAATACTACAAGTGGAACCAGTGGTTTTTCATTCGCATGTTCGAAAAGGGCCTTGCCTACCGCAAGAAAGGAAATGTGAACTGGTGTCCGAGCTGCCAGACCGTTCTTGCAAATGAACAGGTCGTTGCCGGACGATGCTGGCGCTGCGATACAGAAGTAACCATCCGGCAGCTGGAGCAGTGGTATTTCAAAATCACAGAATACGCGGACCGCTTGCTGGAGGGGCTCGACAGGCTTTCCACCTGGCCGGAAAAAGTTTTAACGATGCAGCGGAACTGGATCGGAAAGAGCCGCGGCGCCTACGTTGACTTCGGCGTGGAACGCAGGCGTGAGAAAATCCGCGTCTTTACAACACGAATCGATACGATTTATGGTGCTACATTTGTAGTACTAGCTCCGGAGCATCCATTGCTTTCGGTGATTGCCGGACCGGACTCGGAAGCGATTCGTCCAGGCAAGGGCGTTGAAAGAAGAACAGATGCTCCACAGCAAAGAGGACCTTGAAAAGAAGGGTTTCTTCACAGGAGTGTACGCAATCAATCCATTCAGTCAGGAAAAAATTCCGATCTGGGTGGCCAATTACGTGTTGATGGATTACGGGACAGGGGCCATTATGGCTGTACCGGCGCACGATGTTCGCGATGGGGAATTTGCGCGCAAGTACGGAATTCCGGAGCGACCGGTGATCGCGACCGAAGCGGGTGAAGCTGCGAAAGAAGAATACGGCACACTCATCAACAGCGGCTCCTTATAGCGGACTGACCAGTGAGGAAGCGCAGAAACAGATGACGGCATTTGCTGAGAGCGAGGGATTCGGCGAAGGGGCCGTTACTTTCAAAATCAAGGATTGGGGCATATCGAGGCAGCGTTACTGGGGTACTCCCATTCCGATGATTCATTGTGAAAAGGATGGAATCGTTCCTGTTCCCGATCAAGATTTGCCTGTGCTTCTGCCGCTCCATGTTGAGCTGAGCGGGGAAAAAGGATCACCTCTGGCGCGTGTGCCGGAGTTCGTGAATGTAACGTGTCCCAGATGCGGCGGACCGGCTGTCCGTGACACCGATACGATGGATACCTTCATGGATTCGAGCTGGTACTTTTTCCGGTACTGTTCGCCTCACGAAGATCGCGCGATGTTTAATCAAGATGCTGTCAGCTACTGGATGCCGATTGATATGTACATCGGTGGAGTTGAGCATGCGATTCTTCATTTGATCTATTGCCGGTTTTTCACGAAAATTTTTTACGATATGGGAATGGTTAATTTCGATGAACCGGTCCAACGTTTGTTCACGCAGGGCATGGTCATCAAAGACGGCGCCAAAATGTCGAAGTCGAAAGGGAACGTGGTGGATCCGGATGATCTGATCGCGCGTTATGGAGCGGACACCGTAAGGCTGTTCAGCCTCTTCGCCGCCCCACCTGAAAAGGAACTGGAATGGAGCGATCAGGGTGTGGAAGGCTCGCATCGTTTCTTGCATCGCGTGTGGAAGCTGATTTCCCAGAACATGCAGTACAAATCGGAAGGAAATGCAGAATCGGATCGCGCGCTGGAACGAAAGATTCATCAGACCGTGCGCAAAGTGACTCAAGATATAGATGAACGCATGCATCAAAATACGGCGATCAGTGCGATCATGGAACTTGTGAATGCCACCACAGATGCGATCCAGCAATCGAATCCACCTTCCGCAAGAACGGTGCATCAATCACTCCAAACCATCCTGCATTTGTTGAACCCGTTTGCTCCTCACATGACCGAAGCTCTCTGGGCGGCTATGGGCCATGACCGGCTTCTGTCTTCGCATCCATGGCCGGAATTCAATGCCGGCCTGGCCCAGGAGGAACAGGCGACGATTGTGGTGCAGGTGAATGGAAAACTGCGCGCTTCCATGCCTGCTCCGCGCGGTTTTTCTCAGGAACAGATCCTGGATCTGGCGACAAAGGATGAAAAAGTTCAAAGACAGCTGGAAGGGAAGCAGATTGTCAAGATCGTGTTCGTTCCGGATAAACTGATCAATATTGTTGTGAGGTAATCATTTGAAGATTGTATTTTCTTATTGTAGGGGCGCGATTTATCGCGCCCGCGTCATCTGTTTGCTTTTCCTGTTGTTTGTTCAGTTTTCTTGCGGATACCATCTTGCCGGTACCGGATCCAGCTTGCCTGCGCATATCAAAACGATCGGGCTTCCCATTTTTGTGAACAACACGCAGGGATATCAGGTGGAGCAAAAGATCACGGCCGGAATTCAAACAGTTCTCTTGCAACGCGGCAAGTACAAAGTGGTACCGGATGCTCAGGGTGTGGATGCCGTGCTCAAAGGGACAATCCTTTCCGTTTCGCTGTATCCGGTCAGTTTCAGCACAGAAGGACGCGCAAGTGAATACAACGTCGTGATCAATGCAAAAGTGACTTTCACGGATTTGCAGGAGAAGAAGGTTTTATTCCAGAACCCGAGTTTTATTTTCCGGGGTCAATATCAAATCGATCAGGACGAAGTTCTCTTCTTTGACCGGCAATCGGAAGCCATCGATCAAATTGCGAAGGATTTCGCTGAATCTGTTGTGTCCGCGATTCTCGAAGGATTCTAAAAGTTGCGTTATTCCGAATTTCTCAAAGGGGTCCAGGAGCGCAAGATCTCACCCGTCGTCACTTTTCTTGGCGAAGAAATTTTTCTGAAGGAGCGTGCACTGGAAACGGTTTTAAACCGTTTTCTCGATCAGGATTCGCGCGCTTTTAATTACAGATCCTTACTAGGCGAAGAGATCAAGGATACGTCATTTCTGGATGAAGCCAGCACAATGCCGATGTTCGGCGATTGGAAGGTTGTGTATGTCAGACATGCTTCCGCTCTCGAGAAAAGTATCGGGCGGATTAAAGACTATCTGGAGCAGTATGTCGAACAGCCGTCTTCGGGTACTTTGTTGATTTTTGATCTGGAGAAATGGGAAGGAAGCTCGAAGCTGAAGGGAATCCTTTCCAAAAAGACGATGGTGGTTGAGTTTCAGCCGCTCAGCGAAAAAGAAATTCCAAGCTGGATCACTGGCCATCTCCGCAGCTTGAATTTTCAAATTGAAATGCCGGCCATTCAAGCACTGACAGAACGATTGGGCACAGACTTGCAAAAGATCTCATCGGAGCTTGAAAAACTCATGCTTTTCCGGGCGTCCGAAAGGAAAATTGCTTTGCAGGATGTGGTGGATGGAGTCGGTTACACACCCACTGCAAAAATTTGGGACTGGACGGAGGCTTTGCTCGATCAGGATGCGGGAAAGGCTGTACACATGCTTCAAGAACTGCTCGAACAAGGGGAGCAGCCTGTGTATTGCATCGCACTGCTGGCAAAGCAGTACGAAAAGATGATTCTCGCGAAGGAGATGGTGATCCAGAAAATGCCGCAGGCTACGATTGCTCAAAAGATCAATAAGCCGGTTTACTTCCTGCAAAAATATCTCACGCAGCTGGCCCGATTCCAGATGGCCGATTTGACCAAGGCGATTGAAGTGCTGTCGTTTGCAGACCGGGCCTTAAAATCAGGTCAAGCCTCGGATCGCACGATTCTGGAGCTGATGACGATTCAGCTATGCACATTGAAAGAGCCGGCTCCTCCTGTTTTCGACGTCCCTCTGATGGCGTAATAAACCACGGAGTCACGGAGAGCACGGAGAAAGAATTTTGTCCTCTGTTGTCTTCGTGTCCTCCGTGATCTCCATTGTTCTATTTGCTTTCTTGTTCTCATTTATGCATAATTCTTAGTCCCAATGTGGCGCCGGCGGCTCGCCGGCAGTTGTTATTTTTGGAGGAAGTACTATGGGTAGAGCCAGTTCATTATCGACAAAGAAGAGATTGCGCGAGTCGAAGAAGTTACAAGCCCGGAATAAAGCGAACAAAACGCGGTTGAAGTCCGAGCTGAAGAAGGTCAGGTTAATGGCGGCGAGCGGAGAAGATGCCGCAAAGATTTTGCCTGAAGCTTATTCCATCATTGATAAGTCGGTCCGCAAAGGCGTGCTCAGCAAGAATGGCGCAGCGCGTCATAAATCCCGCCTCACCAAACTCGCCAACAAAAACGCATAATTATCCATTCCTGTATATATCGAAATTCTGCGTCTTCATCTGCTTTGTAACCGCCAAGAGCGCCAAAATCGCCAAGAACTTTGATTGGTTTTTTTGCATACTTGGCGGTTTACGCTGCGCTTGCGCGGTTCGCGATGGCTTTTGCGAGTCCACGAAACATAATGTGGTGGATCGGGTAGAGCTGAAACCAGTAGAGCAATCCGCTGAGCCCTTTCGGGTAGTATTTTGCCGTTTGAATCAATCTTGCTTGCGCCGGAACAAGGCGTTCAACTTCATACTCCAACCAGGCTCATTAAGTCCTTTGCTTCCTTTGCTCTCTTCTGTGAAGAAAAACCTACTGTTTTGAAGCATTAAAAGAGCCATTGGAATCGGTTTGGCAGGGTTCACCACTTTGCGGATTCGTACAGCCGAGAGGCTGAAATCCGCCCTGCAAAGAGTCATCGACTGGATTCAAAATTGCCTCATACCGAAAAGTGATATCACCTTCCTTCCGATCAAACCGGATTGTTGATCCCTGAATTTGTCCGTTCTGAAAAGGAGCCGGCACATTGGAGAAAGGTGGTGTGACAGATCCGGAGATTTTGTCACCGTTTCGCTCAATCACAATGGTAATCGGTGAATCAACCTGACCAATCCCGAACCGTTGCGTTCCTGTGAAACGGCCATTCCATCCGTCTTCTTTGTCTGTGCACCCAAGGAATGTCAGAACCAGTAAGAAACTCAAAAACGTTCGTTTCATTTTATCTTCCAACGCTTCACAATTTTTCCGGACCATGGGCAATAAGAGCCTGCGTTCACATAATCGTTGACATGCGATTCAACGTAACTCGGACGTCCATCGCATAATTCAATGGCCACTTCAGCCATACGCACTGTATCCGGCAGCAAATGCCAGCTCCACGGCTGATTGAAGCCGCCATTTCCGCGAACGATGCGTCCATGGGAAATCTGTTGTTTCGACCTTGAAAATTCTCTGTTGCAAGTCGAATCGTTTCCTGATCTGTTACAAAAATAACAAAGTCTTCGTTGATGACGCGGACAGTAAAGAATTGACCTTCTGGAATTTCCTGTGCCGGATTCTCCGCCGAACAACTGAATAAAAAAAGGACCGTTGTGCAGATAGTAATCGTTGAAACATACGATCTCCTCATATTTGAAGACTACTCCTGGAGCAAACAGCTTGCCAGGGTTTTCACGACGACAGGTTGTTTTGTGGGGATCAAAACTCCGTCGAGTCTATCAACTTTCTGAGGATTTTAACGCAGAGTCGCCAAGAATTTAAATTTATTATCTCTCGCGTCTCTGGCGTCTCTGCGCTAAAGAACTATTCCGTTGCGATGTAACCGGGAAGGACGTTTTCCTGCTTTGCCTGTTCGACAGCGCTTGCATACTCCTGGCGTGCAGCATCGACTGCTGCTTTTGCATCTTCAGCGTTCTGGCAGGTCTGCTCTTTTGCTTGAACAAGATCCGTTTCTTTGCCTTCAGGTGTGACGCCATATGAGTTTGAATTGCGGCTCCCTGAAATTCTTTGCACTTCGCAGACAATAGTTGATAGGCCTGCTCAGCAGACTTTATTTGAGCAAGTAGACTTTGGGTGATCTCCTGCCATTCTTCTCCGGAACGTCCTTTCGGCGCCGTTTCCGGTTTTCCTTCTTCATATTGAACTCCTGCACCGGACTCCATCGGATACTCATTCCTCAATCGGTACAGATCGGTCGAACTGTAAACCCGCGCGGGTTTTTTCGGCTTTGCAGGACTTTTAGCCTCCACAGGTTTATCCGCTTCTTTCACGATCGGCGGCCGTTCTTCAGACGGCCTGTTTGCGACCGCGGTTTTTTCAAGATCTACAATGTTCTTTTTGAAATTTAACGTGACGCCATCTTTGTCTTTGATGGAAAATGTTTCGTCATCTTCACGGATGAGTGTTCCTTCGACTGCCTTTCCATTCTTTAATATCAGCGAGTAACTGAATGCAAACGGAGCAATCCACAATAACAAAACGGCAATGCAGGCTATTTTTTTCATGTTGAGTACTCCCCTTTGGGCATTATATATTAAGTGGAAAGTGGAAAGTGAAGAGTGATCCGTGTACTGTTTGAGACCCTTCTTCCCAGCGCCGAAGAAAGAAGAAATATCTGGATTGCGGATCCCGACAGAATTGTAGAGACGTACGAGATCTCACAAGTCTCGTCTGTCTTGAAGCAAGTTGACGAAGCCGTTTTGTCCGGTTCCATCGCGGTCGGGTTTCTTTCTTACGAAGCGGGTTATCACTTCCTTCCGAACATGCCCTCAGTACATTCGAACGACGTTTCCTCTGGCCTGGTTTGCGCTCAGTCGGAAATACGAAGCAGAAGCTCCTTCAGATTTCGGCGTCTCGGAGAATGCAAGCTTTGAAGATCTTGTTCTTGATACAAGTTTGGATGAATACAAGGACGCGATTCAATCCATTCGAAATCAGATTGAAGAAGGAAATACGTATCAGGTAAATTTCACGATGCGGTACAGGGGGAAGTTTCAAGGCTCCACCCGTGCTCTTTACAATCAACTGCGATTAAAGCAACGAGTCGCTTACGCTGCCTACTTCGAAACACCGGAATGGGCCGTTGCGTCACTGACACCGGAGCTGTTTTACCGGAAAAGTGGAAACAGAATTTCTATGCGTCCCGATGAAGGGAACATCACAGCGGGGCAGAACGTCCGCTGAAGATGCGCTGTTCGCTCAAAAGCTTTCCGGTAGTGAAAAGGAGCGCGCCGAAAACCTAATGATAGTCGATTTACTTCGGAACGACCTTGGTAAGATCTGTGAGCCCGGGAGCATCCGGGTCACCGATCCACTGATGGTTGAACGTTACGATACGTTGCTACAAATGACTTCGAAAATCGAAGGAATCACCATCCAAATCTATCGTTGCTGGAATCTATGCGCGCTCTTTTTCCTTCCGGATCCGTAACAGGCGCACCGAAAGTCCGAACCATGCAAATCATTCACGATCTTGAAAAGAGTCCACGTCGGATCTACACAGGTTGCATCGGGCTTTGTTTCAAAGGAAGAAACCGTTTTCAGCGTTGCAATCCGCACTGCGCTCGTACAAAACGGAGTTCTTGAAATGGGTGTCGGGAGCGGAGTTCTTCACGAAGCCGATGCCGCGCGTGAATATGAGGAATGCCGCTTGAAGGGTCGATTCCTGACAGATCCACCGGTTGAATTTGAATTGATCGAAACGATTCTGTGGCTGCCGGAAAGCGGTTATCAGCGGCTTTCACTTCACCTGAACCGCCTGATGAGCATCGGCTGATTATTTCCTGATTCCAATTGAACTTGGGGCTGTCGAAACATTCCTGGCACAAAATGCGCCTTCCGTCACGCAACCACGTCGCGTTCGGCTCCTTCTGCAACGGAATGGCCGAATGAGAATTTCTCTACTGAATTAGAGACGATGCCGCTGGCTCAAATTCAGTGGGCCAAACAAAACGTAAACAGCGAGGACCGTTTTTTGTATCACAAAACAACTCATCGTCCGCTGTATCAACTGGAGTTGGACCGCGCTCGCGAAGAGGGATCGATCGAAGTCCTCTTTCGAAATGAAAGAGGCGAGGTAACGGAAGGTGCGTTCTCCAATCTGTGGATTCTGAAGGATGGCGTCTATTACACTCCTCCCGTTTCTTCGGGTCTTCTGGATGGAACGTTCCGGCGCCATTTGCTGGCCCAACCTGAATTCCATACAGAAGAGCGTGTCCTGTTTCCAAAGGATATTGAAGATGCGGACGGAGTGTTCATCAGCAATGCGATCCGTGGATTGTTGCGCGTTCATCTGAAACGGTAAGGCCTTAATCGGTAGTGGAGCCTGTCCAAAAACTAGTAGGAGCGCGAACTTCCAGTCCGCAAGGTTATGTAATGTTCGAGGAGTCTTTGCGGGCAAAAATGCCCGCGCTCCCACTAAGATTGGCCACTTCCTGGATTTTTCGACAGGCTCCGTGGCAGAGCACTTGCCGTGCTGCTGTGATGCACTTTCATAGAAAGAGAGAACCGCAAATTCAAGAGGTTCTGTTATTAAAAGCGGTAATTCAATGCTGCAAATACAATAAACTTTGCCGCATCCAATTCGCGAAAGGATGAATTATTTATCAACCTTTGCGCTCCAAACTCCACTTCAGTGGATTCGCGAATTGTTCTCACCAGACTGATTCCCATCGTGTCGTAATCGGAATCATCCAGAAAAATCGGGACAGTAAGATGAGCGTTTTCCTGAAAGTCCTGTCTTTGTGCAATGCCGTAGGCCTGAAGATGAAAATCATTTCCCAGGTCCTTTCCAACCAGAAGATTGATGCGATGATTTCTATAAGTAAATCCGGGATTGTTCGAATCATTAATCTGGTAAAAATATCCGAAGGAGATGTAGAAGGGATGCAATACTTCCATGCTCGCGCCGATTTCCTGAAAATCGTCCTGCTGCATCAAAATGTCTCCATCAGAATCTAGCACCTCCGTCAGGATCGGCGTGGTAACAAAAACGGGACGGTTATAGTCAATCTGCTTTCTTCTGTAATCAAAATTGATTTTCATGTGTTGCAAGCGTCGTGAAGCTCGCACAGAAGCGCCTGTGCTTTGAGAATCCGATTCGGTAAACTCATTGAAATTCACATCGGATGCGGATGCGGATGCAACCACTTCCCAGTCCGGATGAGGGAACATCCCAAGATAAATGCTGGCTTGCGCATCCCGAAATCCAAGACCACCGAAGATATCCACAAATTGATTTGGAGATTCGGAGACATATTTGTGGTGTAAGAAGAAATTGGATCCCGCATAAAACTTTCCGAAAGGAACAGTCAGCGATGTGTTCAGGCGGTTCGACCATAGCAATTTAGCAAGTTCTCCCGATTGAAATGAGGTTTCAAGATTTCTTTTGAGGCCGGTTTGATAGTCAAAATAGAAAAGCGCATTCTTGCCAAACGCGCCTTTTCCTTTCAAGCGATAATCGGAACGAATGCCGGGGGTGATGACCTCATTCCCAAATGCATCGACAAAACTTTCGTATTCAAAAGAAAATTTCAGTTTTTGTTTTTCGAGCTGAAAATCAATCGCCGAAGATGACTCGACTGAAAAATAGAATGATGGCGATGCTAACCGCCAGGACACCAGGTCGGCAAGGGCTTCGAGATGGAATGTAAATTGCTTTTGGCGATCTCCGCGCTCCTGACGTCCTGGCGGTTCGTATATCCATCATCGGATTTCAAGTTGTTGAGCTCTTGTTTGCAGTTCCCGGATCCTGTGACTCAAGTCTTTTTGCTGCGATAAAAGCTCCTTCTTTTTCTGCTGGTATTGAAGCTCGAATTGTTCCTGTTGCTCTTTGCCGTATAACTCGCCTCTGGTGATAATCTCCGTGCCGGATGAATTTTTGTCGATTTCGCCATTTGCTCCTGAAGTTGTCGGTTCTGCCGAAGATCCGCCACGGCGGACTGTGACATTGTCTGTAAAGAGTGTCGATTCCTGTATGAATTCTTCAGCTCGTGCTTTTGTTTTGCGTTCCTTTTGGAAATCTTGAAGTTGCTGGTCGAGTCTTGCGAGATGAATCTGGATTTCGCGTGAGATTTCCCGCAGCAACTCCAATTTTTGCCTGACTTCTTGCGGGCCATCATAAGGTTCGACTCGAATTGAGCGCCACTCCTGTGAAACTCCGATCTTCGCGCTGCCGGGACACAGTTGCACATTTTGTTTCTGGAAAGCCTGAAGCCTTTTTCCCAGTTCCCCTTTCCTTTTTGGGGATTTCTCATTTTGCGCATCCAAAAGCAACGCATCAACGGTTTGCGCATAGGCGACTTTCCATTCTTTGCACAAATTGGAATGCTCTTCGAGAAGTTGATTCAACTGACTGTTGATAGCGCTCAGTCGCTCAGCAGAAACATACGCTTCTCTTAAAGCTTCTCCGGATTGTCGGGATTTTGTCAGCAGAGTGGCGTTGTTGTTCTTCTCCATTTGCAAAACTTTTGTTAACTCTGAAATCTGCAGATCCAGCGTCTGAAGTTGTTTGGAGAGCGTCTCCGGAGATTCAGCGAAAAGGAATCCAGAAAGCATGAAGAGCGAGAACCACAAAAGCAAGGCTTGCGCAAGTGGCGCGGGCGTCTCGCTCGCATAGAACTTCCAGTCATCCGGATCCGTTTTGCGGGCCGGACGTCCGCAGCACATAAGGAATGGTTTCATATCAATCCGTATTTTTCAAGTTTGTAATACAGAGTCGATGTTTTGATTCCAAGCGCCCGGGCTGCGCGTGTTTTGATTCCTTTGGCATCTTGCATTGCTTCGACCAGAAGTAGCTTTTCCATTTCCGAAAGCCTGTCGTCAAGATTTCCTCGAAGCGGCAGCATCTGCTTGCGTTGTTCCAGCGTAGGACTTGTTTCCTGAATGAAGGGGAGCTCGTTGAGCGTGATCCGGTCGCTGTCGCACAGAACGACGGCCCGCTCCAACACATTCTCCAGTTCTCGAATGTTGCCGGGCCAAGGATAATCGATCAACGCATGGAGTGCCTCCTTTTCCAGACTAATCCGTTTCCTGTTATTCTCGTGCGCCAATCTCGTTAAAAAGAATTGAACCAGATCCGGAATATCCTCCTTGCGTTTTCGCAACGGCGGTAGAACGACCGGTATGACATTGAGACGATAGTAAAGGTCTTCGCGGAAAGCGCCTTTCTGAACCATGGAAATCAAATCACGATTCGTGGCGGCCAGCACTCGCACATTCACGCGAATCGTTTGCTCTCCACCGACCCGTTCCACGTCCCCTTCTTGAAGCACACGGAGTAGCTTTACCTGAACATTTGGCGCGAGATCTCCGATTTCATCCAAAAAGATCGTGCCTCCATCCGCCAGCTCGAAACGTCCTTTACGTTGCCGGATCGATCCAGTGAAAGCGCCCTTTTCATGTCCGAACAGCTCGCTTTCCAGAATTCCTTCCGCCAGCGCTGCACAATTCACTTTGATGAAGGGACCGTGGGTCCTGCGCGAATGGAAATGAATGAAACGTGCGATCAGTTCCTTACCCGTTCCACTCTCTCCCTGAATCAGTACAGTCGATTCACTACGAGCCACTTTGGAAACAAGCGCATAGATCTTTTTCATTTCTTCGCTGCTGCCGATGATTTCGTAATCGGAAAACTCCTTACGTACTTCTTCCAGCAAATATTCTTTCTGCTCCCGGGTCTGGTGAAGTTCCAGCAACTGGTGGACCTTCAACATCAATTCATCCGGCGAAAAAGGCTTAGTCAAAAAATCACTGGCCCCCTTTTTGACAGCCTCCACAGCAACATCGATGCTCCCGAAAGCGGTGATCACAATCGATTCAAGGAAGGGCAACTTTTCTTTCAGAGCGCCGATCAGCTCGATTCCATTTTTGCCGGGCAATTTATAATCCGTGATCAGCAAATCCGGCTCGAAAGTATCTGTGGTCAGGGCATCTTCCGCGCTCGGGGCGGTTCCGACGGCATAGCCTTCTTTGTTCAGGATGACTTCGATCGCTTCACGAATTGTGCGATCGTCTTCGACAATGAGGATCTGACTCATATCAAACTCCACCAACCGACTCAGGACCTCTGCCGGCTTGCGGCAGTTGGATTGCAAAAGTAATGCTCGATGATTCGTTCTCTGTCAATTTTAATTCGCCTCCATGCGCTTCAATAATTCCCTTAGCGAGAGGCAACCCAAGACCGATGCCTTTCTCCTTTGTTGTGAAGAACGGTTCAAAAATGCGTCGCGAAGTTTCTGTTTCCAGCGCGGCACGTTGAGTGTTGCTGATTTCGATCAGCACACCGGCCCCGTTCTTGTAAAGTTTGGTCCGGATTCGCCCATCTGCGGGCGGTAGTGCCTGAAATGCATTTTTGTACAGGTTCAGCAGAGCTTGCTTCAACTTGGAGCGGTCGGCCTGAATGGTTTCAATTTCCGGTTGAATCTCCAGAATCCATTTAGCGTTCTTCTGACGAAGATCCTCGCTGAGTAATATTTCCATTTCAGACAACAAATGAGGCACTGAAAATTCGTTATTATCCAGGGTTCGCGGGCGCGCAAAATCGAGAAATTCGTTAAGCAAAGCTTTCAAATTCTGAATCTCCGATTGGATTCGTTGAATGTATGCGAATTGTTGCTCCTGTAATTCTTCTTTTGCAAGAATGCCGGCAAAAAGCTCGATTCCGCCAAGCGGATTGCGAATTTCATGCGCGATTCCGCTCAGCATCATCTTCATTTGGGTGTCGCGATGGAGGATATTCTGGCGCATCGTTTCGATCGCTGTGGCGAGATGTGAAAGCTCATCGGAACCGCTCACGGTAAGGGGTTGTTCGTAACGAGCCTTGCTGATCTCTTCCACTCCCTCAACCATTTTTGAGATCGGCGTTGTGATGCTCCGCGAAAAAATGTGAGCGGACCAGATGCAGCAAAGAAGTGCGATGACTGTAAAAATGATGATCGAGTTGCGAAAGGTGCGCAGATAAGTTAAATAGTGCGGGCTGATATCAGCGATCAAAACAGCTACAACACGATCCTGAGCGTAAATGGGTGCAAGCGCGCTTTTATAGTAACGTTCATCGAGACGAATCAATACGGAAGCTGCGGATCTGCCTTTCATAGTCTCTCCCATTTCTCTTTGCAACAGATCCAGTCTTGGAAGCGGTTGTGCAATGCGGACCGAGGCGTCGGTTGAAAGGATGTTCGTTCGATCGAAAGAAGCGATGTAAATATTATCGAGATCCGTTTGTTGCTTGAGTCTTTGCAACCGCTGCAAGAAGGACTGATAGAGGGGCAGATTTTCCATTCCCGGGTTTTAACGGAAGCAGCAAAGTCCCATCCCATTGTGATGCGAGAACGGAGGCTGTCGCTTTTAAGCTATCTTCCAGCTGTTTTTCGAGCGAACGAGACGCAATCCAGTAAAAAACAACCCCGAGAAAAGTCAACCATAAAACGACGTTCAAAATAAACAGCGCAAGGATCTTGGTCCGTATGTGAGAAAACATGTTCAAGTCATTTTAGCAACTATTGTGCCAAACTTTTAACGCAGAGGCACCGAGACACAGAGTCGAAAAAGAATTTTCTTTTCTCCGCGTCCCTGTGCGTCTCCGTTAAAGAGCTCGTCGTAATCACTCAACGAGTCCGCGCTGGTCGATGTCGCAACCTTTTTGCGTTTCGACCCACATTGAGAATTCATCAGAAAGCAAAAGTTCTATCAATTTTCTGATGCCGGGCAGTTCCATGTAACTATCTGGAATCACGATGTCTAGATGTTCCCGAACCGAAAACAGTCGGGGAGGTGCCATCTTTCAGAAATCTGAGATCCGTTAGTAGAGCGTCCCATCTGGAAGATTGAAAGGCATCCAGCATGTTCTTTTCGTTGATCGCTAGCGTGATGGTTTGGAAATGATCAGGGCTGAGTCCCTGTTGATCCACAAAACTGTTCCATAGCGTTAGCTGAGATTCAGGAAGTGCGATCTTCATTCCCCTGGACAGTTCCTGATGGGCTCCTTCCTGAAAAACGAGAGAAAGGGTTCGTGTAAAAGCGCGGTAGCGGTTCATCGGTTCTTGCAGTTGCCTGGAAAAGGATTCAAAAGGATCCTGGCCTTGAGCAGGAATACCGACAATTGCAACATGCAGGTTCCGTTCAACGATCGATTGCAGCGCATCCTCACCGGAGGAGGACCAGAAAAGCAAGCGTTGTGTGCTTAAATTTCTGCCGAGCAAACCGAAGAGATAGGAGAGCCCCGGATCAGAAACTCCTCGCACGGTAATCGTGTTTTGTGCTCGTTCGTGAACCACATCGATGCGAACGCCATCCCGTTTTTTGATTGGTGTTTGCGGCGGTACGTGCATCAATCCGTCCATGCGGGAGAGCGATCCAATGGATCCGGCCCCTCCTTCAATTCTGCGTATGAAAGTTTGACCTTCCACATCGAAACAATTCACGCGATAAAAAGAATCCTGCGGTTTTGCAGGAATATCCTCCGATGAAATGAAGACCGCGCGCGGCAGTACGGAGCGCACACGTGAAAGGGCGGAAACAATGAGGCGTAAGTACAGATAAGAACAGATGTATGCTGATGCGGGATAACCGGGAAGCCCGAGTACGGGGATCCCCGAAACTTCACCCAGGATGACCGGCTTGCCAGGGGTCATATGAACGCCGTGGAAATGAATCGTTCCCATAAACCGGATCACTTCTGCCGTCAGATCTTTCGTGCCTCTGGATGTTCCCGCAGAAATCACAACCACATCGCTCTGGTTCACGCAGATCTTGATCATCTGAGCGAGATCATCGACATCGTCCGGGACCGGATCCATTAAGCGAAAGTGGCCGCCCCATTTTTCTACTAATCCAGCCATCATTGCCGAATTTGATTCGAGAATCTTTCCTTTTTGTTCCGGATCATACGCACTCACAAGCTCTGAACCGGTTGGAATGAAGCTGACAACTGGTTTCTTGTATACATCAACAGGGTCACAACCGGCAGCGAGCAATAACGAAACATCTTGCGGCTGAATTTGTTGCTCTGCCGCTAGTAGGAGAGTTCCTTTCTCGAAATCTTCTCCCGCGCGCCGCACGTTTTGATACATGTTTGGTTTTTTATCCAGAACAGGAATTTTTTCTTCCCAGTGGACCTCTTCAATTTTGATTACAGCGTTAAAATTCCCGGACATTATTTCACCCGTGTTGATGAACTGCCATTGGTCCTGACGCAACCGGACCAGCGCATCGGGAATGGTCAGGGCATTCACCGCTATTCCGTCCATCGCGGCAACGGCTGCATCGGGGTTGGGTCGCTTTGCAAAAACCGGCCCGCAAAGAACGCGAGAAACAGCCTCGCGAGCCGCCAGTGTTTCCGTTGCGCCACGCAATCGTCCCGTCATCTGCTGGAGAATTACGAGACTTTCCGAATAACTGATCGGTTCCATGATGTGGATTATTATACCTAAGGCGCACATTGCAACCGCCACGATGCCAAGAAACGGAGTTCACTAAGATTTTTTTGAATTTAATAACTTCGCGTTCTTGCTGCTTTTGGGTCTTGGCGGTTTCAGGGAAAAAGAAACGCTGTAATCTCCGTCACCGGCCGGAATCAACTCTTCGCCTGGCGGCACAATTGTAAACGCGTCTGCCTGCGCGAGTGTTGACAGGCTGGCTGATTTCCCCGGTACAGGCGTCGCCAACCAGATCTCTTTCTCACGACGCAATCGCAATCTCACATAATCTGTTTTCAGTTTGAGCGGCTTGATATTCTGGTCCAGAGTTGCTGCCATGTTTGCAAATTTCGTTTGAGGAAAATGAGCGTAGTCGATTTTTTCTCCGGAAAGATGAAATAAGAACGGCAAAACAAACTGATAAAAAACAATAAGAGAAGAGACCGGTTGACCGGGGAGTCCGAAAACAGAATGACGGCCGATGGAAGCGTAGATTGTCGGATTTCCGGGTCGGATCGCGAGACCATGGAACAGAACGGAAGAACCTGAAAATGAGCGAATGACGTCCAATGTGTAGTCTCGCTCTCCAACCGAGCTTCCTCCAGAAACGAGCACCACGTCGGCCAGGTTCATTGCAATTGCCATCGCCTCTTTTTGCTGCTCCACACGATCGATTACGATTCCGGACAGATGTACGGTGAAACCAAATTGGCGTGCTGCTATCGCAAGGCTGAGAGCGTTTGTTTCGCGGATTTGTCCCGGCTGCGGCTGCTTGTGAAACTCCACGAGTTCATTGCCGGTACTGATGATGACGATCGATGGCTTTCGAATCACAGCAACTTCGGTCATTCCAAAAGTAGCGAGGGCGCCGATATCCTGTGCGCGTAACCGGTGCTGCGAAGAAAATAAGATTTCATCCCGTTTGAAATCTTCGGCGCGAAGCTGAAGGTTCTCCTGATAGGCCACTGTTCTGTGAATCAAAACTTCCTGATCGATTCGTTCCGTATCCTCCTGCATCACAACAGCGTCCGCACCATCGGGAAGAAAACCTCCTGTTGGAATGAACATGGCCTCTCCCGCTTTGAGATTCTTTTCGGGAATCAGGCCCATCAGAATTTCCCCCACGATTTTCAAACGCGCCGGCACTTGGGCTACATCGGATGAACGCACCGCGAAACCATCCATGAAGGAGCGATGTGATTCGGGAATGTCTTGCGGAACCCGCAACTCATGAACGAGATGATAACCAAGACTATCTTCAAGCGGTCTTATTTCGGCTGAAAGCATCGGATGGGAAGCTAAACGGCTCCACGCCTGATCCGGAGTCAAACTATCAGGAATGTTCTTCATTTTTTCTAACCGCCAAGACGCCAAGAAAGCCAAATACGCGGTTGCCGTTCTTCATACTGCTTTGCGATCGTATTCTCCGCTTAAGATCCGTTGATACTGATTGGACTGCGACCAGTTGTTCAGCTCTTTAATGCGAATAATCGGGAAAGGATGAGAACGAAATGCTGTGTGATACATCTTCATCACGCGCACGAACAATTGTTCATCCATATTCTTCAGCTCATCCGCCTGCTTCAAAATCTCTCCAATGTTGACCTGAGTCTTCAAAGATTTCGAGAAACCGGATAATTTTGCCATCGTTGTTTTCGCGATCTCCGGGTTCTGAACGACAAGCAAACCGCCGCGATCGCAGCTGAATTCCGCCTTTCTTTCCCACGAACGGAGAGCCATCTCGATCGGGAAAAAAGTAATTGCGGCTACTTTAAAGAACAATCCAAAAACTTCGGTCCCAACATAACTCAACAGGTACAACAACGTTTTGTACATCATATGATTGCATTTGATGTGAGTCAGCTCATGGGCAATCACAAACAACAATTCGTCCTCCGTTAGAAGATCCAGAACTCCGGAAAGCAAGGTGACCGTATATTTTTCCATTCCGAAAGTGAAAGCATTCGGAATGTAAGCAGTGGAGATGTAGATTTCGGGGAGTTCTTTGATATCCAAAACATTGCATGCTTCCCGGAAAAGATCGTGAACCTGCGGAAATTGTTTTGATGAAACCCGAATATTGTGGGACATATTCAACATTCGTAAAGTGTTTTCGACATAGCTTCCCGATACTTTCCGAAGCAGCATTTGCATTCCGGGCAGCTGATCCAATTTCCTTAATGCTTCGCGGTCCGCTGAATGCTGAAATGCGGTTGGAGGAATTCCGGTCAGCACTTTTCTTTTTGACGCTTTTTTCTTGGCCATGCTAAAACTCCTTTACGACCAACTCTGCGGGCGGGCCGCCCGCGTTACTTCGATTAGACCGGCTTTTGTTCATTTTTCGTTCTCCGGTTCATCAATCCTTCTAAAATTCTCTCGTGAACGCCATCAAACGATCCGTTCGACATCAAAATCAGTTTGTCACCTTCCTGGACGTTGCGAAGAACAAACTCGATCAACTCATCATTCGACTCAAAATAATGAGCAGGTGTGCCGTTGTTGTGAATATCTTCAATTAGAGGTTTCTGGGTTCAGACGCACATCTGCCGGTAACTTTTCCGGTTCAAACACCGGGGCGATGACGGCAAGATCGGCCGCCTTGAAGGATTCACCAAAATCTTTCTGGAAAGACATTTCTGCGGCTGGACCAGGAGCGTGGCTCAAAGATTCCCCAGATTCGTGCCTCTGGAAAAGCCGATCGAACGCCTTCCAGTGTGGATTGGATTGCTGTTGGGTGATGGGCAAAATCATCGTATACATCGATTTCATCGATCTGGCCCCGTAACTCCATACGTCTCTTTACTCCATGAAACGAATGAAACGCGCGCTGGATCTCTTTTGAGCTGATTCCCAGATTCTTACCCAGAATCGCAACCGCTGCCGCGTTTGCCACGTTATGTTTTCCAAACGTTCGGAGCTGAAACCGATCTTCATTCAAACGGAAGTTCGCTACGCCCGCATCCCAGCCTTCCAGCATAATTTTGTAATCGCTTTCCGGATGGAAGCCGAAACTGATCAGCCGGCTATAGCCTTTTTTGGCCAACCTGTAAGCCATTTCGCTGTCGCGATTCACAAGGATCGTGCCGTTCGAAGGGATCACTTTGATCATTTGCCAGAAAGCGTTTTCAACAGCGGCGATATCCGGATAAATATCCGCATGATCGAACTCAACCGGATTCAAAATAACCGTGTCCGGAAGATAATTTACGAATTTTGGGCGTCGATCCATAAAACCTGTATCGTATTCATCTCCTTCAATGACGAAATGTTTTCCTGTTGGGTTCCATTGATAGCTTCGATCAAAATTCAGCGGGAGGCCGCCGATCAGAAAAGAGGGATCGAGCCCGGCGCTTTGCAGCAGCCAGGCGGCAAACGAGGAAGTCGTTGTTTTGCCGTGTGTTCCTGCAACAACAATCGATCGTTTTTCGCGCAGAAAGAATTCTTTGATCGCTTCTGTCATGGAGAAATAAGGCAAACGCGCATTCAGCATCTCTTCCAGCTCCGGGTTGCCTCGCGGAATCGCGTTTCCCGGAATCACAAGATCCGGATTTGCTTCCTGTAGATTCTCCGGACGATAGCCCGAATACAAACGAATTCCCATGCTATGCAACTGGGTATTCATCGGCGGATACATGTTCGCATCGGACCCACATATTTCGTAACCTCGCTGTTTGAGCAACCCCGCTATCGATGCCATCGCCGTCCCGCATACACCGATCAGGTATATACTTCTAATACGTTCGATGTTCACTCCACCGCTCCTTCCAGAATGCTTAATCGGAATCCAGCGTTACCGGTGACCCTTGCAGCGACTCCGAGCGGCAGGGTCCAGCTGAATCCACTGACATGACCCGAAGGAAAGTTAAAGTAGACAGGTTTCTGAAATTCCGCCAGAAGATCCAGTATCACTTCTTGCAATGTATATCCTTGATTTTCAATTTGTATGCAATCTTTCATTTCACCAAATATAAAAGCATTGACGCGATCCAATTTTCCGAGGATCTTCAGATGTGTCAACATGCGGTCGATCTGATAGGGCTTCGTGCCGACATCCTCCAGAAATAGAATCGTGTTGTCCCAAACGGGCTCCCAGGGCGTGCCGATCGCCGCTTCCAACAAAGTCAGACAGCCGCCCGTCAAAAGACCCTCAGCGCTTCCGGGAATCAATACTTCCACACCTTCCGGTGCCAGTTCGTAAGGGTTCTGCCTGCATAACAGCTTTTTGGAACGATTCCAAATGAACGCGTCCGCGCGCAAAGTCACCCGCGGGCATCGGACCATGAAAAACAGACCAATTGTGCATTCGCTGAAAATAAAGATGCAAACTTGTAATATCCGAACAACCCAGAAGGATTTTTGGCGCCAGGTCCCCTGTATTCAGGAACATTTTTCAACAGACGAGAAGATCCATAACCGCCGCGTGCGAAAAAGATTGCATCCACCTCCGGATCTTGCAAAGCGTCCAACAATTCGCTGCGCCTAACCTCATCGCTTCCAGCGAGATACCGCCATTTGCGGTAAACATCGTTGCCGAACTGAACCTGAAAACCCATGGAACGAAGAGCCTGGACGCCCGGTTCAAAGAACTCCGGACGAACCGGACTCGCAGGCATTACGATCTGCACACGAGCACCGGGGGAAAGACGTTTGGGCTTCAACATGATCTTTTTTTCACCGCCGAGGACGCCGAGTACGCGAGAGCTAAATTTCTTTTCTCAGCGTCCTCCGCGTCCTCCGCGGTAAAAATTTTAGCTGACGGGATCTTCGCGTTTCGCGAGAAGATATTCGAGTTCGCCGCCGCTCAGTTGTTCATACGCTTTTTTTGCGGCATCCTGCTCCGCTTCTTTTTTGGTTGTCCCTGTCCCGCAGGCAACGGCTACGTTCCGGATGCGGATATCGACATGAAATACTTTTTGATGGTGCGGACCTTCTTCCAGAATGATTGCATAATCAGGAGGCATTTCTCCGACGCTTTGCAGTCTTTCCTGAAGGATGGATTTGAAATCGTTAAAATGGAAATCCTTCTCTACCACGTCTTGAATGGTGCGTTTGAAATTGTGATGTACGAATGCTTTGGCCGCTTCCAATCCGCCATCCATATAGATCGCGGCAATCAACGCTTCAAATGTGTTTGCCAGTAAGGATCGTTTGCTTCTTCCACCCGTCTTTTCTTCACCCCTGCCTAGCAACAGGTGATGGCCGAGGTCGATGTCACGTGCCTTGGTGCTCAAAATGTCAGTGCTGATGATGTAGGACTTCACCTTGGACATGTGCCCCTCGGTGTAATCTTGAGCGTAAGCGTTGAAAAGAAGCTCACTGATAACAAATCCCAGAATGGCATCTCCCAGAAATTCCATCGTTTCGTTGTCTTCAATGTTCCGTTCGGCGTTTTCATGCGAAAAGGAACGGTGAGTTAAAGCTCGAAGTAGAATTTCCTTATTCTGGAATGTATAGGAGATCTTTTTTTCCAGATCCTCGAACATAAAGGTTATTTATGATATCACATTTTGTAGCGACTCCACCTCATGGACTTCATTCATAATGCAACCGCCAAGGCGCCAGTTAAGCCAACGCACGCCAGCTTTGCTTCTGGAGGGCGGATCGAGTATCTTTACACCTTATGAGAATCGAACGGCAACCGACAAGGGCTGTGAGAATTGGTTCTGTTGTTGTCGGAAAGGGCCACCCAATTGCCGTCCAAAGCATGTGTGCAACGCGTACGCAGGATATCGATGCGACTGTAGAGCAAACCGATCAGCTGCAAAGAGCCGGTGCCGCCATTGTACGAATCGCAATCGATAACGATAAAGACGCAGAGGCATTGAAGGAAGTCAGAACGCCAGACCAGCGCTACGCTGTCTGTGGATTTGCAGGAAAATTACAGACTTGCATCAAGGATTGCAGGTTTTGTCGACAAGATCCGCTACAATCCGGGTCATTTACATCATCATGAAAAGCATAAGAGCATTCCGGAAAAAGTGAAATGGCTTGCGGATGTTGCACGGATGCATGACAACGCGATCCGAATCGGCGTTAATTGCGGATCCGTGGCGCCTGAGTTTCTCGACCGTTATCCTGGAGATCAGATGAAGGCGATTGTCGAATCAGCCGTCTATCATTGCAATCTTTTGGAAGATCTGAACTTTGAGAACTACGTTGTGAGTTTGAAGGACTCCGATCCGCAGAAGGTTGTGGATGCGAATCAACAGTTCAGTGAAAGAATGCCTCATGTGCCTTTGCATCTGGGAGTGACCGAAGCCGGGTTGCCGCCCGACGGCGTTATTAAAACGCGGCTTGCGTTTGAAAAATTGCTTGCAAAAGGAATCGGTGACACGATCCGTGTTTCCCTGACTTTACCCAATGCGGAGAAACATGAAGAGATTTTGGTGGGGAAACAGATCATTGATGATGTTTACGCCGGACGGTTTATTTCCGTACCGGATTTCGGGAAGGGGATGAACATCATTTCTTGTCCGAGCTGTTCGCGAGTGGAAAATGAAAAATTTGTGGAGCTTGCTCAAAAAGTAAAAGAGCTAACGGCTTACGCAAACAGTTACAAACTCACGATTGCAGTCATGGGCTGCCGTGTGAATGGTCCCGGCGAAACGGATGATGCGGATCTCGGTTTATGGTGCGGACCGACCCATGTCAATTTAAAACGGAAAGCCGAAACGGTTGGCGCTTACACATACGATGAAATCCTCCCCCGGTCTGCAACAGGCAGCTGAATGAGCTCATTCAACACAGAGACAAGCAGCGCCGCAGCCAAAAGACTTATAAACATGTTTTCCGGGTCTGTCTCCCTGTAAGGATCACAAAAGCTTCAACGCAGAAAATCTTTGGAGGCAAAGGCAAACTGTTGTTCGAAAGCAGAGCCGCAGCGAACTCTTCGTATCTCCTCGCGACTCTAGCGTCTCTGCGTTAAAAAAGAGCTTCCAGTGGTCATCGCTGACAGGCATGACGGAGAGGCGGGACATACGGACAAGCAAGAAATCAGCAAACTCTTTTCTGGATTTGATTTCAGATAATGTGATCGGTTTTGGAATCCGTTTCAGCGCTTTGATTTCAACAACAACAAGCCTGTCATCTTTCTGTTTTGGATCGGGATACGGATCTTTTACAACTTCCGCCAGACCGACAATCGCTTTCTCTTCTCCGCTGTGATAAATGAGGACTCTGTCCCCTTTCTTGCAGGCGCGAAGATGTTTTAAAGCCAGATGATTCGACACACCATCCCAAACCGTTTGTTTATCTTTTTCCAGATGTTGAAAACCGTAAACGTCCGGGTCCGATTTGAAAAGCCAGTTCGCCATTACTTCACCTTTCCCTGATTGGCTACCGCCTGCATGGCCTTTCTGAACGGCTTCCGGATTGCCCAGGTAATAATTCCTGATTGGTTTCAATTCCTGATCCAGTTCATAAATCAATGGCATGCCGGTGGGGATGTTCAATGCAACAATTTCATCATCAGGAATGTTGTCCAGATATTTCACGAGCGCGCGCAAACTGTTCCCATGCGCAGCAATGATCACTCTCTGACCGGCGCTGATTTCGGGTGCGATCGTTTGATGCCAGTAGGGCAGAAAACGATTCACCGTATCTTTTAAACATTCTGTCACAGGAAGCTCGTCGTCTCTCAAGTCTTGATAGCGCGGATCGTGTCCAGGATATCGCGGATCTTCCTTTCTCGAGCGGTGGGGGCGGGATGTCATAGCTTCTACGCCAGATATGGACCTGTTCTTCTCCGAATTTTGCCGCTGTTTCGGCTTTATTCAATCCCTGTAGAGCCCCGTAGTGACGTTCATTCAAACGCCACGATTTCAGTTCAGGAATCCACATCAGATCCATCTCATCGAGCGCAATCCAAAGGGTGCGAATAGCCCGCTTCAATACCGATGTAAACGCTAAATCAAATAGTGAAACCTTCCTCCTTCAAGACCTGGCCGGCCTGTTTGGCTTCTTCGACTCCTTTTTCCGATAGGTCCACGTCGTACCACCCTGTGAACCTGTTTTCGCGATTCCAAATGCTTTCACCATGCCTGAGTAAAACTACTTTGTACATGATTTCACCTGTTTGTCATAAATGCTTCTTAGCTCGTGTAAGAAAGGAGATAGGCTGATGAACGAAATAAGGAGAGAAAAAAAAAGTAAAAGCGATCTTCATATCGCCATGATCTCCGTATCTCCCTTCTTACACTCCGAGCATTACCTGGCCATTTTGCGAAACGCGCATCGGTTCCCAGTTTTTCTTCAATACGAAGCAACTGGTTGTACTTCGCCATCCGATCGCTACGGCTTGCGCTTCCTGTTTTGATCTGTCCGCAATTTGTGGCAACCGCAAGATCAGCAATCGTTGCATCTTCCGTTTCTCCCGACCGATGGCTCGCAATGCATGTGTAATTCGCGGCGAAGGCCATATTCATCGTCGCGAGTGTTTCCGTCAAGTGTGCCGATCTGATTCACCTTGATCAAGATGGAATTTGCGATCCCTCTTGTCGATTCCCTGCCGTAATTTTTCAGTATTCGTCACAAACAGATCATCGCCGACAAGTTGAGTTTTCTTGCCGAGTCTTTGAGTCAACAGTTTCCAGCCATCCCAATCGTTTTCTCCCATTCCATCTTCGATCGAAAGAATCGGAAATCGTGAAATCCAATTCTCATAGAGCGCAATCATCTCTTCGCTGGAGCGTTTCGATTGATCCGATTTTTTTAAAATGTAAGCGCCATCCTGGTAGAATTCGCTGGCGGCCACGTCTAGCGCCAGACCAATCTGTTCGCCGGGCTTATAACCCGCTGCTTCTATGGCACGAATCATCAATTCCATAGCCTCTTCATGAGATTTCAGTTGAGGTGCAAAACCGCCTTCATCACCCACTGCGGTGATATTGCCGGCCTTCTTCAGTATCTTTTTCAAATGATGAAAGACTTCGCAACCCATTCGAATCGCTTCTGAAAATTTAGAAGTCCCGTGGGGAACAATCATGAATTCCTGAACATCAAGATTGTTGTCCGCATGAGCGCCACCATTAATTACGTTCATCATTGGAACAGGCAGAACGTTGCCCTTGCCTCCACTCAGATAATCAAAGAGGTCCTTGCCTTCCGATACGGCTTCGGCCTTGGCAACGGCAAGTGATACCGCGAGAATTGCATTTGCTCCGAGATTTCCTTTATTAGGCGTTCCATCCAGAAGGATCATCTTTTGATCAATCTCAGCCTGATGCTGTGCTTCTTCTCCTAACAGCGCGGGCGTAATTTTATCCCGTATGTTGGCTACAGCTTTCAACACTCCTTTTCCCAGATAGCGACCGGGATCGTTATCGCGTAATTCCAACGCTTCGTACTGACCGGTGGAGGCGCCGGATGGAACGGCAGCTCGCGACCAGGAGCCATCGCTCAAATACACTTCCGCCTCGACCGTTGGCATTCCACGAGAATCCAAAATTTCACGCGCTAAAACTTTCTCAATCTTTGCCATAATAAGCCTCGTTTTTTGTCACCGAAGAGTACGAGAGAAAGTAAAGTTGAAGAGTTTATCATTGTAAGCTCAGCGCCCTCTGCGTTCTCCGCGGTGAAATATTCCCTGAATCGTATCATAAATGTGATAGTGGAAGACTCAACTGTTTTGACTTGAATTTCCCTGGAACTTATATTCTATTCTAACTAGCAGCCGATCGGTCTTTATGTTACGGTTGTTGTGCCTTCGGGCCGGGAGAAAAAAATGAAAAGTTCTAAAAACAAAAAAGTTAGCGTTCCCGACATTATTTCGATTTTACCACTGCGAGATGCCGTTCTTTATCCGGAGTTGATGATTCCACTTGTTGTGGGGCGGGATCGGTCAGTAAAACTGATCGAAGATTCCATTAAAAACGACAATATCATTGGGCTGGTTACTCAAAAAGACCCGAAGATAGAAGAGCCGAAGCAGGATGATTTATATGGTCTGGGTACAACGGCTCTGATTACGAAAATGATTAGGATGCCTGACAGCACGCTTCGGGTGATCGTGCAGGGTTTATCCCGTTTTAAAGTAGAGTCTTTTCTCCAGACTGCTCCTTATTATGTCGCCAAAGTGGACATCATCGATGAGCCCGATGAAAAGAGCCTGGAAATCGACGCGCTTGTTATGAACGCGAAGAAGTTGTTTAAGAAGCTCAGCGAAATGGCGAGTTACCTTTCTTCTGATCTTGCTTCCGTCATCGTAAATATGGAAGCGCCGGGCAAAATGGCGGATCTTGTTGCTTCCAGCTTGAAAATTTCAACGGAAGAGAAACAGGACGTTCTGGAATGCGTGAATTTGAAAGACCGTCTGGAGAAAGTCAACATGTTGCTGAACAAGGAAATCAACATCCTGGAAATCGGCAATAAGATCCAGACACAGGTGAAAGGCGAGATTGATAAAACGCAGCGGGAATATTACCTTCGCGAACAACTGAAAGCGATTCAGAAGGAACTGGGTGAAGGTGATGAACGCGGAATGGAAGTCGAAGAGTTCCGCGAAAAAATTGAAAAGGCGAAAATGCCAGCCGATGTGAAGAAAGTTGCAGAAAAGGAATTGAAGCGGCTTTCAAAAATGCATCCGGCCTCAGCCGAGTATTCGGTATGCCGCACGTATCTGGAAGTTCTGGTAGAACTTGCCCTGGATGGCCGGCACCGATGACAATCTGGATGTAAAACAGGCTGCAACTGTTTTGGATGATGATCATTATGATCTTGAAAAGGTCAAAAAAAGAATTCTTGAATACCTTGCAGTGCGGCAATTAAAAGCCGACATGAAGGGTCCGATCCTTTGTTTTGTCGGACCGCCCGGAGTCGGAAAAACTTCGCTTGGACGCTCGATTGCGCGCGCTCTGGGACGCAAATTCATCCGCATATCTCTGGGTGGCGTGCGGGATGAAGCTGAAATCCGGGGACATCGCCGAACTTACGTCGGCGCTTTGCCTGGACGGATTATTCAAAGCATCAAGAAAGTCGGGTCAAATAATCCGATTTTCATGTTGGATGAAGTCGATAAAATCGGAACAGATTTTCGCGGTGATCCGTCTTCAGCCTTGCTGGAAGTCCTGGATCCGGAACAGAATTTTGCTTTCTCAGATCACTATCTCGAGGTGCCTTTTGATTTGTCGAAGGTGATGTTCATTGCAACGGCGAATCTCCTCGATCCGATTCCACCGCCATTGCAAGATCGTATGGAAGTGATCGAGATCCCGGGGTACATCGATGAAGACAAGCATCGGATTGCAACAAACTTCTTGATTCCAAAACAAAAGGAAGCCCATGGGCTAAAAGAGGAGCAGCTGATTTTTGCCGATGAAGCGGTAAAGGAAGTGATTCATAATTACACGCGCGAAGCAGGCGTGCGAAACCTGGAACGCGAAATGGCTACAATCTGCCGGGGTGTTGCGAAAGAAGTTGTCGAAGGATCCACTCAGCATAAAAACATCACAGCAGACGATGTCAGTAAGTATCTTGGACCGATCAAGTTCTTTTCGGAGGTTGCAGAACGTACAGCGGTGCCCGGTGTTGCTACAGGCCTGGCCTGGACGGCAACAGGCGGGGACATCCTGTTTGTGGAAGCAAGCAAGATGAAAGGCAAGCGTACGCTTTCCTTGACCGGCCACCTTGGAGATGTCATGAAGGAATCTGCTCAGGCTGCTTTGAGTTACCTGCGATCGAAAGCGAAAGATCTGAACATTCCAGAAGACTTCTTTGAGGATTATGACATTCACGTTCACGTTCCTGCAGGAGCGCAACCGAAGGATGGTCCTTCCGCGGGTATCACGCTATTCGTTGCGATGTTATCCATGTTGACCGGACGTCCGGTCAAAAATGATGTCGCGATGACAGGTGAAATTACGCTGCGAGGCGCAGTTCTTCCTGTTGGAGGCATCAAAGAAAAAGTGCTGGCTGCCAAGCGCGCCGGATTGAATAAGGTGATTCTGCCCGATCGGAACAGAAAGGATCTCGAAGATGTGCCTGCCAATGTGAAGGATGACATGGAGTATTTCTTTCATCAAGCGCGTCGATGAAGTCATTCCCCTTGCTGTGAATCCGGTCGCGCAAGAGGGAGCGGTGCTTGGCGAAGAAGATTCAACTCTTCTGGAAGCAAAGAAAGAATATTCAGGAGACCAGACCTCTAATCCGGTGAACTGAATATGTAATTGCCGGGAAGCATAAGAGTATTGATTGACGGGGCGGCTTGAAACCGGCCCCGTTTGTTTTGTCCCGGATGTGTCATTCGGGGCCCCACCCAGGCGGCTTTAGCGCTGAAGAGCGGCTTTCATTCCCATCGTTTCGGCATCGATTTCCATGCGCGGTTCGAAGGAAATCAGGCTTTGACTCTTTCTGGAATAGAGCCATTTTTTGTTTCGTTCGGGAGCCGTGGAATCAAGAACTGAGACACCATCCGGCCAATCAATTGAAACATCCAGGAAATCGGCGATGGTTGGTAGGATGTCGATTGTCTCCACATTACGGTAACTGATCGAGCCGTTCTTCTGGAAGGGGTTCTTGATGAATAAAGGTATCAGCATTTGATCGCTATAATTATCCTTGCGGACTGCCCGCGGCGCGGTATGCGAATCAAAACTACGGCCGTGATCTGCGGTCACAATGAGTAGCGAGCGATCATAGAGTCCCGTTTGCTTCAATTTCTGGATCAGTTCACCCATCAAAACGTCTGTAAAGCCAACCTGTAGAAGATGGCATCGTAGTCGGTTGTTTCTGCCGTCCTTCTCGTCCCAATTGCATTCTTCGCGTTTGCCCGAAGGAAGAAATTCCCATGGATCGTGAGGCAAAAGACTATGCAAATAGTACAGGGTGGGCTTCTGCGAATCGCTGATCTGGTTCACAAACGTCCTGAATTCCTCAGCGCGATTGGCGGCGGTAGCACTGCCGCCCGGATTCCCCCCTTTCCAGAAATTACCCCAGGCATTTCCGATCGGTGGAAGATGAATGCGTAGGCCGGATGGTGTTACGAGATGCAAGTAAACCAGGGAAAGATCGGATAAAATGCTGCCCATCCGTTTCACAAGATTTTCGTCCTGATTTCCTTTATAGGATTCTTTCGGACAAAGTCTCGATACTCTTTCCATTACGTTCAATTCGTAAGACCCGTTCAACAGCGTAAACAGGTTCTGGGGATGATCATAGATGATCGGCAATTGCAGCGCGGCTGGATATTGGCCGGTCAAGATCGCTGGAATCGCTGTCGGTGTACCATCCCCAACAGTCGTAGCATTCGCGTACCAGGAGGATCCTCGGGCTAATTCGGCAAAGTGCGGATAGAGATTGCTGTCGATTTTCTGGTTTTGGTCCAGAAGCGAAAACAAGGGAAGTTCATCAAACACAACAAGAATCACCGATATTTTTGAATGGATGTGAATCTGCCGGTTCACAATCTGTTTTTCGATAACGATCTTTTTGATGGAGGAGTTCATTAAGAAAAGAACCGGAATAATGAGCACTAGAGGAATCAGGTAGTTGAAACAGCTTTGTACCAACGGTTTGTTTGCATATCCCCAAAGGATCAGTGCGGCCAGCAAAATACTGGCACCGAGTTGGAAGGGCCATGATTCAATGAAACTAGAACCGATGAGGAACATGGCCGTCGAAAGTAAGAATAGCAACGACAGGCGGGCCGGTTTAGCAATACTGTTGTGAATCTTTCCGGCAACTTTTGCGGCCAGAAGAAACACTCCCGGAATTCCAAAAGAGAGCAGGATCACAAACGTGGCAACATCCATGGCGTCGCAGCGCCTGATGATAAAGAATTCAGCGTTGGCTGCCAGTTGTTCGTACAGAGGATGTGCGACTGCAATAGAAAAGATTGATAGAACATGAAGGGGAAAGAAATTTCTTTTCTCTGGCATTTTTGAATGACTATGATATCCAAACGGTTCATGGATGTCGAAAGAAGTCACCCGCAGGGCCTATCCTAGCGGTTTCTCTCTGTGATATAAAACATGCTCATCATGGAGAGAGCACTTTACTTCGATGATCCTTTTTTCGGAACGCTGATTCAAGTTTACATCTTCATCATTGGCGCAATCGTAGGTTCATTCCTTAACGTTTGCATTCACCGTATTCCATTGGATCAGTCTGTTGTGACACCGCGTTCACGATGTCCTAACTGTGAAACACTCATTCCCTGGTACCATAATGTTCCGATCCTGAGCTATGTCTGGCTGCGCGCCAGGTGTTTTCAATGCGGGATGAAGATCTCGCCGGTTTATCCCCTGGTTGAATTCATTACGGCTCTGTTTTTCGTCCTTCTGTACCGCTACTTCGGAATTTCTATTCTGTTTTTGATTTATGCTTACTTTGGTTGCTCGATTATCATCCTGATTTTTGTCGATTACTACCATCGCATCCTTCCGGCCGTGATTACTTATCCGGCGATTTTGAACGGGATACTAACCTCCTTTGTGAATCCTTACATCGGGCCCAAGGACTCATTGCTCGGTGTGGCACTGGGGGCCGGCATCCTTCTGACGGTGTATTTGTTTTACAAATTCGTTCGAAAGAAGGACGGGCTTGGGGAAGGAGATATTGTTATGCTCGCTATGGTGGGAGCGTTTCTGGGATGGCAAAATGTACTGCTGGTGCTTTTCCTTTCTTCACTGTTGGGTAGCTTGACCGGCTTCTTTTCAATCTTTTTTCTGAAAAAGGGGACCGATTTTCTCTATCCTTACGGAACTTTTATCGGGGCTGCAGCTTTGCCTGCGATTTTCTGGGGTGAATACGTATGGAACCTTTATGTCCTTTGAAGAACTATTAGACCTTCACCATTCTGCCGAGAGAGAAAAAACTACCCAGGAAACCGACGATCATTCCACCGCCGATTATGGCAAGAACAACATCGGTCGACAAAAATTGAAGGATATCCGTTGAAAAGAAAGGCGCGTTGAGCTCTCTCAACTTTGTAACGATTCCTACGTAGAGCAGATACAAACAGACTACCGCACCGGTGCCGCCCATGAAACCCTGCAAAATTCCTTCGGTCAGAAAAGGTCCCTTGATGAAAGAGTTCGTTGCCCCAACCAGTCTCATAATCTCAATTTCGTCCTTGCGCGATAGGACCATCAGCTTAATCACGTTGCCAATCGAGAAGGTGGCGGTAAATAGCAGAATTCCGCCAAAGAATAACCCTATGATTTGTACGAAACGGACGATGAACTGAATTCTTTCGATCCATTCCTGGTCATATTCAACATCCTCGACATATTTTGCGTTTCGAAGAAGGGTTACCAATTCCTGAACGGACGCTTTATTTTGAAATTCTTTTCGGACGGTTATTTCGTAAGAAGCAGGAAACGGATTCGTTTCAAGGTCAGCCGTAAGCTCTTTCATTCCCGGATAGTAGGTTTGAAACCGGCGAAGGGCATCTTCCTCCGTGATGAACTGATAGGTTGCCACTAATGGAGACAGCTTGATAATGGATTCGAGCTGAGAAGCAGTCTCACGCTCCGCGCCTTTGGTCAAGAAAACATTGATCCGGACATTTTCCGCCCACCGCCCGATCAATCCATTCATATTTTCGGCAGTTAGGACGAAGAGTCCGAACGTGAAGAGCGAAAAAATTATGATGATCAAGGAAATGAGGCTGTTCAGCCGATTCGACCACAGATTGACGAAAGCTTCCGTCAAGAAATAACGAAGAACATATAGAGTTCGCATAATCTCAAAACCAGTAATAAGTTAAAAGTTAAACGTTCAAAGTGTTGAGTCCTCCCAACTTTTGACCTTGAACTCTCCTCAAACGGACACATCATCGATCATTCGACCATGATCCAGCATGAGAACTCGACCTTTGATCCGCTGGATCATGTCTTTGTCGTGGGTTGCTATTAATACGGTAGTACCGCGCGCATTGATACGCTTAAAGATTTGCATAATTTCCAAAGCCAGATCGGGATCCAGGTTCCCTGTGGGTTCATCCGCCAACAACAGGACCGGTTCATTGATCAGGGCGCGCGCGATGGCTACCCTTTGTTGTTCGCCCCCGGAGAGTTGCAACGGATAGGAATGCATTTTGTGTTGCAGCCCTACCATTTTTAGAATCTCGTGTGCTCTTCGTTTCTGGATTCGTGCGGAAACTCCCAGGACATGAAGAACAAACGTAACGTTTTCATACACCGTTTTCCTCTTGAGTAGCTTGAAATCCTGGAAAACAAAACCAATATTACGCCGCAAAACAGGAATCTGATGATCCTGTATTGTCGCAAAATTTCTTCCATTCACTATGATTTGGCCCGAAGTTGGCGTCTCTTCCCGAATCAAAAGCCGCAATAAAGTTGATTTTCCGGCGCCGCTTGCGCCAGTAACGAAAGCGAAATCCCCTTTCGGGAGATGAAGGGTGATGTCGTTGAGCGCGATATATTCGCGATCATACCTCTTCGTGACATGAAACAGTTTAACCATAAGTATTCAAATGTATTCAAAGTGATCAAAGAGTTAAAGGCGTTAAAAAAGTGTTTTCT
Organism: uncultured bacterium; assembly: GCA_963771165.1. Taxonomy (GTDB): domain Bacteria; phylum Acidobacteriota; class HRBIN11; order JAKEFK01; family JAKEFK01; genus JAKEFK01. The sequence goes on along the minus strand of CAVYSN010000004.1, from coordinate 3,083 downwards.
ATTACGCGAAAGCAAACACCTTGAACCGCTTCAACCATTTCAACACTTTTAACTCGTTCTCCGTCTAATGAGCTTGCTTACAATGCCTGGATTCGCTTTTCCGGCGCTGGCTTTCATCACCAGTCCGACAAGAACTCCCTGTAGTTTGACTTCGCCACCCTTATATCTTGCAGCCAATTCTTGATTCTCTGCGAATATTTGGTCAATGAGCCGATCGACAATTTCTCGATCGGAAACCTGGCTCATTCCTCTTTCCTCCACGATCCGATCTGGCATATTTCCAGAAACCCACATCTCTTGAAAAACTTCCTTGGCTTGAGTGTTACTGATTTTGTCTTCAATGACAAGCCGGATCAGCCCTGCAAGGTGGCGCGGCGTTAAGCTTAATCGATCGATTGTTTCATTGCTTCCTTTCATTTGCTCCAGCATATTATGCAAGATCCAGTTGGCGGATTGTTTGGGTTCACCGCTCAATCGCGCTGTCTCTTCATAATATTCGGCAAGCGCTGCATCGTCTGTAAGAATCTGCGCCTCGATACCGGAAAGCTGATACTGTTCCTGAAATCTTTTCCGTTTCGCTTCCGGAAGTTCAGGCAGGCTTTTGCGGACGCGCTGCACAAGGGCAGAATCAATGGCTAATGGGAGAAGGTCCGGATCGGGAAAATAGCGGTAATCCTGGGCCTCTTCTTTGGAGCGCATGGATTCCGTTTTGTTTCCATCCGCATCAAACAGACGCGTTTCCTGAACGACTTCATCGCCCGATTGTACGATTGTTTTTTGCCTTTCGAATTCGTAGTCGAGAGCTTTCGTCACGTTCTTAAACGAATTCAGATTCTTGATCTCGACACGCGTCCCGAGTCTATCGGAGTGAACGGGTCGGATTGATATATTTGCGTCACAACGCAGATTCCCTTCTTCCATATTCGCTTCTGATACGCCGCAAAATTGTAGAATGGTTTTCAAATTCTTCAAATATAGATACGCTTCCTGGGAGCTGCGTAAATCCGGTTCCGTTACAATTTCAACCAGGGGAATCCCCGCGCGATTGAGATCAATGTAACTGGAGTCCGAATCCTGATCGACTCCTTCATGGAGAAGTTTTCCGGCATCTTCCTCCATATGAATTCTTTTGATTCGAATTTCGCGCGAAGAATCTCCAAGCTGTACCGTTAAATGCCCGTTAATGGCTAGAGGCTGATCGAATTGTGAGATCTGATAACCTTTCGGAAGATCGGGATAAAAATAATTTTTCCGCGCAAAAATCGAAGCAGGTGGGATTGTGCAATCCAGCGCTAAAGACGCTCGCAAAGCCAGTTCGACGGCCTTTGCATTCAAAACCGGAAGCGCTCCCGGTAATGCGAGACACACCGGGCACGTGTTGTCATTCGGGGGTGATCCGAATCGCGTGCTGCACCCACAAAAAATCTTCGTCTCCGTTTTGAGCTAGCAATACGGTACTCGTAACCAAGTAGACTACATAAACATGACCAATTTAAAAATTATAGTATCTAATCTAGCATTTAAGTGTAAATAATTCATATTACATTCTTTAGCCTTAATAATATGTCTTTTCATCATCTCAAATCCAATTCCTCTTTGTGCATATTCTGAATCAACAACTACATTAGTAATTTTGCCCTCACCATTGTTATTAGTCATTCTTGAATATCCTACAACTTTTTCTTTATCTAAAGCTACTAAGTGAAAACTTATATAGTCTAATTCATCATAATCATATTTTTCAACCTTATTATATGGTGCAAAAAGTATATTAAATCTTAAATCTATTACTTGCTCAAACTCTTTGCTTTTATAATCTGTGTATTTATATGTAATATCATCCATAGTCTTTCCCTCTTCTTCTTATTTTGTAATTACATTATACAACATATTCATTAATTTTGCATAATTATTCACAAAAAAAAAAAAAAAAAAATAGATTTATTAAGTACTATTTATTATATATTTTGACTTTAGTAAAAATATTATTCATATAACAATACATTTGCCCCTAAACTAAATCTTCATAAACGTAAATAATCCTCAACAGCCCCTTAATTATAGTACTGTTGAGGATATATTTAGTAAATCTTTATTTAATTTTTACTGTCTCTCCAGATTTAATTTTCATTAAATAAAATCCAATCCCTTTGCAATTGCAAAAAATATAACTGCCCGTAAGTTATAAAAGTAACTTACGGGCAGTTATTAAGTAAAACTAGTACTTAAACTAACATCTACTCATTATAAAAATATTGTATAACGTAGATTTTAAGATCGATCTTCCCATTTTCTTTTTGCTTTCATTACATTCTCTTCACTAAGATGAGTTTCTTCTACTATCTCACCCATTCCACAACCTCTATCAAGCATTTCTTTTGCTTTCTCCATAGCTTTTTCATGTTCACCTTTTTTTAATTTCTCCATTAAAATTTTCCTCCTTTAGTTTATACTAAATTCTAAAAATTAGTATTACCTTAGGGTTAAACTTTTATTCAAATTTCAACATAAAACAGAAATTAACTTATTTTATTACTTATAAAAATAATGTTTAGGCACCCTTTCAGTAATTCTTTGAAATTGCTCATCTATAAATGAACTCACGAATGCTTATTATGATATAATATATAAATATTATGAAAAGATACATTTATACTGTTTACAATTTTCATAGGAGGACAAATATGATAGGGACATTACTTTTAAATAGATATGAGTTATTAGAAAAAATTGGTGAAGGTGGCATGGGAATTGTTTATAAAGCAAAGTGCCATTTATTAAATAGATTTGTAGCTGTAAAAATATTAAAAGCAGAGTTAAGTAATGATGAAGATTTTGTTGCTAGGTTTAAAAGAGAAGCTAATTCAATTGCAAGCTTGTCACATCCAAACATAGTTAATGTTCATGATGTTGGTTCAGAAAACAATATTAATTTTATAGTTATGGAATATATTAATGGAAAAACATTAAAGCAAATAATAAAGGAAAATGTTAGACTTAGCTCTTTGAAGACTTTAGATATAGCTTTGCAAATAGCTAAAGCACTTGAGTGTGTGAGACGTACTAGTCTTAGTAGTATGATA
>CAVYSN010000003.1:0-99240 GCA_963771165.1 uncultured bacterium | reverse complement strand
TATCAATGACCCGGCGGATGATCTCAGGAATAACCAGGCTGAGACCCGTCAGTGCCAGGAGCAGGACGTGGGAGATCGAGATTTGACGCCAGTAAGAGCGACGATGGACGCGTAAACGGAACGGGTGCCGCATAAAGTTGATTTACATGAGTAGAATGATCAGGCTTGGAAGGAAATTAATCCAACCGGTAGCAGTGATAAATGGGTGGAATGATTCCGCTTTAGGTCTCCACGAGTGGGAGGATAAAAGTCGCCTTCTGGCGGTCGACAATCAGCGGGTCGGGGAGAGGAATTTCCACAGCGGTCTCACTCGGCTCCGGCATCCGCTGGTAATACACACATGTGTCTAGGTTGTATTCACTGCCCTGTTCAGGATGGCGTATATGCATGGTGAATTCCATTTTTGGCAGCATCGTTTCCAGGATGCTGGTATGGGCTACTTCCTTGCCAGCTATGTCGGTGATGCTCACCCTGATGTTCGGCCTCTTCATGAATGGAGTCAGCTCAATGAAAATTTTTACCCGCCCGGCATTCGGTTGGGGGGTGACTTTTACATTAAGCAGTCGGACTTCCTCTGGTGGGACTCGAACTATATTGGGGTCTTGGAAAAAGATGTCCATTGAACGATAAAGATGTAACGTTAGATATTTATCTAATTATAACTGATGCTTTATTTTTATAAAGGCCGCAATCAATAACAGGCGGAGTGATCCGCCTAGTTAATATGCTATAGGCAATCGATCAGATGATTTCCCGGCATTCCATGTAAAAGCGCTTCTCGAAAGCTTCTCCCATGGAAAATGTTTTGCGCGGCAAGGCGCCATCCAGAATTACCGTCTTAAATAAATCACTTTTATCCATGCCCGGCAGGAGGAAAGCGATGTTTCCGGGTTGGAGACCTAACGTAAATACTACCTCTTCGCCATGAACATAGTCGATCTTTTCAGCTCCCCCACTTTTCATAAATTCGTCCAGGAATGCCTGTAATGTGCCCACCGGCAGGTTGGAAGAGGGGTTCTCAATCTCCACTACCCCAAATCCTTGTGAAGAGATCACCCCGATGGCTTGAGCTGTGCCGGTTGATTGCTGTACCCGGTTGCTCATCTCGAGCTGGTCTTTGCACGCAGTGAAGGAATACCCTGCCCCATAGTATCCCTGCATGGCACTGAAGATATCTTGCGTGAGGCCGAAGATCACCCGGTGGATGGGTGCAAACTCCAGCCCCTGGTCATGGACATTCTCGATTTCCACCAGCGCATACCTTGATGGGTGGTCCATCCCCACGCGCGATTTGTTCTTTTCCCAGATCGCTTTAGCGGTCGCCAGCGAGTGATTGCCATCCCCCATGGCAAATAGCAACACCGGTTTATCTCCGCCAACCCCATACTTGGCTGCAAAGGTCCCTGGGTTTGCCAGCTGTTCCAACGCCTTGATGATGCCCGATTCAATCAATGGGTCATTCACCAGGTAACCCTTCAAGTGTCCCGAGCCTTGAATCAGCTCAAAATCATATAGCTCCTTCAGCTGAGCCTTGGATTTTCCCACCGGTTCAATGACAGTGCGTTCCGGGTCATCAATCAACACCAGGATATGCGGAAGCTCCAGCCTGGCGCCCTCCCGGATGCGGATGCGTGGGGGTAGTCGTTCAATGATCGTCCCTTCCGTAGCCCGTATCAGCGACTGTGAACCCTTGTTATAGTCGTAATGCTCCAGGTCTAACGCCAATACCAGGCCTTTTCGTAACCTGCCCGCCACCTGCCGTTCCACGTACACCATGCCGCTGTGAGGCATGAGCAGCCCACTCGATAAGTAATCCAACATCGTTTTTTGAATGCTTCGAATGCGCTCATCAGCACCCGGTTTATCCAGGTACACCTCGGGGAAGATCATATTGAGCGTGGAGGGTGCATATCCGACGATTTCCTCAACCTTGTGCCAGTATTCCGGCTGGGAGGTATATTGGTCGCATGCGATCACTGCCCACCTGGTCAGGTCAACATCAGGACGTGGCAGGTAAATATCAGGCACTTGCATGGCAATCTGAGAATATACTTTCATGTGGACTCCTTCATGCACGGTGATACTGATTATTTTACCAGCAGTCTCTCTTCTACTCTGTATTCATGTGATCTTGCGTAAGGTTTTCAATCCCCGTATAAGCTGCGTAGTAATGATCCGGATTACAATTGAATATAGGCAAGCTGGTTGCACCAAAAATGCAGTTTTATCTCATCGGGACCTGATCACGAAGTGCTAAAATGATGCCGATACGATCCTATTTTGTACATCGCTTAAGCTCGAAATCCTCAATGCACCAGGATTATCATGCGCAATTTTAAAAACTTGATAAGTTTCTTAATTATTAGCCTGTTCTTAGCTGCTTGTGTCACCGCTGCCCCTTCCAGTTTGGAACCCACCGGGATAATAGTTATTTCAACCCCACAACCCGCAGTTGTTACCCCGCTTCCAACTCAGCCGCCCACACCTGACAGCACCCCGCAGGGTACGTGGATCCGGCTTATCCCTGATTCCGGTATCCCTGGTGCAGTGGTCCAGATCAGTGGCTATCTACCCGGTGGTCTGTCGCAAACAGACCTGTCTGCGCAGGGCTACACAACCTACGCCTCGATATGTTGGAATGGCTGCCAGACCGGCTTGAAGGAAGATGGGCTGGAGGTGACCTGGTCGCAGACCGAACCGGGCAGTTTCAGCCTGGAGTTTACCGTGCCTCCTATCCCTTGGTTGTCGCTCGACGGATTCCACGCCCTGGAGGCGGGTAATTACTCCGTCGATCTGCTCAACCTGGATCCATCTAAAATTGGCTGCAATTCTCCAGAGAGTTGTCCGGTGACCCCCCTTGCCAGTGCAACCTTTCATCTGACACAGCCGGCTGCCTACCCTCCCTGCCAGGAACAGTACTGTGGATCGCTTGTCGCCAGTCCTGCCCAGGCTGCCCCTGGTGAGCGTGTCCAGGTAAAAGGATGGGCACCCCTGGTGCAGTTGATCGGGACACCTTTTGGGTACAACCTGGTGCTTGAAACGCATGACAATGCCTCCCCTGGAAATGTGATGCAGCTAGCTGTACAGCAGAATGAAGCCGTGCAGCAAGCTATGGACGGTAGCCTGACCGCCTCCTTCCTCGTACCGCAATATGGGAATGATGGCTCTGCTCTGAACCCCGGGAGCTACACCCTGGCGCTCCAGGCTCCTTTGACCATTGAGAAAAACACATTTCCTATCCTGGTGGCACTCACGCCTTTCGAGATCACCGCTGCTCCAGCCTGGTCAGACTTACCCCACGCTCTCCCAGTGTGGGTTCAACCCTCAGCCGACCTTTCAACCTCCTCCAGCTTGGCTGCAGACCCATTGAATCCGAACCGCCTTGCCTACTGCGCTGCTGGAGAGATCCACTTCAGCCAGGATTCGGGCCAGACATGGACAACCGTCCCGGTGAAGCCCGACAGTCTTCCAACACCGGGCGACCGGCTGGTAATTGGCGAAGAACCGCCCACTTGCATCTCAGTCACGCTGGATTCATCCCATCCGGATAGCCTCTACGCTATTTTTGATTTGGTGGATAAGGATTATGGTGCGCCTCCAATTTACTACGCGGGCTATTACACTTCCGACCAGGGAAAAACCTGGCAGCCTGTGCCCGTGCAAGCAATCGATACTTCTCAACAGATGATAGACGATACTTTTGGGGGGATTTGGACAGATGGCAAAATCGTGCAGGTGCTTTATTTTGGCAAGCCGGGTGGTGAGAACCAGCCGTTTCCGCTGTTGGCTAAACAGACCATCGATGGTGGGGTCACCTGGAGCGATACCTCCCTGGTCTGCCCTGCGGCAGGAGCATGTATACGCTGGGGAGCTGCCCCGAGCATGATCGGAGGCATGGGAGCTGATTTGCCCCAGTCTGTGCTCACCTCTGCTGATGGGGGCAAAACATGGTCTGATACCGGGCAGTCCATCGAGCTTCGTATGACCGGGCCGCACGAGCTGGTAGCCCTTTCAGCCTCAGACCTGTTCCTCATCTCCGGCACGCACCGCTTCCCTCTTCGCTATACAGCAGATGGTGGGAAAACATGGCAGGTGATCTCCCTTCCTGTCTTGCCTGGTAGCCAAAGCGCTTCGTATGCTAGTTATCCGGGTCTGCAAATAATGCCCGATGGCAGCCTGCTTGCCATGCGCCCCGATACTGGGCAGTGGATGCGTCTTTTCCCAGTCGCCCAGGATTGGTGCCCTACCGGCCTTAAATCGGAAAATCTCTTGCCTGTACTCTTGAGCTCTACAGGGGATCGGGTGTGGTGGCTATCAATCACCACACTGCAGCCTCAAAGTGCGCCGCAAAGTGAGTTAGTTTGCCAGAAATAAGTTGAGGTAATTAGATTAATGGCTACATTCCGGCCATGTAGACCAATCCGACCACCCCCGGACCGGCATTTGCCCCGATCACCGGGCTGACTTCTGACATGTAAGATTCAACCGGATTTAGTTTTTCAGAGGCTTCGTTAAGCACAATTTGTGCGTCTTCGGCTGCATTGGCATGCAGTGATGCCAGGCGCACCGGTGTACGGCTACCTACTTGTTCCACTACCAGCTCAACGATCCTGCTGAGAGACTTTCTGCGCGTGCGCACGCGCTCCACCGCTTCCACCCTGCCATCGCGCAGCTCAAGGATAGGCTTGAAATTCAAAAGCGTCCCCAAAAATCGGGTTGCGCCTCCGATGCGCCCACCGCGGTGTAGGAACTCCAGTGTGTCCACGGCGAAAAAGATGCCCGTTTGCCCCAACGCTTTCTGGGCTAAAGCCAAGCATTCCGGGAGTGTAGCTCCTTGTTTGATCGCCCGCGCCACCGTCAACAGGTGGAAACCCATTGCCATGGCAACTGAATTGGAATCTTGTCAAAAAGGTCCGGAACGTGACAAGAGCGATTTCTACTTGTTGGAAAAAGCATTCGACAAGAAGATTCCTGTTTTTGGAATCTGTTTTGGACATCAATGCTTAAATGTTTTCTGTGGCGGAAGTTTGCATCAGGATCTACCCCATGATGTGAAGAGTAATGTCGTTCACTGGCAGGATGAACCCTACAACCTGCCGGCACACAATGTAACAGTTGAAAAAGACACCTTATTGTCCCGCCTTTTTGGTAAAACGGAATTGCCTGTGAACAGCATTCATCATCAGGGAGTGAAGACGGTGGCAAGCAATCTTCGAGCCTCAGCCTACTCACCGGACGGAATTGTAGAAGCATACGAAAACAGGAATGGCGGACAATTTTTGATGGGTGTTCAATGGCATCCGGAAAGAATGTGGCAGGATGATCCGGCACAATTGGGTCTGTTCAACGAATTTGTAGGCGCAGCGCGAAAGTGGCGCCAGGAAAACCGCTAATCCGATTTCAGGATTTCAGATCTTTGATTTCAAATTGAATGCCTCCTTTAACTCAAAGAAAGGCGCTTTTCCTTCTCATCTTCTCTCATTTTTCTGTTGACCTTTACGGCTCTTTCCTTGCGCCTCTTCAACCCTTCCTGATTCAAAAACATCATCTCACTCTTACAAAAGCTGGATTGCTTGTGAGCCTTTATTCGATTTCTGCATCCTTATTGCAGCCGGTTTATGGTTACTGGGCGGACCGACTGGGAAGAAGATTCTTCGTGATTCTTGCCCCTCTAACTGTCGCACTTTTCATGAGTATGCTTCCTCTGGCATCAAATTATGGGATGTTGATGGTTCTTTTGTTTGTTGGGGGGGTTGGTGTCGCTGCATTTCATCCTCAGGCATCGTCATTAAGCCATGCAGTAAGCGGCAACCGGAAGGGACTTGGGATGTCATTGTTCATCTCCGGCGGAAATATCGGTAGCGCTATAGGCCCGCTTTACCTGGTCTTTATCATCAACCAGTTGGGAATCGAGTCCACATACTTAGCAGCAATTCCGGGAGTCGCGTTGAGCATATTTTTGCTACTCTACTGTCCGGAGCTTCCGCAACAAACATCTATACTTGCGGTCACAAAGCTGCTAAAAGAAATGAAACAATATGCAAGATCCCTTGGTTCGCTTTACGGGATTGTGGTTTTACGCACGCTTGTGCAATTGTCGTTTATAACATTCATTCCGGTGTTGCTGAGTCAGATGAGCCTGTCTCCGCTCTACATCGGCGCCGCTGTAACCTGCCTTACCGGGTTCGGCGCTCTTGGCGGACTGTTGGGTGGATTTTTGTACGACCGGATCGGCGGAAGAAACTTGTTCCTTCTGTCTTCAACCATTTCCCCCATTTTTCTCTTTCTCGCCGTGACAGTGGCATCTCCTGTTGCTATACTCGTCAACGTGGCGCTCGGAGGCTTTTTTTTGATGATGACGATTCCCGTGAGTGTTCTCATGGGACAGTCGATCGTGCCTCATGCGATCAGCACAGTATCTTCGTTGATGATGGGATTTGGATGGGGAGTGGGGGGAATGCTCGTTCCGCTGGCAGGCAGATTTGCTGATTTATCATCGATACGGGAGACCTTGCGTATTCTGGCTTTTATGCCAATTCTTTATGGAATATTCGCCTGGAGGCTTCCTAGAAAAGACCAGGTTGCAGTTGCTGTTTAAGGAGAATTGCCGATGCGACACACAGTGATCTTACTACTTCTTCTCACACTTAGTTTCGGCTGCGCACGAGGATACAAAGAAGGCCAGCCTCTTACAGGGGATGATCTTGTGCTGGCTCAAAAAGCCACTGAGCTTGCCAATAAAGCGGAAGACATGAACGAAGAACTGACTGCTGAGGTCAGTGAACCGTGGAAAGGGTTCGTCGAAAACGTCAAACTGTTTGATAATTCCTGCCAACGCCATAGCTGCAATTCTCTGGAAGCGAGGAATAATTTCAATCACTTACGCTACTATGCAGTTCAACTGGATTCCCTCATCACAGAAACCGCTTTTCCAAAGTTATATCCGAAATGGAGAGATCTTCGTGAAAAGTACGTCGATTCCATCGGGAAAGAACTCGGCTACCGCATCGAATAACTCTTTAACGCAAAGGCATTAAAGAGCTCCCGCGTCTTTGAAGCTGTAGTATTTTCCTGTGCCTATGATGATGTGATCGAGTAAAGGGATCCCGAGAAGGGTTCCGGCTTCTGCGATCTGCGATGTCACCTTGCGATCCTCCGGACTGGGGGCGGGATCGCCGGAGGGATGATTGTGCAAAAGGATGATCGACGCTCCCATATTTCGAATGGCTACATGAAAAACTTCACGCGGATGCACAAGACTTCCGCTTAGAGTTCCTTTCGAAACTTCCGCTTTCATCAACATGCGATTCTTCATGTCCAAAACGGCAACCCACAATTCTTCCTGTTGCTTGCCAAGAAAGGACGGATGAAAATGTTCAAACACAATTTGACTGTTCGAAAAGCGGGGGCGATCTTTTTGCATTTTGTTAGCATAACGGCGAGACAATTCAAGGGCCGCCTTCAACTGCGATGCCCGTGCCGGTCCGACTCCGTGAAATTGCTTACACAACTCGGCAACGCTGAGTCTATTCAACTTTGTGAGATCTCCTGTCTCTTTCAGGATTCGCTGGGCCAGTTGAACAGCGCTCTCGTTTCTTGTGCCCGACCCCATCAGAATAGCAAGCAATTCCGCATCGCTGAGCGCCTGTTCTCCGCGGTTCATCAGTTTTTCGCGGGGGCGCTCATCCGCCGGAAGTTCTCGTATGGAGAGTTTCCGGACAGGAGTTTTGTAATTAGACAAGATGATAACGTTGAAGCGCAGAATAAAGAATGCGTCCGATCAGTTGCTCATAACTGATTCCGTTGTGACGCGCAATGATGCACAGATCGCTGTGCTGCGGGTTTAATCCTGCAAGAGGATTGATTTCAAGGAAAAACGGATTTCCATCCGCATCGCATCTGATATCCACGCGTCCGAAATCCCGGCATTCGAGAATTTTGTAAGCCCTCAACGCAATTTCTTCGATTTGCTCCAAACGGTCCGGCTCAATCTTGGGAGGACAAACATAATGAACGAATTGCTCATATTCTTCCTTGACGTGATAAGAATAGAAGTCTTCCACAAGCGAAGTATCAAACACGATTTGCATGGTGCCGATCACATGTGGAGGAACCCCGACAATGCCCACAGTAAATTCGTCCCCTTCCAGATACTCTTCAATCAACACCGGCTCCCGGTACGTTTTCAACAAATACTTCACGCGCGATTTTAATTTGGGATAGGTCTTGATCTTCGATTCAGAATCGATTCCTTTGCCTGTCCCTTCATGCACCGGTTTTGCAAACAACGGATATTTCAATGGAATCTGATTCAGCTCTTCAATTCGTGATGCTTTGAGAAACTGCGCGGTGGGGATCCGTTCCGCTTTCATGATTTGCTTCGTTAAAACTTTGTCCAGCGCAATCCCCAGTGTGACGGGATCGGAGCCGACATATGGAATCTGCAGCATTTCAAGCAGAGCAGGTATTTGAGCTTCACGAGCACGACCGTTGTATCCTTCCGCTATATTGAAAACGATGTCGATCTGATTGTCTGTTAGCCAGCGATACAATTTCAGTCCGTCGCCGATCAGTACCGCCTCATGTCCGGCGGAATGGATGGCGTTCGCCAGACCGTCGATCGTCGCTTGAGTATCGAATTCTGCAGCAGCGTCCGGTGGATCTTCTTCTTTCGGCTGGTAATCGCTCCCCAAATTGTAGGTGAGCCCGACTCTCATAGTTCAGGAATAGCGCTGACAGGCTCCCTGCATTGGATGCGCTCCTCCATAAATGAAATCAACATGCCCACCAGGTCCGCGTACGTTCGTCCATTCAACGAAAAAGCCCGGAAAAATCCGGCTCCCGGACAAAGATCGGGATTGCAGTTGACCTCCAGTATGTATGGAACACCTTTTTGATCGACTCTCATATCCACTCGGGCATAATCACGAGCCTGAAACAATTCATACGCTTTGAGTGCCGCCACAGATATCGCTTGTCTTAATTTTGGAGAAAGTTCAGGAAAGATTGGTTTGGTTCCAACATCAAAAACGGAACCGTAATGCCACTTTGCTTCATACGAACAGATTTTCGCATGGCCTTCAGGAAGACCATCAAAATTGATTTCGGCGATGGGCAACACTTCACCCGGATTGCCGATCACACCCACATTGAACTCGCGTCCGTCAATGTACTGTTCCACAATCGAAGGCTGATTTAACACTTCGCGAATGTGTTCAATTTTCTTATTCAAGTGTTCGAGATCATAGGCGACGGAATCGTAATGGATTCCGATGCTGGCATCTTCGTGTTGCGGTTTAACAATCAGAGGGAAATCGATTGGAACCTTTTCCATCTCATGATCCGTAACAAAAAAGGCAGGTGTTTTCAATCCTGCTCCTTTCAGAAGATGCTTCGATCTGTCTTTGTAACAGCTTAAGCCCAGAGCCAACGGTCCGGATCCGGTGTATTCAATGCCGAGCAGTTCCAGCAACGCCGGAATATTCGGTTCGCGCAAATTGTTCCCGCTGATATCCTCACAAAGATTAATCACCATTTCATAGCGCTGCTGAATCAACTCCTGGATGATCTCCACAGAATTGTCCTTATCGATGCGCAAAATCTTGTAAGGCCGTTTCAATTCCCGAAGAGCGCAAATAAAAGCATCGAGACTGTCCAGGACCGGATTCTCAACAGTCTTCTTGCCACCGTCCTCCAGAAGATACGGGTCGTTGTAAACGATCGCGATCGGTCTACGATACAAAGTTCTTCCCATAAATGATCTTGTGATCTCCCTGACGATAAAAGTCCGGTATGATGGCAAATTGCTGATAACCGTTATTCGAATAGAAACTGTCGCGTCGCGTCGTAATCGTTCATGGATGAAGTCTCTATGATGATCAATCTAGCATCCTTCTTCTGCGCCTGCTCTTCAGCATGTTGGAGCAGTAGCTTTCCGACCCCGTGTCCTTGAAAGTCCGGATGAACCGCGATCCAGTACAAATCAAAAGTCCCGGATGTACACGGAGTCGGCCCCCAGCAAACATATCCAACGGCGCGATTCTCATCATTCACGCAACATCTGGAATAGTAACCGGAGGAAGGAATCATGGAGTCCCGAAGAACTTCATCGGCTACCTGGATTTCGTAATCCTTGAAGACTCCTGTTGCTTCTAGAATCTTCAGTAAGTCGTTTCGGTCTTCCGGAACAACCTCACGAATTCGCATCATAAAATTTGATCGTGAGAACTTATCGTTTGCATTATAACAGAAATAATCTATCAGAATGCAAGTGGGTGCAAGAGGAATTTATTATCTAATAGATTAGAATGAATTTATATTTGGCTTAGAACCTTCGGATAGACTGTTCAGGGCATCGGCGTCCATGAGGAAACTACCGATTTATAATGATTCCCCATGAAGTGGAAGCGTGTTCTTTCGGCTCTCTCTTTACTATTCTGCGGCCTTTGCGTCGCTTTCAAGGTCTGGCCATCGGATCGATGGCGCTTGTTTGCCGTATTTGTTTATGTTCCTCCCGTGGCTCTGATTGCGTGGATGGTTTTGCATCTGATAGGGTTCAAACTCCATCGCCGGGTGGCTGTGACATTGATGCTGTTGATTCTCACGTTTTCCGTATGGCGTGAAAATAAAGCAGCATGCGCATATAGCAGCGGTCCTGCAACTGTCAGGATTTTGCACTGGAATGTTTGGAGTCTCCGCAAAGGCGTGGACCGGATCCTGCAAACCATTGCACAGCAAAAGCCCGATATTATTTGTCTGAATGAATCGAAAATCTCAAGAAATGCGCCGAACTACCCACCAGTACGCTGCGCTGCTCCATTCGCTCACAGGAGACGAGTGGTATGTTTACAATCGCGACTACATGGCGATCATCTCAAAATATCCGATCGAAAAAAGGGGGGTTTGGAGGGGGAAGGGATATCAGGCGTTGCACGCCCAGATTCAACTGCAAGTACAGGTCCATTTGGCTTTGATCGATGTCACACCGAATATTACTGTTTCAAGAAGAGACGCATTTCTGGATCTCTCGCGCGTTCTTGCTATTCACCGGCCAGACGTCGTGGCAGGCGACTTCAATACTCCTTCTCACGCTGTTTCACTTGATCCTCTTTGGGACACTTACCAGGATCCTCGCTGCGGCATCGACTATACCTGGCCCATGCTAATGCCGATGATGAGGATTGATTACATCTTGACTCGAAAGGAGGCTCGCATTGCCGGTCATTCCAGTCGTTTTACACTTTTATCCGACCACGCCTGGCAAACAATCGATATGATACCTTAGTCTATCTATATCATATTTTATGATAGTAATATTGACAGATTCAATGACGTTTCTTATATTTGCGTTGTGTGGATAGACTTATATATATGAGGTAAGGGATTCATGAGATTAGACAAATTTACAATCAAGGCCCAGGAGGCTTTGCAGGAAGCGCAGACGCTGGCGGAGCAGCAAGGGAATCAGGAACTGGAAGCGGAGCATGTATTGGCTGTTCTCGTTGTTCAAGAGGACGGAGTTGTCCCTCCGATTCTCAGAAAACTGGGCACAAACATGTCCCTTCTTCAGGATCGGATACGAGAGCGTTTGGAGAAATTCCCCAAAATATCCGGAACAAGCGGAGGGGTTTATATTTCACCCCGGCTAAAGACTGTTCTCGATCAATCCCACAAGGAAGCTGAGCAGTTCAAGGATGAATTCGTCAGCACAGAACATCTTTTACTCGCGATGTCGGTCGCGAAGAATACTGAGATCTCCCGCATACTAAATTCTCTCGGAGTGACTCACGATGCGCTTTTAAAGGCATTGATGGAAGTTCGCGGAAACCAAAGGATCACGGACCAGAGCCCCGAAGAGAAATTTCAGGTACTCGAGAAGTATTGCAAAGATCTTACGGCCCTGGCCAAGCAGGGAAAATTGGATCCCGTGATTGGCCGGGACGAAGAGATTCGCCGAGTCATGCAGGTGCTCAGCCGGCGCACAAAAAACAATCCTGTGCTGATCGGTGAACCGGGTGTCGGCAAAACAGCGATTGTAGAAGGGCTCGCGCAAAGGATTGTGAATCGTGACGTTCCAGAAAGCTTGAAGGATCGCCGGCTTCTCTCCCTCGACATGGGATCTCTGGTGGCCGGAACAAAATACCGCGGCGAATTTGAGGACCGCTTGAAAGCTCTGTTGAAGGCAATCACCGAAAAAGCGGGACAAATCATTCTATTCATCGATGAGCTACATACGCTTGTGGGTGCAGGCGCAGCAGAAGGTGCGATCGATGCCTCCAATATGTTGAAACCTGCGCTCGCGCGTGGTGAATTGCGGTGCATCGGAGCGACTACTCTGAACGAGTATCAAAAATATATTGAGAAAGATGCAGCGCTTGAAAGACGGTTCCAGCAGGTTTATGTGAAGGAGCCCTCCGTTGAAGATACAATCGCAATCCTTCGTGGATTGAAAGAGCGTTATGAGATCCACCACGGTGTAAAAATCAAAGACACAGCCATTATCGCTGCAGCCACCCTGTCTCACCGCTATATTACCGATCGTTTCTTGCCCGATAAAGCCATCGATTTGATGGATGAAGCGGCGGCGCAACTGCGAATGGAAATCGACAGCCTGCCGCGTGAAATCGACGAAGTCGAAAGGCGGATCCTGCAGTTGCAAATTGAAAAGCAGGCCTTAATCAAGGAAGACGATTCGGCTTCCAGACAAAGGCTCGAAAAAATTGAACAGGAACTGGCCGACTTGCAGGAACAAAGCAAGAGCATGAAAGCCCACTGGCAAAAGGAGAAAGAGCTGATCTCCAAGATTCGTGAGCTCAAAGAGAAAATCGAACAGACCAAAGTGGAAGAGCAAGCCGCTGAACGACGGGGCGATCTCAATCGTGCTGCCGAACTGCGTTACGGCACGCTGGTTCAACTGAACAAAGACCTCGAACAGGCGAACAAGGCTCTGGAAGAACTGCAGCAGCATCAAAAGATGTTGAAAGAAGAAGTGGATGAGGACGATATTGCCCAGATTGTTTCGCATTGGACCGGCATTCCTGTTTCGCGGATGATGGAAAGCGAAATTCAGAAGTTGATTCATCTGGAAGAGAACTTACGCGAAAGGGTGATCTCTCAGGACGAAGCGCTTGAAAAAGTGGCAAATGCTGTTCGACGCTCCCGCGCAGGGCTGCAAGATGCAAACCGGCCGATCGGTTCATTCATATTTCTGGGACCGACCGGTGTCGGTAAAACCGAGTTGGCCCGCGCACTTGCGGCATCGCTTTTTGATGATGAACGGGCCATGGTCCGAATTGACATGTCTGAATACATGGAAAAGCATGCTGTCGCCCGTTTGATCGGCGCACCCCCGGGCTATGTTGGTTATGAAGAGGGAGGACATCTTACGGAAGCGATCCGCCGAAGACCCTACTCAGTGATTCTTTTTGATGAGATTGAGAAGGCTCATCCCGAAGTATTTAACGTTTTGTTGCAAGTTCTGGACGATGGAAGGATGACCGATGGAAAAGGAAGAACGGTCGATTTTAGAAATACGATCATTATCATGACTTCGAATTTAGGAAGCCATCTCATCGCCGAAACTCGCGATGAGCAAAGGATGCGCGAAGAAGTGATGGAGATTGTGCGTCAGCACTTCCGTCCGGAGTTTCTGAACAGAATTGATGACATCGTGATTTTCCATCCGTTGAATCAGGAAGACATTGCGCACATCATCGACATTCAATTAAGGTTTTTGCAGAAAGTGCTGGAGCAAAAACATCTATCGTTGTCATTGACCGAGCGTGCGAAGGAATTTCTGGCGCGGGTTGGTTATGATCCGGTATACGGTGCGCGACCATTAAAGCGCGCCATCCAGCAGTACATTCAGAATCCGTTGGCTGTTCAGTTGTTGAGCGGCTCGATCCATGAAGGAGAACAAGTGACTGCAGATTATGATCCCTCCAGGGAACAGCTTATATTTCAAGCGGTGACTGTGTAAGGGGTCGCAATTTATTTCGCCGATATTTCATGGCGCCATGAATTGCGCGTACTAAGGAGGTTACAAGAAATGAATGGTTTAAAAACGGCCGTGCTTTTGGGTGTGATGACCGCCCTTGTGATGGGGATTGGTCATTATTTTGGCGGTCAGCAAGGAATGATGATCGCATTTGTCATGGCCGCCGTGTTGAATTTTGTCTCATACTGGTTTTCAGACAAAATTGTTCTTGCGATGTACAGGGCCAAACCGGTGACTCGCTCCGAGGCGCCGGATCTTTATGGAATTGTCGAGGAACTGGCTGCAAGGGCAAGTATTCCTGTGCCGCGTCTATACATGATTCCGACAGACGCTCCCAACGCATTCGCCACCGGCAGGAATCCGGAACATGCCGCCGTCGCAGTCACAGAAGGCATCTTGCGACTGCTGAACCGTGAAGAGTTGAAGGGGGTCCTGGCGCACGAACTCTCGCATGTAACCAACAGGGACATCCTGATCTCGTCTGTGGCAGCAACGCTGGCAGGAGCCATCATGATGCTTGCACGCATTGCGATGTTTGGGGCATACTTCGGCGGTTACGGTTCGCGCGACGATCATCGCGGCGGAAACCCGATCGGGCTCTTATTGATGATGATTCTGGCTCCGATTGCCGCTGCTCTAATTCAGCTTGCCATTTCACGTTCGCGTGAGTATGCAGCCGATGAAACGGGAGCCAAACTGGCAGGACATGCAGCGGGTCTGGCAAGCGCGCTTGAAAAACTGCAGACGGCTTCGAAGCGGAATCCAATGCCGGCAAACCCGGCCACGGCTCACTTGTTCATCATGAAGCCCTTCACCGGACAAACATTGGCAGAGTTGTTCAGCACCCATCCTCCCACAGAAAAGCGGGTGAACAGGCTACGCCAGGTCTTCGGCCATTTCTAATCATTACCACGGAGTCACAGAGCCAATCAAATCTTGTTCCTGACTTTGTGGTCTCCCTGACTCCGTGGTTACCTCTTGCATTTGGGGGTTCATTTTCAGTATAATTGTCTGTTAGCACTCTTCTTGAATGGCTGCTAATCATGTGGCCTTAAGTCAGTTATTCTTAAACACTTACTCAGGAGGTTCTACTATGATTCAACCGTTGCACGACAAAGTCGTAATTCAGCGGACAGAAGATAAGAAAGAGGAATTGCGGGGTGGAATTATCATTCCGGATACCGCAAAAGAAAAACCCCAACGGGGAAAAGTCGTTGCTGTTGGAAAAGGGAAATTGCTTGAAGGTGGGAAACGCAGACCGATGTCTGTGCAACCAGGGAACGTAATCCTTTTTTCCAAATGGGCGGGAAACGAAATTAAAGTGGACGATCAGGAATATCTGATCATAACGGAAGATGAAATCCTGGCGATCATTGACTAATTAGGGAGGATCTATGGCAGGTAAAGTCATTAAATACGATGAAGATGCGCGGAATCAAATTCTGCGCGGAGTAAACAAACTGGCGGATGCTGTAAAGGTCACGCTGGGACCAAAGGGCCGCAACGTAGTTATTAACAAATCTTTTGGATCGCCGACGATTACAAAAGACGGTGTAACTGTAGCGAAAGAGCTGGAATTCAAGGAAAGATTTGAAAACCTTGGAGCTGTCATGGTCAAGGAAGTCGCATCCAAAACCAGCGATATTGCCGGTGATGGAACCACGACCGCCACAGTCCTGGCTCAAGCGATTGTTCGAGAAGGAACAAGAAATATTGCAGCCGGTGCCAACCCGATGGAAGTCAAAAAGGGAATTGACCGGGCGGTGGAAGCTGTCGTGGAAGAGCTCAAAAAACTTTCGACTCCGATATCGGGCAGCAAGGACATTGAAGATGTCGGTACGATCTCAGCCAACAATGATCGTGAGGTGGGCAAGCTGATCGCACAGGCGATGGAAAAAGTCGGAAAGGATGGCGTCATCACTGTGGAAGAAGGAAAAACACAGGAGACCCGTTTGGATCTCGTGGAAGGTATGCGATTTGATCGTGGCTATATGTCCCCTTATTTCATAACGGATCCCGATCGCATGGAAGTGATCCTGGAAGAACCGTACATCTTGATCTATGAAAAGAAAATTTCTGCGATCCATGATTTGCTTCCGGTTTTGCAAAAAGTGGCGCAGACCGGGACGCCCCATGCTGATCATTTCGGAAGAAGTGGAAGGTGAAGCGCTGGCAACTCTCGTGGTCAATAAGCTGCGAGGAACTTTGAAAACAGCTGCTGTGAAGGCGCCCGGTTACGGAGACCGTCGCAAGGCTATGCTGGAAGATATCGCGATTCTTACAGGCGGCCGCATGATTTCCGAAGAAATCGGTTTCAAGCTGGAAAATCTGACTTTGAATGATCTCGGTCAGGCCAAGCGAGTTGTGATCGACAAAGACAACACAACGATTGTGGAAGGCCTTGGAAACAAGAAAGACATTCAAGGCAGAATTGCCACAATTCGCAGACAGATTGAAGACACAAAATCCGATTATGACCGTG
This sequence comes from uncultured bacterium, assembly GCA_963771165.1. GTDB lineage: Bacteria > Acidobacteriota > HRBIN11 > JAKEFK01 > JAKEFK01 > JAKEFK01. The sequence goes on along the minus strand of CAVYSN010000003.1, from coordinate 82,762 downwards.
AAAAACTTCAGGAACGTCTGGCGAAACTCACCGGCGGAGTAGCTGTCATTAAAGTGGGCGCTGCAACAGAAACCGAAATGAAGGAACGAAAAGCTCGAATTGAAGACGCCATGCATGCTACCAAAGCAGCAGTGGAAGAAGGGATCGTTCCTGGCGGTGGTGTTGCATACATTCGCGCTCAAAAGCCCCTGGAGAATTTAAAGCTTGAAGGGGACAGACAAGTCGGACGCAACATTGTGCATCGCGCGCTTGAAGAACCATTACGAATGATCGCAACCAATGCCGGTTGGGAACCTTCTGTTGTTGTAAACGATGTCCGGAACGGCGAAAAGAATTACGGCTTTAATGCGGAAACTGAAAAGTACGAAGATCTGCTGAAAGCTGGAGTCATCGATCCAACAAAAGTTTCGCGTGTCGCTCTTCAACATGCGGCATCGATCGCCGGATTATTGATCACAACGGAAGCTGCTGTGGTGGAAGCTCCGGAAAAGAAGAAAAAAGAAATGGCCGGAGGTCATGGCGGACACGGAATGGAAGACTACGGCGATTATTGATTCTGTCAAGTTTTTTTCAGGCGGGCAACATTTGCCCGCCTTTTTTTTGCCTGCTCTACCAACCGAATTAGTAGTCGCAGAGCATTTGCCGAGTACATCCCGCTAAACTTTTCGTCTGCTCTCATGAATGGTTTTTAGCGTATGAGTTCGCTGGTTGAGCAAATGCTCTGCAGAGCAATTCCTCCCAGCAAGAAACTTTCACAGACAACTAAAGCCATCCATTCGAGAGTGTTGCTTTTCCCGATTACCTTGGAATTGCTCTGCCACCACAGTTCGTGGGATTTTCCGATTATGAAATGCTCTGCAGATGCTATAAAGTTGCAGAGCCTTTGCAACAGAAAATTATGTTCGGCGGGTCAGGCATTCACCGAAGGTAACGCTGCTCATACGGAGCAGCACAGCAAATGGTCTGCCACTACCTTGAATCACGTTTATGATAATCTGTTGAAAGCAGAAACCCATTTTGCTATATTTCAGTGTGTGAAGGACCCGTGAATGCGCGAGCTCGATTTTGGCGATTATAACGATAAGCTCAGTAAGTCAGGACGCGAAGTTCTCGCGCTGGCCATAGAAGAGTCCCGCCGAAGGGATCAAAACTACCTCGCCGCTGAACATCTTTTCCTTGCGCTCGTAAAAATCGAACGAAAATTGTTCGAAGACATGGTGCGTGACCTTCGTCTGAATCCTGATGACATCATCAAGGACATCAGCCAGCATCTGGACCTCAGCAAACAGTATGTCGGTAAAGGTCTGAAGATCACCTTCAGCATGAAATCCATTTTCCGACTGGCCTGGATCAATACATTTCAGTGCGGTCGCTCCAAGATAGAATCATTTGATCTTCTTTGCGCTATTTTTCAGGAAGGCAACAATATTCCAGTCGAAATTTTCCGGCTCTACGGAATTGAGCCGGAACACGTTGTACGCAGAATTAGTGAACGTGTAAAGAATCGCGAGCTGCAGGAGAAGGAGCTCAAACGCAAATTCGATTTACCTCGTCACCTAAAACATTTCACCACAAATCTGAATTACCTGGCCAGACAAGGCAAACTGCCTCCGATTATCGGCCGTGAAGGGGAAATCAATAAAGTCATTGAAATACTAAGCCACGTCGATCGTCCCAACTCGGTCATGCTGCTGGGGGAACCGGGCGTTGGAAAGAGCGCTGTGGCGGAAGGTCTTGCTCAACGATTGGAGTTTGAAGGTCATTTAATGCCCGATCGACTGCGTGGATGCCAGGTATTGCAGCTTCACCTCAACATGTTGATTGCGGGAACCATGTTCCGTGGAATGTTTGAAGACCGCATTGAAAACATTATTTCTGAGCTCAAAGAGCGGCACGATCTGATCCTGTTCGTCGATGAAGCTCATACCCTGATCGGCGCCGGAGCCGCTTTGGGAGCGCCGGCCGATGCAGCGAATATTTTCAAATCGTCGCTGGCTCGTGGTGAGATTCGGATTATCGGAGCTACAACGACCACGGAATATCGACAGTATTTCCAGGAAGATGAAGCGCTGGCACGACGTTTCAGGATTGTGAAAATTTCGGAGCCCACGCTGCGTGAAACACGCCAGATTATCGAAGGGCTTGATTCCTCGATTTGAAACGAATTATTCCGTACGAATCTCGGAAGAAGCAATCGACACGGCTTTGCAAATGGCATCCCGTTACAACCGCGCGCTGCATTTACCGGATAAGGTGATTGGATGGCTCGATACTGCGGCGGTAAAGGTTCAAATCCGCAATGAACAGAAGACGGTCCGAAAAGAAGATGTGGTCGCCGTTATAGCGGAAGAATCCGAGATTCCGCAGGACCTTGTCGTGCGTCACGTTTCCGATCGTTTTGAAGATCTTGAAGAAAGACTAACGCGCCGGGTGGTGGGCCAAACGCGAAGCGATTCAAAAGCTTGTGAAACGCCTGCGCCTCAACAAAGGGCCGCTCAAGGAGAATTTCTACCGGCCTGATGGAGTTTTCCTGTTCCTGGGTCCGACAGGTGTTGGCAAAACAGAATTGGCAAAAGCGCTCGCCGAATGTTTATTTGGCGATGAACATAAGATGGTTCGCATTGATTTATCCGAATATCAGGATGGCGGCGTTTCCATTGAAAAATTGATCGGAATGCCACGCGGTATAGTCGGATCGGAACGCGGGCGGCATTCTCACAACTCAAATGCGCGACAACCCTTACACAGTCGTGCTTCTGGACGAAATGGAGAAGGCGCACCCTCATTTACAATCCTTATTCCTGCAGGTCTTTGATGAAGGCTGGCTCACGGATGGACGCGGAAAGAAAGTCTATTTCAGCGATTCCATCATCATTATGACATCGAATCTCGGTTCCCATCTATTCAAGAGCGCGTTACAGCCTCTTGGTTACCTGAATGATCGTGAAAACGTAAACGTGATCAAACGCGAAGTTTTAAAAGAAATGGAAAAGAACTTCTCACCTGAGTTCAGGAACCGTGTGGATGAGATCATCGTGTTTACTCCATTGACTCGAGAGCAAGTACGGACGATTGCAGAAAGATATCTCAGCCATCTGGAAATGACTTTGCGTGAAGCCGGAAAGAATCTAATTGTCACGCCTGAAGCGCTCGATACAATTGTCTCTCAGGGTTACAGCTATGCCTACGGCGCTCGTTTCCTGAAGCGAAGCATTGATGAAAGGATAAAAATTCCATTAACCACACAGTGGAATGAATCGGACTCCTTCCTGGCTGAAGTTGTGGATGAAAAGGTTCTGGTACGGCCATTTATTCCAGAGCTAACCTGAACCACACTGTGGTAATAATATTCCTGCCTTTTTGACATCCTGATGTTATCTGATTCGGAGAAAGAGTATCTTTTACAATTCCATTCCATTTTTCGTGACCGGACCGAAGCAGAACAGTATTTGTACGACTCGTGGCTCCGGATGCAGGTTGTTCTCGACTGGATGTCGCTGCTGCAGCAGCGCGGAGTTCACAGAGTTCTGGAACTGGGCTCCAATCCCTACTACCTGACCTTATTGTTGAAAAAGCATTTTCATTTCGAACTGCATCTGGCAAACTTCTTTGGGGAATCGGGTCATCAGGCTCACGAGCGCCAAACCATCGAAAATGGATCAGAAAATTTTGATTTGGATTATTCTCATTTCAATGTAGAGAAGGATCCTTTTCCTTATGAAGACAACTTCTTCGATTGCGTAATTTTCTGCGAGATCCTGGAGCATCTGTTGCTGCAGCCCGACTTTACTATTTCGGAGATCAGACGGATCCTGAGCGATACGGGGTACGTGATCGTAAGCACGCCGAATGCGGCACGTTTAAGCAATCTCGTCAGGCTTGCGCGCGGAAAGAATATTTATGCGGATTATTCACCTCACGGAATTTACGGAAGGCATAATCGAGAATACACTTTCGCCGAAGTGGTCGACCTTTTAAAGCGGCACAACTTCCAGGTGGTACAATCCGAAGTGCGGAATATCTATCCTCATCCGTTGAAAACGCGCATCCTTCAGAAGTTGCGACCACAAACATGGTACGAGCACATTTTTGTGTTAGCTCAGAAACAGTCATGAGCAATGAGACCGTAGGGGGATGTCTCATTACTCATTGCTAGACCATGAACATCTGCATTGATATGAGGCCGGCCTTATCCCGGCCGACCGGAGTTGGGACATATCTCCAGAATCTCGTTCATGCGCTGGCAGAAATCGATCAACAGAATGAATATCACCTTTTTTCAAGCTCGTGGAAAGAACGATATCCTCCTGTGTCTTATGCTCCGAATATTAAAATCCACGATCGCCGGTGGCCGGTCCGGCTGCTGAATTACAGTTGGAATCATTTCTCCCGGCCTTTCATCGAGTCTCTTCTTGGAACACCCGTTCAAGTCGTTCATTCACCCACTCCTCTGGTGATACCTTCTCGCAGAGCCCGTCGAATTACAACAGTGCACGATCTCTATTTTTATACAAATCCCGATCAGGTCGTTCGCGAAATGAAAACCGATTTCCCACGGATGCTGAAGAAGCACTGCTTGAAAAGCGATGCAATCATCGCGGTTTCAGATTACACAAAAAGACAATTGATCGAGCTTATGGGTATTCCCTCTTCACGGGTTTATACAATCAGACATGGGATTGATCCATTTTATGTAGAACGCGCTTCTGCTGCAGACGCAACTGAAGTACTGAAAAGATTCGCGATTACCGGACCGTATCTTTTGTTTGTCGGAACTCGAGAGCCGCGAAAAAATCTCTCCCTGTTGCTGGAAGCGTATCGAAACCTCGGCGATTGCATATCTTTAGTCATCGCAGGCACGCACGGTTGGGGTCAGGAAGATGTCGACCTTCCAAAAGGTGTACGGCTGACCGGTTACCTGTCCAAGAAGGATTTAAGAGCGTTATATCAACAAGCCTCGGCTGTTGTGTTTCCATCGCTGGATGAAGGTTTCGGATTGCCTCTGCTGGAAGGAATGGCTTCCGGAGTCCCTGTCATCGCCTCCCGCATTCCGGCTTTTCAGGAAGTCGCCAATGATTCCTGTCTGTACTTCGATCCTGCAAGCCAGGAGGAACTTGGAGTACAAATTCGTTCTGTAATTCAAGATCATGATTTGCGCCAGACTCTGATTGCTAAAGGGAGAGAACGTATCAAGAAATTTTCGTGGAAGGATACGGCGCAAAAAACGCTCGACCTTTATATGAGTCTGTAACTTTTTTTGTCTTAATCAAACGCGGGGCAATCGTGCATGCACCGCTTTAAGATGATAGGCGGGCGAAATGCCCTTGCTACAGGTGATTCGATGATTCGAGAAGTGCTCGCTCTCTTGATAGCAACCGGCATTACAGCCCACGCGTCTTTCAGAATTCTTCATCTCCTCCTTCGCAAGAATCCGAACGAGAAGATCCAATTCGCAATTTTATTTACAATGACTGGCTGGCTTCTGGTTGGATTGTCAACATTTCTGCTCCTGCCGAAGGCGCTGTGGCCTGGTCTCTATCCCTGGCATTCAATGTACTTTATGGCAGCGATTGCGGTGTTCCCAACAGCCCTTGCTAAGCCCGATCCTATGAATCGATGGAAGGATTTATCTTACCGGACGATCACGAGAGTATTTCTGGCGTTGGGAATCGGCGGTATTATCGTATTAACCATCCGATATCTGCTTTTCGTTCGGCCGGGAATTGAAGGGGTCGACTTTTACGTTTACGTTTGCACTGCGCGAGATCTTGTCGCCGGACGAAACGATCTTACTTTGCTTCGCTATTTTTACTTTCCGGGGGTTTACTGGTTTTGGAAGATTCCGTTTCAAATCGGGTACGGGAATCTGGACTCCTTGCAGTGGTGGTATCTGGTTTTGATAGCAGCAAATACGGTGGCGGTTGGAGCTGTAGTGCAGCGAACAGTCCACAATTACTATGCGGCCATTTTGGCGTCGCTTGCTTACATTTCCTACTGTTCGCGCTCTGAAGGCTTTTACGGATCTACGGAACCACTGGCCACATTTCCTGTCTTAATTGCTTTGTTTCTCTGGAGTGGGAATTCCCTGCTGGGGCGCACTGGAATATTGCGTATTGCAGCTCTCGGAATTGCCTTTGGACTTGCGTTGCTGGCCAAACAGTATGCTGGATTGCTGGCAGTCGGCACACTCAGTTTGCTGATTACATTTTCCTTACAGGGCCGCACGAAACAAATCACCTTTTTCCGGTTACTGACAATACCGATGATTTCTTTAATTCTTGTATTCATAGGGATTCTGCTGGAAGGTCACGGTTTCGATCCGCTTCGAATCAGCTTCAGCGAGATTTCGACTTATGAACGAAAAGGAGATCTCTGGAAAACGATACAACATCAAATGAAGATTTCCTGGCCTCTATTTCATCTAAGCGCGATGGCGTTTCTGACCTGGCTCGTAGCCTTAACTCACAAACAGCTTCGAATGCTGCCCTGGGTTCCAGTCCTCGGATTCACTTGCATTGCGGGATACGCAGCACTCCTTTCTTTCTACGTGCGTCACTACGACCATTACGGTTTGCTTGCAGGTCCCATGCTCATTCTTTCCGTGGTCATCGCGGGAGTCGAATTAGGACGGCGGATCCCGAAAGAGTATCGAGAAAATTCCTTTGCCTACTTCCTGACACTCGTCCTTTGCGTGTCACCGTTTGTTCGCGAAAACGCGAGTTCACGCTATTTTTATCTCTGGCCCATCAATCCGCTGACCCGGCCTCAGATGAAGCATTGGCATGAAAATCCATTCATTGCAAAAGACTTAGCGACACTGCGGGCTATCGTGAAGCCGGGAGAAACAGTTTTGTTGTTGCCTCCACGAAGAAATGAAATTCATTTCATTCTCCAAACACGTACGGTTGCATCCAGGGGATATGGCTGGAGAAAGTCCGGTGTCTTATCAGAAATTCTTCAACAGAGTGTAATAGATGCGGTTCTTGAAATTCAACCTCAATTTTTGGACTCCGATGATCTGGCCGCATGTAAACTACTTCAGTGTGACAGAACACGGGAAATCCTGCCGGACCAGGGGTTTGCGCCCATCGCAATTTTGGAAAGCATGACGTTATGGCGGAAGAAGTAGTTCACAAGGGCGGACTATCTCATCCGTAGAATTTTCGAATCGCATTCACAATTCTATCCACATCTTCATCGGACAAATCAAAAAACAGAGGTAAACGCAAAAGGCATTCTGCGTACCTTTCACAATTTGGAAGCGGGGCTCCGCGATATTGTGGTTTGAAGAATGGGCTCGTGTGAAGAGGTAAATAATGAAATACAGCACTGATATTCTCCTGTCTTAGATGACTGATCAGGCGTGGCCGGACCTCCTCGCTCGAACACAAGATGTAGAACATCTGCCCGTTGTTGGTAGCATAGTCAGGAATAAACGGAAGCTGTAGCCAGCCTCGATCCTCTAGCGGTTGTAGCCCATGATAATATCGCGCCCAGATGCTCTTCCTTTTTCGCTGGATCTCATCGAGTTTCTCTAGTTGAGCAAACAGAATCGCGGCAATTACGTCCGAAGGCAAGAAAGATGAACCGATGTCCAGCCATCCATACTTATCCGTCTCACCCCTGAAAAAAGCGGAGCGATTCGTCCCCTTTTCCCAGATAATTTCGGCTCTGGTTTGAAAACTGGAATCGTTTATCGTTAACATGCCCCCTTCACCCGAGATTATGTTTTTACTTTCATGAAATGATAAAGCCGCCAAATGACCGATTGAACCTAAAACCCTGTCGTTGTAATAAGAGTCAATTGCTTGCGCTGCATCTTCGACCAGAAAAAGATTGTGTTTTTCAGCAATTAAAACCATCCGGCCCATATCACAGGCGATTCCAGCATAGTGAACTACGACAATCGCCTTTGTCTTAGGAGTAACAAGAGCTTCGATCTGCGCAGGATCAACGTTCGGCGTGGTGGGCTCACTGTCTGCAAACACAATTTTTGCGCCGCGTAGTATAAATGCATTGGCAGTCGACACGAAAGTAAACGACGGCATGATGACTTCATCCCCGGGTTCAATCCGAAGGAGAATCGCGCACATTTCCAGAGCATCCGTACAGGAAGTCGTTAACAGCACGTGTGCAAACTTGTAACGTGTCTGGAAAAAATCGTGGCACTTTTTCGTAAAGACTCCATTCCCCGAAATTCTTCCCGATCGAATGGCTTCAGTAATGTATTCGGCTTCCTTTCCAGTAAAGTAAGGCTTATTAAAAGGAATGGGCAGGTTCATGGGCATGCCTCAACTCAAAGAGTTTGATGATCATTGCGCTCACATTTTACAATAGCTTTTGATCAGAGATTCAGAAAATTGAAGTGTGTGAAACTTACCAATAGACATGCCCGAATTAAATCACTGAGACAACCGGGTAAAGGATTTCTTATGTAATCATTTCGCGCCGAGTCTCATTCGAGCTTTCATTTTCGGAGTTTTCAGCTGTTTTTTTCCGAACGACGTAAGAGGGTTTTCTTTCAACTCCATTGATAATACGGACAAGATATTCCCCAAGTATTCCGATGGATAGCAAGGTCAAACCACCAAGGAACAGAATAGCGACCATCAGTGACGCCCAACCGGGGACAAGCGTTCCTTTAAGGATCTTTTTGGATACGAAAAAAAAGGCCATACTCAAACTTAACAGAGCAATAATCATCCCGGCTCCTGCAACGATTCGAAGCAAGAGCGATGAATTGTTGATGATCATATTTGAAAGTGTAGCTCCCATCTTTACCATTGTGTATCCAGATTCCCCATGCACTCTAGCACTGTGGGTTACCCGGACGTTTACTACATCTCTGGTGACCGAATACATCATAGCCGGAATGGACGGATAGCTTGTCTTCATAGCGAGCATTGCTTGGACAACTTGCTTTGTCACCATTCGAAAGGGGCTGCTTTTAATAAGACGAGGCTTGCCTAATAGTTGCACTTCAAACCAGCCGTTTATTTCACTTGTCACCTTCTTTACCAGAGAACACTCTTTATTCAGGAATGCGCCGATCACAACATCGTGTTCTTTCTGCGCCAAAAACGTAGGAATATCCTCCGGTTGGTGTTGCAGATCATCATCGAGCATGATTACATAATTTCCTTTTGAGGATTCCATCCCGCAGAGCAAAGCCGCATTCTTCCCAAAGTTTCTCATTAGCTGGTAAGCTCGCACTTGAGAATATTCCTTCACCAGAAATTCTATCTGCTTCCACGTTTCATCGTTCGTCGAGCCATCATCGACCAGGATGATTTCATATGTATCTTTTACATCCGATAGAAAGACCTGATGTATCCTGTGCACAAGTTCCGGAAGTGAACTGGTGCTGTTGTAAACAGGAATCACAACCGAATATGTTACGGAAGGGTCCATACGATTATTTCCAGATGGAAAGATCCTGGTTCAGATAGTACTCCAGCTCATCAATATGAGATCGGAAATGTACTCTCAAAGACTCCATTACCAGCGCGTCAACCTCTTCAGCCTTTAAAGACTCATTTCTTGGAACATCTAAGTTTAAGGGTATCGACTCTACACAAAGAAATTCCTGTAATTTCACTATCTCCTGCCGGTCGGAAATCAACTTCTCAAAAATCAACACATTTATCTGTTCTTTAGGGAATCTAGAATAGTATGGCTCCAAATACATCTTATAATGTCCACGCCCAACATAATTGATCGGCGAGACAGAAAAGAGCGAGGAGTCAAGCTCTATGGGCTTGTTTTCGAGAAACACTTCCGTCAGGCTTCTCGTTTCTATTCCATTTGATTTGCTGAAAAAATAATTAGAAATAGAACGATCCACAGGATTCCTCAGCACCACAAGGATCTTAGCCTGTGGAAACAAGAAATGCATCCTTTCAACCGCTTCCGGATGCTCCAAATAACTTGTACTCTTCTCCCCTAGAATCTTTCCTTCCAAATGTGCTGGAAAATACTGTTTTAGGTACCACTCCTTGCCTTTGGAATATTGTTCAGCAGAGAGAAAGAATTTCGGCTCCGGAAAGTACGGTTTTGCCATTTCGATTCGAGGATGGCCGTCGAGAATATGATACAGGTAAGTGGTCCCACATCGCTGCCCACCGACGATGAAGAAAATGCCTTCCATATTATCTTTTTCACTAACCGGACTATTTCGAATCCGGTGAAGTTGAGCTCTGTTTGCCCGGGCCGGTCGCCGGAGAGATCAAGCCGGAAGCGAGATAAAGATCAGAGAGGACGCGGCGGTAAGTATAAGCATAGGTTTGACCATCCGGTGTAATGACCATGTTGATCTGACCGGCAATACCGGTTGGATCAAGAGGTAAGATCTCCTTCCAGAGAGTTCTTTTCCCGGTTTGGATATTGACGCTGTAAATTTGCGCCGGAATCTGCCGCCCCCGGCCCACAAAAACTTCTGCATCGTTCAGAGTCCATCGTATAAGAGCATCCCCGGGCTCCAAACCTTGAACTTTTTCAGGTTCACCGCCTCGAACAGGATAAAGCGCAAAGCCCCAATCCTGATGAGCCGAAAGTATAAACTCCTGATTCGGACTGATGATGCCAACGGCCGCAACACCTTCCTGCGTTACAGGATGTATTTGATTGGTCTCGATTTCATGAATCCACAACCTGGAAGGTTTCTGGGACTTGCTTCCCGAAATGAGAACCCGTTTCCCATCGTTAAACCATCTTGATGCGGTTCCGGAAGAAAGTGTAAAATCCGGGATCGATTTTCTCTGCGGTTGACCGGCCCCGGTGGGCAATATCGTGTAGTGTGTAAAATCAGAAGGATGATTGGAGAGTACAAACCTGCCATCGAGTGAGATCGATGAGGCAAAACCGTCGCCAAGTTTTACAGCCGCCGAACCATCCGTACCACGCAAAAAAACCGAGTAGTTCGGTCCGCCTCCGGCCCCCTGCTCTTCAAAGAGAAGCAGTTTGCCGTCAGCGCTGATATCGCGACAAAAGGACCAATCAAACCAGGAAAGATCCCGCTCCTTTGTCTGTCCGGGTGGCAGCGCAATAATTTCGCGTCTCCGACTGTCCCGAGTGAGTAAAATTTCTCCGGTTGGATGAATATCATGGAGAATCAGGTTACCGACCATTGCTGCGACCGTTCGCTCTTTGCCTTCACGACTGACTGCATAAATGGGTTGCTCGTTTGACCCTTCTTTGCTGGCTGTGTACCAGATTTCCTTGCCGTCGGGTGACCAGTGCAAACCAGTTTCACTGGCGTACTCAATGCTGAATCGTTGCACTTTCCCTTTTAAGTCCACCAGAGCAACAAAGCCACGATCATCTCCGATTGCGGGATGATCCATGAACGCAACGGCATCCCCTTGAGGCGATACCTGCAAATTATTCAACCACCCGGTCGTCTGATACAGGACTTTACCGATAGGAAATTCGAGTGTGTATTTGCCCTGTCCTGCGCGAGCAACAGCAAAGTCTTTTCCGTTTGGACCCCAGTCGGCATCCTGAACGTTTTCCAAAATCTGCCGAGGGGCCCCGCCATCGATCGGAACATGTGCGAGTGTGCCGATTCGTTGCCACCCAACAGTAAAAATCGGATTCAATAGCACTGCCATTTCACCTGCGGAAGATACTGATAGAAGCGCGGCATTGCTAATGCCGATGGAACGCGAAACAGGACTCTGGGGACGAGTTACAAAAAGTTCCTCCGGTGCTCCGACCCAGGTTGCAGAATACACAATCGATTGTCCGTCCGGTGTAAATCGCGCCGCAGAAATGTAACCCCGACGGAACGTTAACCTTTTAAAAACTCCAGGTTCTGATGTATGCAAACTCGAGTTCGCTGCTGTCTGTTTACCGATAAAAAAGGATGCTGCTAAAGCGGCAAGAATCAGCACAGCTGCGGCTAATTTCCAGAAAATGTTGGAGGGCCTGGCTGGAGTTTCCGTTGTGGGGACAGCGCCAGTTCCGCTGATTCCGGAAACCATTTCCAGATCGAATGCAAGATCGTGCGCAGACTGAAAACGCTCCTCCGGATTTTTTTCCAAGCAGTGGCGAACGATCCGTTCGAGTGAAGGAAGAATATTGCGATTCGAGCCGGACAGCTCTTGAGGATCCTCTTTCAGGATTGCACTCATGGTGTCGGCTACAGAGTCCCGGCGAAACGCGTTCTGTCCCGTCAGCATTTCATATAAGATCGCCCCGAATGAGAAGATATCGGAGCGATGATCCGCAGGGCGGCCTCTCACTTGCTCGGGCGACATGTAACCGACAGTTCCAAGAACCATACCCGGTTGCGTTCCAAGTTCGGCTGTTGCCAGTTTCGAACGCTCTTCCACGGGAGAGGGAGAATCAATCAACTTCGCCAGTCCAAAATCAAGAATCTTGACCCTGCCATCGCGATTGATGTAAATATTCTCCGGCTTTAAATCGCGATGAACGATTCCTTTGTCGTGAGCGGCAGAGAGTCCGTGCGCAACCTGCAAAGCATACTCGATCGCTTTACGCGAGGGGAGCGGAGATCCGCTGATTCGTTCACGCAACGTTTCACCGGTCAGAAGTTCGGTAACGACATATACCGAACTATCTTGAACTCCTATGTCGAACACGCTGAGAATGTTGGGGTGACTCAACATGCCCGCCGCACGCGCTTCCTGTTCAAAACGTCGCAAACGCTCTTCCTGACCCGAAAATTGTGCCGGCAAGATCTTAATTGCTACTTCGCGCGCAAGCCTCGGATCACGGGCACGATAAACTTCGCCCATTCCTCCCGCGCCAATCAACGAGATAATTTCGTACGGCCCAAGACGAGTTCCGGAATCTAAAGACATATTTTGGGAATGAGAGCGAACCGACTCGCGATTATACTACAGTCATCTTTTTACCACGGAGTCACAGAGAGTACGGAGAAGAAAGGACCTTTCTTTTTTATCTCCGTGGACTCCGTGACTCCGTGGTTATGTCATAAGATTTTGACAAGCACCGAATAGCAAAGTAGCATCTTATGCAATACGGAGGTCTTTGATGAAACGCAGAGATTTCTTGAAAACAGGCGCAACCGCCGTTGCGATGACTCTCGCCTATCCCATTTTTAGCCGATTCGGTCATGCAGCAGACCTGGAACCATTTGATCTTCAAGAGGCCACGATTCTGCAATTGCATGAACAGATGTCTTCAGGAAAAGTGACGGCTCGATGGCTGGTGGAAACTTATCTGAAACGAATTGATGATACAGATAAAAAGGGTCCGGCAATCAACTCTGTGATTGAGATCAATCCGGAAGCGATGGAAATTGCCGAAGCGCTCGATCGTGAATGGAAGGAAAAAGGTCCGCGGGGAAAATTGCACGGGATTCCGATCTTGATCAAAGACAACATCGATACGGATGACCGGATGATGACAACGGCAGGCTCACTCGCGCTCGTGGGAAACAGGCCGTCGCAAGATGCGTTTGTCGCACAAAAATTGAGGGAAGCGGGTGCTGTTATTCTTGGAAAAACAAACTTGAGCGAATGGGCCAATTTTCGTTCGAGTCATTCCACGAGCGGCTGGAGTGGCCGCGGAGGGCAAACGAAAAATCCTTATGCACTGGATCGAAATTGTTGTGGCTCAAGTTCCGGTTCCGGCGCTGCAACTACGGCGAATCTTTGCGCTGCTTCGATTGGAACGGAAACAGATGGTTCCGTGGTTTGTCCCTCTTCGATGTGTTCGCTTGTCGGACTGAAACCCACTCTGGGTTTGATCGGACGCTCAGGAATCATACCGATTGCGCACAGCCAGGATACGGCCGGCCCGATGACTCGAACTGTTGCCGATGCCGCCATACTCCTCGGCGCTTTAACCGGAATCGATCCGCGCGACAAAGCAACCATTGCAAGCCGCGGAAAAGGATTAACGGACTACACAAAGTTTCTGAAACAAGATGGATTGCGCGGTGCGCGGTTAGGAGTACACAGAAAGACTTTCGGCTCGGATGAGAAAGTGGATGCGTTGATGAATGATCTGATTCAGGAAATGAAAAACCTGGGTGCGGTGATCGTTGACCCCGTGGACATTCCCACGGAAGGCCAGTTCGATGATTCGGAATACGAGGTTTTGCTTTATGAATTCAAAGCAGACCTGAACGCATATCTGGCCGGGCTGGACCAGGACGTATCTGTTCATTCGTTGAAAGAGGTCATCGATTTCAATGAAAAGAACCGTGAAAAGGAAATGCCATACTTCGGTCAAGACATTTTCATAAAAGCCGAAGCCAAAGGTCCATTAACGGGCAAAGCGTATCTGAATGCACTGCGAAAGAATCACAACCTGTCGCGAACCAAAGGAATCGATTTTGTGCTCGGAAAGCACAAATTGGACGCACTCATCGCCAGAACCGGTGGTCCGGCATGGCTCACGGACTGGGTGAATGGAGACCATTATACAGGCGGATATTCCTCCGCTTCCGCTGTCGCCGGTTATCCGCACATTACAGTTCCGGCCGGATTCATTTCAGGTTTGCCCATCGGCATCTCGTTTTTTGCTTCCGCCTACAGCGAACCGAAACTGATTCAACTGGCTTACGCATTCGAACAGGCAACAAAAGCCCGCCGCGCCCCACAGTACGCGACAACGGTGAAACTCTAACAAAGTTAAAAGTTAAAGGTTAAAAATTAAAGGTGTTCTGTAAAAAGACAATATTGACGGAGCACTTTTAACTGTTAACCTTTAACTTCTAACTCTTCTATCGGGAGTTTATTATGAAACGGATCCTTCTACTCTATTCGTTGTTTAGCCTGGTCTGCTCCTTTTGTTTTGCAGGACTACCTGTTCACACTTATTCCATTGTCGCTCGCGATCCGGAAACCGGAGAGATGGGTGTGGCTGTTCAATCTCATTATTTTACGGTTGGTCCCGTTGTTCCCTGGGCCGAAGCCGGTGTGGGAGTGGTTGCCACGCAATCCCTGGTGGATGTTTCTTACGGACCGCTGGGACTTCAGTTGATGAAGGAAGGCAAAACGGCCGAGGAAGCGCTGACAGCACTGCTTTCGATTGATAAGGGAAAGGATGGACGGCAGGTTGCCATGATTGATGCAAAAGGAAATGTAGCGGTTCACACCGGACCCAAGTCGATATTCGCTGCAGGCCACCAAAAAGGAAAAGATTTTTCCGTCCAAGCCAATCTCATGGCAAACGAAAGAGTGTGGCCTGCCATGGCCAAAGCATTTGAAAATACAAAAGGAGAATTGGCCGTGCGCCTTCTTGCTGCCCTGGATGCCGCCCAGCAGGAAGGGGGTGATGTTCGCGGCCAGCAATCGGCGGCGATCATTGTGGTCAGCGGGAAAAAGACTGGAAACTTCTTTACGGACCGGCTCGTTGATCTTCGTGTGGATGACCATCCCGAACCTTTGCATGAACTGCGTCGCCTGCTGAACATACACAAGGCATATCAGCTGCTCTTCCAATCGGATCAATGGATCGAAAAGAAAGATTTCGTGTCCGCAAAAAAGCAATACGAGGCGGCTCTCGATCTTTATTCGAATAATCTGGAGCTTCCCTTCTGGTACGCTCTCGGACTCTACAAAGCCGGTAACCAAAAAGAGGCGTTAGAGATATTCAAAGAAGTATTCGCTAAAGACCGCGTTTGGTACGAGCTGATCGATCGCTTGCCCGCTTCAGATTTGTTGCCGGCTTCAGAGGTGCCCAAAATCAAAGCGGTCGGTCCGGTAAATTAGGTGTGGAAGTTTCCATTTGCAGCGATTCTTGCGCTCACCGTTTGTGCGTGCAAAAATCCTGATCCTGAGGCAACCTTTTTTACGGACATCACGCAACAGAGCAGACTGCATTTCATTCATGATGCCGGTGTGGATGGATCGTATTTCATGCCCGAGAGTCTCGGTTCGGGCGCTGCTATCTTCGACCATAACAACGACGGCTTGCTGGATATTTATCTTGTCAACGCAGGCCCTCACAACGGAACAAACAGCTCTGCAAAGGATCGTCTTTTTCAACAACAACGGGACGGCACGTTTTTGGATGTAACTGAAAAATCAGGGCTGAATGATTCAGATTACGGATTGGGGGTGGCGGCGGGTGACATCGACAATGATGACGACCTGGATCTTTACGTAACGAACTTTGGCCGGGATAAACTTTACGCCAATAACGGCAATGGAACCTTCACAGATGTCACAGACAAGGCAGGAATCAAGAATTCGGGGTGGAGCGCTTCAGTTGTATATCTTGACTACAATCTGGATAGGTATCTTGACATCTATGTGGCCACATATGTTGATTACAATCCTTCCACTCGTTGCACCGACAAAGCAGGAAGGCCGGAGTACTGTGGGCCTAAAGGCTTCGATGGTCTTCCCGATGTTCTGTATCGGAACAACGGAGATGGCACCTTCACCGACGTCTCTAGATCCACGGGCATTGCCTCCTCCGCGTTGAAAGGGCTCGGAGTTGTGAGTGCGGACTTTAATCAGGATCTCTACCCGGACATCTACGTTGCCAATGATGGGGAACCGAATCATCTCTGGATCAATCGCAAGGACGGCACATTTGAGGATCAAGCGGTTGAACTTGGGGCGGCGGTAAACGCTCTGGGCCAACCGGAGGCAAGCATGGGGCTGGCGTCAGGAGACGTGGACAATGATGGTGACCAGGACCTCTTTATGACCCATCTGCGCGATGAAAAAAATACACTCTACAGGAATCTTGGAGCGATTGGGTTCCAGGATGATTCATGGGGAACGGGACTGGCCGGACCCAGCATTCCGTTCACAGGTTTTGGTACCGGCTTTTTCGATTTCGACAACGATGGAGATCTGGATATAGCTGTAGTGAATGGCCGGATCGCGAGAGGTCCTATACTTGCGCAAAATAAACCTGCCGGGTACTGGGATGCCTACGCCGAACCCAATTTGCTTTTTCAAAACGATGGTGCAGGAAATTTTCAAGATGTCTCGGAGAAAGCAGGCGCCTTTTGTTCCAATGTTGAAAACAGCCGTGCCCTTGCGTTTGCGGACATCGACAACGATGGAGATGTCGACCTACTTACGAGTAACTGCGGAGGTCCGACGAGATTATTCCGGAATGAATCGAAGGCGAACTGGTTGATCATTCGCGCAGTAGACCCATACCTAAAACGTGATGCAATCGGCGCCAGAATTACAGTCAAAACGGCAAAAAAACGGATCATCCGCCACGTAGCCCCCGGTTACAGTTACCTGTGCAGCAATGATCCGCGCGTGCATTTTGGCCTGGGATCCAATTCGACAGTAGATCGCATCGAAGTTCAGTGGCCGGGCGGCGACATTGAAATTTATCCTGGCACAAACGCGAATCAAATTCTCACAGTGAAGAAGGGGGCCGGCACGAAACAGTGAAGCACCAAAAAATAGCGTTCGCTGTGAGCTTCATCGTGATTATTGCTCTGTATTTTACGTACAAAAACTCAAGATTTACGGTAGCAGAAACGAGCCTTGAATTTGATTACAATGCGATGGAACAGCGGGTAGCTGATAAAATTCGCCGCCTGCATGAGGAGGTCCGGAACAAACCGGACAGCGCAGCAGCCTGGGGCAAGCTGGGAATGACTCTGGATGTGCATGGTTTGAACCAGGAAGCGATTCGCTGTTATAAGAAAGCGGCTGATCTGGATCCAAATGATTTTCGCTGGGCTTATTTTTGCGCAATTGCATTAAAGGAAAATGGCTCCTCCGAATCCTTGCAATGGTTTCAAACCGCTTCGCAACAAAAACCTGATTATCTGCCCCTGCAATTACGTCTTGCCAGAGCGCTGTTCGATGCCGGGATGTTGAAGGAGTCCGAATCACATTTTGTACAAGCGATTCAATTTGCCCCGAATTCAGCAGATGCCTATGTTGGACGCACACAAATCGCCATGCAACGAAATGAGCTTCAAGCAGCTATACAGTTTGCAGAGAAAGCGGTTGAGCTAAATCCAAAACAGGTCGAAGCGTACAACCTGCTTGCGGCTTTATATCGGCGCTCACAAGAATCGACAAAAGCATCGGAAGCTCTTGAGCGTGCAAGGGCCCTGCCTCAAAAGAGCGCCTTCAGCGATCCGGTTTACTCGGCTCTTGTAGCGGAGGGAGAAAGCGCATTCTGGTATCGCACTCGAGGACGAACATATATGGATGCCGGATTATATCTACTGGCGTTGCGTGAATTCAAAACAGCCTTGGAACTGCACGAGGATGCCGACGCATACGATCATCTTGGGACAGCGCTTCAGAGGCTTGGAAAATGGGAAGAAGCTGTGCTGAATCACAAAAAAGCGATTGCTATGAGTCCGGGCTACTTAAGGTTTTACAATCTCGGCATTGCGTATGGAAGGTTGAATAGAATTCCTGAAGCAATCGGTGCCTTTCAGAATTCCATACGCATGAAACCGGAGAATGCAGAAGCCTTATACAATCTGGGAGTAGCACATTTCAAACTCTCTCATTGGGAAGAAGCTGTCACAAGCTTGAAGGGGGCCGTCGAGCAAAATCCTGATCACGCGAATGCCCATTTTGCGCTGGGAATGGCTTATCTCGCGAAAGGAAAACGCAATCTGGCAATGCAAGAATACGAAACCTTGCAAAGACTCAGTCCGCAATTAGCAATGCAACTTAAAAGTGGTTCGCGCTAAAATAGATCTTGAACCTTCAGGAGGTGCTTTATGGAAACGCGCATTACGGAAATTGCCGACCACATCTATCACTTATCTACTTATGTCCCGCCCGCAGATTTACGATTCAATCAAGTGCTGATCGATGCCGACGAACCGCTGCTGTTTCACTGTGGAATGAAAAGTCTGTTTCCTCTACTTTCTACCGCTCTCTCCCGTATTATTCCTTTGCAAAAACTGCGCTGGATCTCTTACGGACATCACGAAGCAGATGAGTCGGGAGCTGTGAATGACTGGCTTTCCGCCGCACCCGGAGCGCAGGTAGCCATAGGTGAGATTGCATGCATGCTCTCCGCAAACGATCACGCCATTCGAATTCCAAGATCATTACAAGATAATGAAGTGATCGACTTGGGAGGCAAGCGGGTCAGATATCTGCCCACACCCCATGTTCCACATTGCTGGGATGCAGGCTTGATGTATGAGGAAACTACAAAAACTTTGTTGTGCGGCGACCTGTTTGCACAAACGGGAGACACACCGGGGCTTGTGGAAACGGACCTGGTCGGTCCAGCTCTAACTACAGAAGATTTCTACCTGGCGACTTGTCTTACTCCCAATACGGCTCCTACGATTCGCATGCTTGCGTCGCTCGTGCCAACAACTCTTGCCTTGATGCACGGTCCCGCGTTTCACGGCAACGGGAACCAGGTGTTACTTGATCTGGCTGAGGCATATCAACAACGTCTGGAAAAGGCAATGGAGAAGTAGGAAAGGGTTTGAAACTCGCCCGCTTGTGATTGGCTCGACTTTCGAGCAGGTCTTAGACCCGCGCTAACAAGCTTCATCGCGTCGCGCCCGCTCTTTACAATTTACAATTGCATAACACAGAGTTCATCGGTCCTTTGCTATGCTGGATTGACCTGCGCGGGCGCGGGTTAGTTCTAGCTTTTTTCACCTGCACCACGAAGGTTGGCTTTCGATTCACTGAATGTGTCGGCGAATTTCGGAGGAAACCATGTCCAGTCAAACCCCTAGGTTCACAATTACATTCTTGATTCTTATGCTCCTTGCGGGCATCGCACACGCACAAACACAAACCGGCGGAATTGTTGGAAATGTTACGGATGCTGATTCTAATCCGGTGCCTGGAGCTTCGGTGAACCTCTCCAGCCCTGCATTAATCAGAGGTACGATGACTACCCAATCGGATCGAGATGGCTACTACCGTTTTAGTAATCTGGCTCCTGGTAACTACCGCATCGAATTCATTATGCAGGGTTTCCGTCCAGTTGTCCGTGAAGGAATCAGCGTACGAATTGGAGCCACGATTTCTGTAAACGTTACATTGGAAGTCAATCCGGTTACAGAAGCATTAGTCGTTTCAGGAGAATCTCCCGTTGTCGACATCAAGCAAACGACGGTCGGCACGAACTTTTCAGAAGAAATGCTGGAACAGGTGCCCAATGCGCGTGATATTTGGAGCTTAATGGAACAAACTCCCGCTGTCATCACAGACAAAATTAATGTGGGAGGGATTGAAAGCGGCCTGCAAAGCTTATTTTCGGCAAGAGGCGGATCATGGCAACAGAATCAGTTTAATCTGGATGGTATCAATGTCACAGATCCTGCAGCGATCGGCGCAACAGATTTTTATTTTGATTTTGACACTTTTGAAGAAGTTCAGGTAACCACAGGAGCGAATTCGGCAGAAGTTACAGTTCCGGGCGTTTTCATCAATGTTGTCACAAAAAGCGGCGGCAATGATTTTCACGGTGGCGCCAAATTCCTGTACGAAGACGAAGCACTTCAATCGCATAACCTCAATGATGAGCTCGTCGATATTTTCGGGTTGACTCCTGAGGTGGAAGATCTTTTTCAAAGAATCGATTATCTTTCGGACGCAAGTTTTCAGCTCGGTGGCCCGATCAAAGAAGATCGAATCTGGTTTTTCGGGGCTTACCGCGATCACAGAATTCATCGCGGGGTTCCCTTCTATCCCGTGCCGGAAGGGACGGACATCAAATACGCCTTGTTGAAAGGTACCTTCAAGGTTAACGAGAACAACACGGTTACAGCCATGTATGGCGGTAACTGGTACTTCAAACCAGATCGCGGGGCGGTCGATTTCGGTGGTGCATTCGTGGAACCGGAGTCAACATGGATTGAAGATGACGTATCTCACATCTATCAATCCACATGGAATTCAGTGTTGAGTGATAATTTATTGTTGGATGCAAGAGTAAGTTTTGTGCATCTGACTTTCCCACTCATCATCAAAAATGACAATCAGGCGCGACAGGAATTAACCACGTATCAATTCCTGGATGCTGCTTATTTAGGATTCGATCAACTCCGCAGGCGTTTGCAAATCAATGGTTCACTTTCGTATTACGTGGATAACTGGCTCGGTGGAAAACACGATCTCAAATTCGGTTACGACTTTCAACACGGCTTTGACGACACAACAGGAACCGCGAATGATGATCTGTTCTTACTTGACCTCGCGGGTCAACCTTTCCTTGTATTCTTATGGAATACCCCTTATACGACGAAAGATCGCATCAGAGATTACGCATTCTTTGTACAGGATAGCTGGAAGCTAGGACAAGCGACGATTGATCTTGGCTTTCGTGCAAACTTTGCTACGGGGAAACTTCCCGCCCAAAGCAGTCCCGGAGGGAACTTTTCAGAGGCGCGATCTTTTGATGAGGTGTCCGATATCCCTGACTGGAAAACGATTGCGCCACGTTTGGGATTCATTTACGACTTATTCGATAACGGAAAAACAGCAATCAAAGCGAACTATGCCCGTTATTATGCGCAACTGGGCATAGGCTATCCGGACTACCAGAACTTTGCCGGACTTGGAGGACAGCTTTTCGCCTGGGCTGACGCAAATGGGAATGGTCTGCTAGATCCCGGCGAACTGCAAGGAGGACCCCTCTCACGATTCGGAGGGGCTTTCGGCCCCAATGAATCGGGCGTAAATTTTCTTGATCCGGATCTAAAGCGACCGAAAACAGACGAGTTTACTGTGGGAGTCGACACAGAACTCACGCGCGACATGCTGTTGACTGTAACTTTTATCTATCGAAAAGACTCCGATTTGCAAGAGGACATCAACACTGGTGTCCCATTCAGCGCCTATTCTCCCGTCACGATTACTGATCCGGGGCCCGATGGCGTCCCAGGCAACGCCGATGATGGAGGGCAGTTTACAGTATTTAATCAGGATCCTGCCACACTGGGCCAGGATCAATTTTTGCTCACGAATCCCGATGGTCTTGAAGCCGATTACAAAGGTGTTGAAATCCAGGTGAACAAGCGTTTCTCCGAAAATTGGCAGATGGTAGCCGGTCTAACTTTCGGAAGAGCAAACGCACTCGCAAAAGGCAGTGGAAGTTTCATTCCTGGTGGAAATGCAGATACAGGCGGTCTTGGAACACCACTTTTCAATGATCCCAATTCGTTGATCAATGCAGACGGCCGTAGTTACTGGGATCGACCGGTAATTTTCAAGCTCGCAGGAAGTTATTCCGGTCCATGGGGAATCGACATTGGTGGGTTCTTCAGGGCTCAAAGTGGAGCACCATTTCCACGGCAGATACAGATTACCACTTTGAATCAGGGACCGGTTACGATTTTTGCTGAGAGAGTAGGAGATCGGCGCTTACCATTCGTGACCACAGTCGATCTTAGTTTCACGAAAAATTTTTCAATTCAGCCGGGAACACTGGGTCTGAGTTTCGATATCTTTAACCTTTTCAACGAAAATACAGTACTGGACGCGCAAACACTATCGGGGCCTGCTTATCTGGTTCCGAAAGTGATTCTGGCGCCACGCGTGGCCCGGTTCGGTATCCGGTACGATTTCTGAAGATCTGGTCCGATGGGCGGGCCGTTCCGAGACCCGCCTTTCGGAAGATTCGCTGTGCTAAGCTTTTTCCATGCGTCGCGCCGGTCTTTCCATCATCGTAATTGGCGCACTGGCATTCGGTACGGCATTTTTTTTCAACAAGAAGCACGCAATCCAAAAACCTGCTCCTACGAATACAGTAGTAGATAACCCGAACGTACTGCTGATCACAATAGATACACTGCGGCCGGATCATTTAGGGGCATACGGTTACACCAAAATTCGTACGCCTGTTCTGGATCGTTTCGCGCAGAATGCCGCTCTTTTTCGACAGGCAGTTTGCCAGAATCCGCTCACTCTCGTGTCCCATAGTTCCATATTTACAGGGCTCAATCCAAACATTCATGGGGTTCGCGACAACGCATACTTCACTCTATCTTCCAGCCACAAAACGCTGGCCGAGTATCTCAAAGAGCAGAATTACACAACCGCTGCGTTTATCGGATCAGCGATTCTGGATCGTCGTCACGGTCTCGCTCAAGGATTCGATTGGTATTCCCGCTATCAGCCCACAATCGTAATCGGAATGGAATCACAGAGACGAGCGGAAGAAGTTGTGGCCGACGCTCTTCATTGGTTACAGACATCAGAGCTGGAGAGAAATCCTATCCACCTATGGATTCATCTGTACGATCCGCATACACCCTACGATCCACCTGAGCCGTTCCGGTCTCAATATGCGGATTCTCCGTACGATGGAGAGATCGCTTACACGGATCACGTGCTTGGTGCTCTCTTTACGCAGCTGGAACAGATCGGTTTTTTAAAGAATGCGCTCGCGATCGTGATGGGTGATCACGGAGAGAGTCTTGGAGAACATCGTGAAAACGATCACGGATATTATGTTTACGATGCGACGATCAGAATTCCATTGATGATATCCTGGCCCGGCCACATCAAACCATGTGTCGTGGATCAACAAGTCCAGGAAATCGATGTTTTACCTACAATCGCCGATCTGCTTGGTTTTCAAACAAACGGATCGATTCAAGGTAAATCGATGAGACATCTGTTGGATGGTAATCCAATCGAGCGACTGCCCGCCTATGCGGAATCGTTGACTCCAAAGCTTTATTACGGGTGGAGTGAATTGACCTCCCTTCGCACACGTGATTGGAAGTTTATCGAAGCGCCGGACCCGGAACTTTATGATTTGATACAAGATCCCGGAGAATTGCGAAATTTGTATAAAGAAAGACCCCAGGAGGCTGCAAAGATGCGTGAACAGCTCCGGAAACTGATCGCCGTCGGCGCCGCATCGCGGGACATGAAAACAGCATCCGTCGATGCCGATCAGTTGGAACAACTCGCGGCATTGGGCTACATCGGAGCGACGAATCCGATGTTGAACACGCCCTCACACATCGATCCAAAATCCAAAATCGAGGATTACTTACTCCATCATCAGCTTGTTCCAAAAGCGATTGCTGCAATCGACCAGGGGAATTACGAAACTGCGTTGGAAGTACTCAAAATCGTTGAATCAAAATTCCACAACAGTTTTGTTGTCGACTGGTATAAGGGGCTGTGTCTTGCAAAGCTCAATCGATTGCAAGAAGCGAAACGATCCTATTCCCATACAATCGAGTTGAACCCTTACTTCGGACGGGCTTACACAGATCTTGCGCTGACTTTGCAGCTGTTAGGACAGACTCAAGAGGCCGTCAGACTGTTGGAAAACATTCCACAGGCAGCGCTATCGATTACGGATCGTGATTTCACACGGGGCGAGATTGAAATGCATCATGGGAACCTTCAGGCGGCAGAACGCGCCTATAACTCTTCCCTTCAGGCCGATCCTCAGAATTCGGAGACGGAATATGCCCTGGCGCGGCTCTATTTTGCAACAGGACGAGTCGAGGAGGCTGTCGGTAAAATGCAGGACCTCGCAGCCATTCGCTATCCATCGGAAGACGTTTATTATTCCCTTTCAGCAATTCATATGAAGAAAGATCATCCCAATGAAGCTGAAAAAGTATTGCGGCAATGGCTCGAATTGTTTCCCCATAGCGCAACAGCGCATTGTAGATACGGAATTTTTCTGGCCGTCAAAGGCGATCGCAGTCAGGCGATAACTTACCTCCAAAGAGCGCTTGAATTGGATCCTTCCTTAAAAGAAGCGGCGCAATCGCTCGCCCGGATGAAATCCGGATCGTGACCTCCTAAAGACGAATCCGGAAGCCAACGCAAGGCTTCCTCAACATAATTCGCTGAACCCGGGATCCTGGCAGAAGCTGTTCGTGAAGCAACAACCCTCCCGACCGGTAAATGAGATTTTCCAAAAGGAATCCGAACTATAAATGTGCTCCCCTGTCCGAAAATGCTTTGACCCCCACACCAGGAAGCTTTACCGGTTGCCTCGACTTCTTCGAGAATGGGCCGTATATCCTGATCCGTTGCCTGTTTGATCCCATCAATCCTTCGCCAATGTAAATTATGCTTACGCTATACGTTTCGCAAGAATGGAAAACTACCGGTCTAGTCCCGGTATGGAGAAACGGAGATGCGCGGCACTAAGCACATCTCACCGAGATGATTTTGCATCCCGTTAAAGTGGCCGAACCGTTCGTTTCCGAAGAAGGCAGACTCAGCGGCTTTTACGTGGTTTCTGATGATTATCAGAAAGGGGAGGTTTTGGAGGAATCGCCAGGGGTTTGATTACAATTTTCACATGCTTGATGCCAAAAGCTTCGTTGAGAGTCACAATGCTTTGCTCGTACTTTGGCGTTCCCCGATGCAATAGAACGTCGTGTGCCCACTGTTCGCCATTCCTCATGGCATTTTCATACATTTCGATCATGCGGGCGGCTTGCCGCTCGCTCATTTCACCGTTTTTTGTTTTCATTTGTCTCGTCAAAAGGAAGCCCCTCCTGCCGGAGCAGGAGGTGTATTCCATCAAAGTACCTGATTAATATCTTTTCTGACCACCACCGGAAAAAGTCCTTTTTTCCTGGGGTTTCGATTCGTTTACAACGAGCTTGCGCCCGTCAAGTTCCTGGCCGTTGAACCTCGAGATTGCGTCCTTGGCCTGTTGTTCGGTTGCCATTTCGACAAAACCGAATCCGCGGGACTGATTTGTAAATTTATCTTTTATTACATTTACGGAAAGAACTTCTCCCGCCTGAACGAACAATTCACGAAGTTCTTCGACGTCCGTGTTGTAGGACAAACCGCCTACGAAAAGCTTTTTTTGCATTTTTATCTCCTTTGTTGACTGAAAGAGCCGGGTCAGACTCACGCAAAATAAATCGTTTCAGGCCCCATCGAAGTAAAAAGTCAACAAAGCTCAAAAAGGCGGAGGCTGGTTTGCGGAAGGCTTTCAGCAGTATTGTACCGCAAGTTTGCATGCTCGCGGTCTCTCGATTATCGCATTACCGGAGGTAAAAAGCAAACGCTCGCTTGAAGTTGTTCGTATGTGGGACATTCTTTCCCACAAATGAACGATGACGATTACAGCTACGGACAGTTCTCCTACGTTGAGGAGTGGCATGTCTTTTGCTCGGAAATATCATCGATGGAAATCAAAAAAGATTTGCGGCACGCGATACGTCTTTTCCTAAACCGTCCGGCATTTACATTCATTGCTCTCTTGACGATTGCACTTGGTATCGGCATCAACACAGCCATATTCAGTGTCGTTAATGGAGTGCTGTTGCGACCTCTTCCGTTTCCAAATTCCGATCGCCTTGCATCCATTTTTACCCTTTTGAGAGGCACGGAACCAGATATTTTTTCACCCGCGAATTTTTTGGATGTACAGGCGCAAAATACGAGTTTTGAAGCTGTCTCCGTATTTACAACTTTGGCTTACGATCTATCGACGGCAGGAACGGAGCCTCAAGCTCTTCCTGCTGCGGCGGTCTCTGCTGATTTTTTTCGTGTTATTGGTGTCCAACCACTGATGGGTCGTTTCTTTACCCAGCAAGATGATATACCTGGAAATCATCGAGTCGTTGTTTTGAGTTATCCGTTATGGAAGGACAAATTCAACGGTGATCCGGGGATTATCGGGCGCACGATCACTGTAAATGCAGCGCCGAATACAGTCATTGGCATTCTTCCGGAAGGGGCTGAATATCCTGAAAATATTCGAATTTGGGCCCCGATCGCTTTTTCGGAGGAGCAAAAAACATCTCGCGGATCCATCTATCTGGAGATGATCGGACGTCTGAAGGCATCTGTTTCATTGGAAACAGCCAAAAAAGAATTAGAAACGATTGCGCGAAGATTGGAGCATGACTTTCCTTTAACGAATCGCGGGATGTCGATGACCGCTATACCACTCATGGAAGCCCTGGTTGGAAACGTCCGCATGGCATTGCTCGTTCTGGCCGGTGCTGTTGGATTTGTACTGCTGATCGCTTGCGCCAATCTGGCAAATTTGCTTGTCGCAAGCGCTTCCACACGATTGCGGGAATTCGCTGTGCGTTCGGCTCTCGGAGCATCACGAGCAAGGTTGATGCGTCAATTGCTGACGGAATCGTTAGTACTTTCGGTCACCGGAGGCTTGCTGGGAGCGCTATTCGCGTTTTGGAGTCTACCGGCGATGAGATCGCTCAGCCCGACCCAAATGCCGCGAATCCAGGAAATCACGATGGACTGGCGTGTGTTATTTTTTACGCTTCTTATTTCGATCCTTACAGGTCTTCTCTTCGGTATGGCCCCTGTTTTTAACTTTTCACGGCCCGAACTTCAAGATGCGTTGAAAGAAGGAACTAGGACTTTGGGCTTCGGGCCACAAAGCAGACGTCTCGGCAATGCTCTCATCATCGCTGAAGTCGGAGCGGTTTTGGTCTTATTGACAGGCGCAGGACTCATGGTGCGAAGCTTTACGGAATTGCGATCTGTAAACCCCGGATTTCAGCCAAAAAATTTGGTTTCTTTTCAACTAACACTACCGGAGGCAAGCTACGAAGAACGGGAGAACCGTCGGGCTTTTGCGACGCAACTTCTGGACCGAACAAGCGCCATCCCGGGAACCGAATCTGTTTCCATCGTGAGTCCATCACCCTTTGCAGGTGACCCCGAGGTATCTGATGTTGGTTACAGAATCCACGGACGTCCTGAACCAGGCCCAGGTGAGTACCCAATTGCTGATATAACCCGCGCCAGTTCTGACTACTTTCAAACCATGGGAATTCCGTTGATTCGGGGACGAGCATTTACGGCACAGGATCAGGGGGATTCGCTCAAAGTCATGATCATCAGTGAGGCACTTGCAAAGTTATCCTTTCCAGGACAGGATCCGATCGGCCAAAAAATCATACTTGGTAGAAGATCTCCGTTAACTTTTGAAATTATCGGTGTTGTCGGAGATATCAAACATATCAGTTTAAATGCGGCGATACGGCCGGAGCTATACATTCCGTACTTTCAATTGCCATCGCCTAATTTCGCCGTCATTACTAAAACGCAAAATACAGAACGATTTGTTTCAAATGTAAAGGCGCAGATCTGGTCTATTGATCGTAACTTACCATTGCGGTTTATTGCTCCTGTCGAAGACCTGATCGGTCGATCCATGGCTCCGACAAGGGCGAGCATGTTTCTGATATCGGGTTTTGCTGCACTCGCATTGCTTTTGGCTGTCATCGGACTTTATGGCCTGATTGCTTACTCTGTAAGCCAACGAACCCGTGAAATTGGAATCCGTGTAGCGCTCGGCGCACGAAGGGTAAATATTTTAGGTTTGATCCTTCGAAAAGGAATGTTGCTTACGATCATTGGCACCGTGATTGGAATTTTTGCTTCGCTGACGCTGACCCGCTTCCTGACAACCCTTCTTTTCCAGGTTAGTCCTACGGATCCCGTCGTTTTTATCTGGGTATCATTTCTTCTTCTTGTGACCGCATTCTTTGCGTGTTACATCCCAGCCAGAAGAGCTTCACGCGTCGACCCAATTGTTGCATTGCGCTACGAATAGCTTTTTTGTAGGGGCGGGTTTGAAACTCGCCCGCCTTGTCAGCGAATAAGAACCGGGCGGGTCTGAGACCCGCCCGGTCGTAATATCCTTTAATTTATATCTTTACCCTGTTCAAGCGTTTTGATCATGTTTTCGAGGTTCTTTCGATTCAAATCATCCGGAGCTTTGGCCATAGCGATTTTCGCGTATTTTAGGGCTTCCTTGTAGTTCCCTTTTGCCGAGTTTACTCTCATCAAACCAACGTCCGTGGGCCAAACGCCTGGATATCGTTTCGCATTCAGCTCAAAAATCTTGATCGCCTCTG
Source organism: uncultured bacterium (assembly GCA_963771165.1). Classification (GTDB taxonomy): domain Bacteria; phylum Acidobacteriota; class HRBIN11; order JAKEFK01; family JAKEFK01; genus JAKEFK01. The sequence continues at coordinate 54,003 of CAVYSN010000003.1, read as the reverse complement.
GAGACTTTTTCTGTTGTTGTAAGCTGCGCGCGTAGCTATGGATATCAATCGGGCCGGCGGTGCGATGATTCAAAGCTTTATCGATGGATTTTAGCGCTTCAGCTGTCTGGCCATTCGCTTCCTGGAGTTGTCCGAGTGTCATGAGTGTTGTGAAATTTTCTTGACCGATGAAGGGAAATGAAACCGCCTGTTTGGCCCATTCCAGTCCGAGGTCCATGTGCTTCTTGGCTTGCAGTGTGTATTGAGCAGCTGCGTCCCAGTTCTGCCACGTAAAACCTGCTGAATTTCGGAGCTCATTGGAAATCGTTGCAACGTAGATGTCTTCGACATTCGGGACCTTCAATGTGAAAGGCACTTGCACCTCTTCCCACTTCAGGGCTACTGTAGCGTGATCCGTCTCTCGATCGACGAAGTCGTATGTGAGCCATTCATGGTATTCACTTTTCGCGGGCTTTGCCTGAACCCTCAACGCATCTTCTTTCGCATCATAGGTAAAGCTTCCCCAGGATGTGTAGTTTTTTGAGAAAATGATGGTCCATTCATTTTCACCTGGAATGAAATGCAAACCGTAAGATCCTGCCTTCAGGGGTTGTCCCTCGACTGTGATGTCGTGAGAAGTGGTAAAAACTGTATTTTCATTGGCACCACCGCGCCACGGGCATTGATCCCCGCAGGTTCCAAAACCTGCGTTTGACAATCCATAAGGCACAAGCGTGCCCCATATTTTTCCGCGCCGGTCCGTTCCATCAGGCGCATGAACATTCGGGCTGCTGTAGTCGATTGTGATTCGAACCGGACCAATATGCTGAGTCGTATTGGAACGCTGATTATCGCCGCTGGGCGGTACTGTCAGTCCTCCAAATTGAGCATGCGCCAATCCCCAAAAACCAAAGATTAAGAAAATGAGCAGGATGCGGATAAGATTCGATTTCATAAACGTCCCTCCGTTGTTCTGTTCTATTTCACGAAAAAGGGGCCTTGCGCCGCCAGTCATCGGTTCTGAAGTGGTTCCTGGATGGGATGAGTAGGCCTAATGAGGAATAAACAAAATCAGTGGTAACGGCGTCTCTGCCCGCCACCTGGCGAAGAACCGCGGGCACATAGACCCGCGCTACAAGGATTACCCGTGATTAGAATTCACAGACCTTCCGATTCCGTAGTAACGAAAGCCTAATCTGCGGTTTTTCTCGAAGTTGTACAAATTGCGACCATCGAAGATATAGGGCTGATTCATGGACTGGCAGATCTTTTCAAGGTTCAGAAGCTTGAATTCACGCCATTCGGTCAGCACCACGAGACCATCGGTAGCTTTTGCTGCATCATAGGCATTTCTTGAGTAAACGATTCGATTGCCGAAAATACTGCGTGCATTCTCCATCGCGGCAGGATCGTAGGCGCGTACTTTTGCATCTTTTGACAGAAGTTGTTCGATCACTTCGATGGATTTTGCTTCGCGCATATCATCCGTATCGGGTTTGAAAGCAAGCCCTAAAACTGCAAACGTCTTACCCGAGACGTTCCCGAGCACTTTTTCCATTTTATTGACAAAATTTGAGCTTCTCTCTCTGTTGATATCGACCACTTCCTTCAGAAGACGGAAATCATAACCGAATTTATTGGAAGTCTGGATCAGCGAATCTACATCTTTCGGAAAGCAGGATCCGCCGTAACCGAGTCCCGGCTGCAAATGATGGCGACCGATCCGGTGATCATAACCCATTCCGTTGATCACCTGAGAAACATCCGCGCCTGTGCGTTCGCAGAGATCGGAAATCGCATTCGCAAAAGAAATCTTCATTGCAAGAAACGCATTGGATGCATACTTGATCAGCTCGGCACTTTCCACATCTGTAATCAGCATCGGGCACCCGAGCGATGAATAGAGCTCGAGCAAAATCATGGCAACCTGACGATTCGGCGCTCCGATAACAATTCGATCCGGTTGAAGAGTGTCATGGATGGCCGAACCTTCGCGCAAAAACTCCGGATTGGAAACAACATCAAACTTTACGCTGTCTTTTTTCACGCGATCAATGATATTTCTAACAAGATTGCCTGTGCCGACCGGGACTGTGCTTTTGTTTACGATGACTTTATAACGATCGATAGCCTGCCCGATCCCTTCGGCCGCGACTTCCACCTGTGAAAGATCAGTCTCGCCGTTTGCCTTGGGCGGAGTCCCAACAGCAATGAAAATGACATCTGATTTGTTCACTGCCATTTCCAAATCCGTTGTAAACGTGAGCCGGCCTTCATCAAGATTTCTGCGAACCATCTCTTCTAATCCCGGCTCATAAATGGGGACTTTTCCGTGCGAAAGTTTCCGGATTCTTAACTTAATCCGATCGACACAAATGACATCGTTCCCCATGTCCGCGAAGACGGATCCGGTGACCAATCCTACGTACCCTGTTCCAATGACTGCAATGTTCACGAACTTAATCCTCGCTTTAAAGTGTTTTTACAAATGAATGCCATCAATTGGGAATGGATCAGTAAGCTACAAATCACTGTGGGACAAACCCCGCACCAGAGTCAGCCACAGAATCTTCAGATCCAGTGCCAGGGACCAGTTTTCGATATAGTACAAGTCATGTTCAATACGTTTTTCGATGCTTGTATTGCCTCGCCAGCCGTTCACCTGCGCCCAGCCTGTTATTCCTGAACGGACCTTATGCCGAAGCATGTATTGTGGAATCTGTTCTTTAAAGTAATAAACAAAGAAGGGTCGTTCGGGACGCGGCCCGACGAGACTCATATCACCCTTTAGAACATTCCAGAATTGCGGCCATTCATCAATGTAAAATTTCCTCAAAAACCTTCCGCCCATTGTTATTCTTGGATCATTTTTCTGGGACATGACGGGACCTGTTTGCGATTCCGCATCGACGCTCATTGTGCGGAATTTATACATAAGAAAAAATTTGCCATCCAATCCCATTCGTTCCTGTTTGAAAAAGATTGGTCCCGAAGAACGAAATTTCACAACAAGTACGACCAGTGGAGAAAGTATCGTCATGATCAGAAGTCCGGCGCTGGAAATGAATATATCCAGGATCCTTTTGAAAAAAGAATTCAAACCTCGAAGCGGCAGTTCGCTCAGATTAATAATTGGAACGCCGTCCAGATCCTCAATACCGGCGCGTATGGCAACATACTCCAGAATGTCCGGAACAATTTTAATGTCTACGATCTCATTTCGCGTTGAGTGGAGAATTTGCATCATCGTATCGTGCGCTTTCAGTGGAAGGGAGAGGATTAGATAATCAATACGTAATTGATCCACCATCACGGAAACTTCAGAGCATTTTCCGATGACTGGATATCCTGCAACAACGGTTTTGTTCGGGTCATCATCGATAAATCCGACTATTTCATAACCGAGTTCTTCATGCTCACGAATTTTCCGCGCGACGGTCTCCCCGAGACTTCCGGCGCCGGCGATTAAAACTTTTTTGATGTTGTAACCGCGCCGCCGCATTTCTTCCAGGATCCGGCGTATAGTGCCGCGAGCCAGAAGGATACCGGCTATGTTGAGGACCATGAAATACAAAAATAAAACACGAGCAGGTTCCAGGGCCGGCTCCCCTTCGAGGCCACGCTGATGGTAAACACGATAATAAAGCAAGGCTCCCCATACGATGGCAGTCGATATTCCGACAGAAGCTGTGACAGAAAAAAATTCATCGATATAGGATCGTGCGCGGCGGATTTGATAGAGGCCGTGAAAATAGAAGATGATAGGCCAAACGATCATCAGGACCGGAAGAACGTTTAAGTATTGTTGAAAAGGTGGAATCCCATAGCGAACAGGAATAATATCAGCGAAGAAACGAAGGTAATAGGCAAGCAGAAAAGCCGCAGCGGTAGCGAGTAAGTCCCCTGAGAGATAAACGAACTGCAGTACGTTACTTTTTCTGGAAACCATCTTTTGAAGGAGTTTTTGGTATCAGCCTCTGAAATTCGTCCTTAAACCGCGCGGCGGAAAAGCGCAGGGCTGTCTCGCGCATAAGCGATTTATTAAAACCTATCGACTCTATCTTGTCAACTGCGGAACGAAGCGCGTCTACGTTTAAGTCATTGAAAAATATACCTGTTTCTCCGTTCTGCAATGTTTCGGATGCGCCTCCGCGGTTGAAAGCAATCACAGGGCAGTGACAGGCCAGTGCTTCCACAACGTTGATACCGAAATCTTCTTCGCCTGGTTGCAGTAACGCTGCAGCCCTACGATAGAGCTCACGCAGTTCGTGCGCTTCCACCCGCCCTAGAAACTGAATGTTGGACTGCGCTTCACGCTTGAGCCGCTTGTATTCTGGTCCGTTTCCGACGATCACCAGAGTTCGACCGCTCCGGTTGAATGCCTGAATAGCGACTTCAAGACGTTTGTAGGGAACGAGCGCCGATACGATCAGGAAAAAAGGACCGCGATCTGAACTGCTTGGTGAAAAGAATTCGACATCAACCGGCGGGTAAATGACCTTCGATTCCCGGCCATAGAATTTCCGGATCCGTTCGGCAACGTTTTTGGAATTCGCCACAAATTGGTCCACTCTTTGATTGGTCGAAACATCCCAGGAACAGAGGTATTCTCGAATCTGGGGGAGTGCCATCCGTTTGATCAATCCAACTCGATGGTCTCCAAAATAATCCTCGTAATGACTCCAAATGTATCGCATCGGCGTATGGCAATAACATACGTGATAAGCAGAGGGAGAAGGGATCACCCCTTTTGCAACGCAATGACTGCTGCTAATGACAAGGTCGTAGCTTTGCAAATCAAAACGTTCAATCGCTTTTGGATAGAAAGGCAGATAATTTCTGTAATGCGTTTTTACGAGGGGAGCGTGTTGGAGGAAAGAGGTCTTGATCGAATGCGATTCAATTTTAGCGGAAACCGACCCTCGATTGTGCATGAGCGTAAAGATAGGAGCTGCCGGAAACAGGTCGCACAAAACTTCCAAAACCTTTTCACCGCCCCGCATCCCCGTTAACCAGTCATGAACAATCGCAACTTTCATATATTCCCTACATCTTGTAGGGGCGAGTCTAAGACCCGCCCTGTGCCGGTCTAAGACCGGCCCCTACAGCCATCCATTCCTCTACCAATTTGCGGGGCGATTCGTCTGTTGCAAATTTCTTTGCTTGTGAAATCCCTGTACGAATCAAAGACTTTCTTCGGTCACCGGCCGATAAAATTTCTCGTAGCTTCGAAAGAAGATCTTCAGCATTGCCAACTTCGAAGAATACCGCTGCGTTGTCAAGTATTTCTTTCATAGCCGGAGCATCAGAGCTGAGCACCGGGCATCCAGCCGCCATAGCCTCGAGTGGCGGATATCCGAACCCTTCGTATCTGGAAGGAAATAGAAAGACCAAAGCTTTTGAATAGAGCGCCCGTAATAGATTTGGCTCCGCAAAACCAAGGAGCCTCAAGTTTGGAGTATTCAAGATTTCTTGTGACAACTCATGGTCCAGATGATGGTTCTGTCCTACAAGCACAAGAGGGGGTAAACCGACCCCCTGCCGGTATGCTGCAACCAGAGTATCGATCCCTTTGTGTTTTTTGAAATTTCCGACGTATAAAAGAAATTCATCGCCAATCCCCAGAGATCGCAGATCAATCGACGGCGGGGGTTGAAACCATTCATCCGATAATCTGTTGTAAAGCACTTTTATTTTGGGCTCCAGCGCAGGCATCCAATCGATCAAATCCCTTCGCGTTGTTTGAGAAACTGCAATGACACATCGTGCTTTTTGCGTTGCCTTACGGATGACATACTTTGCGGCCTGAACCTTCCATGCTGGGAAATACTCCTGGAATTTGAAATGAATCAGATCATGAATTGTAACGATGGATGGACAATTCAGAAATAAAGGCAAAGTGTAATGCGGAGAATGAAAAAGACCGATCCTCTCTTTTCTCGCCTTCCTGGCAAGGGAAATGTGTTCCTGGATGGAATACTTTGCTGCGGGTTCTTCGACCCATCGAAACGATGTTCCGGCGTCTGGCGCGATGAATCGCATCGCTGCGGCATCCAGGGGATCATAGTAACAAATGAACTCATGCTGTGGGGCCAAATCCGCTGCGGCCAGAACAACATTTCGAATATGCGTGCCGATCCCGTAATCTGAGATTTTCCGAACATCGATTCCGATCTTCACAAAATTAACCTTTGCTGCTGTAGGGGCGGGTCTTAGACCCGCCCCTACAATTTCTTCACACTTAAATACAGATTCAGCAATGCATTCTGAAACCAACTTTGATGCTTCCTGTAGTAATAAATCTGACTTTTACGATATTCGCGGCCGGATCGAGCCTTCTCTGTGCGAGCCGTGGCGTTCCTTTTGTGAACGATGTCCGTAGAAGGGACATAAGCAACTGGAAGTCCGAGATTTCGGATACGTTTGCAAAGATCCACATCCTCTTCATATAAAAAAAAGTTTTCATCAAAACCACCGATCTTGTTATATAGCTCCGCAGAGATCATTAAAGCGCAACCGCTCACATAATCAGCAGAGATCTGACCCTTTTCAACAATCCATTTTTGCATTGCATCGGTTTTTTCTAATCTCATGCGCCTCTTCTGCAGATACTCATTTCCAATCGATAGGAATGGGCCGAAAGATAATTGTATTGTTCCGTCTTCATTCAGGACTTTTGGACCCACCACTGAGGCGTGCGTTAAAGCCTCTACTAGGGCAGGCAAACAATTTTGAACGAATAAGCAATCGGGATTCACGAAAAACAGATGATGCGCGGAAGCCTTTTCGGCAGCAAGGTTATTAGCTTTCGCGAATCCATAATTCTCCGGAAATCTTAAATAGACGGCTCCCGGCAACTTGTCCGACAGGTCTTCGCGTGAATGATTATCTGCCACGATCCATTCAAACTCTCCTGATGGAAGGTATTCCAGCATGGAACGGTGTAGAGCCAGAATGTCTTCCGGTGAATTGTAATACACCGTAATAATGCTAACGTCTATCGGCAAGTAGCTGCTCCCAGTCGTCTGAAATTATTTTTGCCGTGTCCGTCCAGCGGCTTCGCTTCACCTGGGCAAGCCCCGATTCGATCAGTTGTTCACGCAGGAGCATATCGGTCAAACAGGCGCGAAGACAGTCTGCGACCGATCCAGCTGACAGATCCGGCACAAACAGAACAGAGTACTGATAAATCTCGTCCATCGCTGGAGTTCGCGACAAAACCACAGGGACGCCGTAAGACATGGCTTCCAGTGGCGGCACGCCGAAGCCTTCATAAGTTGAAAGATAAACGAATACATCCGCCATCCTGTAATAATCTTCGACGGTTTTTGAAGATGCGTATTCCAGTAAAATCACGCGTGAATCAACTGAAAATTTACGCGCGACCTCTTTGAGGTCCATGAAAGGGAATGTCCTATTCTCCCCAATCACCACCAGTTTCACATCCGTGTCGAGCCGCGTAAGCGCTTGAACTAACACCGGAAGGTGTCTTCGCTGGAAAATCGATCCCACATAAAGAATGATTCGTGCAGAATCGTAGCCATAGGAACTACGGAGGATCTTTCGGATCTCCAGGTCGATTTTTTTTTCATGGACTGCGTTCGGAGTGATTTTCAATTTTTCAGCAGAGGTCCCAAACCGTCGGTGGATCTCCATTCGGACGTGTTCTGAAACAACATAAATTCTGTTGCACTTGTGAAGAGCATAACGAGTGCTGATTCTCCGTACCCACCTCTCCCGCGGCGTAAACCATTCCGGATGATTGAAATAGGAAAGATCGTGAACAGTCGCAATCTGGACTCCATGAAACAAAGGGATGGAATTCGGTGTTGGAGAAAAGAACAATTGAGTATTTCGCCTTCGTAGCTCTGGAGCAAGAACGGTGTGAATCCATGCAAGATTCTTTTTTTTGGATTGTAGAAGGACCGGCTCCATGCCGGCCACCGGAAAGGGGGGAATCTCATTCTTATAAAAAATCTGCGATTGAAAGTCCCGGGGAAGCTCCATCTCCTGGAGGATATTCAGTAGATAATTTCCAACGCCTGTGGGTTTTCCTTCCAGTTCTCTTCCGTCAATTGCTATTCGTTTCAAAGTTTTCACCACAGAGTCACGGAGGTCACGGAGTCATGAAAATGAATCGGATTTTCTCCGTGATTTCCGTGACTCCGTGGTTTATACCTTAAAAATGCTGATTTCCTGTTTCAGGATTCCGGCTTGCTCCAGAAGCAGTGAAAGAGCGCGCTCCATCGCGGCCACGCTATCCAGGTTCTTGTGACTGCTTTCGCGAAAGAATTCAACGATCTTTACGATCTGCTCGCTTCCTTTTGCCTGTTCCGATGTAGCCTTCATGATATGAGCCACCATTTCCGTTACGTGCTCCATGGCTTCCGTAATCTGTTTGGATCCTTTCGCCTGTTCAATTGTTGCGCGGTTCACAGAACCGGTCATTTCGCGCATGTTATCAACCGCTGAGATAATCTGTTCGCTGCCGGCCTTCTGTTCTGTTGTGGCTTTGCTGATCTGCATCATCATTTCGCGCACCTGATCGATGGCTTGATTGATCGAACGAATGCCCTTCGATTGTTCACCGGTTGCTTTAGCAATTTCACGCGACATGTCCGAAGAACTCCTGGCGGACTCCAGGATTCTGGTCAAGTTTTCATTGGCCTGTCTGGAAAGTCTTACACCTTCTTCGACAGTTTGTGACCCGCTTCCCATCGTTTGCACAGCATTGGCAACATCCGTCTGGACCGCCTTGATCAATATGTCGATCTCTTTGGTCGAAGCTGCAGTCCGTTCAGCCAGCTCCCGAATCTCTTCAGCAACAACAGCGAAACCTTTGCCGTGTTCTCCCGGCCTGCGCTGCAATGATCGCCGCGTTCAAAGCAAGCAGATTGGTTTGTTCCGCAATATCATCAATCACGTTTAGAATGTTCCCTATTTCTTCAGAACTGCTTCCGAGTTTTGCGATCACTTCACCCGCGCGATGCACGCTCGATTGGACCCTTTCCATTCCACCCACTGTGCTCTCCACTGAGTTCATTCCCATCTCAGCATTCGCTGTCACCTGCTCGCTTAACTCTTGCGAGCTGGCTGCATTCTTTTCCACCTGTCGGATGGAATTCTCCATTTGCTTAATCGAACCGGCCGTATCGGAAATCAAAGTGGATAACAATTCCACACTCCGGTCCACCTGCTGAATCGAAGAAACCATTTCAGTAATCGAAGAAGCGGTTTCATCCACCGAATTGGAAAGGCTCTTAATATGGCCGCTGACCCCTTCGATGCTCGAAGCCATTTCCAAGATGGAGGATGAAGTTTGGTCCGCTGAGGAAGAAAGATTCTCTACATTTTCAGCAACTCCCTTTGCAGAAGTATTCATCTGGTTGATCGCAGATGAAACTTCTTCGAGAGAAGAAACCTGCGATTTGCTCGCTTCCAAAACAGCAACCGTGCTGTCCCGAATCTGTTCGCGTCCTTCATCCAGACGAACGTAAGCATCCCGGATCCGGCGAATCATTCTCGCCAGATTCTCAACCATTGTATTGAACGATTCCGCCAGCATACCCAGTTCATCTTTTCCGGCGGCCGGTATCTGCTGACTCAAATCGCCGCGCGCTAGAACCGATGCCGCTTCTGCCACCTGGGCCACCGATGTTGTCACGGTTCTGCTGAGGAAGTAAGCAATGGCTAAGCCGGACAGGGCTGCTGCTGCAATCGTTACAAGAAAAACAATTCTGAGATTGGAGATCGCTTCATCCAGTGTGGTGGGTTGCACAGCCATACGAACCACCCCTATCACCCTTCGTTCTTTTTGAGGACTCGTTTCGCCAACGAGACTCAGGTCCATGGAAGTCGTCTGTCCCGAGCTTCCGGTAATCGATACCACGGGAGCGTAAAAATCGTACAGTTCCTTTCCATCGGTTGCTGTTATGGAAAGTCCCTGCTGAATCAGCGAGTTTCGCAGCTGTTCAATATTGACGTTTTGATACACCGGAGGTCTGCGCCCGGATCGCTCTGGGCACGATGTGCTCCGTCACTCGTGCTGATGATTCGTCCTGCAGCATCCACAAATTCAACGTATTCAATTCCCTCTTCTGTTTGAATAATTCTATGAAGAATCGGTTCCAGCTCATCGGCCAATCCCAGACTCACTTGATACGAATGCGATTCAGCAAGACGCCGCACGATGACTTCGCCGCGATTCATCAACTCCGCCTTCAGGTAATGATGCGCAAGATAAAGCATTGTGATGCCCATCACAATGATGATCAATAAAAAAAATGCTACGAATAAACGTATTTTGAAACGAAGCGACTGATCTCGAAACATTCTTATAAGGTTAAAGTGTTAAAGGGCTCAAGAGGTTAAAAGTGTATTGTCGATCACCTTGAACACTTTTAACACTTTAAACCCATTGAACTTTTATTGGTAGACTTTGCTTGCAGCATCTTGCAGATTCTGAGGAATACTTAGACCTAACAGCGCTGCCGCTTTCAAGTTGATGATGACTTTGGGCGCTGAAGTTCTTGAATAGGCACTCTGGAAGTCGGTGTCCCCTGCAATATTTTGTTCGCCATCTCTCCGGCGATTCGGCCGGTTTCAATTGTATCCACGGAATAAGAAAAAATGGCGCCGGAACGGACATACCGATCGCTCGGTCCCACACAGGGGATTTTATTTTCGAGTGATTTGGAACCTATGTACTTTATGGCTTCCTCGGAATTCAAAGACGGATCCGGTGGAATCCAAAGCGCTTCCACTTTTCCAAACATCGATGTCAGAGCTTTCTGCAAATCCAAACTCGATTGATCGGTGAAGCGACGATTTCAAGATCTTCATCCTCTCCCGCCTTACGAGCGGCAGCCAGAAGTGAATCATTCAAATCCTTTGTATAAATTACGCCAACCCGCTTGATTTTGCGACTGATCGTCTTCAACACAATGAATTGTTCCCGGATCGGAACCTTCATTGCCACACCAGTGGATTGATCTCTCCGAAATCCCTGTTTTTCCGGTTCGACAATGAACGAAAAAATCAACGGGATCTCGGGAAAATTTTCACGTGCCAGACTTGCGGCCTGAGATCCGATCGCAAAGATGGCTTTAAAATTACCCGAACGGATCGAATTAATAATCTCGTCTTTGTTGGAAAGATCTTCGATCAAATCGAATTGCTGGTTGGCTTCAAAGCAAGTGCTTACGAATCCGTTTCGCGCCTCATCAAAAGCGGCGACGCCGGCTGTCTTTAAGATCGCCACGTCCGCGAATGCATGCCCTGCGCTCAGTATCAAAGTCGCGATCAGAATATGCCTCAGACGCTTCATCAGGTGTTAGTGCGATTGTATAACCGGCGCATTCCTCGGTCAACTATGGCCCTTAATTGACCGCCGAGTGCGCGGAGAGCGCAGAGAAAAGAATCGGATTCTCTTTTGACTCCGAGTCCTCAGCGTTCTCTGCGGTGAAACTTATAGAGTGCGGTATGGATCGTAGCGGTCACGAAGAGCATCACCCAGCAAATTCAAACACATCACCGAAACGAAAATGGCCAGGCCTGGAAACACGGTCAGATAAGGCGCATCCAGCAGATGATTCTTTGCATCGCTCAACATATTACCCCAGCTCGGTTCGGGCGGTTGAACTCCAAGTCCGAGAAAGCTTAAGGACGATTCAGCCAGTATCATTCCGGCAAAACTAAAACTGATCTGTACAAAAAGAACTGGCATCATGTTTGGAACGATGTGAAAAAACCAGATACGGGCGGAAGAAGCACCCAGACTTTTGGATGCGTTCACAAAATCCAATTCTCGAAATTTTAAAACGAGTGCGCGGGCCAGACGAGCGTAAGGAATCCAACCAATCACAATCAACGCTAAGACTACATTCCGCAAATCCGGACCCAGAACAGCCATCAGTGCAATTGCCAACAACAGGCCAGGAAAAGCGAGCAGAACATCTCCGAGTCGCATGATGATCTCGTCCAGCCAGCCTCCTGCCCATGCACGCGATCGACCCCAGGAGTATTCCAGCAGAAAAAGAGATCGTTACGACAACGAAGGAAACCAGAAACGAAATCCGGCCTCCGTACAGCAAACGGGAAAATACATCCCTTCCAAGCTCATCGGTGCCGAACCAGTGGTTTGATGAAGGGGGCAAAAGGCGCTGCTTTTAGATCGATTTTTTCGTATGATGCCAATCCCAGAAATGGCGCAAAACATGCGGCAGTCAAAGAATCGAATAACACAAAAAGAGAACCACGAAAAACGGATTGTGTTGAATTCAAAACATCACCCATTATACCGAACCCTTCGACGACAAGAAGCTGTCGCAATGTTGACAATACGCTCGACGTTCCGTTACAATCTTTTGTGATTACCAGAGGAGATCAGGGTACTCAGCCAAGACTGTCACCTGTGGGTTCAAGGCGTTAAAATTACATGCCATTAAAGCTTGGAGAACTCTTAGTTCGTAACAAGCTCATCACAAAAGAGCAACTCGATAAAGCGCTTCAAATCCAGAAGACGAGCGGCAATAAACTCGGTTACGACCTCGTAAAACTCGGTTTTGTAACCGATGAGGACATCGCCCAATGTCTTAGCCGTCAGTTTGGCATCCCTGCCATCAATTTATCGCATTTTGAGATCGATCAGTCCGTACTGGATCTGGTCCCGGTCGAAATCTGCCGAAAGTACGACTTGATTCCCGTAAACCGGACCGGTGCGGTGTTGACGGTTTCTATGGCGGACCCCACGAATATCCGGGCCATGGATGAAATCAATTTTATTTGCGGTTATCAGGTGGAACCGGTTGTCGCATCTGATTTCGCAATTCGTGAAGCCATCGACAAATATTATGGTTCGGCCCACGCGCTTGAATTAAAACAGGTTATGGAACAGGCGATGGCCGAAAAGAATCTGTCGAGCGGAGATGCGGATGTCGAGGTTCTAGAATCCGCGGAAGAACTCGATTTGGCGCTACTGGAAAAGCAGGCGGAAGACGCTCCAGTTGTAAAACTTGTCAACAAGATCATGTACGATGCGTTGAATCAGTCCGCCAGCGATATTCACATCGAGCCGTACGAAAAGGAAATGCGTGTTCGTTATCGAATTGACGGCGTGCTTTATGTGAAAGGTCAATCCGCCGCTGAAATTGCGTGATGCAATCACTTCCCGCGTAAAGATCATGGCCAAACTGGACATTGCCGAAAAACGTTTACCGCAGGACGGCCGTATCAAAATCAAAACAAAACACCAGGGTAAAATCAAAGAACTTGATTTCCGTGTATCGGTCCTCCCAACGCTCTATGGCGAAAAGATCGTACTCCGGCTTCTCGATAAAGAGAACCTGAAACTCGATATGACCAAGCTGGGTTTTGAACCCGAATCCTTACGCACTTTCGAAAAAGCGATCTTAAAACCCTATGGAATGATCCTTGTCACCGGCCCGACAGGAAGCGGCAAAACGAACACATTGTATTCGGCGATGTCGCGAATCAATACGCCGGAAACAAATATTCTCACAGCAGAAGATCCCGTGGAATTTAATATTCCGGGGATCAATCAGGTTCAGATGAAAGAACAGATCGGACTAAATTTCGCTGCGGCCCTGCGATCTTTCTTGAGGCAGGATCCCAACATCATTCTTGTCGGTGAGGTGCGCGACTTTGAAACGGCGGAAATTGCAATCAAAGCAGCTTTAACAGGGCCACCTCGTGTTGAGTACGCTTCATACAAATGACGCACCAAGCACGATCAACCGTCTGATGAATATGGGAATCGAACCTTTCCTGGTTGCATCTTCCATACTTTTGATCGCAGCACAACGACTGATTCGAAAAATCTGTCCGGAGTGTAAGGAAGAATACCGTGTTCCGCTGGAAGCTCTGGTGGATATTGGTTTCACGGAAGAAGAAGCCCGAAAAGTGACAATCTACAAAGGAAGAGGTTGTCAGCTTTGCGGAAATACAGGATATAAGGGCCGATTTGGAATCTTTGAAGTGATGGAAGTAACGGATGGAATACGGGAATTGATCCTTGTCGGAGCATCCGCTATGGAAATTCGCCGAAAATCGATTGAAGAAGGAATGATTACTCTTCGGGCAAGCGGAATTGAAAAACTTCGACAGGGTTTGACGACAATAGAAGAAGTCTTACGTGAATCGGTCGGATAGCGTAAGCAGGAGAACGTATGGCAGTAACGCTTCACCAGCTTTTGAAGCAGATGATTGAAATGGGTGGAACAGACCTTCATATCACAACACATTCGGCGCCTCAGGTGCGCATTGATGGAGCTCTCCGTCCTCTGACGGAACATCCACCTTTGACGCCGGTCGATACGAAACGTCTTGCCTACAGCGTGTTAACGGATGTTCAGAAACATCGATTTGAAGAGAATCTAGAGCTGGATTTTTCATTTGGGATGAAAGGTTTGGCCAGATTTCGAGCCAATGTTTTCAGTCAACGTGGCGCAGTCGCTGCTGCGTACCGCCGAATTCCTTATGAAATTCTATCTTTTCGTGAGCTCGGTCTGCCGGCAATTGTAGAAAAACTTTGTGAAAAACCGCGTGGACTTGTTCTTGTTACCGGACCAACCGGAAGCGGAAAATCGACGACCCTGGCAGCCATGCTGGATAAAGTCAATCGGGAGAGGCGCGATCACATCGTGACGATTGAGGATCCGATTGAATATCTTCACCAGCATCAAAGCTGCATTGTGAATCAACGCGAGCTGCATGCCGACACGCATTCATTTGCCAACGCCCTTCGCTCCGTTTTGCGTGAAGATCCCGATGTTGTGCTCATCGGAGAAATGCGTGATCTGGAAACCATAGAATCAGCGCTACGCATTGCAGAAACAGGACACCTAACATTTGCCACATTACACACAAACTCAGCCAGTCAAACGATCAACCGCATCATTGATGTATTTCCTGCGCATCAGCAATCCCAAGTTCGTGCTCAGCTTTCCTTGATTCTTGAAGGCATTCTATGCCAATCGTTATTGCCGCGCGCCAGCGGAAAAGGCCGATCCCTGGCCCTGGAAGTTCTCATACCAAACGCTGCAATCAGAAACCTGATCCGCGAAGACAAAGTGCATCAAATCTATTCCAGCATGCAGTCCGGTCAATTAAAGTTCGGAATGCAGACGTTCAATCAATCGCTCGCCACTCTTTATTTCAGGAAAGAGATTACTCTGGACCTGGCATTGAGCCGGTCCTCTTATCCGGAAGAACTTCAGGAAATGATCAATCGAGGCGCCGGAATTGTCACAGGACAGGTGCCTCATGGCAGCGCAGCACGTTCGAAAGCCTGAGTGGGGGAATTCAAACTATGGCAACCTTTGAATGGAAAGGAAGACGAGGAGATAAGATTGAATCGGGCGTGATTGTAGCCGAAAGCAAGGAGGCCGTTCGCGCGCGTCTTCGCCGCCAGCAAATTATTGTTACGCAGGTAAAAGAACAGGGAAAAGAAATCGCGTTTCCCTTGTTGCGTGGCGGAATCTCACCCAAAGAACTCGCTGTATTCACACGGCAGTTCTCCGTCATGATCGATGCAGGGTTGCCATTGGTTCAGTGCATAGAAATTCTGGGTGTTCAGTCCGAAAATAAAGTCTTTCAGAAAGTATTACTCCAAGTGCGGCAAGATGTGGAAAGCGGAGCGACCCTTGCGGATGCAATGCGCAAACATCCCAAAGTTTTTGATGACCTTTATTGCAACATGATTGCCGCCGGTGAAGCCGGCGGTATTCTGGATACAATTCTGCAACGTCTCGCCGTCTACATCGAAAAAATTGTCAAGTTACGACGTGCCGTGCGTTCGGCCATGATCTATCCCATCGCTGTTCTCGCGATTGCGGCTCTCGTTGTCGCCATCATCCTATGGAAAGTGATTCCGACTTTTGCTGCTCTGTTCGCCGGACTGGGAGCCGAGCTACCGCTACCCACAAGAGTGGTCATTTGGTTGTCGAATTTTGTAGGACGATATTTTCTCTTGCTGATTTTTATTCTCGTGGCTCTCCTTTATGCCCTGAAACGCTATCACGGGACGTATCGTGGAAGGCGTGTGATCGACGGCTTTCTTTTGAAAACACCGATCCTGGGTCTGGTTTTGCGAAAAATTGCAGTGGCCCGCTTCTGTCGTACGCTTGCTACGCTGATCAGCTCAGGCGTGCCGATCCTGGAAGCGCTTGAAATAACGGCCAAGACAGCAGGCAACTCTGTTGTAGAAGATGCGATCATGGCTACCAGAAAAAGCATCGAAGAGGGCAAAACCATTTCGGAGCCTCTGAAAGAAACCGAAGTGTTTCCTCCGATGGTCGTCCATATGATAGCGGTTGGTGAACAAACAGGCGCCCTCGATGCCATGCTTTCCAAAATCGCTGACTTTTATGAAGAAGAAGTCGATGCGGCAGTAGAAAACATGCTGACCTTGCTGGAACCCATCATGATCCTGTTCCTCGGTATTGTTATCGGCGGAATCGTTATTTCGATGTATTTGCCGTTATTCTCGTTGCTAAGCAAAATTGGCTAATTGCAACCGCCAAGACACCAAGAAAACGCCAAAGTCGCCAAGAAGATAGTCATTTTCTCTTTGGCGGCCTTGGCGAATTTGGCGTCATGGCGGTGAAATAAATGTATAGTCCGCAGGAAGATCTCAAACAGAAACTCATCTGGCTGATGACCCTTCGAATGGTCATCATCATCACCCTCCTTGGCTCCGCGATCCTGATCCAACTTGTTTCTCGTACGATTCTGCCGATCAATCCCCTCTATTTTCTGATCTTTCTTACCTCTGTATTTACACTTTTCTACGCTTTCATCTTTAATCGAGTTCCTGACTTGAAGGTGCTCGCCTATCTTCAGCTCAGCGGTGACGTGCTCGTTATCACGTTGCTGGTTTATTTCACCGGAGGAGTAAAAAGCTCCTTTTCGTTTTTATACACGCTGGTGATCATTTCCGCCAGTATCCTCCTTTACCGGCGGGGCAGCCTTTACATCGCTTCTGCAGCCAGCATTTCGTATGGATCTCTCCTGGTGTTCCTCCACTACAAAATATTCCCCTATTACGATTTGGAACCTTACGAAATCGCCAGCATCACCTACAAGCTTCTTTACTACTACATTTTCATTCATCTTTTTGCGTTCTATTTCACCGGCATATTAAGCAGCTATTTGTCGGAACGTTTAAGGCGAACACGAACCGCTCTGGAGGAGATGGATGAAGATCTATCGGATCTTCGTTTCTTGCACCAGAAGATCATCGATAACATGACGGCCGGGTTGATCATCACAAATCTGGAAGGGCAAATCAATTTCGTAAATGAACCCGGGATCCGTATCCTAAACGTACCAATTCAGAATCTGCTTGGAAAAAGTATCGCGAATATATTCCAGCAGGATATTCAGATGGAGAAAGTGAATGAAGCTCTGAAGACTTTTCCGTTTGTTTCCCTGGAACGCGGACTGATAGGGGACAAACAGGGCATACTGGTTGGCATGAATTTTTCCTATCTCCAATCACAGAAGGGATCTCCTACCGGTTACATGGTGATTTTTCAAGACATCACAGAGACCAGGAAAATGGAAAGACAATTCCGCATGCAGGAACGGATGGCGGCTATCGGAACGATGGCCGCAGGAATCGCTCATGAAATTCGTAACCCGCTTGCATCCATTCGGGGATCGGTTCAATTGCTGCAGAGTGAGCTGGAGCTCAATGAAGATCAGAGAAAACTAATGGAGATCGTGCTTACAGAATCAACACGCCTGGATCAAACCATTCAAAGTTTTCTGAATTATGCAAAACCGAAACAATTAATGACGAGAGAAGAAGATCTAAAGGAAATTGTCCGCGATATGCTCACCTTTATTCAAAAGGGTCCTGAATGCAGAAGTGGCCAACACATTGAATTCACTGCGACAGAAGAAGAATTCGTGCACGAGATTGATGCAAATCAGATTAAGCAGGTGATATGGAACTTATCCATCAATGCGCTTCGCGCCATGCCTGAGGGTGGAAAACTTCGAGTCACTCTCCAGCACGATCCGCAAGGACAAATTGTTCTTACTTTTCGGGATGAAGGGCGCGGAATTGAGCCGGAGAGAATTGAATCGATTTTTGACCCTTTTCAGGATTCCACAACGGGAGGAAGCGGACTTGGAATGGCAATTGTTTATAGAATCGTTGAAGATCATCGCGGGCACATCTACATCGACTCCGCAGTAAGCCGCGGAACAACCATCACTGTGCGTCTCCCCGGCCAAACTCAACTCGTTCCAACTTTGCTACAATGAGAGTGCCAAAGCAATGAGCAATGAGTCATGAGAAAATGCAGAACGCTTCTCATTGCTCATTGCTCATGACTCCGGCACTATTGTTATGAGTACTATTCTTGTAATCGACGATGAGAAGAGCATCCGCGATATGCTCGCGATCATGCTCAAGAAATCGGGTTACCATGTTAGCCTGGCCGAAAATGGTAAAACCGCCATCAATGCGATCAACAAAAATGTTTTTGATCTGGTGATTTCTGATATCCGGCTGCCTGATGCAAACGGAATTGAAATCCTGAAACACT
This sequence comes from uncultured bacterium, assembly GCA_963771165.1. GTDB lineage: Bacteria > Acidobacteriota > HRBIN11 > JAKEFK01 > JAKEFK01 > JAKEFK01. Next base: position 35,449 of record CAVYSN010000003.1, on the reverse strand, counting down.
GCAAGAAAGTATCCCCTGAAACCGATTTCCTGCTGATTACAGCTTTCGCTTCACAGGAAACAGCCGTTGAAGCTGTTAAAAACGGGGCTGCCGATTATATCTACAAACCGTTTGATATTGATGATCTCAAAATCAAGATCAACAACTGCATCTCCAAAAAGAAATTAGAGCGGGAGAACGTTTATTTAAAACGGTCGGTAGAACGTCAGATGCAATTCGAAAATATCATCGGTGTCAGTCCGAAAATGCAGATGCTTTTCGATCTCGTCCGGAAGGTTAGTGTAACCAACAGCACGATTCTCGTTGCTGGGGAAAGCGGAACCGGAAAGGAACTTGTCGCGAAAGCCATTCACTATAATAGTCCGCGCAAAGATGGAGCATTCGTTTCGATTAATTGTGGAGCCATGCCGGAGAGCTTGCTGGAGAGCGAACTTTTCGGCCACGTAAAAGGGGCTTTCACAGGCGCAATTCAAAACAAAAAAGGATTATTTGAGGTGGCTGATCGCGGCACTCTTCTTCTGGATGAAATTGGCGAAATGGATCAGGGGATGCAGGTGAAATTATTGCGCGCTTTGCAGGAAAAAAGCATCAGACCGGTCGGCGGAACACAAGAGATTCCGATTGATGTACGTGTAATTGCCGCAACCAACCAGGATATGCAGAAAGCGGTTGAGTTAGGAAAAGTTCGCGAAGACCTGTTTTATAGAATCAATGTCATTCCAATAAAAATTCCTCCATTGCGGGAAAGGAAGGAAGATATCCGTTTTCTTGCAGAACATTTCATAAAAAAATATTCCAAGGAAATGGAAAAGAACATCCAGCGTATGTCTCCTGACGCCCTCTCCTGTCTCGAAAATTATGACTGGCCGGGGAATGTCCGAGAGCTGGAAAATGCGATTGAAAGAGCCATCGCGTTGGAGCACTCGGACACCATCACACCGGAGAGCCTGCCCGAAAGAGTTTCCCACGTGCCGCAACAGTTGGAATGGACACTTTTTCGTATTCCTGAACGCGGAATTGATCTGGAAGGACATCTGGAACAGATCCGAAAAGAGGCGCTCCTGGAAGCGTTAAAGAAGTGCAATGGCGTTCAAAAAGAAGCGGCAAAACTGGTGCGAATGTCTTTTCGCTCATTCCGCTATTACGCAAAAAAATACAAACTCACCAAATCCATGGCGCTTCGTTAATTTTTTGCCTGAAATTTCAGCCTGTAGTGGCAGAGCATTTGCCGGTTATCTATTACAATCTTTACTTTCACAGCGATACTCGGGATGCCATAAACCTGCTAAACCAACAGGCAATCATCCATGGAGGCAATAGATTCAAAAATTCGCTGAAAACTCATAGGGGTGACATTTCTACTTTGGTTTGACACCCAACCCTGCAATTTTTGATTCTTGCTTGGCGTTTTGCTATACTTTTAGCTCCATTTTTCAGGCGCGTAGCTCAGTGGGAGAGCGCTTCCTTGACACGGAAGAGGTCGGCGGTTCGATACCGCCCGTGCCTATTGGAACATTTTTTCAGAAGACAGCGAAGAGAGCAAAGATTTTCTTTCTTCGCTTGCTTCGCTATCTTCTGTCAAATTGATTCTTGACTTCAGGAATAGTTGTTGATGAAAATGCATTTCACGTTATAATTCCCTCCCCATATTGGCCACAGCTTTGAGCAATGAGTCATGAGATACCGACAAATATTCTCATACACATTGCTAAATACTTTGGCAGCTTAAATCTATGTCCACCTTAAATATCCGAATGAATGGGATTTCAAAAGAGGTTCCTGCCGGCACATCTGTGCGTGACATTTTGCAGGAGCAATCGCCTGAACTTCGCAAAAACGCGCTGGCTGCGTCCATCAATGGGCGTCCGGTCGATTTGTCCCACAAGCTGACTGAATCAGGAGATCTCAAGTTCATACTTCCCGGAACTCCGGAAGCTCTGGAAATCTTTCGACACAGCACTTCTCATTTGATGGCTCATGCGGTCAGTGAGCTCTTTCCGGATGCTCAAGTGGCAATCGGACCCGTGATTGAAGACGGGTTTTACTACGATTTCAAAAGAGAAATACCTTTTACTCCAGAAGACCTCCAGAAAATCGAAGCAAAAATGAAGGAGATTGCATCCGCCAATTATTCCGTAGAAAGGATTGAGATGCCCAAACAGGAGGCGATACGCTTCTTTCAGGAAAAAGGTGAGCCCATGAAAGTTGAGCTCATCGAAGAACGTGGCGGGGAAATCATCAGTTGTTATAAGCAAAATAGCTTTATAGATCTGTGTCTCGGCCCGCATGTCCCAAACACCGGACGGCTCGGTTCCTTCAAACTGCTTCATACAGCCGGCGCCTACTGGAAAGGTGACGAGAAAAACCCGATGCTGCAACGAATCTACGGGACAGCCTGGTTCAATGAACAAGAACTGCAGGAATATTTGAACAGACTGGAAGAAGCGAAGAAAAGAGATCACCGGAAAATCGGAAAGGAGCTCGAATTATTTACCATCAATGATGAAGTGGGGCCAGGTTTGATCATCTGGTTACCCAAAGGAGCACGGATCCGGCGTGCTCTGGAAGATTTTCTTTATGACGAGCTCTACAAGAGAGGTTACGAGCTGACTTATACTCCGCATGTTGCACGATTAAGCTACTGGGGAACCAGCGGACATCTCGGTTTTTTCCGGGAGAATATGTTCGCCCCCATGGAGTTGGAAGATGACTCGTACCAGTTAAAACCGATGAATTGTCCGATCCATATTGCAGTCTACCGGAATGACCTTCGCAGTTATCGCGATTTGCCGATCCGATTGGCGGAATTCGGCACTGTGTACCGGTTTGAGCGATCGGGAGTCTTGCACGGTTTGATGCGTGTTCGCGGTTTTACGGTCGATGATGCCCATATCTTTTGCACCTTCGATCAATTATCGAATGAAATCGATCAACTGCTCGACTTTACATACGACATGTGGCATCTCCTGGGGTTCAAGGACATCAAAGCATATCTGGCTACGAAACCGGAAAAAGCGGTCGGAAGCGACGAAGTCTGGAACAAGGCGATCGCAGCGCTTCAGGAATCCCTGGAAAGACGAGGTGTTGCGTATGAGATGGATGAAGGGGGCGGTGCATTTTACGGTCCGAAAGTCGATTTTAAAGTGCGTGATGCCATTGGCCGATGGTGGCAATGCAGCACCACACAGGTTGATTTTAATCTGCCCGAGCGTTTTAAACTCGAATACATCGGACCGGACGGCCAGCCGCATCGGCCGATCATGCTTCATCGCGCCATCACCGGATCGATCGAACGTTTCTTCGGTGTTTTGATTGAGCATTTTGCCGGCGCCTTTCCGCTATGGCTCGCACCTGTTCAGGTGGCAATCCTGCCAATCACAGAACGGCATCACGAATATGCGTCCCAGGTTGCAGCCGAGCTAACCAAACAAAAAATACGCATTCATCTCGACACACGGAAAGAAAAAATGGGCGCCAAAATCCGAGATGCCCAATTGCAAAAAGTCCCTTACATGTTTATCCTAGGGGATAAAGAAGTTGAAAATAAGAACGTATCCGTACGCCACCGGACCAGAGGGGACCAAGGCGCGCGTCCGCTGCAGGACTTCCTCAACGAAATGCAACATCTAATTGCAACCCGTGCCGTTGATACGAACTAAGTGAAAAGTGGAAAGTGGAAAGTGAACAGGACCTCACTCATCACTTTCCACTTTCCACTTTCAACATAAGAAAAGGAGGGAATGTATTCAGCCAAACATCAGAGCAAACGAAAGGATTCGAGCAAGAGAAGTAAGAGTCATCGACGAAGATGGCTCACAAATTGGAGTGATGCAGGTTCGCGATGCATTGATGCTTGCGAAACAGAAGGAATTGGACCTGGTGGAGATTGCTCCAACAGCCCAGCCGCCGGTTTGCAGGATCATGAACCTGGGCAAGTTTTTGTATCAGCAAAGCAAAAAAGCACAACAGGCGAGAAGAAAGCAAAAAACGGTTTTGGTCAAAGAAGTAAAATTCAGACCAAAAACAGATGAACACGATTATTTATTCAAAAGAAAACATATTGAAAGATTTATTGGAGAAGGACACAAGGTCAAAGCGACAATTATGTTTCGCGGAAGAGAAATGGCTCATCCCGAAATCGGGAGACGGATTCTGGAACGGTTGATCGATGAGCTGAAAGAGCTGATCGAAGTAGAACGCCATCCGAAACAAGAAGGCAATAACATGATTGCCGTATTCTCCGCCAAGAAGTAATATCACCACGGAGCCACGGAGAACACGGAGGAAGTTTTAAGACGTTCTTAAAACTCTGTGATCTCCGTGACTCTGTGGTACACAGGAGTTTGTCATGAAGTTGAAAACACATCGCGGTGCCGCCAAGCGATATAAAAAAACAGGCACTGGAAAATTTAAACGCGCATCCGCGAATAAGAGTCACATCCTCACAAAGAAATCTCCCAAGAGGAAAAGACATCTTCGCAAAAGTAAGGTTGTGTCTGCCTCAGAGGCGCCGAAGATCAAGAAGATGCTGCCGTACTAATCATTTTTTACCACGGGAGCCACAGAGCGCACGGAGGAAATATTCTGATCCGTGGCCTCCGTGACTCCGTGGTTAATAAAAAAAGGATAATGAATCATGCCTAGAGTAAAACGAGGAACGAAGAGAAGAGCGAAACGAAAGAAGCTGCTGAAGCTGGCCTCAGGCTACCGCTTAACAAAAGGAAAGTTATATCGGGCGGCCCGTGAGGCTGTCCAGAAAGGACTCGGATATGCTTACAGGGATCGTCGAAATAAGAAGCGTGATTTCCGTGGTTTGTGGATCATCCGGATCAATGCCGCGGCACGTCAACATGACCTTTCCTATAGCCGATTTATGGCCGGTTTGAAGAAAGCCGGAATTGATTTGAATCGCAAGATGTTGGCCGATCTGGCAGTGAGCGATACAGCAGCTTTTGGCCATCTGGCTCAGGTCGCCAAGAACGCATAATATACCCAATCGTGGCGCGGGCCTCTGTGCCCGCCGTCCGTTTTCCGGAACATAAAATGAAAATCCAGGAGATCCGGCAGGAATTTTATCGGAAAGTATCGTCTGTAACCGACACGAAGGCTTTAGAAGAGCTTCGGAATGAGTATCTTGGACGCAAGCGTGGTGTGGTTACAGCCTTGCTGAAGCAACTGCCCTCGATTGCGCCGGATGAACGGAAAGATGCAGGACGTCAGATCAACGAGCTCAAGGAGCTTGTGGAAACCGAGCTTGAACGGAGAACTCAGGAGTTACAGCAGACGATCACAACGAAAGTGGTCGATTGGACTTTGCCCGGAGTCGAGTACAAATTGGGAGGTATACATCCGATCACGCTGGTTCGCCAGAAGATCGAGAATATTTTCAGCACAATGGGATATGCCGTTGTCGAAGGCCCGGAAATTGAAACAGACTTTCACAATTTTACTGCGCTGAACTTTCCGCCGGATCATCCCGCTCGCGACACACAGGATACGTTGTTTGTGGACCGGAAAGATGAAACGGGCAAGAATTTGTTATTGACGGACACACACTTCGCCGGTTCAGATACGCACGATGTTAACGCACCCGCCTCCTGTGCGCGTGCTTTGTCCGGGCCGTGTTTACAGAAAAGATGAGATTGATGCAACACACTCACCAATTTTCCATCAGGTCGAAGCTCTTGCTGTTGATGAACACATTACATTCGCCGATCTGAAAGGAACCCTACTCTATTTTCTGCAGGAGCTTTTTGAACAACGAGTCGAGCTCAGCTTTCGGCCGACCTTTTTCCCGTTTACGGAACCAAGCGCGGATGTTTCCGTTTCCTGCGTATTCTGCAAAAGAAAAGGATGCTCTGTCTGCAAAAATTCCGGCTGGATCGAGATACTCGGTTCAGGAATGGTCCATCCTAACGTGCTGGAAAATGTAGGGTATGATTCCGAAAAATATACAGGGTTTGCATTTGGGCTCGGATTGGATCGCATAGCAATTCTGAAGTATGGGATACCGGATATCCGGTTGTTCTTCCAGAACGATATCCGTTTTCTTTCACAATTTCGGGTTATGCCATGAAGATCAGCTATCAGTGGCTTAAAGAAGTTGTCGATATTCCTGTAGATCCGGAAGAACTTGGAAGGGCCCTCACGATGGTTGGCATTCAATTGGAAGACTTTCAGGTTTTTCAGGACGATACAACGCTGGATTTTGAAGTCACAGTGAACAGGCCTGATTGTCTGAACATTCTGGGAATGGCGCGCGAGATTGCAATGATCTTCGGTTCACCACCTCCGGCACTTCATGGGCTTCACAAAACACAGATCATTCCTTTTCGTGTCAACGACGGTTATTATTCCGGCGGAGAAAAAGAGATCCGAATTCTAATCGAAGATTCCGACCTCTGCCCCCGGTATAGCGCTCAGCTGATGACCGGTATCCGTGTCGGCCCTTCACCCGCCTGGATGCAAAAGAAGCTCGAAGCTTGCGGCCTACGTTCTATTAATAATGTAGTAGACGTAACGAATTTCGTCATGCTGGAGATCGGTCAGCCGATGCATGCTTTCGATTTTGACACTCTGGCAGGCGGCACGATCCGGGTCCGGAAAGCGCGTAATGAAAAACTTATGATGATCGATGGGAAGGAGCGTTTGCTGACGGATTCCATGCTCGCAATTGCTGATGCCGATCAAGCGATCGCCGTTGCAGGTGTCATGGGAGGCATGGAGACGGAAGTGACGGAGTCCACAACGAATATTTTGCTGGAGAGCGCTTACTTTCAGCCCGCCTCCGTGCGTCGAACGGCTAAAGCTTTGGAACTTTCAACGGACGCGTCGTATCGTTTTGAGCGGGGCGCCGATTACAAGATCCAGGCAACCGCCTGTTTGCGTGCCGCCGCGCTTCTGGAAGAGTGCGCCGGTGGAACGGTTCATCCGGTGATCGATGTTTCTCCAGAAAAGTTTGTGCCTGCTGAAATTCGCTTACGCCAGCAAAGAATCGCTCGCATACTGGGTCAAACCATTGATCCGCATCTGGCAGATAATATTCTGACCTCGCTGGGCTTTATCAAAAAAGCGGAAAACGTATGGCAGGTTCCTTCGTTTCGCATCGATATTTTTCGTGAAATCGACTTGATCGAAGAAATCGCCCGCCATTCCGGCTATAACAACATTCCGGCAACGCTCCCAAAAGGTGAAAAAAAGTACCAGGCAGATCATCCCGCATTCGATCTCGAACGAGCCGTAAACCAGTTCCTGCGAGGTGCTGGAATGGAAGAAGCCTATACTTACTCGTTTGTAGAAGGATCCACAATAACGAATGCCATCCGGATTCTGAATCCGATTTCGGAAACCGCCGTGGCCCTCCGAACTTCCTTGCTTGATAACTTGCAGCAATCCGTTGCTTATAATCTTCGACAGCGGAATGAAGATGTTCGCTTATTTGAAATAGGACGCGTCTTTTTGCCGGAAGGGGAAAAAACCGCGCTCGGAATCGCAGCGCTGACAGACTATCTCAACTTTAAAGGAATCCTAGAAAGCATGTTCGAAGCGTTACAATACGAAAAACCTTCCATTGCAGGTGGCTCCCTTTCCATGAAAGAAACACTGGTCGGTAGGATTCTCCAGACCACGATCGACGCCCATCCTTTACAACTTTGTGAGATCTATTTAAGTGACCTCATTCAACTGCCAAAACGCGTTATGAGATACCAACCGGTTATTCCGTTTCCCGTTGTGGAGCGAGATGTCTCTTTTCTGTTGAGTCAAGACGTGCGTTACTCAGAATTGGAAAATATTTTTCAGCATTTGAATATCCCGACCCTCCGGAAATGGAAGATGATTGACCGTTACGAAGGGAAGAATCTTCCCCCTGGAAAAGTGAGTTTCACATTCCGCCTGACCTTCCAGGCCCTCGATCGTACGCTCAGGTCCGAAGAAGTGGATGTTATGTTCGAATCTGTGATTCGCGCCCTCTCCGATAAATTCCAGATCGAGCTTCGAAAGTAATTTGTAACGCCCGCCTCCGGGGGCTTCCTGAGCTTGAAACTCTGCCCGCGAGACGCGGGCGCTACAAAATCGATTACCGATCGAAAAACAGATAAGTAAAAATCCCTTTCGCAATCAATTTTTCACCTTGACTCACTTCGACTTCACAAACACCGACGCGCTTGCCACGCTTCAAAACCTTTGATTGTGCAAGAACCGCCCCTTTTCCCGCGAACGCAGGGTTTAAAAAATTCAACTTAAACTCGATACTCGTCATCATCCGCGCTGGTTCGAGATCGGGACAAAAGGCATAAACAGCCGCAGAATCGGCGATGGCGCCGATGATTCCCCCGTGAAGGACACCCTCCTCCTGCAACTGCTCGGAATTCACCTCCATCGAAAGGCAGGCCCCTTCCCGCGAACGCGAGACCAGCTGGAATCCGAAATAACGATTCGCAGGTACATTCAAAAACACTTTTGTTAAGTCATCGCTCATCCCGATCAGTATACATGCTAAAATAGCCTTCGAATTCGAGATCTAAATAAGGACAAAATAAACTTGGTGGACCTCTCAAAGCCTTAGCGGTTAAAATTTAATGGGAGTTACGAAAAATGGACTTTCAACAACTCGATGTTCTGGAAGAAAAACTAAAGAAGCTACTCTCAGCCATGAAAGCCCTGAAATCAGAAAACGAGCATTTGCTTCGAAAAAATGACGAAAGCGAAAAAGCCATTCATAAACTCCGGATGGACATGGAACGATGGTCCCGTTCGGCAGAAGAAAATAATCATTTAACGGACCAGATCTCTTCCCTGAAAAAAGAAAGGGATGAGATCAAAGAAAAGATTGAAAGACTGATTTCTCATCTGGAGGAATTGGAAGCAAAAATCTGACCGTGCTAAAATAAAATTTTAATGGATACAAAGATACAGGTGGAAATATACGGACAGAATTATCAGATTCGGGCAGGAGCCGACTCAGAGTACATCAAGACAATAGCGAGATATGTCGATATAAAAATGCGTGAAATCGCGTCCGGAACTCCTACCGTGGATTCACTGAAAATTGCTGTCCTGGCTGCATTGAACATAACAGATGAATTTTTCCAGCTCCGGCGCCAGAAACAGGATGGGGACCGTGAAGTGGAACGCCGGACGGAAAAATTAAATCAGATACTGGATTCTTTAACCTTGAACTTTGAACCTTGAACTTTCGTGAGCTGTAAATTTCGGACATATATGTCAATCAATTGCTCCCCTGCTAAGATCGTGAAGCATTGGAGATTCTTGAACCTACAATTCAAGAATGGGAGCTTCTCGTCAGATTATGGTGTGCATGCCTCTGTACTGAGGAAGCCTGAAATAATCGCGAAGCACCCACCTGCTAGTGGCAGGTTCAATAATCCGGCCGAACGTCGGTGCGGGGGAGCTTATATCTAGAGGTTTAAGGTGTTGAAGGGGTTTAAAGTGATCAAAGTGCTTTGCAAAAACACCTTGAACAAATTAAACCCTTTTAACACATTCAACTCTTCTCTTTAAACATCCTTCTGCAATCTTTCCTTACAGGAGCACTCGGTGAACGTTTTGCTGATCGGCGATGTCATTGGAAAACCAGGGCGTCAATTGCTGGAAATGTTTATACCTGTATTGATGCAGGAACACGGTCTGGACTTCATCATTGCAAATGCCGAAAACGCAGCTCACGGGTTCGGTGTGACTCCGGAAACCGCAGATCAGCTTTACCGGACCGGAGTGGATGTCTTAACTTCCGGGAATCACATCTGGGACAAAAAAGAAATTTTGGAATACATCGGCAAAGAAAGCCGGCTGCTTCGTCCGGCCAACTATCCGACGAACGTTCCCGGTAACGGTTTTACAATTGCTCAAAGCAGGGCCGGTTATAAGGTTGGAGTTGTGAACTTACAGGGAAGAATCTTCATGGGTCCATCCGATGATCCATTCGCTATCGGTATGCAAATCGTTGAACGCATTCAAAGAGAGACTCCCATCATTTTTGTAGATATGCATGGGGAGGCCTCTTCAGAAAAACAAGCAATGGGATGGTATCTGGACGGTAAAGTCACCGCAGTTTTCGGCACGCACACTCATGTTCCGACCGCAGATCACCGCGTCCTGCCGGCCGGAACCGCCTATGTGACCGATATTGGGATGAGCGGCCCTTACGATTCTGTGATTGGTGTTGATAAAGATCAGATTATTCAAAAGTTCCTGGATCAAATGCCTACACGTTTCGAAATAGCCAAAGAAAACCCGATCCTGCAAGCGATGTTGGTACGTTTAAATCCGGAAACCGGACACGCTCTTCATATCGAACGAATCACACGCAAGGGAGAAAAATAGTGCAGCAGAGGCCGTTCTTCGGACAATCATCATCCGCTCCGGAACAAAACGCGCCTGGACGAGTTTATTCCGTTTCCGAATTGAATTCCGAAATGAAGATTCTGGTGGAAGCCACCTATCCAATGGTCTGGGTCGAAGGAGAAGTTTCCAATTTTACCCAGCCAAGCTCAGGTCATTTTTATTTCAATCTGAAGGATTCGAAATCTATCCTGAAAGCGGTAATGTGGAAATCTTCACATCGTTTTTTGAGATGGCAGCCGAAGAACGGCATGAAAGTGATGGTGCATGGACGCCTGACTGTTTATGAGCCGCAGGGTTGCTACCAGATCGATGTTGTTCAAATCGTTCCTCACGGCAAAGGGGATCTTTATGCAGCCTTTGAGCAGTTGAAAGAAAAGTTAAAAGCGGAAGGGTTATTCGATGCAGGTCGAAAGCGATCCATTCCATTGCTGCCAAAGAAGATCGGAATCATAACGTCCCGTACCGGAGCAGCCATCCAGGATATTCTCAACATATTGAACAGGCGATTTGCGAATCTTCATATTTTGATTTTTCCTGCGACCGTTCAGGGTGAGGAAGCCGCGCCGTCTCTTGTGGAAGGTTTACGCGCGCTGAATCTTTCCAAATCGATTGAAGTGATCATCCTGGCACGGGGTGGAGGCTCGATCGAGGATTTATGGCCGTTCAACGAAGAAATCGTGGCACGGGCCATTGCAGCATCCCGGATCCCGGTCATATCCGCCGTCGGTCATGAAACAGATACCACCATTTCGGATTTTGTCGCAGACCTTCGCGCTCCTACTCCATCCGCAGCGGCAGAGCTTGTGATCGGGAAAAAAAGCGAATTCGCAGAGCAATTACAAAATCATTCCAAACGATTGCACAGCTGCTTGCAAGGCCGCCTATTTTATTTGAGAAATCGTGCGAATCTCGCAAGCCAGCACCGGGCTCTGGCCGGTTTTCCACAAAAGGTTCGAACCCAGCAGCAGCTGGTGGATGATTGTGAAGTACGATTAAGAAATGGCTTGATCCGCTATTCTCAAATTCAACACCGGCGCCTCCTGTTGTCTCAACAAAAAATGAGCCCTTCTCAGTTGCGACACTTGATCCAGTTGAAGCGATCAGCGATTGACGGATCTGTTTAACAAAATGCAGAATGGATTACAGCGGCGCATTCATACTGTTCGTCGTTCGATGGAGCGTTGCGACAGCAAATTGAGTTCGCTTAGCCCGCTTGCAGTGCTCGAACGCGGTTACAGCATTACAAGCACAATGGAAGGAACCATCCTGAAAAATACAGGCCAGACTGCTCCTGGGCAGATCATCCGGGTTCGGCTACATCGCGGCCAGTTGAAATCGAAGTGAAGGAGATTGAAAATGAGTGAAACCGTCAATCAGGAACCTGTTTCGTTTGAAATCGCCTTGAAGGAATTAGAGGGGATTGTCAAACAGCTGGAAACAGGGGAAGCAAAACTGGAAGAAGCTTTGGAATTATTTGAACGAGGCGTCAAACTAACGAAATTCTGCTCCCAAAAATTGGATGAAGCAGAAAAGAAAATTGAATTGCTGGTGAAAGACTCGCAAGGCCAATACAAAGCAGTGGCCTTTGAGCCGGAAAAGTGAGAGCCTCATTGAAGGCGCTGAAAAGGTTACAAGGTGTTCAAGGTGCTTCGTAGTAAACACTTTGAACACCTTGAACACCCTTTGAACCATTAATCGATGAATTTTACAAAGTATCGCGATCTGATCAACGACTATCTCGATCAACAAATTCCTCCTGAAGATGCTCCCCCCTTTCCGATTTATAAGGCAATGAGGTACAGCCTGTTTGCCGGCGGGAAAAGATTGCGCCCGACACTTGTCATGATGGCAGGGGAAACTCTAGGCGCAGACGCCGGACTATTCTTGCCTGTGGCGGCTGCCATTGAAATGATACACACCTACTCCTTGATCCACGATGATCTTCCGAGCATGGACAACGATGATTTTCGGCGCGGTAAACCGACCAATCACAAAGTGTTTGGCGAAGCAGTCGCAATCCTTGCCGGGGATGCGCTGCTGACAACTGGCGTTGAGCTCCTGAGCCAGGCGCCTTATTCACCCGATATCCGTTGTCAATTGCTTACTTTACTGACCAGAGCAGCAGGCACTCAAGGCATGATCGGTGGGCAGGTCCTTGATATTTTAGGAGAATCGAAAACTCTGAGTCGTCTGGAACTTGAAGCCATCCATGCTATGAAAACGGCTGCCTTAATCGGATATTGCGCCGCTGCACCAACAATTGTTTTACAAAAAGGAGTCGAGGTTCAACGCGCTTTTTCTATCTATGGTGAATCCGTGGGCCTGGCTTTTCAAATCATTGATGACATCCTGGATGTGGAAGGAACAACGCAGTCTCTTGGGAAAACAGCAGGGAAAGATCAGCACGCAGGAAAAGCAACATACCCGGCGCTTCTCGGTCTGGAAGAAAGCAGGAAACTGGCCGCAGATTTGACGTCAGCCGCTGCCAGGGCGGTTGCAGACTACGACCGGCATGGATATCTGATTTCTTTTGCCGAATTCATTTTGAACCGGAAACAGTAGGTGTCTCAAAAACAACGTTTGGATCAGCTGCTGGTGAAGCTTGGCCTTGTTGAAAGTCGTGAAACCGCTCAAAAATTAATTCTTGCAGGTCAAGTCATGGTCGGCCAGACGCCCGCAAGCAAAGCGGGCCAGCTTGTTGCGGAGAATGCAGATGTCCGCGTGCTGGAACCTCTGAAATATGTCAGCAGAGGCGGATTGAAGCTGGATGCCGCGCTCGATGCATTCCAGGTTGATGTCACAGACAGGATCGCGCTCGATATTGGGGCATCCACCGGTGGCTTCACCGACTGCCTGCTGCAGCGGGGGGTTCGAAAAGTCTATTGCGTGGATGTGGGTTACGGTCAGCTCGCATGGAAGCTCCGGCATGATCCACGGGTGAAAGTCATGGAACGAACCAATGCGCGGTATCTCACAAAAGAAGTGTTCAGCGAATCGATAGATTTTGCAGTAATGGATGTTTCCTTCATCGGCGCTCACAAAATTCTGGAACCATTGTCCGCCATTACGAATGAAGTGATTCTACTGTTCAAACCTCAATTCGAAGCAGGTCCGGCAGATGTTCCCAAAGGTGGAATCATTCGCGATTCGGCAGTCCATTCCCGCGTGCTGCTGGAATTCTTCCATAGAATTCAGCCATGGCAGATTCACGGCTTGATCGAATCACCGCTTCTTGGGGGCAGTGGAAATAAGGAATTTCTTGTACACTTAAGAAAAGAACCCGGATGGAACGAACAAGAATTCAGTAAAAGGGTTCGAGAATTAATACCATGAGTTTTCCATATCGCAACATTGGGATTGTAGTAAAACCCGGTTACAGGGGAATTGAAGAACTGTTGCAAAATACCTTTTCGTGGTTGTGGGAGCATGGATCGAACGTGCTCTGGCTGGAAGAAACACCACCGATCGCCGGACCCTTAGCGGTGGATCGAGAAGAATTTCAAAATCGTAGCGATCTGATCATGGTCCTTGGAGGAGACGGAACCTTTCTGGCGGCAGGCAAACTCGCACTCAGGAAAGACATTCCCGTACTTGGTATCAATCTGGGAAGGCTGGGATTCTTAACGGAGATTACAGTGCCGGAACTTTTTCCGGTGATGGAGAAAATCAATGAAGGAAAAGCGGTTATCGAGACCCGCCATCTACTGAGTGCGCGCCTCAAGAAAGGAGAACAGATTCAGTTTGAAGGACACGTGATCAACGATGCGGTCATATCGAAAGCAGGTATTGCTCGAATGCTGGAAATCGAAACTCGAGTCAACCAGCATTATCTTGCTCTGTTCAAAGCGGACGGATTGGTCATCTCCACTCCAACCGGATCGACTGCTTATTCCCTGGCTGCCGGTGGTCCGATTGTCTTTCCAACGATGGAAGCCATCGTAATGACTCCGATTTGTCCTCACAGTTTGAATCATAGACCCCTTGTGGTGCCAGATCATCTTACGATCTCCGTGCATCCAATCACTCCACCCGAAAATGTCAGCCTTACACTCGATGGACAGGAAATGCGAGTTTTGCAGAATGAAGAATACGTGGAGATCGCAAAAAGTCCTTATCATCTTCGATTGATCAAATCCCCTTTCAAAGGCTACTTTGATATTTTGAAAAGCAAGCTTCGCTGGGGCGAAATTTAGCAAGCGAATACACGGGCGCGATGAATGGCGCCCCTACAAACCGTATAAGCACTGTAGGGGCGACATTTATGGCGCCCGTACCTTAGGAAAGATATAGTCTATGAAACATCAAAAATTTTTATTGATCCTTCTGACCTTCGCCATCATTCATTCAGCTTCCGCCGACAGGAACCGCGATTCTCAGTTGCGAGCAGAGGTTGATTTGATGTTCAACCGACTTGTGGAGATACGCTCCGATTTCCACATGAATCCTGAACTATCCAATCAAGAAGAACGTACAGGAAAGGTCATTGCTCAAAAACTGCGCGCCCTCGGATTGGAAGTAAGATCCGGTATCGCAGGGCATGGAGTTGTCGCGCTGTTAAAAGGCGGGAAGCCGGGACCGGTTGTGGCTGTCCGCGCAGACATGGATGCGCTTCCAATTCAGGAAACCCGCGATGTTCCTTACAAATCGAAGGTTGCGGGCGTGATGCATGCGTGCGGTCACGATGTTCATATGACTGTTGCGCTTGGAGTTGCAGAGTTGTTATCCCGGCATCGCAGAGAGCTGCCCGGGACCGTCAAATTTTTATTTCAACCTGCGGAGGAGTCACTTCCCGCCGACTATCAAGGAGACTGGGGCGCCAAAAGAATGATTCGCGAAGGGGCGCTGCAGAACCCGAAACCATCCGCGATCTTCGGTTTGCATTCATCTTCTTCGTCTTTACTTGACGGCAAACCTCTCGAAGTTGGAAAACTGGAATACTCGGAAGGAACAGCAAGCGCGAACTCGGATCGATTTGTTGTAACCATCCGTGGAAAGATGGCTCACGCCGCTTCACCGGAGAATGGAATCGATGCCGTTGTCATTGCTTCTGATGCTGTTCTTCAGCTTCAAACCATTCGAAGCCGGCGTATTTCGGCCCGCGAACCTTTTGTTCTGACAATCGGAATGATCAACGGCGGCGCCCGTGAAAACATTATTGCGGAAAAAGCGGAGCTGCGCGGCACCGTGCGAACTTTAGACGATAAAGTGCAAGACGACGTGATACGCATGATGCATCAAATCCTGAAAGGCGTAACGGATAGCTATGGTGCAACCTATGAATTGAATTATCGGAAAGGGTATCCTTCGATCAACAATGATGCCGTTTTGATCCGGCAAATGCTCCCGACCATGCAAAGACTCGTCGGAAAAAACAACATCCAGGTAACGAGCCCTGGAATGGGCGGAGAAGATTTTTCCTATTATTCGCGGGAAATTCCAGCCTTCTTTTATCGCCTTGGCGTCGCAAACGAGGCACAGAAAATCACTGCAGGAGGCCATACACCCGATTTTGATGCGGATATGAAGAGCTTAAAAGTCGGAGTAGAGGTAATGTCTGCCATGGTCTGGGACTATCTGGAGAGTTCCTCTCGGGGCCACGGTTCGAAACAATAGTCATGGCAGCCAAATGTTTTTTCGCATCGGACCTACACGGACGGAAGCGCCGGTACGAAGAACTTTTTAAACAAATACTTCATGAGCGTCCGGAAATGGTCTTTCTTGGCGGCGACTTGCTTCCTTCGTTCGGAAGATATTCAGATCAATTCCATGAACATTTTCTGGAAGACTTTTTATCCCCCGGACTCCAAACCATTCGAAACGCACTCCGCGGTGACTATCCGCGAATATTTTTTATTTTTGGAAATGATGACCCGAAAACGGAAGAAGAAGCGGCCATGGCTCTCGCAGAACAGGGACTATGGATTTATCTTCACAACCGATGGGTTACGGCCGGCGATTATTCCATCTACGGTTATGCGTATGTACCTCCCACCCCTTTCCGGCTAAAAGATTGGGAACGCTATGACGTTTCACGTTATGTGGATCCTGGTTGCATTGCGCCCGAAGAAGGTGAACATACAATGCCTGTTCCACATTCCGTTTTGAATAACAGGACGATTCAACAGGATCTCAAGACAGCAACAGAAGGTAAGGATTTATCAAAAACCATTTTTTTATTTCATGGGCCTCCGCACAAAACCAATCTGGATCGTGCCGCCCTGGATGGAAAGCAAATTGATCATGTGCCGCTGGATGTGCACGTAGGGAGCATTGCCATTCGCCGCTTCATAGAGTCTCGACAACCGTTGTTGACTCTCCACGGTCATATCCATGAATCAGCTCGAATCACCGGGTCCTGGAAAGACAAAATTGGTCAAACGCACCTGTTCTCCGCAGCTTATGATGGTCCGGAATTGGCGCTGGTGCGGTTCGATCCGGAAAAACTGGAAGACGCCACCAGAGAGCTTTGCAGTGTCTAAACATTCAGTAGGGGCGAGTCTGAGACCCGCCCAGGTTCCTGTTTGCTGGACGAACGGGCGGGTTTTAAACGCACGCCTACATTTTCTTCACATTCTTTCCAAGAGATAAGGGGAGTGGAGGATCGGAAATGGAACCGATTCTCGATGCGAATGAACTTCGACTTCTAATGTCCTTATCTGTGATCAAATGCACATCCAGCAAACTGGAAGTTTTGTGACCCGTGCGCAAGTAATTCTCTTCACTTAAACAAAGAGACCATCCTTCCAACCAGGCCATTAATTCCTTTTCTTGAATGTCGTTGCCATGAAAATGCACGAGTAGGTCAATGTCACTTTTCGGGCCGGATGTAGCGCTCATCGTGCTGCCAAAAACATACATCGCCTTGACTCCAAAACGGACAGGGTCAAGATGGGCCGCCAGCTGTTCAATCCTTTTGAGCCTCCAGCGCCAGTGTGAATCCTGTCTCGTTTCTCTAGTATTTTCTAATACCGTAGCAGATTGAGGATGCTCTTCTTCTTCAACCGGATTTTCCGTCAACACGGCCACCGCCTCATCCCGATCCCCATTCATCAAAATCTGAAGAGTATTTCCCGGCATCGTCTGGTCGATATCGATTACACGTATGATCTGTTGCAAGTTCGCGAACTCCGGAAGGAGTTTCGAGAGTACGTTCGGCGAGGTCAGAAAGAATTGTTCGTTAAAAACAACACCCTTGTCGTCGGGGTACAATGGTAAATATCGAATCGAGGATTCAACAAGATCTTGAAAAAAGTGCGTCCCAAATGATAACTCCGGCATATAACCTTCTCGCTTCCTCGCAATTTCAATCAACATAGAAGTATTTTTGATGTCCGAGTACGTAACGTTGACGCCGAGTTTGATATCCCCTCTGCTGCCCCATCTTCCGGGACCCATCAAAATGAATTTTCGCTTTGGCAACATCTGATTGAGTTTCCCTATGACGCGTCCGACCGCCAACAAATCGGATTGAGTCTTCAGTTCTCCGTATGCAACCGGATCAACATACACAATGAAAGTCACACCAGATACCTTACCGTTGGTAACGTATCGGTTGGCCGAGAAAAGCAGCTTTTCACCTGTAATGGCCCGCGGTACGACGGCCGGCAAGCTTTCACTCGAAGAGCTCTGATAACGGCATTGCAGCAAATACAGGTCGGTTCCATCATGTGCAAATTCGACATCGACAGGTCCATTCATCTCGGATTGAAAAACGCGCATCATGGACTGAAGTTGAACGAGGAAATTCGTGTCCCGAAAGAGACCCTCGAAAGTCACCACAAGATGATTTTTCTTGAAATCAATATCCAATCCTCCCGGACGTCTAAGACCCTGTCTGTCGACGAGGGAAACGATTTTGGAAATCATCGGGTATTGCTCGCCAAAACTTTTAAACAGTTCGCGGATTTCAATCGTCTCGAAGGAATTCGTCTCCAGGTTTATGACATCAACCTTTTTAGGTGAGTACCAGATTTTCTCTTCACGCGTAACATTGACGCTGAGCTCCGGTTGTCCGGGCGATAAAAGAATCGAATAATCGTCGCTCAGCCTGTCAACAGCGCGTGTCCCAAGCCCCGGAACGATTCTGAGCAGACCGTCTTCCTTTCGGATACGGGGGGACCAGCGGAAATCATTGCTGGAAAAAGAAACGCCGGCGAAGGCAGGTAAGAAATAGTAGCCGATTCTATTCCCGACCACTTCCTGAATCAGAATTCCCATCTCTTCGTGAGAATCAATCATGCCGTGTTCCGCTCTATATTCGATGGCGTCGGGGCTGAATGTTGAAGCATAAACTTCAGTGATGGCATCGACCAGAGCATGCAAGCGCTCATTCTTTGTGCCCTGATTTGCGATGAACAGACTTTTATACTTTCCGGCAAAGGAAGATCCGAACCTGTCTTCCAGAATACTGGAGCTGCGAATAACGAGGGGAGATTCGCCAAAGTCATCCAGGGCCACCGAGAGACCGTTCATGATCTCCGGAGGAAGCTGAGAGTTCTTGAAAACATGAACGATGTAAGGGTATTCCTGCCTGACCTGCGCAATATCTTCGTATTTCTGTTCCATCATTTCCTCAAGGTCGTTGTGGTTAATGAAACGAAGAATCGCATCAGAAGTTAAGTACCACGTCCTTGGAGTTTTGATTTTTCGAAGCTCGTCGTTTGACTGTAAGGATGTTTGGAGAATCCGTTTAGCCAGGAACAAACCGGAGCCTTTGCCGCCAACTTTGCCATGACTTCCGGCCGGAAAAATAATGTGACGATACAGTTCATGAAAATCACTAACATCAAGAAAGCGTTTGGCTGTCTGAATGAAAAGCGGGTCATCATTCAACAAGCGGCGAATCAATGAAACCCGTAAAGCTCTTTCTCTGGGAGGGGAGAGATCCATCGATTGGGGTGCTCGATGCTGGAAGCGTTCGATTGCATTGATGATCTCAGCAAGAGAAGTCCCCGGATCTTCCAGGACTTTTATCATAAAGTTCGAACGGTCTTCAATCATCCACTCCTGAATCGTAACGAGGACCTGCTTTTCTCCAAGATATCTGTTGGCGATCTGGAAAATTTCATCGCTCATAGCCTGCAGGTCGCTGGTGGTTCTTTGCGCGAGGGGTCTGTTTTCGTTGTGTGTGGATTCCTCCACAAATGTTGGTAGATTCGCTACCAGTCTGTCCGCCTCTTGAATGCCGGACCAGGATAGGAAATTCAACATTTTTCTCGCGATTCGCGTGAGCAGTTTCGCATCCGTCTTTTTTAGAAGATCGATGATGACGGCTGACTGGCTGCGTTGATCGACGGCAGACTTCTGATCTTCAAATACGGTCTTCATGCGTTCATGAAGAATCCTGCGTTCAAGCCGGTCCGCAATCGTTTCGATCAACTTTCGTTCTTCTTTCAGGAAGGGACCTTCATCGGCTGTTGGCATCTCTTCTGTGTATGACACCGTAATGTTCCCTACAATCTGCTCTTGAACCACAACGTCAGCGCTCAGCTTCCACGGTGTTTCTTTCCAATTCTGTGATTGCAGGATCAGATCGCCGGTCGCTATCTTGACCTGGCAAACATCCGGATATTGCCACCCGGGTGGAATCGCTTGCACCATTCCTTCCAGAATCTTAGGCAACGTCGCATCCGGCCGGCTGAATAGCTCTTCAATTTCATAAAGGCAGTTCAGTTCCTTCGCGCGTTCCTTGAGCGCGAACAATAAATCTTCAATCGGTTTTTCAGAATGATTCACAAGTTCTCTCTCATCATTTTATCATCAGACGGCTGTTCATCCGGCGGACAAGCAGCTCAAGTGAAAAGAACAGATTACGATATAATGCTTAGCCATGAGACGAAGGTTTACAAAAAAAGAAGATCGAACATTCGGCGATGTTCATCTGCCCCTGGGCGAACGGATTGATGGCCGTTTTTACGGACAACACATAACAGCAGTCATGCAGTTTACACGCCTTGATCTGGAATACATTTTTGCTGTTGCCGAGGAAATGCGTACGATGGTCGAACGTGTTGGAACCTTCGATCTCCTCAAGGGAAAGATTCTGGCCAATCTATTTTATGAACCTTCTACACGAACCGCCTCTTCTTTCACCGCAGCAATGGAACGTTTAGGTGGAAGCGTCATTCCGATCAGTGAAGTCAAGTATTCTTCCGTCGCAAAGGGTGAAACCTTAATCGATACGGTCCGGACCCTGGAGTGCTATTCCGATGTCATTGTTTTGCGTCATCCTGAAACGGGAGCTGCTCAAACGGCTGCTCGCTATCTTCGGAAACCTCTCATCAATGCAGGCGATGGTACAGGAGAACATCCCACACAGGCGTTGCTGGATCTGTTTACAATTCAGGAAGAGCTTGGTCGCCTGGAAGGATTAACTGTAACCCTGCTTGGGCGATTTGAAATATGGACGCACCGTTCACTCGCTTTCACGGCTTCTTCGCTTATATGGAGCGCGTCTCAATTATGTGTCGCCTGATATTCTGCGAATGCCCCCACAGTTAATACAGGAGCTGAAAGAAACCGGAATTGAACAACACGAATACAGTGACTTGAATGAAGTGCTGAAAGATACCGACGTTCTGTATGTTACGAGAGTCCAGAAAGAGCGTTTTGAGAACCCCGAAGATTATGAATTTGTAAAAAATGCATACGTCATCACTCCAGACACTCTCGCCAGAGCCAAATCACAAATGGTACTGATGCATCCACTTCCGCGCGTGAATGAAATTGCAGTCGAAGTAGATACCGATCCGCGCGCCGCGTACTTCCGCCAAATGGAATACGGCCTCTACGTAAGAATGGCTCTGCTCGCGATGGTACTCGGCAAAGCCTGAGGCTCTTTTTTTCACAGAAGATAGCGAAGCAAGCAAAGAAAAAACAATTCAAGTACTTGCCATCTTTGCTGGCTTCTGTAAAACAACTATCGAGTGTGCTGTAAAATCCAATCAATCATTGTTGGAAATAAACCGGGAACGAATTGTGTAAGGTAAGGAAATTCTGTCATGCTTCCCGTTTCGCTCAGCATCAGAGCATGATTTCCCTTTGGAAAAACGTGAAAAGTAACGTCATTGTTCCCTCCATTTTTGAACGCGTTTTCCAGAATATCCCGATTTGGAATGATCGGAACCCCACGATCGGCTTCGCCGTATAAAACAAGCACCGGGCATTTCATCTGTTCAAGCGATGCAACGGGACTGTAATCCAGAACGGCTGTGTACCACAGCAGAAAACGAGGATTATCCGGACCGGACGCGTTCAAGACCTTCTGATTTCCTTCACTCTCCAGTTTTTGTAACCCCTCTTCCAAATGCTGTCTCACTTCATCGGTACGCAAACTGTTGATGTCCGACTTTAATCCGGTAATCGCTTTCTCAATCTCTTCTTCGGATGATTGTTTCACAATCATTTCTCCGGTCATTCGTTGAACTTCCTGTTCGAAAGGAGTAACACCCGGCACAGACAACAGGACCGCAAAAGCGATACCCTTATCCCGTGCTACCGCCTGCGGAATGATCCACCCTGCCTGGCTCACACCCCAGAGCCCGATCGCCTTGAGATTGACCTCCTTGCGCGATCTTAAATACGACACACCGGCCAGCGCGTCATCGGCATAATCAGTAAAGTTTGCAGCCATCCAGTGTCCTTCCGATTTTCCTACGCCTCGTTTGTCATAGCTCAAAACAGCAATTCCGTGTCTCGCAAAAAGGTAGGATATGGGACCAAAAAAATCTCTTGTCACCGGTCCAGAGCCATGAACGAGAACAATTGCCGGAAAGGGCCCGTTCCCCTTCGGCAATACGAGTGACCCGGATAACTTGACCGGACCACTTGCAAATGTAACTTCCTGTTCGGTGAATAGAGCGTCCTTCTTGACAGCTTTTTCGTGACCGCCCTGCTCAGACCATTGCATCCCTGCAACACGACCCGCGGAATCTTTCTCGAAAATCATGGTCGCTTTGGCGGCAAGGGGAATCCACAATCCGGGCCCCGTAAAAAATTCGGTCTCTGAAAGCGCAAACAATGGGCCCACCTTGCCCTCGTCATCCAGATACGTCAGTTGATTTTCACCGAGCTCATCCCACGTTCTGATGTACAGGAAACGCCCGGAACCAAATCCATACGCTCCAAAGTATTTTTCTGCGTTCACATTTTCTGTTCGCACCAATTCAAATGTGCCTTTCCGGTCTTTGGAAGTTACAGTTCCCGAAACCTTCTTCTCATTTCTCTGACCCTGGAACACAAAAGAAGTCGTTTCGTTTTTGAATTCGAATTGGAGATCCGCGCCATCGACAGTCACTTTATCGAGCGGTTGATCCACTACACCTTCAAAAGGCATTGATAACATTCCACCCAGATTTTGGCCGGTGCCGGAGAATTCAACACGGATGAAGGTTGGCTTTTCTCCCAGTTGACTCGTACCGATCCAGTTTCCTGTAAATGCGTTCAATGCAGCAAGGAGCAGGACAATTTTCATAAAAATCCCCTGACCAAATGTAACGAACCGTGTTGATCGAAAGTTCGGCTAATTAGCAATGAGCAAAACTTCTCACTCTATGTCTCATGACTCATCACTCGTTGCTCCTGACTGGGGCTCAGATTCCGGCTAACCAGCGATCGAGTGACTCACGCATGTTGCTTGTTAGAAACAGTTGCAAACCCATGCATGGTTTTCTCGTACCGCCGGACATCACCCAAACGACTCTCGCAGGACATTCGATCGGAATGGTTGCAACCGGCACATGCAATTTCACGTAAAGGTTATCGTCTTCTGTAACATGTCCCACATTTTCGACACAAACACCTGAGGCACTCACGTTCAAAGCTTTGGCTTTCACCCACTGGCCCGTGTCCGTTCTATAAGAGACGGGAAATGAGATCGGGAATCTCTTCCGTTCAGGATCACTTTCCTTTAATTTCTTGCTTTCCTGCGAAGAGCTTTGGTGTTGAACCGGCTCGGGGTCAGGAAGAGCATCTTGAAACACAACCGGAGCGGGGACGGTCGTTACAGGCAAACGATACTTCGAGATTCCCGGGCTCACTGTAAGTGAAATGGTTTTCATCTGGAAGTCGCGAAGAAATACTTTGACAACGTAACGGCCCGGTTGGAGTTTCCAGGTTAGGCCCTCAGCGTCCCGAACCGTGTGATAATCACGATCCACATTTTCGATCTTTACGTCCGAAAAAAGAAGCACGCGCCCATTTTCATCAACAGGAATCAAAACAACTTCCTGGGTACTTTCTTGGTCAGACATTTCCCCGCCCTCGCTAGCATATATTGTCATACTTTGTGCCAGAACATTCAAGGTCGATTGTGAGCTGAAGGGCTTAATAAAACCTGTTTTCAGAAAACATTTCACCCGTGGACATTGACTCATCCACGTTCAGTTCATTCGCTTTCACCCACCCCATTAATGAGGAATCCACTATCAATGAATCAACAGGAAATTACGGCAATCCCATCAAGAAAGAAAAACCCGGCGATCTCAACTCGTTTAAGAAATGGCGAATCCTCACTCTGAAGATCGCATCTCCAGATAAAAAAGAATACTTGTATCATACAAATATAATTGGTATAATGTCATTCACTGATGGAAAAGCTTCCTTTTGACAAATTTTAGGAACTTGTACGGTACAACAAGATTCTCGATGCGAAAACCACATTACTTCTTCACCTGTCGGCTGCCATGGCGACGGGATGTTATCCCTTGAATGTCTCATTATCTGGGAGTTGCCCGGAAAGAAGGCGTTACGGAAGAAGAAATCGAAGTGGTACAGGCTATTGTTATGGCGGTTTCTGCCGGGCGGGTCCGCGCACAATTTCTGGAAGTCCGAAAACAAAAAAGGGAAAATGAATAAAACAATTTTATTCCTAATTTTTCTGCATTACTTTTTTACCCCTGAGTTTGGCATTACGAAACCGGAAGATTGGTCGCAATGGCGAGGACCTCAAAGGGATGGCGCTGCGAAGAATGTTCCTATGGATGTGAAATGGCCGGCGGCTTTGCGAAATGTTTGGTCCATCCCGGTGGGAATCGGTCATTCCAGTCCCGTAATACTCGACGGAATGGTCTACCTCTTCAGTCGTGAAGATGAAAATGAAATTGCTCGCGCAATCGATTTGAAGACCGGCAAAGTTTTGTGGAACGCCCGCTACAAAGCACCTTACAAGGAGTATCCGGGTGCGATTGAACATGGAAAGGGCCCAAAATCCACACCGGTTGTGTCTGGAGGCAGACTTTTCACTCTTGGTATCAGCGGCATTCTTTCCTGCTTTTCAATTTCCGATGGAACGCTCATATGGCAAAAGGATTTTTCAGGGCGTTTTCCGGCAACGTCACCACCCTTTGGGACTTCGATGTCTCCGCTTGTCGAGAACGGAATGCTGATTGTGCATGTGGGAGGCCATGAAGGGGGTGCTTTGCTCGCACTCAATCCCGAAACAGGCGTTGAAAAATGGAGGGTAACGGGCGAAGGCCCCAGCTATTCCTCTCCGATTGTTGTGACGCTGGAAAAACAAAAACAGGTTGTCATCCAGGTGCATCGCAAGATCCTGGGTGTGGACTTGAACAATGGAAAAATATTATGGAACATTCCTTTCGTGACTCCCTGTGACCAGAACATCGTTACGCCTCTGTTGGCTGCAAACATTTTGATTTTTTCCAGTCTGGATCACGGCACATTCGGAGTTCGCTTGAAGCGTGAAGAGAATCTGTGGAAGCCGGAAACGGTATGGGAGACAAAGGAGATATCGCTTTATATGAGCAGTCCTATTGTTATCGAAAATCGTTTGATTGGATTTTCACACAAGCGCCAGGGACAGTTCTTCGCAATGGATGCCGGTACCGGTAAAATTTTGTGGACGAGTCCGGCGCGGGCTGCAGAAAATGCTGCAATTATTTCAACTGGAAAAAATCTTCTCCTCTTGAAGGAAGATGCCGAACTATTGATTCTGCCTGTTTCCGCTGAATCATTCCAACCCATCGCGACGTATCAAGTTGCGAAAAGCCCCACCTGGGCGCATCCGGTACCGACCGAACAAGGGATCCTGATCAAAGACGCCACAACGCTGTCATTGCTGCGGTAGATCGTGTAACAAGGGGGGATGAGGAGATATTTGAGATGAGGGGATGCATTTATCAAAAAATGGAATGAGCTAATCCCCTTCTCTCCATCATCTCCACATCCCCTTTTCTTACACGAGTTAACTGTGGAGGATTTCGTCTTCTTTGGCTTTCGCAAGCTCGTCAAACTTCTTGATGTATTCATCATGAAGTTTTTGTACCAGCTCGATCCCCCGCTTTTCATCATCCTTTGAAATTTGCTTATCTTTTTCCAGCTTTTTCATTTCGTCATTGCCGATGCGACGGATCTGTCGAACTTCATTATGTCCATGTTCCAGCACTTTTCGTACATGTTTGGCGAGCTGTTGCCGGCGTTCTTCCGTCAGGGGAGGGATGGGGATTCGAATCAGCTTGCCGTCGTTAGAAGGATTCAAGCCTAAATCGCTCTTGCGAATTGCTTTTTCTATATCAACGATGATGCTTGAGTCATATGGTTTTGCCACAATCAGGTTTGGCTCGGGTGTACTCAAAGCGGCAACCTGATTCAATGGTGTTGGAGTGTTATAGTAGTCGACCTGGATGGTGTCCAACAACGAAATGTTGGCCTTACCCGTGCGGATGCCTGACAGTTCTTTGCGGTGAGCTTCGAGCGCCGCATCCATTCTTCTTTTGAGATCCTTCGAAAGAGCTTCGAACATATTTCACCCCTTTACGATTGATCCAATCTTTTGGCCGTAAATAATTCGCCTGATATTTCCTTTTTCTTTTAAATCAAAAACGATAATCGGCATGCGATTATCCATGCATAAAGAGATTGCAGTGGAATCCATCACCTGGATGTGTTTGTTTAAAACATCCATATAAGTCAGCGTATCGAACTTTACAGCATCTGGAAATTTATGTGGATCACGGTCATAGATGCCGTCGACTTTTGTGGCTTTCAAAATGATTTCGGCATGCACTTCCATGGCCCGTAACGCAGCCGCCGTATCTGTTGAAAAATACGGGTTGCCTGTTCCTGCAGCAAAAATGACAACACGTCCTTTTTCAAGATGGCGAAGGGCGCGGCGACGTATGAATAGCTCTGCTATATTGCGAACTTCGATCGCAGAAAGAAGACGCGTGTCGATTCCCTTCTTTTCCAACGCATCCTGTAAAGCGACGGCATTGATCAGAGTCGCCATCATCCCCATTTGATCGCCCGCAACCCGGTCCATGCCTTTCGCGCTGGCGGCCACTCCGCGGAATATGTTTCCGCCGCCAATGACCAGCGAAAGTTGAATCCCGTTCACAACATCTTTGATTTCGTTGGCAAGAAAGTGAACAACCTGAGGATCGATCCCGTAACCTTGCTCTCCCATCAGAGCTTCCCCGCTCAACTTCAGCAATACACGTTTGTAAAGGGGTTGGGAAGCCTCTGGAGAGGAATCCATCTTAATCCGCCGCTTCTCCAAGCTTGAAACGCAAGTATCGGCGAACAACAATGTTTTCACCGAATTTCGCGATGTGATTATTGATGAATTCATGCATCTTCTGGCTGTCGTCTTTTACAAATGGCTGATCCATAAATACACTCTCTGTATACCATTTTTCGAGACGGCCTTCCACAATCTGTTTTTTCACATTCTCGGGCTTGCCGGAAGTACCCAGTTGATCCAAAAGGATTTCACGTTCGCGATTCATCACATCCGCAGGAATATCCTCCCGCGATCTGTATTGTGGATTCATTGCAGCAATTTGAACCGCAATCTCATGAGCAAAATCCTGGAATTCCTTTGTTCTCGCAACAAAGTCTGTTTCGCAATTCACTTCAACCAAAACGCCGATTTTACTTCCCGGGTGGATGTAAGATGTCACGACCCCTTCGGACGCAGTGCGTCCGGCTTTTTTTGCAGCGGAGGCGATTCCCTTTTTCCTGAGAATTGTAATGGCCTGATCGACATCTCCACCGGCTTCCTGAAGTGCTGCTTTACAGTCCATCATCCCTGCGCCGGTCAGATCTCTCAGTTTTTTTACTTTATCCGCACTAATCTCCACGATACCGTCCTCCTTATCGAGTGTATTCTTCATCTTCATCATCGGCTTCCAACACTTCGTCGTTATAGGAACCTTTGGAAATGCTCATTTCGATCAGTTCCTGATCCAGCACTTCTTGAATATGTTCAGCCTTTTCTGTCGGCTCCGCAGGAGGTTCCACCATGGGCATCGGTACGCCTGTGGATGCGAATTGGTTTCTGCCTTCAACAACGGCATCCGCAATACGGGAGGCAAAAAGTTTGATTGCACGGATCGCATCATCATTGCCCGGGATTACATAATCAATCGGATCCGGATTACAGTTTGTATCCACCACAGCCACAACCGGAATATTCAATTTCTTGGCTTCGCTTACGGCTATAGCTTCTTTTCTTGGATCGATGACGAATAACACATCGGGCATCACTTCCATTTCCTTGATGCCGGAAAAGAGTTTTGCCATTTTCTTATATTTCTTCTCGAGTTTTGCCGCATCTTTCTTGCTGAAATGCTCAAAATCGCCGTCGACTTTCATCTTCTCCAGCTCTTTGAATTTCTTGATGCTTTTCTTCAGCGTCAGGAAATTCGTCAACAGGCCGCCCAGCCACCGCTGATTGACGTAAGGCATCGCCGCACGTGAAGCTTCTTCAGCCACCGCATCCTGAGCCTGTTTCTTGGTTCCTATGAAAAGGACCGACTTGCCCTGCGCTGCGGTATTACTCATGAAACGGGATGCTTCTTCGAATAATTTGATCGTCTGTTGCAGATCTACAATATGGATTCCATTTCTTTCATTGTAGATATATTTTTTCATTTTAGGGTTGCGCTTCTTGGTTTGATGACCAAAATGCACACCCGCTTCCAGTAGTTCTTTCAAACTGATACCAACCAAAGTGTTTTCCTCCTTGTATTGCTTTCGCGCGCCATCTAGCGCATCGTGCAAAAGCTTAGTTTCGCGCCGTCCGTAGACTTTGCGTATTTTTTACACCACAGAGTCACGGAGCACACGGAGAAGAACCTTTCTTTCTTGACTCCGTGCTCTCTGTGACTCCGTGGTGAAATTCTTAACGTTTTGAGAACTGGAACCGCTTACGTGCTCCGGGTTGTCCGTATTTTTTGCGTTCTTTCATGCGTGAATCACGCGTCAAAAAACCGGCGTCTTTCAACTTCTTTCGAAGTTCCACATTGAACTTCAATAACGCCCGTGAGATTCCGAGTCGGACGGCTTCCGCTTGGCCAGTCATGCCGCCCCCTTTAGCAAAAACGAGCACGTCGAATTTTTCAGCCGTTTCCGTAATCAAAAGCGGCTGTTTGGCTACAATCTTCAGAGCTTCATTTGGAAAATAGTCTTCCATTTTCCGCTCATTCACTTGAAAAGCGCCCTGACCAGGTCTCAAATAGACTCTGGCTATAGCGCTTTTTCGCTTACCGGTGCCGTAATACTGTAATGCAGGCACGTTTAGTCCTCCTTTTACCACGGAGTCACGGAGCACACCGAGTCAAAAAACATAAAAGTTTTCTCTGTGATCTCCGTGACTCTGTGGTTAATCTTAGAATTTTTTAGCGGGGAGAAAGGGCTTCCGGTCTTTGCGATTCATGAGGGTGCTCCTGACCGCTATAGACCTTCAGTTTTTTCAGGTAGACCTGGCGCAATTTGTTTTTTGGCAGCATGCCTGAAACCGCTTCCAGGATCACTTTCTCGGGGGCTTTCTTTTGCAGATCTGCCATCGTGATGCTCTTCAATCCACCCGGATAGCCGGTATGGCGATGATACACTTTATCAGACCGCTTGTTACCGGTAACAACAATCTTGTCGGCGTTCACCACAACAATAAAATCACCGACATCCTGATGTGCTGTATACTGGGGTTTTGCTTTGCCCGTTAAAATATTAGCCAGAAAGGTTGCAAGTCGACCCAGAACTAGACCACTCGCGTCCACCACAAACCACTTTCTCTGCACCTCTCCCGCTTTCGGGAAATAAGTATCCATAGTACTCCTCTACTGGGTGAAACCGATGAACAGATACAATACAGGTTTCCCCTCAGGATTGTCAAGCAAATAGGACCATTTTTATTGCAGATTGCAGAATGAAAATTACAAAATGCGAGAGTCAGGCGTGAGATCGATGAAGCCCCTGTTTTTCAATTGTTTACGGGTTTTAGAGGATGGAAGGACTTTTTTGCAACGTGCTCCCGAAAGAACTGATAAGTGCGCGAGAGAATCGGCTCGTACAAGGGACTGCCAGGCACCTGTGGATATTGCCTTTCACGATGTTTTTCCCAGAGGCTGAAATCGCGCACATAAACCACAACGCCATCGGTTGATTGAACGACGCTGGCTTCTGGTGGAGGCGATTCGGAGGCGGGCTGGACGAAGTAGTTCAAAACAGTTCCTTTCGGCTTAGGGCGGGTTGCATAGTAAATCAAAACGCGGTGATCCGTTCCCCATATCTGATTCGGATAATTTATTCTGTAATCTTGCGGAAAAAGCGCGTACAAACTGGTCCCCCCTCTCAGAGTGGTTTCGTAATCATGATCGTAATTGCCGACTTCATAGACTGTTACAATTCCAAACTCGCGGGTGGCCTGATTGATCTGAAAGTGCGGAGGAAGTGAAAAAATGAAACTGAGGAGCGTTGTGAATAGGACGGTAGGGTAGATCCATCTTCGACGCGTAACCGAGGAATCGAGGAAGAGTCGCCAAAACACAACCAACGGCAAAATCATAACTGCTGTAAATTGATGCAGAGATGTCCATGCCTGAATGTATATGGCGCCAAAATACAGGATGGTGACGATTGAAATCACCCACTCCGGTTGATCTCTTTTTCGAACAGTCACCAGGGATAGCGCCGGTAGAATACCACTCGGGAACAACAAGGCGTTCCAACGGACAAACTCTGTAACTGTGGGCGGATAAAGACGCCTCAACAAGTTCTTCATGGAGAACTGGTCATTGACTCCGCCAAGAAACATATTGATGTACAGGGTCTCGTAGAGCAGAGTCACAACACCGCACAGAAACAGAATTACGCCCACCTCCTTCAACAGTTCCCTTTTTTCCGGCATTCGACTCAGAATCACAGCTGCCCCGAGGGAAACAAGCAATAGCAAGCCGCCAGGCCCGGCGGCGAAAACCATCCAAGCGAAGAGCCGAAACCATCGAAGACGTCGACTGAACAGTGCGTAACATGCCGAGAGGAAACAGACGATTTGAAGAAGATCGGGCGCCGCGGTTTCCGCCAGATCCGCAAAGAATGGTTCGTAATTCGTGCTGAATGCCTGAACAATTGTAAAGGCGATCAGAGCAAGCCAAACGGTTCCTTCCTCTCTCCAACCAAGTTTCGATGATTTTCCAGCTTCAATGAAAAGAACCAGAGCAGCGAATGTCAGCAACAGATAAAGCACGTAAGGTAAACGCGCCGTAGCTTCGAACGGACCAAACAGGCTGAGGAACCAGTGATTTGGGTAAGCAAACAGGAAAAAGTTTGCGTAAGTTCCAAAAACATTATCGAAAATTTCCCAATGCGGTAAAAAATGTGAACTCAAGCTTCGTCCAAATTCAAATGCCTCGATGCCGTCAAGATTGAAGTCTTCCCAGAATATTTTCGGCAGGAATGCGACCACCACCGCATAGATCATCAAGGCGATCCAGATCAAACGGCGTCGATCGGATCGCCCTTCCATGGGCCATCGCTGGTCCGCGCCGCTGCGAGCCCGGACAATCAGAATGACCAGGAGACAGAACACAACGATTGTCCAGATCGTGATGAAAATGAATGGAGTCGACGCGCCCGTTATGAATTTTGTTCCCACTCCAAGACCAATCATCAAGAGTAAGGAAACGCCAAAGCCGAGGATCAACCATTCCGAAAGGTTACGCGCTTGACGCAACAACAAGATCGAAATCGCGCCAGGAGCCATTAGCAAGATGAAACTGCCGGCAACAACCAAAGGCAACAGCAAATAAAGAAGTCCGGTATGTTGCCAGATAAAATATGGTTGCGGCGCGGAAGCAAGAGGATATAGAGCTGAGACATTGCCGATGGAGAAACGGCCGCACAGGGCCGTTAAAATGCCGGCAGTGATCAAGATTGAAAAAATCAAAGATTGCCGCAGAGTTATCCGCTGTTGATCGTCGAGTCGCGATACTGTTACAGCTTCTTCTTTGTGGATCATTTTGAACCGCAGGGCCGGTCTGAGCCCCGCCCCTTCCATCCTTTGTGAGCTCCTGATGTTCGAAGAATAACACACGAAGAGGTCGACGCTGTTTCATCATCCCCCGTTGCAATTGTCAGCTCAAAGTGAGAGATTACAAGTAATCAAATGAAAATGAATTTTAGGAACTGGATTCTTGTTTGCTCCTGCTTGTTCTTGATGCTGGGTCTGCTCAATCATCCCGTATCGGCGCATGCTAAGCACAAGAAGGAGGAAACGGATCAAACGAAACAAAATCTTCAAACAGTGCCTGCAGACCAGGCCCAAAATCCGATACCCGAGACCCACGTGAACGGGACTCCTGCTGAAGTTGCCCGCCCCGTTCCTATACCATTTTCAGGCTCCATGAAAGATCACGCCCACAATAAGCTAGTTCACTTCCCACTGGCGCTCGGAATTGCCGGAGCCATTTTTGTTTTCATCAGTTTGAGAAAGCCTGAACTGATGACGGCCGTGCGGATTCTATGGTTTCTCGCCGCGCTGGGAGCGCTCGCAGCTTACTTCACCGGAGAGGCTCAGGAAGAGCCTTTTGAGGATGGAGCCATGCATGAGATTGTTGATTTGCATGAGAATCTCGGAATTGCCACAGGTATCTCGCTGGGGGTCGGCTTTTTCCTATCTTTGATTCGCCGCTTGAAAGGCGTCACTGCTATCTGGGCGATCGTTGTCTTCGCCCTCATTTCTGTCACAGGATACTACGGGGGCCTTCTCGCTCATTCGTCGTGATTTCACAATGTGAAAACCTATTTCATAAGGTGAAATGTTTCCTGCCATGCCCATCGCGTAATTTTTGTTTTGGATCCGTAAACGTCCAGATACTCTTGTCTCAATTTAGCGCCTTCTTCACTTTGAGCGTACTGAACATAGGCTGCCACGTTCCTGAGTTCATACATCACAAAATATTCAGCTTCTTTCGCGCCATTGCTGACGGCACGAAATTTCCTGACCTGAATGAACCCCGGTTGTTCCAGGACCTTCGGAATATGCACCTTGTCATGCCACTTGTTCCATTCTTTTTCATCCTTGACTGAAATTTTGACACGAACGACGTACATGAATCTTGCTGCCATAAAGTTTCCTCTAAACCGCGGCGATTTTCTTGATTATACACCTGCATCCGGAACAAATTCTGACAGGATGACTATGCTATATTTGTGGTTTGAAGGGCTACCGACTCCTCGCCTTTGTTTCCTTTTTCCTCATTCTGGCCGGCTCCATCATTGGAATTTTCACGCCGGCAGGGTCCGGATGGGATTTCGCAAATTTTTACGATACAGGACGAAGACTGGCCTGCGGGCAGCTCTCCGATCTGTATCATCCGGAACGCGCGATTTGCGGCAAGCAGCCACAAGGCGTTCTAGCTTTTTACGGCGCGCCGCTCTCGGCATACCTGTATGTTCCTCTAAGTTTTTTTGAACCGGAAACGGCGCTTGTTCTATTCAAAATTCAGAACACGCTGGCCTATTTCATCGCATTTCTGATTCTTTATTTTCACTTATGCCGGTTTGTTCCCAAAAACTCCGATGAACAGCAAAAGTTCATCGCACTGTTTCTTTTCTTGAGTTTGACCTTCCAACCATTCTGGACGATTTACAGGCTTGGAGGCCAAACCACTCCAACGGCATTCCTGTTGTTTTCTTTAGCGCTGATATCTCACATGTCATCGAGGTTCTGGCTATCGGCGCTGCTTCTGATTCTGGCTGTACTGATCAAACCAGCATTCGCCATTGCATTGCTGTTTCTTGTCGCTGTTTCACCGCTTGTTTTTTTGCGGAATGCCATAGTTATTTCACTGGCCACGGGTCTATTTTCCATCGGCATGCTTGGCCTGGAGATACATAGAGAGTTCTTTGAGCAGTTGAGAAGAGGGCTAAAAGAAGTCCATCCCTGGTTTTACAACAGCTCCCTCTATGTCCCTTTCGAGAATGTAAAAGCGCTGTGGAAGCCGGATATTTTCACTGGAAGAGAATGGCTTCTCTCCGCCCTGCAGTTCGCGTTGAAAGCCGTCGTTGTAATTACGGTGGTCAAGCTCATCCGGCAAAGCCGTTTGTGGAGCTGGTCCGGTCCGGCAAAATTGCATTTTCGTTTCCTGATGTCTGTTCTTTTCTTTCTGCTGATGGCACAGATTGTCTGGGAACATTACCTTTCTGTGGCGTTTCTGTTCCTCGCCTATCTGGTTGCCTGTCGCCGGCATCTTCAACCTGCGACAATTCGTCTTGTCGCATCGATCTTCTTTTTTACGATGGGACAGAACATTATTTTTGTTATGTTCGTCCGCGATCATTTTGCTTTTAACTCTCTAGCGGAGCTTTTGCTGATCGGATTCTTAAAGAGTGCCCCGCTCTATCTGACTCTCATCCTGCTATTGACCCGTTCGAACGACATTCTAAACACCTACACGGAATGGTCGAAAGAAGCTAATTATGGTTAAATTTGTAATCCTTACGACATGACAGCTTCGATCCCGGTTAACCGCGAAAACAAAGTGCGGGTCGTATTGTTTTCCGGCGGTAGGGGATCCCGCGTGCTTTCCAGTGAACTGATCAGAAACCCCAGAGTGAAGTTAACGCTGGCGGTGAACGGTTACGATGACGGCGCTTCAACAGGTGAAATTCGCCGGTTTCTTGGGGATTGTCTTGGGCCTTCCGATTTTCGAAAGAATGCTTCGAGACTCGCAAAAGAGCTTCAATCCTGCCCCGAATCATTAATCCATCTGCTCGATTTTCGGTTCCCGAAGACCTGCAGTTTCGATGAAGGCCTGCAAGGACTATCGTTGCTCTGCGGCCAATCTTCGAGCTCCTCTTTGAATGGGTGGCAATCAGAATTGCAGAATTCGATTACACAACTGGACCCTTCTTCCTTCGTCCGGTTGCCGAAAAACTAATCATTTTCAAAGCAGAGATCCAAAAAATGGAGCGCCCATTTTCCTTTTCTGACTGCAGTTTGGGAAATCTTGTTTTTGCCGGATGTTATTTGCAAGAAAAAAGAGAATTTAACCGAAGCATCGAGTGTTACTGTTCACTTCTCCATCTACAAAAGGATCTGATTCTGAACGTCACCGATGGAATGAACGCCTATCTGGTGGCGCTCGACAGGGATCATCAGGTGCTTGGCAGTGAAGCGGAGATTGTTGATGCAACGCGCCGCAACTTCATCAGAGATCTTTATCTGATCGATCGTCCCATGAAAGACGGTGAACGGATGTCGCTTCAGACTCCCGAGCAAATCGAAGAATTTATGGAAAGGCATTCCGCCAAAATTATTGCGAACAGCGAGCTGCTGAAGCGGATTGCAGAAGCAGATCTCATTATCTATTCACCCGGAACGCAACACTCAAGTCTATTTCCCTCGTACATCACACCGGGTCTTGGATTTGCGATCGGTCGAAATCTGACGGCGATCAAGCTTCTCGTAACGAACGTCCAGGAAGACGCCGAAATCCCGGAAAACAGCGCTGTAGACCTGATTGAGAAAGCAGTACGCTATCTAAAAGAAAAAAATCGATTGCAAATTCCCACACCTTGTTTGATCACACACTATTTGATCAACGATCCGCGCAAAACGTTACCGAAGCACCCTACATACCTCTCGGACGGCTGGAAACATTGGAGGATCCACGCCTGATCAGGATTGGGGACTATGAAGACGGTGTCACCGGGTTTCATGATGCGTCCAAAGTGCTGACCCCATTTGTCGAGTCTATCCTGACGCAATGGCAGTCCCGTAAAATCGCTGTGTTTCTTTTGGAAACCAGTTCGCTGAATAAAATCAGCCAAACGGTGCTGGAGA
>CAVYSN010000002.1:0-33848 GCA_963771165.1 uncultured bacterium | reverse complement strand
CGCTCATGTAAAAATGACCGACGGCGCCCATCAGAATCGACCCACCCTGTGGGTGGTTGATGGATGAGCGTTTGGAGGAAAGCGAAGAGAGCAAGGGCGCCGAGGCACCCCAGGCGTCAGCGAAGGGAGCTTCTCTCCAAACGACAATGAGCGCCGGAGGACCACCCATTTCTCTTCAACCTTCTAAACCGAGAATATCCTCAGTTTCCCGCCCACCGGGATCAAGGAGAGACCGAGGATGATTCAGTGGGAGGGATGGATGGAAATCAAAGAATTAAGGAGCCAGGGTCATTCAATCCGAGCGATTGCAAAGATGACAGGGCATTCAAGAAACACAGTGCGTAAAGTATTGGAGCAGAAAAAACCGGAGCCGTTTCACACACCGGATCGGATTTCAAAGCTTGACGACTTCAAAGAGTATGCTCGCAAGCGATATGAGGAATGTGCTTTGTCAGCCATCCGGATCGTTGAAGAGATTCGGGCGATGGGTTATTCGGGATCCGTTCAGACCGTTCGTCGTTACCTTCAATCGCTGCGACCAAATCGAAAAGCGCTTCAAAAGATGACTTTACGATTTGAAACGCCACCGGGTCAGCAGGCCCAGTTGGATTGGGGCTACGCAGGGCGATTTACTGATGCAACGGGGCGGATAATCAATATCTACATTTTCGCGATGGTACTGAGTTTTTCGCGGATGCTGTTTTTGAAGTTCACAACTTCTATGAAACTTCCTGTACTGGTGGGCTGTCACATGGAAGGATTCGAGTTTTTCAACGGCTGGCCGGCAACGATACTTTACGACAACATGAAGCAGGTTCGCCTGGGTGCAATGCAGTGGAATCCATTGTTTTTGGATTTTACAAATCACTACGGGATCATCCCGAAAACTCATCGAATTCGAAGGCCTCGAACGAAAGGAAAAATCGAACGGATGATCGACTACATCAAAGACAATTTCCTCAATGGCCGGAGCTTTGCCGATTTGGACGATCTGAATCTGCAGGGAATCAATTGGCTTAACAATACAGCCAACGTGCGAATCCATGCGACAACAAAGCAGCGTCCCATTGATCTTTTCGACAAAGAGAACCTCGTCCCTTATAGCAGTGCGCCAACCTATCGGTTGAGCGAAAGAGGATTGCGGAAAGTCGACAATGAAAGCTTTGTGAATTTTGGAACGAGTCGTTATTCGGTTCCTCCGGAAAACGTAGGCAAGACGGTCCTGGTTCAACAAGAGGAGCAAAAAGTGATTATCCGATGTGAGGATTTGATCATAGCTGAGCATCCAGCAGCAGCCCGGCCCGGATGTTGCATTGTCAATCCGGAACATATTGAACAGCTCTGCAAACTGTCTTTACAACGCAGCGAGGTACCAGCAGCAAACTGGCAAGTTCGTTTCGATCAGGCAGTCGATGCTCCGCCACTAACAATCTATGAGGAGGTTACTCGATGAGTCTGACCTATGAAGAAAAAGCAGTCACCGGACTTGAGCGCCTTGGATTGAACGTCGCGATTCGGCAGCTCGATTCGGTTAGTCAACAGGCGGCAGCGGCAAACTGGAGCTACACGCATTTTCTTGGTTACTTGCTCGATGGAGAAATTAGTGAGCGCCACCGGAAGTCTGTTGAATTAACGCTGAAACTTTCGAATCTACCTTACCTGAAAAAGTTCGATGAGTTTGATTTTGCAGCTCAGCCCGGAGTTGATCGGCGACTGATCGATGAGTTGGCTACCGGCAGATTCCTCCATGAAGGACGCAATATTGTTTTCCTTGGTCCTCCCGGTGTGGGTAAAACGCATCTTGCAATTGCACTGGCGTTGCTCACCGCCGAAATGGGTAATCGAATCTACTTCATCTCAGCAATCGACATGGTTCGCAAGCTCGCAAAAGCAATGGCTGAAAATCGCTTGCACCGTGAAATGAATAATTTTACGCGGCCAAAACTCCTGGTGATCGATGAAGTTGGCTATCTGATGCTGGACAATTTGCAGGCATCACTGCTCTTTCAGGCAATTTGCAATCGGTATGAGCGGGACCAGGCGATCATTCTGACTAGCAACAAAGCTTTTAGTGAATGGGGATCGGTTTTCGCTGGAGATCCGATCATGGCTTCCGCCGCACTCGACCGCCTTCTTCACCGGTCCACGGTCGTCAACATTCGCGGGGAAAGCTTCCGACTCAAGGAAAAGCGCCAAGCCGGAACCAAAATTACAGACCAAACTCAAAAGGAGGTGAAAACTAAGAGAAAAGCGAGCTAACCTTTACTTGGGTGGGTCAAATCTGATGGTTCAAAGTGGGTCAATTTTAAATGAGCGTTGACAACTCGATACGGCACCGGGAATGGACGCAACGTGCAGCGCCAATTGTCCAAGAGTCATCGATTTAGGACTCGGCCTCCAGTCCAGCTTTTCTTCCGGAACCAGTTCCAACAAATGCCCGGTCGCCTTCGTTTCTTGCCTCAGCTCGATAATGATCTCCTCTACTTGACTCATGATAACCTCCTTTATTTGGACTAAATAGTACAATATATTGCTTTTTAAAGTCAATATATCTTAGGATAGAGTTTGTTCTAATAAGTACAGTTTCATGAAAGCGACTTCTACACGAGGATTGAACACACGGCAACGAATGGTGGACACAGCGCAACGATTATTCCATCAACAAGGAATTCACGCCACAACCATTGATCAGATTCTTGCCGAATCGAACACCGGAAAAAGTCAGTTTTATCACTATTTTAAAAACAAGGAAGGCTTGATTCATGCGGTGCTCACCACTTTTTATTCTCGCTTAAAAACTCAGAATCATGTTGTTTCGAAAAGGATTGAATCCTGGATGGATTTAAAACAGTGGTTCTCCTTTTTTATTGAATACCAAAGATCGATAGCCTTTACGAAGGGCTGTCCGGTTGGAACAATCGGAAGCGATCTTACTCAAGATCAGGAACTCTTAAGGCAGGATGTGCGACTGATTTTCGAATATACGAAAGGGATTCTCGCAGATTTTTTCTCCCTGATGATAGGCCGGG
This sequence comes from uncultured bacterium, assembly GCA_963771165.1. Classification (GTDB taxonomy): domain Bacteria; phylum Acidobacteriota; class HRBIN11; order JAKEFK01; family JAKEFK01; genus JAKEFK01. The sequence goes on along the minus strand of CAVYSN010000002.1, from coordinate 30,819 downwards.
GAGAACTTCCTGCGGAGACAAATCCGAATGAACTGGCTGATTTCTGTTTTACAATTATGCAAGGCGGGTTACTGGTGGCAAAAATCAAACGCGAGTCTGCTCCATTTGAAAACGCCGTTGAACACGCGATGCTGTATTTACAAAAGATAGCGAAGCCGCCAAATATTTAGCGGTTCTTTGCTATTTTTGTTATCTTCTGTAAAAAGACCTATCATTCCTATATGATGCCTGCCATTTTTTTCGGTCACGGGAATCCCATGAATGCGATTTCGAAAAATGGCTACACGGAAGCGTGGCGCAAAATCGGCCAATCCTTGCCGAAGCCGAAAGCGATACTTTCCATATCTGCGCACTGGTATGTGCCGGAAACTGCAATAACAATCACCACGAAGCCACGGACCATTCATGATTTTGGCGGTTTTCCTCAGGAGCTTTATCAAGTAAAGTATCCAGCGCCTGGAGATCCATCCATTGCCGCCGAAGTCCAAACCTTGCTTGCACCGGTCAAGGTTCAATCCGATGCTCACTGGGGCCTCGATCACGGCACGTGGTCTGTTCTTGTGCATCTATTTCCCGATGCAGATGTTCCCGTTGTGCAGCTCAGCATCGATGAAACACTTCCACCTGCATTCCATTACGATCTTGGGACAAAGCTGGCTGCTCTACGAAATCGGGAAGTATTGATCATGGGTAGCGGAAATTTGATTCATAACCTGCACACTTACGCATGGGGCGAACATACCCCGGCCCCTTATGATTGGGCTATGCGTTTTGAACTATATGCGCGAAAACTCATGCTGGCTGGAGAATTCTCGCCGCTCATTGAATATGAATCTCTGGGGCGGGATGCCAGGCTTTCGATTCCAACACCCGACCACTATCTTCCTTTGCTCTACGTACTCGGGACAAAGCAAGCAAGTGAATCAGTCACATTTCCTGTTGATGGAATTGATGGCGGTTCCGTTTCCATGCTTACCGTAAAAATCGGTTAGCTTTTTCACAGAAGATAGCGGTGGACGCAAAGAAGAATTTATTATTTTCTCTTTGCTATCTTTGCTATCTTCTGTAAAATCATCGTATGGATTACAACAGCAACGAACTGATGGTGTGTCAGGCGGCTCGTCAATTACAGAATCGTAATGTTGTTTTTGTCGGGATCGGACTACCGAACATGGCATGCAACTTGGCGAGGCGGAGGCACGCACCGGAACTGGTGCTCTTGTATGAATCTGGCGCTGTGGGCGCAACTCCAGAACGCCTTCCGGTGTCCATCGGCGATCCTGCTCTTGTCACGAATTCACTCAGTGTCTGTTCTATGTTCGACATCTTCAATTTCTATCTGCAAGGGGGATTGATTGATGTTGGCTTCTTGCAAGGAGCGCAGATCGACAGGTACGGAAATCTGAATACGACTGTCGTCGGCGACTACAAAAAACCTTCCGTGCGGTTGCCCGGCAGCGGCGGCGCATGCGAAATTGCTATTCTTGCAAAGAAGGTCTTCATCATTGCTCCACAAACCAAGCGCAGTTTTCCAGAGAAGGTCGACTTTATAACTTCTCCTGGTTATGTGGATGGGCCGAATAAAAGAAAGGAGCTCGGTATGCCCGGTGCCGGTCCGGTCATGGTGATCACCAACCTGGGCATCTACGAATTCAAAGATGGCGAGATGATCCTGACCTCTCTGCATCCCGGGTGCACTGTTGAACAGGTTCAAGAAAGCCTTGGATGGAAAGCAAAGATTCATTCCGATTTAAGAATGACTCCGGAACCACACCCCGAAGAGCTGCGGATCATCCGCGAAGAACTCGATCCCAATCACCTTTACATTTAGATGTTCTGGTTTAAACGTAGTTGCAGAGCATTTGCCATGCCAAAAATGTTTCGCGTTATGACCAAACAACTATGTTTCATGGCGTGGTCATTGCGTTTTGCGGCAAATGCTCTGCCACTACTCTTCTTCATACAAATCGTTTACGGTTACGATCTTTCACAGGTAAAAGTGGAGCGATTGGAGAACGGACTCACGGTGATGGTGCTGGAAGATCATGCACAGCCATTGGTCAGCACACAGGTGCTTTATAAAGTGGGCGGGCGGAATGAATGCACCGGAGCGACAGGACTTGCCCATTTTGTGGAACACATGGCCTTTCGCGCTACAAAGAATTTTCCCGATACTCAGGATGCGATCTATAGTGTCGGTGGTGAGTGGCACGGTTACACATGGATCGATCAAACAACATACTTTGAGACTGTACCGGTCAAACACCTCGATACGGTTTTGCGCATTCAAGCAGACCGTATGACAAACGTTATGAATCGTGAACAGGAAGTAGAAGCGGAGCGCGGCGCGGTTTTAACCGAGCTTCACAGTTATGAAAACGATCCGGCGACCGTTCTTTATGACAAGGTTGTCGCGGTTTCGTTTCTGGAGCATCCCTACAGATTCAACACGATCGGTTGGACCAGCGATGTTGAAAAAATTACGCATGCCGATTTAGTCAACTTTTACAAACGATTCTATACACCTTCCAATGCAGTGCTCGCTGTAGCGGGGGATGTTGATACGCAAAAAGTCTTGAACGATGCGCGCAAGTATTTCGGCGATATAACGGGGAGCAGAATGGATTCACTGCCCCGAACCGTTGAGCCCTCGCAGAATGGAGAACGGCGAGTCTACTTACGAGGAACGGGTAAGCTGAGCTATTACCAGATCACGTACAGGGCTCCGGCGGCGAGTGATCCGGATTATGCACCGTTCCTTCTGACGCAGGCGATTCTTGCTGGCAGCAACGGAGTCAGTTTTCGCCAATCCGGATTTGCTGTTCCCATTCCTGAAGGAACGCGGCTTGCAGGCATCGGCAAAAGGATCACAACGTTTTTTGCACCCACGGCACAGCCGTACATTTTGAACATTTCCGGATACGCCGAAACGAAACCGGAAGAAATTGAAGCTGAGATTGAGAAAAAAATCACCGATGTTCGCGAAAAATCTGTTTCAGCGGAAGAATTGCATTTTGCTCGCACGCAACTCCTTGCAGAACTCGTTTTCGACATTGAAACCACTGAGGATGCAGCGCATCAGATGGCTTATTTCGAAGGCCTGGGGGCTTTTCCAGTGTTGCAAAAACTGCCGGCGCTTTTGCAGGCGGTTACCCCCGCTGACATCGGGCGTATGGCGAAAAAATATCTGCGGCCTGAGCAGCGCACGATTGGATGGTATATTGGCGACGGCACAACAATGGCTCAGTCCGGACGAGGAAGCCTTGCCGCTCAAAAGGATGAATCTTCAGGCGTTTCCTTTCCGCTGGTAAGTCGATCCGTACCTCTTCTATCCAAAACGAAAAATGGATTGACGTTGATCGTCCAAAAAATCGCGCGTACACCGACCGGATTTTTGCGTATCCTTATACCTTCGGACCGTTTGGAAGCCAAATCCGAAAGCTCCCCAAACCAACCGGCCTGGCGATACACTTCCATACACTGGCGGTTCCTGAAAAAGGATCTCGTTGCGACAGTCGAAAAGGCTCAAAGAGTGATCGATGATCTTCGAGTTGGTGAAGCCGTCAATGCTTCGACCATAGAGGATCCGGAAATACGACTCGATCTTGCGCTGGAAGAGATGATCGGTGCACCGTCGCACGCAGGAGACCTCAAACCTGCCATTGTTTCTGTCGTCGGCGACATCGAACCGAATAAGACTCAAGAACTGCTGAAAAGAGCATTTCGAGAAAAGCCGTCGGTGCAGCAAAGAATCACTTTAAGGCTGAAGGAAAAAAATCGAACGATTCGATTGCCTGGTAAGGCGCAATCGCAGTTTGGTTACGCTGTGATCGCTCCGCCCCCTAAGTCAGCGGATTCCTTTGCTTACAGAGCGCTCGTCTATATCATGACTCACGGTTACGGCGGGCGGTTGGGCAAACAGCTCATCAACAAACGTGGTCTCATCTACTACATCAGCAATAACTATCATTCCGATGGCAACGCTTCATGGATTTCGATGCGGTTCGGCGTGAATCCCGACAAGCTTTTTGAAACGAAAGCAGAATTCGAGAAGCTCATGCAGGGATTACTGACCCATCCCCCGACTGAAGCAGAGTTGGCTGAAGCGAAAGAGCACTTAACAGGACGGCGGGTGACTGCTTATCAAAGCAACGAAGAGTTGTCCGGCTTTTACGTTCGTGACTGGGTGGAACAAGGACATGTTCTGGAGCAAAAAGAATTTGAAAAGCGGATGCAATCAGTAACTCTGGACCAGATCAAACGGATCGTTCCGGATTTCTTAAATGGTGCTCAGGTCCTCATCGACACGAACCCATGAAAGGCGAAGTCGTAGTGGCAGAGCATTTCCTGTGTAATCTTGAAAACGGGACTCCTCAAAGGTGATTTCTATTCTTATGAAAATTTTCCCTGTGAGGAAATGCTCTGCACGTTTGAAAGGCAGCAGAGCACTTGCAACAGAAATTATTTATGCGTGGTTAGGGAATATACCCAGGGCAATGACGCTCATACCCGCAACACGGCAAATGCTCTGCCACTACAATTTCCTTACGTTTCTTCTGCTGACAGGCTTGCTGTTTGCCGATGATACGACGCATCCCGGGCTTGCTTCCATTCGAGCGGACCGCCTTCAAGCGCACGTGAAATTCCTATCACATGATCTGTTCGAAGGACGCGGCACAGCAACCAGAGGGTATGATCTGGCAGCCCTTTACGTCGCCACGCAATTCGAACAGCTTGGTCTTCTGCCGGGCGCCGGAAAAGGAAATTTCTTGCAGGCCGTTCCTCTCCGGAAAACGAACGTCCTACCGGAACGATGCAAACTCAGCATACATGGCAAGAATGAAGCAGTCGACTTGAAATACGGTGTCGATTATCTGATGCCGGGAGACTACGTGCGGGAAGAAACGAACATAACTGCTGAGGTTGTGTTTGCTGGATTCGGAATAACAGCTCCCGATCTTCAGTACGATGATTATGCCGGAATTGATGTGAAAGGGAAGATTGTAGTGTTGATATCGAGCGCTCCTGACAGTTTTCCAACCAGCGAAAGGGCACACTACGCTTCCAGCTCAACGAAACAAAAAAATGCCGTCGCTCATGACGCCGTTGGAATTATTACTTTCGCGAATCCCGTGGATGAGCAGAGATCACCATGGCCGCGGTCCGTTCGTCAGAACAAATTAAGCGGGTACCGCTGGATGGAGACGCAAGACAAACCGCACGATGTGCCCCTGCAAATCCAGTCCACCGCATCTCTCAGCCGTTCCGGCGCAGAAACACTCTTCAGTCATTCGTCCGTGACATTTCAAGAAGTTCTAAGTATGTGGACTGCAAAGAAAATGCGAAGTTTTCCTTTGCAACTGCAGATTTCGTTGGAAACAGGATCCAAGCTGGATCAAGCATCAAGTCCCAATGTGATTGGATTGCTGGAAGGATCGCATCCCAAGTTAAAAAATGAATACATCCTCTATACTGCGCATCTGGATCATTTAGGAATTTCAGATCCTGTGAACAATGACTCCATTAACAACGGAGCTTACGATAACGCAACAGGGATTGCCGGTTTGATTGAGATGGCGCGGGCTTTTACAGAATTAAAAACAAAGCCGTCCCGGTCGCTTTTATTTGTAGCTCTGACAGCCGAAGAAAAAGGGCTGCAGGGGGCCGACTATTTTGCGCACAACCCAACCGTTCCGATTGAATCGATCGTTGCGAATGTGAACACGGATATGTTTTTGATGATTTACCCATTTGCGGATGCGGTTGCGCTTGGAGCGGAACATTCCTCGCTCGACAAAGTGGCCGATCGGGCTTTCCATGTCGCGGGATTAAAAAGAAGTCCGGACCCTGCTCCGGAGGAAGTTCGATTTGTGCGGAGTGATCAGTACGCGCTCATAAAAAAAGGAATTCCAGCGATTAAATTGATGGCAGGCGCTCAAAGCCTGGATCCTTCCATCGATGGAACGGAAGCGACACGTAACTGGCTAAGAACGATTTATCACTCTCCGCAAGACGAAAGCAGCCAGAAAATGCACTGGGAAAGCGGCATTAAAATTGTTCACGCGACGTTCTTGATCGGCTATGAAGCGGCAAACGATCCGGTACGCCCCTCCTGGAACGAGGGAGATTTCTTCGGCCGCACCTTTGGAGGAAGAAACCGCCAAGACACGAAGTAACTTGGCGTTTTGGCGGTTACGATTTGCGCAGAATAATATCGCCGTTAATCGTTCGAATTCTTACGCGGTGAGTTCCGGCACCGACCTTTCCCGATCCGTTAATGTAGCGCCGTGGTGAACCGTCTCTACGATCCCACTCCTCCGTTTCTTCTGTTTTCAATGGGAAATCGCTCTTGATCGAGTATTTGCCCGATTTTCCTCGCGTGTAAGCGAGCTCCAGATCCAGAGTCATCGCAAGATTTGCCGGTACTGTGATCTCAATATCGCCGCCGTAAGAAACCAGTTCGATCTCCCGTTTTCCGGTGGAAGGATTGCCGGTCATAATCACCGCAACATCCCCGCCCATCGTTTCTGCGCGAACCCATCCATCAATGGAATCGATGCGGATGTCACCCCCCATCGTCTTTGCATTGACATATTCTTTGGCAGATTTAACGTGAATATCTCCACCCATCGTTGTGAGGTTGGCGCCGGCAGGCGCATCTTCCACGTTTAACGCGCCACCCATCGATGAAATTTCAACTTCACCCGTTGTTTCCTCCGATGCGACCCCCTTTTTGTGAGTGACCTTTCCACCCATCGTTGAACCTTGAACATTTCCCGTGACTTCTTCTATCAAGACCTCACCACCCATGGTGCTCACTTCGCCATCCAGATGAGATTGCGTCAAATGAATGCTTCCTCCCATCGTGCTTAAGGAGATCTTGCCCTTCAATCCGGAGAGATCCAGCGAGCCTCCCATTGTGCTACCCTCAAACCGGCCTTCCACGTTACGAATCGTCACTCCGCCCCCCATGCTATCAATTTCAACATCGAAACGGGACGGTACGCGAATGTCAAAATCCGCATCCGTAGAGTAATGATCCCTTCCGCCGTTGTACCGGCTCAGAATTCTGATTCCTGAAGGCGCTTGGACAATCTGGACATCACAATTTTCGCGATCCGGACCAACAACGAAAGCATTCACTGAAACAACGGATTTGTTCCAGCCTTCAATCCGGATTTTGCCTCCGGTCTTCAATTCAATATTCAGTGATTTGCCCGGTTCGACCTGAAATTCCTGACGAATCTCCTTTGCGAACGTTGTAACCGAAAAGATGAGAATGAACAAAACGAGAAATGGCACGATCTTCATAGACAAGCCCTCCGTGACTTGTACCAGCCGGCTGGTTTGCCGGCAGAGTTTTTCGGACGAATCGTCCGCGGTACACTACTTTTAGACGTATTTCCGCGAAAAAGGTTGGTGAGCTACCTCATTCGGTGCGTAACGCTTCCAAAGGGTCGAGGGCAGCCGCGCGGCGGGCAGGCGCGACTCCGCTGATGAGGCCGACAAAAACGCTGACGATGATGGCCAGGATCACATAGACTGTGGGAACCTGAACAGGCAGAGCCGGGATCAGGAATCCCAATAACTGTCCGATCGAGAGTCCTGCCAGCACGCCGGCCAAACCTCCTGCCGTGGAGAGCAACGCCGCTTCGGTCAAAAAAAGAATCAGGACCTGATGTGATTCCGCACCGATCGCTTTTTGCAGGCCAATTTCACTGATCCGTTCGCTGACTGATATCCACATCATCGTGAGTATTCCAACAGCGCCAACCAGTAGTGAAATCGCTGCAACTCCGCCAACCCCCATTGTCATTGCGTTTAAGATTTTATCGAGCGTCTCCAGCATTTCCGTCTGTGTTGTGATCGTAAAATCTTCTTCATCATCATGGCGTTCTTTCAGCAGCTTGCGAATGCCCTCAGCAACAGAATTCACTTTGTAGGCATCTCCGAAGAGAACGTGAATCTCCTGCAATCCTTCTTTATTAAAAATTTGCAGCGCAGAAGCGATCGGCACGTATGCGCGATCATCCAGATCGAGTCCAAGCAGCTGTCCTTTCGATTCCATGATTCCGATCACCATAAAACGTGTGCCGCCGATGTGCACAAATTTTCCGAGTGCATTTTCGTTTCCGAATAGTTCTTGCTTCAGTTTGGCTCCAAGAGCTGTTAAAGGGGCGCCCCTTCTTGGATCGATGGGAGGAACAAAAACACCCTGGCGGACTTTGACGCGCCACACTTCGAGGAAATCGGACGTAACGCCTACAACAACAACGGAACGTGAACGGCGGGTCGTTTCGACGATTGCGCTTCCATAAGAGACGGGCAGAACTTTTTTGATGCCGTTGACTCTCCGCAGTTGAAGCGCATCATCGATGGTTAGCTTCCGGGTCGTCGTTGCAGCTCCCTGCATGCCGAATGTTTCCGTTTTGCCCGGAGTGATCAGGATCAAGTTTGTGCCGAATTGAGTAAATGAGGTCAGAACGAAAGATCGTAGTCCCTCGCCGATGGAAGTTAAAAGGATCACAGACGCGGTTCCTATAGCAATTCCAAGCATTGTAAGAGCGGTTCGCAGTCGATGCGCGCGAATCGTTCCCACCGTCAGTTTCATCACATCCCGAAGATCCACATCATCTCCTTGTTAGAGCCTGGATTGGATCCAGTCTCGATGCGCGTCTTGCCGGCCAAACTCCGAACAGAACACCAACCGCAACAGCAACGATGAGGGCAGAAAGGATCGCCCACTGCGGGACTTCCACAGGAAAGGATGGAAAAATCTGCCGGGACAAATGGACCAGAAGGAGAGCTACAACCAGGCCTGTGCCCCCTCCTAATAAAGATAACAGAGAAGCTTCAGCAAGAAAAACTGAAACAACCTGTGACGGCTTCACGCCAATCGCTTTCATCAAACCGATTTCTGATGTTCGTTCGGAAACCGAGACAAGCATCACGTTCATGATTCCTACTCCTGCAACAGAAAGAGAGATGGCCGCAATGCCGGCAAGAGCGAGGGTCAATGCGGTGAAGATTTCATTGAAAGAAGCTAGAACAGAATCCTGTGTCAGCAGCGTGATGTCTTCTTCGTTTTCATGGCGCTCTTTGATGACCTCTATGATTTTCTGCTTCGAATGTTCCAGTTCCGCATAAGAGGTGCTTTCCACAAAAATTCGGAACAGAGTCGTCTGATCGTAAACCTTCATAGCGGTAGCTGCCGGAATCATTACAACATCATCAATGTTGAACCCCATGCTTTGACCTTTCGGTGAAATGACTCCGATTACCCGGAAACGCCAATCGCCGATTCGCAATACCTTTCCCAGCGGATTCGTATTGCGAAATAGCTCCTGTTCGACTCTCGTTCCGATCACGCAAACCGGCGAGCCGCGATCGAGTTCTCCGGCCGGCAAAAACGTGCCCCGGGCCATCGATAATCTGCGAATGTTGAGAAATTCGAAAGTCGTACCTATGACCGGGACGTTTCTGCTGAGCGAGCCGTGCGAAGCGAGTGATTGACCTAATGTTAGTGGAGCAAGGCTACGAACAGATGGAACTCTTCGCAGAATTGCTTCGGCATCCTGAAGGGTCAGATCGTGAGGTACTCCTCCTACAAACGGTACCATGCCTTCCGTTTCTATTTTTCCTGGAAGAACGATGATCAGACTGCTCCCGAGCGTTGCAAGCTCGCCTGTAACGTAAATTCGCCCGCCTTCACCGAGTGCCGTTAACAAAATCACAGAAGACACACCGATCCCGACTCCCAGTGTGCAAAGGATGGTGCGCAGACGGTGTCCTTTGAGCGCCGTCCATGCGAATAGAAGCAGATCAAGAAATGTCATATGCAAATGTACCGCGGACGACCCGCCCGCATCGCACGAGCGGACGGGAATTTTTACAGAAGATAACAAAGGAAGCCAAGATCTTAATCGGATCTTTTTGCTTTCTTCGCTACCTTCTGTAAAAAAGACCAGGCCGCAATTCTATCCAACACGATCTAAAAACTTTTGATCCACAATCTCTCCGTCACGCATGCGGATCACGCGGCGGGCTCTTTCACCAATCGCGGGATCATGCGTTACAACAATCAGAGTGAGCCCTTTCCTGTTCATGTCTTCGATCAATTGAACAACCTCCTGGCCCGAGTGCGTATCCAGGTTTCCGGTCGGCTCATCAGCCAGAAGAATAGCTGGATCCATTACAACAGCGCGTGCGATCGCGGTCCGTTGTCTCTCTCCACCGGATAATTGATTCGGTCTATGTTTCGCTCTGTGCGAAAGCCCAACGCTTTCCAGCGCTTTTGCGACACGCATCCGGCGTTCTTCACGTTGAATTCCTGCGAAGATCATAGGAAGCTCCACGTTGCCTGCCGCATCCAAACGGGGCACCAGGTGAAAAAATTGAAATATGAAACCGATTCGATGCCTGCGGACAAGCGACAGTTCATTTTCCGGCATACGCGTCACATCTTTTCCTTCTAATACATAGGTACCGGAACTTGGCCGATCCAGACATCCGATCACGTTTAATAATGTGGACTTCCCTGAACCGGACGGGCCCATTAAAGCCACATACTCTCCCGATTCGATTTTCAGGTTGATATTGCGCAACGCATGAACGGTCTCATCACCGACCTGAAATTCACGGGATACATTTGCAAGTTGAATCACTTCGTGACCTCTTGCTTGACCTTCACCTTGGCGCCTTCGGTCACTTCGGCAAGATCGAGAGACACCGCCAGGAGTTCTCCGGATTTCAATCCCTCCCGGATTTCGACGTATTCCCAGTTCCGCAATCCGGTCTTTACAGGACGCGAGACAAGCTTCCCATTTTCAACAAGGAGCACCTTGTTCCCTTCCATCAATGCGTAAGTTGGAATCCGTAATACATTTTCGCGCGAGCTTAAAATCACTTCGATGTCTGCAGAAGTTCCCGGGAGAAGAGTGTGTGCGAACTTCCGATCGTCAAACTCCGCTTCGACATCCACTGTACGGTTCTGTCCTTCCACATCCTGCACGTAAGGAGCAATGCGTGTTAATTTTCCAGAAAAAGCTTTGTCAGGATATGGGTCCAGACTGATCCGAACGGGCAGTGCTACTGCTAAACGTCCGGCATCTGTTTCGTCCATGGGGGCCTCAACATAAACGCCGGAATTGTCCAGAATGTCGATTACCGGCGGAATCGGCACACCGGGAGGTGATGGTGTGATCCATTCGCCTACTTCCGTAGAAACCTGCGCAACAATGCCATCAAAAGGGGCACGAAGCTCAACCTTTTTTAGATTCGCTTTCGCAACCTCAATCGCAGCCTGCGCTCGTCTGACTTCTGCTTTTCCCGAATCACAACGCGCGTTCGCGGCCTCAAAACTGTTTCTTGCTTGATCCAGGACCGATGCCGAAACAATGCCTTGTTTATGCAAGGACTGGTTCCGTTGATACTCGCGTGCAGCCCAATCGGCGGCTACACAGGATTCCTTCATCGCTGCCTTTGCCGATTGCAATCCGCGTTCTGACAACACGACATTTGCCTTCAGCTCCGAATCTTCCAGCTTCAACAGCAACTGTCCCGCTTTGACCCTCTCCCCTTCACGTGCATTAAGGTACACCACCCGTCCACCAATTTCCGGACTCAGTTTTGCCCTTTGACGAACCTTTACACTTCCCGCTTTGCTGTTGGTTACGGTCTCTTCGACCCTGCCTGATTCAACTCTGTATGCAGAAATCTCGATTGGTTTCGGCCGGAATAGCGTCAAACGAAGCGCAAGAACAGCAGCGATAACTACAACAAGTATGATGAGACGCTTACGCCACTTAGGGCTCATGAAGTACTCCTTCAATCAGGTGAACTATTTCTTAACCGCAGAGGACGCAGAGATAGGAATAGGCTTCATCTTTGGCTCCGCGATCTCAGCGTTCTCAGCGGTGAATATTCAAGCCGTTGTCAGCTCTGCGTATTTTCCATGCCCTTCCCAGACCCGAATTGTGAAACGGTAGGGAAGCTTTCCAAGAATGCGTTCGGCCAAAAGTTCGCAGATATTTTCTACGGAAGGATAATCGAGAAACTCATTGAAATCGCGATGATCGTATTCCGCAAGCACTGCTCGTACGATGGATTTCAGATCTGCAAAATCCAAAATCATTCCCCCTTTTTTCTCGCCTTCGATCACCACATCGATCTTGTATGTGTGGCCATGAAGCCGTCCGCATTTCTCATGACCGGGCAAATGATGCGCACAATCGATGTATTCAGTGATTCCAAGCTTCATACAGGGTCCTCCAATTTCCCCCGGTGTAACGGGGTAAATTCAATATTCTATCACTCGAAAAATAGTGCGGAATTCGATCTTTGTCATGTACGATCTGTTCATAAAGCCAGGATGAACAGGTCAATGCGTAACTGTGCCCTAGTCCGCACATACCGGCGAGCACGTATTGGTTCGGTTTTCCCGGAAGCTTTCCGACCACAGGATATCCATCCACTGTAAAGCCCATTGTACCGAACCAAGTTCTCAACGGGCTTTCGGAGTGTGATACACCAGCGAGATTCTGCTGAATCCATCTCAATTGAGCGTCAAGAACCTTTGCAGAGAGCGATGTTGCGACGCCAACCTCCTCATCTGGAACCATGTACTCTAAACCACCAAATCGCAATGTTGTGGGGGTGAAATTCCAGTAGATCTCGCCGTATGCGGTCATCACGGGTTGAGGGCATGGCCGGGCGGCCTGGAGCGGCAGTTCTACCATCTGTGCCCGGAGAGGAATAATTCTACCTTCGAGCTCCGGCAACAGATCGCTCGAGAAAGCATTCAAACAATAAACAACCCGCCGCGTTCGAAACTCACGCGCCGTCGTTATCACGCAAAGCGAATTCTGTTGATCGATGACTTGCAGTACCCGGCTATTCGTCTTGTAAGGAAGCGTCTTCGCGAGCTCCTTCCAGAATTGTGAGGAGTCCAGAAGGCCGTCTTCCCGATTCAACAACGCCGGTTTGTTTTCACGAAGTCCGGATGGAGCGGCGTCCACCCATTCCACTTGAAATCCATTTGCGAGCATCAATTCGTAACTGCGTCGCAACTCCCCGGCCTCTTGTTCGGTCCAACCCAAGGTATAACTTCCAGACTGCTCTACAGTATTCGTAAGTTCACGAATTTTCTGGTGGGATGAAAGATGGATCCGCTGGATTTCACAGGCCCGCTCAACTCCCCATCGTTGGGCCGTTCGGAAAAAATGTTCTCCGAATCCTGTAATGAGAAATCCGGCATTGTTCCCGGTAGCGCCGGAAAGGAGCTCTCCTCTTTCCAGGAGCAGGATATTCCGATCGCGGAAAGAATGAGCACAGGATATCCCGGACATCCCGCCGCCAATGATGATCAGGTCGTACACAGCGGATCTTGGATTCCAAGTTCGCGAAAGGCCTCGGCTCTTTCCTCACAACTGACGCATCGACCGCATGGTTCCATCAAGTCCGAGTAGCAACTCCACGTATATTCGAAAGGCACTTTCCATTCGATTGCTTTTTCGAGTACCTGTAGTTTCGTGTAGCGGGAAAGAGGAAGCTCGATTCGAATTTTGTTGATTTGCAACGCTTGATTGGCAAGCTCCTGCAATTGGTCGAGGAACGGAGCGCCTGCATCCGGAAACGCTTCTTCATCTTCAGTCGTATGGCCGCCTATGATCGTAGTGCATTGGTGCAATTCTGCGAAGTGAATCGCAATGGAGTAGAAAATCATATTGCGATTCGAGACGTAACCTTCGGGAACTTTTTCTACAAACCCTGAATCAAAGTCGCCAGCCTCTTTCAGGTAAGGAAGAGGGACTTCGATCAAACGGGCAGGGAAATGTTGGAGAAGACGAAAGACTGAAAGAAGTTCGCGAAAAGGGCGAAGGTAATATTGAAACGTGATCGCTTGAATCGTATCGAACTCTTGATGCGCCCACGCCAAAGCCACGGCAGAATCTAATCCTCCGGAAAGTAAAACAAGAGCACTGCTCATAACATGAAAATCCCTCCGTCTATCACAAGGGTCTGACCTGTCATGTAAGTGCACTCGGGAGAAGCCAAAAAAGCAGCAAGCTCCGCGACTTCTTCCGGTTTTCCAATTCGACCCGATGGCGACTCCCTGGAGATATCCTCAAGATCCTTCTGAGTTAGTTTCCATGTTGTGATCCAATCGGTGGCTATCGATCCCGGAGCAATGCAATTCACCTGAACATTCGGGGAGAACATTCGAGCCATGGTGCGCGTGATTCCGACAACGGCACTTTTAGCCGCTGTATAAATATAGGTGGGAACGTCACCATAAAGGGCTGCACTGGAGGAAAAATTGATAATTTTCCCACCTTGTTCGCGCATCAACTGATAGGCCTGGTGGCTGCAAATCATCGTTCCTTTTACATCAACATCAATGGTTCTTTGCCACTCGCTCCAATCGATTTGTTGGGGAGAGACGTTCCAGCCAGTGGGGGATGCATAAGAGGCACAATTGACGAGAACGTCGAGGCGTCCGAACTTCGACTTACAGAATTCGAAAAGCCCGTTCACCTCATCCTCATGACTGACATCGACTTGCATCGATTCGATGTGGCAGGAAGCTGAAATCTGCTCCAAAAGCTCTCCAGCCGACTCCTTCGAGCGGTTATAGGTAAAAAGTACGTCATAGTCCCGTCTCGAGAAAAGTCGGCAAATGGCAGCACCAATTCCCCTCGCTCCACCAGTCACGATGACTACTCTCTTCGGCATATCCCTAACTGTACATTGAATTGAGCGCTTTTGATAGGGTTGCCGGATTTTGAACCTACTTCCAGATATATGAGCATGAAACACTCATATTTTATGCTTGACAAATCATCATATAGCTACTATATTGGCTGTTAGACGCGCGAGTGAACTTCGTCCGATCGTGAATTCTTAAAATTGGAGGAAAATATGCTAGGAATGGAAAGATATCGACCAACAAGAGGACTGAATCTAGAGTTTGATGATTTGCTTACTCGATTAATCGAGGATCAATCTCTGAATGCGCAAGTTCGGCAACCTGGAGTACCTGCTTCAGATATTTATGAAACTGAAGATCATGTGAAAATTCATCTGGATTTGCCGGGGATGGGCAAAGAGAACGTTGACATCCAACTCACAGGAAACAACACACTGACGATCCGCGGGGAAAGAAAGTTCGAAGAAGTCGACAAAGCCAAGTACCATCGTGTCGAGCGTTTTTATGGCACATTTACTCGCAGCTTTGTTCTCCCATCCAACGTGGAAGCCGATAAGATTACGGCATCCTTTAAGGATGGTGTCCTCGAGGTTGTTCTCCCGAAGGTGGAATCGGCTAAAGCCCGCAAGATTTCGATAAAATCGTAAGAGTCCAACGGTAGGGGCGGGTCTCACACCCGCCCTAAACCTACCGTGTATTGCTAAAAACAGAACGCTTCTATATAATACGTGTTTCCAAAAAGAGATTTGAAGGAGTATACGTTTCGTGTTGACGAAAGAGCGTAAAACTGAGATTATCAGCTCGTACCAAACCCACCCGTCTGATACGGGCTCGCCGGAAGTTCAAATAGCCATTCTGACCGAACGGATCAACTCGCTTACAGAGCATTTCAAAGGTCACGCCAAAGATCATCATTCTCGTCGCGGCCTTCTGAAAATGGTCAGCAAGCGTCGCCGTCTTCTGGATTTCCTCAAAGATGAAGATGGAAAGCGTTACAAGGCTATCCTCAAGAAACTTAACATTCGTAAGTAGACTTCCTATTTTCGGACGCTCAACCCCTACGCAATTCGTGTAGCGCCTTAGAAACATCAACGTAACACCACAGATGAACACGGATCGACACAAATACATCAATCGTGTCTATCTGCGTTTATCTGTGGTTTCTAATTTCGGAGGTTAACAACTATGGAACGCCGTGTAGAAGTACAGGTAGGCGACCGCATTATGAAAATCGAGACTGGCCGTCTCGCTAAACAGGCGAACGGTTCTGCGCTCGTGCAGTATGGTGACACAGTTGTGCTCGTTACTGCGTGTTTAGAAGATGACGCGTCTGAAACGCGCGATTTTTTCCCTTTAACAGTAGACTACAGAGAGTATACCTATGCCGCAGGAAAGATCCCCGGCGGTTTTTTTAAACGGGAAGGGAAACCAACAGAAAAAGAAGTTCTCACTTCCCGCTTGATTGATCGATCCATCCGTCCGCTTTTTCCCGGAAGGTTATCGCAACGAAACTCAGGTGATCGCTTCCGTTTTATCGGTAGATCAGGAAAATGATCCTGACGTTTGTGGCCTTGTCGGCGCATCGGTTGCGCTTTATTTATCGAAGAGTCCGTTCAATAATCCGATAGCCGGTGTTCGTGTTGGACTGATTGACGGACAATATGTGTTGAATCCGACCAATCAACAGCAAACTCAAAGCGCTCTTGAAATCGTTGTTGCCGGCACCGAAACCGCCATCGTCATGGTGGAAGCATTGGCGCACGAGCAACCGGAAGAAAAAATGATCGAAGCCATTCTCTTCGGTCACGAGGCGATCAAAAACATCATTGGAGCCATCAAACAGCTCTTCAATACGGAACCTTACACAAAGGCACAGGTGGAGCCACCGCAATATCCGCAGGAGATACTGGACGATATTCGCTTCCGTCATGGTTCTGCAATTCTTTCTGCTCTGAACGTCTCCGGTAAATTGACTTCCCGTCAAGCTCTCAAAGAATTAAGGGAAAGCATTCTGTCTGAGATTCCTGAAGAAGAGGAAGAGAAGCGAGATCTGGCGAAAAAAGCCTTTCATAAAGTGATGGAAGAACTTGTTCGCAACCAGATCCTGGATGGAAAGCGAGCGGATGGTCGTGGCTTGAAAGAGATCCGTCCGATTGATATTCAAGTCGGATTGTTGCCTCGCACTCATGGTTCCGCGCTTTTCACGCGCGGGGAAACACAAGCTTTGGCGACTGTCACGTTGGGCACTTCTGAAGATGCTCAGATCATCGATGAATTGGAAGGTGAGAGTAAGAGACGGTTCATGCTGCATTACAATTTTCCTCCCTTTTCCGTTGGTGAAGTCGGTTTCTTGCGCGCCCCTTCGCGACGTGAAATCGGACATGGCGCGCTTGCAGATAAAGCCATTCGAAATCTTTTGCCGAATGAAGCGACCTTTCCTTACACGATTCGACTCGTATCCGACATACTTGAATCGAACGGTTCCTCTTCCATGGCAACAGTCTGTGGTGGAGTCCTATCGTTGATGGATGCGGGCGTTCCCTTGAAAGCTCCGGCGGCAGGAGTTGCAATGGGTTTGATCATGGAAGGGGATCGCTACTCGATTCTTACCGACATTGCAGGTGAAGAAGATCATACAGGCGACATGGATTTCAAAGTTGCAGGAACCAAAGACGGCATCACCGCGCTCCAAATGGATGTTAAGCTCGAAGGTGGTCTCTCCGCTAACGTTATGAGAGAGGCTTTGGATCAGGCTAAAGAAGCGCGTTTGTTTATTCTGGATAAAATGGTCCAGATTCTGCCGGAGCACCGCTCAGAGATCTCGACTTTTGCACCCAGATTGATCACGATGAAGATTCCTACGGAGAAAGATTCGTGAAGTCATCGGACCGGGCGGAAAGGTGATTCGTGGAATCATCGAACAAACCGGCGTGAAAATCGACGTACAGGATGACGGAACAGTGACCATCGCAAGCGCAGATGAAAGCGCTGCCAAGAAGGCCCAGTCGATCATTGAAGGAATTACAGCGGAAGCCGAAAAAGGGCGGACTTATCAAGGAAAAGTTCAGCGCATAGCGGAGTACGGTGCTTTCGTTGAAATCATGCCCGGAACAGTCGGGCTATTGCACGTTTCTGAGATGGCCCCTTACCGTGTTCATGAAGTTCGCGATCTGGTTACCGAAGGTCAGGAATTGATGGTACGTGTCATTGAGATTGGCGATGATGGCAAAATCCGTTTGAGTCATAAGGAATTCGCGCAGGCAACTCCACCGCCAGGTTACAACGAAGGGCGTCCGCAGCAGGATCGGCCCCGTTATGAAGGGGACAGACCGCCGCGTCAGGATGATCGCGGACGTGGTGAATACCGCGGCCGTCGTCCGGATTCGGGCAGACGGGGTCCTAGAAATTATTAAGACTGTTTTTACAGAAGATAGCAAGGATAGCGAAGTACAGGCAAAGAAAATCTCACAAAGATTTTCTTTGCTTGCTTCGCTGGCTTCTGTTCAAAAAGCGTTTATCAACCGGAACAAAGTTTTGGATTCATCCAGGTTTGTATTCCTTCATCAAAGAACATCGGTCCAAACGGTGTACTCTGTGTTTGATCCCGTTCGTAATCGCGGATATTTTGCCATCCGGCAGAGTTCATCAACTCTCGTAGATTCTTTTCAATCAGGTTGGAATGGGTGCCGATGTGTACCCTTCTTACTTTCCGAGTGACTTCAGCGAGGGCTGCCTCCAGCACTTCATACTCTTTTCCTTGAATGTCCATGTGTATGAGATCAACTTGTTTTGCCGATTTTAGTATACGACTGAGTGAGTAGCTTCTTACGGGCTGATGTCCTTCCCAAATGCTTACACCAGAAGCGTATCCATAGCGCTGCAGAAACTTTTTGATCCTGGCTTTCATGATCGGCCTGGATTGGTTCTCAATGATCGACTGTCCGTACCAGGCACTCGGTTTCCCTTCCGCAAACCATACGTACCCACTGCATCGATCGACCGCGCCTGAAAAGAGTTTATAGGACTCACGCGGGATGTTGTTCATTGTTAGATGTTCTTTTGCCCAGAGTACGTGCGTCGGTTCGGCTTCTACCAGGATCAAGTTACACTTCAATGAACGAAGCAGCGCGGCGATACCGTAGGCAATGACACTCCACCGGCCAAATCCTGCTCCCAGTTCCACAAAAGTGTATTGATCCTTTGCCAGATCGACTGTTTCACAAATGTCCAGCCATTCGAACACACCTTGATTCTTTAAATTGATCTCCGGATCGCAGTAAAAGGCATAGCGCTGCTCATCACTGAATCCTATCTGTTTATCCAGTTCTCGATCATATTTTCTCTGCTGGGTTGTGCGGCAGCGGGTGTAAATTACATCTTCCGTGAGTCTTCCTATCTGGAAAGGGAATTTGCGGAAAACTTCGGGGTAAGCTTCGGTGCTCATTCTATGCTCAGTCGCCTAATTATAGCGGGAATGGTTAGGCTTCCAGGTCAAGTCGTGCGAACGTCTCGTCCGTTACTTCAAGTGCGAAAGGAGATAAGCACCCGTAAGTGATTTCTTACTGCGGGCAATTTTTTCCGGAGTTCCGGTTGCAATGATTTGTCCCCCCGCATTTCCACCCTCCGGCCCCAGATCAATGATGTGATCTGCGGATTTAATGACTTCCAGATTATGTTCAATTACAACAACCGTGTTTCCCAGTTCTACAAGATGGAGCAGAATCTGGAGCAGGTGTCGAACATCCTCAAAGTGCAGGCCCGTTGTAGGTTCGTCCAGAATGTACAGGGTTTTGCCGGTGCTTCTCTTACAAAGTTCCTTTGCCAGTTTAATCCTTTGAGCTTCGCCACCTGATAAAGTTGTGGCCGGCTGTCCGAGATGAATGTAACCCATTCCAACTTGATCCAATACATGAAGGCGCGGTTTGATTTGCGGATGAAAATCAAAAAAATCTCGAGCTTCGGAGATTGTCATGTCCAGCACATCTGATATGTTCTTACCTTCATAAGTGACCTCAAGCGTTTGCTGATTGTACCGGCGACCTCCGCAGATTTCACAACGCACATAAACGTCCGGCATGAAATGCATAAAAATACGGGTTTCTCCATATCCACGGCATTCCGCGCATCTTCCTGAAGCGACATTAAATGAAAAACGTCCGGGAGAATAGGCTCGTATCTTTGATTCCGGAAGCTGCGCAAAAAATTCCCGTATGTGATTGAACATCCCGACGTATGTTGCAGGATTGGAACGGGGAGTGCGGCCAATCGGAGCCTGGTCGATATTGATAATTTTGTCGATCTGATCCAGGCCCTGGATGCGATCGTGACGGCCCGGAACTTCGCTCGATTTATAAAGCTTTTTCGAAATTGCTTTGTAAAGGATATCAATGACCAGGGTAGATTTTCCTGAACCGGATACTCCGGTCACAGCCGTAAACAAACCGATGGGAAATTTCACATCCACATTCTTCAAATTGTGCTCGGCTGCGCCAATCACTTCGATATGCCCCCGGTTTGCAGTTCTTCTCTTAGCCGGAACCGGAATTTTTTTTTCTCCACTCAGATAGGCTCCTGTAAGTGAAGCCGGGTTACTCAGCACTTGTTCCACGGTTCCCGCCGCTACCACGTGCCCTCCCTTTTTCCCGGCACCGGGACCAAGGTCCACCATGTAATCGGCCGAACGAATCGTCTGTTCGTCATGCTCAACAACAACTACTGTATTTCCAATTCCCTTCATTGTTTTCAAGGCATCAATCAGGCGCTGGTTATCTCTTGGATGAAGGCCGATCGTTGGCTCATCCAAAACATACAGGATGCCCCTTAATTTGGCTCCGATCTGACTCGCAAGTCGCACACGTTGAGCTTCACCGCTGGAGAGCGTGCCAATCTTGCGATCTAATGTAACGTACTCAAGACCTACTTTCTTTAGAAATCCAAGTTTTTCGCGGACTTCGCGCAAGATCGGACTGGCGATCAGGGTTTCCGTTTCAGTAAATTTCCACGAATCAAAAAGGCTTTCGGCATCGCTCACTGCTAAATTCATAACTTCAGCTATGTTTTGACCATGAATTTTCACAAAGAGTGCTTCACGCCGTAAACGGGTTCCTTTGCATTGCGGACAGAGGATCTGCTCCTCATCCGGCAAACTATCTTCGGCAACCTGCCATTGCTCCAGTGCAGTTTTTGTTGGGGAATAATACAAATCTGCCTCGGTTCTTGTGGAGGTCAACAACACCCCCTCAGCCATTTTTTCGACCTGGCGATAATATTCGCTTGCTTCGCTGATTTCACCGATTCCATCGCATTCCGGACAGGCTCCAAGCGGCGAATTGAACGAGAAGAAACGCGGCTCCAATTCCGGGAAGTTGAAAAAACATTGCGGGCATGCACGGTTGATTGAAAATAATTTCTCATTTTCATCGAAAAGAGCGACCATACTCCCTTTGCCCAGCTTTAAAGCCAGTTCCGCCGACGAACGGATCCTGCCTATTTTTATGCTTTCATCTAAAGGGAAGCGATCGACCACTATTTCGATTGTATGGATTTTATGTCGTTCGAGACGGATTGGCCCTTCCAGGAATACAATCGCGCCGTCGATTCTGGCGCGCGTAAACCCTTTTTTCTGGAATTCTTCGAGTTCCTTTCTGTATTCTCCTTTTCGGTCTCGAACAATGGGCGCCAGGATCTGGATTTTGCTCCCCTGTCTCGACTCGATCTGTGAAACAATCTGATCAACAGTCTGGGATTGGATGGCAATATTGCAACGTGGACAAAATGGAACACCCAGCCGCGAATAGAGCAGCCGCAGGTAATCCTGAATTTCTGTTACAGTGGCCACTGTTGATCGGGGATTTCGCGTGATCGTTTTCTGCTCGATGGAAATGGCAGGGGAGAGTCCTTCAATCGAATCGACATCCGGCTTCTCCATTTGCTGCAAGAACTGGCGTGCATAGGCAGAGAGCGACTCCACGTAACGGCGCTGGCCTTCTCCAAAAATGGTGTCGAAGGCCAACGAAGATTTACCGCTCCCGCTCAACCCTGAGATCACAATCAATTGGTTCCGTGGAAGGTCCAGATCGATATTCTTCAGATTGTGCTGCCGAGCACCGCGAATAATAATAGTTGTATACATGAGAAGGTTAAAAGTTAAAGGTTAAAAACGTTACCTTTGGAACACTATTTTTTCAACAAATAAAGCAAGCCGCCGATCAAACCGTAGAAGAAGGTTAAGATATAGTCCCACAGAGAAAATGCAACCGCCAGTGCTTCACGAACTCCGAAAGGCTCCAGCAAGTAAATATAAGAAAATTCGCGCACGCCTATTCCGTTTGGCGTTAGAGGCAGAAGCTGAATACAGATTAGAATCGGCATAACGATGGCCGCCTCTTGAAAGCTGAGCGGCATATGTATGCCTCTGGCAATGAAGTAGTAATAAAGGATGACATTTGCTTGCAGAAGCAATCCGAGAAGAAAGGTAATCACCAGCACCGAACGGGACCGTGAGAAATGCCAGAATGCATCAAACATCGAGAGAAGTTTACTGCTAAAACGCGCAGGTAATTTGCCGGTCACTCGTTTGAGCCACTCTCCGAACCGGTCGCTTCCATAGAACAGTAAGAGACAAACAAGACCAAGCATCGCGAGGGTGAACAACGCTATGGCAAGCGCTTTTACTTCTTGAAATCTTGGATAGAAGCTAACGGCGGCGATTCCAATCAACAACAAAGCATAAATACCGGAAAGTCTTTCGATGATGATGACCGCAAAAGGGCGAAGCAGAGATCCACTGTATTTTTTGGAATCGACCATGCGGTAAATATCTCCACCCACGCGCGTAGGAAGAAAGTTATTAAAGAAGCCGCCGATTAGATAGGAATGGATCAGATCTTTGATCGGAGCGTTCACCATTTGAGCCCGAAGCAGCAACTGCCATCGATAAGCGCTGATTAAAAGGCCCACTATATGAAGAGCACCAGCCAACAGGATCCAACGGAAATCACTTTCAAACATCTCATGACTGATGTCGGAGGGGCGCACCTGAAACGTGAGTAAAAGAACCAGAAGGGCAATCCCCGCAGCCAGCTTCAGCCAGAAAGTCTTGACCTTCATCGAATGCGGCGCGCAAAAATGGTTACAGGAGAGCCAAATAGATGTGTAAGCCGCAGTTTCGCAAACGTCTTTTCGGATATGTTACTGAACCGAACGTTTCGCATCATGCGGTGTGCTGCGATCGGCAAGAAGTATCCGTGATCCTGCGAAACGATCTCATAATGCTCCGATTGCAACACATCTTTGATGTCGCGTGGAGGTAATACTTTGTATGCCTGCAGATGTTTGCTAAAGGGTTGTTTAATGCAATGAAAGAGCGGAGCCAACCGGAGGAACCCGCGTTTCGGCGGAAAATCGAAAATCACCCAATCCTGAGAAACACGGCAAAGCTCCGATAAAGCCTTCTTCCAGTCGACAACGTGCATCAGCATTCGGAATGAAACCGCGCAATCAAAACTTTTGTTCTGATATGGCAGACTCTGTGCATCGGTAGTCTTCGTCTGAAGGCCAGGGTTTGTTGTTTTCGATTGTAGAACCTTCAACATTTCCTCTGAAGCGTCGCATGCAGTTACTTCAGCGCCTCTTTCCAAAAAAGCAATTGTAAATCTGCCGGTTCCGGCCCCAACATCGATGACCTTCCAGCCGGAAACATCCGGCAATTTCGAAAATACGATTTGTTCCTGAGTCTGCTTGAGGAACTCTCCCACAGCGCTACCGAAGCGGTCTTGATCGAATGTGCGTGCTATTTCCGGATCTGCGTATACTTCATAGCTGTAATGCCGTGGTTTATCGCGGATGTCAGACCGGGCGCTATGAATTGTTTCCCTGCTATCTTTCATTGAGCTCATTCTTAAACCACGCTGCTTGCCGTTTGAAGCTCTTCCGGTTTCTTGAGATTCTGAACGTATTCGTACAACTGCGCTGTTTTTGTGATGTATTCCTTGTAACTGTATTTGTCTTCGGCAACTTTGTGCGCTCTTTCAACGAGCTGATGGATCGCAGGGGACTCTTCGAGTGCTTTTAAGATTCCGGCAGCGAAGGATTCCGGTTTTGGCTCTGTAAGAATTGCAATATCCGGAGTCAGCACCTGCGTATGCGTTACGAGATTTGTTGCCACAATTGGCTTGCCGCTCCGCAGATAGGAATAGATTTTTAAAGGTGTATTGGTTCCTGTTTTTCTTGGCGAGACGAGAACAGCTGCAGCTTGAAAGTAGGCACGCAATTCGGCGGCCGGCATCTTTTGCATCAACCGAACATGCGAATCAACGCCCAGTTTCCGGCTCATCTCGCTGTAGAATTCCGTGAATTTTGAATCGCCGCCAATCAGCAGAAAAAGTACATCCCGCCTATTGTCAGCAACGTATTTCACGCTTTCCAGCAAAAGATCGAGCCCTTGATAATGCTCGAACGTTCCAGCATAGAGCACCACTTTTCTGCCCTGAAAGTCTGGAGCTGTCTGAATAGAAGTTCGATCACCCGAAAACAGATCCTCCGATTCCGCGCTGTTTTCGATAACAAAGACCTTTCGGGTGACTCCCGATTCGGTGACGTGATCCTTTAAATAGGGACAGATCGCGATGATTGCATCAGAAGATTGAAGAGCAAATTTTTCAAAGCCTTGCAGGATTTTGTGAATCCAGCGGGCGTGAACGATATCGAAATTTTTGAACTGTTGTGGGAGAGAAGAGTGCATGTCGTACACGTGAGGTATCTTCCAAATCTTTCGAAGGATCACGCCCCAGAAACAGGCTTCTTCATGAGTATGGACGGCATCGTAACCGTTTTTAAGTACCAGTTTGATCACAGTGAAAAACAAGAAAAAATCCAGGAAGAGTTTTCCGATCGAGGGACCGACTTTGACTCTGGAAATCCCTGGCACATTTAGCGACCGGAAGATCCGAAGCCCCTTGATTTGTACGTCCTGGCCCAATGGGTAGGTTGCAAGATCCACTTCATGTCCCAGTTCGGAGAGCGCCTTGATACGGAAATACTCACTGAAAGGCGTACCGCGCGGCTCAAAGAAAGGTTCCGGCGCTATCATTAAAATCTTCATGGATTGTAGTGGCAGAGCATTTGCCAAACTATCGGTATGGACTCTTTTGCTCTCATACATTGTGGGTGATATGAAAAAATCCTCTTTTGTTTCAAATGCTCTGCAGAGCATTTGTTCAAACAAATTATGCTCATTCCGGGAACCTCATAATTTTCAAAATCAAACGAATCGAGATTACGTGGCAAATGCTCTGCCACTACAGTTTCTAAAGCTACAGTTTCTCATAATCCATCGGAGTATTCACGTTTCTGAAACTATCTCCTGACGGATCCAGGGGGCGAATTTCATCCGCATAGATGTAACGAACGTTCGATGCCTTCAGTGCATCTGTTATTTTGTACCGGTGAGATGAAATAGCATTTTCAAATGCAGGGACGAGACTATCAGAATAAACGGAGTGCATGACTTCTGCGTGCCCTTCCCAGATCGGAATCACCGCATCATAGTCGATAAAACTGCACAGGTATTCTATGAGCGCCTGGTTCAAAAAAGGCATGTCGCATGCTACGCAAAAAATCCTTTGACGTCCGCTCTTCAAGACCGATGTGATCCCGCCCATCGGGCCTATTTCAGAATACTGATCGACAACTTTAGGGAGCGAATAACCGGAATAGTCTTCAGGATTGTTAACGCTCAGCACCACATCAGAAAAGATGCCTGTAAGCGTTTCGATCGGAACGTCGATCAAATTCTTTCCACGATAAGAAAGGAAAGACTTGTTCTTCCCCATCCGAGTGCTCTTGCCGCCTGCAAGAACGACTCCTGTCAAGGAATCCATCATACGTTAAAGCGGAACGTGATAATGTCGCCATCCTGAACGATGTAATCTTTTCCTTCGAGACGGAACACGCCCTGTTTTTTCGCCTCTGCAAAAGATCCTGTTCTTAAAAAATCTTCGTAGGCAACGACTTCAGCCCGGATGAATCCGCGTTCCATGTCTGAATGAACCGTTCCGGCAGCTTTTTGCGCATTCAATCCACGCCGCAACGGCCAGGACCTTACTTCCTCCGGCCCTGCTGTAAAAAATAGAATGAGGTCCAGCAGATGAAAGGTTGTGCGAATCACACGATCACGCCCGGTCTCCTGAAAATTGTATTGTTCCAGAAACTCCTTTCTGTCCCCTGGCTGCAATTGACCGATCTGTTCTTCCAGAGGTCCGCAAATGTATGTGATTTCCTGATTCTTTGAAAAGGATTCCGAAACGTGCTGATCTCGTTCGCCCAGACGTTCTTCGCTTAAGTTTACAATGTGCAATATCGGTTTCTCGCTGAGAAATGCAAAACTGCGCAGCCTCTTTTTCTCCTGAGGGTCAAACTCCATTTCGCGAATCGGCTTTTCATTTTCCAGATGGGCTGAGCAACGTTCCAGCAGAGCAAGTTCCTCTTCTTGGTCCTTGTTCTTCATTTTTTTTACGAGCAGGCGCAGTTTCTCGAGGCGATTATGGATGACATCCAGATCGGCAAGAATCAACTCCAGATTGAAATCCTGGATATCATTTCGGGGGTGGAGTTGATCAGGGCCGATTCCCATTTCGGCATCTTCAAACGCGCGCACCACATGCAACAGACAATCCACGGTTCGCAGATGAGCCAAATATTCTGCGCCTTTGATTTCTCCCCGTTGCACCCCAACAAGGTCTACGAATTCGGTCGTTGCCAGAGTTTTCTTTTTGGGCTGAATCAAATCATGAAGTTTTTCCAGTCTTTGATCCGGAACTTCTGAAACTCCAATATTGACTGCTTTCGCCTGGCTAAAACGGGAAGTTTCTGCCTGACCTCGCGTCAGCAAATTAAACAGAGTCGTTTTACCGACTTTGGGGAACCCTACTATTCCTGCTTTCATTTGTTTCCATCGCAGAGGATGCGGAGAACTCAGAGTTATAAGGAGTTCTGAAAAGAGTCAGCGTGCTCTGCGTACTCTGCGGTGAAATATAATAGCCTCCTTGTGAAATACAGACAACTGGGCAATACAGGCCTTCGAGTATCGGAGATCGGTTTCGGGTGTTGGGCGATCGGAGGACCGGTCGATCTTTTCGGAATCCCTATTGGCTGGGGAGATGTCGATGATGCTGAATCAGAGTCTGCTATACGCCGATCTCTCGAGCTCGGCGTTAATTTTTTCGATACTGCAGACGTCTATGGTGGTGGTCACAGCGAGGAGTTGCTGGGGCGCTTTCTGGGTGGGAAAGATTGTGTGATTGCGACGAAAGCAGGGAATACGCGAAAGGACGGCAAACCTGTTAAGGAATTTTCAGAACTCCATATCCGGCAGCAGCTTGAAAGCAGTCTCAAGCGTTTGAAGCGGGAGGCAGTTGAAATTTTTCAATTGCACAATCCCCCGCCGGAAGTCTGGCAAGGCGACGAAGTCTTCTCAGTGCTTGTTAAACTGAAAAACGAAGGAAAGATCCGGGCCGCAGGTGTTTCCATTTCCACAATCGAAGAGGGCCTTCATTTGATTGAGAACGGCAAAGTGGATCTCCTGCAAGTGCTGTTCAATGTGTTGAACCAGGCTCCTGCCGAACGACTTCTTTCGCTTGCTGAGAGAAAAGGTGTTGGTGTGATTGCACGCGTACCGCTTGCTTCCGGATTACTGACGGGGAAGTTCAGTCGTGAGCATAGGTTCGCAAGGAACGATAATCGACAAAACTACCTGACTCCGCGCAGACTTGCCGAAGCATTGAACAAAGTGGATCGATTGAACCAGATGATTCAGCACACCGGGTATACGATGCAACAAGTGGCTCTTGCTTTTCTACTTCGATTCAACGTGGTACCAATTCCCGGAGCAAAGACCGTTAAACAATTGGAACAGAATCTGGATGCGGCCGAAGTGGTACTCGATCAAACGTTGTTCGACGCGATCGCAACTGTATTTGGAGAATTTAACTTTTACTTACGCCACAAAATTCATGTCTGACGACATCCATTCGTCAGACCCACTGCCAAAAATTGTCATTCTCCTAAGGGCCGTCCGTCGAGACGGCGTTGGCATGCTTCTTGATCATCCGTTAGTAAGAGCGGCTACGCCAGGGGGAAACATGGAGGAAACGACCGAACCTTTTGAGTGTTTCGAGAGCATTCTTGAAGAAGCGATTGCTGCCGACTTCGATCAGCTGTTAATGGTTGCGCGAAACGACGCGTCCCACCTGTATCTGCTATCCAAAGGACGCGTAAAAAAGGGAATTACATTCGAAAAAGATATCACAGGCGCATTTGTGGAGTATTTTTCTGAGAAAGAACCTCCTGAACCGATGCATAACAAGCTGGAATATGAATTAAATGTCACAGCATCGATCGGATTGGGAAAATGCTTTTCTGTGAAAATCACGAAGAAAGAGCATTAACGGAAAGACGTCATGATGCAAAGGATAGTTAAATACCTTCTTCGCCTCGTTGCGACTTTGCATTAAAAGTATTTTACCGTCCATTGGATCAGTTTTTTCATTCTATCAGTGTAGGGCGGATAGAAAAAAGTGATCGCTCCTTTTTTCGGCTGCTTGAGAACCGCCCGTTCATGTGAAAAAGCTCGGAAGCCAAAGTAGCCGTGAGAATTTCCGATGCCACTGTTGTTCATTCCACCGAATGGCAATTCCACATTCACAAAATGAACCGCAACATCATTGATGCAGACCCCGCCCGAACGTGTTTGACTTAAAACATTGTTGACAAAGTATGAATTGTTGCTGAAGATGTAAGCCGCCAGCGGACGCGGCCTTGCATTGATGAATTCGAGCGCATCACTCAATCGTGCATAGGACAGAACGGGTAAAATCGGGCCAAAGATTTCTTCCTTTAGGATTTCAGCATCATGCGGGAGCGCCGAAAGGATGGTTGGAGCGAAATAGCATTTTGATTCTTCAATCTGTCCTCCCATTTCCAGCTGTGCTCCTGCCTTGATTGCACCATCTAGAAGGTTCTTCAGTCTGATTAAATGTTTGAGTGAAACGATCTTGCAGTAGTCCGCGCTGTTTGAAGCATCCCCGTAGGACTTTTGTGCATTCAGGATGGCGAGCCGGATGAATTCTTGCTTTTGATTTTCAGGAACCAACACATAATCAGGTGCAACGCAGGTTTGTCCCGCATTTAACAACTTACCCCACACAATTTTTTTTGCAGCATCTTCCAAATCATAATTCTCATCGATGATTGAAGGTGATTTTCCTCCGAGTTCCAGTGTTACCGAAGAGAGATGCTTGGCTGCCGCTTGCATGACAATTTTTCCAATCGCCGGAGATCCGGTAAAGAAAATATGATGAAAAGGTTTTTCCAATAGAATCGTCGCGATCGTGTGATCCCCTTCAAAGACAGCCACTTCTTGTTCAGGAAATGTTTTTTCCAGTAATTGTTTGATGAAGCGCGACGTATTCGGACTGAATTCGGAGGGTTTTAAAATGACGCAGTTGCCTGCCGCAATCGCTGAAATTACCGGACTGACAGCGAGTTGAAACGGGTAATTCCAGGGAGAAAGAATAAGCGACATGCCTTTTGGTTCATATCGGATGTGTCCTTGCGCGCGAAAAAAAACCAACGGATTCTTCAAACGTCGTGGTTCCATCCATTGGGTGATGTGTTTGCAGGCGTGTTTAATTTCACTCGTGACAGGATACAGTTCGGTTAAGCCCGTTTCATGTGGGGCTTTTTTCAGGTCTTCGTACAACGCCTCTTCGAGCGGAATTTGATGATCCAGGATGTTCTTATGGAGTCTTCGTAGTTTCTCGATTCGTTGCGAAGCCGTCGTATCACGAATTGTTTCACAATGAACTTTTTGTAGTTCGAAAACGCGATCGACTTCGGACTGTAAGCTCACTTTTTTCACCCCGGAGGCACGGAGGGCATGCGGAAAAACAGTTTTAACTCTGTGATCTTCGTGACTCCGTGGTTATTATAGCCAAAAAAAAATGGGGCGGCGGGTGCCGCCCCAATTTACAGGGGATTTGATTAGTAGACGACGATGCCTTTAAAACTGCATGTCTTGATTTTATTGTTCGGCGACCACGTTCTAAAACCAACTTTGCCGGAAGGTGTAGTACCTGCAGCCTGGGTCATAATCAGGACACCGTCAACAAACACTTTAAAGTTCGTGCCATCGTAAAGCATTTTGATATGGTAGTTTGTGTTCAGGACCACTGTTCGGGAAACTGTTCGCGAGGCAACCAGAGTCCCACCGGAAAGTTGTCTGAGGATGTATTTGTTCTTATCATCCTGAATTTGCAGTTCCACATTTGTTGATGGGCTCTGGTACCATCCGAAAACAGAAGCGCGTCCGCTGGAAGTTTGAATCCTAACATCTGTTTCAATCGTACAGGTGGAGCATCCACCGAAATCGGGCGAGAGCGCGTTGCCCGATTTGGCGGTGCCGGTCAGATCGCCGTTGACCACGCTCCAGGTCCCGGCCGTAAAAGTCCAGCCGCCGGCGTTGCCGTCCTCGAAATCATCGGAGAAGAAGAACGCGGCATTGTTTACATTTACATTAACAGCGGAAGAAGCTGTGCTATGGCCGGCATTATCGTAAGCGACGGTTGAAAGAGTGTGAGTTCCATTTGCCTTATCCGCTGTATTCCAGTTTGTGCTGTAAGGCGAAGATGTATCGTTCGAGAGTAAATCTCCGTCCACAAAAAATTCGACCCGATTCACTGAACAATCATCCGAAGCATTTGCCGATACTGTGATGGTACCGCTCACAGAATTTCCATTCGAGGGAAAAGTGATGGAAGTGGTAGGAGAAGCCGAATCCACGCATCCCGTTCCTGCTTCATAGGCGCCAAGGTCGTGCGTTGTCCCGGCCGGGCGTAGTCTGTCTTCCAGGTCGTCCGTTACCTGGCTGAGTAGGAAACCTGCATCGATCGCAGGACTTCCTGTTTTCAGGTGGTAGTCATCGGCTCCAGGATTGACAAATAAAGCGGTGGTGTTTGTGACAAAGGAGTTTTGGTCATGCCCTCTCGACTGCCAGGTCGCAAGACTTACGAAACTGTCCCCATCATTAAACGAAAACACATTCACCACCGCGTTTC
>CAVYSN010000001.1:0-159698 GCA_963771165.1 uncultured bacterium | reverse complement strand
GCAGGAGGCACTCGAATTGGCGGCAATACTGGGGACGGTCGGCGTAAATCCGGCAGTGGCGGCCGTCAAACGCAGCGCAAGGCTGCGCAAGGTGGGGCGGGCGCAGGGCCGAACGCGATTCGGCGACGGGCAGGCCGAGCGAGCGGAGACGAGGGACATTGTCGGCGGGGCGCAAGGCGAGGTTGGCAAAGATGGCGCCATTGCAGCAAAGGCCGCAGGCGGGGCAAAGCTGCGCTACGACTGTGTCGTTGGAGTTGGTCGTGCCGTTCAAGCTACTTGGAAGCTAAGGCCAAAAACCCTGCAAGGCAATGCCCCACCCAACCATTGGCGCAGACAGAGCCGCACGCACCCATGCGATCTCCCCGGGACTCGAAACAGCTCACATGGGTCTAGCGGGCTTGGCCGGGGATGCCTGGAGGTTCGCAGCGCGATTGGCGCTCACCAACTCGTAAAGGTAGCACGTGCCCGGCCTGAATCCCTGGTCACCAGGCAATCGGCGTGCGACTGCTACGCGATACCAGGCAAGCAGCTTCTGCACCACCGGCCAGGAAACCAGTGACGGCTGGGAGGTTGTCGCCACCAGAGGCAATTTCACCTCACCCGAAGTTGAGAGCAGGAAAGCTCGGCCCGCCAAAGGTTCCCCGAGGGATAGGTCACGCTGCACGACAACCCTCCGGTCGGTGAAGTCGGCGACACCGCCGGAGATGCTGGCCAGCTTCGGATCGGTTTCCGCCACGACGATGGTATCCGAACGTGCGGTGTTGGTGCGCACCAGGGTCACCATCGCACGACATTCCGAGTCATGCAGGCTTGCCAGGACGGTGACCGCCAAGGCATAGACGAAGCACCCTGCCAAGAAGGCAGCCTGCGGCAAAACCCTCCTACCGGGTGCGGTTTCCGACGCGGTGCGGCGGCGCTCTTCCCTTCCAAGATCAGCCGCATGGATAGCACCAAAGCCGCCAAGAACACGGCTGCGGCCATCCAAGGCACGGTCCCGAAGTAATTGCGCATGACACCGACCCCTAAGACTACCACAGCCAGGGGCAGGAAAGAGCCCCAGGGTTTCTCCGAATTCCTCCCTAAACGCTGAACGAAGAGGTAGGCGTGCACCAGGAGCAGCGGCAGGAGGCCCGCGACGACTACAAACAGCAGGCGCACCACTGCCCGGTCGGTCGTCAGATAAGCTCCATAGCCCACGCTTCCCCAGAGGTAGGCGCCCAGGAATTCCTCGAAGCTGGCGCAGGTCTTCTGCTTGTCGAAGACCGAGATGCCGGTCACCAGGATGAGACTGACACCAGCCGCGGCAATGTATAGCCACACCCGGCGCGCCGTGACCTGCCGGGCCACCAGGAGATAGGCCAGCAAGACCCGCGTGGACAAACCCCGTGGTCCAGTTCAGCGAAGTATAGACTGCGATCGTGAGAAACAAGACCACGAGAGACAGTGGCGAGAGAGAGGGGCGCACGAGCAACGGTAGAACGATGGCCGCAAATGGCGAGCCCATCACCAGGGCGAGGACATTCGGGTCCAGATACGCCTGGTCGTGTATGTATCCGGGGCAGAGGATTGCGGCGGCTCCGGCCAGCCAGGCGATGCGGTTCCTGCCGAGCAGAAACCAGTGGAAAGCAGGACGTTAGACTCAGCGTGACATGAACGGCCAGGCTGCCTGCGCCCGGTCCAGGCGAACAGCCGCTTGATAAAGAACACCGGATACAAGCTGGCCGCCCGATGCCCCTTGTAAACCTGGGGCTTGGTCAACGCCTCGTAGCCTCCGGGGTTTACCACCATCTTGCCTTTCAGAGTCACGAGCCCGTACTGCTCCCAGTTCCGCACCGCGTTATGCATGTTCGCCGGAGGCCAGGTTGCCATCGGCCAGGTAGAACATAATGCCGCTCGCCGTCAGGGCGAGCACCACCAGCAGGATGAACCGGGTTGGGCGGACCGGCAAAAGTCATAAGCGCGCCGAGACTAGGAGACTCTCGACCCCTGTCAAGCGCGGGGAACGGAAGTTGGCGACGTGCGGAACCCAACTTTGCGCATTGCCTGTCGCGGGGTTCTCTTGCAAGGTCTTGGCGCACTTTCTGAAAGGACAACTATATGAGCGCACAACATAGTCACAGCAATTATCCGAAACTTCACAATGCCATGTGGCCCGGCCTGGTCGGCAAAGGCAGCCCCGGCGCCGAACCGTGCATTGACCTCGACACCATGCTCGACCTGACGGCCAAGGCCGAGGTGGACGGCATCAAGTTCGACGGCGTGGACCTCTTCCTGTTCGACCCGCACGTCAGCATCGACATCGACGACGACGGCCTCAAGCGCCTGGCGGACAAGGTCCGGGCGAAGGGTTTTGTCGTCGGCTCGGTGGTGGCGCCGGTCTGGCCGCCGACGGGCGGCGGCTCGGCGATGGGCAGCGAGGAGGAGCGCAAGCAATTTGTCGGGCAGGTGCGCAAGGCCTGTCGCATCGCCCGGAAGCTGCGCGAGCTGGGCGTCCGGCCGTACGGCGTGGTGCGCATTGATTCGGCGTGCGGCGTGGCGGATTGGGCGAAGGACCCGGAGGCCAACCAGAGGAAGATCGCCCAGACCTTCAGCGAAGCGTGCGACGTGGCGGAGGAGTTCGGCGAGCGGCTGGCGGCGGAGGGCGAGATTTGCTGGGGCGGCATGCACAGTTGGAAGAAGATGGTGGACCTGCTGGAACGGGTGAACCGGCCCAAGACGCTGGGTTTCCAGGCCGACATGGCGCACACGCTCCTTTACATCCTCGGCTACAACGCGCCGGAGGACGCCATCCTGCCGCCGGATTGGGATTGGTCGGACCCGCACCGCCTGAACGAAGCGATGAAGACGCTCACCGGCGCGCTGCGCCCGTGGACCATTGATTTCCACGTCGCGCAAAACGACGCGACGGTCCACGGCTCCGGCACGCACGACAAGACGGGCCATCATTGCCTGCCGAACGACCCGAACGGCAAGCTCACCATCGCCCACCACGCCGGCTACTGGCTGCATGGGCGAGGATGGCCGGCTCACGAAGGCGTTCCGCCACATCTGCTGGGACGGCTGCATGTTCCCCAACGCGGTCATGATGAAGCAGGAAACGTGGAACGACATCCTGCGGGCGATGATTGCGGTGCGCGATGCGCACGGCTGGCGCGAGGAGACAAAAGTAGCCTCGGCGGTTGCGGCGCCGCCGGTCAAAGTCCTGGGAACCAAAGCCTCCAAGCCGCCGGTTAAGAAGGCGGCGAAAGTCGCTGCAAAGAAGTCCGTAAAGAAGGCTGCGCGGAAGCCCGCCCGAAAGAACTACCGCGCTCCAGGGCGAAAGCCGCGACTAAGACGAAACCCCGAAAAGCAAAGGCCGCCCGGAAAGTCACTGCCAAGGCAAAGAACCCTCACCGTCGGAAGGCGGCCAAGCGCAGGAAGTAGCCGGGAGTGGTGGCCCGCAATTTGCTACTCCTCACAGTCTGCTAGAGAAGACGGCAGTCGGCGTTGCCCCGTAAGAATCGTCGCGCTGGAGGCCAGCGTATACACCGCGTTTGTGTAGGCTCGTTGGAACTGCACCCCTTCCTTTGCAAGACTGTCCGTTTCAGGTGTCGTATTTTTGTTGTACCCGTAAGAACCAAAATGCCGCACCGATGCGGCATCCAGGATGATGAACACAACATTCGCGTCAGCGAGTGACCCTCTCAGGGAGCCTGGAGTTGAAGGGCTTTTCACGGCTGGTGTTTTGACCTGTCGCACGCGCGGATCGATCCATGCAGTTTGACCGTTGCCGAACGCCGTGTCTCGCTCAATGCGGAATTCCAGTTTAGAAGGTTGGACCTGCGAACCATACGGCAGTGAATTTAGAGCAATCCGAACATTTCGAAAGACTGATTCCGTAACGCGCCGTTGAAAAATGATACGTTCTTTGCCGTTCGGAACCGTCCAGAGAACAGAAAACACAGCCCCATCATTTTCTAATGTTTTAGATGGCACGAAGTAATATCCGAATTCGAGCTCGCTCGCGACCGAAAAAGCATCATAAAAAGCGATGGATCCTCCGGTTTCACAGAAGATTGCGTTCCGGTTTTTCCCCTGAAAATGCATTGTTTTCAAAAACGGAAAATCTTTCGGTTTTCGGAACTCCGCAACTTCGCGACTCGGAGTGATCACAACGGAGTGTACTCCGAGACTTCTGCCGGCAGGAATCTGCAGTTCCACGCCGGTCGCGTTTCGGGGCAAACGGATGACTTGTTGCGAGTTGTTGTGGTCCACATAGTGGTGCGAACTGACGGAATTCACGAAATGCACCTCCATCGGAAAGGATTCATCGGCTGCAATGCGAAAATGCAGGAAAGACGGTTCGGAAAGCGCCAGAGTCCAGGAGACGGAAGGCTGTTCGCCCGTAGACCACCGGAATTTTCCACCGGATTGCTGACGCGGTTCGGACCAGGAGGATAGAAAATTTTTCGTTTTCGGGGCTCCAAAAAGCAGCACTTCCGTATCCGCTTTTTTTTCGGCAAAAGGAAGCACAGAGACTAAATCGAGGGAATTTTCAGCACGGCAGGAAGAAAGTAGCAAAACAAGGAAAAGCCAAAGGTATTTCAGACTGTAGTGGCAGAGCATTTCACCTGTCACCCCAAAAACAGGACTCTTGAACTGAGGATTTCTATTCCTATGAACATATCTCCATGATGAAATGCTCTGCACATGTGCAGAGCATTTGCAAAAAATTACGCTCGGTGGCTAGACCATACATGGAAGGCGAGGGGGCTCATATTTGACAGCACGGCAAATGCTATGCCACTACCTGCCTTCTTTGGCTTAAACTGCGGCCTTCGCTGCGGGAGCTTGAACAAGGCAACCCTCTTTCTGGTACCGTGCAAATAGTTTTCCCCAGGGAGAGTCGTTTCGCCATTGTTCAAAGATTTTCTTCTCTTTAAAGGTCCAGCGATAATAATCGTGATAACTTTCCGAAACGAGATTGGGAAAATGAACAATCGGAGTATGAAAAATCAGTTTCTGGAAAATTTTTGTGGGCCCGTACCATGCGAGCCAGCCGAGGAAACTGTGAAAAGTTTTTGTGACACGAAATCCCCAGCTTTCATTCGCTACCTGTGGATGTCCCGTGATTTCGATCTCACGAGGATCCCCGATCCCCAGTTTTGCATCGTGCGCAAGGCGAATATAAGGGATCGACATCGGATCAAATCCCATCATTTTGGCCGCAACCGCATCAATGGCGACCTGATCTCCTGAAGCCAGAATGACGTCTTTTTGAACCGGTTCCATGATACGTGGACCCGCCCCATTTCCGGATGTTGTTCCGTCCATGACGGCGAATATGCCGGGATGGATCTCCTTTTGAATATTCAATAAATCCACCAGGGTTTCATGAATCACGCTGTGAGTATAGTGCCGCTTTTCATTTAACAAACCCCCGAAAGCGTTTTTCATGGCTCCGGTGGTCGTTGTGTAAATGTGGGTTTTAACTGTCGGCAAATGGACGATATTCTTCCCGAAAAAGAAATCAGGAATGCGGATATGATCATGATAAATATCGTTTAAAACAAGCATGCGTGCTTTGGGTTTGTATTCGACCCAGCGCATGTCCTGAATTTGAAAATTAAAAAGGACAGGAATGTTGTGCGTTTTACAAATGGGCCAATAACCATTAAGGTCGGTTCCTTTAAAGGCATTGGTGACGACGGTTCGGTTTTGAACGCAGGAAAGATCCTTGTAACCGGCATTATGGAGCGCAGCGATCGTTCCTTCCAACTGCCAGGGGGTCGTATTGGCACTGGGGAAGGGAAAATGCCATGAAATGTTATCTTTTAATATAGTGGATGAACCGGGATCCAGATGACTGCGAAAGTCGGCCAGCTCCATAAGGCGCTGATAGTCCACAATGGCATTTTCCGGGGTCGTCCGCAGGACAGCAACTTTCGCTTTCATGTTTTTTTGAATGGTTAGTATAAGCGTCCCGGCACTCCAGATCAACAATTTCCGGCTTGCCGGTCAATTTTCTCAGTGATACACTAGCCATTTTTTACAGGGGCGATGAAAAACGAGCCGGTTTTTTCGTTACGCAAGAAGATCCTCTTCTCGCTAATTATGACGCTCCTCCTTCTGGCCACGCTGGATGGATTCCTCAGGATCATTGGCTTTTCTTTCAATCCTTACAGGGATGTTCAGGCTCATCAAAATGTTCCCCAATGGTCCGATCGGGGAGTCATGCAAGATCCGACTCTTTCCTGGAGCTGGACGCCGATTCCCGGCGCAAAAGTCATGATCGAAGTACGGACCGGAGCCTACGCGGTCCAGTTTAATGAAAAAGGATATCGCAGTCCCGATTTCTCCTATAACAAACCTGCCGGAACGATTCGGATCGTCTGCATGGGTGATTCCTGTACGATGGGCTGGGGCGTAGAAGATCGAGAGACCTATTGCAACTTACTACCGAGTTTGCTGCAAAAGACATCTCAGAAGAGAATCGAAGCCATTAACGCTGGAGTCCTCGGTCATACCTCGTTTCAAGGTCTTCATCGACTTCGGACAAAGGTCGTTGGACTCGATCCGGATATCGTTGTGATCTCATACAACTGGAATGATCATTTACCCGCCATCAATATGGGTGGCCGGACGCTGCAGGATAAGGATCTACCCGCTATGACATTATCCAGACGCATCACAATGAATCTGGCTCATTTGCGTTCTTATCAGCTCGTGGAGTATCTGGTTTGGAAAGCGACTCGAAGTACGAGTCCCCCGCAGAAGGTTGAAGAAAACAGGTTGCAAAATTTGCTCGTACGGGTTTCTCTGGAAGATTACGAAAAGAATCTGGAGGAGATGATTCGGATCGCAAAGGCCAATGGAATCATTCCGATTCTCATGAGCCAACCGAGACGGACAAAGCTTCCACCACGACCCGAACTGAAGGTCTACACCATCATGCAAACCAGCTACAACAACTCGATGCGAAATGTTGCTCAAAGGAACAAAGTCAAATTCGTGAACTTGCAATCGGCATTTTCGTTAGAAAAGGATTTCGAAATTTTTCTGGATCAAGCTCATCCAACACCGAAAGGACACTTCATCATGGCAAAGGAACTTAGTGCCGCGATCCAGTCGCTTCCGATCTGGCAATCGTCAACCGCTCCGCGATTGAACATGATATAATACCGGCTTTTCATAGCTTAGGACACTTCACCTGCTTCAAAAATTTCTCAATATGAACGTATATATAGGACTGTTTCTCATTGCATTTTCGACGCTTGCGATGGAGGTGACGCTCGCAAGACTTGTGAGCATCATCACGTGGTATCATCTCGCCTTTTTTGCCATTTCCACCGCAATGCTGGGAATGACTGCAGGCGCAGTAACGGTCTATTTGAAATCGTTTCCTTCGGAAGAGAAAAAGCTGAATATCGCAGTAGCAAAAGCCTGTCTAGGCTATGCATTTTCCGTTCCAATTGCTCTGCTGATTCTCTGTAATTTGCCCTTTCACACAATTGATTCCGTAAAGGCGCTCGCTCCGATTCTAACAATCACTGTTGCATGTTCTCTACCTTATTATTTTTCGGGAATCGCCATCGCTCTCGTCTTAACCAAAAGTCCGCTGCCGATTGGAAGATTGTACGGAAGTGATCTCATCGGCGCTTCGCTGGGTTGCATCTTTGTTCTCGTTGGAATGGAATTTGTTGATGCACCCAGTCTGATTCTGTTCTGCGGCGCTCTTGGCGCGATGGCCGCATGTGAGTTTTTCGTGGAGAAGCTCGTCCCGCGCTCTTTCCGCTTGCAAGTTGTGCCTTCATGCTCTTTCTTGTCTTTTTTGGCTTGTGGAATGCTTCAAGCGAATACAAGATACGCCCGCCGATATTGAAAGGGGACGAGAGATATGCCAGAAATCGCCTGTGGGAATATTGGAACTCTTTTTCTTATGTAATGATCTCCAAAGGTCAGGATCAACCAACTTACTGGGGGCCGAGTCCCAAAGCCCCAAAAACACCGGTTGTTCAGTACCGGATGAACATCGATGGAGGCGCCGGCACAACACTTCGACGCTTCCAATCGATGAGTGACATCGATCATCTCCGTTATGACGTAACGAATGTCGCTTACTACCTGCGGCCTCGGGGAGATGCTTGCATCATCGGAGTCGGAGGAGCGCGAGATATTCAGAGCGCCATATTATTTGGCCATCAACGAATCACAGGGCTCGATGTCAATCCTATTTTCATTCATTTGCTGCAGAATCAATTCAGAAAATTTGCGGGAGTTGCTGATCACAAAGGAGTGAATCTGGTTGTAGCGGAGGCAAGAACTTTCCTCGCTTCCACAAAGGAGAATTATTCCGTCATCCAGATGTCGTTGATCGACACATGGGCTGCAACAAGTGCCGGCGCGTATTCCCTTTCAGAAAACGGACTTTACACGGTAGAGGCCTGGGATATATTTTTGCGCCGGCTTAAACCGGATGGTGTTTTCACAGTCTCCCGGTGGTATAACCCGAAAAATCTCGGTGAAACAGGGCGCATGATCAGTCTTGCTGTTGCTTCCCTGCTTCGTTCCGGGGTTCAGGATCCGTCCCGTTATATTGCAATGGTATCTTCGGGTCGTATCGCAACTCTAATAGTGAGTAAAGAGCCATTCACCGCTGAAGATGTTTCTACTCTGGAGAATGTTTCTTCCGATTTGCGTTACAGGCTTCATATCGCCCCTGGAATTCTTCCTAAAAACGAAGTCCTTAAAAAGATTGTTTCTATGAAATCGTTGAACGATTTGGATCTAAAAACAATTGATCCATTTTTCAACTATGAACCGCCCACCGATGACAATCCGTACTTCTTCATCATGTTGCATTTGAACAAACTCCACCAGATACCGGCCGATGATAAGGGTCGTCCCATCATGGGCGTCATACGCGGAAATCTTCTTGCAACGCATACCTTGCTCTGGCTCATCGTTTCATTGGCCATTTTGACAGCCTTTGCGATCGTTCTTCCTCTCATTCTTCGAACCGCGCAAACGTCAAATACAAAAAGCTCCTTTCTTCTGGGCCGGGGCTTTCTACTTTTCGCTGATTGGCGCAGGGTTTATGTTTGCGGAAATCGGACTCATCCAAAGACTCTCGGTATTTTTGGGCCATCCGATGTACGCGCTGGGAGTCCTGCTGTTTACAATTATTGCGAGTACAGGTGTGGGCAGTTTTCTGAGCGAACGTC
This sequence comes from uncultured bacterium, assembly GCA_963771165.1. Taxonomy (GTDB): domain Bacteria; phylum Acidobacteriota; class HRBIN11; order JAKEFK01; family JAKEFK01; genus JAKEFK01. Next base: position 150,495 of record CAVYSN010000001.1, on the reverse strand, counting down.
TTCCGCTTACGAAACAGCCGTGGTTATGGGTTTACCCGCTGGTTACAGCCGGCGCGATTTTGCTGGTGCGATTTCTTCTCTCTTTTATAGGAACCAGCATGATGACCTCCGGACAGTGGAGTAAGATTCTTGCTTCGATCGCGGTGGTGGCTCCGCTCGGTGTCCTGATGGGTTTCTTTTTTCCCACCGGAATGCGGCTCGTCAAATCTGCTGCATCTTCCGAAACACCATGGTATTGGGCACTCAACGGCAGTTTTGGGATTCTCTCCTCAGCTCTCGCTATCTTTTTTTCGATTTACCTTGGTATCGCCACTAACTTCTACATTGCCACCGGGTGCTACATTCTGACTCTATTTTGCCTGCAAAGAATCTACAGTGTGGTGGGGTTGGAAAGTACAAAAGAAAAAGTTCAGTTGGAATACTAGATACGCTTTGTAGGGGGCGATTCATCGCGCCCCGTATGCGATTGCAATCTGCAATAAATAATGGCCCTCTCAACCGTTGTACACGGTTGAGAGGGCCGGTAAAGTACTAACTTACGGACAACTATTCTGATTGCAGGTCTTGTAATACAGAAAGACCTCATCGCCGATCGCAGGGGGCCATCGGAGCGGACAGGAATTCCGCACAACCAGTATTCCATTACCGCGATCCTTCATTCCGGAAACGATACCGAAGAACTCCTTTGTTCCTTCTTCTCCCCATTTCCGGAAATCGTCGCAAATATTCCAATGCGTTTCACAAGTGGCGCCTCTTCCGAAATCGACAACCGCCCAGTTCCCTGGCTCAACACCAATGACTTCACCACGAAGAATGGCCGCATGACCACCAGCACTTCTGCCCGGACAAACTCGCTCCGTGGATTTCTCAACTTTCAAATCCCTGGAATCAGAAGCCAATTGACCTTTGTTGTCAACGACGGTGAGTGAGACTGTAAAGTCACCCGCTTTCTCATACTGATACTCAATTAATGAGCCGCGTCTTTTACGAGTTCCATCCCCTAAATCCCAGATGTGATCTGTGACGCGGCCGTCAGGATCTCTGCTGTCCCTTCCATCCAACACAAAGTTCGTATTTGTATCCCCTTCGACTCCTGGTTTGATCTTGATCACAGGAATCGGCGGACTGTTCTTCAAGATCTCTACAGATCTTGTTGCATCAGAAAAACCGCCCTGCTCATCTGTCACCTTCAAGGAAACCTCATGAACACCAAGCTCTTTGTACGTGTGTCTCACTGTCTTGCCCGAAGCGGTTGATCCATCACCAAAATCCCACGCAAACGAAAGAGCCGCTGCGATACGTTGATCCTCAGAGCCGCTGGCATCAAATTCGAACCTCGTGCTCAGAGATCCGGCTGACGGACTGATCCTGAATTGAGCTTTCGGCACATTGTTGTTCAAAACATTGAGCAGCGAATTAGCACTGACATTCCCGCCCGTGGTCGTGAGCGTGATCGCTCGAGGACCGGGAGTAGCGCTGCTGCTAACGTTGTAAATAACCTCAATTTCGCTGGAGCTTTTGACCGTAAAGCTTGTGACGGAGATTCCATCCCCCAGAGAAACGGCGGTTGCATTCAAATTGCTACCTGTAATCGAACCAACAGCGTTGACCTGACCAAGACTGACCTGGTTCGGATTCATTCCGCGGATGACGGCATTCACTTCGTCGTCTCCGCAACCTGCAACTAGCCCGAGTGATAAAACAAAAAACACCCGTAAAACAATCTTCATTTTGGTACTCCCTCTAAAACATTTTTTCCGGTGGCTAACCAGCACGGGGGATTATAGCACGAGCCTGATTCGTTTCGCTAGAAAAACTTGCTGTCGATGCAGTCTTTCAGCCTCGGAGCCCAAACCGCACCCCCGTTCCGTTTGCCGAACCGTCATTGACACCCGTTAAAAAAACCATCACCAAAATCGTAGAACTACCTGTATAGTACTATGGAATGGTAATATTGCCAACCGCTGGTACGCATTTTGGGTTGATTCGGTCCGGACCTGTGCTATAATTTTTTCGCAGTTGGCGCTGGAGAACCTATTAACATGGGGCGGATTTTTTCCATCTTCGTGCTCCTGATTCTTGCGTGGATAGCAGGGTGCAGCCAGGATAGCGGAACTGGCGGCAACACGGGAGCAGCTCCTCAAATTACCGCTGTAAGTCCCGGTATCGTAAATCCTGGAACCATTGGGGTTGAGGGACGAATCCACGGAAGCAACTTTGATGGTTTGCTGTCCGTCAGTATGGGTGATGGCGTCGGGGTTGAACAGTTTCAACGTTTGAGCACTTCTGAAATTTATATATTCTTCAGTGTAAATCGCGATACTTATCCGGGCCCACGCAACGTCATCGTCGCCACCAATGCCGGAGCTGTCAATTCCAATACCGTGTTTTCGGTTGGTGATAACCGTGTTCCGGAAGCGCAGTTCACCGTCAATCCCTTCCGTGGGATCAAAGACACTCCCTTCCGGTTTGATGCTTCCAAATCCAATGATGACGGAAACCTTGTCAGCTATAAATGGAAATTTGGAGACGGTAAGCTAGACAACGGAAAAATTGTAACGCACCGGTATGGCAGAGGTGGAGCTTTTACGACCACTTTGACAGTGACAGACAATAAGAATACGAGTGTCTCCACGTCCCGGTTGATAGAAGTCGACGCCAGTAAAGTTCCACATTCTCAATTTACAGTTAGCCCGGCCAGCGGCACAATGGACACGAATTTTAGTTTTGATGGTTCGGGAAGCAGCGATCCGGACGGAAACATCACTCAATATTTCTGGAATTTCGGAGATGGTACTTCCGCCAGAGGTCCGCTGGTCCAACACAAATTTGTCCGGACAGGCGGCTTCGGGGTGGCTCTGACTGTTACAGATAATTCAGGAGAATCCAATATTTCGTCGAAGCGTGTAGAAATCGGCGGTGGCGGTCCGGGTCCAGGTCCTGGTCCGGGAACCGGTCAAGCTTGCACGAACCCGGCCGGTAATAATGGTCTCATATTTGGCGCAGTGGTTGGAGTTAGCGGCAATAGCGCCATTGTTCAGTTTCCACCCGGAACCACCTGCTCGAATGCTTTCTATAACTGCGGTGATATGAGAAAGGCAAACACTTCCGGTTTGGACGAATTTTTCGGAATCATTCGATCCATGTCTGATTTGGGAAACAACCAGTTCAGCATTCTGAACGATTGTCCCCTCAATTGGCCTCCTGCCGTTGGTACACAGGTTTTCATAATATTCAAGAGTTGTTCGGCTAATTCCTGCACGTAAGAAAACCTTGCCGGCATTTAGTACTGGTCCTTTTTATAGCAGCAGAAGCCGCTCTGAAGGTCCATGTTTCGACCTTCCTGCACCCCTTTTGCCTTGCCGTACTCACGCTCTGCCTTGCTTATTTCTTCTACTACTTTAGAAGGAATCCACAGGGAATCGTTTTGTGGGAAGACTTTCTTTCAGCGAAACCTTCGTTGAAATGGAATACGCTCATCGTTGCAGGAATCATTTTAATGGGAGTTCTGTTTCGCTTTTGGAAACTAGACTCGTTATTCGATGGCATCACTTACGATGAGGCATACAAAGGACTGGACGCAATCGCGATCCGGGAGTTTGGCGAACGCCCTGTTTTTCTGGATTGGAACGGGGGACGCGAGGCGCTTGTTGCTTACCTGGTAGCGGCCGCACAAACATTTTTTGATTACACCAGCATTTCAGTTCGCGTTGTAACTGCAATTGCCGGCATGTATCTCTCTTCTTTTCTTTTATCTCTTCACACGCACCCTATTTAACAACAACGTAGCCATCCTTTCGACTTTTCTGATGGCCGTATCGAAATGGCACATCATTCACAGCCGTTACGGTGTTCGCGCCGGATTGTATCCTGCTTTTGAGCTGGGGACTTTGTATTTTCTTTCCCGCGGACTGAACTCGGATCGGAAGCGAACCGGATCGCTCATTGCCGCCGGTTTGATTGGTGGCTTGGGTCTGTACACCTACATTGCATATAGAATTTTCCCCTTTGTCGTTCTGGCTTACCTTGCTGAAAAAATTGTTCGAAAGAATTTATCCAAACACATAAAACCGATTCTGGCAGGTGCGATCGTTTGCGTGGTCATAGTAGCTCCTCTTGCAAAATTTTATATGGAGAACACGCAGAGTCTGACCGACCGGATGAAACGCACACAGGTTTGGAGACAGATCGGGTAAAGAACAGGAAGGCCCCGCCGGACTGGTGCTGGAGTCCGCCATCCATACGCTGGGGATGTTCACGTACAAAGGAGATCCAATCGCAAGGCACAACGTCAATCAAGAGCCGATGCTTTCTCCATTTTCTACTGCTTTCTTTATACTCGGACTTTTTCTTGTTCTGATCCATGCGAGAAAACCATATTCCACATTTCCTGTTGCTCTATTTCCTTTTTACACTTTTACCGGGGATTTTGAGTGTTGGCGCACCGAATGTGCCAAGAGTATTCGGTTGTTTACCTGTCGCCATTCTTTTCACAAGCTTCGGCGTGATCGGCGCAGTACAAATCCTTTTGTCTTATTCCAAACTTTTGCCGCGATTGCTCCTTGCCGTCGTCCTGGCGGGTAATTTTCTAACAGGATCTCTCGATTCACTGATTCGACACCCCGCAATTCTCGATTCACTTTCTCCCCGACTGGCAGCCCTTTGGGGTATGGATCGCGATCAGACGAATGTGGCTCGGCTCACCAATCAACTCGGTGAACGTTGTGAAGTGTATTTATCCCCGGCGTTCTTCTTTCATTCGACTGTCGAATATCTTACATATTCGAAGGCAGCCCACAAATTGATCACTCCACAAAGCGAGTTCAGGAAAATATTCTCAAAAGACAAAATCATAGTCGTGGTCTTTCAACCTCACCAAATCAATCCGTGGTGGCTACGAGATGATGAAGGAAAAGAATTTTATAAATGGTGGAATCAAGTCTATGGCATGGACACACAGACCATCCGGCGCATCGTCCGTAAAACTTATGATCCGCCATTCACAAAAACCTCCGACTGGCGGTTACGGAACGTGTTGAAAAACAGATATCCGCAAGGTAAAGAGATGCATTTCGAATACTTCAGTCTGTTTATCCTGCCAACTCAAGGACGAACCGTCAAGACGCCAGGTTGAAGGAGAGAATCACGATCGAAATTAAAACCTGGCGAACGATTCCTTTATCCTGGTGTCTTAGCGGTTGAAACTTCTTTTACCGGTCCCACAATAAACACGGAAAACTGTCCGAGATGTAGAAGACGCCCGGAAGGGTGCCTCGTCTGCAACATATAAAGAAGACGATTATCTGAAGTGGACATCATGCGAGGATGGCTGATATAAGTCCTCTGGATCAATGCGCGAATATTTTCAGGCTTGATGCCGTAGACCTGAGTCCACCACTTAAAGAAGTTTTTGCCCTCTTCGTCCCTGAGCCACCAGAGATTCGTGTCCTCCAGAACAAGGACAACTATCGCGATTTTTCCATTCCCGGGAGCAGGATCAAACTTTGTGTACTGGGAGAATAATTCATGCCTGGACTTTTTGTATGTCAGATACTCAATGGTCGAATGAAAATAAAGCTGCGGCGAAAGGTACATTTCGCACCCTTCACCCATCTGATTCAAGAACATCGAAACCTGATATTGATGTCGGTCGAGTCCGGATGAAGAGGATTCCATCGGTGAAATAGAATCGAGAATTTGACCGTATCGAATGAGTGCATCCTGAGGTCCGGTGATAAAGATTTGCCGAAAGAATACCGATCATGAAAACCCGGAATGCGGAACGGCTGAGATTTTGAATGATCTAGCCGGCCGCCATCAATCCAATCGCTGCAATGATCATGGCCGGCGGTGCAGCTCCGATGGTTCGCGATGCTTGAGGAGCATGAAGGGTCAGGAAGCCGGGCAGAAGGCTGAACATCAGGTATGTCAGTAAGAAGATCGCAACCGGCCTGGAGCGCGAAAACAGAGCAACAATTCCCAGCAGAAACGCACCGCATAAAAAAGGTGAGAGCATGGGCTCCGCAAGAACATTATGTTTGATGATCGGATCCCCGCTGAAAGTGAACATTCCAAGGGTCGACCCGACGGATCCCAGGACGCGCAAGAGTGGGTGTTTGTCACCCCCTTGATCCCAAACAGCGGTGCGTCCCATCCTGTCAAACACGCCCTCAGGGTTCTGAACGGTATAAACAATAAAGGGCAGAAGAACCATTGTGCATACAACCGCACCGGCCAGCGCAAACTTCCAATACAGAATCGCCTTCGAGCGCAGACTTTTGTCCAGCAACAGACAGATCAAAATGAACGGAAAGATTCTGTACGCTGTGTAAGTGTAGAAACCGATTCCGGTAACTAGTCCCGCTAGAAGCAATAGTTTTGGTTTGTCCGAGCGCAAAGCGCGAACCGTAAGGTAAAGCGCTGCCAGTTCAAACAATGGAAAAAGAGCGGCTCGCACCGCATATCGGCTGTGGATCATGTGCCATTTCGAGACCGCAAGCAGGAAGGCAGCAATCCATGCGGTTTGCTTACCAAAGAGTTCTTTTGCAAAAAGATAAATAAAAAGTACAGAAAGAGTTCCAGCCAGAGCACTGGCCATCCGAACTGACATCACAGAGTAGCCAAAAAACACATGTGAAAGTGCAACCAGGTAAGCAACCAGAGCGTCCCTACCGGCGTTCCAATTTAAGAACACCGGACGATCTCCAAAGTCCTGAATGGCAATGGCATCAAGACCTTTATAGGCTTCATCCCATCCTAATCCTTCAAATAGAGTCCCAAGTTTCCAAAACCGTAAAAGCCCCGCCAGCAATACCAGAACAAGAATGCTCCAGGCCGGCACCGAGAATTCAAAAAGATCCTTTGTTGGCTCCTTAGAATTTTTTCTGAACTGGAAGAAAAGATAGCCAGCGGAAATCATTAGCGGAATCACAGAAACAAGAGCAAAGCTGGAGCCTTTTTTGATAAAGCTTTCCGATACAAAGAAAAAGAGGAGAGCAAGAACCGGCAAAAATCGTTGCATTGGCGTGGTGTGGATCATCCGAAGATCCCTGGAATACTTATCCTGCAACGAATTACTCTTCACTTACGACACGATTCACACGGAACACACCCGCTCCACCTTCATGCATCGTAAGCGAAAAATAAGGCTGTCCCAGTTTTTTTATCAGCTCCGACATTCTTTGTACATCCATGCCGTTCACAAAGATGTATTCGATTCCGGCTTTACGAGCCAGGATCCAGCATTCACGGGATGATCCCATTCGAAGGAAAGACGAAACGACGTTTGTACGATCGCGCACATCTTTTTCAGGGACCTGAAAGATTCGCGAAAAAATTCGATTGCCTGCAAAAACAGAACGTTCCGCGAAAGCTGGAATGAAATCCTGCATAAAGTCCTCGTAATAGGGACTGTAGTTTAAGACAACGGTCTTCTCCGGAAGATGACTCTGCATCCAACTGCACACCTCTGCATCTTCACGTTTCAAATAAGTCGTGAACCTCCGGTTTGTGATGTCCGAGGAATTCCATGCGTCCATCCCCCACGTTACGAAAGCCGGAGCAACAAGAAGGAATACACATACGAAGAGCCATTTGAATCGATTGGGAAAACGTGTCAAGAAACGATCGATCAGACCCGCTGACAGCAGAAGCATCAGAACATGAGAAAAATGTCCGACTTTTAGACTGATGTCGGAAAAACCTGCAAGCACGATCCGGACGAAAACGATCATCAGAAAACATCCGATCAAAAAAGAGATAAGGATCCGGTTCGGAAACATTGAGGAACGATAGAAGAGCCCTCCGATGCCAAGAAACATTAAAGCTCCCCAGTTCAAAACAAAAAAAGCAGGAAAATGAGCAAGGATGATCCGGTCCGGCCCCAGATCAATTTGTTGTGATCCAGGCTGGAACATTTCGAACAAATACAAGTAAACAAACAAAAAGATCAAACCGAGCGAACCACTCAGCAGCATCTCTTTCCATCGATTACGCGGATCAAACAATGCTTGAATTCCAAGAATCAAAGCCGCGCCCACGATGAGTGTCGCTCCCACAAAAGCTGAAAATCCCAGACTGGAAAAAACCAGGAAATAAAAAAGAGTTTTGCGTGTGTTACACCTCAAAGGTTGTTCCTTCAGCCGTTCGGAATTCCAGATCAGCAAGGCGATGAGAAAAATAGCTAAGGCGATCAAATGCTGTGGAGCGTAAAGAAGCGCGCGATACAGAGTGTCAATCTGTGGTGCTTTCCAATTCCATCGTAAGATTCCATCAATGTTTAAATTTATGAATTCTGTCCACGGTTGCTGACGGTTTTTTAACCATTGCAGGACGTAGAGCCCTTCATAACTTCCTCCAAAGGCAAAAACAGGGAGAAGAAAGAAACCAGTTTTGCGGTTCGTGATGAAGCGTCTTAAGACAACAACGAATGTTGAAACAAAGATCAGCATCGCAACGAGTGAGAATTGAACCATCAGAGAGTCGGAACGATAAGATGGAAACAATTCTCTCCAGCATGCATCCAACAGGTGAAAGAACCAGTAGTAATGAAGTGTATAGCCTCCTAAATAGGGATTATCCGGAGGGATGCCCGTATGGGCGAGCGAGCCGGAAACGGCCATGTTCCGAAAAAAGTCCGCATTGAAATAAGCGCGATAAGCAAAACCGGCGGCTGTCTCCTGGCCTACCCTTGCAAACGGAACCGCAACAATGAGCAATCGCGACAAACAACCACAAGTACAGAAGAAGAAGATCAGCCCCAGTCCAGCGAGTGTCGACGGACTGTCGCTCCGATTTACGCCATTGTTTGAATTCCCAAATGACCCAGGATAATACGGCCAGAACGACATAAGAGATAGCCGTCCACCGATGGATCCCAAAAATGAAACCTGCCAACGAAAGCGCCCACGGCGTGAACGGCAAAACCGATCGGGAAAACAAGAATCCATGCTTCCACTTGGTCCGGAAAAAGGATCTTCGCCGCGGGAAGAGCAGTGAGGCACAAAAGAAGCAGCAAGGCTGAACGAAAGAAATGCACTGCATCCACGAGCCCTGAAAAGCCGAAAGAAATATCAGAACGAGAAACAGTAAGAAGCCGGCGACCCATGAACTTTTCATGTCAACAATGAAACAATACGAAGTATGAACTTACCTTTCGACTGTCACAACCACTCCGGATGGGGTCTTCTCCAAAAGAGCTCCGCGGTAAAGCTCATCCAACCGTTGGGATTCACCGTAATGAGATTCATATTCTTCGAGCAATCGTTTTTCAGCAACCGAACCCCGGCGCAGAAGATAAAGCATTCGCAATAATATGGAGCTTTCCATGTGGCTTCTTACTCCAAACCAGGTGAGGAACGCGCCAGCCCAAAAAATAATCAATGCCGGCCAAACCATATGTCCTGAAACCAGCAAGTAAACCAGGAGCAAGCCTGCAACCACCGCATGTGTCAGGACAACCTTCGCAAGACCGGTCTGCAGCTTTGTTCCCTTGAGTGCAACTTCACTCAGGAAAACAGCAATCACGAATCCGCCAACGATCAGGAAAACAGAACCCATTTACTTGATTCTCAAAATCACGTAACTGGCAGCCACGATCGCTCCAATCATTCTTCCAAAAAATGTAAGTTTGTATTCATCACTTTGAGCTTATCACCAAGACCAAACTGCCTGGCATCGTTCAATCGTCCTGCAATTCCTTCCGTTGCAGTAACACTTTGTCGACCGCGATCGTAATCAGACAACATTCGCAAGCTAACACTTCGGGTCAGCATAACCCGCACGATGACAAGCCCAAACCAGTACAGAATCAACCCAACAGTCAAAAGAATCCATTCGCCGATGGAACCAGTCGTCAATGTGCGGCCGGTCCAATTTACGAATGCAGCAATCAAAATTGCGCAGAGGATATGGAAGACGATTGGTCGTGAACGAATGAGGAAAAACAACGCTGTTATCAGGATAAACGCCGCTAGCGCCAATGCATTCAAAAAATTCATTTGATCGACCTTCGAAAAATACAAATTCCCGTTTTGTACTCAGCAAGCAGGCAACAGATTAAATCATAAAAAGTTTGCGAAACAAAAAGTTACAACCGGTTGTATGTCACGAAAGTGTAACACTATAAGTAGATAGTCATACTACAACGATAGTATTGACTCGATGAGCCGTTTTCGATAGAATCGAAACACGCAAAACGAGGTGAACCCTTTGAGGAGGACTGGAGATGAGAGGGTGTATTCTTTTTTTGGCCTTCATTTTGCTGGTCGCTTCCTTCGGATGTCAGACAAGTGATCTGACGTCTGGTGAGAAAAAACCAGCGATTGCTTCTATCAACCCAGCCACAGTGAGCCGCGGCCAGCAGAATGTGAATGGACGCATTCAGGGGATAACTTTGTCGGCATTGTAGCCGTTGATCTGGATACCGGGATCAAGATCCATTCGACGAAGATCCTTAGCGTAACGGAGCTGGAGGTCGTCTATTCCGTAAATACCGATGCGCCGACGGGAAAACGCGCCATTCGCGTAGCGACAGCGGCGGGCGTTGCCACGAATCCTGACATGCTCACGCATTGACGATAATCGTGCGCCCAAAGCAGTCTTTAACGTTGATCCCAACAGGGGAGCCAAGGACACACTCTTCACATTCGATGCATCAGGCTCGGAAGACACGGATGGAAACGTCACAGGCTACGGTTGGGATTTTGGAGATGGTGCAACAGCAAATGGCAAAGTTGTAACGCATCGATACAACGCCGCTGGAAACTTCAAAGTCAAGTTGACAGTAACGGACAATCATCAAGGGGCCAGCACCAACGAAAGAGAAGTACTTGTAGAAAATGTCTCGTTTCCTATAGCGCGTTTTAGCTACTCCCCTCATTCCGGTCCCATCACCAAGGTTTTTCAGTTTGACGGTTCCGGAAGCGTCGATCGTGATGGACGGATTGTGAGCTACGATTGGAATTTCAAAGATGGAACAACCGGCCGCGGAAAGGTTGTCAATCACAAATTCAAACGTGTTGACGACTTTGAAGTCGAACTAACAGTCACCGATAACAGTGGCCTGGAATCTTCTGTCGAAAAACTGGTTGAGATCCGAGGAGAACCGCCCGTAGCTGGATTTACAGTCAACCCCTCCGGTGGTCCGGTTTCAACGAATTTCCAATTCAATGCCTCCGAGAGCACGGATGACAGTGGCATTGACAGTTATGAATGGAATTTTGGAGATAACAATACAGGTTCGGGTAAGACCATTAGCCATCAATATGGCAATAATGGTAACTACACCGTGCGCCTGACAGTTACAGATATTCATGGCATGGAAGATTCAGACACCGGCACAGTTTCTGTCGGCGAAGATGGCGGTGGTGGTGGAGGCGGTGGCGGTGGCGGTGGCGTTTGTACGAGTACAGCCCCGAACCGCGGCTTTATTTACGGCACTGTCATTGGAGTCCGAGGTCAATGGGCAATCACGCGGCTGGATGACGGCGCAACTTGCTCAAACTCGTTCTATAAATGCGGTGATTTCCGGAAACAAAACACTTCCGGAAGGGATGAGTTCTTCGGAATCATCAAGAGCTATGACCGATCTCGGAAACAGCGTTTTCGAAATCTACAATGACTGTCCGTTGAATTGGCCGCCGGCCATTGGTGAGAAGGTTTTCCTGTATTCTAAACCCTGTTCGAACAACTCTTGTCCGTAGTTCTAAGTCGCGCCGGTTTCAGCAGCCAGAAGCCGGCGCCTGCTCCCCTCACTCCATCAGACTACTTGGATGCGTAAACATAAGTCGTTGATGCGAGAATGTGTGCGGCAGAGTGGGCGTTCAGAGCCGTGTCCAGAGGACGGATGAGTGGTCCCGCCATTCGCATCAAACGGTACAGCCATTTCCGAAGAAACGCTGTTGGCGCATAGAGTGTAGCTGTCGTCAGTAAGTCGTGAATAGCAAATGTTGGACCCACGCAGACACCTGACGAAATGATGGTGAATCCTGCTCGCTCGAAAAGGCGTCGATGACCTGTGTGCGTATAGTTCTGATAATGATCCGGAAATCCATGATAAGCCTGAAGAAAAGGTGTGGCTGCAAAGAGCAATCCATTCTTACACAAAACTCGATGCATCTCTGATACCGCTTGATCCGGCAACTCCAAATGTTCCAATACCGCCTCGCAGTGAATGCAGTCGACAACCCCATCAGCGTATGGAAGTTCATAAACATCCCCAACCACATCAACATTCGGGAAATCTGCAATGTTTACGTTGACAAACTTTGGGTCTAACCGAAGCGTCCGCCTCCAACGGACAGGCATAAAGACTCTTCCGTCTGACGACCACACATGTCCTTTATTGCATCCCTAGCGTTACTATTCCGATAATCGCCCCCCTTCATACTCATTTCCTCAAACCAACGGACAATGCGAGGTCGTGAATCTACAGTTTTGTAGGACAATTCCATTACACGATTATTCTGCGCCAGGTATTCCCGCTGTCGCGATGGATCAATCAAAATCGGAATGCCATTCACAAATGGATACGTTTGAGCGCCATCGAGAGTATTAAGTCGATCTCCCACAACTCTCAGCGGTTGATGTGTAACGGGACATACTAGCTTTCCGGCTCCAATTTGTTCTTCAATGCTTAGCATATCCAAATAGTCCCCGAAACATAACAATCTTCATATTTTCAATAAGATATTCTACCGTCAATTGTTACAAAAGGAGCCTCCATTTAGTCAGAAAGTCGGCGCGATTCCACATCATCTTAGTAGCGATTGACTTTAGTTTGGCAGTTGTTGTGAACTGTTTGGCTTAAATCACTTCTAAGGTAGTATTTCTTGATTGCTAAGAGTTATTGCTGATGCTAAACCATATAACATCTAGATAGGGAGGAGCTCATGACTAGGTATTTTCTGATCTTATCTATTTACTGCTGCTTTCTTACGCCAGTGCTCGCCAACGGACCGCAGCATGAATATGAAAAGCCAGGATTTGTTTCCGGTCACGCATACGATGCTCTAATTTCAGAGGAGACCGTTGATCTGTTTACGGGCGGTCTTTTTGTTGGTAAAAGAATATTACGAAACGGGTAAAATTGATACGAAGAAAATGCGAGACGTTAAGTCTGTAAACTCTCAATGCCCGACGTGTTCAGCTAAACAAGGGGCCGAATTAAGCAAGTATTCAAAAACGGAAAAAGCAAAACGGAATCTACCCTAATGAACAGTTTAATTGATGAACAACTAAAGGTTTGCAAGAAGTACGGCGCAAAATGGTTCGAGTCGGCGGGTGAGCTCAAAGTCGGAATTTCTAAGAATGTTAAATCAGGGCTTCAGCCAATAAACGGATTACGACATTTACCGAAAGGCGATACAACCGGCTGGTATATATGGGCGGGCGAGCAACTTTCTGACGATCCGGACTTTTTTGTGCCGCTGCACATCAAACACCTAAAGGAATGGAATCCAGCTGTTTTAAAATTTCTGGGACTTCCTCCTGGTTGGCGCTTCCTGATTGATAATAATTACGAAGACGTTTGGGAAGATTCCTCTTTGTTAGACATCTGATAGCGATGGCTGTTCAGCGGTACAATCCCCATATATTTTCCACTAATTCAGATAACCAAGTGCTTTCAGTTGTTCCCTCAGCTCTTCTGTTTCCTGCTTATCCTGTTTCGACTTTGCCCATTCCGTCAAGGATGTGGATTTTTGAACGTAAGCGGCAAGCAATTGCTTCATCGATTGTAGGGAACGAGTCGCGGTGTGACTTATGTTGGTTTCTTGATTCGGATCCTTTCGCAAATCATAGAAGTATTCCGTGCCTTTTTGTTTATCCAACACCATTTTGAATTCCCGCGTCTGGGCGCCCCACATCGCTTCCTTTCCGTAAGTGACTTCATAATAGATGGAACGGTTCAACCGCTTCTTGCTATCGGAAGGCTCCAAAAGGCTGATTCCATCTAATTGCGTATCGACCTTTGCTCCCATGATCTCGACCAGTGTGGGATAAATATCCACCAGCGAAACGAGATCGTTTCGTTGTGAGGCGTTCTTGCCGGGGACGTGAAGAATCAACGGCACTCGTATTTCGTTCATCGTAAGAGTTTTGCCATGGCCGAGTGGATTGCCCTTCTCAAGGAACAATTCCCCATGGTCTGAGAAGACGAGGATGACGGTGTTTTGATCCAAATTCAGGCGTTTTAGTTCGTTCAATAATAGCCCGAAGTTTTGATCAAAAAAATAGACCTCCGCGTCGTAACATTGTCGAATGAATTCCTTTTGTTCTTCGGTGGGAACAACGGCGCCGCTGACCACTTGATGAAGCAGGTCCATTGTAATGATCGGAGGTGTATTCATTGCGGGATTGGGAAATAGTTTCCGAAAGACATCGGGAGGGGGATTGAATGGTTCATGGACTTCATAGGTGTGCAAAAAAAGAAAGAATGGACGCTGCGAATTCTTGTTCAACCATTTCATGGCGTTTGAAATTGTGGCTACATCCTTTCTTGCCATGTGAACATTTTCAGAATATTGCTGAAAGCCCCGATCAAAACCAAAGAAACTGGAAACAAAACCCCCATCTGTGATTCCGGTCGTAAAATAATTTGTCCTCAGCGCGATTTCTGCAACGGTCGGAAGTTTATTCGGGATCTGTTTGACTCTTACGACGGACTCTACAGGACGTGATACCTGATGATTTGCGACGTACAGCCCCGTCATTATAGATGTGTGCGATGGAAGCGTGCTGGGAAATGTGCAATAGGCGTTTGTGAATACCTGAGATTGCCTTGCCAGCTTCATAAGATTAGGGGATGTGCGATCAGATAGACGGTCTGCCCGCATCGTATCGATTGAAACAAAGATGATGTTCGGTTTCGTTTCTTTCGTTTCAAGGTCATAAATTTCAGGTGAACTCCAGGCCACATAATGACGTCTGGGCAAAGTGGATTGAACCTGGAACTCAAGAACAACGTCTTCTCCAGCGTATTTCCGAAGATCAATCTTCTCGTCTTTCCATACTGGGTAGGGTTCTGGAAATTGCACAGTGTTTCGAATCAGTTCACCGGAGCCCTTTTTCGATTCGATCAAAACGCTAAAAACGGCTTCAGAACGAGCTCCCTTTTCTACCGGTACACCCACGCCAAAAAACAGCATCGGGCTTTTAGAGGGGAGCCGGAGATGAAATCGGACTTTGGACTTGGAGTTGACGGAAAGAGCGGTCCGGACTTCTCCAGCGATGCGAGTTCGTCCCCAGGAATAGAGCGGCAGTTGAAATGATTGAAACTCTGCGTAAGATGCAGCCGGTTGCCCGCCAAACAGAAACTGTATCTGTTTGACAGTTTGTTTTTTGAGATCCCGGGAGGTGTACTGAATGAAATATTCTTTCCAGTCTGAGGTCAGGTTGTAACGCGCGATCTCTTTACCTTGCACCTGAACCAGCAATTCCCTTGGCTCCTGGGACCTCGCTTCAAATCTCATACGAAAGTCCCGCGATCTCCAAAGCCGTTCAGGAAGAATAAAAGCCACACGTTTTTCTTTTGCAGTTATGAGCTTTTCGCCGACATCCCAGCCGTGCTGTTGCAAGGGTTGTAGATCTGCTTTTTCCAGTAAGAAGTGCGAATCGATCTCGGTTTTAGAGTCCTGCATCAAATCAGCCAGGCGAATCAACGGCGGGGCTTCCGGTCCGCGAGGCTCGTTTTTACAAGAGCAGAACAACAGCAACGCGATGAAGACAGCGGTGAAAACCTTTTGTGAGAACCAGCATGCTTTCATAGCAAATGTGTGATTATATCAATTTTGCGCTTTGTAGCGTCCACATCCCATGGGCAGAGCTCTGTAGGGGCGGGTCTTAGACCCATCCCAACCTATCTTAAATTGATCATCGTCTCGCCATTTTGTTTCAGCCGGCGGGAAGTCGTCCTCGAGCGATCTCTGGCACACCAGTTGCCTCAACACGAGTCGCACATGGAGGAAACATGTCATCAAGAACCATTCTTTGGATCATTCTTCTGTCGCTTTGTTCATCGATCACTCAGGCTGAGCCTGAAACGGAGTTAAGATTCATCGCCGGAACCTCTGCTTTTCTGGATGAGGACATTCCATTTGACCATTCGATCTTTGGTGGTTCCGTCGGGGTTCATCTAACGGAACGTCTGCGCATCGAACCACAGTTCCTGTATATGCAAGGTCCTGGAAATGACAGCGATTATGTCATTTCAGGAAATGTCTCGTACGACCTAATTGAAAAAGAAGGCCTTGAACTCTATATCGTGGGAGGCGGAGGATTCTTGTACAATCGTAATCAGTTTGGAACTGGCCCGGCCTTTTCCAGTACAGAATGGATCGCCAACGGCGGTGTCGGTTTCAAATTAAACGTTTCGAAGCGGATCTTTATTGCGCCGGAATTTCGCCTGGGGTATGAACCGCTTTTCCTCGCGACAGTCAGCGTCGGTTATAAATTCTAGACGATCATTTGCACTACAATTGAGTTCGTGAAGTCACCGGCAAAGAATTTCTCTCTGTTCAAAAAGATCAGCTTCTCCGCGATCACCATTCTGCTCCTATTCACACTGGCGGAGGCCGGACTGCATGTCTCAGGGTTCAGCTTTCATCCCCATTATTCGATCTATTCTGAAAATAGGTGGGCAATTCATGGTGTCAGGCCGGATCCGAGCCTTCCCTGGAGTTGGATACCCATTCCTGGAGCTATGTGTTATATCGACGGGAAAGTGGATTTCAGATTTAACCAGCTTGGGTATAGAGGACCTCTCTTCAAGATAGAGAATACTCCGGCGACCTTACGAATCGTCTGCATGGGAGATTCCGCCACGATGGGATGGGGTGTCCAGGATGGTGAGATGTACTGTGCCGAGTTACAAAACATTCTCAAAAACAACTGCAACAAGAGAGTAGAAACCATCAATGCAGGCGTGTTCGGATACACATCCTTTCAAGGACGTCATCAGTTGAAAAACAAAATCCTCCGATTGCATCCGCAGATCATCACGATCTGCTATAACTGGAATGACCACGCTGATGCTATACGCATCGCGAAGTTAAGCGGAAAATATGCCTGGAAAAAGGGTATCCCCACATCGGATAAGGAACTTTATCATCCTCATCGTTTATGGAGAGTGTTTCAGCTTGTTTCGAAATTGCGGATTTATCAGCTCATGCAATATGGCGCCTTTGAGTCGTTCGATCTGTACGGATCGAAAACGAAAGAACAACAACAGAATGATTGATGCTGTTGTGTATCGAGTACCTCTGAACGACTATAAAGCCAATTTGGAAGAAATGATTTGGTTAGCGCGAGAGAACAGGATTACACCTATTTTATTGACTCAAGCTTTAGATCCGAAAAAAGCCGAAAGACCTGAAAACGAGATTCACCTCAAAAGACAGCAACGGTACAACGACGCTGTTCGTGAGGTTGCTGCCAAAACGAATGTGCTTTGCATAGATCCAACCGAAGTGCTCGAAACGAACGCAAAATTTTTCAACAGCTTAAGCCATCCCACAAGACGAGGTCACCATATAATCGCGAAGGCCCTTGCAAACGCGATTTGTTCCGGCGAATTGTGATCTGCTCTTTGCGGCTGCGTTATAATTCTTCGCATGCTGCATAGACAGTCCTTCATCTTTTTGATTCTGCTTTCATTCGACGCTTTTGGTTTACGCGGATCAACCTCCGGTTGTACCGCTGATTGACAAAGCGATGAGATCGGAGCTTCGAAGCGTATACAAACTCGGAATCCTGGATGGTAACCGTCCGGCAGTATTCGCAAAGGTTGGCGACAGCATCACTCGCACGCCTCACTTTCTAAAAGACATTGGATGCGGTGTTGAAGTGCTGGCGTCCCATCAAAGTCTCGCATCAACGATAACGTTTTTTCGTGGTACACCCTTTCCGCCCGACTTCACGAGCGCCTGGTGCGGCGTGGCGAATTCGTTCACACGTGACAGCGTCACGGCTCAGAACGGCTGGACCGCTGACGAACCACTCAGACGTTTTTCGAACCCGGCGTCCGAATGTCCGCCACCCCATGACAATCCACTTCGTTGTGAACTGCATTTACTGAAACCAAGCATTGCTTTGGTCATGCTCGGAACCAACGATTTGGAAATAAATGATCAAAACAACTACCGCAAAAAGCTAACACGCATCGTTCAGGAATTGATGGTCAACGGCGTCGTTCCCGTGTTAAGCACAATCCCTCCACGTTTGGACAACCCTGTAATGGGCAGCACGCGTAGCGCAACTACAACCAGATCATTCGGGAGATCGCCGATACCTTGCAAGTGCCGCTGTGGAACTACTGGCTCACGTTACAATATGCGGACATGATCAATCAGGGAATCGACCATAAGGGAATTCATCCGAACGTTTTCAACGACAACGACCCGGCTGTATTTACATCCGAAGGACTGCAGTACGGCTTTAACCAACGAAACTTTACCGCGCTGGAGGTCCTGAAGAAGGTGAAAGCAGTCATCCAGAACAATGCTCCATCTGACGCAACTACGTCACCAAATTTCACGATCTATTCCGATCAACGCCTTTCGCCTGTGCCCCGCGGAACAACGAGCAGCTTCAAGGTCAAAATCGCCCGGCTCAATCTGAACGATCCTGTAGTGTTTTCCTTGAAAGGGCAGCCCGCGGGAGTTTCCGCAACGTTTACAACCAATACGCTGCAAACGTCCGTCATTGTGAGCTTGACAGTTCGCAGTGGTGTAAATCCAGGCGAATACCGGATTCATGTGCAAGGAACAACGGGCAGGCTCACACGCTTAACGACTATTGCACTGATCGTAATTCCGTAATAGGTCTACATGTTTACCGCTACGGACAGGAGTTGACTTCGCAAGCTTTGTAGAACAGGAACACGCGGGAGCCTTTTACCGGCGGCCAATGAAGAGGACAATCGTTTTTCACCCGGAATGTGTTGTTTCCAAGATCGGTCATTGCACTGATGATGCCGTAAAAACCCAGATCCACTTCCGCATTTCGCATATCCCCGCAAATGTAAAATGAGTTACTGCATGTCGAATTATTCTTGTCCAATTGAACGATTGCATTGTTTCCCGGCTCAACTCCGATCACAGTGCCATAAAGTAGCCCACGATTAGGAGCAAACTTCTCACACGCAGTCTCTGTGAAGCTTGAAACATCGAGATCGCGTTCCTTGGAATGAGATGCACCGATGTTATCAGTAACCGTCAGTGTCACTGCGTAAGTCCCCGGATCAAACTTTCTAGTTACGATCTTTCCAGATGCTTGAGGCTTGCCATCATCAAAGTCCCAAATGTAATCTTCGATGCGCACATCGTCCGTACTGGGTGAGCCATCAAATTCAAATTCATCGTTCTGAGAGCCATTTCGTGGAGTTACGGTGAAATCTGCCAGGGGAAGGGAATTATTAGAAACCGTAAAGATTGAGGCTGAAGTTATCGATCCGCCTTCTGCGGTAACGGAAATTGTGCGCCCACCCGGTGATGCATCTCTTTCCACCGAGATATCCACTTCCAAATTTGTAGCACTGATGGTTCGCCAGCCGTGGATAAAAATACCTGGACCTAAGGATACGGCTGTAACACCAAGTAAGTTTGTGCCGCCGACATCGATGGTAACAACTCTTTCACCACGGCTCAATGTGTTCGGGCTTACCGAAGTAATTGTAGGAACCGTTGATGACGGGGTGGTGACAGGATTGCTATCATCGCATTGCACCATTAAGAATAGCGATAGAACGATCAAAACACCTCTAAAACACCTCATTTGAACCATTCCTCCAGAATCCGTTATTGGTCGCAAATCATAACACAGCATTGATGACCTTGAACCGAGACAAGTAGAATAATTCCATGGCATTGGTTCCTTGAAATCCTTGGAGCCGCGATACTGATTCTGTTTTTGTACAGAATGGGCAGTAAACAGGTGCAGAGCTCCCAGGAGATAACTGATTCCGATCTGGACGAACTTTTTAAATACATCGATGCCAGCTTAAAAGGTTATCCGGATCGAATTCACTACAAAGACGTTTACGCTTCCCATGTCTGGACCTGCCATTCACGCCTCTTCACGTTTCAGATCAATTTGAAAGAAGAGAAACTCCGTTATCGTTTTCAGATTTGCTTTTTCTGCAAAGTGCCTTTTCGATTCAAAATGCGTCGTTCGCTCACAGGAAAAGGCTTTAAGATCCTCGATTCGCCCGGCAACACAACTGGACAATTGCTTGCGGAAAAAGAAGTCCCCGTCTTGATTCAAAAGCTTCTTTTTTACGATTCGGTGGAAGTTTCTAACAATGGTGTCTTAGGCTCAAAAACATTCAGCGGAATCGCGGGGCTATCTGAATGGCCGAAGACGCTTGGGGCGTCCATTACGTTTGTGCGATTCCTGTTGAATTATGAAGGGAGAAAGGAAGCGACGAAACAGGGTGAAGCGTTGTGCCCGTATTGCAGAGGAATGATTGCCGAAAATGAAAGGGCTGTTTCCTGTGGGGAGTGCCGGACGGTCCACCATCAGGATTGCTGGAACGAATCCGATCGTTGTTCAGTCTTTGGATGCGGAAATAAATCGGAACTGGAACTCTAAGAACTGGAGCTGTAGTGGCAGAGCAATTCCTTTTTAATCCTGAAAACAGGACTTGTGAACTGGTGATTTCTTCTTTCCATGAACATGCTTTTTTGGAGGAATTGCTCTGCAGAGCATTTGCTCGACCGCTGAACGCATACGATAAAGCCAATTCATCATTTCAAAACTAAAGTTTTGGCATATTTCACGGCAAATGCTCTGCCACTACGATTGCGTAAGGTTTATTGGATGTAGCCAAGGCTGCGAAGCTCCTCTTTAATTTCCTCATCGAGCTTTTCAGAGCTTTTTTCGGATGAGCCACGTCTTGCACCGTACGTTTTGATTTTTCTGAGTTGGTTTTTTGCTACAAATTCAGGAATGATGGCATCCGTCAGAACGCGACCCGGCATATCAGCTGCTTGCGGCAGTCCGAAAACGTAAAGTAATGTGGGCAAGAAATCATAAATCGAGGCTTTTGGGATCTTATATCCTTTCTTGAAAAGAGGCCCTTTGCAAAAAAGAATACCGTTCAAGTTATGAGTGCCGGAAAGTTCCGGATTTTTTTCTTCTGCTTCGGAAACCGACTGAAAACCATGGTCGGACAGTATCAGCACTGTTGTGTCCTTTCCCGCAAGCGCGAGGTATTTCCCGAGAATTTCATCCAGATATATGTAGTACCTGTCGATTACGTCGCGAAACCATTCCTCTTGCTGTGCGGTTACAGGAAGGAAAGGCACCTGTTCAGGGTACCGAAACTTCCAAAATGCATGAGAAGTAAAATCGACGCCCCGTAAATAAACCGCAAGAACATCCGGATTCAAAGTAGACATAGCCCTCAATCCAAATTCCGCGTACGCTGTATCTCTACGATAAGCGTGCGCCAATCGTTGATGCACGATATTCGAATCCAGGTACTCCACGCTGCCCCTCGCAAAACGCTTTTTCCAATCCCAGTCATAAGGGAAGGAGGTAAATCGAAGAAGATGCTTGCTGATGTTCGTGCTGATATCCGTATAAGTTTTTTGGAAATCTGCGTCAAAAACTCCCGGAGGGTAGGAAAGATCCTTCGTTTTAAAATTGTAGTAGGCGCGATCGGAAATCAAACCACCTTGCAAGTCCTCAACTGGCCAGGTCAAATACCAGCCCAGAATGATTGAATTGACTTTCGAGTAGAGGGAAAAAATATCCCAGAATCTTTTCACTTTAATCGAACTGCTCGTTGTGGGCTGATTCTTATACAGAAAGAAGGTGATCCCATGATCGTCCGGTGGACGTCCGGTCGCAACAGTAGTCCATATCACCGGAGAATAAGCAGGCTCTTCGGAGAGCAAATCGCCATAAGAACCTTCCTGCATGAGCTTCTTGAAATTCGGACAACGGCCGGCGTCCATCAAAGGCTGAAGAAGGCTTAAGTCTGCGCCATCGAAACCAAAAATCAAAACCTTCGGCTGAATTTTATCGATTCGTATTTCGAACTTTGTCAGTTGAACCGGCATAAAACCATCGGATCGGAAAGTTACTTTTACAAACGAATCAGGGTCCAACCGTTTCGATTCCAATCTAAAAGACTTGCTCCAGTAAGGCGATCGAAAGACTTCGGTGCCAATCTCTTTCGTTTCTGTTGCAACCTGAATTCGTAACGGCGAATTCATTTTCCATCCTTTCCTTCCTTCCATTCTGATGTGCACATCGTTACCAGGATTTCTTAATACAAAGAGCTGATCACCGTCACGAATCTCTTTCATGTTCCCATTCAGATAAAACGGACTTAGATAAGGAAAATCCTTCTGCACTTTGCGAGCCGTATACGCGCTCGTAACCATCCAACCTGCACACACAACGAATACAACCAGAACGGCAATCCACATTAGCCTTTTCATGATAAATTTCCCTGCCGTTTGAGCATTCTGTAAAATGCGAGAAAGCCAAAGCAATAGATTGCTAGAGCGATCAGAAAATTCATACGAAATCCCATAGTTACAGCAAACAGGACACACAGAACCGAGCCGACAACTGTCATATAAGCGTTGAGACCCCAGCCCCATGGGATGGCTTCTGGAAAGCGTTTGCCCACAACACGTACAGCAAATGGGAAGGGCATCCCAAGGATGAACCCCAGCGGCGCAATGCTAAGCCCTGAAATAAAAAACCGCTGAAGCATAGATAGTCCGAGAAAGGCATTCAGCAAATGTGGCGTTATATACATCTCAATGAGAATAAATGCGCTGAGCAACACCAGAATGGTTACAAGCCATCTCCTTTCCTGGCCTTCCTTGAACCAATGCTGAAAAGCAAGACTGCCCGCGCCCGCGGAAATGAGCAAGGAAAAGATCACTGAAGTGATCGAATAAACAGGTTGTCCCATAAAAAGAATATGTTTCTGGAAAAGGGAAATCTCGATCAAAATGAACCCAACACCTATCGCTGAAAAATAAATAAGAATCGGCAAACGCGAATGTACGGACTTGATCTTCTTCAACCGGAAGAGCGGCAAAACAATAAAAACAAGCGAAAGCAACGCAGCTTCTGCGAGCAACGCGTACAGAGCAAGATCTCCCATGTTACGAAACTTGATCGCAGGATTTAATTCATGCGGCATGATGGACGTGGTCCCATGAAGGCTTCCCAGCGGCTGATAGTGATCAAAAAAAGGCCAATTATCCGTTGGGGGGGCTAAAACAATGTCCGCATTCCGAATAAAGGAATCCCGCAGATGGGGTGTAAGAAGCTGATAATACATGTTGTCGTTTTTCTTGAATTCCGGTGTGGGAGCGTAGATTGTATAAGTTTTGGTGACTGTTTGCGATCTTTGAAGATTTTGAAGATCAGATTCCGTAATTTTTCCCTTTTTCAAATAGAAGCCTGTATCTCCATGTTTACGCGTTACAACGATCACGTAATTTTCAGGATCTGAAATTCCATCTTCCTGAAGGACAACAGAAGCTAGCGGAGCAGCGCGAAGAATCCCACTCCGGTTGATCGCAAGCATTCCGCCAGGTTTTAATCGCTGCCAGTATTCCTGAAATGCTTCTTTTGTAAATAAGTAGCTTTCTGAAAGATTGAAAGCGCCTGTTGCAAGAGCCATGGGCGAACAGTTGTGCACCGTTTGAATGAGATCAAATTGTTCTTCGGAACGACGCAAAAAACTGCGCCCTTCATCGTTGATCAGTTGAACAGAAGGCTGATGAAATAGATTTCCAAGAAACGTGTTATATCTACCCTTAACGATGCTTACCATCAATGGATCCATTTCAACTGCGATGATTCGTTTGACACCAAAAGAGAATGCGTTCAGAACATCCTCTCCGCCCCCCGGCCCGATAATGCAGGCAGATGTTCTCGGGGCGATCATGTAAGGCACCGTACGAGAATTCAGGCGTGGTTCGATATCCTTTAAATCTTTGCGACGAAACGGTACAAGAAAGGAGACGTTGGAGCCCCCGTCCAGATAAATGAGTTTGGTTCGTCCGGTTGCAATAACATCCAGACGGGAAACGGGACTCCATGCCGAAAATTCAATTTTGCGTTTGGGCGCTTGAAAAAAATTGCCGTGCTTTTCGTAGAAAATCTGCGACATGGGGAGTGGAAGATACGTTTCTGCGGCCGGGATCACGAAGAGAGTAAAACCTGCAATCAGAATGGATGCGGCTTTCAACATTCCGGAATGTGGCCAAAAAACCAGAGCCGCAGCGGCTGCCAGGAATGCGGAGGAAACGATAGCTCCGGACGCCCCCAACGAAGGGACCAACCACAACACGGCAAGACATCCAATCGCGGCGCCGACCAGGTCCGCGCAGTACAGTTTCCCTGATTTCTCAGTGTAAGTGCTCAAGATCAAACCAATCACGCCACCTGAAAAAAAGAAAGGAACAATGAGAAGAGCGTAATTGAGAACCAACCGGACAATCTGCCGGGGATTATCCGCAATATCCATAAATTGATGCGGAAGCATGAGAATAAGCTTGTAAGACAGCAAACTCGAGACGGCGAAGAGCAGCGCGCTGAGGCTTAAAGTGTTTTTTATGTTCCGAATTTTGCTTTGAAAAAAGAAAAGGAATACGCCGCTAAAACCAAATCCAAATAGCGCCGTGCTGATCACAAGGAAAGCAAAGTGATGGTAAAACAGAACTGAAAAAACTCTCGTCAACGAGATTTGAAAGAGTAGTGTGGCGGCCGAAATTAGAAAGATACCGGGATACATTTACACATCAAGCAATTTCAAGGCATGGATGGCATGCGTGAGCGGACCGATGTTCCGGCCGACTGAGGTCCAACTAGCTTCAATTGTTTGTGCAAGGATGTAACATGCGCGTTGCATCCATTCTTGCTCATCAGGCAGGAATTCTGCGATCGGACTGATCGCATCCAGGCAATGACCTGTCGCATAAACCACGGCAGTATCCCGTTGCTGAAACGGCGCGACATCTTTGAATACCTCACGAAGCTCCAGTAGGTCTGTTGGAAACGGCGCTTTACGAAACCAGGATCGTTGCAGCGAGCCGTCATCGCGCTGATTTCTCTTGATCAGTTGGGTAGCGCCCTGGAGATACTCATACCCTTCCAGCCAGACACTTTTCAACTGAGAAGGCTCCAGGTCATTTTCAAGACAAAAACGTCTGATAGCGAACGCGATTCCTTCCAGACGATGGGTCCCGAAGCAGCACCCATTTCCATAAGGGCTCGCAGATTCCGCCTTTAAAATTCTTTCTACGCTTTGCAATTCACCCTTGTCGTTGAGCCATTCGGCTGTCACGCCGGGATGAATCGAAAAAAGCATTAAGCACCAGCTTTTTTCGCGCGAATCCTGTTTGAACGATTTTGCGGCAGCTTCAACAAGATCCCCCATCGTGCCTTCTTGCCCGTTCGACGTCATAATTGGAGTGCGCTCAAAATGCACTCCCGCCACTGCAAAAACACCAAGCGATTCATGGAGCCTGTCCGCCCGGTCTGCACTGAAGTAAGGGCGTCCTCGCACATCCTCAAGAATCGCGCCGTCGGCATCGCAGCAGAGATACTCCAGAGCGCGCTGATGCATACCTGTGGATAGATTGTAAAGAGTCTGAGAGGGTCCTCCTGCAAGAACCATATGAACGATATCTCTTAAAGGAAAGGCGCTATCGAGTTGTACTTGAGGCAGTCTGCTGATCGCGATCTCGGAAGTGTGAATGATCATGAAAATAAAGCGTCTATGATAAAACCGTCCTGTTCAGTATATCTAATTTGGAAAGATGTGTTGCTGTCTTCGTCCTTCAAAATAAAATCAGATCCTGTTTGTTGAGAATGCTCCGTTAACACTTCGCGGATCTTATCTTCTCCAAAACTGCTGAGACTGCGCATGTAATCGAAAGCTTCTTCGTAAGTCATAGTGCACACTCCTGTAGTGGAACGTGGTTCAACGCGCCCGATCAGCAAACATAAACGCGGGTTTTTGAAATCACGCCCCTGCAACCATATCATTCATGTTAACATCATCTGCAAATGAAGATTCATATCGTGATGCTGGGTCTTCTTCTGTTCCTGTTTCTTGTTCTGGCTCTGTTTTATGGAAGGCCCGTGATTCAAAACGACGGCATTTCGTACTACGGTTTGACAATCAGTCTATTGAAAGATCACGATTTCGATCTCGAAAATCAATACATTGAGCATCGTGAAATTCGAGTCCTACAGGGTCCGGATGGCAAAATAGGTTCCTATTACTCCTGTGGGATTGCCTTTCTGTATCTTCCTTTTCTGTATGTGATGGACCTTTTTTCCGTACTCCGCGAATTCAGGCCTTATGCGCAAAACGTCAGGTTTCCGTTTTCGCATACCTTCGGTTTTTTTTCGGGAAGTATTTTTTACAGCTTTCTTTCTGTTGCGTTGGCCTATTATGTTCTCGTTCGCCATCAAAAACTTTCCCCGATTGCTTCCCTTCTTATTTCGGTATCTTGTTTTATCGGAACTCCATTGGTTTTTTATACTTTTACAGTTCCCTCCTTTGCTCACGCATCAGATACTTTTCTTGTGACATGCTCATTTGTGCTGGCTATTTCAACAAATGAATGGCGACTAGGCCCGATCCACTTTCGAAAAGTATTACTCGGTTTTGTTCTGGCTTTTTCCGTACTTCTGCGAAACAACAATATCGTAATTGTACCGGTCCTTGTGCTGGGTGTGATTTACCTGGAACGCGAAAAGGGTTTTAAAAACGCTGTGCATACGTGTTTTGAAATACTTGCCGGGGCGCTTCCGGTTCTTATGATTCATGTGTTCTTCAATTTAGGTCAATACGGAAAACTAATTGCGACAGGATACGCTGTGTCGGTCGCAAAGCATGCCCAAGCACGCCTTTTTAAATTCTTCTGGCTTTTTTTCCATCCGGTGGCTGGAATTTACCCCTGGTCGCCTATTGCACTTCTAGGAACGATTGGTTTGATACTGGCTTTTTTCAAGAAGCGCCGTCATGCCATCGTGGCGGTTGCAGTGGTTTCCATCGTCATCATCAGCATCCGCTTTGCTGCGATTATCTTTCCTGGAAGTACTTTCGGACAAAGACTCTTAACGCATCTATACGTTTTCTGGGCGTTTGGCCTCTCAGAACTTTTTTTACGTTTCAGAAAGATATCCACGGTTCTTGCCGCCATTTGTGTACTCTGGGGATTCCTGCTTTTCAACACGTACTTTGTACTGACCGGATCGCGGCAAATCAATATTCTCTTAAAAAATGGAGGGTCGAACCCGATCGAGTGGATTTGCACGACGATAGAATCCTATAAGATCGCAAAGCGTGAAGGGACGACGCGCAATCCTATCGATTTCTGGTGGATGAATATGAGTGCGCGACCGTATCCTGTTTTAATACACATTCTTTTCAATCAAGAGGGCTCGCAGCAATCATCTTCCTTGTTACCATTAATAGGATTCCGGATACCAAAATGGTCCGGTTAATCCGATTTGTTCGAAGAGGGGCAACCTTCCGATGCACCGATAACTTATGTAGGAGGATGATCCGGATGAGATAAATCGCGCCCCTACATCAGGGCAACAACTACTTCAAACGAGCTTTCAGGTTGTGTTGCAGATTTTTAATCACCAAACGATCTTCCTGCAGAGCCAGAGTCGCTGAAAAACGGCCGCAAGTCGGACAGCAGTTCGAATCGGAAGCCTTCCAAAGATAGTTGCTCGCTTTCATGCTTTCAAAGTTCACGAGAGTCTCACGAATCACAGAGCATCCCTCCGGCAAACGATTTTGCAAATCATCAACCCAGGATTGAGTATCTATTATTCGCCACTCTGAAGCCTGCCAGCTCAAAATGCTGTCGACTTCCGTGTTCGCCGTTTTCGGTCCGCGATGCGGAATTTGCAGAAGAACGCCCTGCGCGCCTCTGATGATTCGCGGTTCTTCAAACCAACCCACATTCAGGTCCGTTCGATCCGCATAAAACGGTCGCAGCATATTTGGAGACTCTTTAGTGGAATAAAACAGCACGATTGCTGTGTTCGTGCGAGGATATTTTGCCGGCGGGTCCGATTTTTCATGCTCTTCGACTTCACTCTTATCCAGCCACTCGTATAAAGTGAAATAAAAATTCTTATTATCCACTTGCCCCAAATCGCCGAGCTTCTTGATTGTGCAACGCTCTGCAGGATCCTTCTCAGTCGGGGGAAGGCATTCACTGCGCACGCTTTCCCAACTGTAGGTGGAATTCGGATCAATAATAGGATATTCGAACTCGGGCTGAACCTTAACGGTGTCAGCAGCCAGCACACTACACACACTGAAACAGACAATCAGAAAGGTTCTTAACATATACTCCTCGGCTATTCCTGAAGAAAAATAGTACTGGTTTTATTCAGAGTCAATACTTTACTCATACCAAATTTCGATTATGTATCCGTCCTGGTCGCCTACAAAGGCGTTGGGAAAATCCGGAGAAAATTCTCCTCTTTCGATGATCATTCCTCCGGCCTTTTGAACCTCTTCAACAGCACGATCTATCATCGATTTCTCCGAAAACAAGCATGCGTCAATTCTCTTTGTTTCCTTTGCTAAACTTCTGTAAATAAAATCAACCCTGTCAATCCTGTTTTACTTGGCGCAATCCTTCGAGCGCTCCCTGGTTGTCCGGTTCGATTTCAAGAACTTGCAAGAATAGCTCCTCTGCTCGCGCTTTGTCACCGGCGATCAGGATGTTATGAGCAGTTGAAAGGATCGATTCAACTTCATGATGCAACAACGAATGTTGTAGAGTCTGCAATTCGAATTCGGAAAGTTTCAGATCGTCGTCAGATAACGTTGCTGTCCGGTCTAAATGTTCCGCGGGTTGAGATTTTTTTTTCTGCTGTTTACCTCCAAGGATCAGATGAAATCTCTCCAAACACTGGAGCGCTCCTTTACGATCCCCTGCTTCCAATAACTCGAGTCCTTCCGAAAGCGTCTTTTGCAGATCATGTTCCTTCTGATTCCTCGATTCCAGTGCTTCTACAAAAGTCCTTAGCGTCTGTTCATACTCGAGCAAGAGCAAAGATCGCGAAAACAAACGATCCAACCGTCCTTGCACAGCAACCTGATCACCCGATTCGATTTCCAGAACCAGTAAAGGCATTTCATCAATAATGCTTGAACAATCTTCGGCATAAGGTGTTCGGATCGATGTTTCCTTGAGCTTCAACAACAAACCCGGAAGGTGCTTGAAGTCCTTTTTCACAACGAGTTTTACAACGGCTCGAATGATCTCCAACACGTTCCGTTCCTCCCCTTCGGCCGCTTCAATCGAAGATTTTAACTGCATGGCAGTCTCCATTTCAGGCTGTTGTTGCAGGATCGCATCCAGTTTCAGCAGCGCTTGCGGATAAAGCTTTTGATGATACAGAAGCGCCGCTTCTTCCAGTTCTGCTTGCAGACTGTAACGAAAGGCCTCCTCTTTTTGTATTTCAGTCTCCAGTCTGGCTGATAACTTTCGTACTTGTTCGGAAAGATCTTCCAGGGAAAACTCGTTTGAGAGAGCTTTTCTGCATTTGTCGATTTTCCGGCCAGCTTCTACAAATTTGTTGTAAAAGATTAATTCTTCCGCTTCGGCAAGCATTGCAATGATTGATAAGCGAGTCTGCCGTTCCTTTTTCAAAAGTTGCTCGGCCTGATCGATCCAATCCTTCACGTAGGTCTCATCCGAAAGTGAACTCGCCTTCTTCCAGAACTCAATCGCCTTCTGCCAGTTCCGGCGCTCGTAGTACTCCTTCCCTTTTTGCACTGCCGATTGGAACCTCAACGACACAGACTGGACCTGAATGGCTTTTTCAATGGAAATCTTCAATTCCAAAGCCTCTTCCTGCACAATATCCAACTCGAGTATCAAGGAAATTTTTTCCAGGGCCTCTGCGTATAGTCCGCGTCTGTACAGTTTTCGAATCTCCGATAATTCAAGCGAAACAGATTCCAGATGCTTTTGCTGCTGTCTGTTATAAAGAAGGATTTCAGTCTGGAGCGCCTCTATCTGCTTCTCCATTTCAATGAGCCGGAATCCCGGCTGAATCGATTTCAACATGCTTTCGACAAGATCCTGCGCCTCCGCCCAGTGCTCTTTTAGAATTAAGGAATAGCAATTTTTCAGATTACGAAGAAGTTCTTGTTGAGCGCCAAGTTCCGTTCGCACATGAGATTCGGCTTGTGACACAGACTGCTTGATTTCGGCTGCTTCCGGAAAAAAAACAAGGATCTCCTTCCAGCATGATATCGCTTGCTCCCATTCCAGTTGCACGGCGAATTCTTGCGCCTCTCGCTGTTTCGATTCTCGATAGGCATGAAGGATCCTAGATCTCAATTCTTCCGCTTCCGGCACGGACCAGCTTGTCAATACTTCTTCTACTCTAGCCAGTGCTTCTAAGTAACGTTCTGCGTTCAAGAGGGTTCGGCTTTCGGATAGCGCTTCCTGAACTGTCTTTTGACGCTGGGTTAGTCTTTCCGCAGCAGCGCTTTCAATTTCGGTAAAAACAGAACGATGCGGTTCCAACCAGCGAAAGGGATCCTTTGCGAGCAATTTTTTCACCACGTGCGGAACGTCGTAGTACTGCTCCGCTTGAAAAGCCGAGTCGAGCGATGTGACGGCTTTCCGGATCCTGTCAATTTCCTTTCGGCAGGACTCTATCTCAAGATCGCTTTGCAATTTCATTAACAGATCCAGCGCAACTTCAAAATCACAAAAAGAGAGGGGTTGAACGGCAAGTTCGAGGCCTTGCTTGATGGGCTCCTGAACTTTCTCCCAACGGCTATCGAGAATTTGATCATGAAGAGCCTTGGCTGATCGATGGGAAGGGTTTTCGCCAAGAATTTCCTGAGCAATGGAGAACGCTTGTTCATCGTGACCTTCAGACAACAGCAATTGAGCTTCATTCAATTGTTTTTTATATTTTTCCGTGGATTCCGTTTCCTGTGCGAGCTGAATTTTTTCCTGCATTTGAATGATTGCAGGATCGTTTGGCTGCAAATGCCATGCAGATTCCAGACTCGCCATCGCGGCCAGATAGTCGCTTCTCAAAAGCCTCTCCTCTGCTTCCTTCACGTACTTCTCAACCGCGAATTTTTTCCCGGATATCAGAAGCTCCTGCAGTTTCTTGACCTGATTGAGAACGCCTGGAACTTCCAGCTGCGGTCCTCCAATTCGGTCCAGACACACTTCAGCCTGCATCCAGTTGCCTTTGCGTATCAAAAATCGTGTGCGATGAATGTCCCTTTTTGCTTTCTCTGCGACCGCATTCTTTAAAAGTTTTTTCCATTGAAGGTTGCCCGGGTGTTCTTTCAGCAACGACTGAAGAACCCGGATCGCTTTTCCATACCGGTGCTCCGCAATCAACTTATGTGTAAATTGTTCCCCTGCATGCAACTTCGGATCGGAAGTCGGTTGACTGATCAACGCAAGATCATGAAGGATTTTGTCTGCGCTTTCATACCTTTTCGAAGGTTCTTTTTGCAGAGCTTTCAGAATGATTCGCTCCAAACCTGCTGGAAATGACGGAACAATCTCTGAAGGTTTGAGCGGATCTCCCTTTAGGTGCGCATAGATAACAGCGATCGGAGTCGGGCCATCGAACGGAAGGCGTCCCGTAAATAGGCCGTACATCAAAACGCCAAAGGAATAAAGATCCGCGCGCTCATCCACCTTCTTTTCCTCAAAAACTTCGGGAGCCATGTAATGCGGCGTTCCAAGAAGTGATCCGGTTTGCGTAATTCGAGAAAAATCTGGCGAGAGTGAGATTCCAAAATCCATGATCTTCAAGCGCATTTGTTGATCGATCATGATGTTTTGCGGTTTTAAATCGCGATGAATAATCCCTGCACGATGAGTCTCGCGAATCGCGTATAGCACCTGTTCCAAAATCGGGATGGCTGCTTCCATCGTGAGCCGCCCCTGGGCGCGCATGTAATCCGCAAGCGTCTTACCTTCCACAAGTTCCATCGATACATAATGAACATTTGCGTTTTCTCCAATGTCATACACGCGGCAAACGTTCGCGTGACTTACTTTGCGTGCCAGGATCACTTCCCGCTTAAAACGCGCCAAATTCTTTTCATCTTCCGCGATGTCCCAGGAGATCGTTTTCAAAGCGACTGGAATCTCCAATATCTTGTCGACCGCTTGAAAAACCATTCCCATCTCGCCCTTGCCGAGCTTCTTTTCTATCAAGTAACGTCCGGCAAACACTTCTCCAATCTCCGGTTCGGAAGAAAACAGAAGGGGAATGCTTCGCTGTTCAGAGAATGCGTCGAGCTCAGATAAAAATTCTCCGAGGTTTTCGTGGCGATCTTCACGTCGTTTTGACAACGCCTTTAAAATCAGCCTGTCTAAAAGCTCCGGAAAAGTTCCTGCCGCAAAATGGGAAGAAGGAGCATCGGGTAGTTCGTGAGCGTGTTTCATGAAGTAACCCTGTGGACTTTTTGAATAGAACGGAAGATTTCCTGTCAACATCTGATAAAACGTAACCGCCAGGGAATAAATATCGGAGCGCGCATCGAGCGGCTGTCTGTTTTCGGAAAACGTGCATTGTTCCGGACTGCAATACTCCGGTTTGCCTATAAACAGATTGGAAGCCGTGAGCTGCAGGGAGGTGTCCAGCAAAGGTTTTGCAATTCCGAAATCAATGACCTTCGTGATTTCCGGGAGGCTATTGTTCAGAAGAATGAGATTGTCAGGCGAAATATCGCGATGAATAATTCCATTTTGATGGGCGCATTGGAGACCGGAAGCGGCTTCACGCATCATTCGAACGGCATCCGGAATTGGAATTCGCCCCATTCGTTGGATCCTGTGCCACACACTTTCTCCGCGGATCAATTCCATCACCATGAAAAATGAATCCGTTTCCAACGTCCCGAATTCATAAAGCTGGACCAGATTCGTATGGCGCAGTCTTGTCAGGATCTTTGCTTCACGTATGAAGCGCTCGATGAAACCACTATCACCGGTATGTCGGCCATGAATGACTTTGATTGCGCGTTCTTCTTCGAGATAGGCATGGCGAGCTCGATAGACAGAACCCATCCCTCCTTTTCCCAGCAGTTCAAGAATCTCGTATTCCCGGATCCTGCTGCCAATCAGAGGGTCTTTGCGCGTATGAGTCATGGCCGATTATTCACGATTATAGTTTAACCGCAGAAACACGTCAGTCTCGTAGTGGCGGAGCATTTGACGGGTACTCTTGCTAAGCTTTAGTTCCGCTCTGATGAATTGTTCTTAGCCTATGCTTTCAGCAGTTGAGCAAATGCTCTGCCGAGCAATTCCTCCCAGAAAATCCACACTTGTCCATTCAGGTGTTGCTTCCACCGTGCTGGCGAGCATTCCGTGACCAGGGACTTTCTTTCGAAGGTATGACTCTAGCATTGAGTATAGGCATTCTTACTTTAGAAAATGCTCTGCTTCTTCGGGGATGATGCAGAGCATTTCCAACACAACAAGAATTCTGATTACTGTTAAGCATCGTAGAGTCCATGCTGCCCGTGCACAGTCGTTGTAATGCTCTGCCACAGTTCGTCGAATTTTTCGACAGGCTCCACTACTCGATGTCAAAGATCTGCTTCAGCTCAAAGGGGACCGCTGTGTCGATCTGATCAAAGGTGCATTCGATGGGTGGTTTATCCGGTCGCCATCGAAGAAACGATGCAGCATGACGAAACCGTTCACCTTGCAAATGATCAAATGCAACCTCACAAACAAGTTCCGGACGTAATCGTTCCCAGGTCACATCGGCGTTCTTTGTCCATCTGCTGATTCCACCCGGCGTTCGGCCGGCTCCAAATCCTTCCTTTCCCGAAGAATCGCGGTAGGGTTTCAAAAACTCTACAAGTTTGCGGCGCTCCTCTTTCTGAAAATTCGATGCATGCCCTACGTAATGCAGAGTTTTGTCTTTATATAAACCGAGCAACAATGAACCGATCGCCTGTCCTTTCAGATCCTTGAACCAGCGAAATCCTCCGACAACACAATCGATCGTGCGCTGGTGTTTCACCTTGAGCATGACCCGCTCACCGGGCACATAAACCTGATCTAATTCTTTCGCGATCACTCCATCCAAACCGGCCCCTTCGAAGCGGATAAACCAATCCTTTGCTGTTTTCAATGCTGGTTGTAGCCGGAGTTAAATAGAAAGGCGGTGGAAGACTTGCGCCGATTTTCTCCAGCGTTTTTCTTCGTTGTTCCAACGAAACATTCATCAAATTCGTGCTGGAATGCGCCAGAATATCAAACGCAACGAAGGAAGCGGGCGTTTCCTTTGCCAGTTTCGCGATGCGTGAAGCAGCGGGATGAATCCGCATCAGTAATGAGTCAAAATCCAGACCGTTCGGGCCGGCGATAACAATTTCTCCATCCAGAACAACTTTCCGGGGAAGGACTTTCCGCAAGTCTTCCTGGAGCTCCGGAAAATAGCGGTCCAGCGGTTTCAAATCGCGACTCTGGATCATTAAATCGTTACCATCCCGGAAAACGAGCGCTCGAAAACCATCCCACTTCGGCTCGAACAACCATCCTTTGCCTTCAGGCAACTCGCGCGAAAGGACAGCCAGCATCGGCGGGACGGGCGGTTGAACAGGAAGCTCCATATCCATAGATAATATATGTAGAACGGTAAAATCATGACTCCCTATAAACAAAGCGCGCAATTGGGCCCGAAAACTTCGCGCGAAAAGTCCGATTCAAATTGTTCCGTATCGCGGGTATGGAAATCCACGAATCGTCTATCTCCGTGGCCGGGTACTGGAAAGCAAAGATGTTGGCCTGTCAGCGGTGACAGACTCAGCATGGCGGAATTTTAGAAACGCGTGGAAACGTTTCGAAAGCGATGAGATCCCCGGCGCCCGGACACGAGCTTCCATAAACGGCTTCACCCAGGAAGCCATAACCGATTCGGAAGGCTACTTCAGTTTCTCCCTGCAACCGTCCGTTCCCCTTGTTCAGGACAAACTCTGGCACCAGGTGGACGTTGAACTCCTGGAGCCAATGCATCCGGGTCAAGGAAAGATTCAAGAAACGGGTTACGTGATGATCCCATCGGAAGATGCAAGGTTTGGTGTCATCAGTGATATGGATGACACCGTTCTTCAAACGGATGCTACGAATGTGATTCGAATGTTCAAAAACATAGTTTTGGGAAATGCAAGAACGCGAATGCCCTTCAAAGGAGTCGCCGCGTTTTATCAGGCTTTGCATGAGGAGAATGGAAAGCCCACGAACCCGCTCTATTATGTATCGAGCAGTCCCTGGAATTTGTATGACCTGCTGATGGAGTTTTTCTATCTGCAGAATATTCCGATTGGACCGCTGCTCCTGCGGGATTGGGGAGGCTCGCGGGATACATTGCCGCACAACCACCGCGACCACAAACTGGAAACGATCCGCCACATCATGGACGTCGTAAGCCATCTCCCATTTATCCTGATAGGAGATAGCGGACAAAAGGATCCTGAAATCTATCATGAAATCCTTTCTATGTATCCCAAACGAATCCTGGCGATCTACATCAGAAACGTCAGCCGTGACTTAAAACGGCCTGCAGCCATTCGGGAACTTGCCAAGAAAGTGATTGAAGCAGGCAGCACGCTGATCCTGACCGATGATACGCTCGCAGCGGCAAAACACGCCGTGGAACAGGGATGGATCGCGCCGGATAAATTCCCTGAGATTGTGGCTGAGAAGATACAAGATGAGAAGGCCAGGCCGGTTATGGAAAAGGTCTTAAAGAAGGAAGAGGCTCCGACTGTGAAAGTGGAAGCCCCGGATGAGAAAAGCGAGATCGACAAAGGCCTGATCGAAAAACAACTCAAAGAAAAACCTACTTCCTAATGCAGGCTGCAGTGGCAGAACATTTCCCGCTCCCCTTAATATGAACTTTTCCGTCAACAGCCTATCAACTGTCGCCGGATTTCTTTGCATTTGGAAAGGCTCTGCTGAGAGGCAGGAAACAGAGCATTTGCCTTACAGGAAAGGCTCATAATAACAAATGGTTATCCATCTGAAAGATGCCAGCCATTTTCAATTAGACGGCAAAATGCTCTCGCCACTGCAATTTTCCGGACTATTCCCAGAATCCGGTGATGTGACGGATGCGTCCTTCTGGAGAAAACGTAAACACGTTCCATCCTTTCCCGGCTTGAGTTCCATCCTTTTTGTTTGCGACCCATCTGGACAGGACGGTACCCTGACACTGTTCCGCTTCAGCTTCCCTTGCAAGGCTCATTCCGGGCATGAAGTATTGATAGGCCGAAAGATGCGCATTTAGATCCTCCCATCCCAGAGTACAGCTAAATTTGTCATGGAAAGTGATCTCAGGTTCCAGCAGCCCGTTCATCTTTGTTAAACGCGCCTCAGCATCCGTCGTGTTCCACAGATCAAAATAGGCATCGACCTTTGCTGACACGTCAAAATGCTGATAACGCGACGCAACATTAGCAAAGAGGGCCAATTGATAGCGCCAACCCTGGATGTGTTCATCTAGTACGGCAGAATCCGGCAAATCATGTCGAAGCGATAACTCAGTACCATCTGGGTGCTTTTGCACCGTAATGGTGACTCGCGATTCGCCGGCAGGAAACGGCTTGCCCGAGTTATAGCCGTAACTAAAAACGATTCGTTTATCTGGTTCCATTTCAAGAACTTTACCGGAGGCCAGAATTCCGTTCGGATAGCGAATAAGTAACGACCCACCCACGTGACCTTCTATCGTGGAACCTTCGCCCCACCAATCTGCAAAACGCTTTGAATCCGTAAAAAAACGGAAGACCGTCGATTTTTTTGCGCAAATGACGATCGTTCTTTCCAATGAATGAATCAGCTCCCTGGACATATCATTTTCTCCTCTTTTTTGATCGTGGCCCTCTCCGCGCGTCTTCGATCTCGGCTCGGATCTTTAACCGGTACAAAGATGCATCCCACATCTCTTCCAGATACTTTCGCAGCGCTCCTAAGGTCTCCTTCTTTGCGATGTAGTATCTGTAAGTTCCATCTTCCCGTTTTCCGACCAGGCCCGCTTCTTCCAGTATGCGAAGATGCTGCGAAACAGCGCCAAATGTGACATCTCTCTGACGTCGGCAAATTTCGCCTGCCGACAGCTCTTCATCCCAAACCAGTCTCAAAATCTCACGCCTGCGCGGCGTCTGTAAGGCTTGAAAAACTTCCATAGTCAATATTTTAGTAAATACTAAAATAAAAGTCAAGAGAGGACTCTGGCGCGATGAGCCGCGGCCTACTTTTGCCGGCGGCCCTCCGGGGCTACACTAGCATCATGCCAATCGAGCCCGAAGCATGGCGCTACACGACCCGTGGAACTGCAGTCCGTTTATTTCTGAGTTGCTGGTTTCTGTATGCTTTGCATTTCTCCACCAACATCGTGCGTGAAATTTACCTTGCCGTTTCGATCGGCGACCATTACACCTTCCGCATCGATGAATATGCCGGGCTCCACCCGGATCTGTTTGAAAAACCCGGCCATGGGTGGCACATCAACAATAATCCCGGCGCTTCCATGATTGGATCCGTTCCTTATCTATTGAATCGATCATGGATTGACAGGGTTGTGAATCACGTGATGGAAACGCGCAACCGATCCGGCACGGTGAATCCTCCTAAATATGATTCCCCATGGCCGCTTGCACGCGATTTTTATGAGGAAGCCTGGCGCCGGGGATTGGATGTGAAACTGGGGTTGGCCGCGCTTGTCATGCAAATCTTTTGCATGGCTCCATTCTCCGCCGCCGGTGTGGTACTGATGTTTTTTGTGTTGCGAAGGATCTTTGGATCGAACCGGACCGCACTCTGGTTATCGATTCTTTACGGCTTCGGCACGCCAATTTTTTATCGCACGGGATACCTCAATCAGAACTTGATGACAGCGCACATTCTGTTTGCCGGTTTTGTTTTGTTGTGGAATAGCGGCGTTCGCCTGCCGTCATCAAACATAGGTGCGCGTTTCATGCTGGCAGGTCTGGCCGGCGGATTCTGCGTTCTTCTGGATTACAGTGGCGTAATTCCGCTTGCATTGCTATGGCTTTACGGTCTGATCAAGTACCGTGAAAATCGGGCTGCGCACTCCGTGCGATTTGCAGCCGGCGCCCTCATTCCGCTGGCATTGCTCTGGTTTTATCAATGGAAAAGTTTTGGCGATCCCTTTCATCCGCCCCAGTATCACATGCCTGCGATCAATCAATGGGTAGAGACCGGATTCCGCGGTTTCGTTTTCCCGAGAACCGATCTGATGTGGTCTCTTCTGTCAGACTATCGCTACGGATTGTTCCTGAGCTGCCCTCTTTTGCTACTCGCTTTCTTTTCATTCTGGATCCGTGACCCAAAACTGCCTCGCTTGGAGCTCCGCTTCCTGTTCTTGGTCTGTGTTGCCCTCTGGCTCTTTTTTGGCGGAGTTAATTACACGAATTTTCAATTCAATACGGGTATTCGATATCTGGTTGTTCTGATTCCGTTGTTGTTTGTTCCAGTATCGGTTGTGTTGATGGCGCTGACTCCTTTCATCCGGCAAAGCCTGATTCTAATGTCGTACACGCTCGCCTGGTGCATGGCGATGTACAGGGATGTGGAACGCGGTTCAGGAATTCTGGAGCCGGTGATCCGCGTTTTTTCAGGAGGATTTCAGTTGCCGGTGCTTACGACTCTCAGTCGAATGGAGTCCATGAAGGAATATTTCCCTTACGGACCTTCCCCTCTGCCATTGTTTGCGCTGGCCGCCTTCATTCTTTATGTGATCTGGCGTCGAAGGTAATTCTTGCTCATATACATTAATCCTCAACGACGTGAGTTTCGAATATTTTGCGATACTCTTCCCATCGTGTGAGGTTCAATTGACCATCTTCACCCAGACATTTCGAAGCAGCGTAGCCCATGAACAGTGCGTGGTGTGTATTGTCATGAGCAAAAAGCCCCTGGCGGCCGAAATTCAGCAACCCATCGATTTGACTGGCCCAGCGATCCACCGTTTGAAAGAAATCTTCATAGCCCTGATAGTAGATTGGGTAAGCATTCGGCAAGCGGCGAGTCAGAACTTTGAGGATCGTTGTGTCGATCGGAATATCAGCATTCCTTAAGGAATCCAAAACCAGCTGGCTCAGTTCTCCGTCTGACTTCGTCCAGAAGGGACCATTTACTTCGCATGGAAGCTCGGCGCAAAGAACAGTGACACCCGGAGTGCCGGCTCCGTTGGAAAAGATTTTGGGCTCAGAGATTCTAGATACGGCAACATCCGGTTCAGGAAAGTAATGCGCGTCAAATTCGCTAAAGTGATCCTGTTCCAACAATAAATACACAAGAATCATCCCGCGAAAACGTATACGCGCGGCTGCATCCAACACTGCTGCCGGCGCAGGCGGCGAAACACATCGCGCAAGCGCGTTGACCGGAATTGTTGAAAATACGTGGCCCGCTTCCAATTCATGCAAAGATCCATCTTTCTGAAAACGCACCCCCGTCACTTTGCCATTTGAAAGCTCCACCGATTCGACTCGAGCTCGAAAATGGACCTGCGCTCCCTCTTTTACAGCAGCGGCTTCAAATGCTTCAGAGATCTGGCCATAGCCCAGACGGGGATAGAAAAAGTAACCATGTCCTGGCGGTCGGAGGCCCGGCAAAACAGAAAGAACCTTGCGAAACATTTTCGTCAGGGAACCTGAAGAGACCCGCCTGTGCGCTTGAATAGCAGCAAGTTCTTCAGGCGGGACGCCCCAGATTTTCAGCGCGTACGGAAAATAGAAATCTCTGCAGATGGTGCGTCCCAGACCGGATTCTAATACGCTGGCGAAGGATTGGACCTTCGGGTTGCTCCGGTTGAAGACCTTTCGAATCCGGTCTCCAAAGACCCCGATCACAAAACCGGGAGGAAGACGAAGAGCCAGATCCAACATACGCAAGGGAAAATGAATCCACCGTCCTTGCATGCGAATTCTTCCGTGGCGGGGCCGCAGGAGCAAATCATCACCGAGCAAATTTCGAATGTCATTCATGACATCAGGATCACAGGCGGGATGGAGGCGGTGGCTTCCGAAATCAACACGTATTCCTTCGATCTCAAAACTGCCGGCATTTCCACCCGGATGGGCGTTCTGTTCCAGAACCGTAACATCCGCAAACTTGCGCCTTGCAAGGTGAAATGCAGCGCCGAGTCCCGCAGGCCCGGCACCCAGGATCACAACGTGTGGTCGATTCATTTAAGAAATTCGTATGGCGGGTCTGAGACCCGCCACTACAATTATGTTAAACAATAAATGGAAGGAATCGTTTCGTACGCATGCAGTACTCGCCGTATTCTGGAAATGCGTTCTTCAACAACTTCTCTTCCAGGATCGCCTGGCGGATGACAACCATAGCGATCATGAATCCCAGCAAAAAGAGCCAGGAGTTTAACGCGAGTTCGAATCCTGTCACCAAAAAAACATCACCCAGATAAATGGGATGTCGGATGTAATGATAAATGCCGACAGTAACGAGCTCTTGTTTCGGCAGGACCCGCTGGTCTTCCAGATCCGCCCAGTTTTGTCCGAGGCGAATTCGTCCACTGATGGAAATGCATAAACCGAGGATAAAAAGCGTAACCCCAAGGTAACGCAAATAAGGCGGAGCATTGTGGATCGGAAAAATATCCAGAAAGAGCGACTGAACCAGCAGGAACACCAGAAAAGCAACTTTACAAAGTTTCACGATTCTTTTGACTAGAGTGGAAGGTTTGAATTTTGCACCGGATGGATATTTCCTTTTCCAGATTTCCCATACCAGCTTATGAAACACCAAACCTGAGAAGAGCAGCACCCTTAAGAGCATCAATCAGTCGCCCATCATCATTCGCTTCAGCCCGCGCAGAATTTTGCGAAGATGAACAAATCTTCTGAAAGACGCCGTACCGATCGTAGAAAGGAAGTTATTGCTTGAAAAGTAATACATATCAATGCGCGGCAGGAAGTGTAAGTTGGACTCTGCGGAAGCAAAATCCATTTCCGTAGAGCAGGCGGCGTAGAAGTTGGACTCAATAATCCTCCCGGCTTCATCCGAATATTTTCCGTACGGATACGCAAAAGCTGTTTCGCTGTGCCCCAATCTCTCGCGAATCTTGTCGCGCGCACCCAGAATTTCATCTGCGATTTTTCCCTTCGGGATTCTTGTGAGGTCGGGATGGGTTGCTGAATGCACGCCAAATTCCACGTTCCGTTTCGCCATTTCTAGAATTTGATCCCACGAAAGAAGATCGAATGTCGGAATGCGGCCGGATTGGCCATACCATTGGTTATTTTTGCCGCAGAAATCCGTAACTAAAAATACGGTTGCCGGGAAACCATATTCTTGCAGAACCGGAAGCGCGACGTCATAGACGCTCTGGAAACCATCATCGAAGGTCAAAGCAACACTATCAGACGGCAAATTGCGCCGTTCGCGCAAACAGGAGGCGATCTCACGAAGCGTTATAACCTGCGTATTCGACTGAGATAAGCCTTTCATTTGTTCCCGAAATTTTTCCGGAGATGTCGAGATCACAGAGCCGCTGGAATCCAGTGAATGATACGTAAGGATCGGGACGCTGATTTCATTTGGCGTCATACTCTTCGCGCATCCATTCGATAATGATCTTTAAGGTCTGATCCAGAGATGTCTTCGCCTGATATCCGACTCGTTTCTGAATTTTCTCCAGCGAAGGAACTCTTCTCCGAAGATCATCAAAAGCCTGGCTGTAAGCCTGCTCGTAAGGTATGTATCGGATTTCAGAATTGCTCCCAGTGAGTTCTTTGATTCTTTTCGCAAGAAGCTCAATTGAAATTTCCTCCGATGAACCGATGTTGTATACATGGCCGTAAGAGGATGCATCCTCCGCAAGCGCTATCGCCCCATTCACCACATCCTTCACGTACCCGAAACACCGTGTCTGTTTACCGTCACCGTACACTTCCATCGGTTCTCCGGCCAGCGCCGATTTTACGAAACGGGGAATCACCATGCCATATTGTCCTGTCTGTCTTTCACCCACTGTATTAAAGAAGCGCACAATCAAGACTGGAAGCCCGAACTGACGATGATAAGCAAGTCCCAAAAATTCATCGATCGCTTTGGAACAAGCATAACTCCAACGACTGAAAGTCGTGGAGCCAAAAACACAATCATCATCTTCTGAAAAGGGAACCCTTTCGCTTTTTCCGTAAACTTCCGAAGAACTGGCAAGCAGAACGCGCTTCCGGAATTTCTTGGCAATCTCCAAAACCAACTCCGTTCCCTTGATGTTTGTTTCAATTGTCTTCACTGGCTGTTTGACAATAAGTTCCACTCCAACGGCCGCCGCCAGGTGGTAAACCATGTCGTTGCGATCAATCAGCATGTGCAGAAGCCTTTCATCCATCACAGAACCATGAATGAATCGAAATTCAGCTCTCCCCTGACAACCGGAAAGGTTCCGGAAATTACCCGTGGACAAATCATCGATTACATCGACGCTATGTCCCATCCCCATTAACATCTCTGCCAGATGACTTCCGATAAAACCCGCTCCACCGGTGATGAGTGCTTTCAAACGGCAACCCCTTTCATGAAACGTTTTTTCTGAAGCTCTTCGATGAGCTGTAAATATTGACGCATGTGACTCTCTTCATTCCAAAATCGTAAAAATGCATCATACCCCTTACGTCCTAGTTCATCACGCTTTTGATCATTTGCGGCAAGCTCCTTCAACGCAGCCACCATTTGCGCTTCATTATTGTAAATGATCCCGCCGCCGCTATCTTCTACAACTTCAGGCAGAGCTCCAAGATTGTTTACGATAACGGGAGTTTTCATCTCAAATGCCTCAATGATGATGATTCCAAAAACCTCGTAACAGATGGATGGAACGATCACGGCTGTAGCATGCTTGTAATGGCGGCGAAGACTTGAATGGCCCAGCTTTCCAAGAAACTGAATATTTTCAGCGCCTGCAGCAAGCTCTTTGAGCTGCCGGGAATAGTTTCCCTGACCGGCAATGAGAAGATTGAATTCGGGGTGCTTTCGAAAGATCGGGATCAGATTCTGCAATCCTTTGATTTTTTCGAGCCTTCCGACAAACAAGAAATAAGGACTCGAATGCGGAGACTCTGCATCGATCTCCGATCCGGATTTTGATTCGGAGAGGAAATAAGGAATGTGAAGCATTGGTATATTCAGACCCATTTCATGATGCTTCTGAAGTGTAAACCGGCTGGGAGAGATAAACATATCCACGTGACGCAGCATTTTTTCCATACGTCCGCTGTAGCGCCACCACTGAGGGGGCCGTTTTCCATGAAGCTGACACGGAATACAGTTTTTTTTGGTGCAAACTTCGCGGTCATACTTCCATAGCACATGCATCGGACAAACCAGCCAGTGCTCATGAGTCGTGTACAGTTTGATTGCCTCACCATAGGCAAGCGCGGTGATTCCGATCAGAGACATATTGTGGTAATGAATGACATCGTAGCGACCGCCTTCCACGATCTCGCGGATTCTCTTTTGCTTGAAAAAAGGAGCACCAGTTTGCTGCGTTAACAAAGGGGAAAGAAACCCTGCCGAACTTTTCAGCGGATGGATTGTGACGTTCGGATGATTCGGGAAATCTCCTTTCAGCCCTTCTGTCTGAAGGAGCTGGAACGAATCAGCATCGTGAATGATATCGATGGAATGTCCTCTTCGCGCAAGCTCATTTGCTAGTCTGTAAATGTAAATCGCGTCCCCGCCAAAACTGTAAGGGGGATAAAAGGTTGTGAGCATGCAAAATCGCATTTTTTTGTAGACGCCGGTCTGAGACCCGCCCTACATGCTATCAAAAACGTCGAGAGTTTGCTGCGCGGCGCGGTTCCAGCTGAAGAGCCGTGCCCGCTCCAAACCTTTCCTGCGCATCTCCTGTCGCAACCCTTCATCCAGCAACACACGGCGGGTCACCTCAAGCGCCATGTCCGCATCCGCCGGATCGAAATATTCACCCGCATCATGAATGATTTCAGGCAGAGAACCTGCGTTGCTTGCAACAATCGGAGTTCCGCAAGCCATCGCCTCGACTGCAGGCAAACCGAATCCCTCTTGCAACGAAGGAAATATGAACAATGCGGCGGAATTGTACAGATGGGCAAGAACGGAATCGTCAACATAGCCAGTAAAGATTACTCTATTCAAGAGTTGCATCTGTTCGAGAATTTTCTGAAGCGCCGCATAATCGGAATAGAAAGAATCTTTTTCAAAATCGCCGGCAAATATCAGTTTGTAATCCGAAAATGGGCCCATTTGTGTAAGAGTTTTGAATACTCCGGCAAGGAATTGCAAATTTTTGTGCGGGCTGATGCCACCGACATACAGCAAATAGTGATCCGATAGCTTGATTCCAAATTTCGATAAAACTTCGGTTCGCTTTCGATCGTGTGGAAGAGTGCGAAACTCTTCACCGGGGGCCTCAGAAATAACACTGATTCGCGTTGCCGCCACTCGGCGATATTCCATGATTTGT
Organism: uncultured bacterium; assembly: GCA_963771165.1. Classification (GTDB taxonomy): domain Bacteria; phylum Acidobacteriota; class HRBIN11; order JAKEFK01; family JAKEFK01; genus JAKEFK01. The sequence goes on along the minus strand of CAVYSN010000001.1, from coordinate 105,972 downwards.
TTTTTGGAATACTCGGAAACCGTTACGATCCTGTCCGCTTGCCATAAAGCGAATTTTTCCTTCAAGTTCCAAAACAATTCTAATTTCTTGTTTGGAAAGATCGAGCTGGCAAAACGGGCAGGAGTCATGTCATGAATCGTAACTGCTATTTTTGCGCGATTACGAATTGGAAAGTATGAATAAATCGCAGGGAAAAAGAACAGATCCAGAGTCTGTTTTCCCACCGCGTCAATCATCTTCCAAACATCCGAAAGCGATCTTCGACCGGAAGCCGAGGCCGCTTCGATTGGTGGAATTCGCGTTTGGACCTCAATGGCGTGAACATTTTGCGGAAGTTGATTTTCCCTTGCGGTTTGTTGATCGAGGAAGAACCAAAATTGGTTTCGATCGTCAATCCTGGCCAGAGCCGTCAATAATTCCCGCGTAAAACGTCCGAATCCGCGGCGATTGGACCAGCAACTCGCATCCACCCCGATTTTCATAACCACAGACTCGTAAAACGGTAAGGCCGCAAGACAGCAGAAGCTAAGGCTCGTGTAAAAAAGGGGATGCAGAGATGATAGTGAGAAGGAGATAAGCTCATTTAATTTTTAACGGGAAACAATCTCCTCATCTCAATTATCCCCATATCCCCTTTTCCTCACGACCTCCGTCCCTCCGTGGTGAATCAATTGCGGAGCTCCACGAGTCGGTTATAAATCCATCCGATCGTCGTGCCACAGAGACTACCAACAGCGAAGCCCCAAAAAAATCCGATGATACTACCCCAAAAGGAAACTCTGTATCCAATAAAGAATTGAGCGAGAAGCTGAAGGTGAGGCCCCACAACGGCGCCGCCTTTCAATACAAGCCAATTGGTTGCGATAAAAATGATGAGTCCGAAAATGATTCCAAGAATCAATCCCAGAATTTTTGCGTTCAGAACGACAACAGCATGGATCAATCGTTCTTCTTCGGGGGGACGAACACGCGCCAAGAGTGACTCCTTAGATATAGTCTAAAAGGTTTTTAAACGATGAGGCCTCTGCTTCCTGTTTTACATAATACAGAAATACACCGATAGCGAGATTACGCAAGTACGCGAACAACCAGCCGAAAAAGAATCCCCAGAAAAAACTGTAACCAAAACCGATGAAGGCCCCTTTTATAGAAAGCGAATAGCCCAGGAAGTACTGTCCCAGCAACCACAAATTCGCTCCTTCCATAGGCCCCCGTATCTTCAGCCAGATCGTCGCTACAAGAATGATCAGGCCGCAAACGGTTCCAATCGCGGTTGCGAATGCGAGTTTATCCATTCTTGCAAGAGACTTGAGAACCGCACGATCCAGCGCAGGCTCCAACCGTTCAGGCACCAACGGCTGTTGCGAGGCAAGCATGGCGAATTCATCTTCCGCCTGGACACCCGTAACTTCTTCATGATATTCAGGGTCGACATTGACGGCCCATAGATCGTACTTTTGACCTTCAATATTTCGGACCGCCAGCATCGCCGTCAGCATCGAATGGTCTTGATTGTTATACTTGTGCATTCCGTTCCGGCCAACCAGTTGAAGATTCTCCAACGACGCAAGAAACTTCTGAATCGTCTCCAGACTTTGTTTATAAATCGAATCATACACGGGATATGCCTTGGGCATTCGGACAACCATACCATCCTCAACATCGTCAGCGCGTATAAGTCCCAGAGTTTCGACCTCCTTTTTTGCGAGCTCGATCAATTCGGCATCCGGCGTGTTCCAGAGTCCATCCCCTTCGAAACAAAAATACTCAAGCCCCAGGCAAGTCTTATTTTGTTCCGGCACCATATCCGGACTCCAGTTTTTAAAATTCTGGATGCGACCGACTTTCACCTCCGGATCATGAATGTAAATCCAATTATCCGGAAACACATCTTTTTGATTCACGATCAGAGCGACTGTAATGAAATCTCTGTAATTCAATGTTGATGCAGCGTTCAGAATTTCTTCCGGCGGAGGCTGGAGCCAACTTGTGAATCAGTTCCCGAACCGGCATGGTGCTGATGAAATGCGTTCCGGAAACCACTTCTTTGCCTCTGTCATGGTTCACTTCCACGGACTGGACCCCCTGTTTATTCCATCGAATTCGCTCGACGTCCGCATTAAGTTGGAGTCTGCAACCATTCTTTGTGACGCTGTCTGCCACCCGTTGCCACATCATGCCGGGCCCGTAACGCGGATAATGAAAAGCATCGATGAGCGATTTGATCACATCTTCTTTCCTTTGGGTCTCCTTTTTCAGCAGTGTGTTTTTTAGAACCGCAGTGAGAGAGAGGCCCTTGATCCGCTGAGCTGCCCATTCGGCACGTATTTCATTACAGGGAATTCCCCAGACTTTTTCGGTATAGGTCTGAAAAAAAATACGATACAATCGTTTGCCGAAGCGATTCGAAACCCATTGTTCGAAAGTTTCATTTTTCGGGTTGGGAAACAAACGGGCCCAGACATAACTGCTGACGATCAAAAAACTATTGAAAAGGCCGAGGCCAAGGAGCGCGTTCCAGGCGCGAAGTGGATAATAAAAAAATCTATGGTTGTAATAAATGCGTGAGAGTCTTCCGCGGTACAAAAAATCCTTCTTGCAATACTTCGTGCCACATGTTCTCCACGGCCCGAACTTTGGTAAAAAAACGATGACCACCGATGTCGAAGTGATAGCCTTTGTAAGAAACCGTTCGAGCCAGTCCGCCGACAACCGGATCCTTCTCCAGTACTTCCGACGGAATGTTCCGTTTACAAAGCTCGTATGCGGCGGTTAACCCGGCAGGCCCACCTCCGATGATCACAACCTTTTTATCGTCCATGGAAATTTATTACTATACCATTTACGTTATGCTTAAATTCGTAGATGTAGGTGAGCATTTATCGCGACCGTGCTGAAAACATATGCGCCAGTGTCCAGTCGCTATGAAACCTCGTCCTTACAATCTTTAACCATTAACTCCTGCTTTGAGGTAAAAGGAAGGACTATGAAATTCATCGCATTATTTTCGATTTTAATGTTCATCGGTATCGTGCCGCTTTCCGCCGAAACGAAGAACAAACAACTCAACGACCTTGTTGAAAGTTATTTTGAGGAAATGCTGAAACTGAATCCGTTTCTGGCGACTGAAATCGGCGATCCGCGCTACAACGATCGATTTCCGAACTTCATTGGACCTGAAGAGAGAAAAAAACGGGAAGACCTGGAAAAAACATACCTGAAAAAAATCAAAACATTGGATGTCTCCGGCTTAAATGCGCAGGATCAGTTAACTTACGAGATTTTTAAACAAGGGCGCGAAATCGGACGTCGAAGGCTTTCAATATCCCGATCACCTGCTTCCTGTTAATCAATCCTTCGGTATCCCCAACTTTTTCGCACAAATGGGATCCGGGAAAGGGGCTCATCCTTTCAAGACTGTAAAGGATTACGAAGACTTTCTGCACAGGATCGATGGTTTTGTCGTTTGGGTGAACCAGGCAATCGTAAATATGAAAGAGGGTATACAAAAGGGTTACGTTCAGCCCAAGGTGGTCATGGAAAAAGTCTTGCCCCAGTTGCAAGCACAAGTGGTGGAAAATCCTGAGGAAAGCTTGTTCTGGGAGCCGATTAAGAGCTTTTCCGGAAAATTTCACAAAATCGATCGCGCGCGTTTGATGAACGAATACACGAAAGCGATTCAAAATAAAATCGTACCGGCTTACCGCTCGCTGCACGATTACATCCGCGATGATTATATGAAGCATACGCGTACGACCGTGGGAATGAGTGCTTTGCCCAATGGGAAGGCGATGTATGCATACAATGTGAAGACTTTTACAACCACAACTCTGACTCCGGAAGAGATCCATGACCGCGGGCTTTCCGAGGTCAAAAGAATTCATGACGAAATGCGCAAAGTGATGAAGGAGGTCGGATTTGAGGGGGATCTCAAAGCATTTTTCGAATTCATGAACAACGAAAAGCGGTTCTATTTTACGAAGCGTGAAGATCTGGTGGACGGATACACGGCGTTAAAAGATAAGGTTCGGCCGTTATTGCCAAAACTCTTCGACATGATGCCGAAAGCCGACTACGAGGTAAGAGCCGTTGAACCTTTTCGCGAGAAGTCTGCTTCCGGAGGCTCTTACGATGCTGCATCGCCTGACGGTTCACGTCCGGGTGTTTTTTATGTAAACGCCTACGATCTCTCTGCCAGGCCAAAATGGGCGATGGAAGCGTTGTCACTTCACGAAGCGGCACCCGGACATCATTTTCAAATTGCCATCCAGCAAGAGATGGAGCAACTACCCCGTTTCAGACGTTTTGGCGGATTTGGCGCTTATATCGAAGGCTGGGGTTTGTATGCGGAATCTCTCGGCAAAGAACTGGGAGTCTATAAGGATCCATATCAGTATTTCGGGGCTTTGAACGCGGAATTGTGGCGGGCGATCCGGTTGGTGGTGGATACGGGTCTGCACGCAAAAGATTGGACTCGCGAGGATGTGCTCCATTACATGTATGAAAACGCTGCCGTTAAGGAGGCTCGTGCCGTCAGTGAAACCGAACGCTATATCGCCGCTCCGGGACAGGCGCTCGGTTACAAAGTGGGGCAAATGAAAATTCGGGAGCTTCGTAATCGGGCGGAAAAAGCGCTTGGAGATCAGTTCAACGTGCGTGAATTCCACAATGAAATACTGTTGACTGGCTCTGTTCCGCTGGATGTTCTCGATGGAAAAATCGATCGCTGGATCGCGAGCAAGAAAAGCTGAATCGAGTATGAGGGCGCGATTCATGGCGCTCGCATCCAATTTGGAGTTAGAATAATTCCGCGGCAAACCACATCTAAGGAATAAAAGCTCATGAATCAATCCTTGTCATCGACTTCCAGCATGCAAGATCTGGATTACGTCCGTTCGATCTTGCGTGATTATTATGGAAGGCATCTAAAAAGCAAGTCGGATCTTTCCCAGAAAGCATGTTGCACGGAACAAAGTCAGTCCCGGTTTAAACACATACTTGAATTGATACCGGAAGAAGTCAAAGCCCGTCATTATGGATGTGGTTGTCCGGTTCCGGAAGATGATTTAACAGGACTACGCGTACTGGATCTGGGATCGGGCGCTGGAGTCGATGCTTTCATTCTCTCCAGGCTTGTCGGACCTTCAGGATCGGTCTGTGGAATAGATATGACCGATGAACAGTTGGATGTTGCCAGAAGGAACACACAAATGGTGATGGATCGTTTCCACTACAACAGTCCAAACGTAAGCTTTGAAAAGGATTTTATCGAGGTAGCTGAATCGATTCCTGATGAATCAATAGACCTTGTCATATCTGATTGCGTCATCAATCTGTCTCCTCGAAAGGATCTGGTCTTCAAAACGATTTTTCGGGTGTTGAAAGAAGGGGGGGAGTTTTACATTTCCGACATTGTATCCGATCGACGCGTGCCGGAATCAATTCGTAATCATTCAGAGATGGTGGCGGAATGTCTGGGTGGAGCCGAGTATGAGCATGACTGGTTTGATGTGATAAAGGATTGTGGCTTTCAGGACCCCAGAACCATGAGCCGGATGGAAGTGCAAAGAGATGTTTTGGGAGAGCCAATCGTGTTTTATTCAATGACGGTTCGTGGTTTCCGGTTTTCAGATCCTCTTGACCGCCGGTGTGAAGACTACGGGCAGATAGCCATTTATAAAGGAAGTTTGGCGGGACCGGCTGCCAGATTTGTTCTGGATGATCATCACGTGTTCGAAGCCAATCGTCCGGTTCCCGTTTGCCGCAACACGGCACGAATGCTTTCAGAAACGCGTCTCGGCCGCCATTTTGAAGTGTCTGCTCCGGTCAAACACTTCGGCCTGTTTGCATGCGGAACATCTTCCACTTCAGGAGAATCCTCGAAGGCCAGCTGTTGCTAAAGCATGAATTCAGTTCTAGCACTTGCCACGTTTTTTATTTCTTACGCGAACGGTGCGAACGATGACTTCAAAGGCGTTGCAACATTATATGGAAGCAAGGTCCTTTCCTACAATCGCGCGCTGGCATGGGGCCTGATTGCAACCTTTGCAGGATCAATTGCCAGCTTCTTCATGACCACAAGACTCCTGACATTATTCTCCGGCAAAGGCATTGTGCAGAATGCAATTCTGCAGGATCCCGCGTTCCTGACAACGGTTGCGCTGGCTGCCGCATGCACTGTCATGCTCGCAACTTTGCTGCGGTTTCCAATTTCAACGACTCATAGTCTGGTCGGAGCTTTGATGGGTTGCGGTATTGCTAGCGGCGGACTTACATCATTTACAGCACTCGGGAAATCTTTTTTTGTCCCTTTGTTACTTGGACCCGTTGCTGCGTTGTTTCTGACCACTCTGCTTTATAGAGTCTGCCACAGGCTTCGTTTAAGAACAGGCGTACAAAGCTCCTATTGTCTTTGCATCGGTGAAACGCAGGAGGTCTTGATCGGAGCTCCGGGACTTTTGACGATACAATCCTCAGGTGTACGCGTCTCGATTGCCGAACAAAAGCACTGTCGCATCATTTATCCAGGCCATTTCATGGGCGTCAATTTGCAAAAGGCCATGGACTTGATTCATATGTTCAGCGCGGGGGCCGTTTCCCTGGCTCGCGGTATGAACGATACGCCGAAGCTGGCTGCTCTGTTTCTCGCAATACCATTCGTTTCACCGAAAATTGGCTTATTGTCCGTTGCAATTTTCATGACTGCAGGCGGGTTGATCCATTCGAAGAGGATCGCACAAAGGATGAGTTTTGAGGTGACCGAAATGAATCCCGGACAGGCATTCACCGGAAATTTTGTAACTGCCGCGCTGGTTCTGTTCGGTTCTTTGTTCGGCCTTCCACTTTCTACGACTCATGTGTCTTGCGGAGCTCTGTTCGGCATTGGAATCGTAAACCGAACCGCAAGAAAAAGCGTGATCCTTCAGATACTGCTGGCGTGGTTGCTCACTCTGCCTGCAGCAGCGATTCTGGCAGCCATCTTCTGGTATGGGTTACGAACTGAGAGCCGGCTATAAAGACGCTATGGAAGGTCTTGCCTTCCGCGAGCGCGACCATTAAACTTTCAATCTTACCGCCTCTTTCCTCGGTCCGGTGGAAACTCACCAATACGAAAAGAGAAAGGATAGAGCACAAAACCGCCTGAATGGCATTCTAATCTATTTAGGTTAGACTTAGATTTCAGTGCAAAATCAAAAGGATGAAATGATGAAGTATCAAAAGATTTCAATCGTTTTCTTGTTCTTGGCTGTCTTCACTTTTCAGCTGTGCGCCTGCGCGCAGGAACAGACCGCTGCACCGGTGAAGCCTTCCATGACGCATGAACAGATCGCCAACTACATTCGTAAGGCTTTCAACGTCCCTGCCAATGTAACGATCACAGTAAAAGAAAATCCGCAATCAAAGGACGTTCCCGGAACTTATCCGGTTGTGGTCGAGTTCAAAGGGGATCGTGTGGATCAAAAACAGGAAGCGTGGATCACAACAGAAAACAAGCTCATCGTGGGAAAGACGTTCGATATGACCGTCGATCCTTACAAAAGGAACCTGGATAAAGTCTCCCTTGCCAACGTGCCCACAACCGGAGCCCCCGATGCCAAAGTTACGATCGTGGAATATTCAGACTTTCAGTGTCCATACTGCAGCTCGGCACACGTTACTGTAAAAGATCTGCTGAAACAATACGAAGGAAAAGTAAAGGTGGCATACAAACATCTTCCGCTTGCCATGCACAACTGGGCAAAGGACGCAGCGGCGATTTCGGTATGCGTTCATAAACAGAATCCCGATGCATTCTGGAAGCTTTCCGATTATTTTTTCACAAATCAAAAAGCAATTACCAAAGAAAATTTTGATGCCAAGATGCAGGAATTCGGCGCACAGAATGGTATAAACTCTGAAGAATTGAAAAAGTGTATGGCTGATCCGACAACCGAACAAAAAGTGGCTGCAGATACAGCAGAAGCAAGCAGTCTCGGGTTAAGCTCTACGCCTTCTTTTTTGGTGAATGGAAGAACTGTCATTGGAGCCATTCCGGTTGATCAATTTAAGAAAATTATTGATGAGGCATTGACCACGACCCAGTGAGGGTCACATGTCGAGTTCTAATTTCCCAAATCCCCCTCCTTCCAGGGGAGGGGGAAATGGCCACGATATACGCGTTTTAAAGACAGCCTTCATATTGACTTCGGCCTTCTTCGTGGTCGAGGCCATTTCAGGTTACCTCACCAACAGCCTTGCATTGCTTTCAGATGCGGGGCATATGCTCTCCGATATGCTGGCGCTACTTATCTGTTTGTATGCTGCAAATATGACGCGTAGAGCACCAACCGCCGAAAAAAGTTATGGGTATTATCGTACCGAAGTTCTGGCGGCGCTTTTCAACGGGCTTGTTTTATTCTTGATGATCGGTTTTATCTACTACGAAGCTTTACAGCGGCTATTTCTTCCTGTGCCTGTGAGCAGTACGGGAATCATAACAATTGGCGCAGCGGGTTTGATTGTGAATTTAATCTCCGCCTGGATGCTGCACGGTCATCATGATCTCAATGTTCGTGGTGCCTATATTCACGTCATCAACGATGCGCTCGGATCGGTCGGAGCGCTGGTCGCAGGAGTTCTCATCTATCTAACCGGCTGGCCCGTATTCGATCCGCTATTGAGTTTTTTGATCGGTGGTCTCGTCCTTTTCAGCGCATGGAGCTTGATCCGTGATTCCGTCAATATCCTGATGGAGGCTGTTCCGAAACACTTGAACTTAAAACGGATCCGTGAAGAAGTAAGAAACTTAACCGGTGTGGAGAATATCCATGACCTTCATGTCTGGAGCATTGGCTCCAAATCTCATGCGCTCTCCGCGCATATCGTTGTGCAGCCAAATTACGATCCGATTGATGTTCGGACACGAGTGGAAGATCTGTTGCGCGCCGCGTTTCATCTTGATCATACGACTCTGCAGGTCGAAGTTCAGGAAGTTTGTGTCGAAATGCACGAATGATTTAACGCAAAGGCGCAAAGAAATATTCAATCTACAATTTGCAATCTGAAATCTGAAATTAGAAGAGGGTGGGAGTGGAGTCTTCACGATGGGTTTTCTGGAAAAGTTTTGCCAGGATCAGGGATTTCCAGTAAGCGGGATCATTAACAGGTGTTTCAATTTCAAAATCGAGAAATTTGCTGGAATGCTTGGCAAGTTTTGCAGCCAGTTCGTCGATTGAGTTTCCTTTGATTCTCAGCGCCCGTTTTCTTTTGCGTTTCGTTACAAGACGCACTCGCCATTTCATTGCAGGCCATCATAGCACGGACGTATGCGTCTGTGCGTCACGCGTCTGTGCGTCGACGCGATGACTCACGACTCTCAGACGCGTCTAACCTTGCTCTAAATTTGACTCTGCAATAAGATAACAGATCTGGCGAGGTAAGGTTCCATGCGGTTTTTCGCGGCACTCATGCTTCTTCTATTCGGGCTGGAGGCGAATGCCCACGAAGTATTCGGTATGGTGCAAGTGCTCCTCAAAGGTGAGAAAAAGAAGACAGACCACTCCTCGGTGATCCTGTATCTGGAAGCCGTTTCGCAATCGAACATACCCCAGGAAGCATTGAAAAAGAAATTCACCATGGCGACAAAGGATAAGCAATTTGCTCCGCGTGTTCTCGCTGTTCCGGTAGGAGCGTCCGTTCAGTTTCCGAATCTCGATTCCATATTCCACAACATCTTTTCTGTGTCGGCGCCGAACCGGTTCGATCTCGGACTTTATAAAGGCGGAGGGAATAAGACTCAAACCTTTGAGCATCCAGGTGTCGTAAAAGTATTTTGCAATGTACATCCGCAAATGTCCGCCACGATCATCGTTACCTCTTCGCCGCACTATACGATTGCGGACCAGGAAGGGTATTTCACTTTGGGGAACATCCCGAATGGAGATTTTCAGCTACGAGTGTATGCGGAAGAGGGACAAACGATGCAAAAAGTAACGGTAGGTGACAAGCCTTTGAAGGTCAATTTGACGATTGACGGACGGAATTTCAAGAAAGCAAAGCACAAAAACAAATTCGGGAAAGATTACGACGAAAATGAACGATACTAAGCCCGGTCTTAGCCTGAATCTGAAATTCTTCCTCTTCACGGCTCTGATCATCGTGTTGTTGATCGCCGTAACCATTCTTTTCAGCTCCCGTAGAGCAAGGGCGCTCGCGCATGAAACTATTCGATCAGATCTGAAACAAACGCTGTCGGTTTTTGAAACATTTCAGAAAGACCGCTATGAGAAGCTAAAAATTGCAAACAAGATTTTTGCGCAAAGTCCATATATTCAAGCATATATTCAGGAAGCCGATTCCAACAGCATCCTGGATCTGGCGCGCGACACAGAAGAAAGCATCAAAAGCAATTTCATAATCGTCACGGATGCGGAGGGTGTGATTCTTGCGCGTACGGATAAACCGGGCGTCAGCGGACAGAGTCTCGAAAATGTTCCTTTGATTTCCAGCGCTCTGGAAGGAGACGAAGTCAGCGGATTGATGCTGGAAAATCAGAATCTGTATCACGCGATTGCGCTTCCGGTTGTTACAGGAGATATCATCACCGCAGCGCTCGCCGTCGGATATTCGATCAACGATGCCCTCGTAACTCAACTCAAGGAATACACTCATTCAGAGGCTGCGTTCTTCATTGAGAAAGACGGGCTTTCCTTGATTGCAAGCACGATTACAGAAGAACGTGAAGACCTAACGCAATCCGTTTCCGCCGCAAGCACACCGGATGTGCCGTTCGAGTTTCAGATCGGCAACGAGAAGTATGTTGGAGTTTACAGACTGTTGAAAAATCTGGATGGGCAAACGCTCGGTAGATTTGCGGCGTTTCGCTCTCTGGACCGCGAGTTGTTTGCGTTCCGGCAGTTTCAAAAGAACGTGCTGATCGTTGGTATCGGAATGATGGCTCTTGCTTTTCTGATTAGCTTTCTGGGATCGCGCCGGATCACAGGTCCATTGCGCGATCTTACCAATGCAGTGAACGAAGTTAAAGAAGGCAATTTCGATGTCCCGATTGAGACAACCTCTCGCGACGAAGTTGGGATACTGGCCCAATCGTTCAAAAAGCTCCTGTCACAATTGAAGGAGAAACAGCAGCTGGTGGAATACCTTTCGCAGCAACCCACAGTCACTTTCTCGGCCAATGCGCCCACTGGTTTCATTTCGCCATCGCCGCAGACTTCCGGGACCCAGTCCTCCGTTTCTCTGGAGTCCATCGGGCCAGGTTCTATTATCGCCGGTCGCTACCAGGTGCAGTCGATCCTGGGAGCGGGAGGCATGGGAGTCGTGTTCAAGGCGTTGGATAGACAGCTGGATGAAGTTGTCGCCCTGAAGCTTCTAAAAAGCGAAGTATTTCAACAGGATCCCGTAGCTCTCGATCGCTTCAAACAGGAGCTGAAGCTTGCTCGCAGAATAACGCATCGCAATGTCGTGCGGACGTACGATTACAGCGAGCTGGATAACTACTATGTTATTAGTATGGAATATGTAAGAGGTATTACATTGAAGCATCTCATACGGCAACGCGGGATGCTGCCGGTCCGGATCGGGCTGCAAATCGGCAAACAGATTTGCAGCGCTCTCGATGCAGCGCATGAAAAAGGGGTTGTCCATCGCGACATGAAGCCCCAGAACATACTTCTGGAAAGCACCGGCGATGTGAAAATCATGGATTTCGGGATTGCGCGCGTTGCGGATATGAAAGGAATGACTTCAGCCGGAACCATTATGGGAACACCCGACTATATGTCACCCGAACAGGCACAGGGGCTCGGAGTGGATCATCGGACAGACATCTATTCGGCCGGTGTCGTGTTGTTTGAAGTGTTTACCGGAAGACTTCCCTTTATAGCAGATTCGTCGCTTGCTGTGTTGAATAAACATATCCGGGAGGCGGTTCCTAAACCGACAAGCATCAATCCAACCCTTCTGAAGGAGTTGGAAGAAGTTCTCATCCGCGCAATGGCAAAGAATCCGGATAAGCGATATCAGAAAATTTCTGAATTGTACGCGGATCTTGAAGCCGTCTCGGCTAAAATGTCCGCCCCACAAGAAAAAATCGCCTGAATTTTCACCGCAGAGAACGCGGAGGGCGCCGAGCAAAATTCATTTCGTTCTTTTCTCTGTGTTCTCCGCATCCTCTGTGGTGAATAATGTTACGGCGGTGGAGCCCCAATCCGGTCCTTCTTCAAAAGATTCAACGAATTCGGAACGTTTCAGGATCGACCGGACGAGTTCGCGATTCACGCCGATCCCCTTTCCGTGAATGATTCGAACATAACGAAATCCTTTCTGTGTGCACTGATACAGATATTCTTCGACAACAGTCTTTATGTCGCGAGGCGCAAATGTATGAAGATCCAGGATATCCGTTACCGGAATTTCCTCCATCAATCGACGCAGGCAGCTGTTAGATTTACAGTTTGATCTTTCACTTCGGCTTTGGCCAGATCGAATGTAATAAACATATAACCGCGCGGGCGATACCCTGGAACCGTAAGAGCATCGAAATCGTAACTACCGCTCTGAAGAAATTTCTTGGTGAACTGATATTCCACCACAATGTCATGGGTCGGATATTCCGTCATGTAAGCTGCGGTATCGGAAACCTGGGCGGTGCACGTGAGAGGTTTTTCCGGATCGCGTGTTCGCACCTGTAATTCGACAGTTTCGCTGTCTATGACGGGAAGTTTCCTGTCAAAGGTCAGCAAATAACTGGATCCTGTTGTGGCGTCTTTCGGAACCAGCAAAAAGACCACTCTTCCTCCCGCCGGATCGGGGTAAACATTCAAGAATAACGGCTTCTGCTGTGTTTTGAAAATGACGCCTTGATAATTTTGGTCCAGCTTCTGTGATGCTGGCTGATTCAATTTCTTTACTGCTTCGGTGTAGAGCTTCATGTCCTGAAGGACCCTCGAAGCCGTTTCATAATTCAGGTCCTGCGGAGTATTTTTAGGAAAGGAAGGAGGTGCGGGCGCCTGGTCCTGCTTTTTTTCACCACCGCAAGAATAGAGACACAAAGCAATCAACAACAAAATTGCGTTTCTAACAAAATTTCTGATTTTCACTTCAAACTTTTCCATTTGCCGCTTTTTTTATTTCGGTTCCTACTATAATCTAATCTGAACCAGTAAGATATCCTATGCCAGATTATACAGAAGATCACGCGCGGGCGGGCATCAATGCCGATTTGCCGGCGATTGAATGCTGGCCGAATCAATATCCGGGCTACCGGATCAGCATCAGCATCCCGGAATACACAGCTGTTTGCCCGAAAACCGGATTACCCGATTTTGGAACCATCGCGATTGAATATGAACCGGATCAGTTGTGCCTCGAGCTGAAATCATTAAAAAACTATATCAACGCCTATCGGACACTCGGCATCTTCTATGAAAATGCAGTCAACCGTATTCTAAAGGATCTTGTTCAAGCCTGTAAGCCAAAGTGGGCTATGGTGCGTGGTGAATTCAATGTTCGTGGTGGAATGAAAAGTGTGATCGAAGCGCGCCATCCTCTCGTGTAAAAAGGGAGATATGGAGATCGGATGTGATTAGGAGATGAAATAAGAATTTTTTTTTATCTCCTTATCTTCTCCTGATCCCCTTTCACTACGGTTTTGTGCGCACGAACCTGACGGACAATAAGTAGCCCCCTGATCCGGGAATTGAACGGATGATTGCCCCATGCGCTTTTAATTCCTCCTTGTTTAACTTTTTTGCAAGCGCTTCATTTAATCGTATACGTAGTTCAACGCGTTTGCCCACCGGCAGGTTCGACCGATGATAAAACGCGCATCCACCTCTGGATAGATCTCGGAGTCGTCCCTGACTCTCTGAAGAGACCGAATGATCGTCATTCAGCAAAAAAATGCTCACGGGGAGGTTGAGCTTTACACGCCGGGCATCACGCGTGTTCATGGTTTTATTCTACAACCGTTCCTGTCACAAATTCCTCGATTCCTTTGAGCCATTTGGGAATTCCCCGCCATCCTCTTTTCCATCGAAAAAGATACAAAATATGGCGCGCAGTGACATTCAAGAAACTCACAGGCCCCAACAATTTACTTCGTTCCAGCGCCATTAGATGGCTGCGCACCGCAAATTTCGGTAACTCAGATGCGGGATAGTCAGCCCCCGATTTTCCTGCATGTTCAATAATGATTTCAGAAGCTTGATGGAAACGCAAACCCGCTCGCCGCAAACGCAAACAGAAATCCCGATCTTCAAAGTAATGAAAATAGCTTTCGTCAAAACCTCCGGTCTGCTCCCACGCTTGAATCGAAAAAATAAAGCAGGCGCCCGAATACCATTCCGGATCCATGGATGATAACAAGGAGCCAAATCGTGAAAAACGATAACCGTATGTTAGCCGTCCATTCTCCTGAAGGACAGGAAACAGGCAGTCGGCATGCTGCGCCTCTTGCTCCGCATACAACTTCTCAATTGTTTTCGAATCCACCTGAACATCCGGATTTAAAGCAAGTATCACGTGAACATCGCCAGGATTTGCCAGAATGTGCTCCACCGCCCGATTCAAACCTGCTGCATAACCGCGATTCTCCTTTTCAACCCACTCAACTTCCTTGACGCGGTGCAACGGATAAGAATCATGGAGAACAACGATCGTACGGCTCACAGCAGGGCAAGAACGGAGAACTTCGATGAGTCTTTGCGTCGGGTGCGGGTTTCCGAAGTGGACAATGACTGCAGCCAGACTCATAGAAGAGCTTGTTGTGTGTTCAAACAGCTCTGATAGAATCCCGTGATTTCTCTGGCAATGAGATGCCAGTTAAAATGCAAACGGATTTTTTCCTGGGCAAGCTGGATCTCTTCCGGTTTTTTTCCTTCTTCGAGGCGTTTGCTGATCGCGTAAGATAACGCCGAAGAATCTCCCCATGGCACAAGATCTCCCGCTCCGGTCGTGCGGATGATTTGACCGCAACCATCATCATCACAAACGATCACCGGGGTTCCGGACAAAATCGATTCCAGCGGAACCAGCCCAAATACTTCATTTACGGAAGGATAAACCGTGACGTTTGCATCGGAAAGGGCCTCAAACTTGCGCTCATCGTCCAAAAGTCCCGTCCAGATGACACGATCCTGTAGTCTGAATTCCGCAATCAATTGCCTGATCCGCGAAGCATAACCCATGTCATTTCCTGCAATCACGAGGCGTGCCTTATGCCGGATTCCGGCAAAGGCTCGCACCAGATGCTGTACTCCCTTTCTTGGCGTAATCTTTCCAAGGAAAAGAATCATTTTTTCGCCCGGCTCAAATCCCCATTTTTCGCGAAAATTTCCGGCAGCAGGAACATGAATCTTTCCGACACCATTGGGAATCACCTTGATCTTTTCTTTCGCCAGCTGCATGCGTCGCATCGCCTTCCGTTCGGCAACGGAAACAGCAAGATATCCTGCCGCATTGTCCAGTTGCCACCGGCCGATCATCAAATCGTACATCTGCTTGATGAACCGAAAACGTTCGATTCGCGGAATCGTTCCATGGCCACTCAAAACAAAAGGTTTTCGCTGTTTGACTGCGGTTCGGGCAAGCAGGTCATTCAATAGATTTCGAAACGTATGCAAGTGAAGAATGTCCGCTTCCGCAAGCAACCGTTCCGCATGTTTCAAAACGCCCAGTGGAGTATAAAACTGAAAGTAGTAAGCAATTTTGTTGCTGAGATTTGGAACCCGAACCACTTCGAAAGGGGGCTCAGAACCGTTCGCACTGTATCGTTTCGCAGAATCCCACACGTCTGTGGTCAGCACCGTCACATGGTGCCCCAGATCGTGCAATGCACAGGACAGTTCGTACGCCGAACGCGCTGCTCCTCCGTATCCTAACGCAGGATATAAAAACGGGATTCCCATCAAAATACGCATCAACCGCTCCGCTCACCCGCCTTTTCTCCTCCTCCACAGTCAGTATAGCTATCTCATGGGCAAGATTCTTTACCTGTTCGGAGAGTTCGGAAACTTTCACCGAGAAATGCAGGTTCACAAACAATAAGAACATCAATCCAAAGATAAATAATGTGGTAGTAGGAAGAACAGCGCCAATAACTTTTGTAATAAACAGCAATGAATCATACCAGAGAACCAGCACGAGAATAGCGGCTGCCGTCATGCTCCACAGGATGGAATACTCCACACGTAGCTTTTTCCGTCTGGCCAGGTCGATTACAAAAAGAAAAAAGAGAACAGCCAGCGCAATCGCAAAGATTCGTTGATTGAGTGGCATGGCTCAAGCCTTTCGGAGCATCATCACAAAGATGGACAGAATCATCTTGAATGCATAATACCAGACTTGTAATCCGTCGTGCATTCCTGTTTTGCCGTGAGAACGATGCATGTTCACAGGAATTTCCATGACCTTTAAACGAAAACGATGCATCAGAATCAACACATCCAGATCAGGGTAATCCATTGGATAGTAATCCTGAATGGCGAAGCCCAGCGCTTTACGATTGAGAGCTTGGAAGCCGGATGTTGGATCTGTAATTCTCATTCCGGTCAGGTGTTTAGCAAGAAAAGAAAGAAAATGGCAGCCCATCCGACGGATAAAGGGCATCCGGTATGCCTCGGAGTCTGCTAAAAAACGGGAGCCGACAACGACATCAGCCTGATCGATGTGGCTCAGAAATTGTTGAATGGAAGATGGGTCGTGTTGGCCGTCTGCATCCAATTGGACCACCGCATCGAATCCGTTTCTATAAGCGTATTTATATGCGGTCTGCAATGCTCCGCCATAGCCCATCCAGAAAGGAAGTTGGATGAGAGAAACTCCGCCGTACTTTCGAACCACCTGTGCGGTTGAATCTTGAGAGGCATCATTTACGACAAGCACCGGATAATTGCGGATACTGTCTGCGGATCTGGTCTAACACAACTCCGATATTTTGCTCTTCGTTTCGGGCCGGAAGCGCTATAAGGATTTTCATAACCTTAGTCATGAGTCAGGAAAACCGCCAAGAAACCAAGATAGTCAAAAACGCCAAGAAAAAATAATTAATCCTGGGAACTTGGTTTCTTGGCGTCTTGGCGGTTCTCTTGCTCTTGCTCATCGCTCATGACTCATGAAGTGAATGTTAATTCACGCAAACTCAAACGATTCGGCAGGAAACACTTGTAAAAACGGCGGCGAGTCCAATGAAATTTTTTGAAAAGTTCCTGTCTTTTTCGCCAGAACCGGGGAGCCGCTCTCCAGGCGGAAATCTGAGCAGTCCACCAGAGTGACAATAATTCCGAAGCGGGCCTGCTCCGGACATATTCGCCGGAAACCCCCTTTCCTGAAATCAGCGCAAGCAAATGAAAGAACCACCGTGCCGCGCTGAAAAACGGATTGAGCAAAAGCAATTCAACGGGAAAGTATTTCAGCGCAACCCAGAATCGGTTCCTTTCAACAAAAAAGAATTTCATCGGATCATACCGATCTGTTGAACCGGAATAGCGATGGTAAGCAACCGCAGCCGAAACGAATGAACACTCCCAACCGGCGAGCCGCGCGCGCAAACCGATCTCGGTATCATCGCCGTAAAGATAGAAATCTTCATCGAAGCAACCGATTTGGCGCAGAGTATTCGCGCGAAACACGCACGCACAACCGCTCGGGAACAGTGCGCTGCGAATAGAATCGAACTGTCCTTCATCCTTTTGCATTCTTCCTCTGCCACGGTTCACTCCGTCCCAGTACAGAAGGTGTCCCGTGTTGTCGATGATTTGCCGGTCAAAATAAGACAACGTTTTTCCGGCAGACATCCCGATGTCAGGAGAATCAAAAGGAGCCATCATGTGTGCAAGCCAAGATTCCTCCAGTACCGCATCATTATTTACAAAGGCGATCAGTTCGCCCCTCGCTTGCAGCAAGGCCTGATTGTTCGCGGGACCGAACCCGCGATTCCTTTCATTGCGTATGACGATGACCTCCGGAAAATGTTCTAGAATCTGAAAAGAAGCATCCGTCGAACCGTTGTCCACAACTAGAATTTCGAAATCTGCATAAGTCTGCTTCAATAGCGACGTTAAACATTCTTCGAGAAAAGCGGAGCCATTCCAGTTCACAACGATGAAGCTCACAAGCGGAGGCATAACAATGGAAGCCATTTTATCACGATGCCGGACTGGCGGCCTTTTCCGCTGTGAAGGGTAGGATCAGGAGGTTCAATCGTTCATCCGTGTGTACGACCGAACAATATACTGCCGTAGACTGGACGCGCGATCTGGCAGTACGAAAGCCTTGTCACACCAGGCGGGGAAAGATTCAGAAATAGTTGACAAAGTCAACTATTTTTTTTCTGCGAAACATTGCAAAGCCAAAAAAAAATCATAAAATAGCTGTTGAATCAACGATAGATCACGAAACAGGACTGAGTTTTTCCCCGCATTCATAAACTGGAGAGGTAAATTTTATGTTTCGATGGTCTTTGTTTGTCTGTGCATTGCTGCTGTTTTCCGGCAGCCTCTCAGTGGCAGAGGAATCCTTTGAGATCATTCCCGCCACTCCGAGCTTTGATCTTGCACTGTTGGCTCCCCCCGGGGAATTAAAACCGTCTGTTCTACCATCCCACTTCGTACCTCCGCGTTACGCGGATATGGTTCATGAACGTGGCAACAAAATACGGGGTCAGCTGGCAGCTTGTAGCGTCTTTGATGAAACACGAATCAAATTTCAAATCGAAGGCTACGTCCAACAAAGGTGCTCGCGGACTGATGCAGCTCACACCGCGAACCGCTTCACGGTATAAGGTCAGCGCACAGGAACTGTACGATCCATACAAAAACATTGACGCAGGCGTGCAGCATCTCAAAATGTTAATCGACCGGTATGCCGGAAATCTGGAGCTTGCGATTGCTGCTTATAACACCGGAGAGTTCGCTGTAGATCGACATCGCGGAATCCCTCCCTTTCGTACCACCCGAATGTTTGTCAAAAAAGTTTTGCAACAATATCTAGCCTGGTTGTAGCATCAAAGGATGAGGTGTTTTCTGAGTAAACACCTTTAACCTTTAACTTTTAGCTTTTGACCTCTCTTATCCCCACTCACCTTGACAATGGAACGGGAACTAGTCTATGTTCTCCATGTAGGTCAGATATGAAGTTTCGTCCAACAATCAACCGCTATTACTGGTGGTACCGCTAGGCGGGTTGTTGGGCTTCCTCTGACCACGACAAATTAAAAGGAATCTTAACGACCCACTGATTCGAAAGAGTCAGTGGGTTTTCTTGTTTTTAGTAATGAGTCATGAGCAATGAGTAACGAGTTTGCGGCGGATCTAGAGACTCCGGTTTCGGCATTTCTGAAGCTGACGCCATTGCAGCCGCTCTTCCTTTTGGAAAGCGTTGAAAAAAACGAAACCATGGGAAGATATTCCTTCATCGGAATTCTGCCCAAAGCAATACTTTGTTCTGGAAGATCCGGCTCAGGCCGGACCGTACTTCGATTCACTGGAAGAACAAATCCATTCGTTGCCCGAAAAAGAAAATGGAAGACTGACTTCCGGATTCATCGGATTTTTGTCGTATCCGCTCGCGGCTCTACTGCACCCAAAAATCAGTCTCAAACCTTCCAGGGATCCTCTAGCGGGATTCGTTCTTCCCTCTGCGATCCTCTCGTTTGATCATCTGAAGAACAGAATCTATCTGAATTCGATACTTGACGAGCAAGAACAGACAAGCTTGCGCAGGAGATTCGCGCATGCCTTCGTACAATTCTTCCCATGCCCCGTTCCGGCTCATCTTCCGAACCAGTCGCGAATGTGTCCAAAAAAGAATTCGAGTCGATGGTCGAACGAGCGAGAGCGTTTATCGCTGCGGGAGATATTTATCAAGTGGTGCTCTCGATGCAATATGATGGTGAAAGTGAAGCCGATCCATTTCAAATGTACCGCGCGCTTCGAATGATCAATCCTTCCCCTTACATGTTCTATTTAAATTTCCAGGACCGTTTTCAATTCTTCGGATCGAGTCCTGAAACCATGGTGCGCACGGAGCGATCCAGAATCCTGTTGCGGCCGATTGCCGGAACGCGCAAGCGCGGCAAGGATGAGGAGGAAGATCGGGGATTCGAAACCGATCTGCTGCAAGATGAAAAAGAAAAGGCGGAACACATGATGCTGCTGGATCTTGCAAGAAACGATCTGGGAAGGCTGGCCGATCCCGGATCCGTTCAGGTCACAGAGTTCATGAAAGTGGAACGATACTCGCACGTAATGCATCTTGTCTCTACGGTGGAATCCACTGTTTCGAAAACGCCATCTCTGCAAAAACTACTCTCTTCCGTCTTTCCTGCCGGCACAGTATCGGGCGCACCGAAGGTGCGTGCGATGCAGATCATTGAAGAGCTCGAACCGCACAGTCGCGGGCTCTATGCCGGATCGGTTGGTTATTTCGGCGCACATGGAGTGCTGGATCATTGCATAGCGATTCGATGTCTTCAGTACCAGGAAGGACGTTATCGTTTCACAGCAGGAGCGGGAATTGTTGCAGATTCTGTTCCCGAAAAAGAGTTCGAAGAGATTAACAATAAAGCGATGGCGCTGCGAAAAATGTTGGAGATGTCCCGGGAGCCTTTATGAACCGTGTCCTGCTGATCGATAACTACGATTCATTTACATACAACCTGTATCAGGCTTTTCTGATACTGGGAGCCGATGTGAAGGTTAAGTATAACGATCAGGTTACAGTGCAGGAGGCGGAAGAGTACCGCCCCTCACATGTCGTGATTTCACCTGGACCGGGAACACCGATTGATGCCGGCTGCTCCAATGAAATGATCTTGCATTTTCACTCCAGGGTTCCTGTGCTTGGGGTTTGCCTCGGTCATCAATGCATCGCACATGTTTTTGGCGGGAGAGTACAACGCGCTCCTGTTCTAATGCACGGGAAAACATCCATGATCATCCATGATGGGAATGGAGTCTTTTCAGGACTGACAAACCCGTTTGCGGCGGCGCGCTACCATTCATTGATTGTGGCTGAAGAAAAGCTTCCAGCTGAGCTGCATATTTCTGCGCACACGCCAGCGGGAGAGATCATGGGACTTCGAGTGCGAGGAACAATGACCGAAGGTGTGCAATTTCATCCGGAATCTTATATGACAAAGGAAGGAATGCGCTTGATGAAAAACTTCCTGGATCAGATTTAGTGGGAGCGCAGACATCTTTGGCCCGCAATAGACTCGTGGAGCTTAACAGTTTTTGCGGACTGGAAGTCCGCGCTCCAACTAACTTTTGGGAGGATCTCGCGGGCGTTAATAGGTCAACTGCGAAAATGAAATATCAAGAGTTCATCGAAAAGGTAAAGCTCGGTGAGGATTTAAACGCCCGCGAAAGTAAAGAAGCTGTTTTCGCAATGATGGAACAAGCATGGGATTCTGCACAAACCGGAGCGTTTCTAACAGAGCTTCACAGGAAAGGGGAAACCGCCGAAGAAATTGCTGGTTTTGCTGCAGCGATGAGGGAAAAATGCATTCGAGTTCATTTGAATGGGATTCGGATCATGGACACTTGTGGAACCGGCGGAGATAAAAAGAATAGTTTTAACATTTCAACGAGCGCAGCATTTGTTCTGGCCGGGTGCGGAATTCCGATCGTCAAACACGGAAATCGTGCCGCTTCATCGGCAAGCGGAAGCGCGGATCTCTTGCATGAGCTGGGGATCTCGCACAGCATGAGCCCGGAACAGCTGTCCGCGGGCGCTGGAAAAAACCGGTTTCGTTTTCCTCTTTGCTCCCGACTATCATCCGGCAACAAAATCTGTTGTTATGGTCCGAAAACAGCTTGACACTCCAACCATCTTCAATTTACTCGGGCCGTTGACCAATCCAGCCATTCCTGAGGTTCAAGTCATTGGAGTCTATGAAAGGCGTGCTCTTCCTTTGATGGAGTCAGCAATTCGAAAACTCGATTCTCAAAAGCGCGCCTTCCTGGTTCATTCAGTGGATGGCTTCGATGAAGCATCCCCTTCTGCTGAATTCATTCTACACAGCACGTTTGGGCCACCTGACGTCAAAAATGCAGCGAATTTCGGGTTCCTGGAATGCTGCAGCGAAGACCTGAAAGGAGGCTCGCCGGCGGAGAACGCACGGATTACGCAGGCCATTTTGAACGGAGAAAAAGGTGCCCGACGGGATACTGTATTACTCAACGCTTTGCTGGGTTATCTTGCATACCATCCGGATGCAACGGAGGAAAGTGCAAAGCAGGCTGTGATCGAATCGTTGGATTCAGGCGCGGCCCTTCGCGTGGTAAAACGACTCCAGGAGATGTTCCCCGCATGAAAACAATCGCGGAGCTTCTGAAACGTAAAAAGACCGATGTGGAACAACGTAAATCGCAGCATACGCCGGATGTTCCTCTGGATGACCGGCGTCTCTATTGGGAGAGAAATCAATTCCGAATTTTTGCAGAGATCAAACGCGCATCGCTTTCGGTCGGCGCGATTCGACCGGGCCTGGATCTCGACCGGCTGGCTCGATCCTATGAAGCTGCAGGAGCCGCAGCCATTTCGGTGTTGACCGAAGAACACTTCTTTCAAGGATCGCTGGACGATTTGCGCCAGGTGCGCCGAGCAGTTTCGACGCCGCTTTTGCAAAAGGATTTTATTTTGGATGAATTCCAGATCCTTGAAGCAAAGGAAGCCGGTGCAGATTTTATTCTGCTGATTACAAGATTTCTAAAACCGGAACAGATTCGAGAAATGCAACAATTGTGTGAAAAGATCGGAATGAATGCGATTGTTGAAGTCACGGACGAGAAGGATTTGCAGAAACTCGATTTCCCGGTCCGGTACATTGGCGTAAATTCACGCGATCTGGAGACCTTGCAGGTCGATCTATCAAGATTTGTTCGAATGAGAGATCTTCTTCCCGATGCTTACTGCATTGCAGAAAGCGGCATCGACAGTGTTGAGGTTTTGCGAAAAGTTTTTTCGCTTGGATACAACGGCGCTTTGATTGGCGAACATTTTCTGCGTTCCGAAAATCCAGCCGAAGAACTGTCCCGCTTTGTTCGATCTGCATCGCACACGAAGGTAAAAATCTGTGGCATCACAACTGAGCGTGATGCGAGAACTTCCGCTGAGTTGGGAGCTTCTGCTCTGGGGTTCATTTTCGCAGAGAGTCCGAGACGAATCTCCGTTGAGAGCCTGAAGTCGTTCCGTGAACGGATTGCTGTTCCATGCATCGGCGTATTTCGCAATCAATCGCGGCAGGAGATCGAATCAACCATCGCCGAATGCGCCCTGAACATCGCCCAGATCTATGATTCGTGCAGCGCTTCGATTCCAACCTGGCATGCAACAACTCTAACGTCTTTGCGTGAAATAGCAGAGCAAACCGAAGCTTCTCAAGGTCGTTTGCTCGACATCAAAATCCCGGAATCCGATCTCCCTCAGGCATGGGAACTACTGAGCCGGAAATCCCTGTTTGCGCTTGCCGGCGGATTACATGCAGGAAATATCTCACAGGCGATTTCGCTTTGTCATCCGGAATGGGTCGATGTAGCACGCGGCGTCGAAAGCGAGCCGGGCATCAAAGATGGAAATAAGATTCGCGAATTCATCCGGCTGGTGAACGGAAAATGACAGTACCGGATAGCCGGGGATATTTCGGTAAGTATGGTGGGCGATTTGTCCCGGAAACATTGATGGAAGCGTTGTTGCGGCTCGAAAGCGACTATGAACGGATAGCCGGATCTTCCGAATTCCGAAGCAGCCTATCCCGCGAGCTGAAAGAATTTGCAGGAAGACCGACGCCACTTTATTTTGCAAAACGTCTAACCGAGCAATTACAAATCGGACCGGTTTATTTAAAGCGCGAAGATCTGTGCCATACAGGCGCACACAAAATCAACAACTGTCTCGGTCAAGCTCTATTCGCAGCAAAACTTGGGAAGAGCAGGATCGTTGCTGAAACGGGAGCCGGGCAGCACGGAGTCGCTACTGCCGCAGCTTGTGCACGGCTTGGACTCGATTGCGTTGTGTATATGGGCGCAAAAGATGTGCAGCGACAACAATTGAATGTTCGCAGGATGAAACATTTTGGCGCGGAAGTCCGTCCTGTGGTCCAGGGTTCACAAACGTTGAAAGATGCAATCAACGAAGCGCTCCGCGACTGGATTGCAAACGTCGACAATACTCATTACCTGATCGGATCCGTCGTAGGACCTCATCCGTATCCGATGATTGTTCGCAATTTCCAAAAAGTGATCGGTGAAGAAGTTGTTGCGCAGATTCAGGTTGAGAATCAAAAAGCTTCTGTTGCAATCGCTTGCGTAGGAGGCGGATCCAACGCGATCGGACTATTCTATCCACTCCTCAACACGGGCATTCGGTTGATAGGAGTGGAAGCGGGGGGAAACAGCGACGCACCCGGACACCATTCTGCAACACTCAAACATGGCAAACCGGGAATTCTGCACGGCGCTTACACCTATGTCTTGCAAAGATCACAGGGACAGATTGAGGACACGGAATCCATAGCGCCCGGACTGGATTATGCGGCGGTTGGTCCGGAGCACAGCCACTTGAAAGACACGGGACGTGTGCAATACGTAACTGTTTCCGATCAGCAAGCCCTTGAGGCATTTCAAACACTGGCAAAAACAGAAGGAATTCTTCCTGCCCTGGAATCCTGTCATGCAATCGCTTATCTGAAAACACTGACAAATCAGAGCGGCGCGATTGTGGTGAATTTATCGGGACGCGGCGACAAGGATCTCAACATTGTGCTGGAGGAGCTGGAGTGAAAAAACTCTTTTATCCTTATTTGCTGGCGCAGTTCCCTGATGCATCCCGTTTCTCAGAAATCCTGGATCTTACGCTGCAATACGCCGACACGATTGAGATCGGAATCCCGTTTACAGATCCGGTTGCTGACGGACCCGTCCTGGCGAGTGCCGCCTCTGAGGTGCTGGAGCACGCTTTTTCAATCGATTCTCTATTCGAGCTCTTGCAAAGCAAGTCCACCCGCGTACCGCTGGCCTTGATGTCGTACGCAAATCCGATTCTCGCGTATGGTCAGAGAGAATTCATGAAAGCTTCCGCGGAATGCGGCGCGAAGTATCTGATCGTACCGGATGTGCCCTTTGAAGAATCGGCGGAGTGGCGGGAAATGACAAAAGAATGTGGAATATTCTGGATTTCATTTATCTCCCTTTCAACCGGTGAAGAACGTTTAAAACGAATCGCAGCGGCGGCCGAAGGATTTGTGTATCTGCTCTCCCTGAAGGGAACAACGGGCGCCACGATTCAAAATCATGAGCAGATCAGAAATAAAGCATTTCAAGTCAAGAAACACGCACGCGTGCCCTTGGCCCTCGGCTTCGGAATCAAGAGTGCGGTAGACACGGAACCATATCAAGGCGCAATCGATGCATTTATCGTTGGTTCGAGAATCGTTGAAATCATCCGTTCAGGTCACGTTGAGAAGTTGCAAAAGTTCTATGAAAGCTTCAGGAGATTGTGATGATACGAGGTGTTCGTGGAGCCATTCAGGTCAGCATCAATGAGAAGCAGGCAATCGTTGCAGCTGCCGAAGAGTTGATGCTTGCATTGATCGATTCGAATCAAATCCAGCGAGAGAACGTATCGACGGTTTTTTTTACGGTGACGCCCGATTTGAATGCGGCATTTCCAGCAGCCGTCCGGACCAAACTTGGATGGGAATTGGTTCCTTTCTTGTGTGGCCAGGAGATTCCCGTAGAAGGAGCGCTGGAAAGAGTTTTACGAGTTTTAGTTTTGTTTGAAACAAATGCGGCTCAGGAAGATGTACGCCATCAGTACTTGGGCAATGCGGCTTCCCTGCGGCCGGACCTATGAAGATTTAACGCAAAGACGCTAAGCCGCGAAGATTTTTTTCATTGCGTCATTGCGTCTTTGCGTTAATGAGCTAGGAGGTTTTTATGATTGTCGTGATGGGTCATGCGGCGACGCTAAAACAGATTAGTGATGTGATCCAACATCTGGATCAGATGAACATTCGTTATCACGTGTCTCGTGGTGAGGAACGTACGGTCATTGGTCTGCTGGGAGACACGTCGCATATTTCCAGAGAAGCATTTCTGGATCTTGAAGGCTGTGGAAGAAGTGATTCGCATTACAAAGCCATTCAAAATGGCTTCACGCGACTTCCACGAAGCCGACAGCGTTGTTCGCATCAACGGTTCCGAGGTAGGGACCCATGGAGGATTCGTAATCATTGCAGGTCCCTGCTCTGTGGAATCACGCGATCATTTACTGGAAGTTGCCGAATTTGTAAAAGAACAGGGCGCCCACATGTTACGAGGCGGCGCTTATAAGCCCCGGACTTCCCCCTATAGTTTTCAAGGATTGGGAGAAGAGGGACTGAAGTACCTGGCTGAAGCGCGTGAAAAAACCGGATTACCGGTTGTTACAGAAGTGATGTCCGCTTCTGAAATGAATACGGTCTGTGCAATATGCCGATGTGGTTCAGATCGGAGCGCGCAACATGCAAAATTTTTCTTTGCTGAAGGCCGCAGGCGAAGCCCAGAAACCGGTTCTGCTCAAACGCGGGTTGTCTTCTACGATCGAAGAATTCTTGCTTGCGAGTGAATACATTCTTTCCGGTGGAAACTCTCAGGTGATGCTGTGCGAACGAGGAATCCGGACGTTCGAAACATACACGCGAAACACGCTGGATATCTCCGCTGTACCGGTGATCAAGGAGCTTTCGCATCTACCGATCATTGTGGATCCGAGTCATGCGGCGGGAAGGAGAAGTCTGGTGCCGGCGCTTGCCAAAGCCGCGCTTGCGGTCGGCGCCGATGGAATCATGGTTGAAGTGCATGGACAACCGGAAAAAGCCAAAAGCGATGGCCCTCAGAGCCTCGATTTTCAAGGGTTCGCGGATCTCATGCGGGAGCTCAAGGCGATCGCATCTGCCCTTGGACGGGACAGGCTTTGGAAAACGCGATGAAGCGAATCGCCATCGTCGGGCTCGGCCAGATCGGAGGTTCCATCGTTTTAACGCTTCGAAAAAATCAAAAGCACATATTCGATTACAGGTATTGATACTTCCTCAAAACGGCTCCAATTACTCCACTCCTTGCTTGACCATGCGAGCAAGCAATGGGAAGATGCCGCGGACGCAGACCTCACTGTCATCTGTCTTCATTACGCTCAGACAACAGATTTTCTTCGACAGGGTTGATCCTGGCCGGCTGTTGATGGATGTGTGTAGCGGAAAAGCGAAACTGATCCGGCTCGCAAACCGCAGAAAACTGCGTTTTATTGGCGGTCATCCGATGACTGGAAATGAATTTGCCGGCGAAAAAGGATGGCGGGAGAACTTATTTGAGAATGCTCCATTTTTTGTTTGTACTTCCAGGCATTCATCGCATCGGGATTTGAAAACTGTGCAAATTTTCGCGAAAGACCTTGGAGGGCGTCCGGTGGTTGTTGATGCGAACCAGCATGATCGCTTCGTATCCGTCACCAGCCATTTTCCTGCTGTCCTTGCAGGATTGCTTCAAAAAATAGGTAAAAGCGTGCCACCGGATTTCAAGGGGCCCGGTTTTCAATCCATGACTCGTCTGGCGAATACGTCACCTGACTTGCTGAAAACTTTTCTGGAAGTCGAATGGTGAAAATATGCTTCGCACCGCAAAACACATGCGCAATCTGCTGGATGAATGGATAAGAATTAACGCAAAGACGCGGAGACGCAAAGTCTTTTGATCGTCTCCGCGTCTTTGCGTCTCTGAGTTAAAATCCGAGTTTGAGCGAATGTTGCGGGTTGCTTGTCGACAGATCAATTTCTGCCTCATACTGGCGGCTGTGTTCCATACACTTGGTGCAAAGATGGATTTCATTGAGCGTATTCCCTGTCAGATTCTCAATCTTTAACAGAAATCCAGCCTTGCCTGGAATGTCTACACCGCAAAATGAGCAGGGCGCAACGGATGGTTTTAGATATCTTCCAAAATTAAGTTTGATGATGGGTGCTTCTTCCATAATTACTCCACGTGAATTTCAAGATTCTGTTGCGCCTTTGCGCGATGCTGATCATATACCGTTACCTGAATGACTGCTATGCCGGTCACATTCGGAGAATTATAAACAGCCGTTCGCCCTTGCCCTGTGATGATCCCCGGTCCCTGTGCAATGCGATACTCGTAATCGAGCGGACCAGCCTCCGGATCATCAGCTTCTACAGTAATCGTAGTCGTCGTATTTCGTACGATCGGATTCGGATACGCTGACATGGAGTGAATCACGGGCTGTTCATTATAGGTGAATGCGCTCTGCAATGTGTCCGTTTCCCCATCCTCGGTGGAGACGGATACATCCACTGCACCGCTCTCACCGGGAGGAACCACCGCAGCGAGCGCCCGCGGATTGATGTACGTCGTTTCTCCATAATTGCCGTTGAAAAGAACGCTGCAACCCGGATCAAAATTGTCCCCGGCCACTGTCACCCTGTATCCTCCATCCGGACTACCCATTTGCGGCTGAACTGCAATCACGCGTGGTCCGCCTTGGTAGAGGAACGCGTCTTCCAAAATAAAACGGGTTCCATCCGGATTCAAGAGTTCTACAGAAATAGAACCGCTGGGGCCTGCAGGAGCTGTAACGGACACCTCTTCCGGACTGATAAAGCGTGTGGATAGCGCCCGACCATCCCACAGGATCCTTGCTCCCGGTTGAAAATTCCGGCCGCGTATACGGATCGTGGCACCACCCGCCGGAGCTCCACTGTCCGGATCGAATCGAACAATGACAGGACTTGCCGATGCATAGGTAAACGCTTTCCGCAATCCGGTGCGGCTCCTCCCATTGCTGACCTCAATATCGACGCTTCCAGCACTGTGCGGCGGTGCAATCGCTATCAAAGCATCGCCGGACTGAAGATTTCGCATCGCAGGAATTCCATCAAATTTGACTGTGGTTGCTTCCGTAAAATTCTCACCTGCTATCGTTACAACTGTTCCACCGGAAGGCGGTCCGGACCGGGGTTCCACGGAGCGAATCACCGGTGCTGCGTGTCCGGGAGATTTGTCGGATAGTTACACCCATTTTCGGATTCAGATTGACAATCGTGCTTTCTATTTGCTGGTTATCTCCTACGAATTGAATTTGCACAATTCCGGAGCTCATACTTGCAAGATCTCCATATCGCCGCGACAGACGATCGAGCGCTTCACGGATCCGCAAAAAACGGCTTTCGCCGGAAGGAACTTCGATATCTTCCGGGTATCGATAGCTGTCATCCTGAAACAACAATCGCACTTCCACTCTCACAGGATCCACGGATTCATTCTTTACTTGCAAGATCGGATCGTTCTTCTGATCGAAAGTCCAGGAAAAATTGCGGCGGTTCTTGTCTTGAGCCGAAACAAGCGCCGCCAAAAGCAGAAATACCAGCAAGCTACCGGACCTTTTCATTTTTCACCTTTTTCAAAACCTGAATCATTTCATCATGGATCAAACCGTTACTCGCAGCCAGCTCACGCTGATAAATGGAAAATGGTTTTCCTGAAAAATCAGTAATGACTCCACCCGCTTCGCGCAAGATCAGACATCCTGCGGCTGTGTCCCATGGATTCAGAAACACTTCAAAGAATCCATCGAAGCGCGACATTGCAAGATAACAAATATCCAGAGCGGCGGATCCAAGCCGCCTTAAACCCTGGGCGCGCTGAATCACAGCGTTGAAATAGGGTAAAGATTTTTCGGGGTTCTCATGGATGTCATAAGGAAAACCTGTAACGAGCAGACTTTGCTCCAGCTTTTCTATCCGTGACACCCGGATCTTTTTTCCGTTGAGAGTCGCTCCCTTTCCTTTGCTCGCAAAAAACAGCTCGTCGTGCATCGGATCGTATACTCCGCCCGCAATTAAATCCCCTTCCATTTCGACGCCGATCGAAATACAAAACAAAGACAAACCGTGAGCAAAATTCGTCGTTCCATCCAGCGGATCGATGATCCATCTTTGCGGAGAATGCGCCTTCTCCAGCTCACTTTCTTCCGCCAGTATGCTGTCATTCGGGTATCTCTTTCGAATCTGGGATTTAATGAATTTTTCGACATCCCGGTCAACATTTGTTACGAGATTTGTTACTGAACCCGCTTTATAGTGAACACTCTTTACGCGTCCAAATTGTTTCCGCAGGCGGTCACCTGCTTGCAACAACAGTTGGCGCAAGAAAGTCTCGAGCTTCATGCCGATATTGTACCTTGATAGTAGTGGAGCCTGTCGAACATCTAGTGGGAGCGCGGGCACAACCTTGCCGGCAAAGACTCGTCGAAATTACCTGTTTTTGCGGACTGGAAGTCCGCGCTCCAACTCATTTTTGGGACAGTCTCGCGGACGTTACAAAGCGTAGTATAGTGCTCTCCATGAACGGCAGGCGAAGAGACCTTCTGGCTCTGCTTCTGATCAGCGTGATTGCATGGATCGCTTACTCGAACGCTTTTCATGGAGAGTTTCAGTACGATGATGAACGCCTGATCCGATTCAATTTTGCCTTAAGAGATTTATCGGTTTGGCAAAACATCGCACGATTTGAACCCTTTCGGCCATTGACTCTTTTTACCTACGCTGTGAACTATCGCATCGGTCAGAAGGATCCTTTTTCTTATCACGTTTTTGACTTCGTTTTGCACCTGCTGTCGACAGGTCTTTTTTACGTTTTCATGCGACGATCCGCCGGGAGCGCGCTCCTTTGCTTTTTTTCGGCTGCCCTGTTTGCCGTGCATCCTCTGAATACCGAATCCGTTTCTTACACAGCAAGCCGTCCGATCTTGCTCTGCGCACTTTTTCTACTGGGCAGCATTATTGTCTTTCGATGCTCATCTTCGCAAACCGGCCTGGTTCAAACCGGTAGCGTTCGTTTTGTTTCTGCTGCTGGGCTTGCTTTGCAAAGAGGAATCCGCTTTGATTCCGGCCGCAGCTCTTCTTTATAACTACGCTTTTTTCGGAAGGGAGTCTGTCAAGAAGCATCGCATTTTTCATATTGTTACATTTTTGCTGATCGCATGCGGGGCTCTTTTTCGTCTCTCTTTTATTGAAGCCCGAATGCCTTATTCGTTCTCAGTGTATCTCTCCACCGAGATGTATGTCTGGTTGCGATATCTGGGACTCGCCATTTTTCCGGTTCCCCTGAATGTGGATCACTTTGTCGAACCACTTCATCCGACGCACTGGAAATTTCTCGTCTCCCTTCTCGTCGTTGCCTTTATGATGTTTGTGTTGTGGAGGTCCAGAAAAATTCACCCGTGGCTCTTTTTCTGGGGAGCATGGTTCTTTTTAAATCTGGCACCTTCTTCGCTTCTGCCGCTCAACGATTTCATGGCGGAACATCGGACGTATCTCAGCATGTTCGGATTCTGTGCCTGTGTGGCTTACACCGTCACTCTTGCAAGGTCGGGTACTCGATTAATACCATTCGCCTTATCCTGTTTGTTGATCTTTCTACGTCGCCGCCACCTGGAAAAGAAATCTTGTCTGGCAGAAGCGGATAACGCTCTGGGCTGACACCGTTGAAAAATCTCCTCAAAAATACCGGCCTCACATCAATCTTGCTTTCGTGCTGTTTCAACTCAAGCAGTATGATGCTGCGCTGGAGGAATATTTGAAAGCGCGCGGCCTAAATCCACACAATCCGTACGTCCATTCAGGACTTGGATTTACGTTGCTGGAAATGGGTCAATCCGAAGCAGCGGAGCAAAGCTTTCGGACGACTCTTCAAATCGATCCGAATTTTATTGACGCAAAACCGGACTGGGTATCATTCGCTATCGCAAACAAAAATATGAAGAAGCGCTGTCCTATTTTGTTCAGGTTTACCCGAACAGACGGGAATCGGTGGAGCTTATCCTTATGATGTGCGAAGCCTTTTTGCATCTTGGTAGAACCGTCGAAGCCCTCACAATTCTATCTGAGGCGTCGACCTGGGATCCCAGGTTTCTGCTCGTTCAGCGCGCTCTTGACTCCGGAGACAAAGAAAAAACTCTCATTGAACTGCGGAGAATACGCCCCTCCTGATTAGGGCTACGATGTTACAAAAAGTAGCACTTTTTTGTAGGGCGCTTCGTTCCTATTCAAAGGCAATGATGGTAACATATTAAAATTAAAGGAGTTACGCTAGTGTTTTTGTCGGGTATGGTGTTTGCTGAGGATCACAATACAATGGGCGAAAAAGATAATGGATTGGATCGCGGGTACACCTTACTGGAAGCCCTGATCGTGGTAGGTCTCATTGCAATTGTTGCGGCGATATTCCTGCCTGCGTTCTTTAAAACGATACAGAATTACCGTTCTCAAACCGCTGTGGAACAAATCACAATGAACATCCGCTTTGCAAGAATGGCAGCCGTAAAGAAGCGAATCAATTACAAGGTTGTTTTCAATGAAGATCCATCCAACACCTACGAAGTCCAGATGGATGATGACAAGGACGGGACGTTTGTAAAATATTCCAATGCGGACACATCGGTGGCCAGTGGACTCAAGATTTTGACCGGAGGAATCACAGAAGTGACTTTTAATCCCCGAGGCGCCGCCACCATCACCGGTGGAAGCACAATTCGGGTGAAATCAACCGATGATTACATTTATCGCATCACTGTCCAGACCAATGGAATGGTAACGAAAGTGAAGGAGTAGAGGAATCATGCACTTAAAGGATCCGGAACAAACTCAAGAAGGGTTTTCATTGATTGAGATTCTTGTTGCAATTGTAATCCTTTCACTTGTCGCGCTTGGAATTATGGCTCTATTGCCCGGTGGATATAAGCAGATTACAAATTCGGGCAGAAGCGCCACATTAAACCATCTTGGTCAAATGCAGTTGGATTATCTCAGGTCCATTCCGGTTTCTCACAGTGATTTAGTTGCGGGTACCCATCCCACTCCATCATTCCCGAAGTGGCCGATGCCGGGCGGATCTGCGGATAAGTATTCTGTGCACTGGGTCGTTGAAGACTACACGGCCCTTACGAATGCGAAATCAGTCATCGTGGTGGCAGGGTATGACATTTACGATTCCGCCGGAACATTGAAGTCGGACTCTGAGGCGCTGGAACAAAAAAGGATCGTTTTCCCCACGCTGATCACTCAGTAAGGTGACCTTTATGAAACGCTTGGAAAAAGGTGTTAGTTTGCTGGAAATGATCGTGAGCGTTGCCATTTTCTCGCTCATGGCGATTGGTATTTATTACTTTTTTGACAGTGGAAGGTGGATGTACCTGCACTCCGAAAAGAGGGCAAATCTGCAGGAAAATGGAAGGCTCACTCTGGAGGCGATGGAACGCGAAATGAGGCTGATCGGGTTTGGGGTACCGAATGGCGGTCAGATTGGAGCCAATCTGACCTGGAATCCTGCTGTTTACAGCGGTGATGATAATCAGATCGTTTTCCGTGGGGATGTAGATAGCTACAACTCCCTGCCTACCGGACCGATTGCAAGTGGGGCTTCGACTATCACAGTCGAAACCGGGGAAGGGAAATTTGCCTGCCCATTTGACGGCATTCCTATTTTGATCGTAGAACGCGGAAGAAACTGGCAATCAACAACCTGCTCAAGCCGGACCGGAGACGTTTTAAACATCACCCCCGGAGCAGCTCAGGCTTTTGCTGTGGCAGAAACGGAAATTTTTGCCAGCCCTCTTCATGTCATGTACAGACTTACGCCCGATACGAATGGAGACTCCATCTGCGACGAAGCTACAGCTGCTAAGCCGGACTACACTCAATGCGAAATCCAACGGGCTGCTGAAAGGTATCTAACACCTCCAGTTTCAGATCCCACACTGACCGCCACGTGGCAGACGTTTGCCACAAATATCAGTGAATTCCGATTGAGCTATTACAGGAAAACAAGTGCCGGGCCGATTGCGTTAACTGTCCCTCTCGGGGTATTCACCAACAGTGTTGACATTATTCAAATTGATCTTACAGCCACAGATCGTGCCGATAAAGTTGGGGATTATCAGAGTGCGGACTTTACGACACAAGTTCTGGTTCGAAAGCATCGCTACTAGAAAGTCAAACAATGGGAGCATCTATGAAAAAATATATCCTGCGAAACGCAAGAATCCTCGCAAAAACAATCGGAAAAGCAAAGCAGCCAGGTGTTGCTCTGGTCATCACGATGATGGTGATGCTGACACTGGTGCTGATTTCGCTTTCGCTTGTGATGCAAAGCAATACGGAACACCTGATTTCACAAAACGAGCAGGATTCCTTTCACGCTCTTGCCGACGCAGAGTGGGCGGTTGATTTTGCGAACCGAACCATCAGGACTTATGTGGTGACTGTCAGACCTTCTGATCTGGATGGAGTTCTGAATGGATCCGTGAAGCCCACCGGGATGGCGAACATTTTAGGGTTTAAGAATAATTTCGATCCCACGATGAACCGTTTAGAGATAGATAATGATAATGAGGAAACCGTATCCGGAATTGATACGTTAGCAAGTTTTCCAGGATTAAACTGGGAAGTATTCCGGTTAGGCGTGGACGAAAACAATGACAATCGGTATGACGGCAATATTCGAACAGTCGTTTATGCCCGAGTTTTCGATAATTATGATCCGGTCAGTGCCGATTCGAACGATACGGATCTGCGAGTCAGAGTCGAAGTACGGACTATCTATCCTGTGTTTGTGGATTTAGACGACGACGCATCGGAGGATACGACAATTGCCACCCGCGGCCAGTCCGAACGTCATCTGGTAGGGCGATTCTCCCCGGTCGGCTCGGTTGCAATCCGAAGCGACTCCGACATGAATGTTCATGGATCTCTTGAGCTTTGCGGCGAGTGCGGTAGCGCGCATGCAAACGGGACAATGACCTGGGAGGGGCCATCCGCTTGCGGATCCGTGACGGGAACAGAAGGATTCCTATACGACGGTGGAGCAATCCTTGGAGACATGGGAACACAGCCGGAAATCTACATCCCTATTGTGAACCCTTACAATGCTATTTTCAGACCCGATCCGGCAATATTCAATACTTCGATTGATGGAACACTGCCCGATTTCCTACATTGCCCGGCGCCCACTGAATTCGACCCCGGCAGTTCAAAGTACTTCGCGATCGTGAAAGCCGATAACAACACCATTTACATATACAAAGCCTATCGCAATTATGGCGATACAGGGCTCGGTCTCGAGCCTCCCAAGGACTCAAGATGGATCTGGCGGTTAATCGGAAACAGTGACCAGGCAAATATCGATACCATACGGTTAGATAATTGTGGACGTGTGGTTACTTGCGGGCTTACACCTGGGTTGTGCAATGCCGATGCGTGGTCATTAGATTCAGGCTCTTCATGGACCCCCGCGACCGAGGGAGTCACCGGTCAAAACAACACTTTCTACGGATGGAATCCGGATAACAGCTTGAGCACCGAAGTCTGTCCGTCAGGTGGAGAATTTGAGACGATCCCGAATACTCCTTATA
Source organism: uncultured bacterium (assembly GCA_963771165.1). Classification (GTDB taxonomy): domain Bacteria; phylum Acidobacteriota; class HRBIN11; order JAKEFK01; family JAKEFK01; genus JAKEFK01. The sequence continues at coordinate 70,515 of CAVYSN010000001.1, read as the reverse complement.
TTGCCTCAGTAGACAACAGCGGCTCCGATCAAAATGACTGGAACGTGAATGACTTCCCCCATGTCAATGGCGTGGACGCTCGAAGCAATGCACTAAAATCGGTTGGCGGAGCAGGTACAGCCCAACCGCGTTCAACCTCGTGCGGCACTTATAGCTCCTGCCTTTTCACAAAACCACTGCCAGGAGTCCGAGCAGTGGAATTGAACGCCGTCTCAGGCTTGTATGAGACGGTTGACACAGGAGACAACAGCGCTGACTTCGATACGTCCACGATTATAAGCAATGGTGATATCACTGCAACCGGCAACGATATCTATTCGCCCCTCTACAATGCTGTGATCTTCACCTACGCGGATGTCGATTTCGGCGGCAACGTGAGCAGAATTTTTTATTACGATACAGGAACTTCGAATCCTGCTGCTCAAATCAATATCGACGACGATCCGTTGTTTGACTTGAACGCAACCTGGAGAATCACAGTAATCGGTTACGGCAATGTTCGTGCCGGAGGAACGGTCAACATCAATCCACCGGCCGGTGATCCGGACTATAGGTGGGCGGTCGTAGCGGGACGCGACTTAAACTTGCACGGAACCGCAGATGATCTTGCTTGCAATAGCACGGATTGCAATGGAGCCCCCACAGGAACGCAACAGAACTTCGCAGGCGCGTATCTGGCACATGAATCGATCCGCTTTAATGGTACCGTCGGTGTGAATGGGTTCGTGATTGCGGAAGACCGGGCGACCTGCTCAGGAGATGTGGACGAAACAGAGGTCTTCGGTAGCCTCGACCTCCACTATGATTGTGAGAACCCTAGCGACATTTGGTCGACAGAGTCGGTACGCATGCGAGACTGGGAAGAGTCGCAACGAGTGCAATAGATACCTTAAGACTGTAGTTTCAAGGCGGGCTTTTTGCCCGCCTTTTTTGTTGTCTGTTCATGTTACAATAAATCTAACTTTACACTGGAGAAGATGAGATGAGGTTAGATAAGATCACACTGGTACTATTGTCTTTAGCGTTTACGCTCCCATCTTTTGCGGCTGAGAAGCTCTCGACAGATGAGCTGATTCAGAATCTGAAAAACACAGATCCGAAAGTGCACTGTCGAAGCTGCAAAAGAAGTTGGGGATCGCGGTGAAAAGCTGGCGACTCGAAGCTTTAGACGAAGCAACGCTCGATAAAGATCCAAAAGTTCAGCTGGCCGTGGTGGAAGCTCTCGGTAAAATTCATCATCCGCAACAGGTCGCTTATCTCAGCCGGGCCGTGCGAAATACGCAAGGCGAAGCCCAGGAAAAGGCGATGTCGTTGTTAACCGAGGTCTACATTCCAAGTCACGAACATGGAAAGTTAAAAAAGTTAATGGCATCGATTTCGGCGCTTTTTGATCCGCCGGAAGTCACGATTGTGGAACCATGGTTGAGAGTGGATCAGCAAGCGGTGGATTCCATCACTTTTCGTGCTGGATCAGAAAGTGATCAGACAATCGAATCGAAGCGGCTGCCGTACTCGGTCTGCTGCGCGCAAGATCCTCGCTGCCAAGACTTGCATTCTACTTGAGGTCACCCAATACGAAAATGGTACGGACCACCGTACGATCGCTTGGCTACATTGGAGATCCTGCCGCCGGACCTTATCTTAGTTCCTATGCTAAAGCATTCGAATGAAGATGTTGTAACAGACACCGCGCGCGTTCTGGGACAGCTTCGTTATCGAGAAGCCTTGCCGGAATTGCAAAAACTGTTTGAATATTCCGATGATGACGATTACAGACGTGCTGCTTTTCACGCAATCAGCAGAATCGCGGATCCAGCATACGAATCCTGGATGGTAAAGTATTTGGATTCCGAAGATAAGGCTTTGCAAATTTCGGCGATTGAAGGAATCGGACGTATGAATCTGACTCAGCACGTTCAGAGACTGCAGCTTCACTTTCAACGGGAAAAGAGCCGGCGGTTAAGACAGCGCTCAGCTTTAGCCTGTACGCTTTGGGAGAATCTGCGTACATCGATACCGTTGTTCTGAATTTAAAAGATCCGGAATTCGAAAGTCAGGCCGAAAGCTATCTGGTAGAATTAGGACCTCGCGCCGTACCCGGAGTTGCAGCTTACTTAAAAGGTGCAGATAAAAAATTTAAGATTCAGTTAATTGATTTGCTTGGTAATATGCATCAGCCGGTTGCGATCACCTATCTTGAGCCTTATTTAAGAGATCAAGGAAGTGGAAATTGCGAGAGCGGCAACAAACGCAGTCGGAAAGTTGAGAAGAATCCAGAACGTCAACGGGTAAGAGTTCGAAGGCTTGTAGTGGCAGAGCAATTCCTGTGTAATTCCGAAAACAAGACTTTTGAATTGGTGATTTTGTCTTTGTATGAACATGCTCCTCCGAGGAAATGCTCTGCAAAATTTCATCAAACTTGCAGAGCATTTGCAAAAGAACATCACCCTCGGTGGGCAAGGCACGCCCTGAACGCCAGCACGTTCAGACACAACAGCGGGGCAAATGCTCTGCCACTACTCGTGTGAGATGATCCATGGCATATAAAGATCTCCGTGAATTCGTACAAACGCTCGATCAGATGGGGGAGCTAAAGCGGATACAAGCCCCGGTCGACGTGGAACTGGAAATCGCTGAAATCACCGATCGTATTTCCAAACAGAATGGTCCGGCGCTTCTATTTGAAAATCCCAGGGGTTACGACATTCCCGTTCTGATCAATGCACTGGGAAGCAAAAAACGAATGCTGGCAGCATTGGGGCTCGATTCGTACGAAACATTTTTTGAAAAGTATTTTGAGCTCCTCGAAAAACCAGCCAATTTTATGGATAAGCTCAAGCTGATTCCACGACTCACCGAAATCGCACAAATGGCGCCTAAGAGCGTGAAGTCGGGTCCATGCAAAGAAGTCATTGTAAAAGAGAAGCCCTTCGCTGAAATCTTTGCCTGTTTTAAAATGCTGGCCCAGGGATGGCGGACGATACATTACCCTACCGCTCGTATTTACCGTTGATCAGCGAAACGGGCAAACACAATTGCGGATGCTATCGACTTGCAGGTGATCGATGATCGCACTCTTTTGATGCACTGGCAGCTGCACAAACATGGCGCAGCGCATCATCAACAATATCTTGCCGAGAAAAAGCGGATGGAAGTGGCAATAGCAATCGGCTGCGACCCGGTCCTTACGTTTAGCGCCATCGCACCGCTGCCGGACAACATCTACGAAATGCTCTTCGCCGGATCTGTTACGGGAAAAATCAGTCGAGATGGTTCGTTGCGAAACGGTGGATCTGGAAGTGCCGGCCCATGCTGAAATTGTTCTGGAAGGTTATGTGGACCCGGCGGAAGAACTGAAAATCGAAGGACCTTTCGGCGATCACACGGGTTATTACTCATTAGAAGATCTGTATCCCGCATTTCATTTGACTTGCATTACCCATCGAAAGAATCCGATTTACCAAACCATCATTGTCGGACCGCCGCCGCAGGAAGACGATTACATGGGACAGGCCGTGGAGCGACTATTTCTGCCTGTCATCCGGAAACAATTCCCGGAAATCGTTGACATGCACATGCCTTTTGAAGGAATGTTTCACAACCTGATGCTTGTCAGCATCAAGAAACGCTACGCCGGACATGCGCGAAAGATCATGCACGGGATCTGGGGATTGGGCCAGGCGATGTTTACAAAAGTCATTGTTGTCGTAGATGACGATGTGGATGTTCAGAATATCAGTGAAGTCGCGTGGAAAGCATTGAATCACATTGATCCGGAACGTGACATCGAATTCGTGATGGGGCCTGTCGATGTTCTGGATCACTCGTCTCGCCTGATGGGTTACGGCTCGCACATGGGAGTGGATGCAACACGAAAGTGGAAAGAAGAAGGATTCACTCGCCCGTGGCCGGATGAAATTGTCATGAGTCCGGAAGTTAAAGCGCTTGTCACCAAACGGTGGAAAGAATACGGGTTCTAGCTCTTTTTGGACAAAAGATCGTGAAGGAAGCAAAGAATTCGTTCGCTCTTTACTCTCATCGCTATCTTTTCTTGAAGAACAACCCCCTCCTGCTCAACGTGATAAAATGTGTAAATGCGTGTGTTCTGCCCTTGCAATCCGTATCTCAACAATCCTGAATAGCCGATGTCCGATTACTTAAGAGAAGCCAGGAAGGCGAAACGTCAAGAGGATTACTCAAAAGCCGGCGATTTTTACTATCTGGCCGGAGATGAAAAGAACGCAATGCAGATGTATCTCAAAGGCGGCCACTATACACTCTGCAGCCCGCATGCTGGAAAAGAGCGGCGACTGGAAAGAAGCTGCAAAATATTATGTCCAGGCCGGAAAAATTTCCGATGCCGCCGAAATTTACAGCGGCAGATTGAAAGGATTACCGGACAGCCTCGGCGATGTTTGAAAAGAATGGCGACGTCATGCGGGCTTCCGAAATGGCCGAAAAGGCCGGTGACATTCCCCGTGCCGCTTTTCTTGCCGAAAAAGCTGAGCTTCTGGATCGCGCCGCTTATCTGTATGTTCAAGCGCAAAAATACGAACGCGCTGCAGATGTATACTTCCGGCGCTTCAAACAACTCTATAGCGAACGGGAAGAGAAGGGGTTCATTCAAAGTCACCGAACAAGAATGATCAAAGTCGGTCAAGCGGCGGGAACTCTATATCTTCGCTTTAAGAAATACGAACGGGCTGCTGAGGCTTTTGAGCTTACCGAAAACTATACAAAGGCAGCGGAATGTTATTCCCTCTCGAATCAGTATGAAAAAGCCGCAGAACTTTATTATCGAATCCACGAGTATGAATCCGCATACCAGCTCCTTTCCCGGTTGGGTGACGAGCTGGAAAATAAGGAACTCCTGGCAGACATCTGTTTCCAACAGGGTAAGTTTCATGAAGCGGGCGAACTCTATTTGCAAATTGGACGCAGAGCAAGAGCGGCAGAAGCATTTGAAAGGGCTCAAGGACTATCGACGCGCTACGGATTATTATGAGGCGCTGGAAGACTATCCTAAGGCCGCTGAACTTTCTCTCAAGCAGCAGGATTACAAAAAAGCTGCGGAGTTATTTGACAGAGCAAAAAACTTCGAACAGGCGGCACATTACTTTGAACAGGCGGATATGGTAGAACAAGCCATAGAATGTCTGGTCCGCTCCCATAAAAGCATCCGCGCAGCAAAACTCCTGATCGATAGAAAGAGTATCCAGCCGGCCATATCCATTCTCCAACAGGTCCAATCGGAAGATGACGACTACCCGGAGGCCTGTCTCATGCTTGGACAGCTTTTCACTCAAATGGAAATGTATCTCGGTGGCACAGGAAAAATTTAAAGAAGCCATCCGGGACCAGCCTCTGTCCAAAAACAACATTCAGACCTATTACGGTCTGGCGTTGGCTTATGAGAAAGGGGCACAGTATTCGAAATCGAGTGAAATTTACGAAAAGATCGTCTCCGTGGATCTCGATTACAGTGATGCGTTAAAAAGGCTTCAGCGCATCAAGTCTTCGAATTTATTAGATGGTGTCCAGGGAAGCCCGGATTTTACACCCACGGGGCTCAAAAGGATTCTCGCATCCCGCTACGAGCTGCTGGAAAAGCTGGGAAAAGACCCCTTTGGTACGCTTTACAAAGCGCAGGACACTGTGCTGGCGCGCCCGGTGCTGATCCGGCGTTTTCCGGAGCAGGACAAGAACATCACCCGCAACATTCTGGAGCAAACTCGCATCGTGTCCGGTCTGATCCACAGCAACATATTAACGATCTACGACAGCGGAAAGGATGAAGATTACTATTTCGTCTGCATGGAATTCGTGGAAGGACCAACATTGCGACAGCGGCTCGCGCACGGACCACTGGAAGTATCGGAAGTATGCGAGATGGTTTCACAGCTTTGCCTTGGATTATCCTTTGCTCACAAGAAAAAAGTGGTTCATAAAAATCTTTGTCCGGAAAACATTTACTGCGCGACCGGCAATCATATTAAGATTGCGAATTTTGGAATCGATGCGAAATGGGAAAAAGGAAGCACCCTGGTGTCCAAACAATACGCCAGTCCTGAACGGATTCTGGGCCAAAAGGTGGATGCGCGCACGGACATTTATTCGCTTGGAATTGTGCTTTATGAAATGCTGTACGCAAAAACGCCTTTTAGCGGCCAGGACGTTGAACTGCAGCATCTCAAACAGGTTCCAGCTTTTCCGGATACTTATCCCCTTCCGGTCCCTGTATTCCTGTTAAAAATCATGCAGAAGTGTTTACACAAAGATCCGAAACGTCGCTATGCAGGCGCGGATCAGATTTTGGAAGAGCTGGAAGTAGCAGACATTGTTGCCGGCATGATTCTCAACCAAAGATACGAAATCATCAAGGAAATCGGCCTTGGTGGAATGGGTCATGTTTATAAAGCTCGAGATCGTGATCTCGATGAAATCGTTGCGCTCAAAGTTTTGCGTGCGGAAATCAGCACAGACCCTGTGATTCAAAAACGTTTCCTTCGTGAAATCAAAGTCACGCGCAGTATTGCGCATCCTTATGTTGTCAAAGTCTTCGACACAGGTAAATACAAAGGCAATCGCTACATCTCCATGGAATACATCGAAGGACATAGTCTGGATGACTGGATCAGAAGAGCGAAACCCGATTTTAAGACCTTGCTGGCCGTGACTGTTAAAATGATGCAGGGAGTTCAGGCAGCTCATGCCCAGGGAATCATCCATCGCGATTTGAAACCGCAGAACGTTTTGATGGACAAATCTATGAACCCACACGTTCTGGATTTTGGAATTGCTCGATCCATGGACAATGTGGATGTAACCAGCGGCCAGGTCATGGGATCGCCCAAGTATATGTCCCCTGAACAAATTCAAGGAAAGGACCTTGACGTGCGGTCGGATCAATATGCTATCGGTGTTTTGATGTTTTACATGTTCACTGGAGAAGAGCCTTTCACCGGAGAAGATCCGCGAACAATCGTTTTGAAACATTTGAGCCAGCCGCCGCCTGATCTGCTCAAACTAAATCCCGACATTCCCGATTGGCTGCACAAAATTATCTTAAAGACATTGGAAAAGGACCGAAATCAACGCTATTCTACATTGAAGGACGTTATGGAAGATCTTAAAAAAGGATACGAATCACAAAAAAACTCAGGAGAACCAATATGAGACATTTTCTAGTCATTCTGGCAATCGTTGGCGTAACAAATCTTTGCAGTGCTGATACAACGATCCTTCAAAAAGTGGAGACCAGTGCCATGATGGGCCAGCCCGGTGTGAACACAATCCAGACCATGAAGATCAAAGGAAACAAGGCACGGATCGAACATCAAAATGTAGCGCAATACCAGATCCTCGATCTTGGAACAAAGAAAGTCTACAGAGTGGATCCCGACAAAAAACAGGTACTGGTCATGAGCCTCGATATGATGAATATGGCCGGAGCCATGTTAAAACAGATGAATCAGAACGCGCAGCTCAACGTTCAAAATACGGGGAATAAACGGACTGTCAACGGGTTCAAATGCACAGACTATATCGTTTCCGTAACGGGTGGAATGGAACTGAATTCAAAACAATGCATAACAACGGACGTGGATTCTTCGGATTTTGAAGCCTTCCGTCCATATGCCGAGGGGATGGTAAAATCTTTCGTGGGAGATCAATCAGCAGCGAAACTTCCCCCGGGAATGTCTGTCATCACAGAAACAAATATGTCGATGATGGGACAAAAGATCGTTTCCAAAACGGAATTGCAGAGCGTCACAAAAGAAGAGATTCCACCTTCCGTTTTTGAAGTACCCCCGGATTTCCAGGTCAAAGAAATGACCGGGATGCCAAAGCAGTAAATTTTGTAACGCCCGCCTCCGGCGGGCTCCTGAATCTCAAGTTCTGTCCGCGAAACGCGAGCGGTACAAACGATGACTGAAAAACTATTTTGGACCGAACCGTATCAAACCGAATTTACAGCGACCATCCTGCAACAATTTCCGGTGAAGACCGGCCAGGCAGTTGTGCTGGACCGCACCTGTTTCTATGCAACCTCAGGCGGGCAGCCGAACGATCGCGGAACCATCAATTCTCAACAGGTTCAAGACGTTCGTTTTGAGGAAGATCGATTGGTTCACATCATTTCTACTCCATTAGAAGGATCGACTGTGAAGGGTACAATCGATTGGGATCGACGCTTTGATCATATGCAACAACACACCGGCCAGCACATACTATCAGCGGCTTTCTTTCAATTGTTTCAAGCTGAAACATCCTCGTTCCATCTTGGGGATGAATACTGCAGTATCGAGCTAAACCGGCCTTCTCTGAATCGAGAAGAGGTTCGAAAGGCTGAGGAGCTCGCAAATAAAGTTATCTTCGGCGCGCAGCCTGTTCAAACGTTTTTTGTTGACCCGGAGAAGGCCGGCGAATATCCGTTGCGCAAAAAATCAGATCTTCAGGAGTCGTTGCGAATTGTAAAAATCGGAGAGTTTGATCTTTCCCCTTGCAGTGGAACGCACGTTCGCAATTCCGGTGAGGTGGGCACGGTCTTCATCACCGGCTCTGAAAAATTATCGCAGACGTTGAAGATCTCCTTCCTGTGCGGAAACCGTGTCGTGAGACAATATCATCAGGACCTGGAAATTCTGAAGATTCTATCGAAGAATCTGACAACATCACAGGAATTGCTTCCGGAATCCATCACAAAGCTTCAAGATCAACTGAAAGAAATGCGGAAAGAGCTTTCCAATCTTAAAGAGAATGAATGGAAACAAGAAGCACTTGAACTGTATGCGCAGGCCGAAGACTGGAAAAATCACAGACGGATTTTACGAATATGGAAGCGGCCTTACGCAGAAATACGCTTCATTGCGCAGAGACTTATGGAACAGCCTTCTTCCATAGGAGTCCTTGTAAGCGTTCCGGAAAGGCGCGTCATTTTTTTTAAAAATCCGCAATCTCCTTTCGAATTGCGCCAGCCCTTCCAGGAATTCCTGAAACTTAATTCTGCAAAAGGGGGCGGACCGTCGCATCAAATGGAAGCTGGAGGCTTTGAAATGCCCGATGATTTTGAAGAGAGACTTCGCAATGTGTGGGACGCATGATCCGCATCTTCGGAATGGTGATGACTCTTATGGTCGCCCTGTCAAGCTATTCGCATGGTGAAATGAAATACGACGAAATCGCCGGGCATATCCTGAATTCTCTGCATCTTCAGCCGGGTGAACGGGTCTTGATCCGCTACGATCCCACCTATTTTTCGGAGCTGGTTACGCCGCTTCGAAAGGGAATTCGATCTGTTGCTGCAGTCGATCTTGCCGCCGTGGAATACGTTGAAGATGCTGATCCGTTGCAAGAAATTCCTGCCGATAGCATGATCCGTAAGGTGCAAAGAGAGGCACATTTAAATGCATTCACAGAATTGCTCAACTCAGTGGATGTTTACATCTGGCTCCCTGCCGCCGAAGGGAGGGATTTATACGATGCTGAAGCCCAGGCTTTGCGTAACTGGCTAAAAAAGGGGGGCACAAGAAGACAGCTTCATTTTCACTGGAAAACCGGGAGCGTCATGCCCGATGGTTTATCCGGTGAACATACGGAAAGGATGGATCAAATTTACCAGGATGCGCTCGAGGTTTCCCGGGATGATCTTTCGGCGATGCAGGATCGTGTGATTGCGATTCTTCGAACCGGCACTGTTCATGTGAGCACACCGGACGGAACAGATATCACTTTCAAGACCGGGGCCAGACCGTTCAATAAACAAAATGGTGATGCGACTGCAGAACGGGCTCAAGGCGCACGAATTCAGATTGACCGCGAGATTGAATTGCCCGCAGGCGTTGTCCGCGTTGCTCCGATTGAGGATTCAGTCAATGGAACAATGGTCATTCCAGTTGCTCGTTTCGGCAATACGATTGTAAAGAATCTCAAATTTCAAATTTTGCAGGGCCGGGTCGCTGTTATTACAGCCGATGAGAATGGTGATGCTGCGGAAAAAGCATTGAAGGAAGCGGGCGATGTCGCGTTCCGCTTTCGCGAATTTGGACTGGGCTTGAATCCGAAATTGGTCATCGAACAGGGGAGTGATGTCCTTCCCTACTACGGTTATGGCGCAGGGGTCGTGCGATTGAGCCTCGGGGACAACCAGGAGCTTGGCGGCAACGTCCGCGGCGGCTACGCGCGGTGGTTTTTCTTTCCGAACGCGACAGTGAAAGCGAGCAATCAAGCTGTTGTGCAAGACGGGAGACTGGTCGAGTAAATGGAAATCGTCACCAAACTCAGCGCCATTCTATTGAAAACCGGAACCGCATCATCCTTTGAGGAAATCGTTCTGTATCTTCTGGATCGGGTTCAAAGGAATGAGACTGAATTTTTTCAGGAGTTCTTTGATTCTGTCGAGCATGAACTTATTTTTGGAGATCGAATCCAGCAGGAGAGCATCATCATCGATCTTTTGGAAGCCCTAAAGAACCATGCTTCGCTGCGGGATGTGGATTATGCTATCTTTGAAAACTGGCTGGGGCCTGAAACGCACGTCGCGTGGCGCTGGCTCGAGAAAAAATGGCAAGGAAAAACGAGTCTCGCAGATTCTGCATCGCGTTTATAGCCTTTGCCGGCGTTTTGATTCATTCCGGTTGTAAGAAATGGAACTTTCGAAATTAAAATGTGAAGCTTGCCGCAAAGACGCTCCGAGGGTCACCGAAGCGGAAGCGAGTGAATATATGCCGCAGATTCCGGAATGGAACCTTATAGAACGGGACGATATCAAACAATTAGAAAGGAGCTACTCGTTCAAGGATTTCATTGAGGCTCTTGCCTTCACAAATCAGATCGGAGATCTTGCAGAACAAGAGAACCATCATCCGGCAATCCTGACCGAATGGGGGCGCGTGACTGTATCATGGTGGACGCATAAGATTAAGGGTTTGCACAGGAACGATTTCATTATGGCCGCGAGAACAGATGCCATTTATCAAGCAGAAAGACGATTATGAGGTTGTATGGGTGGAAGTAATCCTTATATAAAATCGGCAGAGATTGTACTGCCGATGACAAAATACAAAATTCGTTTCGAACCGGAGGACCCTTCCATGGGAGGAGAAGCAGTCACTGTGGAGGTGGATCCTGCAAAGATTCCTTACGGCGAAACCGGACAGCCAGGAAGTCTGCTTAGCATTGCACTGGCTTCCGGAGTTGATATTGAGCATTCCTGCGGCGGTGTTTGTGCATGCTCAACGTGCCATGTCATTGTGAAAGAGGGGCTCGATACCTGCAACGAAGCAACAGATGACGAATTGGATCAACTGGAGGAAGCGCGGGGGCTAACGATGCAATCCCGGCTTTCCTGCCAGGCGGTTCCGAACGGAACGATGGATGTTCGTGTCGTGATTCCCGCCTGGAATGTGAACCTCGTCAAAGAAACTCCGCATTAGTTTCACCGCAGAAAACGCAGAGTGCACAGAGAAACAAAGAATTTTTTATTCTCTGCGTTCTCAGTGTCCTCTGCGGTGAAATACAGATAGGATTTTGTCGCCGACTTCCGTACGATCCACAACTTCCATGCCGGAAACCACCTCGCCAAAAACAGTATAGTTTCCATCCAAATGCGGTTGGCGTGATTGGGTAATAAAGAATTGCGATCCACCTGTATCCTTTCCCGCAATGGGCATTCCAACCATTCCTCTCCTGTACACAAGGAAATTGATTTGATCGTGCAGGATCTCACCGGCGCCACCCCATCCATCTCCGCGGGGATCGCCGCCTTGAATCACAAAATTAGGCACCACGCGATGAATGCGCAGACCATCATAAAAATTCCGGTTGGCGAGTCTCGCAAAATTTTCCGCGTGCATCGGCGCATCGGCGCCCAGTAAACGAATCACCACGTCCCCTTTTTCCAATTTCATCGTGACTTCAATAGGTTCCCGCGGCGTGCCAAATTCTGGGGGATACTCAGTCACTCGTTTCTCCGTCACTTTTCCTTCCAAAAACAGAAACTCCTCCGGATCTTTTACCTCGCCGTTCCTGAAATATCGCGAGCCAACGAGTTTTTTTAATCCATCGATTGCATGGCGCCGGATTGTAAACTCCGGATCCAAAAGAGCCCGCTCATACAACGGAATGGCTTCCGATGTATTAAACTCCGCCAAAACATCGAGGAGCGCAACACGCCCTTCTACTTCAGCCGGTCTCTGCGAAGTTTCATAAGTCTTGATGAGCATAGACAGGTATTTCGGATCCTTTGTCCTGCCTAAAGCATCGACAGCTGTTGCCCGAACGGCGAAATCTTCATGATGAAGGAGCGGAACAAATAGATCGGCTGTCTCCGGCAAATACTTTGCCAGCGAATCAAGAGCAGCCAAACGAACAGCGGAATCAGCATCCCGGCTCAACGACCTTAACAAAGGAATCGCTGACGCTGCGGGCAATTCAGCGAGGGCTTGAGCAACACGCCACCGGACTGTCCATGTTTCTTGTTTCATCCCATCTTGCAATAAAGGCAAAGACTTTTCTTTTTGCGCTTTTGCCTGTGCCATCATCCACGCACCGAGCAAGCCTTCCTTTGCCGGCGGTTCCTGTATCACACAGCCGAGACCGCCCATGGCCTCCAGTGCTTTCATCTTTGTGAGCACATCCATACGCGGATAATTCTTATGAATGGGTTCACACGCTGTTTTATCACCGGCGGCACCCATCACATCAAGCGCGTTCTGCTGAACTCGCGGATCTTTGTCTTCCAGCAAACGCTTTGTTTCGTCCGTTGTGAGAGGTTTCTTCATAACCCAAAGTGTTTTTAAAGCAAACAGCAATGATGAGGGATCGCCCGTCGATGGACTGGGCGACGGATCCGCAAGAACCTCGTGCAAAACAGGAACCGATCGCTCGTCCCCCAGCCGGTATAAAGCATAAACATAACTCCATTGCGCAGAATCATTCCTGCCGGCCAGATTCGCAAGCACAGGCACGGTGGCTTTATCTTTAATCAATGCAAGCGCAAGCGCGGCTTGTTCGCGAATAGATATATTCACATCGCTCAAAAAAGGAAGCACCAAAGCCGTGGCTTCCATTCCCCCTATCCTTCCAATTGCTTCAATAGAAAGCCGGCGTACCTCCACATCCTGATCTCTGAGAAGGCTTGCCACGGTGGCAAATCCATCCTTCGAACGGATTTGTCCGATCGCAAACGCAACGTGTTTTCGAACGTCCGCACTTTTGTCTTCCGCCAATGCTCTCAAATCAGGCAACAATACCGGATTTCCGATACGAGCAGCAGCAAGTACAGCCCTGATGCGAACGGACTCCGAGGTAGAGAGAAAATAATCTGTTAGCTTGCTTGATGGTTCAATCTCAAGCATCCGCTCGTTTTCGAGAATCGAGATGATCCGGAAAGGTTCTGACGCAAAACCGTTCGCAACGACGAACATCAACAAAAGCACACAGAGATGCTTCATTTTCCGTGTTGCAATCGTGAAAGAGCAGACGCGACGTACGCCTGATCTTCAGTCGTGAGCGAATAACTTCCAAACCTTGCTCTGTAAAAGAGCGCTGTCAGATTGGTTATATCCGAATTCGAAGGAGCCGGCAGGGCCTGACTGACCTGAAGCGCAAATTCTGAAGGGGTCGAAGCGACCGGTTTTACGAATCCTTTCTGCTGCAACAAAGAGAGCATCTCTTGATAAAAGAGGATGGGCGAACGAATCATAGCCAACTGTCGTTTTCGTGCCCTGTAGACTCGTGCGCCGTAATAAAGGAGAACAAGCAATGAAGCGGTAGCGACCAAAAGGACGCGGTGCCGCATCCACAACGAGCGCCACCACACTCGGGAGGCCGTTGCATTCTTCGATTTCTCCCGGACTGTTTCATTCAATTGCTTGTACCGGTCGCGGACCGACATGAGAACATTGATCTGATCTTGAGCTGAGAAAATCAGGATATATCGATCCCAAAAAAAGCTGATCGATTCGAGCAATTGGCGCGGATTGATGAGTTTCCACCACCAACTCTCGGCACCCAATGTAACCGATCGTGGAGACGGATCAAAATTCATCCAGACTCCATTTCCAAAATAGACCTCCACCCAGGAGTGGGCATCGCTCTGACGGACCATATAAAACTGACCGATTTCGTTGTATTCCCCTTCCAAAAAGCCATTGACGATCCGTGATGGGATTCCAACATGCCTCAACAAGAGCACCATGGCTGTTGCAAAATATTCGCAATGTCCCACCTTCTTCTTAAATAGAAAATGTGAGACAGGATCGACATCATCCATCGGCAGGTTTGTAGTGGTGTACTGGTAATTCTTTTCAAGATAGGATTGAACCATCATTACGCGATCGTAAACATTCGTTCCCCCGGCCGTAATCTCCTGAGCCAGCTTTTCTATTTGAGTATTTCTCGATGACAACTTTGTGTAATAACGCAACACATTATCCGAATACGAAACGCGCCGCGAGCGGAGTCGTTCAGCCGGCATGCTGATGATTTGACTATAGACTTCGTAATTCTCCGGCCTCCCCATTCCGGTGAGGGTGCCGTTTACATCCTTACTGATTCCGAAGAAACTTCCGTCGACCTTGATGATCCGGTCCTGACCAAAAATGATTCTCGAATCAATCGGGGCCATATACACTTCCTGTTTTACCAGGGTAGCAGGATTGTATTCGTTGGAACTGTAAAAGGTACTGGATGAATCCTGGAATAAAAAGTTTGTGGCCTGATTTGAAGTACTCCAGGACTTTCCATCGTACTTATCCAGAGCAATTCCCCGCCAGTAAAACTTGTGCCCCGCGGGTAACTGCGTGCCGCTCACGCGGATTCTCATGACTTCGTCTGTGTTCTCCTGAATCTCAGCGATTTCTCCCAGTTGAACCTTCTGGGAAAAACCGGAAACATGCTGGGTTTGACCCGGCTTCATCCCTCCAAAATAACCAAGTTGTGCTCTTGGCAACAGGAAAAAAATTCCGAGTGCAAAGAACATCATGACGAATGTACCCAGTCCGACAAATCCCCAGTAACGAACGCTAAAAAGCGAAAAAGGAAAAGGTTCGAGGGGCTCTGATTTACTCCAGGTTTTTATCAAAGTCATCGACATGATGTTCCATACGAACAAAACCAGGAAAAGAATAATCATGAAAAGCATCTCTATTTCGACACTGAGAGCTGTAGCGGCGAGCATGCTCAAGAATGTCAAAAGATAGAGCTGGTAGTAATCTCGGTCTGATTGCAAATTAAACAGCTTGTTGATGATGATGAAAATGAACAGATGAACGAGTGAAGGGGCCAGGCTCCGGGTGATCCAAAACCAATCAGCAAAGAAGAAGAGTAGATACAGAAAAGAAGCAATCTCCCAGAAGGATCCACCGCGGGGGCGTCGTGCCACCACAAGGGTCAGTAGAGTCGCGCCCAGCAAGACAGAGGCGGAGATCCATAGCTTTTGAGTAAGTAGCAACGAAACGGCGCTAACAAAAACCAGGATGTGGGCTCCGAGCCGCAGGGAGAACCTGACCCGCTCGCGTTCAGGATTGATCAGGATGGAAGCCTCGCTCATACTTCAACCAGATCCTCGTCCCGCATGAGGTGCTGCCAATCTTCGATGAATAAGTTGCGGGCTCCGGGGACAATGGAGCCCAGCTGCGATGGAACACGCCGAGAACGCAGTTGCAGCACGAGAGATTCGGCGGAAATGGGAAGCTCTATATTCGTTTTGATGGAGGCATCATTCGGCCAATTTGCCAGGTACGACAGCAATGGAGTGATGGATGCTTTCGTGTCAAACGCTTTACCGGGCAGGACAATTCGCGCGTTCATTCCCTTTTCCCTGAACAGAAAAGCGAGGGATGCCAGGAAGCTGAGAGCTCTTTCCAGAATGGGATCATCCGGATCATCCGGAAAGCAATCAAAGTAAAGATGCAGGTCGCGCCCTTGTTCTTTCTGATATTCCTTTACGAGAAGTTTTTCAGCCTTCGCTGAAGCTTTCCAATGAATTCTTTTGGTGGAATCAAAATTGGTGTAGTCTCGCAGATGCAAAAGTTGCTGGCTGTCACCTCTATAGGGAGATTCCCGTATCATTCCATCGGTGTAACGCGAAAGCACTTCCTCCGAAAAGCGGTAAACCCTGGGATAAACCTGCACTGTGTGTTGTACAAAATATCTTCGAATTTTGAGAAAGAAGGAGAACGGAAACTGCGTCTGCAATTCCATCTCATGTAAATTGTAAATTCCACGTTTCTGAAAAAGAAAACGGGTGTACCCGCTGACATGCTGTTGCCCTGGTATGTAGAAAAAATGACGCGTGACGCTTGTGAATTGCGGATCCCGAATCACAAACCGGATGGCAAGCGATGGAAGTCTTTTTTTGCCATTTGAAACGGAAACGTAGCAAAGATTCGAAACGCCTGCGAATATATGATCGGGGAAATGTACAGTAGGGTGAAGATCTTGCAAAATACGCCGGCTTGCCATGCCTGAAACGATAATCATTCCAAGCATCAGCGAGAAAATGAAATAAAGAACATTGTTCCCTGTGTTTACGGCTGCCGCACCAATGGCAAGGGATAAGAGCATGAAGATGACTCCTTCACGCGTGAATTGAACGGCAATCAAAAAGCGCGGAAAGCGAAGTTTCAAAGCTGACAACATTTATTTTAGTTACCCGCGAGACGCGGGCGTTACAAAAGTAATCTTAAATCTGAAATGGCACTAGCTCCACGTTAACTCGAGCTGTTTTGGAGATTTCAAATATTTGATTCGAAGATTGTAACGTACATTTTCCCTGACGTTCACCGTAATCTTTTTGGAAGCAGAAACCCCCTTCTCTCGACAGACGACATGCACAAGCAAGTTGGTCTCTCCAACCGGCATTTTCAGAGAGCCGGAAAGCTTACCCTTATCACTACGGAAAATAAGGACTTTCTTTTTCTCAACTTCCAGATTTCCTTCAAATGCGAGCTTGTCGTTCGTAAAGATGTAGAAAGCACCGGACGGAAATCCATGTTCAAACTCAAAATCCATCGAACCGGTCTTGACTTCAGGAGCCGCTTCGATATTCAGCGGAACCGCAGGCGTAATTTTCGGTCTGTTAGCCGGACTTTTTGGGACCGCTGTAACTTCAACAGGAGCTGGAGACGGTGATTCCAACTTCTTCTTTTCATCCATGGCCTTCTTTTCCACCACCAGATCCAGGAACTTTCTGGCATCGTGATTCTGTGGATCAAGGAGTAAAATGTCGTTGACTTCCTTAATTGCTTTATCGTGAAACCCGCTTTCCATATACTTCATCGCAAGATCCCATTTGATCCGTATAGCGTTTTGTCGTGACAATTCAGCGATCGGGTCCGGTTGGTTGCTTAGAACGGGAGCAGATTTAAGGACTTTTTGTTCATTTTTACCGGCCGAACGAATAAAGTAAATGGATCCGAACAATATCGCCAGAACGAGAACAATTATGAAACCAAGTGATGCCAGCTTGGAACCGCTTGCTCTTCTCCAGATCGTCCTATTCTGGTGATCCGAGGGGAGTGATTGTGGAACCGATTTCGCATGAGCGTCACGGTTTGGATCAGGCGGAACAAGAGGCGGCCCGGAACTGTTCGACATGGTTGAATCAAGATCCATTTCCCGCAAGTCTTCAATCGCATCCATGTTCGCCATTAGCTTTTTCATATCCGCAACAAGCTCTGCGCCTGTCTGGTAACGATCTAATGGATCCTTGGCCAGGAGTTTGGTCAGGATTGCGTTATACACTTCAGGAACCTGAGGATTCAAAGTGCGGGGCGGAACATGCCCAACATGAACAATACGGTACGAAACTGTATTAAAACTGTCGCCTGAAAATGGGCGCTCACCGGTGAGCAACATGTAAAAGACCACACCTAGAGAAAAAAGGTCACTCCGGCCATCCACCTGCGTTTTTCCATCAATTTGTTCCGGCGACATGTAATTGGGAGTTCCGATGAACTGCCCGCTCTGGGTTAAATCGGAGCTCGGAAGCCTTGCGATGCCGAAGTCCATGATCTTCACTTTCATTCCCGGCAATACAAGAATGTTCGCTGCTTTGATATCGCGATGAACGACCCCTTCGCTGTGAGCATAATTCAACGCATCCGCGAGCTGCATAATCATGTTGTTCACGTCTTCGAGCGGCAAGAGAATTCCGCTGGATGTAACTTCCCCAATTGTCGTTCCTTCCAGAAACTCCATGACGATAAAGGGAATACCGGACTCTTTGTCTTCGTCTACATCAAAGATTGTGACGATATTGGGATGGCTGAGTTTACCTGCCGCTTTCGCTTCTCTTTTGAATCGGCTCAGGTAAACGTCTTTTTCGTCTGGTGTGACTTCGAAAGCGATCTGAATTGCTTTGATAGCAACTTCCCGTTCAATCACAGGATCGTGCGCTTTGTAAACAACGCCCATCGCCCCGCGACCAATCTCCCGTATTACGACATAGCGCCCTAATTTTCTGGGAATTGCGTTCATGTTATGATCAAAACAGAATGGCCTGGCGCTGCTTAGAGGGTGATTTGATTATCCCAAAACCGCCAGAGGGTGTCAAGAAATCATCGCATTCTACAGCCGGGCACGCAAAGAACGCTTAGGATTTGTTTCCTTTCTTTGCGTTCTCCGCGTTCTCTGCGGTGAAAAACAGGAATTATTAGATTGACCGAACCGATTTTCACAGCCAAGTTACTATCGCTGCTCAAACGCGCCGAACGAGTGATGATTTCAACCGGTGCGGGCGTTTCCACTGAGAGTGGTATCCCGGCCTTCCGCGGTAACGGCGGGCTTTGGGAAGAATTTAAACCGGAAGAGCTGGCGACTCCAGAAGCGTTTCAACGGGATCCCAAAAAAGTGTGGCAATGGTATGACTGGCGCAGGCAAATGATCAAGGGAGTAGAACCAAACAAGGGACATCATGCTCTGGTTGAACTGGAATCGTTGATTCCGCGACTGTTTCTGTTTACTCAGAATATAGACGGATTGCATCAACGTGCCGGCAGCCAGAACGTTTACGAGCTCCATGGAAATATCTGGCGGGTCCGTTGCCTCAAAGAAAACAAAATATTTGAATCATTCGAAACACCGTTCAAAGTAATACCGCCACTTTGTGAATGTGGAAGTCTCATCCGTCCTGATGTTGTGTGGTTCGGAGAATCTCTTCCACCTGACGTTTTAACAACAGCATGGCAGGTGGCCTCCAACTGTGACTTCTTTTTCTTGATCGGATCCTCCGCGACCGTTGAACCGGCCGCTTCACTCGCATGGCTTGCACGGGAGCGCGGGGCTGTTGTCGTAGAAATCAATGATGAGATTACTCCTGTTACAGAAATAGCGAATGAATGTTTTCTCGGGAAGTCCGGTGTGATATTGCCACAATTGATAAAAGCCCTGAAAAATCATGACTGAAAATATTCTTTACATAGAAGCAACTTCCGGCGTCTCCGGAGATATGTTGCTTGGAGCCTTTGTGGATGCAGGCGTGCCGGTCGAAGTGCTCTCCGAAGCCTGGAACGCACTGGAAATTGATAACTATGAAGTGGAAATATTTCAAACCCAAAAATGCGGACTCCGCGCACTGCAATGCCGTGTATCAACGAATGAGGCAAAAGGGCCTAAAACATGGAAAGAGTACAGGTCCTTATTGGAACGCTCAAAGCTTCCCGATCCGATCCGAAAAAGCGCATTGGCTCTGGTGAAGATGCTTTTCCAAACAGAGGCCTCTCTCCACAGCCTGACATTGCAAAAGTTGCACCTTCATGAAATGGGAGGAACCGACCTGCTCATTGACGTTGTGGGAACGATAGCGGCTGCAGAGCATTTGAAGCCGGCACTGGTTCGATCCTCTCCGGTAAACACGGGCCGAGGATTTTTGACGTTTTCCCACGGACGATTTCCGATTCCCGCTCCCGTAACGACTAAGTTATTAGAAGGCGTTCCTGTATTTCAAAATGATGTGGAGGGAGAATTGACGACCCCCACCGGAGCTTTGTTGATCCGGTTCCTGGCCGGGTCATTCGGTGAAATGCCCACCATGACGCTGGCAAGAACAGGTGTCGGAGCCGGAGAAAGGGAGATTTCTGGACATCCCAATGTATTAAGAGTCTTTCTGGGAACCGGCCCAACGATTGAAGAGGAAATCGTTATCGTGGAAACCAACATCGATGACTCTTCGCCTCAGATTTTGGCCTACTTTATGGAAAAAGCCTTTGCCTGCGGAGCGCTCGATGTGTTTTTTACCCCAATCTTCATGAAAAAGAACAGACCGGCGGTCAGATTAACACTGTTGATTCCGGCTCCTCAGATGGACTCCATTTTGAATTTGCTTTTCTCCGAAACAACAGCAATAGGACTTCGCTATTGGAAAGTCGATCGCAGAACTCTTGACCGCCGGTGGTCTACCATCCACATTGAAAAGGAAGAGATCCGTATCAAGGAAAGCTACTTGAACGGGACGCTTACAAATTACCAGCCGGAATTTGAGGATTGTAAGAAAACAGCGGAAAAACTGAAACGGCCCCTCAAAGATGTGATGGCCCAGGCCATTCATCAATATTTATCCAGACGAGTCCGATAAACCGTATCTCCTTCGTGTGGGCGAATGATCTTTCCTCATTCTGGAGGAGCGGCAAAAATTGACAGGCAAAAACAGATTGGTTACTGTTGATGTGCTGATGAAGACGGCCAAACAGATCACCGAGATTCTCAAGACGATCAACGGAGGGGATCGTGAAGGGGTTCAGCAATTGTTTCCTCTTGTGTACGAGCAGCTTCGTAAAATAGCCCGTGTTCGGATGGCAAAGGAACAGGGTCACACTCTGCAAACAACCGCTCTGGTTCACGAAGTCTATCTTCGCCTTCTGCAAGATGAACAACCACGCTGGGAGAATCGAAGACACTTTTTCACAGTCGGCGCCGAAGCAATGCGGAGAATTCTTATAGAAAATGCCCGCCGCCGCGCGAGCCTCAAACGCTGGGGCGATCAACAAAAAGTCGCGTTCCACGAAGACTTGATTGCGCTCAATTCTGATCCTTATCTGATCCTGAGCTTCGATCAAGCGCTCACCCGCCTGCACGCGCAGGATCCCGTGATGGAAGAGGTCGTCAAGCTGCGATGTTTCGCTGGCCTCACAGTGAAGGAAACAGCCCTTGCTCTGGGCATCTCGTCTCGAAATGTCGATCGACAGTGGGCTGCCGCGAAAGCCTGGCTTTTCCAGCAAATTTCGAAATCTCAAAATACTTCTCATGAGGTCTGAGGAATCTTCACAGGGTTGGGAAAAACTGTGGGAAACCTTCCATAAAGCGCGTGAAGCAGATCCGTCCACTCGCGCTGAATATTTGAATCGCATTGAGCTCACCGACCCGGATCTTTTCCACAAAGTGAAGGAACTGCTTTCGGCCGATGAAAACAGCGGGCAGATGCTCGAAGCGCTTGTGGCTCACGAATTTCATCTACTCGAAGAATCTCAGACGCCCGGTTTGCCATCGAACGAAGTGCTTGCTGGACGTTTTCGGATTTTACGGGAGTTGGGTAAGGGAGGTATGGGCACGGTTTACGAAGCGCTGGATGAGGAGCTGTGTATCCACGTAGCGCTTAAGATGATGCGAAGCGATCGGGCTCTCGATCCTGGCTCACGCGAGCGATTTCATCGCGAAATCAACCTGGCACGGAAAGTCACCCATCCAAATGCTTGTCGAATCTTTGATTTATTTCGACATCAGGATGTTCTCTTCCTGACGATGGAATTGTTGGAAGGACAAACATTGCACGAAAAGATCCGGCGGGATGGTCCGCTGGCCACTCAAGATGCGCTGTCTATCGCATTACAAGTAACGCAGGCACTCCATGCAATCCATGATGCAGGTATTCTTCATCGTGATTTTAAGAGCAGCAACATTCTGTTGGTTCCGCAAGGAAAAGAGTTCCGCGCGGTGGTTACTGATTTTGGACTGGCAACGACACTTCACGAAAGAGGAGCCTTGCACGTGACCGAAACCGGCCAGGTGTTCGGTACACCCGAGTTCATGGCGCCGGAACAATTAACAAAAGGATCATTAACTCGTTCAACAGATGTATACGCCCTTGGGTTGGTGCTGTACGAAATGTTGACCGGGAAACTTCCTTTGGAAGGCGATTCGCCCTTAACCATCGCAGCCAGACGGATCAGCGAAGATGCTCCTACTCCTCGCGCACTCGTACCGGGTTTGGATCGAAAGTGGGAAAGGGTAATCCTGCGATGCCTTGAACGGAAGCCGAAGCATCGCTTTCAGAGCGCGTCCGAGGTAACAATTGCCCTGAAAGGAGATTTGCTGACAACGCGCATACCGGTTTTACCAGTACGACATCGAACGCGCCTGCTCTTAGGAAGTCTCTTATTCCTGATCTGCTTTTTTGCGGGACTTTATTTTTGGATTCAACGAAGCGGCAGTATCCCTGGAAAATCGGATGTGGTTGCAAAACGGCTCTGGACCGGAGGAACCGGACTTCCTGCAGGTGTTTTGTCGACTGATGGGAAAACTTTAATCGATATTGACTGGCAAACCGCCGATGTAATGGCGATCGAGCTTTCCTCCGGGAAGAAGCAGCGTCTTACCAATACCGGAGTCTACTTTGTGCCGAAGGAATACGTCTCCTTTCCTCTAACAACGGCCCTTTCGAATCATGGGAAACAGGTAGCCTTCTCCGTTCAATATGCGGATCGCGGCTGGGAGCTCAGCATCGTCAACATCGAAACTTTAAAGACCCGGACAATTTTTTCCAGTAAGACGATTGCGCCTGAGCCAGTGGTATGGTCTCCCCAGGACACGCAGATTCTAACTTTGATGAAAAAGCTGGATGGTACTTCTGAGATAAGTCTTTTCTCCATACAAGATGGCTCTGCTCGCGTCCTGAAGTCACTCGACTCTGTGAACGTGCGGAAGATGAGTTTTTCTCCCGATGGCCGTTACATCGCTTACGATTATCAACCAAAAGGCTCAGCAGACTATGATCTTTTTTTTATTTCCTTGAAAAACGGTGCGGAAAATCGATTTTTGTCGCATCCGGCAAATGATTATTTGCTAGGCTGGGTTCCGAAGAGCGATCAGATTGTCTTCGCGAGTGATCGCTCCGGAACTGACGATGCCTGGCTCGTTAGTGTTGTTGATGGAAAACCGGAAGGGATTCCTGAACGGATCAGAATAGATGTTGGTCAGATTTTTCCGCTGAAACTCACGTCCGATGGGGCACTTTATTATTCGCATCTGCTTACTTCAGCGGACGTTTATATTGCATCGTCTAAAGAACACAAGGCAATAAAACTTTCACAGGGTGTGCCGGGATCCACCCGTTTTGCAGAATATTCTCCGGATGGTCAATCATTGATCTTTCAGACAGTGGCAAATCCAGTTGCAACACGATGGGCTTATTCTCCTGATTCGGTTTTGAAAATTGTCTCATTGGATACGAACACCGAAACCGACGTTTCCACGCAAGTCAAATTGAGCGGATGCCTGACGCGATGGTCAAAAGACGGACGATCAATTCTTGCTTATTCAAATGATGGGATCGATGGTCCGGGACTCTATAAAATCAACATAGAAACGGGCCAATCGAAGATGGTATTACGGTTTACAGGGTCTAACTGGGCTTCTCAATATGACTGGTCTTCCAATGACACCGGTGTGTTTTACTTGCTCGATAGCGGAAGAACGATTTGGTTAAGGGATCTTGCAACCGGGCAGGATAGAAAGATCTATGATGACGTAACCAATTTCGCTGTTTCCAGAGACGGACTCTGGATAGCAACAACCAGCGTGGATATTAAAAAGGGATTTACCGATGTAAGCGTTCTGCAGGCAAGCGGTGGAAAAGCGCGTAAGATTTTGACTTTGCGCATGCCGGAATTTTTATCCGAGCTGACATGGACTCCGGACGGCAGGGAGATCGTGTTTGCCAGGGGCCGCAGAGATTTTATCGATCAACCTCACAATCTGTGGAGCATTCCTGTCGGCGGAGGCAAACCCAAAAAACTCGGCATCAGCACCGGGTACGTTCAGTCTCTGAGTTTTCAACCCGATGGCCGGCGAATTGCAGTCTCCACCAACACCGATACCAGCGAAGTCTGGGTCATGGAAAATTTCCTGCAACAAGGGATCTCTGCAAGGCAATGAACGTCCTTTTCCTAAATACTCTGCTTAGGTCCGCGCAAAAAACACTAGCAGAGATTTGTGACGAAGCATTGCGCAACGGCCCAGCCTTTGAGCGGTGGATGACCTACAATTGTAGGATTCGTACTGCTCAGCAATTTATAAGGGGCTCCTGCTTTGGGTCCGCACGCTCCGTTCAACGGCTGAACAAGACTTTCCAGCTTTCCTGCTTTATATTTGCTAAAGATGACATCCCTCCCATCCGGCAAAATGAACGCTGTGTTGAAAAGCTCATGCTGGAGAAGCGGCGTTGAGGACATCCTGGATATTGTCGTAACACTTCCGATTGGCTGCAACGTGTTGGGGTCAAACCTAAATAAAAAAACACCAGTCTTATCGGCTGCCGAAGCACCTTGAACTCTTCCGGAGCGCCCGCCTCCCCGGTCGGCCTCTTTGAACGGGACACAGCCTACTTCTACTTCACCTACATAATCAATGAAGATAGTTACACTGATGGGCTCTCCTCCCGCATTTAAATGAACTCTCCTACCATCGGCAAGATCAATATAATCGACACCGAAACCAACAGCGCCCATTTCTGACTGCGATGATGACAATGCTGAACTTGTAAAGGAGGATTGAACCGCAAAGGTTCCGTCGGGTGAAAGAGCGGCAGACAACGGGTCCACCTGCGATGCATTTTTAAAAATCACCTTACTGCCACCGGTCAGATTGCCGGATGAGTTCACCTTTCTACTGGTAACGTTCGATCCGTTTTCCGTCAAAAGAAATCTTGTGGTGGGGTTGGTAGAGACCGCGGCGGAGACGTTATTGAAGCTATCCAACTTGTGAGTTGGGAAAAGCTTTCTGGACACAAATCGAAAGGTGTTAGAGGAATCATCGAACTCCACACGATCCCTGAAAACGGTCGGTTTCCCGGCGGCATTCACAAAGGTAGCGAACAGATCGAACTTTATGATTGCCGTAGTTCTTGTTCCCGTACTTCCCGGCACTGGAAGAAGCGCAGTTGAGCCCACGGTACCTGGAGCAGCATATTTGAATTCGGAGGTCATCGCGAGCTTCCCATTACTTCCCCTTTCTGCCCGGAACAGGAATAGATTGGGACCATCCGTAGCGCTAAAAAAGTAAGCGTTTGCGACTCCAGTAAGTAAAACTAGAAAACTGATTGTAAAGAAACTTTTGCGAAGCATAAACTTCCTCCTGTGCTCAATCAGAGCGGCATTGGTCGCCCCTGTATCAATAAATGCGTATTTCGGAGGAAAAGTACGCCAACCAGGCCACGGTGTCCTCGACAAAAGGATATTTATCTCATCGGTGTGAGCAGTGCATTCCAGGATTCAGAAGGAGGAGTCTCCACGTGTATACGTTTGCCTGTAAAGGGGTGATCGAATTCGAGTGAAAAGGCGTGAAGGCCAAAGAAACCGGCTTGCTTCAGTTGATTTCGCAAGCTCACGTCAGAAATACGGTTCCAGTTGCCGCCGCCATATTTGGAATCGCCCACAATCGGATGATTTTCGGATGCAAGATGAACGCGGATTTGATGGGTTCGTCCGGTCATAATTTCTACATCCAAAAGTTCACCAAAATCCAGGTGTTTCAGCACGGTGTAAATCGTGATCGCAGGTCGCCCCTTTCGGGCTCGTATCGAAATTTTCTGCCGGTTAGCCGGATCGCGTCCAAGTGCCTTCTCCACGCGGCCATGCTGGGAGCGCATGCGGCCGTACACAACGGCTCGATAGTGTTTCTGGATCATGCGATTCTTAAACAGGGCCGTTAGTTTCAAATACGCCTCCTGCGTTTTTGCCAGCAATAACACTCCTGAAGTTTCTTTGTCCAGACGATGCACGACCCCTGGCCTGACCGGATGCCCAACATTGCGGATTTCGGGAAAATGGTGCAGCGCAGCTTGAACGATCGTATACTCCGACTTGCCCGCACCGGGATGCACAACGATGTGTGCAGGTTTGTTGATCACCAGAATCGATTTGTCCTGGTAAAGCACGTCGATCGGGAAGTCCCAGGAATTCAATTCGACAGGCGCCTTTTCGCTGGAGGGCACGTGTACTTCGATGCTGTCTCCGGAATGAAGCTTGTATGCGGGTTTGACAGAATGACCATTGACCAGCACCAGATTCCTGTCAAACCATTTTTGGATGGCGGAGCGGCTTTCCTGTTGTTGATGATGAGTCAGGTAACGATCAATTCGGCTTCCGGCATCTTCACCAGAGACCACGAACGAACGAGAGGTCATTTTGTGACAGCGACTTCTGCTGTTTTGAAATCTCTGCGGATAAAATAGATCACGAGCCCCGCTACAAAAGCAATGATGCTAATCACCTGCGATGTTGAAAATAGACCGATAGAACCCCGAGGATCGGCGCGGTAGAACTCCACGCTGAAACGGAGGACCGAGTACATCAGCAGGTACAGGCTCAACTGCTGCCCGATGAATCTTCTGTGGTTGTAGGAGTACACCAATGCGGAAAAAACGAGAATCATTGGCAACGCTTCATACAATTGTGCTGCATGCAAAGGAATATTGAGAGGAGTTCCCACTTGTTCGGCCGCTTCAGGACGTGTAAAAATAACGGCAAGCGGAAACCCGGGCGCAGGTTTTCCCCAGCAACAACCGGCAAAAAAACAGCCGAGCCGGCCAAAAATCTGACCCAAAGCGATTCCCATAACCATCACATCAGCGGTTTGCCAGAAATTCATTTTCTTGCGGCGGATGAACCAGAGGCTGACCAAAAATGCCAGGATAAATCCACCGTAGTAAACGCCCCCCACCTGATAGATGGAGAAAAGACGGCTCCAATCCTGGCTGTAGTAATCGAAATCCACAACAACCAGCAGAAGCTTTGCCCCCAGCAAAGCGGACAGGAAAATGTAGACAACAAGATCGGTAATCGTCGATGGATCGATGCGCTCTCGCTTCGCATAATGCACGGCAATTCGCATTCCAACCAGGAAAGCAATTGCTAGAAAAAGGCCGTAGGAATGAATCGTCAACGGACCAATCTTAAATAAATTCGGAAACATAAATCCTTAATTTAACCGCCAAGGCGCCAAGATCGCCAAATAGGAATCATCTTTTGGCGCCCTTTGCCCCCTTGGTGTCTTGGCGGTTCATCCTCATTCATGAAAGACAATTCGCGGTTGTAACTCTGTTTTCTCCCCTTGCTGAGCCCGCGCAATGGCTAGAAGCGTCTTGTTTGCATCAAATACTTTGACCCAATCCCTTTCATATTTTTCTTCCACTGAAATGCTGGAACCGTTCAGAATTTTCCTTCCTTCTAAAGCATCTACTGTTCGTTCCGGAAAACCCGCGAGCATTTGTGCAAGCGGTAAAAATGATTTTGTCAGCTTTTCCAGCGGCGCATCGGGAGAAGAACAATCTTCCAAATTGAAGTGATTAAACTTCGTTCTTGCCAATTCGTTTACATGCGCTCCGCATCGAAGTCTCACTCCCAATTCACGCGCTATGGAACGGACGTAAGTTCCGGAGCCGCAATGAATATGAATCACAGCAAGGTCATTTTCAAAATGGATCAAACGAATGTCATGAATCGTGACCTTCTGCAAAGGAAGATCCGGCTTGATTCCTTTCCGAGCAAGATCGTAGGCCCTTTTGCCCTGGACCTTTTTCGCTGAAAAAATCGGAGGTCTCTGTTGAAATTCTCCCTGAAAAGAGGAAACGACTCTTTCCAGTTGCTCCCGGGAAAAACGCACCCGGGTCAGAGCGCTTTCTTGTTTTCCTTCGCGATCATCTGTCGTTGTAAAAAACCCGAAGCGAATTTCGGCCAGATAGGATTTATCAACACCCATGTAAAAAGGGGCCAGACGTGTGGCCTTTCCAAGACAAACCGGGAAAACACCGGTCGCAATCGGGTCTAGTGTGCCCAGATGTCCCGCCTTTCCAACCTTCAAACGTTCCTTAACCTGCTGAACAATCGTATGTGACGTTGCCCCGCCCGGTTTATTGATCAATACAAGACCATCCCAGTTCACGATTCAGGCTCCTGTTTTTTAACGCTATTTAATAATTCTTCAATGTGTTGTGAATACTCAGCTCCAATATCAGCCTGAAATTGAAGCGATGGAATGTATTTCAAATCCAGTTTGCCAAGCTCCCGCCGGAAATATCCAACGGCTGAATTCAAGGTCTTCACGCATTCCTCTTTGTGTTCAGGGGAGCCAAGAACACTGACGAA
This sequence comes from uncultured bacterium, assembly GCA_963771165.1. GTDB lineage: Bacteria > Acidobacteriota > HRBIN11 > JAKEFK01 > JAKEFK01 > JAKEFK01. The sequence continues at coordinate 42,154 of CAVYSN010000001.1, read as the reverse complement.
CACGCGCGCATTCCGGTAATCAGGACTTAAGACGACGTTTGTGATGCTACACATGGAAAGACGCGGGTCATGCATTTTTTGGAAAAGAATGGACGAAATTTCCTCTTTGAGCAGATCAGAAAGCCGTTCCTGGCGGCGGCGTGTCATCTACCAATCCTATTTCCTTTCACGTTGTGGCGGAACGTTTGCCGAACTCATTTAATCCAGCTGACGGGCAATTTTCTCAATCGTGAAAGCCTCTATATAATCCCCTACTTTGATATCGTTGTAGTTTTCAAGTCCTACGCCACATTCAAAGCCTTCTTTCACGTCACTCGCATCTTCCTTAAACCGTCTCAAAGAGCTGATTTTCCCTTCATAGATGACAACGTTATCGCGAATCAGCCGGACCGGTGCATTCCTGTTCAGTTTTCCCGAAACCACATAGGAACCGGCGACCATACCCACCTTCGGAATACGGAATGTGTCACGCACCTCGGCAGTGCCAAGGAACACTTCTTTGATTGTGGGTCGCAATAATCCTGATAATGCGGCCTTAATTTCGTTCACGATGTTGTAAATAATTGTATGTGAGCGAATGTCAACTTTTTCTTTTTCAGCGAGTTCCCTCGCTTTTGGTTCCGGACGAACGTTATATCCGACGATAATAGCATTGGAGGCAGAAGCCAGAAGCACATCACTTGCAGTCACAGCGCCCGTTCCGCTGTGGATCAATCGAATTTTTACTTCCTCTGTACCAAGCTTCGTCAAAGTATCTTTCAAAACTTCGATCGAACCCTGAACATCGGCTTTCATAATGATCGGAAGTTCCCGGATCTCACCTTGCTGAATCTTGCTGAATAATTGATCCAAGGACAAACGTGAAGTTGTGGCGGCTGCCAGTTCTCTTACTTTTGCCTGCCGGAAAGCCACAATGCTACGCGCTTTAAATTCATCTTTAAAGACCTGAAACGAGTCCCCGGCACGGGGAACGCCCTGGGAACCCAAAACTTCTACTGGAAGTCCTGGAGTGGCTTCTTTCATTTTTCCGCCATGATCATCAAACATCGCTCGGACCCGCCCCATAACCGCGCCGACAACATAGACGTCACCTGCATGCAACGTCCCATTCTGCACAAGCACGGTTGCAGCCGGTCCGCGGCTTTTATCCAATCGGGCTTCTAAAACCGTTCCTGACGCAAGTCGATTCGGACTCGCCTTCAAATCCAGAAGGTCTGCTACAAGCAGAATCATTTCCAGAAGAGTGTCGATGTTCGTTCGCTTCCGTGCCGAAATCTCCACTGCGACGGTATCCCCGCCATATTCTTCAATGAGAAGATCATGTGTCGCCAGTTGTCGTTTGATTCGATCGATCTGGGCATCCGGTTTATCGATCTTGTTAATCGCAACGATAATCGGGACTTTTGCCGCTTTTGCATGATCAATCGCTTCCAGTGTTTGGGGCATAACCCCATCGTCTGCAGCAACGACCAGCACAACAATGTCGGTAACCTGCGCGCCCCGAGCCCTCATCCGGGTAAACGCTTCGTGGCCCGGCGTGTCAATGAATGTAATCGCGCGCTGTCCTACTTTCACCTGGTACGCGCCGATGTGCTGCGTGATTCCACCGGATTCACCACCTGCAACGTTGGTTTCACGGATCGCATCGAGTAAGGACGTTTTTCCGTGATCCACGTGTCCCATGATCGTAACCACAGGCGGTCTCATAACTAATACTGTAGAAGCGACATCCGTTTCTTGCTCGGTGGCAACCGCATCTTCATAAGTTGTGACCTGAACGTCATAACCAAAATCGGAAGCCAGCTGTTCAGCAAGCTTCAGATCGACATTCTGGTTGATATGTGCAAGCACTCCACGATCCAATAGTTTCTTAAGAACAAGCTTGGACATGATTCCCATTTTCTGTGCCAGATCCTTTACAGCGATGTTTTCACTGATCTGGATTTTCGGCCGTTCCACGGGCTGTGGTGCTGCTACCGCTACTGCGGTTTGAGTTGGGGCCGTGAGCTGTTCTAACTGTTCTTCCGAAAGGGCGGGCGGTGGAGGTGGAAGATCGGGAACTATTATCTGCAATGGTTCGGCGGAAGGCTCGGCCACTGCGGCAATCGGCTGCTGTGGACGAGCAACTTTTGGGTGCTCCGTTCCACGGCGCTTCGGTGCTTCTTTAACGGGTGGACGAGACACTTCGCGGGCAGGCGCTTTTTGACTCTCTTTCGCGACCCTTTTCTTGCCTTTTTCCGCCGGCGGCTCTTCTATCTTAGGCGCCCGGACTTTTGGAGGTTCGACAAGGGGCAGCTTTTCCTCAATTTCCGGTTCCTCTATGATTTCGTCAGCCTTGCGCGGCAAGTCCGCCCTTTTCGCATAGGGTTCGAGATAACGTCGGATCTTGGGAACAAGCTCATCTTCAATGCTGCTGGTGTGATGTTTCCCTTCTACACCGAGCTTTTCGAGAACAGCGATGATCTCATGAGCGGAACGGTTCATTTCTTTTGCGATCTGATAAACGCGTACTTTCATGCTTTAACTACTTTGCTGCCACCTGTGAATTTACGAAATCCTGAACCTCGTGATACAACCTTTCGGCGGTCTCAGGATCGAGTGAAGCAAATTCCGAGGCCGTTTGGATCTGCTTCATCTTTTCGAGGTTATTCCAACCACCCGATTCTAAAGCTTGAACAGCTTTTTCTCCAAGTTCTGGAAGTTGCGTGATTTTACTTCGAAATGCTTCCAAACGGGCCACATTCTCAGCATCTCCCTTTTTCTTTTCATCCTGACTCTTAATGTCGATCTTCCAACCTGTTAATTTGGACGCGAGCCGTACATTCTGGCCTTTTTTTCCAATTGCCAGGGAAAGCTGATCGTTATCGACAACAATTTCGAGCCGTTTGTCTCTTTCATCGACCATTCCGACCTGAGCCACCTTGGCCGGTTTGAGCGCATTGGAAGCTAGCTTAATGATATCATCGGACCACTCAATGATATCGATTCTTTCGCCGTGTAATTCATTGATTACAGACTGTACGCGCGTACCTTTGATTCCCACACACGCACCCACTGGATCAATCTCTTTGTGAGTGGTTGCAACGGCAATTTTGGAGCGATCACCCGCTTCCCGAACGACTGCCTTGATCGTAATGGTCCCTTCGTAGATTTCAGGGATTTCCGATTCAAATATACGCATCAACAAGCGCATATCCGTGCGGGATAGCACGATTTGAGGATCGTTTGAAAACCTGTGAACGCGCACAATCACCGCGCGGATGCGATCCCCACGCGAATATGATTCGAGAGGCGATTGCTGTGACTTAGGCAAAATAGCCTCTATTGTGCCAAGATCGACAATCAGGTCCCCTTTCTCAGAGTTCTTAACAATACCATTGGTCAGCTCGCCGACTCGCGCGGAGTATTCATCAAAAACTTTCTTTCTTTCAGCTTCCTTCACACGCTGAAAAATAATCTGTTTCGCAGTTTGCGCATCGATTCTTCCAAGAGGCCGGCTCGACAGAAGTACATTCACCCGGTCTCCGGGCTTTGCTTCCGGATTCAATTCCCGCGCTTTATCCGTGTCGATTTCGATTTCCGGATCAGTCACAGCTTCGACAACCAGCTTCTGAAGCAAAAGCTCGACCTGTCCGGTGGCACGATTCAAACGCGCTATGAGATTATCCTGCTTGTAATGCTTCCTTGAAGTCGTCAAAATCGCATCTTCAATCGCGTGGACAATTTCATCGGAATTGATTCCCTTTTCGCGACTGATCTGATCGATGGAATAGATGAGTTCATTGCTCATAGTTCATTACCGTTTCTTGAAACTTTTTTTCGGCTGCCCGAGGACGACCTCCTGCACAGCACGTTTAACGAAATCCCTCGGAATCTTTCTCGTTTGACCGGCCGTTTCAATCGTCACTGCGTTATCGTCAGCCTCGACTAACTTCCCGGTAACCTGCTCCGTTTTCCCATTGTCATCTGTAAGAGTCACTTTCACGATACGACCCAGAGCGCGATGATAATCGCGATCGGTCTGCATGGGTCGATCCAAGCCGGGGGAACTTACCTCGAGTACATACGCACTCTTCAGCAGATCCTTCACATCCAGAATCGCTCCCAGCTGCCGACTTACATTTTCACAATCATTCAAAGTGACTCCGCCATCCTTGTCGATGAAAATGCGCAATAAACTCCGTGTTTTACCCGGTTTAAACTCCAGATCGATCAGTTCCAGGCCTTCTGATTCAATGACCCTCCGTGCAATTTCCTGGACCTCGTTGATCTGCTCGGAAGCCAAAAAAATCCTCCAACAAAAAATAAAGTGGGCATGTAGCCCACCTGCAGGCATTCTAATTGGAACTGTAATTATACTTTTGCGGTCCCCAAAAAGCAAACTTACAGGCGCTCTTTGACAAGCCCAGTTGACACAGCTAAGTTTCTGAAATAGAAGCAGAAGCGAATCATTGGCAATCGTTCAGCCGGCCCCTGTTGCGGAGCATTCTCGGACTCCAAATGGCCTGCGGTTTGCATTTTTAAACTCCAGTAGAGATGGAGGAGATATGTCTTTGAATAAGATTCTATTGCTTGGCTTTTTGGGATCCGATCCGGAAGTACGCTTCATGCCGTCTGGAAAACAGACTGCACAGTTCCGAGTAGCGACAAACAGAAGATACAAAACGGAAGGACAGATTCATGAGGAAACGGAGTGGTTTCAGGTTGTAGCCTACGGCCGATTAGCGGAGATTTGTTCGGAATTCTTAAAAAAAGGGCGGCAGGTCTTTATCGAAGGACGCATGCGTACGCGTAATTGGACTGACACTGGCGGTCAAAAACATTACAGAACGGAAGTCATCGCCGAGGGCATGCGCCTGATCGGGAAAGCCAACGGATCCAGCAGCAGCCCGCCAACCTCAAGCAATGATTCCGACGATCCGTTCTAATTATTGCAGATTGTAGAAAGTAGACGAAACACACTATCGGCTTCAATTGATTGCAAAAATTTCTGATTTGGCATCAACGCACTAGCTATCAATCACGACTCAGAAAAATACAGAATTGTGCGCTATCATTGCTCAATCCATAATCACAGCTAAAGAGCGCCATAATTCCACAAAGCATTCCCGTCGCCAGCTTTGAAATTTGATATATGCAATCTACAATCTTTGAATGTTAAGGGATATTGTAGCCGCTGTGCGAATGATCTTTGTTTGCTCTTTCATCATTCTCTATCTGACGATCGTAGGAATACCGGTGTTGAGTTATTGCAGGCTGATCGGGAATCCGCGTCTGGCTTTGTATTTAACAAAGGTACTTGATCGAATAATGCTCTTTGTTGGCGGAGTGCGATTGAAGGTTAAAGGGATAGATAAGCTGGATTCGAGTCAAGGTTATGTATATGTTGGTAATCACAGGAGCCATGTGGATGCTGCCGTAGTTTTCAAGACCGTTCCCGGTGACGTGAGATTCCTGATCAAAAAAGAAACATTTAGAGTTCCCTTGTTGTCTTTTGCATTACGGACGATGGGAATGATTCCAGTGGATCGTTCTAATCCTGAGGCTGCGGCAGAAAGCATTGATCGCGCCGTATCGGAAATTCGCGCGGGGCGATCCGTCATTCTGTTTCCGGAAGGCACCCGGAGTCGCCGGCCCGAAATACTACCATTCAAGAAAGGTGCCTTCGTCCTTGCGATCAAATCACAAGCGCCTGTCGTGCCTTTTACAATTATGGGCGCCGATCGTGCACTGCCCCCGGACACAATCCTTCTTTACGGAGGGGATGTTGAGCTGATATTTCACGATCCCATAGAAACAATAGGGCTGACGCTTGAGGAAAGAGAAGAACTTCTGGCAGAAGCGCAACGACGGGTAGAATCAGGATTTCGAGCGGTAGTTTAGTTGACCAGTCTATAGATCGTATTCCGTTTTAACGGAGTATAACCTGCATCCCGGATCAGACGACGCAAATCTTCTTCGGTTGCCTGGAAATGAGCCCCTGCTGCGGAAACAACGTTTTCTTCAATCATGACGCTTCCCATATCATTCGCCCCGAATTGAAGAGCAACCTGGCCGAGCTTCAAACCTTGGGTGAGCCAGGAGCTTTGAACGTTTTCAATGTTGTCCAGAAAAATTCTTGCGATAGCAAGTGTCTTCAGGAAATCCGTTGCTGTGGAAGTCGGACAGCTCAACAACGTATTTTCCGGTTGAAACGTCCAGCAAATAAAAGACATAAACCCGCCTGTTCGATCCTGCAGATCGCGCACTTTTTGCAGATGTTCGGCTCGTTCTTCAAGCGTCTTCGACGTGCCCAAACATCATGGTGGCACTGGAACGCAGATTCAACCGGTGAGCTTCCTCGTGAACCGAAAGCCATTCATCTGTCATGCATTTTCGTGGAGAAAGAATCTTTCGAACACGATCGACAAGTATTTCTCCGCCACCACCCGGTAACGAATCCAGCCCTGCCGACACTAAACGCTCCATAACCACAGGAAGACTGAGCTTGGAAACCTTGCAGATGTTTGTGATTTCAGGCGGCGAAAAGCCATGGATCCATACTGTTGGAAATTTGGTTTTAAAATGCCGTAATAGGCCTTCGTACCATTCCAGTTTTAATTCCGGATGCAATCCGCCTTGCAGCAGAATTCCAGTACCGCCCAGCGCAATGGTTTCTTCAATTTTTCTATCCAGCAGATCCAAACCATGCAGATACGAGTCGGATTCCAACGAAGAACGATAAAATGCGCAGAAGGAACATTCCACATAACAGACATTTGTGTAATTGATATTTCGGTCCACTATGTATGTGACCTGCGGTTCCGGATGAAACCTGTGTCGCACGTAATCCGCAGCCATTCCGAGTTCCAAAAGATCGGTCGAATGAAACAATTGAATCGCGTCTTGCTGCGTTAATCGCTCGTTGCGATAAACCTTGTCGAGTATAGGGGCGCTTCTTTCGACAACTACATCCATATATCCTTTCTCACTTTTTCGAGATATCCGAAATCGGCCGCCAGCGTAAGAAACCTGAGCAATCCTTCGTAGTCACTGCGCGTCAGATGATAGCGCAGATTGTCATTATAATACCTCTTCAAAAAACTGACATCCACAGTAAGCATTCGCGCTGCCTGGTCATAGATAGCTTCCCAATTCTCCGAAGCTTGCCGATAGGCCAGATGAAAGACCTCCTTTTCCTGCTGTGAAAGAATCCGCTTGCTGGCCCACACGGCAAAGACAAAAGGAAAGCCCGTCATCGAATACCATTCCGTTGCCAGATCGTAATGGTCATAGTCGGTCTTGTCTGCCAGGATTGCGTCATCTCCAATGATCAAAGCAGCATCAAACAAACGTAAAGCTTCATGAATATTTTCTGTTACACCAGACAGGAACTCCGGATCGTTTCCATATTTTTCATGGAGGATGATTTTCGAAAGAAGGACAGAGGTCAGAGAGGACGGATCGCTGAGCACCGTCTGGATCCGGTCCAGAGGTTTGGTCGATAAAAGATAAACGCTTTCTGTACGATGCGTTGCTGCAATCCCCAGTCCTTTGATCGCACGAATCTCGGAGTTCAGTTGTGTCCCGATGATGGGAATGAGCGCGACATCGACTTCATCATTGATTAGTTTCTTGTAGCACGCTGAAGGCGTATCCATGGTCAGGTGTAAATCAGTGTAATATTCCATTCCGTAAATCAGAGGTAGAGCATTTACGTAACGGATGGCTGCAATGCGCATCATAGAAGTTCAACGTTTCAAGTTCAAGGAGTTCGGTTTGAACTTTGAACATTGAACTTTTTTCACTTTCCGGGAACGACCTCAAAAACTTCTGATTTTACTTGCAGCCCTTCAAAATACACACGACTTGTGCCGGCAGTCACGAGGCCTACCTTGCCACCGGTGCTGTTATCGTCTTCCTGTTCCAAAATTAGCTTGCCGTCCACAAATGCTTTTAACCCATCCAGATAACAGATCGTTTTTAGTTCGTACCAGCGATCCGGTGAGAATTCCTGATTTACACGCTTCAGGACTTTGATTCCACTTCGACTCGCCCGGGTGAGGGTTAATCGTTTGTCTTTTGCATTGAGAAACAGCATGTAAAAGCTGTACAAATTGCGGTATCGAAATATCAATCCGCCGGCCTGGGTATCCTGGTTTTCACTGCTGAGATAGATTTTGGTTGAAACCTCGAAATCAAAATAATCCCTGTCTTTCATGAGGACCTTTGGATAGTCGGCGTATTTCACGGATTGAGTCAGCACAGGAATATTCAGCTTGGGAGGTGTGATCACATCCCAGGCTCCTGAGATCGGACTCATTTGTTCGACGATGACAGGATTGTCGAATCTCCAATTCTGGCTAACAAGTCGCGATTGATAAGTGGCGCCACAAAATAGAAGTGGAAGAAGCGCGATCCACAGGCATTTTCTCATTCAGTCTCCGCTTTAGAAGTCGTACGCAATAGAAAAATCGAATTGGATCCCATCTGTGAATTTGTTTTCCGTCGGTACCGTTGGATCGAGCGTATTGTTCGGTTGTAGAAAACGACCTTCTCCGTAAACTTTAGAAAAATCAAAGTTAAATGGTAACCCACCCGCAAAAACAGTGAAACCCACACCGATGGATCCGGCGCCATCCTCCAAATCCATAATAAAAGGTAATCCATCCACTTCTCTGAGGATGAAATTGTTTGGAGGTAACGCGAGTGTGGAATCTTGATACTGTTCGAAACCGGCTCGGAAGTAATCCACAAAGGCTTTCGCACGCATTTGGCCGAGAAAGGGAATGCGCTGGTTCGGCCAAACCGGAAATCGGAATTCCGAATTCACTATGCCGCCGGTAGTTCCGATGATTTCCCGAAAATCGAATCCGCGAACATCCTGTCCACCACCAAAACTGAAAATCACAGGATCCTGTCCCCTTGTATGGAATCCCCGTCCCCGAAATGCAAGAACGGATCTGCCATGAACACGAAAATATTTTCGAATATCCGCTTCGTAGATTGTTCTGGCAACCCAATCATCCTGAATGCCAGGTGAATAGTTCACAGAAAGACGGAACGTCAAGCCGCTCAACGGACCGAACTCGCGAAAACGCGTCGTCTCACCAACGAGTGCGACACCAAACGGCATATATCCGCCACGAGCGAGTGCATCCTCCTGACCTGTTCGCTGTAAGAATTCTTCGTACAGGTCTTGAACCGCTGGATCGTAAAATCTTTGAGTGAGATCAAATACTCCTGCGCTGAATTCTGCACGATAAAAACGGCTGATCGGATATTGTGAAATGATTCTGCCGCCGTAAATTCGAGAACGAACAATATCCGTAGCAAAACCAACTTGCGCCGCAACCGAAGCCGGCAAAGGAGCATAGAAGAAGTCATCATCAAAAATGAAATCGGACAGATACTGGAAGCGATGGCGGAGATCCAGATATCCCACATTGTAGGATTGGAATCCACGGATTCGGCTTGTGAAGAAGCGAAATTCCTGATCGCCTAGAATATCCTGGAGCACGACTCCCGAAGCAACGGCAAAGGTATCGCCGGAAACTCCTGTGATGACGCTTGGACGGCCTGCGATCAAAACACGGAATTTTTTGTCCGCGACCTTTCCTTTGTCAATCGCGAGCTGTTTCGTCGGCTGGAAATCACTGTCTTGTGAAAAACTTCCCTGCACTGTTTCGCCTTTCGGTATTCCCAACGTAGCCGCCAGCTGCTCGGCAGTAGTTTTCGTATTTCCTTCATCCGTTTCAGCCCCTTTCGGAATCACCGCCACCGCCGTAGGAAGCTCCATCACAAAGAAACGGTACTGACCCTTAAAAAAAGAAGTGAAAGCAATTTTTTCTTTGCCTTGATCTCTTACAACAGAGGGACTGAAATTTCCGCCGATCACATCGGTGTATTGAATCTTGTCCCCCGTGTTGAGATCCAGTTTGTAAAGATTGAATACGCCATCTCTTGTCGGCAGAATAGTAGATGCTATTGCTGACATGATCGTAGTAGGGACTTGTGGAATCATATTCGCTAAAGGTGAGCTGCTCGACTTGATTGGGATTTGCGGGATTCAATCTCATGATCTGGTCGCGTGAACGGATCCGTGTTGTGTAATAGATCCATTTGCCGTCCGGCGACCATTGAGGAGTTTTTTCATACAGGATATTGTTCGTCAAATTCTTAACGGCTTCCGTATCGACATCAACAACATACAGATCCGGCTGACCGTTCACCAATCCCGTAATGACCACAGTGCGGCCGTCCGGTGAAAGTGAAGGTGATCCTGCCTGATCGATTTTTAACTTGATCTTTTTCAAGCGATCGCCATCGGAAGCATCGATTACAATCAAGGACCGACGTTTACCCGTTCGAGCGAAAAACGCAATCCGCTGGCCATTGGCACTCCAGCTTAAATTTCGCCCTTCGAACGTAAACGAATCGGTGGTCAGATAGTCGTAACTGCTCGTGAAGCCGCCGGTCAGATTGTCTAAAACTTTTCCAGTCGCGTCGATTTTGAGAATGTCGAATTCATAATCTTCACGATTGGCAGTCATCACAACGAATTCCTTCCCATCGGGCGACGGCGCTTGTGAAAAAATCTGTCGATATTTGTCGGGCAAACCGATCTCTCTACCATAATCGATCGGAGACTGACGGTCCCTGAACTCCTTGAAACGGTCTCTCAAATAATTTGCATATTGCTCGTTAAAAGTCTCTTCCTTGACTCCCAGAGCTGAATAAATTACATCTTCTGATCCGAGAAGTGTCGCCTTTTTCAAATAGAACCAGAATTGACGAATGGCCGCCTCTCCGTATTTTTCTTTCATGAATTCAAAGGCAGCATGCCCCACATTGTATGGCGCACGTCCCAGTTCCACGCCACCTGGAGCAATCAAGTCTTCTCGAACACTCAGAAAGGGCAAACGTTCCGTCATCACCGCGTCGCGAACAATCATCAGATCTGTCGGATCCCAAACGCCGGTTTCATATTCGGCAAAACCTTCCATAACCCAGAGCGGAGGAGACTGCTTTAAAACAGGTGAAATCATTCCGCCGAACAACATAGAGAATTCAAAAACGTGAGTTAACTCATGAATAATGAGCTCTTGCAATTTATCGGAAGGTTGATCGATTGCAAATGCCATTCTGTTGTAAACCGGTTCGGCTGCACCCAGAATGCCTTCCTGTATCTGAAGATAATTCACCTGTTCGAATTCACTTTGCGTTTTGAAAAATATTAAAGGGATTTTAAATTCAATATCATGCTGCAAATCAGCGCTGATCTTGTCGTAAGCGGACTCAGCCATGCTGGCAACACGTTGCAAATGACTGGCCGATTCGGGATAGAAGAAAATTTCAAAGTGAGCAGTTTTGTATGTTTTCCAATCAAAACTGTCGTATTTAACATTATTCTTCCCGTAATACGGAACCAGTTGGGCCTGAGCTGCGGAAGCAGCAAACAGAAGGAGAACAGCTACTGCAATTTTCTGAAGCATGATTTCACCTCATCTAAGGTTCTAACAAGGTGCGGGACCCTGCAACGCGATAGGGGACCAGAACCCCGACAATCTTGGGAGCGATTCTTTCGAATAGATCGTAAAACAACGGCAAACTTACGTTACTGATGTCATCGTAGATCTCTTCTTCTTTGAAAGTTTCTTCAAACAACTTTCCTCCGTCCTTGGCATCAATCAAAAGAAGATTGACTCCGAGAACCAACTGCAATCTTTCGCGGGAAGAAGTAACGACTCGTTGCACACCGGTGCGTGGATTGGTAACTCTTTCTGTGATCAGACCACCTTTTTCATGGTTGGAGAATTCAACTGCACCCGCAAGAATGAGACTCGTATTACGATCTTTAATATCCATGGCCATCCAAAAGGATGGATCCTTTAAGACCTCTTCCGGTTTTCGATCGGCAGGAATTTCTATCTTCAGTTCTTCAATCTCGTAGGCGCTGCGATCGATAAATTCCGATTTTAATGTTTCCTTGATTTCTTTATTTACATTGATAGGGATCTGTTTGTCCACATCCCGTTCGCCGGTAACCAAAAAATCTGCAATGTATATTTTGCGGTACCCTTTGGCTACATATTTGGGCCGCAACGGAGCCATGATTTGTACTTCTGAAGTTCCAGCTGGAAGATCGGAAGATGGGATAAAAGCAAAAGAAAATAGAAAAAGCACGAGAATAGTATGTCGCATCATTTTTTGGGGGGAATCCTTTCAAAAAAGAACCACAACAGGAAAAGCTGCAGTCCGGTTATTATTTTTGCCGCTGATACTTCCGGTAAAAATCTCGAAATCGATCGAGATTGTTTTTGACGTTCTGGTTCTCAGGGTCCAACCGGTAAGCTATCTGATATTCCTCCAACGCCAGTTCGTATTCTCCCAATTGTTCATAAGCAACTGCCAGGTTGTTATGTGCGAGCACATTATTAGGATCGATCTGAAGGGCTTTTCGCCATCGATATATTGCTTCGTCCCAATGATCTTCCTTTGCAGCCCGAACGCCGTACTTCAATTGACCTTTTACTTCTTCAGGAACGTCGGCGAAGATGCAGGTTGAGCAAAGAAATAGACAGGCAAGAAAGGTTGCGGTAGGAACAGTGAATCTTTTCATCCATCCCACTTCTGGAAAAAAATTATAGGTATTTTGACGACAGGGTGCAACAGAGTCGATTATTGGGCCTCGTCCCACTTCGAGTAACAAAAAACGTCAACTCCATAGTGACAGAATTTGATTTTCAGCCAAAAACCCGCTACGATCCTATCACGCAAGTAGTTGATTCGCAATGACTTCTCAAATTGACGCTCTCCGAATTTTATGGCACTGAACTTGCATGAGATCTTATGAAATTAGCTTAACTCAAAGGAGGTAGAATGAAGATTAGGCTGAAAAAGGAAGGGTTCACCTTGATCGAACTTTTGATCGTGGTGGCTATCATCGGTATTATTGCCGCTATTGCCATACCTAACCTTCTGAACGCTATTCAGCGTGGAAAACAGAAGAGAACGATGGCGGATATGCGCGCAATCGGCACGGCTGTTGAATCGTATGCGGTCGACAACAATGAATATCCAGCGGGAGGTTCTGCTGTATCAGGGATTTCTGGTGTATTGGAACCCAGATACATTGCACAGATGGTTGTGAACGATGCATGGAATCATGCATATGACTATACCGCCTCGCCAGCTGGTTCTCCTCAAGTTTATTCCGTGGAAAGTTACGGCAAGAACGGTGAGGATGAGGGCGTTTACGCTGGCTCGACGACCGATTTCAACAATGACATAATATTCTCACAGGGACTTTTTGTGGAATACCCTGAGGGAAGTCAGAAGTAAGAATTTTCAAAGAAGACTATGGTCCCTCCTTCTGAGGGACCATTTTCCTTTTTTCTTGGGGGAATGGTAATGACGAAAGGGAAACGGGGGATCCGGGAGAACGGATTTAGTCTTGTCGAGCTTATGATCGTGCTGGTGATCATAGGTGTATTGGCTGCAATTGCGATACCCAACATGCTGGATGCAAAGGTTCGAGCACAACAACGCGCGACAGTCGCGGAACTGCGGAATTGGGGAATCGCGCTTGGCTCGTACATGGCCGAGGTAGGAACCGTACCACTGGGCGGAAGCCCAGTAGCAGCTTCAACAATTCATAATGCCCTTGTTCCTTATGCCGTTTCAGCTCTTCACGATCAGGATGCATGGAAAAACGATTTGGTCTACTTTGCTGCTAGTAGTGGATTCCCGACGAATTATACGGTCGGATCCCCCGGTCGTGGTGATTTTGGGTTCTTCGATGATACTTACGTTGAATGTATCAACGAGGCAACACGATTTATTTACAGCTATGATATTGCGATATCTGATGGGCTATTCATTTGTTCCCCTAGCTAGTGATCACTTCTAAACCACTCTTTCTTCTTCCGATCCTTGCTCTTTTCATTTTATTTCCGTTTTTTGAAGGAGGAGAAACTTCTTCAGGTCTTTTTGTCTTCCATACGATTACGCTTGTTGCATTGGCTGCGACTGCGTTAGCGTACTCACGCCTCTGGATTCCACGTTTTGTGGTCTTTTTTTTCCCGTTCCTCCTGGTTCTCATCATCAGCACGATCATCAGTGACTATAAGTACGCAGCCTTTCTGAAGTTATGGGACTACTTCCTGGGGGGAGTGTGGACCATCCTGATTTGCACGCTTCTTCGAGAAAATAAAAGGGAATCGGAATCCATTTTTACTTGGATCTTTCTTGTGGGATCGTTGAGCACGATCGCCGCCATTCTGCTCTATAACAAAGTGGGGACCGGCCGCATCAGCGCTTCGTTTCTGAACCCCAATGAATACGCGAGTTTTGCATTAATGCTGTTTTGTCTGGGATTTTATTGCCTCGAACAGGAAACGAATCATCAACGAAAACGCTTGATTGCCGGACTGAGTTGTCTATTACTGCTGAGTGTAGGATTCTCCTTATCACGTGGAGTATTCATTGCAAGTCTCTCTATCGCAGCTTTGGCCTTTTTCCGGCGAAAGCCGGGTAAGACGATCAAAATCCTTCTGATTCTGTTGATTCTAGTTAGTGGTAGTTTGGTGACCTTCCGGCTTAAATATTATGAAGATCCTTTAAAGTACTACCGCGGCAAAATCTGGAAGAGCTCACTGAAGGGAATCTCTGAAGATCCGGAGCTTGGCATCGGTCTAGGAATGCTCGAGTATCGAGCCAGAACTTTCAATTTTCCAGCTGATACGGAATTGGGGCGTTACGGTCGAATTGCACGATCCGCTGACAGCCAGTACGTGCAGATTCTTGCTGAAACTGGCTTCCTGGGTCTTCTAACCTTTTTATTTGGCTGGTTTGGCCTTTTTTCTTCCTTACGAAAAACATCTTCGCGATATTTCTATCTCAAGCTCGCCTGGCTCGTGGTTAGCATTGCCTCCTTGTTTTCTGTTCTTTTGCAGAACACGTCCGTTCTCTTTCTCTTATCATTTCTTGTGAGTGTACCGATTTCAGAATCCAATAAAGAGACACTCGAACTATCCTTTCACCGCCCGGGAAGAATTCTAATACCGCTGGGCTGTTTCCTTCTTTTTGTTCTTGGGTGCTATCTTCCTTTTCAGTCGGACAGGGAATTTTACCGGGCGTTGAGGTCAAAAGATCTGCAGGAAGCGGATAAACATCTGTCAGCTGCAATTCGCTACAATCCATATCAGCCCTACTTCAGATTCGTCTTTATCCGCAAAATTGTTGATCGCAAGCCGGAACTGGATACTCATCGATGGCTAACGATCGTTTCTACTATTGATCGTTCCATCGCATTGAATCCTCTTGAATACGAATTTTATGTTTACAAAGCGCGCATTTTTAGAATCCTTTTAGAAAAAAACATAAACCTCCGATACTATTCATCGGCTGTCTCGGCTTATCAGACCGCTCTGGATTACAACCCGTACAATGTGTTTCTCAGGCTGGAATTCGCCTCTTTTCTCTACAAACTCAAACGATATAATCTGGCTGAGCGTGAGGTCAGGACGACGCTCGAGGCCGAACCCTCCTTTCTAAATGCCAGGATTTTTCTAACGGAGATTCTGCTAACAACGAATAAACCAGAAGATGCAAAAAAAGAATATGCCGCGTTTTTGGATTATCACAAACGATTCGGTGGAATCGTGGATTCACCGCCTTCCCCTTACATACGGTCTCTACTGCAGGTGAATGCAATTCACAAACAGAAGGTTGAGGAATTACTGAAAGCTTACTAGAAATCAAGCGCGAATCTATGCCAGTATCACCGATCATCATTTACACTTTTTTCCTCGGTTCGGGTTTTGCCGCGCTTCTATATCAGATTGTCTGGTTGAAATATCTCAACTTACTTTTCGGCAGCACAACTTATGCGACAGCCGCAGTCGTTGCAGCCTTCATGTGCGGACTCTCTTTGGGCAGCAAAACGGTAACACGTTTCCCTAAGCTGTTTGCATCATCTTTGAAAACTTACGGATTGATCGAAATTGGGATCGGCCTGTTCGCCGTGACTTTTCCGTATATCTATTCGGGATTCAAGGTTCCATTTGCGTGGATATTCAATATTGTCGGCCCCCAGAGCTTCGTTTATACGCTGCTCACTTTCATGCTGGCATTCCTTGTGTTGTTGATTCCAACTTCATTGATGGGGGCCACTCTCCCGCTGCTGAGTCATCATCTAATCACCGATCGAAACGTTACGCAGCAAAGTGGTGCGCTTTACGCAATCAATACTGCCGGTGCCGTCCTTGGTGTTTTGATTTCAGCCTTCATTCTCATTCCAAATCTTGGTTTGCAGGCCACCGTGCACTTCGGAGTTCTGATCAATATCGTCATCGGATTCATCTGTTACTTGACAGGTGCGGGAATTCGGGTCCCCATGGCCGAAAGAGCCATCCAGACATCCATCACAAGAAGCGCCTTGTTATGGATCTATGGCGTTTCAGGATTGTTGGCGATAGGTTATGAGGTCTTATGGACCCGCTTGCTGGTCCTTCACCTCGGCAACAGTGTCTACGCATACGCCATCATGCTTGCTGTTTTTTTGATCGGGATCACTTTGGGTAGCTACATTTCAGGAAAATGGACGGCTTCCAGCAGTCGATCACCCATACTGTTATTTGCAATCATTCAGACCGCGTGGGCTTTCTCCATTCTCTTGCAGATGGTGCAGTTCGAGAACCTGGCAGCTATTCTTATTTGGCTTGCAGAAGCTTTCGGTGGAGTGACTGTAACAACGCAGTTCGTAATACTTTTCCTTGCCTCGGTTCAGTTGTTGTTGCTGCCCACATTTCTATCCGGAGCTCTTTTTCCTCTCGTTGTAACGTGGCTCTGGAAAAGTGGTCATTCCATTCAAGAATCCGTCGCGCTCAGTTACAGCTATAACACGGTGGGCGGAATTCTGGGGGCCATCATAACGGGATTTGTGCTTCTACCATTATTTGGGACACAAGCTTCACTCCTCATTTTAGCAGCAGGAAATCTTTTGTTGGCGTTTCTTACGCCTCTGATTCGTGAATCGAGTTTCTCAAGGAAATACAAATGGATCGGCGTTGGAGTCCTTGGCTTCTTTATCGTCTCTTCGGTGTTTCTGCATAACCGCACCAATATCATCCGGAGCGCCGGCATCTTTCACTCCGAAACGCACCTTGAGTTGTTACATCTTGAGGAAGATCCTACAGCGACAATAACTGTCGAGATGCTGGAATATATGGGGAAACCCTATCGATCACTCTCCGTCAACGGAGTGAATGTAGCTGGAACATCGCCGAACCTCTTAGCCATTCAAAAAATGCAAGCGCATATTCCTATCATTCTGTTCGGCCCAACCAGGAACAAAGAAATCCTACATATCGGATTCGGAAGCGGAGGCACAGCTTACTCTGCCTCACTTTATCCCAACAGCAGGATAACTGTAGTTGAGATTTCTCATGGAGTGGTCCGTAATGCCCAGGCCTATTTTCCTGAAGTTAATCACGGAATAGCTGAGTCCGGACGTCTGAATTTTATCTATTTCGATGGACGAAGCTTTCTGCAAAACACTTCAAAGCAATACGATGTGATTCTTTCAGATTCGATTCATCCCCGTTACTCGGGCAATGGTTCATTATATACAAAGGACTACTATGAGCTGGTTTACCGTCAGTTAAAGAACGGAGGGATTCATTCCCAGTGGATTCCCATCTATTCGGTAGCCCAGCGAAACCTCCAGGAGATCTTGAAGGCATTTTCTGATGTTTTTGATTCGCCATCCGTGTGGTATGTGAATTCAACGATCAATCCCTACATCATTGTAACCGGTAGAAAGCATTCGAACGATATCTCGGTTAAGAATTTTCAGGATGTTTTTCGTTTACCGGAACTTGCGCAGGATTTGAAAAGTGTGTCCATGTTCAATGAATTGTCCTTACTGGATCACTTCTTATTCGGAAAATCCGGACTCCGAAAGTACATCGGCGATGCCGAGCCTCATATCGATGATCGCTTATCTGTAGAATACGAGAGCTCACGCATTATTCACCGGCAGTTATCCTGGTGGTTCAATTTTCGTGATCTCCTCCGATTTCGAGAGCCGATTTATTCTTATCTCACTTCCCCCACCTCGTTGAACCGTGTAAACTATGAACGCTTTTACCAGGCGACCAGGATGAATTTAGTGGGGCAATTGTATTTTGTAGGCGGCAAAGTGGAAGAAGCAAAGAAGGCTTTTGCGGATGCTGCGAAAGAAAAACGAGGCGGACCGGGAACCTGTTGAATATTATCAAAAAAGCTTCTGACCAACCGCTGAATTAGCGGCTGAAATGCATTTGAGCAATCTGAAAGAACCAGTCTCCACTATGTCCCTTTCGCTGGTTATTCCTGCCTACAATGAAGAAAAACGACTGGGCACAATCCATGTTGAGGTTTTTGAATATCTTCGAACACACTTTCGCAATCCGGAGATCATCTTTGTAGACGATGGTAGCACGGATGATACTTATGACCGCCTGCTTCAATATCAGAAACAGAATCCTGAGTTGAAAATACTGAGGCACACAGAAAATTTTGGAAAAGGAAGAGCCGTTCGCACAGGACTGGAAGCTGCAAACGGCGAGGTCGTGCTCTTTTCCGACACCGATTTTTCAACGCCCATTGAGGAAGTACAAAAACTGCTCTTCTGTCTGACTCAAGATTTCGATGTAGCCATCGGCAGCAGGGGTGTTCCCGGTTCAAACGTCGAAATTCGACAATCCTTCTTGCGTGATGCCACCGGAAAAATCGGAAATGCGATTGTTCAAAGCGTTCTGCTGCTTCCGTTTGAAGATACGCAATGCGGATTCAAACTCTACCGCTCTGATGCGTTGAAGAAGATTTTACCGAAACTAACCGTGGATGGGTTTGCGTTTGATATGGAAATGCTCGTTGTCGCTATGGTTCAGGGATTAAGAGTTGCGGAGGTGCCAGTAACTTGGAGAAACGCGCCGGAAAGCAAAGTCCGAAGCCTGCACATCCTTGGGGTGCTCCGGGACGTCCTGGGAATTCGTTACAGGCTTGCGATGTCAGATTATTCCTGAAAACATGAGCCGATTGATTCAGTCTGTTCTTGTGGTTGTCTGCAGTTTCTTGCTTTACGCTTTTGTTCTTTTTCGTCTGCCTTCCATTCAGCTCGTTAAGTACTCGCACGCGGCGGAGCTGCTCCTTCAGAACAAACTCTACGGTGAACGAATTCTCGATTTCAGTCCTCTGTATTTGTATCTCAATACGCTTTTGAAACAACTGCATTTGCCTCTGTCCACGCTTATGTGGATCCATATCATCTGTAGCGCGCTTGCCGCAGGATTGTTGTTTCAACTACTGCGGCGTTATTTTCGATTGTCGCTGGCAATCGCAGGTACTGCCGCATTCATTCTGGATCGAAGTCTCATGGTTTATACCCATACGTTCGAGCCGGAACCAATCGTCGTTTTGCTGATTCTGGCGGCAACAAACTTCGCCTCCACCAATACATCTCCGGCTGCTTTATGGGGCGGCCTTTGCTTTGGGTTAGGAATCCTCACCAGACCAAATTTTGTTCCTGTCCTTCTTGCTGTCCCTTTTTTCTATAAAGAGAATTCGAGAGATAACTCATGGCGTAAAAAAACTGCGCTCTTTGTCCTCCCTCCCCTTCTTTGCCTTACGGGTTTGTGGATACGCAACGCAACGATCGTGGGCTACTTCTCACCCTTCGTAATGAATCCGGGAACAGCGTTATACGAAGGGAACAATCCGAACTCCCGGGGAATGAGCTCCGTTTACCCGCCGCTTCTAAATCAAATATCGCAGCAATATTCGAGGCAGCCTGACTACCACCATCAGGTATACCGTGACTTCGCAAGAAGGATTACTGGTAAGAATTTGACCTTGCCGGAAGTAAATTCTTACTGGACAGCGAAAGCGACTAATTTCCTTAGGGATCATCCGATTCGGACAATTCAATTGTTCTGCACGAAAATCTTGCACTTTTTTCATCAATACCAGTGGCATGATCTGTCCGTCGCTTATTTAACGGAAAAGACACTTATGAAAAGCTGGCGATGGAATACACCTTTTGCCCTTATGGCTGCATTCGCTTTGCTGGGACTATGGGGTTTGAAGTCAGAATGGAAACGCTATCTCATTTTTTATGCCGTTTTCATCAGTCAGTTTCTCTTCATGCTTTCGATCTACGTCTCGGCTCGGCAGCGCACTTCCATCCTTTTTCTGTTTGTCTTCTTCGCGTGTGGTGGCGTGCAGTATATTCTGACAAGCCGCAAACGCTGGTTCCTGCTGATTCTTGCAGCGCTACTCTGTCTCCCATTGTATCTGCGTACTGACTTCATGTGGGAGGAAGAGCACCTCTGGGAAAATATCAGACAGTCCGACAGTGATCTGAGGGAGTCTTACCTCCTAAGGAATCAAGGGAAACTTGATGCGGCGGCGAACAAGTCAGCACAGGCGCTCGCTCATGCTCCATGGTTCATGGACTCCCGCCGGCCGGCAAACATTCCTTTTGAACAACGTGGTTATAAAGAAACTGCGCTCATTTATTCAAGTGACAGTGATCCAGCAAATAAAACGGACAAGGCCGTTTTGCTGTTGGAAGCCGGACTAGCGCCGGAAGCGGAGAGTATTTTTCAACAACTTCATCAAAGCGGTTACCGGCTGAAAAGAGATGACTATCAGTCTTCGGACCTGCAGTTTTACTTAGCCCGTTGCGCCCTTAAACAACAGAACACTCAAAAGGCTGTGGCGTTACTAAAAACGGCAGTACGCAGCTCTCCTGGTGACCCGTCCTCTCTTGCATATTTGAAAGCCCTGACCGGCCAGGATCAATACGAGAACCAGCTTTATCGCTACTTTGATGAAATTGATGCAGCCTTTTTTCTTGGCGTGGCTTACCTTGAAACGGAACGCCCCGAATCAGCGGTGAAATATTTTCAGTATGTGACAAGAATGTTACCGGAATTTCGCAAAGGATTCATTTACCTGGCAGCCGCAATGAGTCAAGCGGGGCATTACAAGGAAGCAGCCACGCATTATCGCAAAGCGATTTCTTTGAATTCGGATCCGGTTTTCCGCGAACGGGAACTACTAAAGATTTTTCAAGAGCTCACATTACAAGAGCCGACTGCGATCCATCATTACTCTTATGGTATCGTCTTACGACAGTTTGGGCATTTTCAGTTGGCTCTTTCCGAACAGCAAAAAGCGATTGAGCTCGATACATCGAATCAAGAAATAATAAACGAGATTCATAGACTTCAGAAAGTTCTAACCACGCTTCATTAATATTTGCGGGATTCCACATATCAATGGTTCAATTCAAGCAACGAAGCTGCTTCCTGCAAAGATTCCCGGGAACTTGAAAGAGCTTTTCTAAGGCGAACCATCTCCACATCCAGTTGATCCAGGCTGTTGCGATCCAGGGCACGGCGGATTCCCGGCAAGTCGGTCCCGGCACATTCGTTCTCAGTGGACGGTCCGATAACCACATTGCGCAATTGAAACGGCACAGAAGTCTGACCAGGAATTTCAGTGAAACAGAGAAGAGCCTTGAGCAATAGTTGATTGATTCTGTTCTTGTTTTCTGAAGAAATATTCCCAAAATCCGAATCGTCAAATTTCTTCCCTATAGCACCCACTTCCCTGACGATGCGAATCACCTCATTCACCTGTTTGATCCGTTCCGGTCCTTCAATATTTTCGAAGTGAATTTTGTGGAGCGCTCTTTCGTAATGCGTTGCAAATTCAGAAAAACGAAATGGAAGCCGGTCCTCTCTTGTTAGTATGATGGAGTACAAAGCAACGATACGCGAAAGATTTGCCACATAAGCGTAACCAGGATCGCCAAAGCGTTCCATCCATGCGAGATTATCGTAAATGGAATGGTACATGGTGTAATGAAGGCCATAGTTCAACTGAGCTACCGGCACGCCTGCAAGATTTGAGAAAGGAATCGTATCGTCGCTAAACCCGGGCATATCGTATTCAATGTGAAACTCCAGTACAGACTTACCCGTACGAGGATCGGTAAAACGGCTCAGGGCCTGATCGAGGAGTCCGCGCATGCCTGGTAGAATGTTCGCTTTAAACATCGGTCCACGAACGGAATCCACGTACAACAAATTACCAATTCTTCCCCGACTTAACGGAAGGTGATTCAAAACCCATTGAGTCGAGCCGATCATTCCATACTCTTCTCGCATCCCAGAAAGCAAACACAATGTCACGTTTCGGTTTCCAACCTTTCCTTTCAAGACTAAAGAGCGCTTTTGCAGATTCGAGAATCGCGGCGCTTCCGGAACCTGGATCCGATGCACCGTAAATCCAGGCATCGTAATGAGAAGAGACCATCAGGACAGGATCTACCGTATTAGAACCTCCCAGTGTTGCAAAGATATTTCGAATCTTCTTCGGACCGGCGCTCACTGCGGTACTGCATTTTCAAGCGCGCCGGCCCGGGTCCGGTCTTATAGGAAGTATCCAGCCAGCCGTTCCAGGTTCATTCGGAAACCTTCCAGTTTCCGAAGGATAAACGTCGCCGCATCGGGAGTTATGGGTAAGGCGGGAACAGTCGGCAATGTATTCTCGCGTTGATCCTTCACGATTGTGTAAGGATCTCCGGGATATAAAAAAAATTTCAGCATGGAACCACGTTGAGCAACCCATGGATTGATGCTGGGTCCCGAAGGATAGGCGGGTTTTTTGAATCCCTGATCTCTTGGATCCGGATATAACAGCAGACCGGCCAGACCTTCCTCTTCCGCTATCATCTGCTTCATTCCGCGGCAACTTCCCTGAGTTCTGACAAGCGCGATCTTGCCGGAGACCTGGATGCCCTGCTTTTTTAGATATTCATAGTCCTGCTGATCTCCGAAATTTGCGTAGATCACTTCCCCTTCGACATCACTATTTGGAATGTATGCAAAATAGGGCTGCTCGCTGGAAGAGAGGCGCGTGTACTGATCTTGCTCCAGAAACTTTTCTGAATAGTTGACTTCCTGGTGAACAGGAAAAGTCATCAACAAAACACCGGTCCCCTGTTCGGGCAGTTCAGCAGAGTATTCTGTTGTCCAGACTTTTGCGCCACTCGCTTGAAGCTCCTGAATGATTCGTTCCCCAACCTCAAAGTTCTCTTCAGTGCCTGCGCGATGTGGTTTTGTCGCAAACTTCTTCATGTTTTCAGCGATACTTTTTGTTTTGATGAGATCTTGAAGTTGCTTCGCATAGTCATCCAGGTCGTCCGCATCTCTCATAAACAATGAAATAGACGGAGAGTGATATGGCAACGATTAAGATGAGTAGAAGAGTTTGGGTTCGCGTCACGGATGCTGAAAAGATCCCGCGCGGCCCACGATCCCATAAGGTTCTATATGAACCGAACGCGTTTCATCCTTCATTACATGACCTAGCAAATGGGCCTTGTACCCTGCGGCCTGACCCATGTCCATCACCTTATCGAGTTGTGTGGAATCATTAGAAATGACAACGATAAAGCCGATTCCCATGTTATATACCCGGAACATTTCTTCATTCGAAAGCTGCCCGGCATCCTTCAAGAATTGGAAAATGGGAGGAGGAGCCGGGAAGTTGTCTATCCGGTACGAGACAGGGACTGGAGTTCGAAGCAGATTCAAAAAGCCATCGCCTGTGATGTGAAAAAGTCCCTTCACATCCAGTTGCTTCATCATCTCCAGCACTTCCTTAACATAGATTCTGGTCGGGCGAAGTAGTTCTTCACCCAGAGTGTGTGCAAATTCATCTATGTATTGATGAACCGAAAACTTCTTCACTTCAAAACAAATTTTGCGCGCGAGCGTGTAACCATTGCTGTGGAGACCGTTGCTCTCGAGTCCGATCAATAAATCCCCCGCTTCCATTCGCTCACCTATCACCATCTTCTCCGGATGCACCGTGCCGATGGCCGTGCCGACAATATCAAAGCTGACTTTGCCCGGTTTACGCGCGAGCAATTCGGCAACCTGAGCAAGCTCGCCGCCTGATAAGCTGATTCCCGCCATCTCACATCCCTTATAGAGTCCCTGAGCAACCTGTTCGAATAGATTTGCATTTGCTTCACTTACTGCGATGTAATCCACCATCGAAATCGGTGTTGCTCCAACGCACAAGATGTCATTCACATTCATTGCGATACAGTCGATGCCGATCGTATCGTATTTATCCATCATCTCGGCAACAACGAGTTTCGTTCCCACACCATCTGTTGAGAAAGCGATCCCAACAGGGATACCGATAGGACGCAGATCAATCACATTTGCGTAATAACCGATCGGCAAAAGCGGCTTACAAGGATTCAAAGAAAAGGTCCTGGTTACGTATTCTAAAAGGCGGTTGAGACTCACCTCCTTTTTTTCCGCATCCACACCCGTGGATCTGTAATCCAGCATTTCACCATTTTATCATTGGATCGCCAGCGCTACTAAATTCTTCGATCTACAGGTGCAACCGGATCACTCCGCGTACGGCAGAAGCTTATTTTTCGTAACCGGCAGGATGCCGAATCATCCACTTCCACGCGGATTCAATGATGACGCCCAGATCCTGAAATTCGGGTTTCCAACCAAGCTCTTTATGAATTCGTTGGGAACTGGCGATCAGAACGGAGGGATCACCGGGCCGGCGCTCCGCCATTCGTGCAGGAATCGAATGGCCTGTAATCCTCCGCGCGCGGTTTCGAGCACTTCCTTCACGCTGTAACCATCACCACCACATCCAAGGTTGAAGATCGAACTCCGCTTTCCGCTTCGATCCAGCGCTAATATATGGGCCCTGGCAAGATCCATCACATGGATGTAATCACGAATACACGAGCCATCGCGGGTAGGATAATCATTCCCAAAAATTTCCACGTGCGGTTTCTTTCCCTGAGCCACTTGAAGAATAGCAGGTATGATATGAGACTCAGGATCGTGCATTTCACCATGTTGCTCCGTCGCACCCGCGGCATTGAAATAACGTAAGCTCGTAAAGGACAAACCATACACTTTGCTGTACCATGCCAGAGTTTTTTCGAATGCTAGTTTCGTTTCACCATATGGATTTGTAGGCAGAGTCGAATCCGTTTCAACGATTGGCTGTTTAGCGGGCTCTCCATATACGGCAGCGGTAGAAGAAAAAACGATGTTGTTCACGCCGCAATCGCACATTGCGTTCAGCAAGCGAATACTCGCTTCAACATTATTCCTGTAATAATCTCGAGGTCGATGCATCGACTCGCCTACCAGTGAAAAAGCAGCCATATGTATGACCGCTTCGATCTTGCGTTCTCGAAAAGTGCTTTGCAAAAGATCAGGCTCAAGCAAATCTCCCTTCACGAAATGAGCACCCTCTCCGATTGCATCCAGGTGTCCCTTACTCAAATTATCCACAACGGTGACTTCGTTTCCTGTGCGAAGCAGTTCTTCCGTAATCACGCTTCCTATATATCCAGCGCCTCCTGTAACAAGAACACGCATGAATCGACCCTCCTTTGCTGTTTCTAATGAACGCGTACTACGATGGCCGAACGGTCATTAAACTGCCTTATTGTACAGCAGTCGAGACCGGGCTGGAGCAAGTGCTAAGGGAGAAGAAAAAGGGCGATGCAAGAAACGCATCGCCCTTGGTGTGGATTAGGTTTAGAAACTGTACTTGAATCCCAAACGAACTGCGCGAGGAGAAAGGTTCTCCTGCAGATCGTTGAAGGTTGCGGTAGTTGTACGGCGCTGTCTCTGAACTACGGTGTTTTCATTGGTAACGTTGAACACGTCAAGGGCCAACGTCACACGGCCATAATTCGAGAGTTGAAACACTTTCTGAACGTTGAAATCCAACGTGAAAATGTTGTCATATCGCCTTGAACCGATCGGCTCAAGAAGAATCAGACGACCTACTCCATAGAAATTAGCGAGATTTCCGGCTGCCACTTGAGCAAACAGCGGCTGGGGGAATCCCTGCTGATATCGGATGAAGGTACCCAGGCTCATGTCCCAAGGCAACTGATAGATACCGCTTGCGCGGAAAGTCCATTCAGCATAAGGGAACACACCGGTTTTTCCGCTACCGCCGCTAACACCTGAATACGGCTGGTCATCGTAAAAACCTAACTGGGTTGGATCGGCATAGACTGTCCGAGCCGTAATCCCATCGCCTGTGACGACGAAGAAGGCTTCTCCACCATCATAGTGCGCTTTTTGACGCTGAATCGTTACAAACGCGTTGAGCATGAAATTGTTGCTCATGCGCTTTCTTGCGCCAAGGTCAACGCCTCTGTAAGTCTGCGTGTAACCATCGATGGTCTTCAAAAGCTGTGTTCCATCGTGCAGAAAAGCCAGGTCGCTGATAAGGCACATCGATTGTTCCATAGTCGGGATGGGAGAAATGAACCACGCCGGCAGGAACATAATCTTCAGCTGTTACGCCAAAGGGAATCGGCTGAGTGAAGTTATCGTAGTTACGAATCGTTCCGGAAGCGTACAGCGATAGATCCTTGACCACCTCGCGTTCGAAACCGATCACGAATTCATCTGTTGTAGCAGATTCGATATCACCGATCCTCTTGAGATTGTCAAATTGCTCCTGATTAAAGGGACCGGGAGCAGCACCACCGTAGTAGCCTCTAACACTGGTGACTTCATCAGGTGTAACGACTCGGTCACCATTGAGGTTGGTGTAATACAGAACAACTCCGTTGTAGACATAGGTAGGGTTCGCGTATGTATCGTAGAACGGTGTATAACCATCGTAGTAGCGTGCAAAGTTGCCACGAACAATCGTTTTGCCGTCTCCGGTTACATCAAACGTTCCGCCTAACCGAGGAGAGATATCTGTATAGACTTTACTGCGGTCATTTCCTGCGAAATCGACGCCGGAAACGAATGGATCAAAACCGCCTGGAGCAGCAATCGCACTCGCTTTGTTATCACCGGATGCGCTATCGACGCGGAATCCGAGATTTAAAGTCAGACGATCCATGCGCCATGTGTCAGTCACATAACCGCTGGCACGATAGTAATTCATCGTACCGTTAATGAACCGCTGTGCATAAAGATAACCCCCAGTCAGCGGTCCACCTGGAGTCGTCTGATAGTAATCAACGATCAGGGCGCCGTTTCCATAGCTGCTGAAGGTGTGACCTTCGGAGGCTTTGTACTCAAATCCAAACTTGAACTCATGATCGCCGCCGCCCCAGTTTTCTTTGAACCAGTTCATGTCCGCGTTGAAATCATGGGATGGACGATCTATTGGGCTCGCGTTGAACGATGTATCTTCCCAACGTGGAATGCCGGCGAGGTAGATCATTGGGAGCTCGCACGGTGTATCCACGGCGCAACTTCCGCCACGCGGAGCAAGCTGAAAGCTCAATCCGATGTATCCGTAACGGCCATTGATGATCGTATGATCATTGGGAATATAGGTATGCTGGCCGGTCCAGATTCCTTCCAGAATCGTTCCGGGGCTTCCCTGTTCCCAAAGGGTTTCTTCCGATTGAGTCGGAGGATCGAAACCACGTCCGCTCTTATCCTTAAGCCCGTTGAAATAGCCGAACTGGGATTCATTGGACGTGTTGGCGTTGAAGTTGAGTTTGAAGTTGTAATCAGTCAACTTCGTTTTGTCCGGAACGGACTCGCCGGTGAATGTGTTGAAGTTTCTCGTGAACAGGTCGATCTGGTTTCTCCGATAGGCGCCCCACACAAAGAGTTTATCTTTGACAATCGGGCCACCGATGTCGAAACCATACTCGTAAACCTGGTCGATTCTGTTGGAGCGTGGTATTCCCACCTCGATCAATTCTTCGGGAGTGTTATCGCTCTGCAGACTGTCATTTACGAAATAGGTGGATGCGTTGACTTCCCACTTATTTCCAGGACGTTTTGTAACGAGGTTTACAACAACACCTTTCGCTGCAACGGATGCATCCATACCACCGCTCTGGATTTGAATTTCTTCAAAAGCATCAAAATCGTAGTATGTAGGTGAAGCACCGAGCGAAAGAGGATCAGTTGCATTCACGCCATCATAGTTCCAGGCGTTATCGGTATCGGAAGCGCCGCGGGCAAAAAAGCCGGTTTGCTGTCCTGATTCCGATCCTGCAATGTTGACTCTGTCATTATCTACGCCCGGAGTCTGTTCGATGATGACCCACGGATCACGTCCGGAAGGCACTTTGTCCAGATACTCACGGTTGAACGTAGATTCGTTTCCAGTTTTCTTTGTATCGACAACGGGGGTATCCGCGACGACCACAAATTCCTCAGCCAATGTTGGTCTCAAAGTGATTTCCAACTGGACTTCGCCGCCGGTCGAAACACGAACATCCTCCTGTCTAACTTCTGTAAAACCTTCAATTGAAAAGTTCACAGCGTAGACGCCGGGAGGAAGGTTCGCAAAACGGAAACCGCCGGTTGGGCCTGTGGTCGCTGTTTGCGTTTGTATCTCCGTTGATTCCAAGGTGACAGTTACGCCGGGTAGCGGACCGCCCTTATCATCAAGGGCTTTGCCGTATATAGAACCTGTTCTGGTAGAAACTTGTGCCAGCACAGGAGCCACGGCTACCGCTAGAAGCGCAATTGCCATCAGGAATAATTTAAGCTTCATAGCTCCTCCTAAAAGAAGTGTGTTTAAAGAGTGTTTCAGGAACTGCTTCGACATTTCGCAAGACTTATGCCACGGTCTTCTCCTCGAAAAATGGTAACGAGGAGGGGTCAAATCAGAAGGAGAAAATCTGTGGTGGAACGCCCGAAATACCCTTTCGTATCCGAATGTGGAAGTTTGGTGCCGTGTTTCGTTCGGTTCATACCCGGATTCGCCACAACGAACGACGATTCGATATCTTGGAGAAGATTTAACGCAAAAGCGCAAAGGCGGAAAGAAACAATATTATATTTTCTTTGCTCCAAGGGCGTCTTTGCGTTAAAGAGTTATTTTGCTTTGCGGGCGGGAACGGCAAGGGCGAGCCTATCGACAAAATCGTAGAAGCGATCTTTGTAGTTGCGGCTCCATGTTAATTCCGTGCCATCGCTTAAGATCACCCTGTATTCGCCTTTCAGCCAGGGTTTTAACTCGCGGATCGAATCGATATTAACGATATAAGATCGATGAATTCGGATAAAGGCTTCGGGATCGAGCTCCCCTTCCAGTGCCTGAATTCCGGCGCGAACGGGATAATTGTTTTCTCCACAATGCAAAAAACTATATTTTCCCTTCGCTTCAATCCAGCGAATCTCTTCAGCGCTCAAGAACAATAAGCTTCCGTTAGAGCGAACCAAAACTCTTCTATTCATCATCTTCCTTCTATTGTCCGCTCTTGACTTCAATTTGGCATCCTCCTAAAGAATGAGGCTGCAACCACAAAAAAGGGCGACTCCATTTTAGAAGCCGCCCATCTCCTTCAACATGAAGGAGCCATGAGGACTATAAAGATAAGACGAAATTGAAATACAAAAGGTTGTGCGTTTTGGAAACTTTTTAGGATGAAGCGTTGTTCGTTCAAAAGAACTAAAGTTGGTTCAGTCCTTTTCCTGTTGTGCTATCGAGGTGAAATGAGTTCTTATAGTAGTTCTCTCATGGCTCTTTCATAATTTGAAAGAGAAGATGGCGATCTACCCCACAGATCGCCATTTTTTTTGGAATCGAACAGTGTCCGTTACTGGCACACCTGCTCGGCTTGAGCCGCAAAGAACTTCAATCGCAACAATTTTGCTTTTCTATTTGGAGTAACTGTAACAACGTAAAGATTGTCGTAGTCGTTGTCATCGATTTCCTGGGCTTTGCCTGTCCCAAGGGCCTGAGCTATTTCAGGCAGGGTGTTGCTGTGCCCGACCACCAGCACAGTTTCACCCGAATGTTTTGACAGAATTGTGTCCACTAACTTATTGGTATTTGCCGCATCGATTGTTTGCAGTGGGACGCGAAACCTCAGGGCAAGCGGTTCTGCGGTTTTTTTGGTGCGCGCATATTGGGATGTATAGATTACGGATAGTCCGGAATTTTCAAGCATACGTGCCAGCAGCTCGGCCCGAGCCTCGCCTGCCGGTGACAACACAGGATCATCCGCAGGCGCGGCGCTTTTCTCAGCGTGCCGGACCAGCAGTATCGTTGTCGTTCCGTCCTGTGAAAACAAGTTTGCGCAAAATAGAAATGACACGATTAGAAAGCAGAAGTTTCGTTTCAAGTTCGTCTCCTTATTTATAACGCGTTCCATGCTTGATCACGATATCAACGTCAGACAACAAATTGATATGGCGTAAAACATCTCCGCGCACTGCGATAATGTCAGCGTATTTGCCTTCCGAAACAGTTCCAAAATCCTTCTCAACCTTCATCGCCAGAGCAGGCCAGTATGTCGCTGCACGAATTGCGAACATTGGATCCACGTTGAACGTGTTCACCCAAGCATCCAATTCCTTCCATGTGGATTGACTGTGAAAATTCATAGGAATGCCACTGTCCGTTCCGATCAAGAGCACAACACCGGAATCCTTCAACTGATGGAATTTATGAGTCAGAGTCGGACGCCGGTTGGGAGTAATCTGAAAATAAGGTAAGCGTTCCGGATGTTCTATGGAAGCTTGAATATCGGCAACGATTTCTTCGGGGAGTCCTTCATGCCAGGATGGATCATCCAGTTCTTCCGGATTATCGCGCATCGATTCGTAATTCAACAATCCTTCCACAGTTGGAGTCCAGAACAACGGACCGAGATTCATTTTCGCTGTTCGTTCGCGAATCATGGCGATCACATCGGGCGGATACTCCGGAGCTGTGGCAAGTCCCGTATGTTCAAAGCAATCCACTCCTGCCTGCAACCCGCGGCGAATCTCTTCCGGTCTATGCGAGTGCGCGACAACCGGAAGCTGATGCTTGTGCGCTTCATCCACCACCGCCTGTACTTCTTCCATTGTCATTTGATCTTGATCAATCAACTTGATTACATTCACGCCAGCAATCGCGAGCTGCCGGACTTTTGCACGCGCATCTGCAACACCTTTGACTCCCCATCGAAAAAATTCTGTTCCAGGGTAGGGCTCGTGTTGAATGAATGGACCTGACACGTACAGGTTCGGTCCGGGAATTTTGCCGGATTTGATTGCCTCGCGCACCGCGATGCTTTCGCGAAGTGGAGCACCCAAATCGCGCGCGCTTGTGATTCCCGCCAGCAGAAGCTGTTTTGCAGACGCGGGCATAATCACAGACTCATACTGCGGCGGATACGTTTTATCCCAATGGTCGTAATCCGCGTGTCCATTAATATCCAGGTGAACATGCATATCCCATAAGCCGGGCAAAACACTCATGCCTTCCGTTGAAATGATCTCCGCGCCTTCCGGAACGGGAAGCGTGCCCACCTGACCCACGTCCATGATCCGTTCCCCTTCAATCAAAATCACGCTGTTGCGAATCGGATTTCCCCCGTACCCATCAATCAAAGTTCCGCCTACGAGAGCTTTCATCGGTCCGGCGGATGCAGACGCAACAAACAAAAATGAAATCAGAACCCAAAGGAGAATTTTTAACATCCGGTCCTCCTTCCGTTACTATACAGTAAGATTAATTTTTACATAGTTGTAAGTTCGCCGTAACATTGCTGTCTCTCTTGGACACTAAAATCGACCAATGGAATCACTCCGTATTCGGCTTGAAATTCTTGATTCTGATGTGGGATATGTTCATTTGGAAGGTCGAATGGACATTCCCGGCGTTCAGTTGGTTTCACTAAAATTTACAGTTTATACAGCCACCCGAAAAAAACCGGTGATTGTGGATCTTTCACAAGTTGAGATCATCACTTCGATGGGAATAGGAATGCTGATATCAAACGCCAATTCTTTAAAGCTCCATGCCATGCCGATGATACTTCTAAATCCACAAGAGAGAGTGGAGGAAGTATTAAAGTTGGCTCACATTGATCATATTCTGCCAATCGAGCATGAGCTGGCTTCGGCTATAAAACGGATACAGGGAATTCAGAGGTCCTAGTTTCTGTGAGAAATCAGCGGGATCTTTGTTGCCAGCGATACACAACAAACGAGAGTAGAATCATCGTCGCCGAGATGAGTAGATAGAGGCCTTGAACCGAGGGAGTGGCGATTCCAAACCAGCCTGCAAAATCAAACCCGGGAGTCTTCCCATTATCATTCATCACGAGATACAGGAACATCAGGAAGCTCACCATGAATGTTTTGGGATTGCCGCTTGCGATTCCAAGGCCCACCGCGCTGGAAGCGATGAAAACGGACCCAATCAGAAGCGAAATGACGGAAGATGGATTGTGGAGAATCATGCGCACCATAGGAACGGCATTGAATAGCATCGTCAGGACAACGGCCGTTCCAAACTTCCATAATATGAAATGTCGTTTCAAAAAAGGCATGGATTCGATCAGGCTGGTCGTTCCGGCCCTTCGTTCCCGTGTCGGCAGATCAGCAACGATCATCGCAATGGCGACAAATAGAGCCGGTAAAACTCTTTGCTGCAGTCCCGCCATACCAGAGAACATACCGGCCATAAAAAACCCAATCACCACAAATACAGTGAGCGGATACAACTGAAGAGTCAGCAACACTTCGGAAACGATTGCACTGGCCAATCCGGGCTTGGAAGAAAATCTTGCAATAGAGAAAAGCGGAACGGTGAGCGGACGAATGAGCCCATTGGCTCGAGCGAGGATGCTCCTTCGAGAGCTAAGCTGCGATGCTTTTACTTTCAAAGGGTTAAACCTGTTAAAAAACAGGAGCGACGCAGCGATAAATATCAGCGGATACAGCGTCTGACACAATCCTGGGCGCAATCCAGGAGCGAGTCAGACTCAGGCCGGGAAAAATGAATGGCGGCTTGGTCGCATCAAAGCTGCTGCTTCCGATCGAGATGGCGTCCGAATGAGTGATCTTTTTGACCTGCTCCAGCATGTAAGAGAAACTAAATGTATCGAAGTATGAGGTCCAGTTCTTACCTCCAATCTTTTCCGAAGAAATGGCGACCACAGCAAGAGTGAACATCCATACGAAAAAATATAAAAGATCTCCAAAACGTCCGGATAACCATCGGACCGATTCAAAGAGAACAGATATGGCAGAGACAAACACAATCATGGGCGGCAACAGGATCGCGTAATGCCACAAGAATGCGGAAAGTTCGATTGGAGCCTCGCCCCGCACAAGCTGCATCACAATACAGCTCAACATAAATCCAAAGACGACAACAGACAAAAACAGCAAGTTTCCTAAAAAGATTCCGATCAAGTATTCATAATTCCTCACAGTTGTCGAAGCGATGACGAACCCGGTCCGCGTTCGCGTGTCTCTGCCGATGGAGTTACTGACAAGATAGTAGCCAACGAGACCCAGCAGGATGGCGCACAGTGAAGCAGTAGCCATGGCAAGCGCTGGAGAATTATAGAGCGCGCGTTGCTCATTCATTTGAAGAAGCGCGCGTCCGGTGGAAGGATCCGGAATCCACAAATAAGCTGTGATGCAGAGCAGCAGAAAGATAACGGCTGTTGAAGAGCGTCTCACTCGAATGCGAAAGTCCGCGGTTGTAATCGCCCGGATTCGCAATAGACCTGAGTTCATGCAGCGGCTCCCGCAAAATTCATCCAGTATACAAACGAGTCTTCCAGATTCGGTTCAGCGATTGTCGCATGCGGCACGGGGGACTCAGGGTGAACAAGACGCAAATGGATGCCGTCGGGCCGCCGAACCGCGCTCGACACTTTCAGGCTCGTACGCATTCCTTCGAATTGAGTAGAAGGAACTACACATTCCCAGACTTTGCCGACAGCCGCCTGGAGCAGCGACTCGGGCGTGCCAAATGCAGCCAGACCACCATGCCGCAAGATCGCAATTTCGGTAGCAACGGATTCTACATCTGAAACAATGTGTGTGGATAAAATGACCAGTCGTGAATGTCCGATATCTGAAAGAATATTCCGGAAACGTACACGCTCTTCAGGATCGAGTCCTGCAGTCGGTTCATCCACAATCAAGAGATCCGGATCGTTGATCAAGGCCTGTGCGATTCCAAGGCGCTGCTTCATTCCACCGGAGAACCCGCCAATCATTCGAGTGGCCACCGTATGAAGGTTCACAAGTTCCAACATCTGTTTCACTTTTTCACGGTCGCGCACTCCTTTTAGCGCAGCAAAATAAGTGAGGAATTCAGTCGCAGTCAGATTGTCGTAAACACCAAAATCCTGTGGCAGATAGCCAAGCCGTTTCCGGACATATTCCGGATCCTTGAAGATATCCTGATCGTTAAAAAAGATTTTTCCAGCGGTTGGCCGCGTGATCGTTGCGATCATTTGCATTAATGTAGTTTTGCCTGCACCGTTCGGTCCAAGCAGACCTAGCACTCCTGATGGAATCGTGAGTGTAAGATCCTTAACGCCGTAAGTGCCGGACGGATACTTCTTGGATAGAGCTTCAATTCGGATCATAGGTATTCCCCTTTTGTATTACAGTTTGAATATACGGATGAACTGCGTTTGATGTTCGCCCGTTCGCGCCTGGGGTTAAAAGTGATAGAAAAGGTTAAAGGAGTTAAAGGTTAAACACCTTCATCTGCTAATCAGGCAACGACGTCGAGATTTGCTTTTGTCCAGGCGTTCATCCCGCCGACGACGTTAGTAATGCTGTGAAATCCTTGTTGTTCCAACAAGCTCGTGGCAGCAGAAGAACGGTACCCACCTGCGCAAATCACTGTTACAGATTTTCCCTGGTTCAACTGGCTGATTTTATCTCGCAGTTTATTCAACGGAATGTTTACAGCCTGTTTGATATGTCCGGAATTCCATTCACCGGGTCTTCGAACATCGAGAAGCTGTTCGGTTACACCCTCTTTGATACGTCGATCCAATTCATCGACACTGATCTGTTCCGTGGATACGAGCGGCATCCCTGCGTTGTGCCAGGAAAGAATACCGCCACCAAGATAGCCTGCCACGTTTTCGTGTCCCACGCGAGCCAGCCGGACGCGTGTCTCACGCACGTGCTCTTCGTTTTCGGCGATCAAAATGATAGAAGTTTTTAATGGAATCAAAGTGCCGGTCCATGTAGCGAATTGCCCCCCCAAACCGATGTTGAGCGAACCCGAAATGTGACCGGTTCCAAATTGATCAGCTGATCGTGTATCCAGAATCACAGCGCCCTGATCACGCAAGACAAGGATTTCTGAAGGTGAGAGTTCTTTTGGGGCCGGCAGCTCATGGAGAGGAGCAGGACCTTCGCGATTGAGTTGAGCATCCTGACTGAAGTAAGCGGGCGCTTCCGGCAAATCGGTTGTCATCATATCGATGAAATCGTCCCGTGTCATAGGTTGGAGTGCATAATTGAACTGGCGCTGCTGACCGATCGTGGAACTCGTTTCACTCGAAATGTTTCTGCCGCACATCGATCCTGCGCCATGTGCAGGAAAGACTTTGACTTCATCCGGAAGAGTGAGCAGTTTTTGATGCAAGGAATCGTACAACATTCCTGCTAAATCCCGGGGACTCATAATGGAACCAAGCAGATCAGGACGTCCCACATCACCGATGAACATTGTATCGCCGGTTAAAACGGCAGTTGGCTTTTCCGACTCATCCCTGTCAAACACAAGAACGGAAATCGATTCCGGAGTGTGTCCGGGGGTTTCCAGGAACTGGAGTTTTACTGAACCGAACTGAACCTGATCCCCATCGTGAACACCTGTATGCTCAAAGCGAGCCTGCGCTTTCCAGCCGAAATAAATTTTTGCTCCGGTACGTCCGGCCAACTCGCGATGACCGGATACAAAATCGGCATGGAGATGAGTTTCTATTACGTGTTTGATCGTCAGATTCTGGCGAGCTGCTTCCACTATGTACTGATCCACATCACGTTGTGGATCCACAACAGCAGCTTCACCTCCGCTTCCAATCAAATAAGAAGCATGCGCGAGGCAACCCAAATAAAATTGTTTGAAGTACATAGCGTCTATTATATTCCACCACAGAGTAACGGAGAACAAGGAGGAAAATCCTTTTTGCGACCTCTCAGTGATCTCCGTGACTCCGTGGTGGAATACTAGCCGATCAAGGCCAGGTAACCCGGGTGATTGCGGATATTGTTGAGCTCCGGATCCCGTTTCATCCACTCAAAGTCGCGGCGTCCCAGTTGAATGGACTTCGACAACCAGTGCACGGCCTCATCCTGTTCGTGTAAGACACTGAAAAGGCATGCCAGGTTATACATCATGACCGGGTCTTCGGGACTCAATTCAGCCGCACGTTTCCCATGAGCAATGGCTTCCGATCGAGCATTGAGCCAGGCATAGCTTGTGGCAAGGAAAATGTGGGCTCTTGCTTCGTTGGGATAATTTTGAAGATAGCGACGACAAACCTCTATGGTTTTCTTGCGAGTTTCAGTTGCGATTTCCGGCATTTTCAAATTTTCATAAGCTTGAGAAAGATCACCATACGCTGTGTAGAAATCCGGAAGTAATTCGATCGTCTTCCGAAAACGTTCAGCAGCTTCCATGTACTGGTTCATGCGATACAACAGGCGTCCGGAAATCCACGCGGCAAACGGATCATTGGGATCCAGTTGAGCGGCCTTACGGCAAGCCTCTCGGGCCTCCTCGATCATGCGTTTCAGAAAATACGCAAGCCCCAATGCCGCATAAGCTTGAGGCAAGTTCTTGTCGAGAGCCAATGCCCGCCCCGCATGAACAATCGATTGGTCCGCGAGCGATTCCGCTCCTCCGTAAAAACTAAGGCTGATCGCGTAAGCTTGCGCAAGACCTGCATGCGCAAGAGCATATTTGGGATCCGCTTGCACGGCTTGTGAAAAATAATCGATCGCGCCTTCCACACATTCTTTGCTTAGTTTGAAAATCATTTCTCTTCCGCGCAGATAAGAATCGTACGCTTCCAGGTTATCCGTATACCTTTTTCCAAATTCCTTTTTTTCTGATTTTGTTAGATGAATTTTTAAGGCTGCAGCAATTTTTTGCGCAATCTCAGATTGAATCTCGAAAATGTCCTTCAGATCACGATCGTAACGATCCGCCCAGATGGAACTTGCCGAACGTGTTTCCACCAGCTGTGCTGAGATTCTCAATCGACTTCCAGCTTTTCGGATGCTTCCTTGCAGCACGTGCGTTACTTTCAACTCCGCTCCGATGTCTTTGATATTGATCTCCTGATCCTTGTAAGGGACGACTTGAGTCCGAGGCCGGACCTCCCAACCCTTCACCTTTGAAAGTTCCGTGATGATATCTTCCGTCATGCCCGCTCGGAAATAATCGCTCTCTTTTTCTTCGCTAAGATTCTCAAAATACAAAACCGCAATCGAAAAGGCGGGTCGGGTAACAGATGGTGCAGGCCGGTTGAAATCAATCGACTCCCCTTTTTGGAGATGATTCAGGTCAACTACTAATTCTTTAGCAGAACTGTAACGATAAAGAGGATCTCGCTGCAAGCATCGGTGTATCACTTGCTCTAGGGATGAAGAGATTCTAGGATTCAGCGAAGTCACGGGCGCCGGATTACAGTTCAGAATATTCTGTAGAGTCGCGCCCGGATTCTCAGCCGTAAAGGGAGCGGTGCCTGTTGCCATTTCGTAGAGCAATGATCCGGCCGAAAAAATATCGCTGCGGGCATCTAAAAACTGGCCTTCAATTTGTTCAGGACTCATATATGGAATGGTGCCAACCACACGATCGCTGGTGGTTGTGTAGTCGTCTTCCAGACGCGTTTCCAAAAACTTGGCCAACCCGAAATCCAGAATTTTCAGCTGATCGCCCTTTCGAATCTGAATATTGTCCGGCTTTAGATCGCGATGCAGGATTCCCCTTTCGTGAGCTTCTGAAAGCGCATCTGCCAGTTGAATTCCCAGGTGGACGATCCGTTCATATTCGAGTGCACCCTTGGTGAGCTCCACTTTCAGAGAATGTCCTTCAACATACTCCATCGCAATAAAGTCGGTCCCGCTGTCTTCTCCTACCTCATAAATCGTGGCAATTCCAGGATGGCTCAAAACGGCTGCGGCACGCGCTTCCCGCAAAAACCGTTTTTTTCGTTCCTGATTGGATGCCGGATCGGGCCGGATGAGCTTGATCGCGGCCGAACGTCCCAGTTTGGTATCTTCCGCCAGGAAGACCTCCCCCATGCCACCAATACCAAGACGCCTCATCAAACGGTAGTGAGAAACATGCTGCTCATTCCTATCCAGTCCGGCGCCCAGTTCTGCGTCAATCAATCGATCGATACGCATTTTTACCGAGCCGGAAAGAGGATAGCCCGGCAGTCCCATGGGTAATCGGTGGATCGTTTCCTGCAAGGTTCTTAGCTCCGTCCGGCATGAATGACAACCTGATTCCAGATGAGCTTTGATCTTTAGACGCTGTTCGTCCGGATATTCATCCAGAACATATCCGATCAATAGCTCGAAAAATGGGTCCTGTTTCATAACCTTATAATATAGATGGATTGAAACCGGAGGACGGTCGCAATCGGAGTGCGCCTCTTCCTTTTTATACGTGTGGACATGCGAGAATAGATTATCCTACATGAACACCGAACAGAAGAGCGTCGAAATTGTCAAAACACGCGAGCAACTGGACCAGCTTGCGTGGTTGCTTGATAATGCGTTTCGCGTTCCCGGCACAAGGTGGCGATTTGGGCTCGAGGCCCTGCTGGGAATGATCCCGATGGCTGGTGATATTGTCAGCGGCTTTCTCGGCCTGTTTCTTCTGATACGCGCCCTTCAATTCAAACTCCCCAAAATTGTCGTTGTGCGCATGCTGCTCAACAGTTTGTTGGATATAACCATTGGAGCCATTCCTTTCATCGGGGACGCATTCGATTTCGTATTCAAATCCAATACTCGAAACATGCAATTGTTCCACGAATACGCGGAAGAGCCGCTCCGTCCAACCGATAGACATTGGCTTTTCCTCTCCGTATTGATCATCCTGTTTGGCGGTTTGGCCTTTCTGATCCTTTTCTTAATCGTGTGGGCTTTCTGGAAATTGTTCAGCCTGTAATGGGGGTAAGAGGTTTCCCTAAAAGCTGGGCATATGCTGAGAGGATCAATGGCAGAAGCCAACTGCCGGATCATCGGTCTCAGGCAATCTTCAATCCCAGCTCTCGCGCTTTCGACAGCAAAAACCTGTACTCTCTTCCGCGGAATTTGTAGTAAGCAGAATCCAAAAGAACTGTCTCCAATTCGAAGGATCCTGGAGCAATGACCTCTACGACTTCACCGGAATTTAAGTCTCTCAGTTTCAGCTCATCGTACTGCCTTTTCTGAGTCTTTTGATCCCCAAACATTTTTTAACCTCTACATATATATAAACGGCTATTTTGAAAGAAAGTTGTCATAGCAATATCGAAAGGTTTGTCGTAAGAACCCTCTAAACCCTTTCAGAAAAAACCCTGTCCAGGAGGGCAAAAAACAGGATATTGACTGATAGGTTAGCGTCTAGAGCGATATTAGTGGTGCGGGCTTCCACCCCACAGATTCCGCTGGATGAGACGTCCGCGCCACTTCGCTGGAATACTCCCCTAAACGCTCCGAACGATAGCCGCTTTTTTATCGTAAGGACTATTGTATGATTAAGATTCAGAGTTCGCTTCTTTCAAATCATGGCGCTTAAAGATAAATTGCCCGATTCGCTGAAAAACAAGGGCGGGTTCTTTTGGTTCCTTGTGGCCGTATTGGGAATGGCTTTTCTGAGCTCGAATAAAGATGTTCTAATTGCGGCGATTGTATTCGGCTCAATCACCTCCTGGATCTTCCTTCCGATGTGGCTCAGGCACAAGAAGCAAATTGCGCTATCCGTTGAAAAGCCAAGCAAGTCTCCTGAGGAAGAAGCTCGCGTTAAAAAACTGGAAGACCGCCTTCAAAATCTGGAAGCATTAATCTGCAGGCTTGATTCGGAAATGAACTATCAATTAGAACGCTCCTTGAGCTCAGGAAGAATTATTACCAGTTCGGACCTGGCAGGAGTGAGCCAGATGCCGACAACATTCATGAATGTGGCCACAGCGCTTGAAGGACGATTTCAGATTCTGAAGGAACTGGGACGTGGCGGAATGGGAATTGTTTTCCATGCGTACGACAAAGAGTTGAAAGAGCAGGTCGCAATCAAAATACTTTCACCATTGCTCAGCAATGATCCTGATGCTCTGGAAAGGCTGAAAAGAGAGGTATCCGCCGCCAGACGCATTACGCATCCCAACGTCATCCGCATCCATGATATTTCGGAAGTGAACGGTCTTCATTTTATTTCGATGGAGTATTTCCACGGGACGAGCTTGAAAGAACACATCAAAAGAAACGGACCCTTATCGCCGATGCAAGCCTACAATATCGCAGCTCAAGTCTCTGACGGATTGGAAGCAGCTCATCGTCAAGGCGTTGTGCATCGAGATTTGAAATCACAAAACATCATTTTAGATAACACAAACCGCATCAAAATCATCGATTTTGGTCTCGCACGCAGCGCGCATATGGAAGGAATGACTGCAACAGGGCTGATCATGGGAACACCCGAATACATGGCTCCGGAACAGGTCTCCGGAAAGAAAATTGATGAGCGCGCGGATATTTATTCGTTTGGAATCATTTTGTACGAACTCTTTACTGGACGGGTCCCGTTTATAGGAGACTCCGCGATTGCTGTCGGATTTATGCAGATCAAGGAAGAACCGGTCGCGCCGACAAAAGTGAATCCTGGAGTATCGCCTGAAGTTGAAAAGAGTCATTTGCAAAGCGCTGGAGAAGGATCCGATTCATCGCTACCGCACCATTACAGAATTGAAAAGAGATTTGGAAGCCGCCGATTCTGCGACCGGAAGAGTCTTTGAAGGACCCTGCCAGAGTGGCTCAGGAACTGCAACAAGTCAAATCCTGACGCTCGTCCGCTAACATTTTTTGTCAGTCCTGCGTCCACAAAATCCGCAACTGATTGCAAATTCTAGATCTATTACTCTGGCAAAATAATTGCATTATCTTAATCATTGTCGCACTTCAGGCGGCACTACACTTGGAGGTGTAGGGAAAAAATGAGAATACAGACGACGATTATCTGCCTGTTCTACTGACGTTGTTTCTGAGTCCCTGTTTTGCCGCAACCTACTACGTGTCGACCACCGGAAATGATTCGAATCCGGGTTCCCAGGCGCTTCCTTTGCGAACCATTCAAAAAGGAGCCGACGTGGCGGTGGCGGGGACACTGTGATCGTAAAAGCCGGCACATATGCCGGAGCGAAATTCTCAAAATCCGGTACGAACGCTGCGCCGATTCGTTTCACGGGTGAACCGGGAGCTATCGTAAATACAAAAGGCTCGTTGAATTCGAACAACGACAATCTTTGGATCCGCAATGCGAACTACATCCACATTGAAGGGTTTGATGTTCATTCCGCAGGACGAGCCGGTATCGGAATCCAGGGAGAACCGACAGCGCATGTTCTGGGGATTGTGATCCGCAACAACCACTGTCACAACAATTCAAGATGGGGAATTTTTACAGGCTATGCGGAAGGAATACGAATCGAAAATAATGAAACGTCCTTCAGCGCAATTGAGCACGGAATTTACGTATCCAACAGCGCCGATAACCCGGTGATCACCGGAAACAGAGCGCATCACAATAACGCTTCGGGAATTCAAATCAATGCGGATCCATTTCTCGCAGGTGACGGAATCGTTTCAAATGCACTGATCGATTCTAATATCATCTACGAAAACGGGGTCGCGGGCGGCGCAGCAATCAATCTCGCATCTGTCATCAATTCGGTCATTCAAAACAACTTACTTTACAAAAATCATGCGAGTGGGATTGCCGGCTGGGATGATGGAGAGGGAAGTAACCAATTCGGTACGCACCACAACAAAATCTATAACAACACAATCGTGCAACCTTCGGACGGCAGATTTGTAATCACTCTACTGAATGGTTCTACGAATAATGAGATCAAAAACAATATTCTTCTGCACCTCGGAACTCGCGGTTCGATCAACGTGGATGCCTCAAGCGAACCTGGGCTGATCTCAGACCGAAACGCGGTGGTGAATGTGTTTTCGTTTAATGATGGGGACAGTTTCGTAAGTCTTGCGACCTGGCAGTCGAGAGGGCATGACCAAAACTCCTTTGTCACAAACACCACCGCTCTATTTGTCAATCCTGGAGCCGA